>NZ_JAGGJY010000003.1 GCF_017873245.1 Clostridium tertium | reverse complement strand
AAACAATCTAAAATATGGATAATTTTCTTTTTTCATATATAGTATTTATTTTTAGATATTATTCTTAAAATCTATGCTAAGACTAATAAATTTATTAACATATTTATTCTATTTATTATCTATACATATACTCTCTAGTCATTGGCAAATTATTATTTGTATCTTTTACAAAAACTATTTGATGTAAATCAATTACTCCATTGTTAAAAGATGCAACACAGCAATATAGGTACATTCTCCACATTCTTATAAATCTTTCATCAAATACTCTGCCATTACTATCATGCATTTTTCTAACCTTATCTATGTTGTTATCAAAATTTTTAGCCCAATGTAATAATGTATTTTTATAATGCAATCTTAAACTTTCAACATCTATTGTATAAAATTTATACTCAGCTGATAAAGATATTATTTCCCTTAATGTTGGTATTACTCCACCTGGGAATATGTATTTCTTTATCCATGCATCTCCCTGTGATTCCTTTAATCCACTTATATAATGAAGAACAAATACTCCACCTTTATTTAATACAGAGTTTACATTTTCAAAAAATAAATTATAATTTTCACGTCCTACATGCTCAAGCATTCCAACGCTTACAATCCTATCAAAACTTAATTTTGATTTCTTTAAGTCTCTATAGTCCATTATTTTTACATCTAAATAATCTTCTAAACCTTCTTCTTTTATTCTCCTTTTGAACTCATCATGTTGTTCCTGACTTAATGTTATTCCAAGTCCCTTAACCTTATATAATTTAGCAGCCTCAATAAGAAGACCACCCCATCCACATCCTATATCTAATAAAGTTAATCCCTCTTTAAGATTTAACTTTTTTAGTAAATGATGGACTTTATTCATTTGAGCATCATATAAAGTATCTGTTGGATTTTTAAAATATCCGCAAGAATAACTCATAGTATCATCTAGCCATAATTTATAAAAATCATTTCCTATATCATAATGATATGATACTTCTTCTTTTTGATGTTTTTCAGATGTTGAATTTTTAAATATCTTAGGTAAACTTTTAAAGTCAGTAGAAAACTTATCTATACACTTTAATAACTCATCAAATACAGTAAATAGATCTCCATCTATTTCTATATTTCCATCCATATAAGCTTCCCCAAACGCTAATGAAGTACTAGTTAATAATGCCTTCTTTGGTATTGGTTCTTTTAAATGTAGCTTAAATAAAGATTCATTTTTTCCAACTTTAATAACCTCATCATCCCAAAATTTCACTTCAAATGATAACTCTTCAAAATTCTTTAAAAAAGTTTTAAAGAATATTTTTTCCATATTCATAAATCTCCTCCTCAATACATTTCCCTTGTTAAACTTTTAATTCTTAGTGTAGCAAAATACTATTTTATAAACTTATTAATCCTAATAAATTTTATATCCACTCATAATATTTAATTTATAAATAACTACACTTTTCCTAGTACAATTTGAATCATTTTAACTAAACCAATCTAATTGAGATTATAGACAATGAAAATGAAAAATATACTTCTATTACTTCGCCATTAAATCTTAAAAATTACATGATTACGTATTAAAAATTTGAAATTTTTATTATTTCAACAAAAATAAAAAACAATCTCTAACTTATTCTTTAGAGATTGCTTTTATTTTATATATTATTATTTACTATATCTTTTTTCTAATTTATTTATATCTTCTTTACTATCTACCCATTCTTCCATGTCCCCACAATTACAACATAAATATCTTGAAATATTTACAGTACCATTTAAAAACCCTGCCGTAATATTATTTCCCGTTCCGTATATCCCAGTTTCACCAGGTATTCTTAAAATTTTCTCACCATTACATTTAGGACATATCTTTTTATTTTTCATATCTTAAGATTCCTTTTTAATTTATTTATATATTATTCTTTTAATATGCAAACATAAAAAATATTAAAAAAACTAATAGAATAAACCTCCTATTAATTAAGCTTTTTCTATAAAACCCATATATACATTCTAAAAATTATTTAATACTCATGTAATTAATTATTAATGTTAAATATCTTATACATATCATTTTTTCTGTCTTCATCAAAATCTATTTTATAAATATCTAGATATGTCTTGTCTATATTTCTAATAATGTCCTTTTGTGAAAGAATACTATTAACTTCAATTAATTTCTTTAAATCATAACCGCCTCCAAATACTCCATTTGTAATATTAACTTTATATCCATCATTAAAATTAATGTAATAATAAAAGCTTGGATATTTTCTATTTCTCCAATTTATACCTATATCCCCTTCTTTTATATCAGAATAGCTATACTCCTTTTCTAAAGGCTTTATAATATTATGTTTTATAACTTTATTTTCATAAAAAATCGTATATTTATTTAAGCTATAAATAAAAAATAATATTATAAAAATTAAGATGAAATAAAAAATTCTAGAATATAATTTATTTTTTCTTTTATAAATTATGTCTCTTGTCATAACTTTTATTTTAATTCTAAAGTAAAGCATTGCTATTATTATTGCTGGAAGTAAAAAACATACTATATTATCAAATAGCTTCGTTGTTATTATTAGATAATTCTCATTAAATCCTTTAATAAAACTTTCAATTACATAAGCTACTCCAATGAAGTGTAAAAATAATATTATTATTGTTAAAATAAAAATTCCTAGTCTCTTAAAAAATTCTCCTATTGATCTTGCTTCAAAAAGCCAATTGTATTGATACATAAATAACCTCTATTCAAAATTCATTATACTTTCTGTTTCCTACTTAAAAATTAAATAAATAAAAATGCTCATACTTACTGAATATGTAATACTTCTAATTATTGTAGCAGAAATGCTTTCTCTTCCCAAAAGAATTTTAATTATAATATCAACTAAAACTAGTACTACAGTTAAAAAGAATATTAACAATCTATTTTTTACAACATTCTTCATCCTATTATAATTTACCATAATTATGAAAAACACCAATGAACTTATCGCAACACTTATCACATATCGAATTAAAATGTTAAGATCCATCATTACCTCACTTGCCTCTTCCGAAACAATTTAATTATTTGATAATATAAAAATATTTATTAATAATCTAATACTTAATAATTAGAATTGATTTTCTTCTCGTTAATTATATATAGTTATTTTACACATTGATTTCTTTTAATTAAAATAACCACCCCAAACAGGTGGTTACTCTAATATATTCACATATAATTTTCTTATTGCCTCTTCTTATGTATGTCAATTTTTATTAAAATCAACTTAAATTAAATCCTATTTTCATAACTTTTAAGTAATCTTATATAATGATTTGCTTCTCTTAATACATGATCAGCCATAAGTGGAAGCATCATGGATTTTATTTTACACTCATCAATTCCTTCTGTACCTGATTTTTTAAAATCTCTAAAATTAATAGTTTCTGTTAAGGTATTATCAGTAACTCCTAACATTCCTGTAGAATCTATATCCATAGTACTTTGAATTAAATCATTATATACCTTTACAAATTCATCTGCTGTTCTTATAAGTTTTCCTTCAGAAGGGTCTAATAATCCTCTTATAAAAGAAGCATGTTCAAGCATAATATGGTCCCAAAACAATTCAGCATCCTTAATATTTTTTTCTTCAATATCTTGATCATTTTCCAAAGAATAAACATATGAACGATATAATTTTGCTTCATGTATTAAGTGATCTAAAAATGTAGGATAACTTGCCGTAAATATATTACATGCTAGTACTTCATTTAAAACCTTTGTTTTAAAATCTATTAAGCAATCAAGTAATTTTATAGCCATACTATTAAGCCTCTTTACAGAACTTTTTGTCTTATTATCATAATCTTTATGATCTTTTCCCTGTAGTTTTGTCTCTATAATTGTTATTTTAGAATTTATTTCTATACCAGTATAATGTTCTGTTTTTCTTTCTGTACTTAAAGTGTAATCAGTATAAAGTTCTCCTGAATCTAATACCTCTTCTCTAATTCTTCCATGACTTAATTTTATAGTATCTAATAAAAGTTTTTCAAATTGTAGTTTGTAGTTATCAGCTTCTTTAGCAAGCTTATCATTTTTAGGGGTAAATCCAGCCTCTAAAAAAATAGCATGCTCTTTCATAATTCGTGCATAAAATAAATGTAATTCTAAAGATAAAAAAATATATCTTTTACGTGCTAGCATGTCTTTTCCTCCATAAGAATTTTATTATAGTATATTTATAAAATTCATTTTATGTTCATACTAAGAAATTAATTTCATAAAGTAATCTTTATATGCTTAATTTTGTATAGAATTAATGCTAGTAATATATTAAAACTCTAATATACTACTAGCATTAAATCAAATATAAAACCCTAAACCCTATATTATTCTCTTAAATCAAATATGCACGAACACCCTAAACTTCCTTGACTTTTCATAATTTCACTGTATTCTATAAATTCCACTTCATAGCCTTTTTCTATAAGCATTTCAGTTACAGATTTATTACTGCTTAATAGCTTCTTATTTCCTAAATATACATAATTAGTTCCTAAGTCATCTGCATCTTTCTTAGATATTTCATATAAATTATTTATATATTTTTCTATTATTTTTTTATCATAAACATAAGGTGATATAACTGCACTTCCTTTATCTAGGGTATTGAAAACACAATCTAAATGTATTTTACTAGTATCCAAATTAACTGGAATAACTTTAGTATTATTTTTCATATTAACTAAAACTTCTTGAAGCTCATTGGCAGCCTGGATAGATGTTCTGCTACTAATTCCAACAAAAATAACATCTTGATACTTTATAACATCCCCGCCCTCTATATTATTCTTCATTTCATAATATTTTATATTATTATCTTTTACAAACTTCATAAAACTCTCAGTTTCAATTTTTCTATCTTTTTCTTTCATTTTACTTACAAAAAGTATATCATCAATTACAAAACCAATATCTTGAGTAAACACTTGTTGAGTTGCATTTTTATTTATATCTATAAAATATAGCTTTATATTATTTTTACTTAATGTATTTATAAAGTTATTATACTGACTATAAAGCAAATCATAGTTTATTTTGTTATAATATTCATTGCTTTTATCTATTATCTTAAAATTTACTGGATAGCATAGTATACAAGATTTTAATTCATCACTTTGGCAATAATTATATATTTTCATCTCTTAACTCCTATACATATAATATTATATATTTATAATTTCAATATAATCTTTATAATATTCACTTATGCAAAGGTCTAATAAAAGATTTTTTAATATACTTTATATTTGATTAGTTTTAATTATTAACAGGATTCTTGATACTTGAATATATTAATAGTGATAAATTATATATAGGAGACCTTTATGAAATATTTTGTTAAAACAAGTGATAATTCTAGAATTGCTGTGGAAGACTTAAATTCTGAAGCAGAGAAGACCATATTGTTTATACATGGATGGCCATTAAATCATAGTGTGTACGAGTATCAATTAAACTTCTTTCCTTCTAAGGGCTACAGATGTGTTGCAATCGACTTAAGAGGATATGGTGATTCTGATAGACCTTACAACGGATATGATTATAATACAATGGCCGCAGACATAAAAAAAGTAATAGACGTTCTTAAATTAAATGATATAACTTTAGTTGGACACTCTATGGGTGGTGCAATATCCATAAGATATATGTCTAATTATAATGGTCATGGTGTATCTAATCTTTGTTTAATAGGTGCTGCTGCACCTAGCTGGGTCAAAACAAGAGAAGTTCCTTATGGATATACAGATTCGGAAGTTACTACGTTTATAAATGCCTCTCTTAATGATAGGCCTAAATTCATTAGCGGTATTTCTGATTTATTTTTCTACCAATATGTATCTCAACCTCTTTTAAACTGGTTTAACAACATAGCCTTATCTGCTTCACCATGGGCTACTACTCAAGGACTAATTAGCCTAAAAAATGAAAGACTCTTTAATGATATCCCTAAAATAAAAGTTCCTACACTAATTTTACATGGAATACAGGATAAAGTTTGTCCTTATGAATTTGCTGAGTATTTAGATGAAAATATTGAAATTTCTATATTGATACCTTTAAAAGAAAGTGGTCACGCTGCCTTTATTGAAGAAAAAGATATAGTAAATGATACTCTTCTGAACTTTATGGAAAACAAGCTAAACTAATGATAATAAATCTATCTCACAATATATAATTTTTAATAGGAGCTGTTTTAAATCAGCTCCATTAAATTTTATAAGTTCAAATATTTTTATAATTAATTTTTATCAACTTTTATTGAAATTTTAATAACAAAGTCATCACCAACACTACTAGCTATTTCATCTATTAATACTTCTTCATAAGAATACCCATTAATTCTTAAATTATTTTCTTCTATATATTTTATCATTTTCTCATAAACCTTATAAACTTTATCATAATATCCATGTGAATATCCTACTAAATAAAGCCCTTTTGGCTTTAAAACTAAATCTTTATATTTTTTCTTTTCTATTACCTTACTAAAATAATAACTATACTTATTAAATCTTCTATTAATTAAATTTTCTTTATTTATAATTGATCCTACTGGATATCCATAATCCAAATCATTATCAATACAGTATTTTATATGTTCTGTATATGTTTCAATATCATAGTCATCTTCCGTTTCATTTACTGGATTGCTTAATACTATATACTCTTCCTCTTTTTCTTCTAAAACTAACTCACTTGTGGAATTAATTCCAACTTCTATTAAGTTTAATTTTACTTCTAAAAGTTTTTGAATCCTTCTAAGGTTATGTATTTCTTTTTCAACTTGCTCTTTTTCATATTTTAATAATTGTAATGTGTTTTCCGGATTTCTTTTATCTAAAAATTTTTTAATTTCTTTTAATGGCATACCAATTTCCTTTAATACTAATATTACATTAAAAACTTCCAACTGATATTTTGAATAATATCTATATCCATTACTCATAACCTTTTCTGGCTTAAATAAATCTATATTATCGTAATGAAAAAGAGTTTTCTTTTTTATTCCACAAAGCTCTGCAAATTCTCCAGTTGTATAATATTTTTTAAAATCTCCTTTCATAAATAGTAAACCTCCTATTGACTATTCCCTTACTGGATACTTTATTATAAGAAAAGAAAAAAATCAATTAAGATTTAGGAGTGTTAGATATGAATAATTCACTTGGAAAGGAAGTTACCTTTTTAAGTCTTATAAAATTTACTTTACCAACAATTATAATGATGGTATTCTTCTCTCTTTATACAATTATCGATGGTATATTTGTTTCTAGGTATATTGGATCAAATGCTCTTTCTGCAATAAATATAGTATACCCTGTTATTTGCATATTAATAGGAATAAGTGTCATGATGGCCACAGGAGGAAGTGCTATTGTGGCAAAATTGATGGGAGAAGGTAAAGATAAAGAAGCAAGAGAAAGCTTCACTCTTATAACAATAACTTCAATAGTTTTTGGAGTTATCATAGCTATATTTTGTTTATTATTTATAAAGCAAATTATTTATTTACTAGGTTCAACTGATAGTTTATATGAAAATTCTTATATTTACTTATTTACAATGTTAATCTTTACTCCTGTAATTATACTTAAAATGCTTTTTGATTATTTCTTAATTACAGCTGGTAATCCAAACTTAGGTTTATTAAGTGCAATCATAGGAGGAGTAACAAATATTATTTTAGATTATGTACTTATTGTACCTTTAAATATGGGACTTGTTGGTGCTGCATTAGCAACATGTATTGGTTATTCACTTCCATCGATAATTGGAATTATCTATTTCTTTAATAAAAAGAATACTTTACATTTTGTTAAACCTAAATTTAATTTTAAAACAATTTTATATAGCTGCAGCAATGGATCTTCAGAAATGGTAACTCAAATATCATCTGCTGTTACAACATTTTTATATAATATAATAATGATAAAACTTTTAGGTGAAAATGGAGTTGCCTCTATAACTATAGTTTTATATGCTCAATTTTTATTAGTTTCTGCTTATATAGGATTTACTTCTGGAGTATCACCGCGCATAAGTTATAATTTTGGCAGCAAAAATAAAGAGCAGCTTCATAAGATAATTAAATATAGTTATATATTTATAATGTTATTTTCAATCTCTACTTTTGTAATTTCAAAATACATGTCACCATCATTAGTTTCTATATTTGCTGGAAATGGAACTGAGATTTATGATATTACATTAAATGGATTTAACTTATTTCAAATAAGTTTCTTATTATGTGGAGTAAATATTTTTACATCTGGTATGTTTACTGCATTTTCTAATGGTAAAGTATCTGCTTTACTTTCACTTTTAAGAACATTTATATTCTTATCTAGTGGCATAATATTTTTACCATCATTAATAAGTGTAAATGGTGTTTGGCTTGCAGTTCCTCTTGCTGAACTTATGACTTTAGTATTTTCTTTATTTTATATTTATAAATATAAAAACATATATGGTTATAGCTATAAAGATTTAAAAGCTTATGCTTAAACAAAAAAGTTAAATCAATCTTACAATGTATTATAAAATAATCACACATTGTAAGATTGATTTAACTTTTTCTTTTTATATTTCTTCTTTTAATATTTCACTTAATAACTCTGGATAATCGGTAAATAATCCATCTGCTTTATTTTTAATAAGTAATCTCATATATATTGGCATATTAACAGTATATATATTAACTTTCAAATTATTTTCATGTGCTTCTTCAATTAGTTCTCTTGATACAAATCTTAAATCTGGATGAATTGCATCTACATCTAACTCTTTTGCATACTTAATTACATCTTCAATTGGTTTATCATATAATATTCCTGTCTTTATACTACTATCCAAGCTTTTAACTATTTTTATTGAATTATGATTAAAGCTTGATAAAATTATTTGATTATTTAATTTATACTCATTTATTAAGCTAATTACATCTTCTTCAATTCCCTTATAATGAATCTCATCTGTTTTTAATTCTATATTTAATGTTATATCTTTACCATTTATTAATCCTAGTACTTCTTCTAATGTTGGTATGTTACACTCTCTATTATCTCTAAATAACTTTTTTCTATTTTTAAGTTTTCTTAATTCATTAAGAGTAAGATCCTTAACTACTCCTTTTCCTAAGTAAGTACGCTCTACATCTTCATCATGAATTACAACAAGTTTATTATCTTTTGTCTTATGCACATCTATTTCTAGTCCATTTGCACCTGATTTAATTCCTTCATTTAATGCAAGTATTGTATTTTCTGGGTAATCAAAGCTTGCTCCTCTATGTGCAAAATTTATCATAATTCTCCTCCCTTATATTAATTAAATTTTTTTCTAAATATCAATTTATCTATTATTATTCCTATAAATATCCCAACAGTATAACAAATTAAATCAGAAAATAAAAATCCACGCCCTAATATTAATGCTCCTATTAAAGTGTTTCTTATTTTATTAATCCATTCTCCTTGGTATAGCTGAGAAATTTCTATTCCATAAGAAAATATTAAGGAGAATATTGTAATCTTTCTTATATTAAATCTATTAAATAAAAATGCTAATCCTAAATAAAGCATAGTTGCCCACAATGTATCCCCTGCATACTTACCTATAAAACTAGGTAAATAATTAATATATTTTCTTGAGACTAATCCAAAGCACATTGTAGTTAAAGTTAATAATAAATAAATTATTCTACTTCTGCCAAAATTACTTTCTTTATTTTTAAGCAAAGTTCCAAGCTTTCTCATTTTATATAATCCTCTATTTTTCTATAAACTATTTCTTCTGGATATAACGCCATGACTGAATCATCATCTATTAACTTGTAATATTTCGTTGAGTAAGTAACAATAAATTTACTGTTTGGTAATTCAAATTTTAATATTTCACCATAACAGTTAGGTTTTCCTCCTGATGGCTCTCCTACTATCTTTGCATTAGTTTCATTTATAAATTCATAGACATTTAAAAGGGCTGATGAAAAAGTTCTTCTACCAATTATGACTTTTAAATTTTCACGTTTATTTATATAATTATTTGTTTTTATAAAATCTATAAGCGGTCTAATTAATCTAGAATCACCTCCAAGATTATCACTTAAATCCAATGTTAGTCTTTCAATAGAATTTTTATTAATATACTCAACTACATCATTTATCTTTTGACTTAATTTTATATCTCCATCTTCTCTACATGAATTATACTTTATATATATTTCTTTTGAATCTATCAAATGTTCATACCAAAAGTTTTCAAATTCATTTTTTGCATATATAGGTAATTTATATTCTTCTGTATATATCAATTCCTCTAAGGATACAGTCTCTGCATTACATTCAAAATCATTTACTTTAATCTTGACTTTATCTACTGAATCTATTAATAATAATCCATAAAGTATATCAGCTGCTTGAATATATTTCATGCTCTGCTCTTTAAATAAAAATTCATTTTCATAGGAGATTATTTCTTTTAGTTCTTCTATAATTTCATATATTGATATATCCTCAATTGAGCTTACCTTTTTATACAACAAATTTTTATATTTTTCAGTAGTCTTTATTATATAAATTTCATCATTAAACCAATAAAACTTAAATGGTAAATACTTTTTTACTGGAAAAATGATAGAAGTATGTGCATCCTTTACTGATGCAACAATTCTACTTAACTCAACCTTCATATCATCGTAATCTAAATTATTTACTATTGATTTTAAATAATTTATTTTTTCTTCAAACTCATCTCTTGATATATGAAAAAATAAATTTTTATGTCTTTTTATTAAGTTTTCTTTTAAATAATCTATATCTTCAAACCATTTTTCTTCCCATGTATTGCTCATTATAGCTCCTTTATTTTATTAAGTTTATTATATTAGTTATTATAAATTACTTTTTACTATATTTTTTATAATAAATTTAATTTATATCCTATTATTTACTATATCATTATTAAAGAATAAAGAGACGCATTTATTTCAACTAAACTTTTACTAGTTAGTTAAATAATTACGTCTCTCTCTTTTTAAGATTATCTACTTAGTTAAACCTTAATAATATTAATCTTTTTAATACCTATAAAAATAAAATATTTCTAATATAATTTTATTCTATTCTTATTCTATTTTTATTTGCCCCATCATACCTTCTTCCTCATGTTCTAGTATGTGACAATGATACATATATGTTCCTATATCATTAAACCTTACTATAAGTTTTACTTCTTCGTCAGGATTAATAAATACAGTATCTTTCCATCCCATTTCTTCTGGTAAAGGCTCTTTGCCATTCCTTGTTAGAACTTGAAATTGTGTTCCATGTATATGAAACGGATGTCCCATAGAATGCATCATTGTGGCTGGATTTGTAACTGTCCAAATTTCTGTTTCTCCGTATTTACCTACTTCATTTATTATATCCATATCAAACTCCTCACCATTTATGGATACCATATGTCCCATTCCCCTAAGTTCAAAGCTTCTTTCTTTAGTTACATTTTCCTTTGTCATTCTATTTATGGTAGTTAAGCTATTAGGTATTTCTGTTGTATCTTCTACTTTATCATTAACATTAAATGTCATTATACTTTTATTATCACTTTTTAATTCTATTTTAGTTCCAACTTCATACTTTGAAAAATCAACTATTATCTCGCCTCTTTCCCCAGGTGATAGTAAAATACTACTTTGTTTTACCGGAGCTTCTAAAACCCCTCCATCTGAAGCAATTTGATAAAATTCATCATTATTGCTTAATCTCACGTCAAAGTTACTTGAATTAGCCCCATTTACTATTCTTAATCTAACTTTTTCAGTTTTAACATCTAAAGTTGGGTTAATTGAACCATTAATAATTATTGTATCACCTACTGCTCCATCCATTATATTTGTATCATATATAAAGCTTCCATCTTTATTAAAGCTTCTATCTTGAATAACTAATGGTATATCATTTACTCCATATTCCTTAGGGATGTTTAAACTTTTAGATACTTCATCTTCAATATAAAATAGCCCTGCTAATCCCTTATAAACTTGTGTTGCTGTACTTCCAATAAAATGTGGATGATACCATAAAGTTGCTGCTGGCTGATTTATAGTAAAGCTTGGCTCCCAAGTATCTCCTGGTTGTATTCCTTGATGAGGCCCTCCATCATTTTTACCATCTACCTCTAATCCATGCCAATGAAGAGTTGTTGCTTCCTTCAATTTATTATTAACATGAATATTTACCTTTTCTCCTTTATTTACTCTTATTACCGGACCTAAAAAGCTTCCATTATACCCCATAGTATCTGTTTCTTTATTACCTATGAAGTTAGTTTTTCCTTCTTGTGGTTCTAATGTAAATTCAGCTATATTTTCATCTGGATTTGTATCCTCTAAAAGTTCTGGTATTGGTAATTTATTTTTATTCTTATCTACCTTATTAGCATCATCTATCTGATTATTATTAGTTATATTTGTTTCTTCTTTTCCATTTGTGTTTTTCATTAAAAATCCTTTAATAGGATTCTGCAATAAAGCATATATGATTACTATTGCTAAGGCAACGACTCCTACTATTATATATTTACTACTTTTCTTATTCATCTTACTTCTCCTATAAATATTAATTATTATTTAATATTTATTATAAATAATAATTATGTGGAAATTATGAAGATACTTATATGTCATATATTCATATAAAAAATTTATGGTTAAAAGTGAATTAAAAGCACATCAAATTTAATTGCTCCTTAATAGTAAAAGTTTTATTTTTTACTATTAATCAACATATCAAATAATGATGTGCTTTTTATTAAATATTAATTTAAATATTAGATGTTATGACAATCCTCATAAAGGCCTTCAACTTTTTCCCAGTCTATTACATTCCATATATTTTTAGCATAATCAGCTCTTAAGTTCTTATATTTTAAATAATAAGCATGTTCCCATACATCTATTGTTAAAATTGGAATAAGGTTATCCATAACTGGTGAGTTTTGATTAGCTCTCTTTACTATTGATAACTTTCCATCTTTATCTTTAACTAAGAATCCATATCCTGATCCAAATTGAGATATAGCTGCATTTGTTAATTCTTCTTTTAGCTTTTCTACGCTACCAAAAGTTTTATTTATTTCTTCAAGTAATTTTCCTTCTGGAGCTTTCTTTGGAGTTGGAGAAAGTACTGAGAAATATAAATTATGATTTGATACTCCACCACCATTATTTACTACTGCTGGTCTTATTTCTTCTGGTAAATCCTCTATATCTTTTATTAATTGATCTAAAGTCTTTCCTTTTGTATATTCTTCATAGCCTTCTAAAGCTTTATTTAAGTTAGTTTCATATGTTTGAAGATGCTTTCCATAATGTGTTTTTACTGTTTCTTCATCTATATATGGTTCTAATGCATCAAATGCATATGGTAAATTAATTTTGTTGTACATAGTTTATCTCTCCTTTATTTATGTTCCTACTATTATTTGATATATAATACAAACTAATTAATTATAAGTAAATATATTGAATCTTATATATCAAATATAATTTACCCTTATTTTGTAATTATTATGTATAGATTGTTAGTTATTATAATTCCTTTATTTATTATTTTCTTTAATATTAAATCTATTTTTTAACTATCCCTCTAACAAATGCTTACATTTATATACAATTAAACTAAATAAAATGACACTTTTAGAGACTTATAAGAATGATTATCTTCATAAAAATAACACAATTATTTCATATACTTTTTTTAACTAGTAATTAGGAGGATATCTATGGGTATTAAAAGAGAAAAAATTAAAGTTTATGAAATGACTTGTACATCATGTGAAAAAAGAATTGAAAACACTGTGAAAAAAATTAATGGCGTAATAAGCGCCAAAGCAAACTATACTAAGGAAACTCTAGAAATTGAATATGATACTGACCTATGCAATCTAGATGAAATAAAAAAAGCTATAAATAAAGCTGGATATTCTACTGAAGCTTCAAGCAATTTTGGAACTATAGGAATACTTGTAATAATATTTATTATATTAATTCTTGGATTCAGAACTAGTGGCTTTGATATGGAATCAAAACTTAGTAATGCTTCATATGCTTTTCTTTTTATAGTTGGTATATTTACTTCCATTCACTGTGTAGGAATGTGTGGCGGTATAATGCTTTCTCAAAGCTTATCTTTTGCTAAAGAAAGCAAATCGAAACTTGAATCAATAACCCCTTCCTTATTATATAATATTGGTAGAGTTATCTCTTATACTATTTTAGGTGGAATAATTGGTGGGATAGGTTCAGTATTTTCATTATCAGTTACTGCAAAAGCATTCATTCAAATATTTGCAGGGATATTCATGGTTATAATGGGTTTAAACATATCGGGCTTTAAATTTTTTAGAAAGTTTAGCATAAGAATTCCAAACTTTCTATCTCAATATAAAAGAAAATTTAATTCACCTTTTATTGTAGGACTTTTAAATGGATTTATGCCTTGCGGTCCACTACAAACTATGCAGCTTTTTGCTCTTGGTACAGGAAGTGCATTTAAAGGTGCTTTATCAATGTTCATATTTGCTTTAGGTACCGTTCCTCTAATGCTTACTTTTGGCGCAATTTCTGGTTTCTTAAGTAAAGGTTACACTAAAAAGCTTCTTAAACTTAGTGGCGTTCTTATTATAGTTTTAGGAGTAATAATGGGTAATAGAGGTTTAGCTCTTTCTGGAATAAATATAAATCCATTAGGTTTTATGATGAAAGGCTCTTATGCATCAAATGCTAGCACTGATTCATCTAAAGCAGTTATTGAAGATGGAGTTCAAATTATAAATATGACTGCTAATAATAATGGTTATAGTCCTAATGTATTTTATGTTCAAAAGGGTATACCTGTTAAGTGGGTAATTAATGGTGAAAGCCTTAACTATTGTAATAATTCAGTAGTAGCTAACTCATTAAATATTCAGCAAAAACTTAAAAGTGGAGAAAATGTAATTGAATTTACACCAAATGATAAGGATATAAATTTCAGCTGTTGGATGGGAATGATTAGAGGAGTAATTAAAGTTGTAGATGACTTAGCTTCAGTTGATACATCTAAATACGATCCTTCACTTCCTAGTACAAGTAATGGACCTAGCTGCTGTGCTGTTCCACTAAATAATTCTCCATCTTATCCAGAAACTTTAATTACAACTTCAAAAGTAACTGAAAAATTCCAAACAGCTATTATTAATGGCGTAGGTAACAAATTCCAACCATTAACATTAGTTGCAAAAAGTAATCTAGACTTTAATCTTACAATAGACTTAACTAATTATACTAATTATGAAGGTGAATATATAATATCCAGTGTTAAAGATGGAAGCACAGTAAGCTCCTTTATTGGACAGAAGGGAATATTTGAAATTCAATTAAACTTAGCTTCTACTGGAGGATATGCAATAACAAAAAATGATGAAATTCTTGGTATAATTGAAGCAGTTGATGATATGGATAATGCTGATTATGATGGAATTGTAAATAAATATCTTCGTTTTAATTAAATATTTTTAAGCTAATAATTATATATTGAGAGAATATATAAAAATCAAAGGGGATCGCGTTTTGCGACCCCCTTTGTATATTAATAAATCTAGCAATTATAATAACTTTCTAATATTAATATATGCAATATAAAAATATTTTTAAATATATTCTTCTAATAAATAGAAAAATTATAAAGCATTCCATTATTTTAAGTCCTAAATTCTTAAATTATCAAAAACAATCTTAAATGTTGTACCTATGCCCTCATTGGATTCTACTTCTATATTCGCACAATGTAAACTTAATATTCTCTTTACTATAGTTAACCCTATACCATTACCTTCTATTTTTTGACGACTTTTATCTCCTCTATATAATCTTTCAAATATAAATGGCAAATCCTCTTCCTTTATTCCTATTCCTGTATCTATAACTTCTACTATAATTTTATTATTATCTTTATATAAATTAATACTTACACTTCCTTCATTCTCTGTAAACTTAATTGCATTAGTTATTAAGTTTATAAATACTTGTCTTAACTGATCCTTGTCTCCATGAATAATGTAAGTTTCATCTTTTTCTATACTATAATTAATTTTTATATTTTTACTCTTAGCTTCTAAATAAAAATCTTCAGCTAATTCAATAATAAATTCGTCTAATAAAATATTCTCAAATTCTAAATTTATACTTTCATCTTCAAATTCTTTTAATACATCCAAGTTATTTAATAACTTTCCAAACCTTATTACTTCATCATTTAAAGATGATAATCTTTGATTAGATACTGGGAAAATCCCATCTATCATTGCTTCAAGGTTATTTTGTAAAACATTAAGAGGTGTCCTTATTTCATGGGATATATCTGACACAAGTCTCTTCCTTAACATATCCTGATTTTTTAACTTCTTACCTAATATATTTATACTTTCTCTTAATTCTTCAATTTCTTCAATATCACTTTTTGCATTTGACTTTGCTGCAAAATCTCCTCTTGAAAGTCTTTTAGATATGCTTGCTATCTTTTTAATAGGAATTGATAATTGCTTTGATATATACAAACTTATTATGATTATAATTAATAATGTAAATATACCACTTAATACAATACTTTTATTTATGGATGATTTAAATTCCAAGTCCTCTTCTGTCAATAGCACCGAAGAATACTGCCCAACTTCTACATTACCTACAATTTCTCCATCTACAACTATATCAAAATTTTTAGTAACATATACACCACTTTCTTCTGTATTCATGCCATTAAAATGACTAGTATCTCTTATATCTGATGGATCCATTCCCCAAACTACTTTTCCATTAGCATCCTTTAGAGTCAAACAATAATTACTCATATAAGCTTCATGCATTATCTCAACAGCAGAGTTTTTAGTCCATTTTTTATCCCTTTTATAAACTTCTTCAAAGTACGAAACTATTCTCTCATTTCTTTTATCTTGAATATCTATCATATACTTATTAAATTTAGTATTAATGGTGATATTAACAAATAATATGATTAATATAATTGCTGAAATAGAAGATACTAAAAATGATATACTAAGCCTTTTTCTAATACTTTGCATTTATATATCACCACCAAATTTATATCCAACTTTTGTAACTGTTATTATATACTTCGGATTCTTAGTATCTTCCTCAATTTTCTTTCTTATATTCTTTATATGTACATCTATAGTCCTATCATATCCATCAAAATCAATACCAAACACAATTTCAATTAATTGTTCCCTAGATAAAACTTTTCCTTTATTAATTAATAATGTATATAAAATATCAAATTCACTTGGTGTAAATGATATTTCTTCGCCTCTAAGCTCTACTATTCTCTTTTCATAATCTATCTTTAATATTCCATCATTAAAAATATCACTTATTTTTTCACTTGTATTTATTCTTCTAAATAAAGCATTTACCCTTGCCGTAAGTTCTCTTGGGCTAAAGGGTTTAATTAAATATTCATCTGCTCCAATGTCTAAACCAACAATTCTATCGTTTAAACTAGCTTTTGACGTTAACATAAATATATATACATCAGAAGTTCTTCTTATAATTTTACATATCTCTTCTCCATCTATATCTGGTAGCATCAAATCTAAAATAACAAGCTGAAAATCTATTTCCTTAAAAACTTCTAATGCTTCCATTCCAGAGTTACATACACTTACATTATATTTATCTTTTTCTAAATATGCCTTTAGTACATTAGCCACACTTTCCTCATCTTCTATTATTAAAATATTACTCATGTTCTACCTCCTTATTTCAATATTTAGTCATATAAACTTTAACAAATTATTTTGAAGGTATTATGAAGATGCTTTAAATACTATTTGATTTCATGTCCGCAATATGGACAATATTTATATTCTGAATCAACTACCTTACCACAACTTTTACAAACACTATTTATATTATAATCATAACCATAATTATCATTAATTTCATGTAAATCCCAATATGTTATATCTATATTTTCCCCTCTTTCTATCATCTTCCCCTTTTCCTTAGAAATAGAAAATATCTTCTTGCAACTTCCACATTCTACATAGTATTTTTCATTCCATTTGAAAATAGGTATAAAAAATAAATGGAAAAATTCATAATGCTTTATTATTCTTGCCATACTTAATCTATTACAACTCTTACATGTTAAGTTATTTATTATTTTGACTTCTTTTTCTTTGTTTTCTATTCCAAAAATCCCTATAAAGAACATAACTCTTCTCCTTTATACAACACTTAGCTTATTATATTTGTTTTATAATATTTATTTTATCATCTTTAAAATAAATAAGAAGTCAGAATTCATAATAACTCTAACTTCTTATCAAAAATAATATTTATTTATACTCATATTAACGCTTATAGTATTGTTTCTATTGTGATTCTTTTCACTTATTACTAAAATCCTTGCTTCCATAGGAGCTTCAATCCCATTATATATCATTTAATAGTCTCCTCTATGACTTTATTATTATTTTAGTATAACTACAACTCCTATTTCCCATTATTATCAAAACTATATCTTATCTTTTTCCATGTATCATAAATATCTTTTTCTATTTCTCTTGTTAATTCTTTCTTTTCTTCTTCAGTATAAAAAATTGAATTGTTTATGTTTTGCTTTTTATAAAATAAGTTTCTTATTGACTTATTCAAGCTACAATGTTTATTTATGTCTATACTAGCAACCATATTCTCACCTCCTTAAATTATATTCTACTACTATCATAAGATGATTTATTGTCAATTTCGTTACAAATTATTCTAACTTTAGCATATTTAATGAAATCTTAAGAATTACAGTAAGGATATACCATTTTATAAGTCAATTATTTTAATTTCTAATCTAAAATGATGTATCATACAATTTTATATTTTAAATTAAAGGAGCTGTTCACTAATTAATTAGTGTGACAGCTCCTTTAAATATATTTTTATTTATTTTCCTCTATTAGTGCTTCTATTTTACCTCTGCATCTACTTGCACCGCAAAATCCTGTTCCTGCACCTGTTGCTTCTTGAATTTTTTCAAATGTATCAGCACCATCTTTAATAGCTTGAACTATTACGTCCTTTGATACACCCTTACAAAGACAAATTATATCCATATTATCCACCTCTTTATAACTATATATGTTTCAATTAATAATCTACATAATTAAACCTAATAGTATTAAATATTTATCATACTTATTTAATTAAAATGCCGAAATTGAAATCATATATTATTTTTTATATAAGCTACCAAAATAATAACTTTGATTATATAATAACAATTATTCTCGTATTATACAATTATAATTTTTATTGTAACCTATATATTATCATTAATATTATCTTCAAAAGTTGGATTTTTATTATAAAATCAACGCCTTTGTAGTATTTACCATTATCTATAAATGCATCTTTGCACCTAATTCTATTGCTGATTTATTTAATTCATAATATTCTTTTTTACCATGAATTCTAATAGAGTTTAAAACATCTTCTATAGTAATAATCTTTAATTTTTTAATTAAGAAACCAAGTAATATCATATTTGCATTTCTTTTATCTCCAAGCTCTTCTGCTTTTGATTCAGCATTTATCTTATATACTTCTATATCACCAAAATCAGTTTCATCTTTTACCATATCTGAATCTATTATTAAAGTACCATTATCCTTCATTGATTTACTGAATTTATCTAAAGATGGCTTATTCATAACAACAACTATATCTGCTTCTGATATAATAGGAGATCCAACTTCTTCATCAGAAATTATAACTGAACAATTTGCTGTTCCACCTCTCATTTCAGGACCATAAGATGGTAGCCATGAAACATTTAATCCCTTATCCATTGCTGCATAAGCTAGAAACTTACCCACAGTTAATATTCCTTGCCCACCAAAACCTGCAAATATAATTTCTTTTTTTATCATTCTAATTATCCTCCTTCTTTAAATCCTTTTTAACACCTAAAGGATAATATGGAATCATATTATCTCTAAGCCACTTTAAAGAATCAATTGGAGATAAGCCCCAATTAGTTGGACATGTAGATAAAACTTCTATAAATGAATATCCTAATCCTTTTATTGAATTATCAAAAGATTTTTTAATTGCTTTTTTAGCTTTTGTTAAATTTGCTATATTATCTACACTTACCCTTTCAACATAACATGCACCATCTAAAGTAGATATCATTTCTGATACTCTTATTGGGTAACCCTGAACCTTAACATCTCTTCCATATGGAGATGTCTCTGTAATTTGTCCTTCCAAACTTGTAGGTGCCATTTGCCCACCTGTCATACCATATATGCAATTGTTTACAAAAATAGTTACAATATTTTCTCCTCTTGCTGCTGCATGAACAACTTCTCCGGTTCCTATTGCTATTAAGTCTCCATCTCCTTGATAAGTAAAAACTGCTTTATCTGGGTTAGCTCTTTTAATACCTGTAGCAACTGCTGGAGCTCTTCCATGTGCTGCTTGAAACATATCACAAGCAAAATAATCATATGCAAGTACAGAGCATCCAACTGATGCAACTCCTATAGTTTTATCTAATATTCCTAATTCCTCTATTACTTCTCCAACTAGCTTATGAATTATTCCATGAGTACACCCCGGACAATAATGTGTAGGTACATCTAAAAGCACCTTTGTTGGCTGATAAACAATTCCCATATTACATACCTCCAATAATAGATTTTATATATTTGTATATCTCATCTACTGTTGGTATCATTCCGCCTGTCCTACCATAAAATCTAACTTCTTCTTTTCCATTTACAGAAAGCTTAACGTCTTCAACCATTTGTCCACAATTCATTTCTACAGATAAATATCCATGTTTACTTTTCCCTAAAGTCTTAGTAAAGGCTTCATTAGGAAATGGCCAAGTAGTTATAGGTCTTATTAACCCTAAGTTTATCCCTTCCTTTTTTGCAAGGCTTATAACACTTTTGCATATTCTTGCTGTTATACCATAAGAAACTAATATTAAATCACAAGATTCTTCACAATTATATAATTCATATTTAACTTCATTTTCTTTTATTATCTTATATTTTTCTTGAAACTCCATATTAAGTCCTTCAAGTCTTTCTGGATTTAACTCTAATGAATTTATTATATTATGTTTACTTCTCTTTCCTAAACCGTTGGCAGCCCAAGTTTTTTCTGGTAATTCTCTTTTTTTATTTTCTTTAAATTCAACACCTTCCATCATTTGTCCAATCATTCCATCAGCCATTATCATTACAGGTGTTCGATATAAATCGCTTACATCAAATGCTTCGCAAATTAAATCTATCATTTCTTGAATAGATGCTGGAGCATAAACTGGCACATTAAAATCTCCATGACCTAAACCCTTATTTACAAATAAATAATCCGATTGAGCAGGTTGTATTCCACCAAGTCCTGGCCCACATCTAACTACATCAACTATCACACAAGGTACTTGTGCTGCTGCTAAATATGAAATTCCTTCTGTCATTAAGCTTATTCCAGGGCTAGATGATGAAGTCATACACCTAACTCCAGTTCCTCCACAGCCATATACCATATTAATAGCTGCAATTTCACTTTCTGCTTGCAAAAAGACTCCATTAACCTTTTGCATATTCTTTGCCATATATGCTATTAATTCAGTTTGAGGAGTTATAGGATATCCAAAAAAGCATTTACATCCAGCTCTAATAGCTGCTTCTGCTATAGCTTCATTACCTTTCATTAAGAACTTTTCACCCATAGTTATTCTCCTACCTTTCAATTGTTATTACACAATCAGGACAAATTTTTCCACAAGATGCACAAGCTATACATTGTGCTATAAGATCTTCCTCTATTCCAGCTGGATGATATCCCTTACTATTAAAATTTTCTTTAAAGCTTATAATTTTTTTAGGACATATATTTATACAATGACCACACCCTTTACACCTTTCCTCTTTAAATATAACCTTAGCCATTTAATTCCTCCTCATTATTCCCAAGGCATGTCCATATATAATTCTATAGGTAATATTTCTCCATTAACTTTATCCTTTATTACCTTTTCAAATTTTTTGGTACACACAGTGTATTTGTAAGGAATGCTTAAAAACTTAGATAACTCCAAAGATTCAATATCTCCTTTCAATATATGTTTAGATTCTGTTTCCTTCATCATGTGAGTATTTGATATTATATCAGTAACTTTTAATCTACTTGCTGATTCTATGGATTTTAGATATTTACTTGCCATTCTACAACTTAAGGTTTCTGATCTTGAATTATTTAAAACATAATACATTGAATAGTCTTCATCTTCAAAATACTTATTATATACTCCCAGAACCTTTGCCCCTACATCATCTCCACCAATATCCAATATAACTTCATATGATTTATCATTAAATACAGATAAAATTTCTCCTGATAGCACCATTAGCTCCGCATTAACTAAATCCTTTCTTGTGCTTATAACTCTTATCTTGTAATCACTTTCTAAAGTTTCTTTAATATCTCTTACACAAAAATAAGGATTTATTGTATCCATATCAACTAATGCTACCTTTTTACCTTCCTTAGCCATTTTAATAGCATAATTAATTGCAACTTCTGTCTTACCACTACCAAAGTGTCCAGTAAATATCTTAATCCTACTCACACTAACACTCCCCATTAAACATTCTTACTAAAAGTATACTTTATATTGCATTTATTATGCAATTAAAAGTGCTATAACAAAATTGACATTTTCAAATTTGTTGTAGCACTCTTTTTATAATCCTATTACTTTTACTATTACAGGAATAGTTATTATTGATAATAACGTTGTTACAAACACTACTATCGCCCCATATTCCTTTTCTTTATCAAAATCAGCTGCAAATATTGATGTCATAGCTGCTGCTGGCATAGCTTGAATAACTATAATAGTATCTATTACACTTGAATTATCTTTTATAATTAATTTAATCATATAAATAGCAAGTGGTATTACTATTAATTTTATTAAGGCTCCATAATAAACTGATGCTTCTTTAAATATAGATTTAATTTTAACCTTTGATAATATACTTCCAACTATAATCATCGATATTGGTGCAGTCATATCTCCTACTATCTTAGTTGTATCTAAAATAGATGCTGGTAACTTTATATTAAATATCATTATAGGTATTCCAATATATACTGCAATTATTGAAGGATTTAATAATACCTTTTTTATATTTTCTTTTGATAACTTATCTGAAAATATCATTACTCCATATGTCCATAAAAAAATTGTAAAAACCATATTAAATATAGATGTATAAACTACTCCCTCTACTCCAAATATACTATTTATAATTGGAAATCCAATAAATCCACAGTTAGAAAAGAAATTTGCAAAATGTAATATCTTCTTCTTTTCTCCTTTTAAAGGCTTTAATAAAATATAAGATATTATTCCACCCAAAATCATAAATAAAATGCTATATATAAATGCAGTTATTATATTTCTTCCCATTCCTTCATCAAAAGAAAAGCTAAACGAATTTATAACTAATAGTGGTAATGTGATTTCTAATAATATTCTTCTTAAACCTTTGTTAACATCATCATTTATTATATGTTTTTTAGTTCCATAAACACCTATTAAAATAATTAAAAACAATGCTATTATTTTATTAAAAACTATAATCCTATCCACCCCCTAAACTATCATTTCATCTTATTATATACAATTTATTTATCTAAGGACTACTTTATCTTTATAAAATTTGCAAATATGATTCTATACTTTTCTACTAATAAAGATATTTCTTTATTGTTTATTTAATCATAGTTTAGTTATTATAAAAGTTAAAATCTATTTACTTATTACAGATTTTAATTTATAAATTGAAAAATTAAATTAATTGTTGATATATTACTTATAATTTGGTAATATATATGCTGAAATAAATATATAATATTTAATGTAATATAATTTTTAAGTATAAGGGAGTAGTTAGCTCTATTTTAGAATGAGTTACTAAGTCAACATATTGAACATAGTTCTGGCTTAGTATTGAATAACGAGACTTATGCGTAGCTTTGCTACGTATAAGTCTTTTTTATTTGTTTATTATTTTATTTGCTTATCATCTATAAAAGTCAATAAAATCCTAAATATTAATTTGGATTTTACAATAAATTCTATAATAAAGGAGTTACATATTATGGGTTTCTTTTCAATTTTTATGACAGGAATAGGCTTGTCTATGGATGCCTTTGCTGTTTCTTTAGCTAAAGGTATTTGCTTAAAAGAAGATGAATTTAAATACTCTTTTAGAGTTGCATTATTCTTTGGTGGATTTCAAGCCTTAATGCCTCTAATCGGTTGGTGGGCTGGTAGATATTTTGAAAGCTATATAAAGTCTTTTGATCATTGGATAGCTTTTATACTACTTGGAATTATAGGTGGAAAAATGTTAATAGAATCTATTAAAGAGATTCGTGGTGGAGAGAAAGAGCTAGCTTTAGAATGCGAAAGAGATGAATTTTCTTATAAGAAGCTAACTATATTAGCTATTGCAACTAGTATCGATGCCTTAGCAATTGGAGTTAGTTTTGCATTTCTAAGTGTTAGTATTGTTCCTTCTGTAATAATAATAGGAATAACTACTTTTGTATTAAGTTTTTTTGCTGTTTTTCTTGGGAAAAAGCTTGGAGAGTATGTCCAAAATTATGCTGAAATAATCGGTGGAGTTATTTTAATAGGTATAGGAATTAAGATATTATTTGAACATTTGATGTAAAATATATCAGAGTATAGCTTTTTCTGCTAATTATGAAAATATGATAATTTAAAATTATATGTAAGAAATCAAAGGGGTATCACGTTTCGTGATACCCCTAAACATAGAATTTTTTATATTTAAATTTATTAACTTCTAGATAAATTGAATTTCTTGTTTTTTCATACAACTACATTTAGCAATACCAATTTATTTTTGCTGGATTTGGCTCATCTATTATAGCTACTTTACGTAAAGCCTCCTCCATATTTTTGCACTCTCTTGCTGCAATTTCCTCATAAACATCACTATCAGCATTAACACCAATAGATGTATATGCTATTGCAGCAGCACCATAAAAAGCAAGTCCTAAAGAACTCGTTACAGTGTTAATTGTTGCAGTTGTTGCTCCAATTGCTCTAGCTGAAGCTTGTGCAGCTGAATTTCCTTCTGCTTCTCTTGCTGCTATTTGAACTTCCTTAATAATTTTCTTTGCCTCTGTTAATTTCATATTCCCTTCTAACCATTCATCAACTGCATTCAATGCATTTTTTAAACGTGTATCCTCTGGATAATCTTTTTCATAAATAAGTAAAATATGCTCCCTTGCATAGTCATTGCACCATTTTACGATTGTATTTTTACTTTGTGTTTCTATTAATCTCATAAGAGAAACAATATATGGTGAATCTGCTTTTCCAAGCATTTTTCTTACTTTAGCCATAATAACTCCTTTTTCTTAAATACCTTTTAATTTAATGATCTCATAATATGTAATTTTATTTCTTAAATTATTATACCTTCAAAATGGTCTATTTCATGCTGAATAACCTGTGCAGTAAATCCAGTGAATGTCTGTTTATGCTTTTTAAAATTCCTATCAAGATATTCTACCTCAATTGCTTCATATCTCATTGTTTTTCTGAAGCCACTTAAAGATAAACAGCTTTCTTCTGCTTCATAAACTTTATCTTTCTTTACTATAACCGGATTTACCATAGGAACTATTATATCACCTATACTAAATACCAGTATACGTTTTTTAACTCCTATCATATTAGCGGCCATACCAACACACTGCTCTAAATTTGCCCTTAACGTATCCACTAAATCATCAATAACCGCTACATCTGCTTTTGTTGCATATTCCGATTTCTGTCCTAAGAATAATATATCTTTTACAATTGGTCTTATCATCTTTATTCCCACCTTTTTAATCACATTCTTTAAAGATATAAGTTTGTTAAGAAACCCAACTCCTTTTTATCACTTAGCATAATTTTATAGCCAAGTTTATGTTTGGAACATAAACCATTTAATCTATATCTTATTAAATGAATAACGTAAATAAGATACATTATTCAAATTGATTCTTTGATTTTTTGAAAATTATATCTACGGAAGATAAAACTATTATAACAAGTATGTTAATTCCAAGTACTGTTATAAAAATATAAATAAACCATTCAGATAACTTATTTCTCATAAGTGAAATAATAATTAAAAAAATATCAATAATTCCAAAACATATTCCTATAACTCGGCTTAACTTCTTATATTTTTCTTCTCTTTTTGTAGTACCATATACTTCTATAAGTGAACTTCCTTTGCCCATAAAAAATATAACAGTCAGAAAGGCAAATACTATAGCTAGTATATATACTATTTCAATCGGTACAGTAATTTTTATAACGGTACATCTCCTTAAAAATTCTTATTAAACTATTTAGTATTATAATACAATTTTAATGTAAATTATATATTTAATTATTAGATATTAGTAAAAATCTAATCCATTTATTATACGATTCTCCGTAATAGTAGTAAGTGAAATCTTTTATATAAAAAGAATGACAGTAGATAGCTTTGCATATAATCAAATCTATCTACTGTCTCCGTTCAATAATCTATATATAGTAACATATTTTAAAATAATAATTTTGCTGCTCCATAAATCCCAGCATCATTATCAAGTTTAGCCAATTTAAATTCAACTTTCCTTACAGAATGAAATGCATATATTTCATAATTTTGTTTTACAGTTTCAAGCAGTAATTCTCCTGCCTTAGATACACCGCCTCCAATAACAAATACTTCTGGATCTAATATACACGCAATATTTGCTAAAGCTCTTCCTAAAATTTCTCCAAACTTGTTGATTACTTTTAATGCTAGTCCATCTTCTAATTTTGCCGCATCGAAAATATCTTTAGCCGAAAGTTTTTCTTTATCTATTAATATTGATTCTAATGTTGTATCCAGAATCAATTTTTTTGCTATATTTACTATTCCTGTTGCTGATGCATATTGTTCTAAACAGCCTTTTTTCCCACATCCACAACTTTCAGTTTCTTCTTTACATACATTAATATGCCCAATTTCTCCAGCCGAACCATTAACGCCAGGTAATAGCATTCCATCTATAATAATTCCTCCACCGACGCCAGTTCCTAATGTTATCATAATAATATTTTTATAACCTTCTCCGCCTCCTTTCCACATTTCTCCTAGGGCAGCAACATTTGCATCATTTCCAGCTTTTACAGGTAGTTTAATTAACTCACTTAAATTTTTTTCTATATTAAATACTTTCCAGCCTAAATTCACACAATTTTTAACTATTCCATCATTATTAATAGGTCCTGGTACTCCTAGACCTATCCCCTCTACCATTGATTTATCAATATTTTTCTCTTCTAGCTTATCTTCAATAGATTTCACTATGTCAGCCAGAATATATTTGCCACCTTCATGTTTTCTAGTTGTAATCTCCCACTTTTCTACTAAATCTGCCTTTGGTGTAAACAAACCTAATTTAACTGTTGTTCCTCCAATGTCTACTCCTATTAAATAACTTTTCATAAAAATTCACCTCGATAAGTTCAGTTAATTAAATTAATTTATAAAAGCTATAGATTCATATGGTTTTAAAACCATCTTAGATTCTAATTTTCTATTTTCATAATTAGTAATAACACATTTATAATTTTCAACATAATCAATATCCAATGCTACTTCAACTTCCTTGTCATAAAAGTTGTTTATACTTATCAATGTTTTCTCATTATATTCTCTCTTATAAGCAAACACTGATTCACTATCTTCTAATATTGGTATATATTTCCCATATGCAATACAATCATATTTTTTCCTTAATGATATTAACTTTTTGTAATGATATAAAATAGAACTTTCATCTTTTATACTTTCTTCAACATTTATTTTTTTATAATTATTTATTACACTCAGCCAAGGCTTACCATTACTAAATCCTGCATTTTCTAAACTATTCCATTGCATTGGAGTTCTTGAGTTATCTCTTGAACGTTCTTGTAAAGCTAAATATATTTCTTCTTCACTCATACCCTCTTCTTTTAAAATATTGAAATAGTTTATACTTTCCACATCTACATATTGATTAATATCTGTAAAATATGCATTTGTCATACCTATTTCTTCACCTTGATAAATATAAGGTGTTCCTCTTAATAAGTGTATCATTGTCGCTAACATTTTAGCTGATTCTTTATGATATTTCCTATCATCGCCAAATCTAGAAACTATACGTGGCTGATCATGATTACACCAGAATACAGCATTCCAACCATTTCCTTCTTCCATTCCTATTTGCCATTCATTTAATAATCTTTTTAACTTTGAAAAATCACATTCTTGTAACCCCCACTTATTTTGATTTTTATAATCTACTTTTAAATGATGAAAATTAAAACACATAGATAATTCTTTTTCTTCAGGATTTGAATATCTTATACAATTATCTATACTAGTTGAGGACATTTCTCCTACTGTTAGCATATTATTATCTATCATGCCACTATCCCCAGCCAATTCCTTTAATAATTCATGAACCCTATGGCCATCCGTATAGAATCTTCTACCATCCCCTTCCGTATCATCTTCAAATACTTCAGGTTTAGATATTAAGTTAACTACATCAAATCTGAATCCCTTTATTCCCTTTTCCATCCAAAATCCTAATATTTTTTTCAGTTCTGCTCTTACATTAGGATTTTCCCAATTTAAATCTGCTTGAGTTTTATCAAATAAATGTAAGTAATACTCATCAAATTTTTCTATATACTCCCATGCAGATCCACCAAATTTTGATATCCAATTGGTAGGAGCCGATCCATCAGCCTTAGGCTTCTTAAAAATGTAAAAATCTTTATAATATTGATCACCTTCCAAAGCTTTCTGAAACCATATATGTTCTGTAGATGTATGATTAAACACCATATCATACATTAATCCTATTTCTCTTTTGTTAGCTTCTTTTATTAATTCATCAAGATCATCCATCGTCCCGTATATAGGATCTATATTATAGTAATCAGCTACATCATAGCCATTATCATTTTGTGGTGAAACAAAAAATGGAGTAATCCATAAATAATCTACTCCTAGAAATTTTAAATAATCCAATTTTTCAGTTATTCCTCTTAAATCTCCTGTTCCATTATTTGTAGTATCCTTAAATGATTTAGGATATATTTGATATACCGTGCTTTTTTTAAAGTCTAACATACTCCTCACTCCCAGCTTATTTTTCTCTTGTACTATTTTTAGTATCTAAAAATTCTAAGTCTTATTTAGTACAATAGTGTATATGTTAATCTAATAATAGACCTTCCGCAAACTTGTTTGAACAACTTCATTGTATCACAGTATAATTCATTGTCAATATATTTATAAGACTATATTTAATGCTTTCCCCCCAGTAATAAAACTTAATTTTTTTATCGCTATTTATATAGAAAAAAAGTCTTTGAATGTATCTAACAATATGTAAAGTCTTAAGTATATCTTTATATTTACCACTAACAGTTGATTTTTTTTTATCATTAAAGTATAATAAATCCTAACTTGTATAAACAAGTTTATTATTCTTGAAAGGATTGGTAGGTAAATGAATATTATAAATACTCCTTTTAGTTATTTCGGATCTTATATGTCGATTAAATATGAAAATTCTAATCCATCAAATACTGGATTATTTTTAAAATCTTTAAGAGCAAAATCACGTGGTCACATGAATGTATTAAAAATCATACCATTAAAAAATAATACACCTATTGAATATACTTATTCTGCAGATTACTCTAGCATAATTTTAAGCTTTGATGGTGGAGAAATATCAATCTGTTTCGATACTGATTCAAGAATATTGTTATATGGTAAAGGTGCTGACGTAGGTTTAAGATTAGACACCCAACCAGTTTATAACTTTGAATTTAACTATTATTTAGGAACTGAGGGTAATGAATATTCAATTATTAACAGTTATAAAAACTTAACTAAATTTTTAGTTTTTGCCCCATCTGGAAAAGTAAATTTAACACAAAATATTTTATATGATGATACAGGAAGCACAAGCGAATCTGAAAACGTATCATTTATAGATATAACTTCAAGTAATGCTGAAGACTTTAAATGTGTAATTCAAGATATTCCAACTCATACAGCACTTCCATTTTATAAGGAATATGACTTCGAAGAATGTCGTGCTAATAGCCAAAAAGCTTTCGAAAGCTTTTGTGCACTTCAACCTGTAGTTGATGAAAAATATGCTAAAAGTCTTTTATATGCATCTTATATAAATTGGTCTTCTACTGTTAAACCTGAAGGATATTTAAGAAGATATACAATGTTTGCTTCTAATAATTACTTTTTAGGAGCGTGGAGTTGGGATCATTGCTTCAATGCTTTAGGATTAGCTGGCGTTGATAACAATTTAGCCTTTGATCAAATGGAAGTATTATATGATTATCAAGATGAACTTGGTCAAATTCCTGGTTCAGTAAGTGACTCAACCCTTAGATGGAATTTTACTAAACCTGCTGTTCAGGGATTATTCTATAGTAAGATGATGAAAAAAATGGACTTTACAAAAGAACAATTAGAATCAATCTATAGTCACGTAGAAAAACAAGTACTTTTCTATGAAAAGTATAAAGATTCTAATAATGATGGAATTATTGAATATACCCATGGTAATGATTCTGGTCAAGATAATAGTACTGTTTTTAAGGATGCTATTATAATTGATTCTCCAGACTTAACAGCATTCTTAATCAAATCCATGGACACACTTTCTGATATTGCTAAAAAATTAAATAATGAAGAAGGAAGGCTTTATTGGAATAATAGAGCTGATGAGCTAACAAAGAAATTTATTGATTATTTTATAGTTGATAATCTTCCTGTTGCTCGTGCAACTAGAACTGGTGAAATAATTCACAGTAATGCTCTTCTTCCACTTATGTCTATAGTTTTAGGTAAGAGATTACCTGATGAGATACGAAAATCTATGATAGATTTATTAAGTAGTAAGAAATATCTAACTGATTGGGGCATTGCTTCTGAAGCTATTGATAGTGACTTATATCAAGACGATGCATATTGGCGTGGTCCTATATGGGCTCCAACTACTCTACTATTAGTAGAAGCCTTTGAAGATTGTGGTGAAACTGAATTAGCTATGGATATAGCTAGAAAATATTGTAATCTTATTAATAAAAGTGGCTGTGCAGAAAACTACAATGCAATAACCGGTGAAGCTTTAAGAGATAAATCATTTACTTGGACTGCAAGCACATTTATATACTTAGCTTCTAAATTATATAAATACGAAAATAAATAAACCAATTATCTACTAAAAGCATATCATAAATTACACCTTATTAAATATGATATTTTTCAACAAACTGAAAGGAACTATTTAAAATAGTTCCTTTCTTTTCTATCTTTTTATTCTTTGAGATTGATCATAAAATACAAACTTCTCTGGTACATGTCTAGATTCTGTAAACTCAAACATTACTCCATTAGCATTATATGTATAGTTATTAACTGTAATGACACAATTATATCCATTTAAGTCTAAAAACTGTTCATCTAACTTAGTAGCCATTTTCCCTGTGATCATTCTTTTTGTAGTAATAATATTTTCTTTTAATTCATTTTCCATATATTCATAAATTGAAGTTTCAGCTATCTCTTTAGTAAGACCTTTAGCTATACTTTTTAGAAAATAGTTATGATCTAATATTAAAGGTTTTCCTTCTATAAATCTTAACCTTTGAATATAATATACTTCCTCTCCAACAGGTAGTGATGTCTTCTTACTTACTTTCTCATCTATTACTAATTCTTCAAAATGTATAACTATAGTTTTATTTTCCATTTTATTTCTAATAGCCGATTCCTTAAATGTTTCTGTATAATCTAAAAGGAACTCTGATTTCTTGTATGGTTTATATATTATTACAACGCCCTTACCTTTTATACTTTGAACATAACCTTTTGATGCAAGTTCAGAAATTGCTCTTCTAATAGTATTTCTTGAACAACTATACTCTTCTATTAATGTATATTCAGATGGCATTAATTGTTGGTATCCGTATGTTTCATTTTCAATTTTAGCTTTTAAATCTTTATATATTTCATAATATTTAATTTGTGACATATCCCTATCTCCATATTATAAATTTTACTTTACTATAATAATATAATAGTTTGCTATTATAAACAATAAAAAAGGGGAATTGCTTCCCCTTTTATTAATTATACTTCGTCTTCTACATCTATAAACTTTTTACTTCTTGATAATATAACTGTTAATCCAACTGTTATTACAAAAGTAATAGCCATTCCAGTAAAGTAAATTCCCCATTGTTCTGGATATACTGATAAGAATGAGAATATTCCTCCAACTCCTACTGATGTTGCTTTTATATTGTTGTATGCTAAGAATGCACTTCCTGCAGCACTTCCTAACATAACTGCTATAAACGGATATTTAAATCTAAGATTTACTCCATATATAGCTGGTTCAGTTATACCTAACCATGCAGATATAGTTGAAGTAACTGCTATACTCTTAGATTTTTTGTTCTTAAGTATAAAGAACATTGTTAATGCAGCTGTTCCCATAGCTAATGTAACCGTTTCTCCAATTGGCCATAGTGTTACGTATCCTAATGTACCTGCCATTTGTAGATTAACACCTAAGAATAAGTGATGCATACCTGTTATTATAAGTGGTGGATTTATAAGTCCATATACAGCTCCTGCTAAAACTGGTGCTACATCAAACAAATTAACTACTCCATCTGTTATTAAGTTTGCTCCTGCCATTGTAATAGGTCCTATTGCCATAAAAGTTACTAATCCAGTAAATAGTACTGCTAATGGTGAAACTAAAACTAATTGTATTGTATCTGGTAATATTCTTTTTAAGAAGTTCTCAGTTTTTGCAATAATAAATGCAGCAATTAATACAGGTACAACTTGTCCTTGATATCCAACTTGTGCTACTTCTAATCCAAATATGTTCCATACTGGTGCAGCATCTGGGTTAGCAGCATAATCATATGCTGACATTAATTGTGGATGTACTAATACAAGCCCTAAAACTATACCTAGTACTGGATTCCCACCAAACTTTTTAACTGCAGACCATCCAATTAATGCTGGTAAGAAAGTAAATGCCGTATTTGCTATTAAATTTATAATACCTACAATTCCTGAAATTCCTGGATAAGCTTCTAATACTGATTGTTCAAAGAATATCCCCGGGTTAGATAACATATTATTTAATCCCATTAATAAACCAGATGCTACTATAGCTGGTAAAATCGGAATAAATATATCAGCTAATATCCTTACTCCTCTTTGAAGAATATTATTGTTTTTATTTGTAATCTCTTTAACTTCTTCTCTAGAAACCTCTTTAGCACCTGTTTGTACTACAAATTCCTTGTACACCTTTTCAACAAGGCCAGGTCCAATTATTATTTGAAATTGTCCACTAGAATCAAAGCAACCTTTCACTATTTCTAATTTCTCTAATTCTTTAACATTAACTAACTTTTTATCGTTTAATATAATACGTAAGCGCGTTACACAATGTGTTGCACTATTAACGTTTTCTTTTCCACCAACTAATTTAATAATTTGTGAAACATTTCCTTTAATATCCACTTTGCATTCCCTCCTCATTAGATGTTTAAACAAGTCTCTTGTTTGAACATCTATAGAATATCACTTATTGATATCGATGTCAATATTTTTTTGTTTAAACAAGTGCAAATTGAAATAAACACCTTTAACCGTTTTCATATAGTGATATTAGCTACTTATAAAATACTTTCAATTACTTCTATTGGATATCATTTTAAATCTTTCATTTATTTCTATGAAATATTTCTTAGTACTCTTTCCATATCCTATATATCATCATTTTCACAAAATCTTCTATTAATCTTATATCAACAAACTTTTTCATCTTTAATAATTGTATAAAAAACTACGCTTTTCATTATATATAATTTCTCATAATCTTCTAACATAGCTAACACAAAATCCCCAGATTTATCTTTAATGAAAATATATATAGGCTTCATTATTTATTCTTCTTACTAAATTCTTTAAACTTTTAAAATCACTATTATTAGGTAACATTACTTATAGATACTAATATAATATTAATGATGATGTTTATACCAATATCAATATAAAGGAGTACTATATGTATAATAACCAATTCTTCTCTTATCCCTATCGCATGGATCAATCTGATTATCTCTCCTTCAATTCAATGTGGAGAAACACAGTACAAAAATTTGCAGCCCTTAGTGGTACCGTTACAATGATTGAAGACTTTTACACAGGTCAAGATGATGCATCAACAGGATGTTATAAATTAATATCGATAGAAACAGTTGACATGGGACCTGTAAAATTTATAATTTCTCCAGAAACTTATTTTGTAAATCATGTAGTTATTGATGTAGGAGACGATGTAACTGGATTTTACGATGCAAATGCACCTGTTATGCTTATTTACCCTCCACAATATCGTGCAATTGTTATGGCTAGAAACACAGGAGCTGAAAATGTTACTGTAGACTATTTTAATAATCAACTTTTAAGCAACGATGGAAATTTACAACTACTCATTGGCTCATCTACAGAAGTAATTTTAACAAATGATCAGATTTTTAATATGTACCCTGGAAATAGAAACCTAATTGTTGTTTATGGACCTACAACCTTTAGCATCCCTGCCCAAACTACTCCATATAAAATCATTGTTCTTTGTTAAATCAAAATATGTTATATTAATTCACATAATTTATTTACATCACAGCCTTTCTAAAAATGGGATTACCTTTAAATTCTAAAAAGTTTAATAAAGGCTTCCCGTTTTTTGATAGAAGTTACATGATTGGTAATCTCTTTTTCATTCTTATCCCAAATTACTACTTATTGGTTAAATATTTTTTTAATATTTATTTAATTGAAATTATAAAATAAGCCAATGATACTTATTAATATCATTAGCTTACTTTTAATATCCTAAAAATTTTATTTAATTTTAGCTTTACTTAATTACATAACCAATTAATAGGTTGCCACATATATTGCATTAATTATTACAAAATTCTTTACGGATAATACAAAGGTATCTTTTTTAGATTGTAGTTTTAAAAATGCTATTATGTAACCAGAGTGATACTACAGGTAATAATTTTGTTGCTACTCCTATAACTATAGAAACAACTCCAGTATAATATGTAATTTTATAAACTTGCAATGCTCTTTCTTTACCTATATATATCGGTAATGTGTATCTTTTATTTTCTAAATCATCTTCCATATCACAAATATTATTAGCCAACATTATATTAGATATTTCTAAATTAATTATACTTTGATCATATATATGAATATAAACAACTAAAAATGTAAGTAAAAATCCTTGTGTCATTCCTGAAAAAATCTCTCCAAAGGGAGTTCTTGATATAGGAATAAGTCCAAATGAATATAAATTTCCACTAATTTAAAGAAACTGCTAATTTCTACTTGTTGTTCCCCAATTTTATCTTATAGCTGATTAAATTTTCCTATAATAATTTATTATATTTTTCTTAGAATAACTGGTTTTTACTAGTCATTTTTATTTTCTAAATAGTCTTTTTCATTTCTAAGTGTTAGTATTATCACTTCTATAGTAATAGGATTAACCAATTTTGTATTAAGCTTTTTCTGTTGATTATAAAAATATGATGATTTTAAATTATATGTGGGAAATTAAAAGCAAAGAAAAAAGTGCTCCATCCTCTCAATATTAGCACTTTTTCTAAGATTCATATATTTTTCTTCTTTTTCCATAGTACTATATACTTTTATAAGGGAACTTCCTTTACCTGTCAAAAATATAATAGTCAGAACAGCAAATACTATAATCAGTATATATACTATTTCAATCGGTGCATTAATCTTTATAATAAAACACCTCCTTAAATAAGATTCCTATTACTACAATATTAAAAATTATTATACATATAATTAATTTACATAAAAAAGTTTCAATTAATTTAATTACATTTATAATGCGATAATATAATACTATTCATACGGGTTTTATCTTTTCATCTTCACTTGAATAACTAATATCTATAATTATTACTACTACTTAAAGCTAAAAATACTCTTACCTATGTTTCCAAGGTAAGAGTATTTAATATTATACTATATATTTACAATTTCTATCATTATAAAGTAACCTACATCATTTATATAACCATTCTTCTTAACTACTTTAAACGAGTTTCTTAAGTTTTTACATGAAAATTCATACCCTCTTTTTTAATACTGGTACATAAATATCCATTACAGTACCTATAGTTGGATGGCACCTTTCATCATAGTATTCAAAGTCTAATTTTGTTTCATCAAATACATATCCACTATCTTTAAACCATTCTTCAAATATATATTTCCATGTTTGTTTAATTACATTTGCAAATTCATTATTTTCAATTTCTGTACTTGTATTAACTGGGGGAGTTGTAAATACAGCATAAGTTGCTTCTGGAACCTCTACTGTAATCATATCATCAGTAGCATCGTTAAAATCATTGACTATAACACCAAGCATATAAGTTGCTTCTCCGTTATCCTCACTTGATGGAATACATAATCCCACTTCACCGTGTTTTGGTGGATTTAATATTTGATACATTTTGCTTTCTAAATTTTCGCCATCATAATTAATCCAAAAAGAAGCTACATCTTTTGTATAATTTCCATTAGTTATATTAGTTTTTATACCATAACCTGCAACCTTAAAAGTAGGTTTTTCAATGATAGTTGGCTTCATAAAATCCCCTCCAAATTTTAGTATTAATTCCTTTTCCAAATTTCTATCCATACGCTTTAAATACTGCGTAGGACTAAACCCAAATTCTTTTTTGAAAGCTTTAGAAAAACCATTATGAGTTTGAAATCCATACTCTAAAGCTATATCTATTATTTTCTTATCATCAAACAAATCCTCTGCTGCTAATGAAAGTCTTCTTTTCTTTACATACTCCATTAAAGTTATCCCTTTGTTAATATTAAACACCCTTGAAAAATGAAATGTAGAATAACCACACTCATTAGCTATTAATTCTGGTGATAATTCATTTTTAATATTTTTTTCAATGTAATCAATACATAGTGCTATTGCATCATTATAATTCAAATTCTCACCGCCCCTTTCCCCACGTGGTAACTATAGTATAACATCACAAATATAATAAAACTGTTCCTAATTTGCTAAAATTAAACTATAAAAAATAGTTAGTAATACATATTTATATTACTAACTATTTTTTATAATAATTAATTCGATCTAGTAAATTATCTTTTCATATTCATAATTTTTTAATAGGATATAAAATTCATATTTTATATTATTATTAATCTAATTCAGCAAAAATTTCTACAACATCAGGATCATAATAAGAGAAAAAAGCACTTTTTGCTTTATCTAATTTTACAATCTTCTTCATATCATAATCATCTAGTTTAAAATCAAATATATTAAAATTCTCAATCATTCTTTCTTTATGAACAGACTTAGGAATAACAATAACACCTCTTTGAATTAAATATTTTAATGCAACTTGAGCTATAGATTTATTATATTTATCTCCTACTTCTTTTAGGGTTTTGTTTATAAATATATTATTTCTTCCTTCTGCAAATGGTGCCCAAGATTCAATTTGCACCCCATATTTATCCATAATTTCTTTAGCCCTTACTTGCTGATTAAATGGATGTGTTTCAACTTGATTAATTGCTGGAACTACCTCATTAAATTTAATAAGATCTACTAATCTATCTGGATAAAAATTACTTACTCCTATGGCTCTTATATTACCACCCTTATACATTTCCTCCATAGCTCTATATGTGCCATAATAATCATTGAAAGGTTCATGTATTAATACTAAATCCAAATATTCTAGCTGAAGCTTTTTAAGTGATTCCTCTATAGAAGTTTGCGCCTTTTCATATCCAGCGTTTGATATCCATACTTTAGTTGTAATAAATAATTCTTCTCTTGGAACGTTACACTTCTTAATCGCTCTTCCTACAGCCTCTTCATTACCATATGTCTGAGCAGTATCAATTAAACGATATCCCACTTCAATTGCATCTAATACACATCTCTCACATTCCTTCAAGTCTTCAATTTGATAAACTCCATATCCTAAAATAGGCATTTTCACCCCATTATTTAATGTTACATATTTCATATACTCTCCTATTTCCATGAACTATTTTTCATATATTTATTACTACTATTTTCTATTATTATTTATACCATATTAAAGTTTATTTTTATATTTAAGAACACACTTTTCATGCTATTGAATACTTACTCTAGCTCAGCTACATAATCCTTGTCCCTATTACATGAATCAATCTGTTTATCTCTCCTTCAATCCAATGTAAAGAAAAACAGTATAAAAATTTCAACCTTTAGTGACAAAGTTACAATGATTTAAGTAGTCGAAGAAGTAGCAGAGTTTTACTGTTAAATCAAAATATATTATATTAGTGCATACAATTTATTTACATAATAGCCTTTCTGAAAAATAGGATTGCCTTAAAAACAACTATTTCTGAAAGCAATTTTCACAAATTTTAAAGGAGGTCGCGTTTCGCGACTCCCCTTTAAATTTACATTAATTCTATCCAATCACTTAGTTTATTATAAACCTTAAATCCTCTTTTCTTATACATTTCATAAGCAATACTATTCTTTTCTATTACTGTTAAACAAATTTCTTCTACTTGCTTTTCATTTAAAAATTGTATTGCTGTTTCTAATATTTTTTTACCATAGCCCTTTCCCCTATATTCTTTTATTAATCCTATATCAAAGAAAGCTTTTTTATCTTTAATAATAGTATTTAAAAAGCCTATACTTTCACCCTTATCTAATACAATAAAATAATCTTCATTGTCATTTTTATTTTTCAAATAGCTTTTTGCCTCTTCTATTTCTATATAAGTTCCGTGAGGCATATCCATAAAAGACTTATTATATACATCAACATATTCCTCGATATTTTCCTTTGATAACCTAATCTTATCTAACACATCATTTACTTTTTCTCTATTGCTTAGAACCATATTAAAAGATGAGTAACTTCTTTTTAGTCCAATATCTTGTGCTAACTTAAGCAAATTATCACTTCTTATTCCAAGTAAAACTTTCTTGGCATTATATTTATTAGCAAATACTAATGAATTATTAATTAATTCTCTCAATATTTTTTTATTATAATTTGGACAAACTACTTTATTTATATAGATAGTTTCTAATTTATCTACAACCTCTAGTATAATCGACACCTTACCTACTACTTCATTCTCATCAAAATAAAATAATATACCTTCACCATAATTACATATTTTATCCGTAAGTTCTTTTTCAATTTGGGATAATGATAAATCAGTATTTTCATTTCCCTTTATAAATTCTAATGCTAAAATTTTTTCATCATTATTTAACTCTAAAAAATTCTTTATCATTATTCCTTCACCCAATATTCACTACAATCTTTAGACCTATCTAGGAATCCATATTGAATTAAAGCTCTTCTTATTGTTACATAGTCCTCATATATTCTTTTTAATACTCTATTTATTTCTTTTTCAGAATATTTCTTTCCAACATTAAAGTTTTTAGTTATTTCTTCTAATAATATAATCTTCTTCTTTTCTTTAGATGGATAGCTTTTTAATGCCCCATTTTCATCTACATAAGTTTCTATTACCTTAATTTTTTCTTCCTTTGTTATATTAAATCTATCATCTAAGGTTGTTGCTCCTTTGTGTGCATCACAAATAACATCTTCTTCTAACATATTTATATCTTTATTTGTTTCTTTAACAAGTAAATTCATAGTTGCTAAAAATAGCTTAGCTTGCTTTTCTTTTTCTCTTAATTTATACCTATGATTTCTAATAGTAGAATTTGCAATACCTAACTTTGCTGCTATTTCTTTATCATTAAGTCCTAAAGCTATTAATTCAATTACTGCTTTTTGAGATGACGATATTCCTGTATAAAGTGAATTCATATTTAATAGATAACTTAACATAGAATTATGCTTTTCTTTTATATGAATCTGAGCAGCCTTTTTTGCATCATATAAATTACCACCTATTTCGTATATTCTTCCTTTAATAAATATTTCTTCACACACTATACATTTTATATATTCTTCCGTTTCTACTAGTCCTTTTTCTATTTCATCTATAGACGCTCTCCAAAAAAACTCATTATCCATAACTACCTCCGCCATATTTTCTTAATTAAATTTTACAACCTATTTTATAATTTGTCTATATATAAATAAACTTTATCCAATTTTGTTTGCATTTAATTTTAATAACATTTAATTGTATGAAAAAGGACAGGTTGTAATTTTTAAATTACAACCTGTCCTTTATTTTAATTTATATTCATATCTTTCTTTTTATAAATAACACTAGCAGCAATTAATGATATTATAATAAGTAAAAATCCAATTAAAACAAATTTTAATTCAAATCCATCCTTTATTATATTTGATGGAATTACCCATTCATATGGAGAAAAATATTTTATAAATGAAAACTCTTCTTTTAGCTTAGATATGATACCAATTATATATGTCATAAAAAATAAACTAACTCCTAAACTAGTTGCCATTTTCCCTTTCTTTAAAATTGTTGATATAGCTATCCCAATTGCCATAAATATATATCCTAAAAAGGCCATTCCAATAAACACACTTTTTATATTCATCATAAGATCCATTGTATTTAATTCATTTGGCTTAACTGCAATAGATATACCTATTGTAGAAACTCCAATAACAATTATGAATATACAAAAGTACACAACCCTTGATGATATCTTACTCCAAAGAATTTTACTCCTTGATACTGGTTTAGAATATAAGAATTCTATTGTACCTTCGCTCTCCTCTTCTATTATAGAATTAACTCCAAGCATTGCACCATAAATTCCACAAGCCATTGCAATATATTGAAGACAATATCCAAGAAAATCATTTATATTGCTAAAATCAGTAGTACTTGAAAAATTAAAGGTTTCTAAAATGGCTGGTGGAAGTGAATCTAATTTTGCACCTACTAATTCTTGCATTCCCATATCCTTCATACTTGGGAATAATGCCATAAAAAAAACTATAATTGCAGAAGTTCCTATACTCCAATATATTAATGATTTTATATTTCTTTTAAATTCAAACTTAAATATATTCATTACTTATTCTCTCCTTCATAATAGTTTAAAAAGGCTTCTTCTAATTTAACATCTTCAATTAATAGCTTGTCTAGATTGTATTTAGATAATAAACTTATTAACTCATTTATATTTCCTTTATATATAAACTCAATTTCTTCATCAATATATTTAAAGCTTTCTGATATCTTCTCAATTTCCTTTATATTTATATCATTAGATCTTAAAATTATCCTTTTTCCTAAATCTCTATTCATTTTATTTAAATCTAATATGTCAATTATTTCTCCCTCTTTTATAACCGCAACTCTATCACAAAATTTCTCTATTTCAGAAAGATTATGTGATGATAAAAATATAGTCTTCCCTTTTGCTTTTTCCTTTAACAATATATTAAATAATTTTTGTTGAATTAATGGATCTAACCCATTTGTTGGCTCATCTAAAATTACTATCTTAGGATTGCTTAAAAGAGCTTGAACTATAGCTACCTTCTTTTTATTTCCAAGACTAAGTTCTTCAATTTTCTTATCTAGTTCAACTTCTAATTCACTACAAAGTTCATTTAAATACTGATCATCATAATAATCAAAAAATGAAGCTGCATAATTTAATATATCTTTTACTTTAACATCTGAATAATATCTAACTTCACTTGGTACATAACTTGTAAATTCCTTAATAAGCTTGCTTTCACTTACAATATCTTTTCCTAATATCTTAGCACTACCTGATGTAGGAAAAATAAAATTAAGCAAAGTTTTTATTGTCGTTGACTTTCCTGCTCCATTTGGCCCTATAAAACCATATATTTCTCCTTCTTTAATTTCTAAATTTACATTTTTTATTCCCCTGCTTTTTCCATAACTTTTTGTTAAATTAGTTATATTTATAGCTTCCATTTTTACACCACCTATAAATTCTCTTTATATTTTAATAATTTGTCATTGAACCTTTCTCCTGTTATTTTTTTATAAACATAAAAATTCAAAGTTACAAGTATAAAGTATGCTGTATATATTATGAAAAATATCTTAAAAGATATTCCCCATAGTTCTATCCAATTAAAATATTTAATGAAGATACTTAAAACTCCTAAAAGTATTAAATAATGTGATATTGTTTTTGTTTTTATTGATATCTTCGATAAAAACTTTTCATTATATAAAATAAATTGAATTAATCCAACTATGATCGCTAATAAGATAAATTCCCATAATAACTCTAAAGGCATTATCTTATTTTCAATAAAAAAACTTACTACTCCATAGGTTAATATTATCATCATAAAGAATAATCCTATTAAAGCTTTTACTTCATATCCTATATTATAAAAATTCTTCATTATATCCCCACCTTTTAATAATCTAATTTTGCTTTAAGTATAGGTACATATTGTCTAGAAACTATTAACTTTTCCTTATTTTCAAGCAAAACCTCTACTCTTCCACCAATTACAGTGTTTATAACTAAAATTTTAGATATATTTATTATTGTTGATTTAGATGCTCTAAAAAAATGATATGCTGAAAACTTATCTTCAATTTCATAAAGTCTAAGATTACTTTCATATACCTCTTCATTGGTATATATAAATGTCCTTTTGTCAACAGATTCAAAATATAATACATTTTCTGGTTTTATAATATATACTTTACTATTTTTAACACCAGTAATTATATTTTCATCTTCCCTTAACTTTTCAATTATTTTCACTATATTATCATCAATAACCTTACAATTTATCACTATTTCAACTTCATTATTATTTTCATCTTGATTAATTATTACCTTCATAATATCTCCTCTTAGACTCTTATAATCAAATAGTACTATTTTTAATAAATATATCAATATAATTTTACTAAGATGCTATAAATTGCAAAGCAATTTGTTAGTAAAAAGTTATTCTTCATTCCTCAACTAATCTTCTTACTTTTTCATTCTTTCATTTTTTCATTATTTTCAAGTATTAATAATTAGTAAATTATATATACTAAACTATAGAAAATTTATTATTTGGAGGTATATAAATGCATAATAAATACAATGATCTTTTTGACACTTTAATAAGATCTTATTACGAAGGCAACTTCGATGAAACGCTTTCTAGAATTATGGTATGTCATGAAATTTCACCTCAGGAAACATTTAAAATTATTACATCACTTTGTGGAGTTTCTATAGATTTTGATAATAACTATGTTTATAACATAAAAAAAGCAATTACAAATTATGCTGTTAACAAAAGATTTATAGAAAAGTTAGATAGCTGTAGTATTGATTGTAAACAAGATGCAAATAAAAAATTTAATTGTCAAGCAAGTTGTCCATTTGATGCAATTTTATATGATGGTGATAATAAATCTACATATATAAATTATGATTCATGTGTTGGTTGCGGCTTATGCATAGATGCTTGTAAGGATGGTAAAATTTTAGATAAAGTTGACTTTATTCCTATATTAGATTTAATTAAAAACAATAAGATAGTTATAGCTGCAGTTGCTCCTGCCATCATGGGGCAATTTGGTGAAGATGTATCTATGGATCAACTACGTGCTGCTTTTATTAAAATGGGCTTTACTGATATGATTGAAGTTGCTTTTGCGGCTGATATGATTACTATTAAAGAAGCTGTTGAATTTAACCATCATGTTAATAGTCCTAATGATTTAATGATAACTTCATGTTGTTGTCCTATGTGGGTTGGAATGCTAAAAAAAGTCTATAAAGAACTAGTTCCAGATTTATCTCCATCTGTTTCTCCTATGATTGGAGCTGGAAGAGTTATAAAAAAATTAAATCCAGATGCTAAAGTTGTTTTTATAGGTCCATGTATAGCTAAAAAGGCTGAAGCAAAAGAACCTGACTTAGCAGGAGATATTGATTTTGTTCTAACCTTTCAAGAAATAGATAATATTTTTAAAGCTTTTGAAATTAATCCTAATGAACTTCAAGGAATTCCTTCTAAAGATTATGCATCAAGAGGCGGTAGATTATACGCTCGTACAGGTGGAGTTTCCATTGCAGTTGGCGAAGCTGTTGCTGAGTTATACCCTGAAAAATCTAAGCTATTTAGCTCTGTCAGAGCTGAAGGAGTAAGAGAATGTAAAGAAGTATTAAATAAGGCTTTAAATGGTGAAATTAAAGCAAACTTTGTTGAAGGCATGGGCTGTATTGGTGGATGTGTTGGTGGCCCTAAAGCCATTATCCCTAAAGAGCAAGGAAAAATCGCTGTAGATAACTTTGCTTATCATTCTCCAATAAAGGTAGCAACTCATAGTACTACTATGGATAATGTTTTAGAAAAACTTAATATAACATCTTTGCATGACTTTGAAGATGATACTAAGACAGCAATATTCCATAGAGATTTTAAATAAAAAATTAGTAGCTCTACAATTTTAAATATGGCATTATATATGCACAATAATTATTATATAGTATTTATTCTATAATAATTTAACTATTCTAGCATATGATAAGGAGACACAATGAAATATTCAATAGTTTTTAGCAGTGTAACTGGTAATACAAAAAAATTATCAGAAACAATCAAAAATAAAGTTGATGAGTGTTATTTTGGGAAACCTTGTAATGAAGCACTTGATGCAGATGTTATATTTGTAGGGTTTTGGACAATAGGAAACTCTTGTGGATCAGATATTAAAACATTTATAGAGAAACTTTCTGGCAAGAAGGTATTTATATTTGGAACTGCTGGGTATGATAATACAAAAGAATACTTTAGCGGAATTTTAGGTAGCGTAAAGGATTTAATCCCTCAATCTAATACTATTATAGGAACATATATGTGCCAAGGTAAGGTATCAGATGCTATTCAAAATAAGATAAAAGAAGCTACGCCTGAAAAATTTGAAGCAATTAAAGATAATCTTGTAGAATCATTAAACCACCCAAATGAAAATGATATAAAATTATTAATATCTGAAATTGATAAAATAAACTTATAATGTATTAATTTTTAATTCAAGAGGCTGTAATTTTACATTAAATATCTTTCTGTGACAGCCTCTTATATATTGTATATTAAAATATAACCTATAATAAAGAAACTTATATTTATTAATTGCTCACTATTCTTCCCACTTTTTTAAATTTGGATTTTTATCTAATATAGAATAATACTGTGCAAGAATTCCAAACTTTCCTTCTGGATCTAACTTCATATATCTTTCAAACTTTTCTTCTCTATCCTGTAATCTAGACCATCCGTAATGCTTTAATCGTAAGTTACTTAACTCATATGCTAAGTTATTACAATTATATGGCATCCTTCCACAATGTTGAGGTGTTTCTCTAAACAAATATTTATAATTTTCTTGATATCTTATCATAAATAATCTATAAACGTTATGAGCATTCCATAAACTATCTTCTCTATAATGCTCTTCATCCCAGAAATCATATAGTCTAAACATATAACCATCTACTTCAGTATTCTTCATTAAATCTCTTACACTATATTTAAATTTATTTTCAAATATCTCATCAGCATCTAAAAATATTATCCAATCAGGATTAATCTTCATAGTTTCTTCCCACTGTTGCTTCCTTAAGATAACCTCATTGCTAAATTTTGAATCTTTATTTTTTACTAAGGTATATGGTATATCGACTAGCACTTCTTTTATTATTCCAACAGTATTATCAGTACTCCCATCATCAATTATAACTGCATTATCAATATATTGTTTAGCATCTTCTAACACTCTTTTTAAAAATCTATTTTCTTCATTTTTAACTACCATTGATAAAGTTAGCTTATTATCTTCTTCTTTTACTTTCCTTACCAAAGGCTTATTTGCAAGTTCCATTTTACCCTCAAATATCCATTTAACTACTTTATAATTTTTATCTTTATCCATCTGTAAAATAAATCTACTTTTATTTTCTTCATAATAACTATAGTTATTTCTATATCCTGATTCACTATAAATAACTTTAATAACTATTTCATTAACGTCATCAGTAAATGCTGTTCTATGTCTTATTATATTTATTTTATTTGTTATTCTTTCTTCTAATACTATCCTTCTATCTATTATTAACCCTATTTTCAATCTAGCTTTTTCTTCTTCTCCAAAATACTCTAGATAATTTAAAGGGATATCTTCCTTATAACTATAGCTTCCAATCCCTTCTAAAGCTATCTTCAATATATCATATGCCTTCTCACTATATATTTGAAAATCTCTAATACTGTTTGATGCTTTATATTGACTTACTTTGTCTAAATCCTCATCTCTATATATATGATGAGCAGGATAATAAGTATCTACATATAATTGAATACCAAGTACAGCTGCTCTTATACAGAAGTGCCTATCTTCACCCCAAAAGGAAACATTATAAATAGGATTAAAATTTACTCCTTTTGAAAGTGCTTCTTTTGATATTAAAGTACATGCTCCAAGACCTCCAACCTTATATGTCCCTGGTTTTCTCAGCATATTAATAAAATCTGCTGTTCTTTTTATAACTTCACTTTCACGTAATCTTTCTCCATGTTCAAAATCATATAAAGTGTACATATCCTTTAGCCAAACTTGTGGCTGCTCATAGCTATTTGGTTTCCATCTTGTCCAAAATATATTTGAAACTATTTCTTTATTCAATGATACCAGTCTTTTTAATGTTTTAGGATTCATTACTAAATCAGAATCTACAAGGAAAAGATAATCATAATCTTCTTTTAAAGCTTTTTCTATTATAGTGTTTTTAAAGTTTGATACTTTTCTTATTAAATCGTTTGACCATCTATGAGTATAATCATCACATATATATAAGGATGTATTTTCTTCACTTTTTAAAATAGTAACTTTCTCTATATCTTCTTTAAACTTATTTAAGATTAATGAAGATTCTTCTATATTATTATCATCAATAAAACAATATTCAATATATAAATTTTCTAAATCTAATTCTTTTAATGATAGAAGGAATTCTTTTAAAATGAAAGGCTTTTGATGAATAGGACTCCCAATTAAAATTCTAATCATTGACTTCCTCCAATTATTTATCTTAATACAATATAGTTTATTCCTACTTATCATATTATGCTTATTTTTAATAAAATAACCTTTAATAAGTAGTTTTAAGTAGAATTTGATAGTAATATCTATTTTTCTATTATTAGCATATTTTATTGATTATCATATTCTATAATAAAGCCATTTTGTTTGGAGGTAACTTTTCTTTGGATACTTTAAGCGTTTGTATTATAGCTAGAAATGAAGAGGCAAACTTAACTAGATGTCTTAAAAGTATAAAAAGTATTGCTGATGAAATAATTTTAATTGACACCGGATCCACTGATAATACTATTAATATCGCCCAAGAATTCAATGCAAAGATAATAAAGTTTCCATGGAATGATAACTTTAGCTCTGCAAGAAATAAGGCATTAGAAATTGCATCTAAAGATTGGATTTTATACATTGATTGTGATGAGTCATTGGACAATAGTCAAGTATCTGAATTAAAAGATATGCTAAATGATTCTTTATATTTAGGATTTAGATTGAAACTTATAAATATAATAGATAATAAACCTTATAAAGGTGAATATTTACTTAGGATTATTAGAAATAACTCTGGATTTTATTTTTCTGGAAAGCTAAATGAAAAACTTAATAATTCTTTATATAATGATTCGTATTTGAATAAAATTTTTAATTTAGAATTTTTATTATATAACTTTGGATATGATTATAGTAAAAAGCAATTAGTAGATAGATGTAATAGAAATCTTTCAATATATTTATCCTATGATGATGAGGAAAAAAATTATTTATATTACTATAACATTGCAAATGAATATTTCCTTTTAAATAAATATAATATAGCAATAGACAACTATATTAAAGCAATTAAACTAAATGATAACTATTATATAAATAGCTATATTTCTTTTTTAATTGTAAAAACTTATTATAAAGCAAAAAAATATAAAAATGCAATTCTTAACGGCGAAAGCTATGTATTTAAAAATGATGCTTTTAGGGAAATTTATTTATTAATTAGTTTATGTTATAAGAAATTAAATAATCTAGAAAAATCAAGAGAAAATCTAAAATTATATCTAGAGCTTTATAATGAAAACTTTCCATATTGTTTTAGCTTAGATTATATAAACTTTAAAAACTTTATTCCAGAAATGCTTGGCTTTAATTTAGAAAACTTAAAAAAGCTTAATTAAAAAAGAAGGATAAGTATTTCTACTTGTCCTTCTTGTCAATTTTTAATTATAAATAATAAGATTATTAGTGGAACCATTTAAAGTTTTACAAATATAAATTATTAAATAATAGCTTTATTAGGTTATTATCACCTTTTTTTCTTTAAAATTTGTTCTAATACATTTAATCTTGTTTTCCCCAAAATTTGTTTTGGTTTCTTAGCTATTTCATCATCTTTATAGAATTTAGCCTTATTAGCTTCTATTACCATAAATATTTTTTCTTCTAAAGCTTCATCCTCTATGTTACCTTCAAAATAATCGTCTATGTAGTCTCTTAACGCATAGCTAAGTTCTTCCTGATTTTTATAATATAATCTAATTCCACCCTTGTTCAAGAAATTATCCTCCCTAAAAATCTACTTTTTAAAATCCACTTTTTATATATATTTTATACTAAATAATCCTTTAAAACAATATGTATTAAAATTCTTAATTTTTATTTAATTATTATGTGTAAATATTATTCTCATTTTGGAAATAATACTATATTTTTCTGTATAATTGCAACAAAAAATCAAATGATAAAAATTATCAATTAATTTAAAATATCTATTGACATTTTATTAAATAATAATTATTATTAATACATAGTAACTTTTAAAAACGAGGAGGAAAAAGTTTATGTCATTAATAGGAAGAAAAATCGAAGAATTTAAAGTTCAAGCTTACCACAATGGTAACTTTAAGGAAGTATCAAAGGAAAATGTTTTAGGTAAATGGTCAATCTTCTTCTTCTACCCAGCAGACTTTACATTTGTTTGCCCAACTGAATTAGGAGACTTAGCTGATCATTATGAAGAATTCAAAAAAATTGGTGCTGAAATATACTCAGTATCTGAAGATACTCACTTTGTTCACAAAGCATGGGCTGATGCAACAGAAACAATAGGAAAAATTCAATACCCAATGTTAGCTGACCCTACTGGAAAGCTAGCAAGAATGTTTGAAGTTCTTATTGAAGAAGAAGGTTTAGCTTTAAGAGGAACATTCATAGTTAATCCAGAAGGAGAAATCCAAGCTTATGAAGTTCACCAAAACGGAATTGGAAGAAATGCAGAAGAATTATTAAGAAAAGTTCAAGCTGCTCAATTCGTAGCTGAACATGGCGATCAAGTTTGCCCTGCAAACTGGACTCCAGGTGAAGAAACTTTAGTACCAAGCTTAGATTTAGTTGGTAAACTTTAATATAAAACATAAGGAGGGTTATTCTCTCCTCACTATATATTAATCATACATTAAAAAATTAGCGAGGCAACTCGCTATTTTTTTAATAAACTAATCAATAATTATTATTATTTAATAATAGAATTGAAATCTTAAGGAGGAATTTATGAATAAAATATACGATTTAATTATAATTGGTGGTGGTCCTGCTGGTTTATCTGCTGGTTTATATGCTGGCAGAGCAAGACTTAATACTTTAATAATTGAAAAAGAACATACTGGTGGTCAAATTAATAGTACTGCTGAAATTGTAAACTATCCTGGTATTGTAAAAACAACTGGCCCTAATTTAACTTCAGATATGAGAACTCAAGCTGAAAACTTCGGTGTTAAATTCCAAACAGCTGATGTAATTGATGTTGATTTTTCTGGAGAAGTAAAAATTATCAAAACAAATAATGGTGAAATCCAAGGTAGAGCTATAATTATAGCAACAGGTGCTTCACCAAGAAAATTAGGTTTCCCAGGAGAAATCGAATACGGTGGTAGAGGTGTTGCTTACTGTGCTACTTGCGATGGAGAATTCTTTAAGGACTTAGAAGTTCTTGTAATAGGTGCAGGTTATGCTGCTGCTGAAGAAGCCATCTACTTAACTAGGTTTGCTAAAAAAGTAATTATAGTTGCAAGAGAACCTGAGTTTACTTGTGCTAAATCTATAGGTGATAAGGTAAAAGCTAATAAAAATATAGAAATAAGATTTAATACTGAAGTTGTAGAAGCTATTGGTGATGATGTTTTAAGATCTGTAAAGCTTATTAATAATGTTACTAATGAAAGATCAGAATACTTCCCTCCTAAAGAAGATGGAACATTTGGTATCTTTGTATTTGTTGGTTATGAACCACAAACTAAAGTATTTAAAGATAAGATAGAAATGGATAGATACGGATATATCTTAACAAATGAAAATATGGAAACTAATATTAAAGGTGTTTATGCCGCTGGTGACTTAAGACCTAAACTATTAAGACAAGTTGTAACAGCTGTAGCTGATGGTGCTATTGCAGCAACAGATGCTGAAAGATATGTTGCATCTGAAAAAGAAAGACTTGGAATAATTGAAGAAGAAGTTATTGAAGAAAAAGTGGAAACTAAAAATGAAGTACCTACTTCTAATAATAAGGCTTTATCTGGAAGAAGTAATTTATTAAACGACACTTTAAGAAACCAATTAAAAGGTATATTATCTAAAATAGAAAATAACATTTCATTAGTATCAATAGTTGATGAAAGTAACAAAAAATCAATTGAATTAAGAGATTTAGTTTTAGATATATCTGATTTGAGTGATAAAATTTCTGCTGTAATCTATAAAAAAGGTGAAAACCTTGAAATGGAATCTAAAATTCATACAGATAAATATCCTGTAGTTGCTTTATTAAATAAAGATAGTAACTACAGTGGAGTTAAATTCCATGGAGTTCCTGGAGGACATGAATTAAATTCATTCATATTAGCTATTTATAATTTAGCTGGTCCAGGTCAAGCACTAAATGAAGATTTACTAAATGAAATTAAATCACTGTCACTGGATAAGAAAACTAACATTAAAGTTGCAGTATCTCTTTCCTGCCATGTTTGTCCTGAAGTTGTAACTGCCGCTCAAAGAATAGCTATAGAAAATCCTAATATAGAAACAGAAATGCTAGATTTATCAAACTTCAAAGATATTAAAGATAAACATAAAATAATGAGTGTTCCAGCCTTGATAATAAACGATTCTAAAGTTTATTTTGGTGGTAAGAAACTTGAAGATATAGTTCAATTACTTAAATAATAAATATTATTTTTTTAAAGGTATTGCAGAAGATAACAATTATCTATGTGGTACCTATTTTTTTATAAATAATAACCCCTTCCACTAACCAAAATCTATGATATATATAAAATTCTAAAATATATTTTTAACTATTTAATTTTAAAAATATATAGCCCCATTAAACTCTTTATTTTTAGTTTAATAGGGCTAAAACTTATTTCAGAATCTATTTTTAGCTAATTATTTAGATTCAAGTGCTACATGGGCACTTCCTTTTCTTTTTTCGGTTTCATCAACCACTAAAGCTGCTACTGCAGAACCTGTAACATTAGTTGCTGTTCTCATCATATCGATTATAGCATCTACAGCCATTACCATTGCCATACCTTCTATAGGTAATCCTAAAGTTGATAAAACAACTGTTGTTGACATAGTGGCTGCTCCAGGAACTCCCGCTATACCTATTGAAGATATAACTGTTGTTAATACTATTAAGAAATAATGATACATAGTCATATCCACATTAAATACATTTGCTACAAAAATTGCAACTATTGCTGGATATAATCCACCACAAGCATTCATTCCAATAGTTGATCCAAGTGGTGCTACAAAGCTTGCTATATTTTCAGAAACTTTAGCATTTTCTACTAAACTCTTAATTGTTACAGGCAATGTTCCATAACTACTTTGACTTGTAAAAGCTATAACTTGAGCTGGAAAAATATCCTTAAAGAACTTTAATGGATTTTTTCTTGCAACAAATGCTATTAAAGGAGTATGGACTAAGACAATTTGTAATATACAAGCTATATATACTGCTAATATAACATTAATTAATGATTTTATCGTATCCATACCATTTGTAGCTGCAGCTGTTGTAATTAATGCAAATACTCCATATGGTATAAATTTCAATACTATTCTTGTTATACTTAATACTAATTCATAAGTTGATAAAATGAAATCTTTAAATGGCTTAACCTTCTCTGGATTTTTATTATCTTCAATTACTAAAGCTATTGCTATGAAAAGTGAAAATATTACTATTGGAATTATTTGATTATTAACAACTGATGCCACTGGATTGGATGGTAAAAAGTCTAATAATACCTTTGAAAATGATGGTATTTCCCTAGCTTTAAAACCTTCTGCTCCTACAAAGCTTAACCCTTGTCCTAATTTAAAGATCTTACCAATAATAATTCCTATTATTGCTGCTACACCTGTTGTACCAAGTAATATTCCTAGTGTTTTAATACCAATTGATTTTAAAGTATCTAAATTTTTAAGTCTAATTATACTTGTTATTATTGATACCATAACTAAAGGAACTACTATCATTTTTATTAATGATATATACCCTTTTCCTACTACTTCAAGGAACTTAATATTTTCTTTAAATATTGCACCTAGTATTAACCCTATTGTTAATGCAGTTAACGTTGAATAAGAAAACTTTCCTGTTTTTGATTTTACTAAATAAATTATATAAAGTGCTGCTATTGATAATATAATAGCTAATATTAAATTAATATTCATTTTGTATCCTCCTAATATTTATTTTAGATGATTTAATATTTAGTTAAATATTTATTTGCTGGCCTGCAAATTTCTTAAGATAATTCTTTAAATATTGTATTTTTAAAATTTTATCTAATAAGTTGATTTTAGATTATCTATACAAGAATTCATATCTTCTAATTAATCTATGAATAGTTTATACACTAATTAATAAATATATTAATTAAATCTGTTGTATAAATAAAAAAAACCTACTACCACTGTTTGCACAGAGGCAGAAGGTAAACTTCCACGGTTCCACTCTGATTAGATATAATCAAATATCCATCTCTTTTTAGGTACTTATAATACCTTATCTCTATAATGGGAGAACCCATAAGCCCCTACTTTTCATATTCAGGCCTTCGACTCCAAGGTGCACTTCATTAATAAAATTATGGGTTATCTCAGCAACTAACCTTCTCTGTTATAATTATTATTAATTACTTTTCCTCTTCATAATCTTTAATTCATATCGGATTACTATGATTTAATTATAGCATTATTTTATCTATTGTCAATATATTAATTATATATTTAATTTATATATTTATAAGGTATTTTTAACTAAAATGAAAAGGCTGTCGCAGACAGCCCTTTAATGTAAAATTTACTTTTCATTCTCCATATACAAGTCTACATTGCTTTTAGTTACTTTTGTATGTGGTACTTTTATATATTTATTATTTTCAAGCTCCTCTATATCTTGTATATCATTTCCTTTTGCTAATGCTATTGCAATATCAAATATTGCTTGAGCTTGAGCTTTAGAATCACTAATAACAGTACCAATCATTTCACCCTTTTTAACTGATTCCATTGCTTCCTTTATACCATCTATCCCAACAACCGTAGGTTTTTTAGTAAATACATCGCTAGAATTAATTGCATGTATAGCACCAAGTGCCATTACATCATTATTGCTAAATACAACTTCAATTTTATCTCCGAACTCTTTAATCCATTGATTCATTTTACTTATAGCTTGATCACTTTGCCAATTAGCACTGTCATCTGCTAGTTTTTCTAGTTGAACTCCTTTTTCAGTAATAGACTTTATACAATATTCTGTCCTTATTGAAGAATCTTGATGTCCTGGTTCTCCTTCAAGCATTACATATTGAATCTTATTATCTTTATTCTTATCTACTATATCCTTTTTGGAAAGCCATTCATCAAGTACTATCTCTGCTTGTAATCTTGCAGATTGTTCTGCTTGTGCTCCAACATAATATAGCTTATCCCATCTATTCATATCCTCTTCTACTGGTTCTCTATTAAAAAATATTAATGGAATATCTGCTGATTTAGCTTTATCAATTATAGTTGATGCTGCTGTTCTATCTACTAAATTTACACATATAACATCATAATCTTGATTTATAAACTTATCCACTTGATTTCCTTGATTTATCGTACTTCCTTTTGCATCAACAAAGTCAAGTATTATTTTTGATTTATCAACACTTTCATTTTCTTTAACTATTTCTTCTAAATTCTTACTGATTGTAGATATGAAAGTATCATCTTGCTTATAAAGTGTTACCCCTATTTTAATTTCTTTTTTAAATTTAATATTGCTTTCTTTATTACAGCCTACAATAAGAGTAGATATTAGCATTAAGCTAAAAATATTAATTATTCTTTTACCCTTTTTCACCCTAACCTCCTATAAAGCATTAAATTTATCACCTTACAAAGGGAAATAACATCCTTTGATTTTCTTTAGAGTACATATTTCTACTATTGATTATAGTTGATGTTATTATGCTATCATCAATTGATTTTTCTTCAATTTGTGAAACAGAAGCCTTTACACTTAAATATCCAACATTAAATTCATTTTGCATAGCTATTGAATTTATTACATTTTCTTCAATTAAAGATATTATTAAGCTTGTACTACCTGTCCCATATAATTCAACATTATATTTTAAATTGTTAGTACTTAATACATACTTCTTAGCTTTTCCTATACTCTCTAAAATATTTGGCTCAAATGTAATTATTACATCAGTTTCATTATTCTCTATAATTTCTCTAACTTTATTATAAAGTTGTACTTCATCCCTTGGTAATTCTAAGAATTCATAAGTATTTTTACTTTTCTCTATTTCATCTACAAATCCTAAATATCTTTCATTTATGCTACTACAGTTTAAATCACTTTTTATAATAGAAACTTTACTTCTCGTATTTCCATTTCTCACTATTTCCTCTGCTAGACTCTGCCCCAATTCATAATTATCGCATGATATATATGGTATATTTTGCTTAGTTTCTATATTAGATTCAAATAAAACTACAGGTACCTTTTTTCTCACGTTCTCTATAGTACTTGCCATAGCATTATAATCTGTTGGAGATATAAGTATTGCATCTGTGCCATCATTTAATTCTCTCTCTATTAATTCAGTTTGCTCCTTAATACTATTTTCCTCTAAAAGTGTTAAAAATCTTATATTTACGTTCATCTCAGAAGCTGCTTGCTCCATCCCCTCTTTTATTATCCTCCACCCTTCACTATTTTTCCCTCTAATTATTACTGAAAAATTATAAACCTTAACGTCCTTTTTTTTACCTTCATTTAATAATACTAAAAAGGAAGAAATAAGCATTATAAATAAAATTATGAAAACTAATTTCTTTTTTATCTTCACTTTTTATCCTCCTTAATACTATAAAAATCTATAGATGGCATATGAATTCTTATTGTGGTACCTTCATCAGGTTCACTATATATCTCTAATCCATAGCTATCTCCAAAGTATAATTTTATTCTCTCATGAACGTTTCTAAGTCCTATTCCTGAACCTTTCTTTTGAACTCCATTTTCATTAGTTAGTAATTTATCTGCAACCTCTTGAGGCATTCCAAGCCCATTATCAATAATATCTATATATAATTCATCATTCTTCAAATAAGCTTGTACGAGAATATCTCCATCACCACTCATATATTCCATACCATGATAAATAGCATTTTCAATCAGTGGCTGAATTATTAATTTAATACTAGTGAGATTTAAAACCTCTTCTTCTGCTTTAATATCATAAGTGAACTTATTTTTATAACGTATATTTTGTATTGTTAAGTAATATCTAGCATGCTCTAACTCATCCTTAACAGTTATTACATTTTTACCCTTGCTCAAACTTATTCTAAAAAATCTTGCTAGGGCTGTAACCATTACTATAGCACCATCATAATTTTCATTTTCTATCATCCATATAATAGAATCTAAAGTATTATATAAAAAATGTGGATTTATTTGCGCTTGCAATGCATTTAATTCACTTTTTCGCTTTGCCTCTTGTTCATTCATTATATTTTCCATTAACATATTCATTTGTTTTACCATTGACTTAATTGCTTTTCCTAAATGTTGAATTTCATAAGAACCACTTTCTGATATATTTAAATTAACTACTCCGTTTTCAAATTCGTTAACTGACTTTTCTAATTCTTTTATAGGATTTGCTATTCTTGATGATACAAACATATTTATTGAAATTAATGTAAATATAGCAAAAAACATCATAAATATAGCAAATACCCTAATTTCATAATAATCAGCTGTAATATCTGTCATTGGTGATATAGCAACTATCTTCCATCCAGTATATCCAACTGTTTTCACTGTTACTAATCTTTTATCACCTTCAAATTTTTCAACGTGATTCCCATCCTCATATTTTGCTGCTTCATAATTATTTTCTTTTATTAAATCAGAATATATTAATTGCTGTCTTGGGTGATATATTATTTCTCCATCTCTATCTATAAGATAAACATATCCATTTTTCCCCATATCAACATTTTTACATATTTGTTCTATACCACTAAAGTTCATATCTACTAAAAGAACTCCACCATTAATTCTACCACTTTCAGTAATTTCAACTGCTCTACTTAAAGATACTACCCAAGTGTATTTATAATTAGGATCATAAAATAAATTTTGCACATGTGGAGTAGAAAAATGTAAATTTTCTCTCTTGCTTATTGCACTTTGAAACCATTCACTTTCTCTAGGGTCAATGTTATTTTTTAATTGTTGTAATGGATACGAAGCTATTACTTCACCATAATCCGAAAATAAGCTAATACTTATTAAATAATCTTTATTGGCTTCATAAATTAAGTCCATTTCTTTATCTATATTTTCATCTGATAAATCTGTTTTCTTTATAGCTCTATAATATATAGTATCTGATATCTTCATCATTTTTCTTAAGTAGCTATCTAAGTTTAAGTTTACTTGCTCTAATATAGATTTATTATTTTTTAAAACCATTTCTTCTGTTGAGTTAGTAAATCTTAAGTAAAGAGCTCCACCTACAACTATCATTCCAATAACAGCTACTATTGTAAAAGATATAGATATTATATATTGAATACTAGCTTTTTTATAATAACCGATTATTTTACTCTTAATAGAATTTAGCATATTAACTCACTCAGTTCTTTCTATATCTTGATGGCGCTATTCCAAATTTCTTTTTAAATACATAACTAAAATAATTTGCTTCTTGATATCCTACCTTTGTAGCAATCATATATGTTTTATCATCAGTAGTATTTAGTAATTTCACAGCTTCTTCTAGTCGTACTGAAGTAAGATAGTTTACAAAGCTCATATCAGTTTCCTTTTTAAATATAGTAGAAAAATAAGTTGGACTCACATGTAATTCTGAGCATAATTTTTCAACTGATATTTCAAAATCATTGTAATTTTCCTTTATATAACTTTTGGCCTTTTCCACTAAAAGCATTGAGGAATTAACACGTTCCTTCTTTATAAGCTTATTCAGTTTAATAGACTTATTTATAAACCATCCTTTTATTTCTTCTATAGAATCTAAACGGTCTAATCCCATATAACAATTAAAATTTTCACCAAATACGTCGTTAATTTCTATATTATATGTTTGCGTTAACTTAAGCATAGATGTCAGTATCTCCATTATATAAATTCTATACTTTTCCAATGGTATACAAGATTCTTCAACTACTTTAAATATACCATTTACAACTTCTTGTATTTCACTCTCTGTAGATAATTTTATAGTATTTAAAAATTTAACTTCATCTTGCTCATCAAATTGTAATTGAATTGAATTGTCTGGTTCAACATCATCAATATATATAGTTTTTCCATTACCCAATATCGGTCTATAATTTAATGCACTTTGAGCTGTGCTATAAGAAAATCTTATTTTTGATATATCATCACATATCCTACCTACCCCTGCAGATATAGTACCTCCAAATACACATTCAAAAACTTTACAAACTTCATTTAACCCTTTTATAAAGTTCATTATGTTATCCTTTTCATTGAAACTACTCAAAACTACAACCTTATCTAAATATGGAAAACTTATAAACTTGCAATAATTCTCCATCGTTTCATCTACTATATTTTTTATTGATATAGATAATAAACCAATATCATTTTGTAATTCTAAATCTTCTTCATTAGAGCTTATATTTCCATCAACACCTATTATTGCAACTGATAGATACTTTTCTATAAAATCTAATCCTAACTTTTTCTCATCTTCTATCCACTTTTCTCTAGTTATTCTTCCTTCTAAGGCTCCAATAAGAAACTGCTCTCTTATTACAGGAATACTTTCTACATAATGATTCCTTAATGTTTCCACATTTCTTTTTGCATCATATTCCTTGTCCAATTTTTCTTTTAATCTCTTTAGAACTTCTATAAGCTCAATTGAATTAATTGGCTTTAAAACATACTCAACTACATTTATCTTTATTGCCTTATGTGCATATTCCAAATCATCAGAGCCAGAAAAAATTATTATTTTTGTAGAAGGCATTATATCCGTAACTTTTCTACCTAACTCTAACCCATCCATAAAAGGCATTTTTATATCTGTCATTATTACATCTGGATGTAACTTTTCTGCCATTTCTAAAGCATCTTGTCCATTTTCAGCATCACCTACAACAATAAATCCATGTTCTTCCCAATTAATTTTTTTTATAACTCCAAGTCTTATCTCCTCTTCATCATCTACAATCATCAGTTTATATAACCCCATAAATAATCCTCCTATATAAAAACTATAAGTTTCTAAAAGAATAAATTTGACTAACAGTATCTCTTTAGCAATAGTTTTAATAATTATAATTTTAAATCCCCTTTATACCTATTTAATAATTATTATACCTAAGATTAATATAACACCTTATGCAAATAATTAAATATGTATGCACATTTTTATAATTTCAACTCTTATATAATAAAATCAAATTTACATTTTCAAAAAAATTGGTAATTCAAAGTTAAACCTAAATTTTCTAAATCTTAAAATTAATTATAACATATTTTTGTAATAATTTTCATGTAAATATTCTCAAACAACAAAAATAGGATGAGATATGTTTATTCTCATCCTATTTCTATGATTAATATTATATTTTTATACTAACGCTCCTATTATCAATGATAATGCTAATAATACAAATAATACTGCAATAACTCTATCCATTGTTTTAACTGATACATCTAAATTTCCATATAATGTATCCCTCATATTTTTCTTAGGAACTTCATCTACTTTTTCCTTTACAGCTTCATTTTCCATTTAACATCATTTCCTTTTTAAATTATTTTTTAGCTATATATTTTCTTACGTCTAATGAAACAGCTACTATTATTATTAAACCTCTTATTATATATTGCCAATAAGCATTTACTCCAATGAAGTTTAATCCATAGTTTATAACTTGAAGTAATACAGTACCTATAAGAACTCCTGGGATTGTACCAATACCACCTGTAAAGGATACCCCACCAACAACACAAGCTGAAATTGCATCTAATTCATAATTAAATCCGGTACTTGTTGTTGTAGATCCTGCTCTAGCTGCTTCTAGGAATCCAGCTAATCCATAAAGTACACCTGATATTACAAATATAATCATAATATTCTTAACTAAGTTAACACCTGAAACTGCTGCTGCTTCTGGATTTCCCCCAATAGCAAACATATTTTTACCAAGCTTTGTTTTATTCCATACAAACCACATAATAGCTGCAACTATTGCAAGATAGAATACTAAATATGGAATTTCCACACTACCTAACTTTAAGTAACCATTAACAAACCTTGTATATCTTTCATCTAAGTTAGCAACTGGTTGAGCTCCTAGTGGAGGTCTATCAATATATAAACATGATGCTCCATAAGCTATAAGTTGAGTACCCAAAGTAATAATAAATGCATGGACCTTGAGCTTCGCTACCCCGAATCCATTTATTGCACCAAATATACCACCTATAACTATTGCTAAAAGCATTGGTAATATTAGTGGTAATGCTGGTAGATCTGGATACATTCTAGCAGCATATGTTGTTGATTGTAATAATGATGCTGATATTATAGCTGTAAAGCCTAATATACGTCCTGCTGAAAGGTCTGTACCTTGAAGTACTATAAGTCCTGCTACCCCTAATGCAAGGATACCACGTGTTGATGCTTGACTTAAAATATTAGTAAAATTCTTCAATGAAAGGAACCCTGGTTCCTTTATAACAAAGAACACTATCATTATAAACAATACTATATATAGTGCATAATTTAGTAGGAAATTTTGTAAAGACTCTTTATTAAATTTAACTTTGTTCATAAGTTACACCTCTATCCTAAATATATTTAGCAGCCATAGCCATAATATCTTCTTGTGACAATTTATCTGCCTCACCTATCCCTGCTACTCTTCCGTTTGACATTACAAGTATTCTATCACATATTCCTAATAATTCTGGCATTTCAGAGGATACAACTATAACCCCTTTGCCTTTATTAGCTAAATCTATAATAAGTTGATAAATTTCATATTTAGCTCCAACATCTATTCCTCTTGTTGGCTCATCCAATAGTAGTATTTCTGGATTAGTTAAAAGCCATCTTCCTATGATTACTTTTTGTTGGTTACCTCCTGAAAGAGTTCTAATAGCCGTCTTTTGACTTGGAGTTTTTACCTTCATACTATCTATTGTCCATTTAGTATCTTCAGTCATCTTTTTATTATCTAATACACCAAATTTACTATATCCATCTATATTAGCAATCATTGTATTAAATTTTATATCAAGTTGTCCAAATATTCCTGTTGATCTACGTTCTTCTGTCAACAATGCAAATCCATTTTTTATTGCTCTTCTTGAATCTGTATTTTCAACTTTCTTACCATGTAATATTACTTCGCCTTCATTATGACGAGCTATTCCAAATATAGTTTCTAATAATTCCGTTCTTTTTGATCCAACAAGTCCAGCAACCCCTAAAATTTCTCCTTTTTTAAGTTCAAAAGATACATCCTTTATAGATGGTTGATATGTACCAGTTAGATTTTTCACTTCTAATATTACCTCTCCTGGCTTATTTGTCTTTGGTGGGAATCTATTAGTTAAATCACGACCAACCATTAACTTAATTATTTTATCAGTTGTAAGATCTTTTGCAGGAATTGTATCTATCCATTTACCATCACGCATTATTGTAACGTCATCGGAAATTTCAAGAATCTCCTCCATTTTATGAGAAATATATATAATACCGCAGCCTTTAGCCTTTAATTTATTAATTATTCTAAATAAATGCTTAACCTCTTCTGTAGTTAATGATGATGTTGGTTCATCTAAAACTAGTATTTTTGCATTATATGAAACTGCTTTTGCAATTTCAACCATTTGTCTTTGCGAAACAGATAATTTTGCCATTTTAACCTTTGGATTAACATCTATTTCAAGTTCATCTAATATTTTTTTAGTTTCTTCATACATTACTTTTTCGCTTACAATTCCAGCATTTCCTGGATATCTTCCAAGCCATATATTATCCATAACATTTCTTTGTAAAACTTGGTTTAATTCTTGGTGAACCATAGCAACGCCATTATCCATTGCTTGCTTTGGATTAGAAAACTTGCTTTTTTCACCATCTATTAAAATTTCTCCACCATCTTCAATATAAACACCGAATAAACATTTCATTAAAGTAGATTTACCTGCTCCATTTTCACCCATTAAAGCATGTACAGTTCCTGGTCTTACTTTTAATTGGACATTATCTAGCGCTTTAACCCCTGGAAATTCTTTACATATATCTGTCATTTCAAGAACATATTTTGTATCTGCCATAACTTACTTCACCACTTTTCTATTATTTATTAAACTGCATAGTGAAAATACACTATGCAGTTTAGAGGAAATTTATTTGTTTATATTATTTAACATATTCTTGATATGGAATACGTACAGCAACTCCTGTATCATCAAATTTATATGAAGTACCTTCTACAGCACTCTTTCCACCAGCTAAGTTCATTCCAGTTTCATATAATGCTTTTGCCATTCCTTCTGCATCTTGAAGAACTGATCCTAACATAAATCCTTTTCCAATTAAGTCTTGTGCTGCTGCTGTAGCATCAACACCTACAACTGGGATAGTTTTTGCAGCATCACCATTGTTATAACCTTGAGCTTGTAATGCAGCTATAGCACCTTGAGCCATACCATCATTATTAGCAATTACAGCTTCAATCTTGTCACCAAATTTTGAGAACCATGCTTCAGTAGCATTTTGTGCTAATGCTTGGTCCCAGTTACAAACTTGAAGTGCTAATTCTTCTGTCTTAACTCCTTTATCATTTAAAGTTGAAACAGAATATTGAGTTCTTGCAACTGCTTCTGGATTATCAGGTTCACCTTTTAGCATTACATATTGTAATACTCCATCTCCATTCTTATCTATAGCAGCTTTATCTTTTTCCCATACCTTTGACAGTATTTCTCCTTGCATAACTCCAGCTTCTTTTGCATTTGTTCCAACAAATATAGCCTTGTCATATGCCTTTATTGAATCTGCTGATGGTTCTCTATTGAATAGTACTACAGGTTTCTCTGCAGTTTTAATCTTATCAATTACTGTAGGTGCAGCTCCTGTATCTACTAAGTTAACTAATAAAAGATCTACATCTTTTTGAAGTAATGTATCTATACTGTCATTTTGAGTAGCTTGGTCACCTTTTCCATCATAGAAAGTGAACTCAACTTTATCTGGATTTTCAGATTGTATTTTTTCTAAACTTTGACGAACTGTAGAAATATAAGTATCATCGAATTTGTATAAACATACTCCAACCTTAACCTTGTCTCCTTTTGAAGTATCTCCACCATTAGAACCTCCACTATTTCCACCACAGCCAACTAATGAAGCTGTAACCATAACAGTAGCCATTGCCATTGTAAGTAATTTTTTAACCTTTTTCATATTAACCCTCCACCTTTTATAAAATCGTTAACACTTAATTGATTTCGTTTACATCTATTATTATAAATTTATCTTGTAATAACTTCCATACGAAAAACTTAACACTTCTATCGAAATTCTTAGATAATACTTTTATATATATTTTAATAATTTGAAAGAACTATCCTTTTATGATAAAATTTAAAATTGCAATTAAATATATGAGGTGATTAACGTGGATATAGAGTATCTATCGAAATTTATTAAGGATTCTTGGAAAGCATTCCGTCCCTTTTCATTAACATTAGCAATTGGATCTACCACTCTTGGTATTATTGCAGCTGATAAAATGGGATATATTAATTGGGCTAGTAATAATGATATTTTTTTGGTTATCATAATAACAGTAGCTGGGCTTCTAGCTCAATCAGGAGCTAACCTAGTAAATGATTATTTTGAAGGAAGTTTTAGATATTATAGGCCAAGCGGTAGAAAAGTTAATTTTTTAGGTGTGACTAGGACTTATTTTGATATTTATGTTTTTCTTTGGGCAATGTGCTGTTTTGCATTAGCTTCTTTAATTGGATTATATCTTATATACATAACTGATTTTAAAATGTTTATTATAGGTTTGATAGGAATATTTGGTGCTTACGCTTATACAGGAGAACCCTTTGTATTTAAAAGAAAAGGACTCGGAGTTCCAATTTCCTTTATAACCATGGGTCCTCTAATGGTATTAGGTGCATCTTATCCTTTTACTAAATCTATAAGCATATACCCTATACTACTTTCATTACCTGCTTCATTTCTTATTCCAGCGCTAATGATAAGTAATGAAATGAGAGATTTTAAAAGAGATGCTAATTTAAGTCTTGGAACGTTAAGTGTTAGGATTGGTAGTAAATATAGTACATATATCTATAGATTTTTAGTTTTTGGTTCATATTTTTTAACTTTAATATATGTTATATCAGGATTTTATCCTATTACTTCTTTATTAGTATTTTTAACATTTCCAATAGCACTAAAAGCTCATAGATCAGTTTGTAAATTTGAAAAGCTTGGAATCCCTTATACAAATAATTTACATTGGACATTTACTCTTATTTTAATATTAGCATTATTTTTAGGATAACTCTTATTAATCCAGATTATACAGTAAATCTTTAATAATACATCTTCTTTTTACATATAATAATTTATATATAGAAAGGAGATGTATTTTTATATGAAAAAAGGAACAAAAGTATTAATAGCTGTACTTGTAGTTATTGCAATATTAGTCTTTCCTATAATATCTAGCTACAATAATTTAGTATCTCTAGAGCAGCTTGTTAGTACATCAGAATCTAATATAGATACTCAATTACAAAGGAGATCTGACTTGATACCTAATTTAGTTAATACAGTTAAGGGATACGCATCTCAGGAAAAGGATATATTCACTGATATAGCTAATGCTAGAAGTAAACTTTCAGGTGCAGCAAACATATCAGAACAAGCAAATGCAGATAGCCAATTGTCAAATGCTCTTTCTAGATTATTAGTTGTTGTTGAAAGATACCCTGATTTAAAATCTAATCAAAACTTTCAGGACTTAAGTATTCAGCTAGAAGGAACTGAAAATAGAATAGCTGTTGCAAGGCAAGATTATAATACAGCTGTAACTAATTATAATACTAAAAGGAGAAGATTCCCTACTAATATAATTGCTTCATTATTTGGATTTCAAGAAAAACCACTTTATAAAGCAAGTGATGGTGCTAGTGAAGTACCTTCAGTTGATTTCTCCAGATAAATATGAATATTAGTGCTAAATTCAAAAAATTTTTAATATCTTCTCTATTATTAATACTAAGTTTTTCATTACCAGTTTCAGCAGCTACTAATTATCCTTATCCTACAAATTATAAATATGTAAATGACTATGTAGGTATATTAAAATCAAATGAAATAGAAACAATTATATCATTAGGTAAAGAACTTGAAGATAAAACTGGAGCTCAATCTATTGTTGTAATCGTAGATACTACAGATGATATTCCAATTGAAAATTATGCTATAAATTTATTTCGCTCTTGGGGAATTGGACAGAAAAATAAAGATAATGGTTTATTAATTCTAGTTTCCATAAATGATAGAAATTGGCGAGTTGAAGTTGGAAGAGGTTTAGAAGGTGCTATTCCCGATGCCCTAAGTAACAGAGTTATGCAATCTTTAGCTAAGGATGATTTTAAAGATGAAAATTATGGTTCTGGTATAATAAAGAGCTATAGTGCTTTTACTGATTTAATTGCTAAAGAATATGGAGTTACTTTAAGTAAATCTTTAAATATATCAATTCCAAAGGAAGCACAAGAAACATCACATAACTTTGCAGGAAATATTTTAATAGTAATAATAGTCATTTCTTTCTTGTTAGATTTATTTTTTAACCGTGGTCGAGTTTCCTCTTCACTACTTCAAATTATCTTTTGGAGTAATATAGGAAGAAGAGGTGGTCCTCGTGGTGGAGGTGGCGGCTTCGGTGGAGGTGGCTCTGGTGGATTTGGAGGTTTTGGCGGAGGCTCTTCTAATGGAGGCGGCTCCTCTGGAAGCTGGTAAATTAGAATCTACTATAATAAATTATTAGATAAAATAGAAAAATCATGTATATAGAATATTTAATTCCTATATACATGATTTTTTATTTGCTTTTTTATTTCATATATTCCTTTGTCTCTGTTTTTAATCCTTTTTTTCTTAATTTACTTTCTATAAACTCCTTAACTATAGAGTAGAAAATAGCAAATAGAGGAACTCCTATTATCATTCCAACTATACCTAATAATTTTCCTGCAACTAATATAGAAAATAATATCCAAAAAGCTGAGATACCTATTGAATCTCCTAAAATCTTTGGTCCTATTACATTTCCATCTAATTGTTGTATAAATAATATTATTAATAAGAACCATAAAGCTTGAACAGGTGATACAAATAATATTATTATGAATGATGGTATTGCACCTATAAATGGTCCAAAGAAAGGTATTATGTTAGTTATACCAACTATAACTGAAACCAGTATCGTGTATGGCATTTTAAATATAGTTAATATTATAAATGTTAATACTCCTATAATTAAAGAATCTATTATCTTTCCCACAAGAAATCTTCCAAATGTATAGTTACTTCTATCAACTAGTTTTATAATTTCATCTGCATATGATTCCGGAAATAATCCATAAGTTATTTTTTTGCTTAATGCACATAACTTTTCTTTATCTATTAATAAGTATACTGATACTATTATACCTAAAATCACATTCCATATACTTGATGCAACACTTGCTAAAAATCCTCCTAATGCAGGAATTAAATTTGTTGCAAATCTAATTATATAATTAACTAAGCTATTAAAGTTATCCATTAAAACCTGAGAATACTGATCTTCTATATTTAATTTCATTATTATTTCATTTACAAAGTTTGTAGTGTTAGTTATATATGAAGGTATATCATTTACTAATCCAACAACACTATCAATTAATTGAGGTAATAAGAATTTAACAAACATACTAATTATAAAAAAAGTAGTTATATAAGAAAATAAAATAGCTAATCCTCTTTTTGATTTTAACTTTATCTTTTTTATGTATTTTGTTTCAAAAACCTTATTTTCATAAAAGTTCAATAAAAAATTTACTATATATGCAATTGAAAATCCAATTATAAATGGCTGCATAACAACTAATATAGAATCTAGCTTATCAGTAAAAATAGTTACTTGCGATATGGCTAAATAAAATAATATAACTGAAATTGCAACTATAAATGAATATATTGCTATGGTTGTGTATTTACTATTCCAATTTACTTTCATTATATACCTCTCTTTACTATAATTTTTTTATGTTAAGACTTTTTAATACAATTATAATGTATTTAGGCTTAAAATTGTCAAATTTAATGAAATTTAATTAATTATTCATTATTATAATATTAATCTCATGTAAAATTATAATATATGTTACTCATAATCTACACTTTATACTTATATTTTTATTTTGAATGTATTAATTTTTATAAAACTATAAATATCAAAAGGGTTGCCTAAAAATAGACAACCTTCTTATTAAATAAATAATAGCAAGCTCACTGCCATTACTATCATTCCTAAAATTAATCCATATATAGATAGGTGATGCTCACCATATTCCTTAGCTGCTGGTAATAATTCATCTAGTGATATAAATACCATTATTCCGGCTACCATAGCAAATATTATTCCGAATGTTAAATCATTAAAGTAATTTCTTAAAAATACATATCCTACAATTGCTCCAATTGGTTCTGACATTCCTGATAAAAAGGAATATATAAATGCTTTTTTCTTATCTCCTGTAGCATAGTAAATTGGTACTGAAACTGATATTCCTTCTGGAATATTATGAATTGCTATAGCTACTGCTATAGGTATTGCTATTTTCATATCTCCTAACGCAGATACAAATGTAGCTAGTCCTTCTGGAAAATTATGAATACCTATTGCTAATGCAGTAAATACTCCTGTTCTTAAAAGTCCACTAGTATTCTTTTCATTACTTCCTTCTGTTGGAAGCGACTTAACTTCATGTGGATTTTCTCCACTAGGTACAAATTTATCTATTATTGCAATTAGAAACATCCCTACAAAAAATGAAATTACAGTTAAATAATTTCCTGATCTTTCTCCTAATGCTAATACTAATGAATCTTTTGCCTTTGGGAATATCTCTATCATTGATACATATATCATAACTCCAGCTGAGAAACCTAAACTTATGGATAAAAATTTCTTATTTGTATTCCTTGCTAAGAACGCTATTAAACTTCCTATACCAGTGGCAAGTCCAGCAAATAATGTTATCAAAAATGCTATTGTTACATTACTCATATTTTACCCTTTCAAATTAATATATTCTATATATTAATTTTACACTAAATGATAATATTTTTCAATTGAAATTATATTTATTTTCTAAATATTCGTAAATGTTTTTCATTTTTTTATTAAAAATTCTTGCTAATATATATATTGATATTGTATATATTGTTACCAATACCTCTAAATTTATAAAATAATTATATCCTTCCCCTAGAACCTCAAGAATAGTCCCTTTCGCTGCTAAATTTGAATTAAACAATATAAAAAAATAATTAGTATTAAATTTATGATTAAATATTCCAATTATAATACCCATTATCTGTAATAATATATATACTTTTATTACTTTAGATTCCTTTAGATAATATCTATGTATCAATAAAAAGTATATTGGAATTACTATTATTGAAATATGCGATACCATAAACTGATAATATTTAAAGTACATACTTGATAAGGACGTATCCATAGATATTAAACTAGCTATTCCCCCTATAGCACCATAACAAATAACAAAGTCATATATTTTTTTACTTTTAGTAAATCCAAGAATAATACATAAAATATTTGCAATATAGCAAAGATGTAGAGGTAAATTATCTACTTCTATTCCATTAATCAACCATGTGATCAAATAATAAAATATAAATATAATTGAAGATAAACCTGTTAATATATATCTTATTATTTTTTCAACCTTATAATTTTTTCTTATTTCATTTCTATAAACTATTATTAATATTATTATTAATATCATTATTATTATTGGAGTAAATTGCTCACTATTATTCATTTGATAGCTTTTATTTGGCCTTTGCAATGTAAAAAAATCCTTCATATATATCTCTCTCCCCTAATCTATCAATATGTCATAAAGAATAAAATAATTCTAAAAAAATAGGCCAGTATAGCAACTGCTATACTGGTCTTATTAGCCTCTTTAAATTACTTTATTTTTATATTAACAAGATCTCCAACAACCATTGTTATTTGTATTATTATTGTTATTTGTATTATTATTTCCTTCGCTTAAACAATTTAAGAATCTCATTACTTCTCTAATTACTTGTTCACGGCCTCTTCTAACTCCAGCCCTAAATCCTCTTTGAAAACCTACTCTGCAACCTTCTCTAAATCCTCTTTCAAATCCTTGTCTAAAGCCTTGCCTAAAGCCTTGTCTAAGACCTCTTTCAAAACTAGCTCTTGCTAATTCTTCTGCCCTAGAAACACCACTTCTGAATCCATCTCTAAATCCTTGTGAATAGCCTTCACGTCTTCCTTGCTCTCTCCCCTTACATAATCCGCATCTAAAGCCTCTTCTAAATCCTCGTTCTAGTCCTTCTCTTAATCCTCTTTCAAAACATCGACGACAATTTACTATTCCATTATTATTACCACATGCAGAACGTAATTCTTCATTACTTAGTCCCTCAAGACCTTCTTCACCTTGAAAATCATTATTTAAATTATCGATATTTCCATCAAAATTCGCTAAATCTGCAAAATTATCATTTTCAAAGAATGCATTATTTTCTACTGAATTGTTTTCTACTGGATTATTTCCTATTGAATTTTCTCCTACAAATTGGTTTGCTTCTTCATTTTGAATTCTTCTCATTATTTCTTCAAAATTATCACTATTGAATTCATAATTTGTTTCCATCTTTTTTATCTCCTTGTATAATACTCATAATACATAATATATGAATGGTTTCTCCTTTTGGTTAATACTTTTTATAATATTTACTATTTATCTTATTAGGTATAATAAATAACTTAATAAGCTTATTCATTTAATAATGAATAAACTTCTCTAACAAGTTTTTTTACCCTATCTGGAAGTTTTGATATAGCTTTTTCTCTTTTTTTCTCATCTTCTATTTGTGCTATTCTCATAACTTCTTGTTGAACTCCTGGAATGCTATTAAACTCTGATACTATTCTATTAAACCTATCAGCAAATCTTGGATCTTGCATTTTCGCTTGGAGTTTCATGATTAAATTATAACTATTCATTATTTATTGCTCCTAGAATTATTTTACTTCATCTTATTCATTAACATTTTCATTTGTTACCGCGATTTTTAATTATAAAATAAGCCAGAATAGAATTATCTATTCTGGCTTATTTTATAATTAAAATTTTAAGCTTGAAACTTCCTTAAACATATTTATTTCTTTTTCTGACTCTACTTCACTTAAGCTCTCATTCCAGTTCTTATCAAATTTTATTTTATATATTTCAATATGTGATTTATCTTTAACTGGTGCCATTGCAACATATTCACTTCCACATATTAATTTTTGTTCTAGTATTGCATAATCTACTTTATTTCCATTTTCATCACTAAAAGACATTATTTTTTCACTCATAATATACACTCCTTTACCTTACTAAATTTATTTTGCTTTAATCTAATAAATTTATTCATATATCGATTAATTTAACTTTATTGAAGCTTTAATAAATATTCTTGCATATCCTTTATTAGTTTCGCATATTCATCTGATACTTCTATTAAACTTTTCTTTAAATGTTCATGTATATCATTGTCTTTTATTAGAAAATCTAAAATAGCTTTAAATCCCATTTCTGTACCTTTAATAGATGTTTGTAGTATTTCCTTATCAGTATCTATATTTATTTCCTTAAAACTATTAAAAAGCTCTACTATCTTGCCCCACATGCCTTCATCATATGTAACTTTAGCACCTAATTCTTCAATTTCTTTTACTACTAAATCTTTATTTTTTTGAACTGTTATTAATACCTTATCTAGAAGTTCTACAACCTTATAATCCATAGCTTTATCTTTTAATTTTGCTATTTCATTTTCTCCCATTATAATTCCTTCTAGTTCCTTATTAAGTTCCTTTATATTTTTATTCATGTTTTCACACTCCTTTATACTATTGTTTATTTTATAAAGGAGCATTATTCATTTTAAATGATTTAATGATTAATTTATTTTATTCTTCATTTAATTCTTCTGTTTTCTTATCTTTATTGTTTATAATTAAATGAATCCTATCAATTCTTCTATCATCTAGTTTTACTAACCTTAATGTTATATTGTCTGATAATACTTCGCAATTTTTAGTTGTAGTTGGAATTTCTCCAAGCTTTTCAATGAAGAATCCCCCTATGGTATCAGCAACTTCTGACTCTAATTCTATATCTAAATAATCATTTAAATCTGATAAAGTCATTAATCCACTGACAACATAATTTTTATCATCTATTTTTTCAACATCTAAGTTATCGTCATACTCATCTAGGATTTCTCCCATTACCTCTTCTATGATATCTTCCATTGTTACTATACCTGAAAAACCACCATACTCATCTATTAAAATAGCTATATAAGCTTTTTTATCTTTTAATTCTTTAAATAAGTCATCTATGCTTTTTGTTTCAATAAAGAAACATGGATCTTTTATTATATCTCTTATTTTTACATTATCTATACCTTTTTCAACAATACTTGCAAATAAATCCTTCATGTGTAATATTCCTATAACATTATCTATTTCATCTTCATATATAGGTATTCTTGAAAAATTTTCATCTAGAATAGTTTTTATACAATCTCTTATATCATCATTTACATCTAGTAAAAATGTTTCTGTTCTTGGTGTCATTATCTTTTTAGCTGTGGTATCATCAAATTCAATTATTCCATCTATCATTTCTCTTTCAACTTGATTTATAGCTCCATTTTCTTCACCGATTTCTATAAGGCTTCTAATTTCTTCTCTAGATATTTGTTCTTCAATTCCTTCTGTTTTAAATCCCAAAATCTTAAGAATAATATTAGTTGAAAATGATAAAAACCATACAAATGGCTTAGTTATTTTTGATATTAGAATTATTGTTTTTATAGAAAACATTGCAACTTTTTCAGAATTTTGAAGTGCTATTCTCTTAGGTACTAATTCTCCAAGAACTAGTGTTAAATATGAAATAGCTAATGTTGTTAAAACTAATGCAATACTTTCGCTATACGGAATATTAACTTCCTTTAATATGTTTGCAAACCCAACTGAAATTGAAGTTGCAGCTGATGCTGATGCAAAGAAACCTGCAAATGTTATTCCAACCTGTATTGTAGATAAAAAATTATTAGGTTCTTTTAATATGTTTCTTAATAGTATTGCTTTCTTATTTCCTTCTTCTGCTAATATGTTTATTTTTGTTTTATTTAATGATACTATTGCCATTTCTGCTGATGCAAAAAATGCATTAACTACTACCAATATTAAAATTAATATAAAACTACTCCCGGGACTTCCTTCCATTTATTTATTCTCCTTAAATTTAAAATATAGTGGAATAATTCTATCATATAAAAGCTTATTCTTTCAAATACGTATTTTTAATGCTACAGATTAAATAGTCTTAATTTTTTTAATTATTGTAAAATACTTATCTATATTGAGCTATATCTTCTAAAAACTAATGATTGTTACATATATCTATAATAAAAGGTTAGGAAATCAAAAGTTTCCTAACCTTTTATTAGTTTTCTTCACCAAAAGCTTCTTTTAAAGTATGCCATGCAAGAACAGCACATTTTACCCTAGCTGGCATATTTGATATATTCTTTAGAACTATGGCATCTTCTAAATCTTCAAGTTCATCTTCATCATTTATTTCTCTTTTTATCATTCCAATAAATGTTTCCACAAGCTTTAATGCTTCTTCTTTATCTTTACCTTTTATAAGATCGATCATCATTGAAGTTGATGCTTGAGATATTGCACAACCTTGCCCAGTAAATGCTAAATCTTCTATGATATCTCCATTCATCTTTAATTCTAATGTTATTTCATCTCCACAACTTGGATTATGGCCCTTTTCAGATAAATCTGGATTATCTAGCTTTCTTCTGTTATGTCTTGAAGTACTGTGCTCCATTATAAGTTCTGTATATATAGCGTTTAAATCCATTAATATTACCTCCATTTTGCAAACATATCATATGTTTGCTTTACTGCTTCTATTAATCTATCAACATCTTCTTTTGTATTATAGAAATATAAACTCGCTCTAGATGTTGAATTTATTCCCATATATCTCATTAGAGGTTGTGCACAGTGATTACCTGCTCTTATACAGACTCCAAAAGTATCAAATATTGAGGCTACATCATGTGGATGAACTCCATCTATTTCAAATGATAAAACTCCGCCTCTTTTTTCAATATCTTTTGGTCCATATATTTTCACATATTCAAGCTTACTCATTTCTTCATATGCATAAGTCATTAGTTCTTTTTCAATTTTTTCTATGTTATCCATACCTATTTCATTTAAGTAATCTATTGCTTTTGATAATCCAACTGCACCTTCAACATTTTGAGTACCTGCTTCAAATTTATATGGTAATACATTAAATGTAGTTTCTTGCTCATATACATACTCTACCATATCTCCGCCAAACATTAAAGGTGGCATTTTTTCTAGTAGTTCTTTTTTACCGTATAATACACCTATACCCATAGGTGCTAATAGCTTATGGCCTGCAATTACTAAAAAATCTGCATCTATGTCCCTTACATCTACCTTCATATGTGGAACACTTTGTGCCCCATCAACTATAACTATAGCACCTTTTGAATGCGCATATTCAGCAATTTCTTTTACAGGATTTATTGTTCCTAAAGCATTAGATACATGTGTTATACTTACAATCTTTGTTTTTTCAGTAATTTTACTTCTTACTTCTTCTTCTGTAAGTTCACCATTTTCATCAGTGTACATATACTTAAGAATTGCACCTCTAGCTTTTGCTACTTGTTGCCATGGAATTAAATTTGAGTGATGTTCTGCAATTGAAATAACTATTTCATCACCTTCATTTATATAAGTCATTCCATATGACATAGCTAAAAGGTTAAATGATTCTGTTGCATTTTTAGTAAATATTATTTCTTCTCTATATTTTGCATTTATAAATTTCCTAACCTTTTCTCTTGCTTCGTCATAAGCTTCTGTTGCAAGTACACTTAATTCATAAGCACCCCTATGAGGATTTGCATTAGATTGTTCATAATAATTTTTTATTGAATTTATAACAGAAATAGGCTTTTGTGTTGTTGCAGCACTATCTAAATAAACTATTCTCTTTCCATCTCTCTCTTTATTTAATGTAGGAAAATCTTTCAAAAAATCTCTATTATTCATTATCTAAACATTCCTTTATAGAAGCTAATATCGCTTCTCTTATATTCTCATTATCTATTTTGTCTATTATTGGATTAAAGGCTCCTTCTATGATTACTCTTCTAGCATCATTATAGCTTAGGCCTCTACTCATTAAGTAGAATAGTTTTGCTTCATCTATTTTACCTGAAGCTGCTGCATGTTCTCCAGATACATCATCTTCTTCACAAAGTAGTAGTGGAAGAGCTTTTCCCTTAACCTTTGGAGATAGTATCATACAATATTCATCTTCTACTCCAACACTTCTTGAAGCTCCTCTCTTGAAATCAAGAGTTCCTCTGAATATTTTGTTTGCTTCTCCCTTTAAGGCTCCCTTAGTTGTTATTTCTGACTTACTTCTTCTTCCTTTGTGAGTCATAACATAATTCATATCTATAACTTTCTTATCTCCACCTAAGTAAATTGAACTAAGTGTTGATTCAGAATTATCTTCAAGTAAATCACCATGATAATTTGTAATACTATTTTTTCCACCTAAGTCTATTGAAACAAAATCAACTTTACCATTGTATCCAACATCTGAAAGGTTTGAATCTAAATTCATTGTATTTTTATTTAATAAATTTACTTTAACAACTTGAATGTTGCTATTATTTTTACTAAATATCTTACAGACACCATTATGATATCCTTCACTATCATCTAATGAATTATATTTTATAATTACTTTAGCATTAGAATCTTCTTCTGCAACTATTAATATATTATCTACTAAAGTATTATTTTCCTTATCCATATTAAATTCTATAACTATTGGCTCTTCTATCTTAGCATTTTTATCTATATTTATTACATATCCTTTATTAAAATCAAATTCGCCTTGATTTACTATTTCATCTGAAACTCCATAGATAAACTTTTTATTTAATGGAAATACATTTCCTTTATTAAGTTTTTCTATTGTAACTCCTTCTAAATCATTACCAGTTATTTTATCATTATTAAAGATTCCTATTTCAGGAGCTTTATAATCTCTCAATGTTATATCATTAACATTTAACCAGCTTTTAGTTCTTACAGGAGTCTTATTTAAATTATTAAAATTTAAATTATTATTCATTATCCAATGCTCCCTTCTAATTCAAGCTTAATTAAATTATTCATTTCTACCGCATATTCTAGTGGTAATTCTTTTGATATAGGCTCAACGAATCCTCTTACTATCATTGACTTAGCTTCTTCTTCACTTATTCCTCTACTCATTAGATAGAATATAGCTTCATCACTAATTTTACCTATTTTAGCTTCATGCCCTATTTCAACATCATCATTCATTAAATCTATAACTGGTATAGTATCAGATTTAGATAAATTATCTAACATTAATGATTCACATGATACTACTGACTTTGAGTTATAAGCATTTGCATTTACTCTTACAACTCCTCTATAAGTAGCTGCTCCTCCATTTTTAGAAATAGACTTTGAGTTTATTGTTGAAGAAGTATTTGGCGCTGCATGTATTATTTTTGCTCCAGTATCTAAGTTTTGACCTTTACCAGCAAAAGATACTCCTGTAAATTCTGCTCTTGCACCTTCTCCTTTTAAAATACTCATAGGATAAAGCATTGATATCTTTGATCCAAATGATCCTGATACCCATTCTATTCTTCCGTTCTTTTCAACTATTGCTCTCTTTGTATTTAAGTTAAGCATATTCTTTGACCAGTTTTCTATTGTACTATATCTAAGAGTTGCTCCTTCTTTTACAAATAGTTCAACACATCCTGCATGAAGATTAGTCATGTTATATTTAGGCGCTGAACACCCTTCTATAAAGTGAAGTGTTGCTCCCTCTTCAACTATTATTAAAGTATGCTCAAATTGTCCTGCACCTGGAGAATTTAATCTAAAGTAAGATTGTAGTGGAATATCTACATTTACTCCTTTTGGTACATATACAAATGATCCACCTGACCATACTGCTCCATGAAGTGCAGCAAATTTATGATCACTTGGTGCAACACATTTCATAAAGTATTCTCTAACTATATCTTCGTATTCTTTAACTGCTGTTTCCATGTCTGTATATATTACGCCTTGCTTAACAAGATCTTCTCTTATACTATGATAAACAACTTCTGAATCGTATTGTGCTCCAACTCCAGCTAATGATTTCTTTTCTGCTTCTGGTATCCCTAAAAGATCAAATGTCTTTTTAATATCTTCTGGAACCTCTTCCCAGCTTTCATTAAGCTTTGACTTTGGTCTAACATAAGTAACTATATTATTCATGTCTAACTCATCTAATGATGGTCCCCATGTTGGAAGCTTAATCTTATTATATATATCAAGAGATTTTAATCTAAATTCTCTCATCCATTCTGGTTCATCTTTTTCGTTAGATATAGTTTCTACGATTTCTTTTGTTAATCCCTTATCGGCTTTGAAGTCAAATCTGTCTTCATTTTTAACATCGTAGACACCTCTATCCATATCATCTACATAGGTCTTCTTCTTAATTTCCAAAGTATTCACCTCCATATTACATTGCTGCTTCTGCTTTAAAAGATTCATATCCATTTTGTTCAATTTCTTTCGCTAATGTTGCATCTCCTGTTTTAACTATTTTTCCATTAACTAAAACATGAACGTAATCAGCTTTTAAGTTTTCAAGTATCCTTGTATTATGTGTTATTATTAAAACTCCATTTTCTTCATTTGCAAACATCTTTATACCTTGTGAAACTATTCTTATAGCATCTACATCTAGACCTGAGTCAGTTTCATCTAGTATTGCAAGCTTAGGACTTAGCATAAGCATTTGTAATATTTCATTCTTTTTCTTTTCTCCACCAGAAAAACCTACATTTAAATATCTCTTTGCATATTCATTATCCATTTTTAGTTCTTTCATATTATTCTTTAAATCTTTATCAAACTTTAAAAATTTAATTAATTGTCCATCCTTAGCTATTTTTGCACTTCTTATGAAATTTTCTACAGTTATACCCGGTACTTCTTCTGGATGTTGGAACGATAAGAATAAGCCTTTCCTTGCTCTTTCATCAGTTTTTAATTCTGTTATATCTTCACCTTCAAATGTAACTTCACCTTCAACTTGCTTGTATTTTGGATGAGCCATTAAAGTATTAGCTAATGTTGATTTCCCAGCACCATTTGGTCCCATTATAACGTGAATCTCACCTTTATTTATTTTTAAATCTAAGCCTTTAAGAATTTCTTTTCCTTCTACAGCCGTTTTTAACCCATTTATATTTAATAAAACATCACTCATATTTACATCTCCTTAATTATATTTGAATTTATTTTAAGTATATTTAAATTAATCCTTATTATTTCACTCTGAATTGATTATATCATACTAAATTACTCAGATTTAATCAACTGGTATTTTTTTAAATTTGAACTATATTGTCTAATTATTTACTAATAACTTATATTAGCTTTGTATTTCTAAATATTTTTTACTTTATATAAAAAAGAAGCTTATTCAAAGGAATAAGCTCCCACTTTTACATCATTCCAATTATCATACCAACTATATATGGTACTAACCATACTAACCATACAGCTATGCTAAACTTATGGAATGTAGCTTTTTTCTTTTCATCATTTTTATATAAAACCCAAGTTGCCCATAAAGCATGAAATAACATTAAAATAATAGCTAAAAGTCCAGTTACACCATGGATCATTTGAGAAACTTCTGAAATTTCTTTTATTCCTTCTTCTGCTATTTTACTCATTGTTAACGTTCCTGTAGTATCAAAAATTAAACCTAACCAAAATATAATTACATGTTTTTTGTTTAAGCTCTTAGCCTTTCTTTCTCCAAATACACCTATTGTGTAAAATACTAGTGCTAATGTTATAGTTACAATAGCTAAAATTAATTCTGAATTCATCTTTCATCCCTCCAAATAAGTTTGCATACAAACTATTTAGTTCGTATGCAAACTATTATACTTTTCAATATTTCTTATGTCAAGACTAAAAAGAGATTAAATTTAAAATCTCTAATTAATCTTTTTTATCTTATCTTTTATTCTTCTAAGCTCTTCTATTGCACGTTCCCCCTCTTCATTAGTAAACTTATCAAAAACTATATCAAAGCTATTATTTATTTTCATTCTGAATTCCTTTGAAAACTCTAATCCTTTATCAGAAAACCTAACATATGTATTACGTTTATCACTATCATATTTAATTTTTTCTAAATAGCCTATACTTTCTAACCTTTGTACAATCCCTGATACTGTTCCCTTTGCAAGGTGCATTTCTTCACAAAGCTTTGATATCGTTACCTCTTTATTGTGACCTATTATCTTTATAACCATTATTTGTTGATGAGTTAATCCACTTTCCTTCAAACTACTACTTAAAATATTCATAGTACTTGAATATATCTCTTTTATAAGCATCGCCATTTCAAATGAATCAAATTTATTTTTCATATTTTCTCCTTTAAATATATTTTTCTAATTAATATAGTTTAATAATATTATAACTTATATTTATATTACAATACATATAACTTAATGAATTTAAAATAGCTACTGCAAAACTCAGTAGCTACATTAATTTATAATTCTTTAGCTAATACATATCTTCTTAATCCTCCATACTTAATTTTATCTTTTTTAATTTTATATCCTAAGTTTTCAAATGTACTAACACTATACTTATTATATGGTGATGCTGTCGATGTTAATAATTTAACATTATCTTCTTTAGCTATATCTTCAATCTTTTCACAAAGTATTCTTTGAAGCCCATTTCCCCTATAATCACTTCTAACTACAGTTGATTCAACTTGACCAACTTTAAGTAGCTTTTCTCCTTCTAAATCTAGATCATAACCATAATTGCCTTTTTCATAACCTTTTTTTATATAAACAGCCATAGCAATTAGCTCTTCTTTTTCATTTAAATAACCTATTATTTTAGCACCCTTTTTGAAATACTCTATAAATTCATTTTTTTCTGTAGGAGCATATAATTGCTTATCTTCTAGTCCGTCCATTATTATATCTTGTAGACCCATTATTTGATCTATATAACTTAAATCTAATTCTCTATATTTAGCATCAACCAAATTTCCACTTTTATCTTTTAACCTTAGTATCTCCTGCATTTTAATATACCTCCTTATTTACTATATATGTTCCAATTAATAATCTATATAGTTAACACTAATTGTATATTAAAGAGTTACTATACCTATTTTAAGTAAGATAGAAAAATCGAAATCATATATATTATTTAAATTTTTATATAAGTTACTAAATTACTAACTTTATTTTTACACTATCAATTCCTTAGATATTTTATTTAAATGTTAAGATTTCTTGTAACTTATATAATATCATATTTTTATAATAATATTATTGTTAATACTAAAAGCAGGCATATATTTATATATCTCCTGCTTAATATTAGTAATTACATACTTTTCAATACTTATATTAATTAATTAAACAATATTTTTATTATTATTTCAACTTTCTAAAAAAATAAATATTTTTTCTAAATACGGTACTAATACATCATCATTTTCTAAATAAAGTTCATGTTTCGCATTTTCAAATCTAACTAATTCACATTTATCACATTTTTTTGAAAATCTTTTTTCTCCCTTTTCACCAACTAAAGCATCATTACCAGCTTGAAATATTAAAACTGGTATCTTTATCTTCTCTATATTTTTCTTCTTAAATATATACTTAATTGCTTTTAAAGATTCATATAGCCATCTAAAGGATCCCCCACCTCTTTGTATCTTTTCATTGCATACTATTTCTTTATAATAAGCTCTATATCTACTTTCATTTGATGTTGATGCTAACATAAAATCATATGTACTTTCATAAGGTATATTACCAAATATAAATTCATCACCTTTTCCAAATAATATACTTATTTTTGCTATACTTCTAGCAAGAAAACATGGAACTTTTCCTATTGCTATCTCTAGCATAGGACATGATAAAATAGCTTTATTAAAATAATCTGGATATTTTTCTATAAACATAGCACCTATTGCTCCACCCATAGAGTGAGAAAATAAATATAAACTTTTACTATTTTTAATTACTATTTTATCAATAAATTTTTTCAAATCTTCTATATAATAATTAAAATTTTCTACATTTACTTGTGTATTATCTTTCACTCCTAATTTCCCAGATCTCCCATGTCCTCTATGCTCCATTATATAAACAGAATATCCTTCTCTTGTGAAATAGTATATTATTTCTTTATATTTCTCTATACATTCTGTAAATCCGTGAGAAATAACTATTTTAGCTATTTCTTTTTTTACTTTATATTTTTCATAATATATTTTTATATTATTTTCTCCAGTAAAACATCCTGATTGTTTTATATATGAAAGCTCTTTTTTAACCTTTTCTACTATATCTTCATCCATCCCAAAATTATTAAAATATTCTCTTTTATTGCTTATAATTTCGTCTCTCATTTTAGCACTCCTATACACAATAGTCCTTAATATTTTATCTCATTTTGGAAAATTTATTAAAAAAGGTAGGGATATTCCCTACCTTTTTAGCTTAATATAAAGTTTTGCATTGCAAGCAGTGCTTTAACATCTATATTTTCATTAGAATCTATAAGTTGTCTAGCTTCTTCTTTTGAAACCATTATCACTTCTATATCTTCATCATCCTCTAAGTTATCTGATGATACATCCCCATCACATGTACATTGAACTAGAGCTACAGACTCATCAGTCATACCTACTGAAACATAAACTCTCTCTTTAGTATTTTTATAATCTATGCTAATAAGGTCTAAACCTGTTTCTTCTTTTAATTCTCTCTTCACTGCCTCTTCAAAACTTTCATTATTATCTATAAGTCCAGCTGGTAATTCAATCACATAGCCATTTATAGGAACTCTAAATTGTCTTATTACAACCAACTTATCTTCTGCTATATGCTTTGCAACTATTACAACTGCATCTATTTTATCTTCTTCTCCATGAAAAAATTTACTCTTTAGCGTTTCTAAATCCTTTCTTGATGCTATACTCCAATTTCTTAAATTACCCTTTTTATTTATGTAATCTGCATTATACAACTTTAAATATTTTGTATCTGCTAATGTTGTTATATTACTTATCCTTACCTTACTCATACCCTCAACTCCATTACTATTTTAATTTACAGTTATTATTATATATATTTCATATTTATTTTACAAATGATTTAACTTTTATTACTGGTATTAATTCACTTATTGATTTAAAATTATATTATATTTTCTATATAGTACTAAAAAATAATCTAACTTAAACTTGGTTCTAATTTTTTATTATATTTTAAGCAATTGGAGGATGTATAATTTGAAAGAAATAAACAACAAATTTAAGCAAAATATCTTACTTGGAACATATTTGATCGTTTTATATTTTGTACTTTTAAATATAAAATATGTAGTTGGTTCATTTGGAAATGTTATAGGAATTTTAAGTCCATTTATCATAGCCTTTGCAATGGCATTTGTATTGAATTTACCTATGAAATTCTTTGAAAAAAACGTATTTTATTTTTTAGATAAAGAAAAATCAAGTTTTGTAAGAGGCTTAAAGAGACCTTTATCTATTTTAACAACATTTATTACTGTTATTGGGCTTATAATAGCTTTAGCTTTATTTGTTATTCCACAATTAGTATCAAGTGTTTCAACACTGCTAGATACTGTTCCTGAATATATAAAATCTTTCGAAGCATTAATAAATGAATTTGTTTCATCAACTGAAATTTTACAAAATGTATATAATACTTTAATGAGCACATGGAAAGAATTACTTCAATTCTTTGGAGGATTATTAACTACTTCTCTCACTGGTATATTGAATACTACAATGAATATCACTAGTGGTGTTGTTAATTTTGTTCTTTCTATAGTATTAACAATTTATATGTTAGCTAGCAAGGAAACTCTAATATATCATTTTAAAAAGATATTATATGCTTTTTCAAAGAAATCTATAGCAGATAAAATAATAGAGATTGGTAGACTTGCTAATGTTACTTTTGCAAAATTTATAACAGGTCAGTGCATAGAAGCTGTTATATTAGGAGCCCTTTGCTTTGTAGGAATGAATATATTCTCAATGCCTTATTCATTACTTATTAGTGTTCTTATCGGAGTAACAGCATTAATTCCAGTATTCGGGGCATTTATTGGTACTATTCCAGCTGTATTCTTAATACTTATAATAAATCCTATACAAGCTTTATGGTTTATTGTATTTATTTTATGCTTACAACAATTTGAAGGTAATATCATTTATCCTAAAGTAGTTGGAAACTCCGTTGGACTATCTGCAATATGGGTTATGCTTGCCATGTTAGTTGGCGGTAGTACACTGGGATTAATAGGTATGTTAATTGGAATACCAACATTTAGCGTAGCTTATCAACTTATTAAAGAATATACTAATAAAAGATTAATTAATAAAAATATAAAAATTTAATAAGGAAGTGAGATTAATCTCACTTCCTTATTAAATTTCATTTATCTTCTTTAAAATTTCATCACATATTTTATGAGTCTTTAATGCATCTTCTATTGTTGGAATTGCCTGAACTCCTAACTTTACAGAATTAATAAACTCATTTATTATATTTTCAAATCCTCTTCTATATAAAATAGTATCCCAATCTTTAAAAGATTTATTTTCTTCTACATTATTTATTAGTACCTTTGAATCTATTAAATTTCTAACTATTACTTTTTTTCCTGATGATGTATATTCTAGCTCCTCTTCATTAGCTCCACTATCTCTATTCATCATTGCTATACACGTTGTATTTTTGCTTGTCATTGTAACAACAACATTATAAATTAACCCATCCCTCTTTAGCCCATTTACGTTTATACTTTCTATATCTTCATCCATTAAAAATCTTAATGTATCTACAACATGAATGAAATCATCTAAAACAAAAACTACTGGATCTTTTGGACTATTTACTCTATTTTTTTCTAGCTTTATAACAGAAGGTGTACCATAGTTTTTTAAGTTTGAATACATTGGTGCAAATCTTCTATTAAATCCCACCATTAATATTTTATTAACTTCCTTAGCTAAATTAGAAACTCTTATACTATCCTCATAACTATAACTTATAGGCTTATCTACATAAACATGAATATTATTATTTAAAAGCTTTTCTATTATTTCTATATGACTTTCGGTAGCTGTATGAACAAAGGCCGCATCGATATTCATATTAATTAACTCATCTACAGTAGATACTGCTTCATTTATCCTATATTTTTTTGATAAACTATTTAATCTTTTTTTATTACGAGTACAAAATACTATTTCTATTCCCTCTATAGCTGTAATAACAGGTAAATAAGCCTTTTCACATATATTTCCTAAACCAATTATTCCTATTCTCATTAAATTCACCTCTTTAAAATATATTTTGATTCCATTTTATCATAAAATAAAAGCGAGAAGATACCAATCCCCTCACTTAAATAAGATTATCTAACCTATCTTTATTTTCTTTTATTACTTCTATAAATTTATCTGCAATAACTGGATCAAATTGACTTCCACTAAATTTTCTTAGTTCTATTATAGCTTCATCATATGTTTTTCTTTGATTATAAGGTCTGTTTGAAGTCATTGCATCAAAACTATCCACAACAGTAAGAACTCTCGATAAGTAAGGAATTTCCTCGCCCTTCAATCCATCTGGATAACCAGTTCCATTATATTTTTCGTGATGATGCAATATAATTGGAACCATCTTTTCTAATGATTTTACAGGTTTTATTATTTCAGCTCCACTTTCTGGATGCTGCTTTAATAACTCCCATTCTTCTGTTGTTAATGGCATTTTCTTCATCAATACATCTTGAGCTATATTTATTTTTCCAATATCATGCATATAAGCTCCATATATCAAAGTATCTGTATCAACTTTATTTAGCTTTAGCTTTTCTGCTAACAATCTACTATATAAGACTACCCTCTCAGAGTGTCCATATGTATATCTATCCTTAGCATTAATTACACTTATTAAAGTTTTAATTGATGTAACTAATTCTATATCTTTTTCATCTATGTCATTCTTAAGCTCATCTAATATAGAAGTATATGTCTCAACTCTATTTTTATTAAAGAACTTTGCTCTATATAACGCATCATCTGCGCTCTTTATAAGTTCTACATCACTTTTAGCTTTGTCTGGATAAACAGAAACCCCCATAGAAGCTGTCAAAACTCCTCTTGGTTGATTTTCCTCTCCATAAAATTTAGTTTTCTCTATAGTGGACCTTAATTTGTCTGCTAGTGACAAAGCTTCTTCTTCTGTAGTATTTGGTAATATCACTGCAAATTCTTCTCCCCCGTATCTAGCTGCAATATCGCCTTCTCTTATATTATTTTTTAATATATCGCCTATAGATCTTAAGACTTCATCTCCCTTTTGATGTCCATATAGGTCGTTATAATGCTTAAAATAATCTATATCAACAAATATCATAGAAGTATGTTCTTTATCCTTCTCTGATAATATTATTTTCTCTTTCAATGCATCATGGAAATACCTATGATTATATACCCCTGTTAATCCGTCCTTATTTACTAATTCCTCCAACTTGTTAATATGCTCATCTTCAATTTTAACATAAAATCCCAAAGGCCAAGCTGTAAGAAGAAAAATACCTGATAGTATTAAATCATTTTGAAAATATTTATTAACTGCTCCTGCATTCGGAAAACAAAAAATATCCATTCCTAATATTAAAACGGAAGAAATAAAAGCAACTGTTATTCCATCCTTTAATCCCAACTGTATAGTTGAGCTAGTTATTATAAATAAAAATATATATTTATACTCACTTGCATAAGCCCCCGAAAGTGTTATTGCTAAAAAGAATATTGCAATAAAAAATAAGTTCTCAATAAATATAATCTTTCTATATTTACTTTTGTTTATTCTATCATTTAATGAAAATGACCATACAAGATATATTCCTAATAATAATAACATTACAATCCCTAATGCCATAAACATAATTTGTTGATATACTAAATTATTTAAAAATTCATTATCATTAAAAATATATTGAAAAAATATAATAGCTGTGAACATTAATGATGCTAATTTTACTATTGAAACCATATCATTTATTTGTTTTCTTTTATCTTTATTTATTTTGTTCAAATTGTCCACCTCTTAGTAACTTAAATAAAGATCGGATAAATCCGATCTTTATTTAATTATTCATCTCTTAAAGCCTTTGGCTCTTCTGGTTGATATACAGCCCAGAAACATGCTGAAGTAGCTACTACTGATGCAATTACTGTAGCGAAAGTTGCAACTGCCATTAAAATTTTATTGTTTAATCTTTTCATTTTTTTCAACTCCTATCATTTTCATAATTTTTATTAATAAAGAGTCTAATATACCTACTAAAATATGACCATATCTGGTTAAAGTAAATATCTGCCATAATATACCAGCATATATACAAACAGAGTAAATTAAAAAAATCTGACTATTGCTGATATAATACATTACTATATTATAACATACTATAATCATATAAATAGATAATACTATTAAAGAGCTCTTTTTTAACTTTTTTATTTTTTGTTCTTTTTTTATTGGTTTATTTGGACTATCTACAGGAGCTAACTTATAAATAATAATTAATGAAATTATATATATAATAGATCCAATAAAAACTATATAATTAATATTTAAATTAATACTTTTAATTAAATATCCTGGTAATACCGCTACTATTATACCTATTAATATACAGTTAAATGGCGTACTTGCATGAACTCCCCCAGAATATTTTCTTAATATAGCTTCAACGAATGATATAATTAAAGCTTCATACATTACTCCAAATATTTTTCCAAATATGGCTACTGTTAATATTGATATAGCCATATGTATAACAGCATATAAACCATATTCTATGATACTTCTTTTATCATCATCCAAATTTAATTCTTTTTTTAAATTATAAGATATATTTTTACATAATAGCTCTAAATTCATTTTTTAAGCTTCCCTCTTTTTTTATTTATTAAATAAAATATAATAATTATTATTAATGTAATTAATAATGATGGCAATCCTAAAATTGATTTCTTTATTGGATCTTTAAATAACTTATCCAAATCAAGATTCATTAAATTAAGTCCTAAAACATTAACTGCTTCTGATATTAGTTGAATTAAATATAAGATTATAATACTTTTTATTGCACGAATTACATCAATTTTGTTATATACTATAGATATAAACAATAAAAATAGTACTGATAAAGTCATATGTACCCCATAATTTATTGGAAGCAATCTTATTATATACACTGAGCTAGAAAATAATAAGCTAGATATTATATAATTTTTTCTAGTTATATTAATTTGTGAAAATACATAAATAGCAAATATAAAAAGAAATCCTTCTGGTATTACTCTTAAGAAAAATTCTATCGGTTGTAATTTTAACATGTCATATCTCCCTTTTTTATATGAATTAACTAATTCATCTTATCATTTGTTACATTCAAAGACTTTACTACATTATAAATTATAAGAAATGCATAAAATCTAATGAAAATATCGCCTATACTAAGTACACTAAATCCAATATCAAATATATCTGTTAAAATCTTTAATTTAGTCGCTTCGTCCCCCAATATATGTATATCGTTTACCTTACTAAAAGCATCTAATTTTGCATACCCAGTTAAATATGATAATGTTGGAAAAACAGGCATAAATCCATTATTAGCTACAATTGCTATATCATTTAATATTCCTCCAATTATAACAAAAATAGAACCAATAATAGCAACTATATACTGCCTAAAGATAAAAACTAATGGTAAATATGAACATAAATATATAGTTTTTAGTACACTTGCATACTTAATAACCCCATAATTTTCCATAAATATATTAGCTTGTACAATAAAATAAACTACCTCCATAAATAATACTGGATATATAGACCAACTTTTAAATAAAGGTTTTATTTTTAACTTCTTTATTTTACAAAATATTAGCGAAATTAATATAGTTTCAATCATATATTGTCCTTTCAATTATTATTCTTTCAATAATCTCTTTAATAAATCAATATACTCCAAAAAGATTTTATATTCTTGTTTACGTAGTAATTATACTATTATATGTTATTGTTTTCCATAGTTTTTTTTGAATTAAAACGTTTTATTTGATATTTTTCCCAATATTTTATTTTTTTTGATTAATTTTATTAGAATAAAAGGGAAACATCAAGTTTCCCTTTATATATAACTAAATTTTAATATATTTTTTATAATATAATTAATCTTATTATATATTATTTAGCTAGATCCTTTTATAATTAACGTGTAAAATATGGTGCGCAATATAGCTATTTGGCTTTTGTAAATAATATTTATACAGCTTCTGTATCATAGGATTTTCATGAGATTTTCTAATAACTTTATTTTTATCTTCATTATATATTGCATTCATTCTCTTTTTTAGCACATCTCTATTTGACTTTATAAAAGGCTGACCCCCTCCATCAATGCATCCTCCAGGGCAAGCCATTACCTCAATAAAGTGATATTTTGAATTTCCATATTTAATTTCATCCATTATTTTTTTTGCATTTCCTAATGAACTAACAACTGCTACATTAACTTCTTTTCCATTTAAATCCACTTTAGCTTCCTTAATGCCTTCTAGTCCTCTTACATTTTCAAAATCTATTTTCTCTAATTCTTTACCGGTTATCCATTCATAAGCAGTTCTAAGTGCTGCTTCCATTACCCCTCCACTAGTTCCAAAAATAGTACCTGCACCACTTGATATTCCTAAAGGATTATCAAATTCTGAATCATGTAAATTAACTATATCTATTCCAGCTTCTTTTATAATTTTAGCAAGCTCTCTTGTAGTTATAACTAAATCTACATCCTTTATACCATCAATATCTTGCATTTCCTTTCTATTTGCTTCATACTTTTTTGCTATACATGGCATAATAGATACTACCGCTAAATTTTCTCTTTTTATAGATAACTCCTGTGGAAGATAATTTTTGGCTATAGTTCCAAACATTTGTTGAGGTGATTTACAGCTAGATACTAAGTTTAAGTTATCATAATAATTAGATTCAGCATAACTTATCCAAGCTGGACAACAACTAGTTATAAGCGGCAAGTTCTCACCCAAAGTAAATCTCTCTATAAATTCATTTGCTTCTTCCATTATAGTTAAATCTGCTGCAAAATTAGTATCAAAAACAGAATCAAAAGATAGCAATTTTAGTGCAGTTACAATTTTTCCTGTTGATAATTCACCTGGTTCTAACCCAAATTCTTCAGCAAGTGCTGACCTAACAGCAGGTGCAATTTGAACTACAACATACTTATTATTATCATCTAAAATTTCCCATACTTTTTTATAATCGCTTTTTTCTCTTAAGGCACCTGTAGGACAGACAGCTACACATTGTCCACAATAAGTGCAGTTAGTCTCATTTATTGAGTCATTTGAAAATGTCGATATATTTGTCTCAAAACCTCTATTAGCTACTGTTATTGCATGAACTTTTTGAATATCATTACAAGCAGTTACGCATCTTCTACATAAAATACACTTTTCTCTATCCCTAACAAAACCATCTGAAACATCTAGATCGAATTTTACTTTTTCACCCTCATATTTATTCTCATCTACCCCTAAATCTGATGCTAATTTTTGCAACTCACAATTCATATTTTTATCACAATTTAAGCAATCTTTTGGATGATTTGATAATAATAGCTCAACTATAGTCCTTCTTGCTCTAATAGCTTTTAAAGAATTTGTTTTTATTGACATCCCTTCGCTTACTTCAGTTGCACATGATGGTACCAATCCATGCCAACCTTCTACTTCAACAACACATACCCTACAAGTTCCCTTGCAATTTCTTGTTTTTCCATCCACCATATACATATGACATAATGTAGGTAAATTTATATTAAGTTTTTTTGCAGCATCTAAAATACTAGTTCCTTTTTCTACCTCTACATTAACTCCATTTATCTTAACACTTATCATCTAAAATTCACCTCCTAAGCTAGTTTTTATAATAGCTTTAGTCGGACATGCTTCGTAGCATAAACCACATCTTATACACTTATCAATATTAATAATATGTTTTTCTCTAATTTTACCTTTAATAGCTAATACAGGACATGCCCTTAAACATTTAGTACATCCAATACAACTATCTGTAACCTCATATTTCACTAATCCTTTACATACTCCTGCAGTACATTTTTTATCTATTACATGCTCCTTATACTCATTGTTAAAAAACTTTAAAGTACTTAATACAGGATTGGGAGCTGCTTCTCCAAGTCCACAAAGAGATGAGTCTCTAACAACTTCACATAATTCATTAATTTTTTCTAAATCTTCTTCTACTGCCGTACCATCAGTAATTTTCTTTAATAACTCTAATATTCTTTTATTCCCTATCCTACAAGGAGTACATTTGCCACAAGATTCATCAACACTAAATTCTAAATAAAACTTGGCTATATCAACCATACAATTATCTTCATCCATTACTATCATCCCTCCAGAGCCCATCATTGATCCAATTGATGTTAAAGTATCATACTCTATAGGTAAATCTAGGTACTCTACTGGTATACAACCACCTGAAGGTCCTCCTGTTTGTATAGCTTTTAACGCTTTATTGTTAATAATTCCTCCGCCTATCTCATAAACTATATCTCTTAATGGCATTCCCATTGGGATTTCTACTAAACCTACATTATTAATGTTTCCTGCTAAAGCAAAAACCTTAGTTCCAGCAGATTTTTCTGCTCCTATTGAACTATACCATTTAGCACCATTGTTAATTATTTGACTAACATTTGCGAAAGTTTCCACATTATTAACACAAGTTGGTCTTTGCCATAATCCTTTTTCTGAAGTCCTTGGTGGCTTCATTGTTGGCTCTCCTCTTAGTCCTTCAATTGAATGAATTAGCGCTGTAGCTTCACCACAAACAAAAGCTCCTGCTCCATACTTTATTTCAATATCAAAATTGAATCCTGTATTTAATATATTACTTCCTAAAAGTCCTATATCTTTCGCCTGCTTTAATGCTACTTTTAATCTATGAACAGCTAATGGATATTCCGCTCTTATATAAATATATCCTTTACTAGCTCCAATTGCATAACCACAAATAGCCATTGCTTCTAATACTAAATTAGGGTCTCCCTCTAATATTGCTCTATCCATAAAAGCTCCTGGATCTCCTTCATCAGCATTACAAATTACATATTTTACATCTCCATTTGCTCTTCTAGCAGCTTCCCACTTTCTTCCCGTTGGAAAACCTCCACCGCCTCTTCCTCTAAGTCCAGATTCACTTACTTCTTTTATAACTTCTTCTTGAGTCATAGTTGTTAATACTTTGCCTAGCGCTGTGTAAGCTCCTACACCTAAAGCATCCTCCATATTTTCAGGATCTATCACTCCACAATTTTTTAATGCTATTTTCACTTGTTTTTTATAAAAAGGTATCTCTTCTTTTACTTTTATTTTTTCCTTAGTTTCTTCATTTTCATAAAGCAGCCTGTCTACAACTTTACCTTCAAGAACATGACTTTCTATTATCTCTTTGACATCTTCTTCTGTTACCTTTATATAAAATACTTTATCTGGCATAATTTCTATTACAGGGCCCTTTGCACAAAATCCAAAGCATCCTGTCATTATAACTTTTACATCTTCTTGCAAATTTAATCTTGTTATTTCTTCATTAAATGCCTTTAAGATATTGTCAGAATTTGATGCTTTGCATCCTGGTCCTCCACAAATTAATATATGCCTTTCTTTTATTTCATCATTATTAAATTTTTCTGGATTTTCTCTAACCTCTATTTTCTTTTTACATTCTTTATATTTTTTTAATAAATCATTATAAGTACTTATTTTCTCCATATTAACCTTGCTCCCTTAAATTATTTATTAATTCGTTTACTTGAGGCTTGGTAAAATATCCATAAACTTTATCGTTTACAAGTACAACGGGTGCTATAGCACATGATCCAACACATCTTAATGTATCTAAAGTGAATAATCCATCATTAGTTGTTTCCCCTTCTTTTATTCCAAGTATCTTTTTAAAATCCTCTAATATATCACATGCCCCTCTAACAAAACATGCTGTACCGGTACATATACTTATTACATACTTTCCTTTTGGTTCTGTAGAAAAATATGAATAAAAAGTTATTACCCCATATACCTTAGATACTGGTATATTTAATCTATAAGCTATATACTCCTGAACCTCTCTTCCTAAATACCCATATAATCCTTGGGCATGATGTAATACAGAAATTAATGAACTTTCATCATCATTCCCTTCTTGGATAAATAGTTCTAAATCTTTAAATTTACCACATTTCTCTCTCAAATTATCTCCCCCATATTTAACTGAATTTTTAAAATATTCTAACAATTAAATAGTATCATATTTCTATTTTTTTTAAAATATATAAAATACCTGCCACTATTGATTTATTTTACTGGCTATTAAATCTCATTTCATTTATACTTACATAGGAAATAAAAAAGTTGTATTCTAATCATTTCATATTAGAATACAACTCCTATATCTTATAGTATATTTTTATTCATTAATAAATTATTATATGTCTTATACTTAAAATCAACTTATAATTCTGCATAAAACACTTATTTTTCTCCATATATACTTAATGAAAAACCTTTTTCTAGAGCTTCCTTAGCATACTCTTTTGCTCCAAATAATGATAAGTCTCTGTAGTTTCCACACTGAATTTCATTAGCAGCAGGTATTTCTGTCGCCTTTAAAACTTCTCTTAAAGATAATTCTAATGCTTCTTTTATTTCATAAGCTTCTCTATCTCCCCATATACTTAAATAGAATCCAGTTCTACATCCCATTGGTGATAAATCTATTATTCCTTCTAATCTACTTCTTAATTCATGTGCCAAAAGATGCTCTAGTCCGTGCATCGCAGCTGTTCCAAAGGCTTCTTTATTTGGTTGTAAAAATCTAATATCAAACTTTGTTACATTATCTCCCTTTGTACCTGCTAGCAAACAACACTTTCTTATATATGGTGCCTTAACTATTCTATGATCTAATTCAAAACTTTCTACTTTTTCCATATTACATCCTCCACATAACTATCTTATTTATCTTTAAATATCTATCCTCATTAATATATTAACTAATTTATTAATCTTTCACAATTATTTATAGTATCTAATATAGAAAATATACTTGTGCTTATTCTTTTAGCAACATACGAATTATTCATAGTATATAAATGAATTCCATCTACTCCATTTGATATCAAATCTACTATCTGCTCTGTAGCATATGCAATTCCAGCATCTCTTAATGCCTCAGGATTAAATTCGTATTTATTCATTATCCTAATAAATTTCTTTGGTAGCTTAGCTCCACATAATGAAACAATTCTATTTATTTGTTTAGTATTTATAACTGGCATTATTCCTGCTTGTACTGGAATATCTATATTGTACTTTTCTTTTTCTTCTAAAAAACTATAAAAGTACTCATTATCAAAGAATAATTGTGAAATTAAGTGTGTAGCACCAGCTTCTTGTTTTTTCTTTAGATTAATTATATCTTCCTCTAAGTTTTTACTATCTAAATGTCCTTCAGGATAACATGCCCCAACTATATTAAAATCTCCCCTTTGCTTTATATGCTTTATAAGATCACTTGCATGATCAAATTCATTACTTCCCTTATAACCTAACGGAATATCACCTCTTAAAGCCAATATATTTTCTATCCCTGACTGCTTTAAGTTATCTAAAATGGAATTTACTTGGTTTTTATTTGAGTTTATACATGTTAAATGAGCTAATGGTTCTATTTTATATTTATTTTTTACTATTGATGAAATCTCACATGTCATGTTCTTAGATAAGCTTCCGCCTGCCCCGTATGTTACACTTATAAAATCTGGCTTTAAATCTTTTAATTCCTCTAAAGTATTGTAAATAGTATCAATTTTTGATTTTTGTTTTGGTGGAAATATCTCAAAAGAAAAAACCACCTCTTTTTTATCAAATAAATTATTTATATTCATGTTTTGCCCCCTTTTTTTAATGAATAATTGATAATATATATAGATAATTTACAATTTCTATTGATAGTTTATATTTAACAATGGATATTGATAGCTGAAAGTTATTCTTTATATATAAAAAAATACCTAAAGGATAACCTTTAGGTATTAATATACAGCCTATGAATTACCCTTATCTAACAGGAATTAGCACCACACAATGAGGTTATATAAATGAAAATCATTCATTATAATTAACCTACGTAGGTTGCTGGGTTTCTTAGGGCCAGTCCCTCCACCACTCTTGATAAGTTTTAAATCTTCTTTTTCTATATTATATTTTATTTACAAACATTTGTAAATATATTGAAATTATATATTTTAAATTAAAATTTATAAATACACTTCTTTAGCTACTAAATTATAGAAACAAATTCACAAAAGAATTATCTATAACTTTCATATTTGATGATTTTAACTATCAAAGTCATCTTTAAAAATTGCCATTGGTATTACATCGTAATATTTTCCACTTCTATATAACTCTTTTTTCAATATACCTTCTTCTTTAAAACCAACTTTCTTGTAGCATGCAATAGCTCTATTATTGAAAGAAAAAACTTTAAGCTTTATCTTATTCATATTTACTTCTTCAAATATAAACTTTATTAGCAATTTTAATGCATCGCTTCCATATCCCTTGCTCCAGTATTCTTTGTCCCCAATCATTATGCCTATTTCACAAGTTCTATTTTTCACATTACATTCATTAATGCTACATCCACCTATATATTTTCCAGTTTTTAAATCCTCAATTGCAAAATCATAAGTAAAATCGGAATTTGCTTTTCTACTTTTTACCCACTCTTCTTCTTGCCATTTAGTCATTGGAAATGGAATGTTAGAATCTAATAGTTTTTTCACTTCTTCATCATTTATAAACTCTACTGCTTTTTCTATATCCGCTTCCTTATACGCCCTTAATTTTACTAATTTACCACTATACATGATAATCCCCCCTTTTACAAATGATAATGGATAATTGACACTGGATAGTTGATTATTTTTTTGAATCTTCAAACTATTTTCTTTAAAAGAAATTCAGCCTTTTGGCTGAATTTTCTAATTAATTATTTTATTTCAATAATTATATACTTATTTTATATATAAATCAAATCCTTTTATTATTTTTATAATAAATATTTTATGCTAGTTTTTTATTAAAAGTAATATTATAGAAATTATACTAAAGGCTAAACTAACCATATTTATGTACGTTACAACTTGCTTTGGAGTAAATCCCTTAGCTTCCAATCTATAATGTATTTGACTTCTATCCGCTTGATATACTGGTTTTCCGTCCATAAATCTTTTTATTATAACAAACAAATTATCAAATATAGGAATTGCTAGAGCTAGTATTGGAATAAATAAGCTCATTAAAGTTGCTTGTTTAAAGGCACCATCTAAAGCTATTATACTCAATATAAACCCTAAAAAATTTGCTCCTGAATCTCCCATAAAAATCTTTGCTGGATATTTATTATACATTAAAAATCCTAAAGTTACTCCTGTTACTATTAGTGACATACTTATAGATTCACTTTGTCCTAGAATAATTGCAGCTGCTGCAAATGTTATTGATGAAATCAATGATAATCCACCGGCAAGTCCATCCATACCATCTGACCAATTTATAACCGTTGTTACTCCAAATATCCATGTAATTGTAAGTATAAATTGTATTATTCCTGATAACTGTATATAAACCCCTGTAAACGGATTTGTAAATCCTCTAAAAACTATTCCTGATTTAAATATAATAAATGCAGCCAATAATTGAATTATTAATCTTGGATATATAGGAAACTCCTTTCCTCTAGTTTTGAAACTATCATCTATTAATCCTATTAATAATATTAAAGCTGAGCCTAGTAATATCCATGATTTTTCTTTAATCGATGTATAATTGTTAACTGTAAAATATACTGTAAAAAATCCTATAAACATAGCTAATCCGCCACAAAGTGGAGTTTCACCTTTATGTTTTTTTCTTTTTGTAGGTTTGTCTGTAAAGCTATATTTAAAAGATAATTTAATCAAAATTGGTGTTATTAAATACACTATTAAAAATGCTAATATAAAAGATAATATATATCGCATAATTTCTCCTTAACCTCTTAACTGTAATATTATTCAAATTCATTATGTCTCTTAAATTCATTATCTTATTATACTATTTATAAATATTATTATCAATGACAAAACTATGACGATTTCTATCTCCTACTTTAAAATAAAAAATATAAAATACTTATTGTATAAATCTCATTTAAAGCCAACGTAACTATTTCTGCTTTAATATAAAAAAAGTCCCCAAAAGGGGACATTTTTTAATTTCTTGCTTGTATCATATCTTTAACTTTCATTAATCTAGTTAAAGCTCCTCTTTCATTTTCATCAAGTTTCATTCTTATATACTTGATAGTTTCTTGCAGAGAAGGAATTGTCATATATTCAAGAGCATTAACTCTTCTTCTAGTCTTCTCTATTTCATCTGCCATAAGTTGAGTTGACTTTTCAACTTCTGCAAGTTCCAATAACTTTGGTAAGATTCCATAAAGCTTAGCAATTGAATCATCTAATTCAGATGACGTACTTGCAAAACCATAAGGGAATATACTTCCTTCATCTCCTTCAAGCTGTCTATGGAAATTCATCTCCGGAACATTAACACTCATTATATTTTTAGTTCCTACTTCAACAGATATACTTTCTTTAGGATAAGCTACTGCTTCCTCTAGAAATTCTGAGCTCATAACAGCTCTAGCCATAACAAAGTCCTTAAGAGATCCTTGAAGCTCTGCTTCTACAGACTTCCTCAATTCATTATTATATTTGACAAGATTAACAAATTGTCTCATAAGCTCATCTTGCTTATCCTTTAAAAGTTTATGTCCTCTTGTAGCTGTTGCTAATCTCTTTTTTAGCTTAGACATCTCCATTCTAGTAGGATTGACATTTAATCTTGCCATGGCTATTCTTCATCTCCCTTTGGCATATACTTTTCAAGATACTCATCTCTTATTCTCTTAAGCTCGGTTCTTGGAAGTATCTTTAAAAGCTTCCATCCTAATTGTAATGTTTCTTCTATACTTCTGTTTGTTGTAAAACCTTGAGATACATATTGTTCTTCAAATGCTTCTGCAAACTTAGCATATTGCTTATCTATATCTGATAAAGCTGATTCCCCTAGGATTGCTGATAATTCTTTAGCTTGCTTACCTTGTGCATAAGCTGAGAATAATTGGTTCATTGTATCAGCATGATCTTCTCTAGTCTTATTTTTACCAATCCCTTTATCTTTAAGTCTTGAAAGTGATGGTAATACATCTATTGGAGGAATAATACCTTTCTTATATAGCTCTCTTGAAAGAATTATTTGTCCCTCTGTTATATATCCAGTTAAGTCTGGAATTGGATGTGTCTTATCCTCTTCTGGCATTGTTAAAATAGGAATTTGAGTTATAGACCCATCTCTTCCTCTAAGTCTACCTGCTCTTTCATATAAAGTTGAAAGGTCAGTATATAGATATCCTGGATATCCTCTTCTACCTGGAACTTCTTTTCTAGCAGCTGAAACTTCTCTTAATGCTTCTGCATAGTTTGTTATATCAGTCATTATAACAAGTACATGCATTCCTTTTTCATAAGCTAAGAATTCTGCTGTAGTAAGAGCCATTCTTGGAGTTGCTATTCTTTCGATAGCTGGATCAGATGCAAGGTTCATAAATAATACTGAATTATCTATAGCACCTGTTTTATTAAATTCATCAACGAAAAATTGTGATTCTTCGAATGTAATACCTATTGCAGCAAATACAACTGCAAAGTTAGCATCTGAATTTAAAACTCTCGCTTGTCTTGCTATTTGTGCAGCTAATTGTGCATGAGGAAGTCCTGATGCTGAGAAAACAGGTAACTTTTGTCCTCTTACTAATGTATTAAGTCCATCAATAGCTGAAATACCAGTTTGAATAAATTCTGATGGATAATCTCTTGATACTGGATTAATAGCTTCACCATTTATATCTAATCTTTTTTCTGGAATTATATTAGGCCCATTATCAATTGGGTGTCCCATACCATCGAATATTCTTCCTAGCATATCTTCAGAAACACCAAGTTCAAGTGGTCTTCCTAAGAATCTAGCTTTTGTTTCCTTTAAGTTTATTCCTGATGAACCTTCAAAAAGTTGAACCATAGCTCTTGTTCCATTTATTTCAAGAACTCTACCTCTTCTTTTTTCACCAGTTTGAAGCTCTACTTCAACTAGTTCATCATACTTAACGCCTTCAACACCTTCAACTACCATCAAAGGTCCTACAACTTCTGTAACTGTTTTATATTCCTTAAGCATTTAGAACCCCTCCCTTTTCGTTGATTAATGCATCTATAGCAGCTTTTAATTCTACTTCTATTTCATCTATCTTATTTATATTATCTTCATGAATATATTTACTTCTTGCAATTTTATCTCTAACTTCACTTAAGCCTAAAATCTCATTTAAGTAAATACCTGCTTTTAATGCTCTTTCTGCTTCTTTTCTAAATAGAAGAATTAACTTTAACATCTTATATTGCTTATCTAATGAAGCATATGTATCAACTTCATGGAATGCATTTTGTTGAAGGTAATCTTCTCTTATTGATTTTGAAACTTCAAGTTTTAATCTATCTACTTCTGATAAAGCATCTATACCAACAAGACTTACTATTTCTTGAAGTCCTGATTCCTCTTGAAGTAAAGTCATTGCTTCTTGTCTTAAAGTTGCCCAATCTGATGCAACTTCATTATTCATCCACTCATCTATAGTGTCTGCATATAATGAATATGAATTTAACCAGTTAATTGATGGGAAATGTCTCTTATATGCAAGTTGAGCATCTAGTCCCCAGAAAACTTTAACTATTCTTAATGTAGATTGTGTAACTGGCTCCGAAAGGTCTCCTCCTGGAGGTGAAACTGCTCCTATTGCTGTTACAGCTCCTTCTCTACCATCATTACCTAAACAAATAACCTTACCTGCTCTTTCATAATAATCTGCAAGTCTTGATCCAAGGTATGCTGGATAACCTTCATCACCTGGCATTTCTTCAAGTCTACCGGACATTTCTCTTAAAGCTTCTGCCCATCTTGAAGTTGAATCTGCCATTATTGAAACAGAATATCCCATATCTCTGAAATATTCTGCAATTGTTATTCCTGTATATATACAAGCTTCTCTAGCTGCAACTGGCATGTTTGATGTATTGGCTATAAGAACTGTTCTCTTCATTAAGCTTTCACCAGTCTTAGGATCTTTAAGTTCTGGGAATTCATTAAGAACATCTGTCATTTCGTTTCCACGTTCACCACAACCAACATATACAACTATTTCAGTATCTCCCCATTTAGCCACTTGGTGTTGAACAACTGTTTTACCTGCTCCAAACGGACCTGGAACTGCTGCTGCTCCACCCTTAGCAACTGGGAAGAATGTATCTATAACTCTTTGACCTGTAGTCATTGGGGCATCTGGTTTTAACTTTCTTGCATATGGTCTACCTTTTCTTGCTGGCCATTTTTGCATTAATGTTAATTCCTTATCACCTTTTTCAGTTTCTACTACACATACAGTATCAACTATTGTAAATTCTCCAGATTTAATTTCTTTTATTGTACCCTTTACCCCATAAGGAACCATTATCTTATGAAGTACTACTGTAGTTTCTTGAACTGTTCCTATTATATCTCCAGCTTCAACTACATCTCCTACCTTTGCTGTAGGTTCAAATTTCCAAAGTCTTTCTCTATTTAATGACTTAACTGCTACACCCTTTTTTAAAAATGGTGAATTTGCTGCTTTAGCAAATGCATCAAGTGGTCTTTGGATACCATCGAACATTGATTCTATAAGTCCTGGTCCTAATTCTATACTTAATGGCTCTCCAGTTGTAACAACTGGGTCCCCTGGTCCTATTCCTGTAGTTTCTTCGTAAACTTGGATAGATGCCTTATCATTTCTCATTTCTATGATTTCTCCGATAAGACCTTTTTCTCCAACCTTAACCATGTCGAATATATTTGCTTCTTCCATTCCTTCAGCAACAACTAAAGGACCTGCAACCTTAATTATCTTTCCGGTCTTCAAATCAATAACCTACCTTCCTATAAAATATTAACGCCAACAGCTTTTTCCACACTATCACTAATTCTCTTTAGTCCAATATTTAATGAACCTTGATTACTTGGAATTAATATTACAGCCGGAAGTACTTGTTCATTGTAACGTGCTATCGTTTCTTGAATATGTTGTGCTATTTGCTCTGTTACAAAAATTACTGCGTAGTCATTTCTTGCACAGCTATCAACTGCTTTTCTTGCTTCATCAGCTTCAACTACTGGGAATACATCTATTCCTAAAGCTTTGAAAGCTAAAACCGAATCCTTATCGCCAACAACACCTATTTTCTTATGCATATATATCACGCAACCTTTCTCTTATTACTTCCTCAGCAATATTATTAAGCTTGCCAACCATTATAATTCTTATTACTTTTATCTCTGTTTCTTTAGCATAAATATAAGATAGTATTTTTTCTGGTCCAAATGTAACTAACTTAGAATTTTTCATTAACTCCATGATATAATTATCACTTAACTTTTCTAAAAGACTTGCAGATTCTGTAGCGATATAACTCTCAAATCCTTCTTTTATTAAGTCAGAATAAATCGTACTTTGTAATTTAGCCATTATGTTTTCTGGGGATTCATTTAGTAAAGCTATAAGCTTGCTACTATCTATTTCTCCACCATTAACTATAACTTCCCCAGCGAAATCTCTTCCTTTATTTTGCTTCTTTATTCTAAGTAAAGTTCTTATGTTAGTAGAATCTATCATAGCTTTTACTAAATTATCTATGAATTTATAATTCAATGACTTCTTTATATCTACTAACTCTTTATACATATATTTATCTATTATTATATCTATCTTTTGAGGATCTTTAGTTTCCTCAAAAGATTTCATTGCTTCTTGAACTCCTTTTCCAAGGTTTCCGTTTAAGCTTTTAAAATTATCTCCATCTATCTTACGTTTAATTTCCTGTAAATCTAGACTACCTAATTGTATAAGCATTGAAGATAAATCCTTACCTAATACTTTTCCCTTTAGAAGTACCTTTATATTATGATAGTCATATTTTAAACTCATTAACTTCACAACATCTTTTACAGGGCTTATTTCGTAGACTAGTTCATATACCCTTTTTAATTCTGCTGTTAATATTTCTTCATAATCTTCTGGTCTCTTTACATTAGCTGAAACATTTGAATACTCTGTTTCATTTAATATTCTTAGTACTTCATTTGCTGATGGAGCTTCTATCATTCTATCAATTTTAGGCTTATCAAGAAGTCTAGTTTCTAAAACCCATATTCTTGATACAGCTTGGGTAAATTTCATTACATCCATCTCTTACCCTCCTTAATTAAACAACACTCTTGCTACTTCAAACTCCAATTCATCTTTTAATGAACTTACTAAAGCTTCATATGTGTTATTGATTTCTATACCATTACTTTCAAGAATAAATCCACCTTTAAAATTTCCAGTATTAGGACTTAACTTAATGTTTCCTTTATCTCCTAATGATTGATTTAAATCATAAATAAAAGTAAGATCTACTACTTCCATTCCTTCTTTATTTAAAATTAATGTTTGCTCTCCTATTTCACCTAGAGAAAGTATTGAATTTTTTATAAATCTTAAAAAATCATCTCCAGATATAGTTGCTAACATATCTATACTTTTTTCAAATACTTCTTTTATAACTTCTTGCTTTGCAGATAACTTATTGTTTCTAACCTTAAGCGAAGCAGAAGATAGAATTCTTTCTTTCTTAGTTTTAGCTTCAAGCTCAGCCTTTTGTATAATTTCCTTTTCAAGTTCTTTGGCTTTAGCTATTTTCTTTGAAAGAATATTATTTTTCTCTTCTTCAGCAGAAGCTAAAATACTTTCCTTTCTATCTTCAGCATCCCTAAGGATCTTAGAAGTCAGATTATTTACACTTGCCATAGCCTATTCTCTCCAATCCTAGAATCCTTTATTTACTAACATGAATGAAATAACGAATCCTAATAATGCGTATGTTTCAACCATCGCTGATAATATTATACCTTTTGTGTTATGTTCTGGGTTTTTAGCTAATATTTGAATACCAGCCGCTGCAACTTTACCTTGTGCTATTCCAGACCAAAGACCTGCAAATGCTATTGGTAAACAAGCACCTAATAAATATAAACCTTGATCTAATGGCATTCCTGAAGCCATTTTAGTAAATACTAAGAATCCTATAACGAAACCATATAAACCTTGTGTACCTGGTAATAATTGAAGAACTAATGCCTTACCAAACTTTTCTGGTTCTTCTGTAACTAATCCTGTTGCTGCTTCACCAACTATACCAACACCTTTAGCTGATCCTATACCAGATAAACCAACTGCTAAAGCTACTCCCATAGCTGCAAATATTAATCCACCATTATTTTCCATAAAAAATTGAATCCATGACATTTCCATTTTATAATTCCTCCTAATTTCTTTTGATCTTTATATACTTTTCTGAAACTTTAAATGCTTTAAAAGGTCTTCCGCCACCTTCATAGAACTTACCAAAATACTCAACATATTGAAGTCTTGCTGTGTGAACATAAGCTCCAAGTAATGATAAACCTAAGTTGAATATATGGAATAGAACAAATAATATAGGTCCTATTACTATTGCTGCTACACCTGGTAAAGTATGAATTAATAGGTTTAAAGCACCTGCAATTGAACCACCTGCTAATCCTAAAGCCATAAGTCTCGTATAAGAAACTAAATCTCCTACATATCCTGTTATGCCGTATAAGGAATATAACCCTTGACCTATCTTGGCTCCTGTAGATTTTTCTTCTCTTCCTCCACCTATAACTATTAATATAGCACCAATAATTGCTGTACCAATAAATATATTACCTAATATATTAGGTAATTTTAAAAATTTAACTGCTGCAATTCCACCTATGGATAATAATGTTATTATCCATGAACCTGGATCTAATAATGCATCTTTTACTTTTCCAATTCTAATTAAACTATAAACCTTTATAAATAGTCCAAAGAAGATTTGAATAACTCCTAATGCTAAAGATAAAATTACTATAGTCATAACATCTTTATTGGTATCTATTATTTGGGTTGGTAATGTTATAATATCTCCAAAAAATGATCCATAAATTGCTCCAAAAAATATTGTTGGAAAACTTAAGTATAAAAAGAATTTTGCAAAATCTTTTTTACCTTCATCTAGTTTTAAGAATTTAAGAGCTAATGCTGCTCCTATTAAAACTAATAGTCCATATCCTACATCTGCTACCATCATTCCAAAGAATATTAAATAGAATGGTGCAAGTAACGGTGTTGGATCTATTTGATTATATTTAGGATAACTATACATTCCAGTTACACTTTCAAAAGCCGAAACAAGTTCACCATTCTTAAGTTTAATTGGAACATCATCTATTTCATCTTCCTTAACATCTTCAAATTCTATATAGTAATCATTTTTAAGAGTATTACTACATATAGACTTTAATTCCTCATTATCTTCTTGTGCTATCCATCCTTGAATTGCACATATATTTTTTGTCTTTAAGAAATTCGTTGAAACTTTAACACGTTCAACTTTACTTACAAAATAATCATAAGCTAATTCTAACTTCTTTAAATCTTCTTCAAAGCTTGCAATTTCTTCTTCAATAAAGAATTTCTTTGATTGAAGTTCCTCTATCTGATGCTTAAATTCTAAAATAAGCTTCATAGGAACATCTTTATGTTCGGTTTTAAAGGCGCTAAATCCAACTCCCCTTAGAACTTCTGATACATTTTCACTATCTTCTTTATTAGATAAAATTAAAAGATTAATATCATTGCTACTTCTTGATATTATTTCAACATATGCATTTGATAACTCTTCTAATAAAGTATCTTCATAAGATTTTGCTATAGTTCCTAGGAAATATGATGTATTTTTCAAATCTTTTATTTCACTAAAAGCTACATCTAAATCCTGCCAAGGAATTAAAGTATCTATTTCAGCCTGTAACTTTGTTATATTTGAATCTAAATTAGCCAGCTCTGCCTCTTTTTCTTTTGCTTTATTATAGCTTTCTTCCCACTTAGAGGCTTTAACTTTTTCATCTAATTCATCTAAAGTTAATGTTAGCTTTTCTTCTTGTAATGACTTTAATCCTGATTTTTTAGGAACATATTTTTTAAGAAATTCTAGGGCAAATTTAGCTTTTGATAAATTTTCTTCATACTTTGAATACTCTAAATCTATATCGTCTTTAGCTAAGCTTTTTAATTCTTCATATTTTTCAAGGAACTCATCATCTTGTAAATTAATAAATTCTACATTAGATAGTCCTTGTATTTCCCTTAAAAGTTTTTGCTTTTTAGATTCAAAGGTAAGCAAAGTGAATTTGTTCATCTTAACTATTGCCATGAATCTTCACTATCCTCTCAACGATTAAATTAATAGCATTATTCTTTTTCTCTTCAGAAATATTTTTAATGCTTGCTACTTCTTTTTCACCTTTTTCTAATATAGGCTTTGCTTCTGAATTTCCTTCCTCTTCTGCTTTAGCTATAATTTGTGCTTTTTTTGAGTTTGCTTCACTTAGAGTTTTACTATACTCCTCTTCTGCTTGAATGCTTGCATTTTTTACTATTTCTTTTGAGTTATTCATAGCTTCTTGAATTAGCTCTTCAGCTTTCTCTTCAGCCTTTTTAATTTCATTTATTGCTTCTAATGCCAAAATCTCACCACCTTTATTATTGTAAATAATAATATAGAAATTAATACTTTATATAGTATTAATTACTCTTTCATATCTTCCATTATACACCGCTTGACGTTTTTTTCAATATCTTTAATCTTGATTTGGAGAAACAAACATAATTTTTCAACTATTGTAAATGTTTTCTTGCTTGTTTAATATAAATTTTATATTTTCTTAAATTTCTGTTTTTTATCTGTAATATGTACTATATCACCTCCATGACCAAATAAGTAATAATCCTTTTCTTTAACTACAGTAGAATTTTTTATAAATTTACTTATGTTTATATCAAATATTTCTAGATGATAATCTTTAAAAGAATATACACCTTTAAATTGATCTTTTATTTTTAGCTCCTCATCTTTATCTAAATTACTTTGTATAAACTCTGGCATTCCCCTTTTTTTATTAAATCTAAGATAATCAAATTTTAATATTTCTTTTAATATAGAGTTATCTCCTTTTAATATTTCCATATTAAAATCTAAAAATACTCTATAATACTCACTATTTCCTATGTTTCTATCAAAATATCCTTTAGAGTCAAAATATGTCCCTAAAGTATAGTAAAAATCAAAAGGTGTATCAAACTTGTTTACTAAATATTTTATTATGTTATCAAACTTTTGGGAGTTATAGTATTTATCGACCATTTCTTCCACTTTCTTAAGCTTTATTAATTCATCATAACTTATATCTTTAGTTTTCAGTATTTCATATGGCGGATATGGCGAGTATTTCATTTCATACTCTTCTGCTTCTTCCCTCATTGATGATCCTCTTAAAAGCTTTAAAAATCCTAATTGAATTTCTTCTGGGCTTATACTATAAACATCATTAAATGAGTTTTTGAATGAATTATAATCTTCTCCTGGAAGTCCTGCTATTAAATCAAGATGTTGTTTTATATTTCTAATTTGAATAAGTTCTTCTACTTTTTCTTTTATATCGCTAAAATTTACAAATCTATTTATTCTATTTAATACATCATCATTTGTAGTTTGTACTCCAACTTCAAATTGGAATCTATCCTTTGGTGCTTTTCTTAATAGTTCAAGTTCAGATTTTTTTAATATATCCGCTGATATCTCAAAATGAAATTGAGTTTTAGTATCTTGATTAATAAGAAACTCCCAAATAGCCATGGTAAATTTATGATTACAATTAAAAGTTCTGTCTACAAACTTTACAAGTCTAACTTCCTTATCTATAAAATATTTTAATTCTTGCTTTACTCTATCTATATCCAAGAATCTAACTCCATGAGTCGTTGATGATAAACAATATTTACAATTAAAAGGACACCCTCTTGAAGCCTCATAATATACTATCTTATTATCTAAATTTTCATCTTCTTCATAGGGAAATATTAATTCATTCATATTCATAAGAGGCCTTTTTCCATTTGATATTACTTCACCATCAGCTTTGTAATATAAACTTCTTATTGAGTTTATTTCTCTTTCTCCTAATTTATATTCCACAAACTCTCTATATGTTTTTTCTCCTTCTCCTTCAATGATATATTCTCCATTTAATTCTTTTAATATGTTTTTACTATCATAAGATACTTCTGGACCTCCATACAATATCTCTATGTCTTCATCTACTAGTTTTATAAGATTAGAAAGTCTTTTTATTATTTCTATATTCCAGATGTAAGTTGAAAAGGCCACTACATTCGGCCTTTCTTTTATTATTTCTTCTAATATTTTTTCATCTCTATCATTAATAGAAAACTCTCTAATCTTACAATCATAATTCATATCTTTAGTAAAGGCCCTTAAGTATCTAACAGCTAAATTACTGTGTACAAATTTAGAATTTATAGCTGTAAGCAAAATTTTCATACGTATCTTCTTCCTTTCAATATTAAAGTTTTATACCTTTTATAAAATGTATATCCTCCCATAATTTAGTTTCTTCTATTTTATAGTATTTTTCAAGTAATTTTTTATTATCCTCTATATTTGACTTTATTATTGGATTTAAATTTTTAAATTCAAATTCTCTTACTTTACCTGAAGGTAATACTGCCATTATTTTATTATTAATCATATCCTTCACTTCTTTATTTATGTCCCATATAAATATTTCTCCACCAACTTTAATGTACTTTGTCACCTCTTCAATCAGCTTTAATCTACTATAATTATTCCACATTTTACTTAGATGAAAAAACATTGTGCAAGTATCATATTCTTCTTCATTAAGAATAATACTTGAATTATCTACTCCCACATAATCCACTGAAATTTCATCCATTACATCTTTTGATATATTGTAAATAACACCAAAACTCTCCCCAACATCTAGTATATCTCCATTTAGCTTTACATCTGATAAATTAAGTACTATAGTTTTTCCCATCTCACCTTACCTCCTAATTACATAAGTTATATTATATTTATATTTATCACTTCCATAATTTATTAATAAATTTAATAAAAAAGAAGAGATTTCTTTAAAATATATAAATAGAGTATACCTATATATCTTTTAAGACTTTCTCTTCTTTACTTATAATTATTTACTATTAATTTTTACATTTTTACTTTTATTATTTATTAATACACATATAATTATCACTATAATAAATACTATAGAAAAAATCCAGAATATCTTCGGAAGCCTAAATAATTTTCCAGCCTTATTGTACTCAAGATTATATAAACATCCAAGTTTACTGTCTAAAATATAAAAACTATCTTTATAAAATAATATTTTCTCTATCTTACTCTTATCTCCTAAATCTACTAAATCTCTTGCTACTCCATCCTTGCTTAATGCATAAATAAATCCTTTTTTATTATTTCCAAAGACAATAGTATTCTTTTCAAAGCATATTCCATCCTTATCTATGGCTAATCCTTGTAATGATGAAACATCATTATCTTGATATATCGGAGCACTTGGATTTTTATCTGGATGATTCTTTATTAAAAATTCTTGTCTTACTGAATCTGTAAATCTTGGAGATGTTATAGGATCTCCACCACTATAATCAGGCCATCCATACCAATTTTCTTCTTGAAGATTATATATATAGTCCTTATCATCCTTTATATTTCTAGGAGGTAAATCTTCCATTCCTCCAACTATTGCCTTAATTTTCCCTTCATTATCTGTATCCCATCCATTTATATTTCTTATTCCATGAGCATATAATTTTACTTCTTCGGTTCTAATATCATAAGATAATATAGCGGCATTACCTATTTTTTGAGATTCTACCTTTTCCCCTAACTCATTACTTACTGAATAGGGAGAAAAAGCACCAGTTTTCCCATCTCCATAATTATTTCCTGTTAAAATCCATGGACTAGTTGCAATATCAAATGCTTCACCTTTTGAATTAACTACACCTGAGTTAGTATTACTTCCAACAGAAAAATATAATTTATCATTATTTAAAAGTAAATTCACTTTCTTGTTCATACCATTATTAGGTATATCAGTTATAAGCTCCTTATAAGATTTTGCATCTAAGTTGTATTCTAATATCCTATTATCTGTGGCTATGTATAACTTTTTATTATAATACAGTATATCTAAAATATTAAATTTACTTTCCCTTATTATAAGTTCATCATTTCCATCCTTATTAAGTACTCTAATTGTATCTTCAAATGCTAAATATAAATTACCTTCTTCATCAAAAGCAAAACTTTTAGCTCCTTCACACCCTTTAAGGCTTATTGACCAATCTATATTTTTATTTAAAATATCTAAATCATATTTATTTGTAACCTTAAAAATTCCAAAGGCGATAGTCACTACTATAATTGAAACAAGCAAAAATTTAATAAACCTCTTCATGCGCTCCCCCTTATTTTCTATTTATGTTTAATTTATATTTTGAAATACATAAATTATTACTTTTAAAATAATTTAATTTTTCCTTTAACTATTTATTTTCTTAATATTTAGCAGAGTCATATTTCCTTTTATTGAGGAATAGATATAAATGTACTGATTGGGGGTGATAAACTTTGAAAAAGGATAGCTTTGTAAGAAACTCATTTCTTCTTACAGCATCTAATATAACCACTGGGATTTTAGGATTTATTTTTTCAATTTACTTATCAAAACTTATAGGCCCTGTTGGGATAGGACTATATGGCTTAGTAATGCCTATATACAATCTTTTTATCTGCTTAATGACTGCTGGAATTATAGCAGCTATATCCCAAGTATCTGCAATATATAAATCTAAAGGCCAATATAATAACATAAGTAAAACTATACGAACAGTTGCAAGTTTTAATGTAATATGGGCAATTGCTATAGGAATTATGGTATTCTTTTTAGCTCCCTACATAAGTAAATACGGTATACATGATATGAGAACTGTTAATGCTATAAGAATAACCTGTCCAGCAATGGTATTCATAGCTTTATCTAATATATTAAAAGGTTACTTTTATGGAGTTTCTAAAATAGTAGTTCCTTCGTTTATTGACATTCTAGAAAAAGCTATGCGTATTATCACAATTGCTTTATTAATTTATATGTTTAAAGCCACAACAATTACATCTATGGTAACATTAGCTTATGTTTCTTTAGCAATTGGAGAGCTACAAAGTTTATTATTATTGTATGTGTATTATAAAAATATTTCTAAAAAAGCTCCTCCATCATTTGATAAACCAGAGAGAGCCTCACAATTATTATTTAATGTTTTTATAATCGCATTCCCATTATGTCTTAATGGGTTCCTTGGAAATCTATTTGGTACAGCATCTACCTTACTAGTTCCTAGAAGATTAGCTTCTGCTGGTTTTGATACTGTAACAGCATTAGGAATGATAGGAAAATTTACTGGAATGGCATTAACAATAGTCACATTTCCAATGATTGTTATTGGATCTATTAATTCTCTTATCGTTCCTGATTTATCAGAAACCTTAAGCAGGGGTGACTACTATAATGCTACTGTAAGAATAAAGAAAGTTATGAAACTAGCATTTTTACTTGGACTTGCTACAGCCATAATCTGTAATATAATTCCTGATTCATTAGGTCAAATGTTTTACAGTAGAGATGACTTAGGCGAGTATATAAAGATTGCATCATTAAGCGCTCCTATTTTCTTTACTGCCAATACTATGTTTGGAATACTAAATGGATTAAATAAACAAGGAGTGATACTTAAAAACTCACTAATCGTATCAATCTTAGAGCTTATTTGTCTATTTATATTTATTGGTCTTCCAGGTGTTAATATAATGGGGTATGGTATAACTATATTTATAACCTCTAGTGTAAGCTTATTTATAAATCTTAGAGAAGTTCAAAAACACATATATCTAGCCTTATCAAAAAGCAATATAAGTATATTTTTACTGTTATCAGTATTAATATTTATGATCCTTAAATTATTTACAGCTAAATTTTTAAATGATTTGTTTATAACTAAAAATCTAATAATTATTTCATTAACATTTATTATTTTTACTGTACTTAGCTTCTTTGGGATTGAAGATGAGTAATTATAAATTGTGGATATATAGGCAATACTAACTTATATTTCTAATTTATAATAGCAGTGAAAAGTGAAAGAATTATTGCATATAAAAATAAGGGATGTCGCGAAACGCGACTCCCTTATTTTATATTGTTAATTAATTTTAATTGAAAATTCTTCTCCTATTTTTACCAAATCATTATCATTTATTTGTCCTATAATATTATTACTTTTATTATTTTCTATAGGAAATTGTATTGCATAAGGTGCGAGAGTAATAGATGTAGCTGTTTCACTGATTTTATATTCTTTATTATCTAGTTTTAATACTCCCCAGTTGCTAGTGCCCTTACTAAGTGTAAAGGCTATTTTATTCCCCTCATTATCTTGGCCTTTTAATTTTAAATAATAGGGTGTTTCATCTTTCCCCTTACGATCTATGGAATAGTAAATCTTCTCGCTAATTACATTTGAAGTATATTTATTTAACTTTATCTCCTCACCACTTGCTAATGTGAAGGTGTTATTTAATTCTATTTTCTTAGTATTATTTGCTAGTTCTTCGCTACTTGTAGTAAACTCAAAAGTAATAGGCTCAGTACGTTTAAATTCTTGATTTATAAACATATCTCTATAAGTAATTTTTATATCTAAGTCCCCATTATACTCCTCTTCTTTAAAAGAACATTCCATTGCTGTGGAATAGCCAGAGTCATCTATTATTATTCCTCCTAATCCACCTGCCATAGTTACTCCCAAGGAACTCCCATTTACAAATACCTCTGGTATAAGAAAAATTGATTTTCCCTCTAAATTTTCATCTTTAGGTTTAAATGTAGAAGATATTATTAACTCATCATTATCTAAAATAATCTCATTTAATTTAATTTCCAATTCATAATTACTTAAAGTTTTATTTACAACTGTTTTGTAAGACGATAGATCTTTTTTTATTCCTAAAAATGTTGCTATTTCATAACTTGCCATCTTTATACCATAAACCACTGTAGCTCCAACATCAGTTCCTATAAATCCAATAAAAAGTGCTCCTATGAATGTTGCTGCTATGATAGTCTTTTTTCTCTTATTGCTTTTCTTATTTTCTTTATTAATGGATTTTTTTAAATTATATTTTATTTTCTTTTTCTCTATATCATTAAATCCTTCTTCTTTAAGTTCATCAAAATTAATATTATAATCGTTTAACATATCATAGATATTTTTACTCATAATTTACACCTACTTTCATTCAATCTAAATAAGCTTCTAATTTTATTCTTTCCTCTAGATATCCGATTATAAATTACTTCTCTTTTTAAGCCAGTCTCACTACTTATATCATCAATATTCTTTTCCTCAACATAAAGTTTCATAAATAAACTTTTGTCATCATCTTTAAGGTTATTTAGCAGATCTTCAACTTCATCATTCAACTCATTTTTCATTATCTCTTTATTAGCTGTATCTTCAACACTTATATTTAAATCATCAATATTCTCATATAACAATTCCTTCAAGTATTTTCTCTTATAATCTAGGCATTTAAACTTTGTTATACCAGCAAGCCAATTTTTAAATTTACCTCTATCCTCATCAAAACTTTCAATGTTATACCAAACAGCTAATAATACATCATTTATACATTCATCCTGAAAGTTTTCTAAATTATATAAATGTTTCTTTACAATAGCCTTAATTATCCATCCATAGTTATCCAAAACGTAATCTATAGATTTTTCATTTCTCCTTTTCATCTGAATAATGAAGTTCTCTTCTGTAATCCTCATTATTTACCCCTTCTTTCCATACAGGCCTGCCTTTTTAAATTTCTCTTACACTTAATATTTCGTAAATAAAACATGTATATCTATCAACAAATAAACTTTTCTCAAACTTTTTAAAAATCTTTATTAATAGAAACATTATTACTCCAAAATAAATTACTTTTTAATTTTCATGCAATTTTAAATTTCACTTCATTCTTTTAATTATTTAAATAAATTCCAGAAATTCAGATCTATCTGAATTTCAATCTAAATTATGCATTATCCATTACCAATTATCAATTAAAAAAAGCCCTCTGTAGTCTCCATAACTACAAAGGACTTTTCTTTTATCTACAACTAAATATAAATTATATTCTAGCACTTTAATTCTTGATTTAACTCTTAAAATAATACTTTCAAAAACCCATTCTTTTATCTAGCCTAATCAATTCAAGAAATTCAGCACCATCTGAATTTCAACCTCAATTATCCATTTTCAATTGTCCATTATAAATTCTTTATATAAGTTCTTTTCTAAGACTTCTAGGTAAGAATCTAAATACCTTTGGTGAAATTAAATCTAAATCCTTCTTTCTTATTCCTCCAAAGTAAACCATTGTATATAAATATACTACTCCACCTATACCTATTAAAACTAGTGTTGCTATAGCAATGATAACTCTTCCGCCTCCAAGCATATCTGCCACTTTAATAACCGGAAACTTTACTAAAAATATTACAATTGCCATTAACATGGAACAAATAGTCGGTACTATTGCTTGCCTTATTATAGGTATTCTAACTTTAAAAAATCTCTCTATTTTTCTATGATTTATTACTGCTGGAATAATAAATGATACAAAGGTTGCTACTACTGCTCCCATTATATTTATGCTTGGGATTGGGATTAATATTAGATTTATAACTATTTTTGCTATTAATCCTGCACTTGCAGACACTATTATTAAGTACAATTTATTAATTCCTTGAAGAATAACATTTTGTATAGTTGTTATTGACATAAATATAAGTAAAGCTGATCCATACATAAGTAAGGTATATCCTGTAGATGTGTTATTAAATAAGAATTTATATATCTCTTTACTTAATATAGCTAACCCAAATGTAGCTGGCATTATTATTATGTATGTTATTCTAAATGCATAGCTTGTTTGTTGCTTTAAATCTTTTTTATTCTTATGTACAAAAGCCTGTATTACCTTAGGAAATATTGAAGTTCCAAGCGCAGTTACTATAGCTAAAGGAACATAAACAAGAGTTTTATAATATGATAAGACAGCTCTTAAATCATTGACTTGTTCTTGATTAAATCCTGCCGAACTCAAGCCTCTTCCTAGAGTCATGGTATCTATAACACCCGCAAAATTTTGGACTCCTGCAACTAATGTTATAGGAAGGGCATACATAAATAACTTTTTAACTATTCTTTTATCTGATACTCTTCTTCTACTTGGATCATGATTTTTTTCAGCTTCTTCTTTATAATTTCTTTTTTCATATATATATATTATATATATTATTGCTATTATAGCACCTAAGGAAGTTCCAACAGTTCCCCCTGCACTTCCCCACTCATCACTACTTGTTACAGCAATTAATACAGCTGCAAAGACTAAACTAAGTATAACATTTACTAACTGCTCTATAATTTGAGATATAGCAAGCGCCTCCATCTCTTCAACTGCTTGCATATACCCTCTATATGCTGCTAATATAGCTGCAAAAATTATTGCAGGTGCCAAAAACACAAAAGTCCAGGCTGATTGCTCCGCACTAATTATTTTTGAAAGTGGAAATGCTAAAACCATAAAAATTCCAGCAATTGCTATACTTATCATAGCTAAATACCTTATAGATAGTTTCATAGCTCGCAGTGCATCTTTATGATTCCCTATTGCTCTAAGCTCTGTAACAACTTTTGTAACTGCAGGTTGTGCACCTAAGCTAGTTACTGCAATTAAAAAAACAAATATATCATATCCAGCAGTGTATATTCCATAACCTGTTTCACCTAAAACAGCTGTTAATAAAGGAACATATATTGCTGATAATAACTTACCAGCAATACCTGCAATTGATAATATTAAAAAGCCACGTCCGGCTGATTTTTGCTCCATACCCAATCACCTTTTATTTTATTGTGAATTTAAACACATCATTTTTAATCTTCTTAAATACTGGTGGTAAACTTTCTATTATAGTTTTATTGTTTAAATAGCTTAATTTATCTGGTGCATCTCTAAAAATTAATTTATATGCATATAAGAACTGGCAATCAAGTCCAAACTTATTTGCAAAAAATGAATTTAATTTTCTATCTCCGTATTTATTATCACCAATTATAGGAGTTCCTAAATGTGATAGGTGTGCTCTAATTTGATGACTTCTTCCTGTTATTAAATCTATTTCTAAAAATGAATATGCCCCATTTGTTTTTAAAGTTTTAACTTCCATTGCTATTTCTTTTGAATCAGTTATTTTTTCATCATATATTCTTGAAATATTAGCTTCCTCATTTTTATGAATATATCCCTTATATAATCCATCTTTAATCTTGCCTTTTACCAATGTATTATAATATTTTTCAACTTTACCTTCTCTAATCATTTCATTCATTGTTCTTAATGCTTCAAAGTTTTTACCGAATATAACTATTCCTGAAGTATTTCTATCTAATCTATTACATGGTGCAGGAGTAAATGTTAATTCATTTTCAGGTAAGTAATCACCTTTTTCGTTTAAATATGATAATACGTAATCAGTTAAACTTGCCTCTTTTCCCTTTTCATCAGGGTGCACTAAAATATTAGGCCATTTTTCAACTATTAGTATATTAGAATCTTCATAAGTAATCTTCATTCCTCTAGCATTAACTTTAATAAACTTTTCTTCTGGCTTTTCCTTATTACTTTGTATATATTTAATTTCTACTACATCATCTATTTGCAAAGAATAATTTTCTTTTTGTTTCTTTCCATTAACTTTTACATCGCCTTTTCTTAAAGCTTTAAATATTTTACTTAAAGGAACATCTTTTAATAATTTTCTTAAAAATTTGTCTAATCTTTGACCTGCTTCATTTGTGCCTATTTCTATTCTCAAACTAATCACTCCTAGTTTTTTTAGTATTCTAACTATATTTTCCCCATTTTTATAGATTAATATTAAATTAGCTTCTTGTCAAATACTCAAACACCATTTGACATTGCATTGCTACGCCTAATGGCAGGCAATCTTCATCTATGTCAAATAAGCTACTATGGGCAGGATAAATTATATTTTTACTTTTATTTCCTGATCCTAAAAAATAAAAAACTGCTGGTCTTTCATTTGCAAAATATGCAAAACTTTCAACACCCATTTTTGCATTTTTTTGAATTAGTATATTTTCTTTTCCTATAACTTTCTCAGCTCCTATCTTAAATAAATCAACCATAAAATCATCATTATATAAATTAGGATAAGATTCTTCTATCTCTATCTTTGCAGTTGCTCTTGAAGATTTGCATATTCCATCAACGATTTCAACTAATCTTTCTTTTGCAAATACTCTGTCTTCTTTACTCATAGTTCTTATAATACCACTTATTTCAACTTCTTCTGGTATTATATTTTGAGCCGTTCCACCATGAATACTTCCTACCGTTATAACTGCTGGGTTGGCTGTATTTATTTCTCTGCTTACTATAGTTTGTAATGCTAATACAATGTGGCTTGCTATAACAATTGGATCTACAGTTGTATGAGGATAGGCTCCATGACCACCAGCCCCTTTTATAGTAATAGTAAATGGATTAGATGCAGCATTTACTACGCCACCCTTTAACATTATAGTTCCACACTCCAGAGTTTCTTCAACATGAAGACCACATATGCAATCAACTCTTGGATTCTCAAGTACTCCCTCTTCTATCATGAACCTAGCTCCACCTATAGTTTCTTCCGCTGGCTCAAATAATAGTTTTATATTTCCACTAAATAAATGTTTATTTTCATTTAATATCTTAGCTGCTCCAAGTAATATAGTTGTATGTGCATCGTGCCCACATGCATGCATTTTTCCATTAACCTTTGATGAATAATCACATACTTTTTTATCTACAATTGGTAATCCATCTATATCTCCTCTTAAAGCTATAGTTTTTTCTTTACCTTCATCATTTTTCTTAGTTCCTCTTATTATTCCACATACACCTGTCTTAGAAACCTCTTCAAACTTTATTCCTTGATTTTTTAAAAAGTTTTTTATAAATCTCGAAGTTTGGTATTCTTCCATTCCTATTTCAGGATACTCATGTAAAGTTCTTCTTATATTTATCAACTCATTTTTTATGCTTATTGCCTCATTTTTAAAATTCATATTATTGCCCCCTATTTTCATGCAGAATTTAGCTTTATTAGCTCCAAAAAACTTGAATATTATCCCCATCTTTCAACTTTTCTGTATATCCCACTTTATTTCCGTTAAGTAACAAATTAATTATTCCCTTTGCTTCTTTTAAATCAAAGTCTATATAATTAAAGATATCAACAAAGATATAATCTTTTTGTCCACTAAGTGTTATTAACTTATCATTAAATGTTACTTCTATCTCAGTACCACTACTTAAATTTTTTTTATCATCATTCACTTGAACTTCTTCTTTATTAGCATCTTTATTAATTTCACCTTTTGGCATATCTTTAAAACTTATATTTCTATAAGATATTAATTTGTCACCTTCGTTAACTATATAATCTTCTAATAATTGCACTCCATCTTTTTCTAATGAGACATCTTCTTTTATTATATATTCCTTTATATCTTTAATTGATTTAGGAAATATTATATTTATATCATCATCTTCTTGTATATAATAGTCTATGCTCTTAATTTCATTATTAACAATAATCATTGGCTCTAAATTTATCAATTCATCATTTATATATATGCTAATACTATTAAATTCTTTTATTTGTTCAATCACTTTAGGTCTTGCATCTTTTCCTAACACTGCATAGGCTATCTCTATTATATCGCCATCTTTAACTTTCTTATCCATGCTTTCTATTTTATCATTAAGTCTTATTGTAGGATTTTTTCCTTTTTCTCCAAAAGCTATTCTTTTCACGCCGTTTAATTTGTATCTTAAATTCTTTCCATTTTTTCCTATAAGCATACTTGGATTTATACCTGCCTGTATAATAACATCCATAATAGTATGATTATGAGAATTAAACATACTCACAGGTGTTCCATTTAATATAACATCTATAAAATCTTTTTCTCCATTTTTTAACGCTATAAGAGCAATTCCTAGTACTGTTACTCCTGCTGATCCTAAATTATTATCACTTATACAATCAACTACAGCTTTTCTATCTTTTATTGCTATTCTTTGAACCGGAATATTTAATTTTTCACTAAGCTCTTCTATCATCCAAGGAGTATGTGCCCCTCCCCCAACTAAAAACAATGCACTTGGAGATTTATTTCCATTAAGCTCGATGATTTTTGAAGAAATACCTTCTGCAATTTTTTTCACTACAGGTCTTATTATTTTTTTTATATTTTCAGACTTAATTGTATTTTCAAATCCAATTATATCTGTATATGTTATCTCTTCTTTTAAATCTAAATTTCTTTTTATGTATTCAGCAGTATTAAAATCAACTAAACATTCCTGCACTACAGCCTCTGTTACTTCGTCGCCAGCCTGTGGAACCATTCCATATGAGGATATGCTTTCCTTTGAGCTTATAGCTATATCGGATGTTCCTGCTCCAATATCTACTAAAGCTATATTTAGAAGTCTTAAGTTTTTAGGAACTACAGCTTCTATGGCAGCAATAGGTTCTAAAGTTAAGTTACTTACTCTTAATCCAACCTTTTTCATAACTGTATACAGTGAATCAATTACTGAGCGTGGTAAAAACGTTGCTATTACTTCTACAGATACGTTTTCACCTTTATGTCCAATTAAATTAGATATAACAAATCCATTTAAATAATAGTTTTTTACTGAGTAACCTACACAATATAACTTTCCATCTGTAGTTTTATTTATTTCACATTCTGCTTCTTTTAAGGCAATCATCTCTAAGTTTCTTATGTCTTCTTTTTTTATCTCTTCTTCAGAATTAAGCTCCATTTTCCCTTCTGAATTTATAGTCTTTAAAAATCTACCAGCTGCAGCAATAGATACATTATCTAACTTTATTCCAAGTTCTAACTCTATATCATCTACTATTTTTTTTACGGATTTTGCTACTAATTCTATATCATGAATCTGTCCATCTATCATTGCTCTTTCTTCATGCTCTAGATATCTTTCACATATTACTTTTAACTTGTCATTTTCTACTATTCCTACACTTCCAATAATAGATCTTGTTCCTACATCTAGTGCAAATTTAATGTTCTTTGAATCTACATTATTCATTTGCTAACACCTCATAATTTAATATAATAAACCTCTTTATTTAAAATAATTTTCATCATTATAATTTTTCATTATATCCTCATCTTTTCTTCTAACCTTATCAAATTTTATTAAGGCATAGTAAACTCCACTTTCTACTGCAAATGTTATTACAAAATAAAGTATAACAAATATTAATATTCCTACTAAAATATAAGCCAATTACAAATCCCCCTTATATTACCATAATAAGATTATACATCCTAAAAAAGTAATAGTGAACAATTAGTTCACTATTATAATAAGATTATTTTCAATTAATACCTTAAGAGAAAAACTTTTACTAAGATTATCTCCAAAATCAATTTTAATTACATCTTTATCTATTGATATAACTTTTCCATCCCCATAGGCTCTATGATGAATCATATCATTAACTTTTATTCCGTAATCCTCATTTGAATTTATATCCTCAAATCCACCTTCCTGCGTAAATCTAGATGCATCTTTAAACCTTCCTCTTTGAGTTTTAGGAGAAAATATATACAAATTATCTATTGCTCTAGTTATTCCAACATAAAATAATCTTCTTTCTTCTTCTATATTTTCATCCATTGAAGATTTATGTGGAATTGTTTCTTCTGTAGCATTTATTATAAAAACATTTTTAAATTCCATTCCCTTAACACCATGAATGGTACTTAAAATTACTCCTTCTTGTACCTCTTTACTCTCTTCTATTTTTTCTTTTACTATTTCAACATGCCCCAGCAACTCTATTATAGTTTTTAATCCATCTGCTGCACTCTTAAATTCTTCTATTATATCCTCAAGTTCCTCTATACTTTGATTATACCTCTCTCCATACTCTTTTAGATAATCTATATAATTTAGTCCTGAAACTATATATTGTATTGCACCTGATAAAGACAGTTTATTTAAATATAATATATCTCTTCTTAATTCATCTAACTTTTTAGCTTGATATGGAGGAGTATCTTTTTTATCTATTAATATATCAAATGGAGATTTATCCTCTAATGAATTTCTTATATATTCTAAATTTGATTTACTAATATATCTAAAAGGTTTATTAATTATTCCTAAAAAGCTTTCCTTATCTTTTATGTTTATTGAAAGCTTTAAATATGAAAGTATATCCTTACATATAAAATGTTCAAAAAAATTATACCCCTTATCTAATAATGCAAATGGAATTCGTCTACGAGTAAATGTATCTATCATACTCCTTGCTTCCATATTAGTTCTATATAAAACCGCATTATCACTTAAATCATCAATGGATTTTTCAATTATACCTGCTATTTCATCTCCTTGAATTTTCTCATCATAAGGCCTTGTAAATTTTATTACACCAATAGAGTCTTTATATGAATTTATAACTTTATCATTTCTGCTATTATTATTCTTTATTACTTCCTTTGATACTTCTACTATATTATCATTACTTCTATAATTTATAGAAAGATATATCTTTTTAGCTTTTGAAAATATTTCATCAAATCTTACCATATATTCCGGTTTTGATCCCCTAAAACTATAAATACATTGATCCTCGTCCCCAACTGCAAAAAGTGAATTTTCCTGATTTATCATTTTTAAAAACTGAATTTGTAATTCATCACAATCCTGAAACTCATCTACTAAAATATATTTAAATAACTCTCTATATTTTAGTAAGATATTAGGATTATCCCTTAATAAGCTTATTACTTTAACTGATAGATCATCAAAATCCCAAAGTCCATTTTTAGACTTATATTCCTCATATTTTTGTAAACATTCAATAAAAATATCTTTTGCCATAGTAGGTTTAAATTCTTCTATAGCTTTTAACGAGGTTTTAAAAAATGAGATATTATTCAATGCCTCTTTTATTTTATCTTCACTTACTTCATCTGAATACTTTGATAAAACACACTTTATTATTCTATGAGAAACACCTCCAGAAATTATAGATATATTAAATCCCTCTCTAAGAAGAATTTTATAAAACAATCCATGAAATGTTCCAAAAAAAGGCGCAATTTCTTTATTAAATACATTTTTATATCTATTTCTCATATTATCAGCTGCGGCTCTCGTAAAAGTTATTATGATAATATTACCTAATCTCACTTTAAGCTCATTTACTAAATAGTTTACCCTATTTATAATAACTGTTGTTTTTCCTGAGCCTGGTGCTGCAACAACTAGTACATTTTTCTCTTTTATATAAACAGCTTCTTTTTGATATTTATCTAAATAAATTTTCATGCATGCTCCTTTTTATATTATATTATTGACTTTTTTATGCTATAAATAACTATATTGTAATAATTTATTTATAGATGTACAATATATTTATATATTCTAATGTATTCTACAAATAAATTCATCTACTATTTTAAACGGATATAAGCTGTTCTCAAAACTTAATATTCAAATAAAATATCTAAGTATTTGATAATAAATGAAGTTGGTATTTCATTAACTTATACCAAAGATTAAATACTATGTGATTTGAATTTTGCCATATTGCTAAAATTAATCATACTTACTATTTAATATAATACTAACTTTTATTATGTATATTATTAATTGAAACATATATAATTTATAAGAGGAGAAAAACATGGAAAACTTAATTAGATTTGATGTTACTAATGAACGTAACCTTACTATGTTAGTAGACTTTTATGAACTAACAATGGCAAATGGATATTTCAATAAAGAAATTGAAAATAAAATTGCATACTTTGATATGTATTTTAGAAGAGTCCCAGATGGTGGTGGATACTGTATAATGGCCGGAGTAGATCAACTTATACAATATCTAAACAACTTAAAATTTACTCAATCTGATATAGAATATCTAAGAAGTAAAAATATTTTTTCTGAAGAGTTTTTAAATTACTTGAAAAATTTCAAATTTGAGTGCGATGTATGGGCAATCCCAGAGGGGAACTTTGTTTTTCCAAATCAACCATTAGTAATAGTTAGAGGACCTGTGGTTCAAGCTCAATTTATAGAAACAATGATCTTGCTTACTATAAACCATCAAACACTTATAGCTACTAAAGCTAATAGAATTTGTAGAGCTGCTGCTGGAAGAACAGTTATGGAATTCGGTTCTCGTAGAGCGCAAGGTTATGATGGAGCAATTTATGGTGCTAGAGCATCAATAATTGGAGGTTGTGATTCAACAGCTTGTACTATAGCTGATAAATACTTTGATGTTCCTGCCGTTGGAACAATGGCCCATAGTTGGGTTCAATTATTTGATACAGAATATGAAGCTTTCAAAGCTTGGGCTGAGGTGTATCCAGATAATTGCTCACTTCTTATTGACACATATAACGTGTTAAAATCTGGTTTACCAAATGCAATAAAAGTATTCGATGAAATATTAAAACCTATGGGTAAAAGACCTAAAGGAATTAGAATAGACTCAGGTGATATAACTTATTTAACAAAGAAATGTAGAAAAGCTTTAGATGCTGCTGGATATCCAGATTGTAAGATAATAGTATCTAACTCATTAGATGAACATATTATAAGGGATGTTTTAGAACAAGGAGCTTGCATAGATTCATTTGGTGTTGGAGAAAGATTAATCACAGCTAAGTCAGAACCTGTTTTTGGCGGAGTATACAAACTTGTAGCTGTAGAAAACAATAATAAGATCATACCTAAAATAAAGATAAGTGAAAACACCGAGAAAATTACTAACCCTGGCTTTAAAAAGATATATAGAATTTATGACAATGAAACTCATAATGCAATAGCTGATGTAATAGCTTTAGATCATGAAGTAATCGATGAAACAAAACCACTTGAAATATTCCACCCTATTGAAACATGGAAAAGAAAAACAGTTACTAACTTCTATGTTAAAGATTTAATGGTGAAAATATTTGATAAAGGTCAACAAGTTTATGAAAGTCCATCAGTTTTAGAAATAAAGGAATTTTCAAAGAATGAAAGCTTAAAAATGTGGCCTGAAATATTAAGATTTGAAAATCCTCATAATTATTATGTAGATTTATCACAAGATTTATGGACTCTAAAGCAAGACTTACTTCATAAGTGTATAAAATAAAAAAGAGTGATTTAATCACTCTTCTTTATTTATTTTAATAATTAATAACTTTATCATCCATATTATAATTTAAATATCTATCTTGTGAATAAAATAAGTCTTCATCCATATTACCAACAAATTCTGATTTGTTATTAGAAGATAAAAACTCCTTAAATGGACAAATATCAGCTTCATTATTTTTAGGATACATAGGACATGTATTATAACAACTTGTTTTTTCTTTATTGTTTGACCAAAACGGACACTTACTCATACTTCTCCCCCCAATACCTAAAATGTGAAAACGAAATCACAATTTTCTTATATTATATTATATCTTTTTGCTAAAATAAAGCATTTTATATCCATTTTTGAAAAATAAATATCGACTTAATTCCCTATATTTTTACACCACTCAATGGAGCTATAGTATACATCAACTAACACTCCCTCATCTATTTTTAAATTAGTACATTGCTCTTCTATTTTTTTATTATCAAGCACTTCGTAAGCTAAAGCCAATTCTAAAATATCTCTTAAAATATTTCTTTCACCAATTAAAGCCTTCTTTATTTCTATATTAACAGGTAAGTTTTCAACAACGTAATTAATATCTTTCTCCATCATTAAATGTAAATTTGAGAACAATCCAACCATAAAAGCTGACGATAAATCATTATAGTGTACTATCTTAGATATCCCCTCACAAAACTTAGCTCTTATTACTATATTCTTAGCATACTCATCACTTTTACCAGATGATATTTCTACAACTGATAATATTGATAACCACTTTCTAAGCTCTTCTCTTCCAATTAACATTATAGCTTGCTTTATGGATTTAACTTCTTGAAGAAAGCTGAAATAAGATGAATTTATAAATCTTAAGAATTTATATGTTAAAGCAATATCTGTCTTCATTGTATACTCAACTTTATCTATATCATAATCTTCTCTTATTAGTTCTATCAAAAGTGTAAAAATACTAGTGTTCTTTATTGCCATATCTTTTCCTAAGAATATAGATGGCTTACTATAATAGAATCCTTGAAAATAATCGTATTCGAGTTTTTTGGCTTCTTCCAAGTCCTCTAATGTCTCTATTTTTTCAGCTAGCATTTTAATTTTAAACTTTTTGCAAATTTGTGCAATCCTTATTCTCGATTCTTTAGATGAAAGAATAAAATCAACTTTTACTATGTCTATAACCCCAATAAAATTTATAATATCATTTATATCTACTACATCATCTAACGCTATATAATATCCTAATTCCTTTAAATAAGATAATTGATTGATTACATCTTCAGATGGACTAACACTTTCAAGTATTTCTATTACTACTCTTTCTTTTGGTAATAATGTTGCAATATTCTTCTTTATTAACTTTTCTGGAAAATTAACAAAAGCTAGTTTATTATCAGTTAATATATCTAACCCAAAAGACGATATATTATCTATTACCTTATATGTAGCCTCCTCATCTTCAATACTGTTATTAAAATTATTTTTTAAAGAATTCCTATAAAGTAATTCATAAGCTACTACTTTTTCTTCTTTATTATATATCCCTTGTCTAGCTATAAAAATATCCATTTTCTTATCCTCTATTATTAATTTATAATTATTATATACTAATAATACATAATTTCAAATAAATTAAATAAATTTAACAAAAAGTAAAAGATATGGAACTAGAGCATATATTCTGCACCTTATTCCATATCTATAAATAGTATATTTAAATCATTAATTGTCTTATCTTTTGCAATGCCCGCTATTCTTAACTACTGATATATTTATTATTTCATTAGTAAATGCTTTAAGAAGTGCCTTTTCTAAAACTTTTTCTTGATCAAAATTTTCTATATCTCTACATTCAGCAAATACTTTATTTATTTCTCCATCTACATTTCTATATGTTAAAGTTACATATGGCTTTTCATATTCCACTTTAATTATCTTTAATCCCCATGATATTTGTGCATAATCACCATCTGTAGTAAGTTGTGTTAATTCTCTTAATTTTACTTTCTCCTCTGAAGGATCTGTTATTTCAATCAATTCGTCTCCAACTTTATATTTTGCCATTTTATTTCCTCCTCATAAAATATAATTTTATCTTTATTATATATTATTGCTAGTTTTTATGATATTATTATTTTATAAATTTAAATAATTTAAATAATTTAAACCTTACAAGTTTGTTAATTTATTAACAACCCCATTATTATAATATCATATCTAATTTATAAATACAATAGTTATAAGGAAATTTTACTATATAATGAAAATATTTCAACAATTAATATTTATTATTCTTTACTATTAATTACTAAAAAACATATATTGACACTTAATATCTTATATTATATAATTACATTAATAATAAAAAAGGATGGTGTATTATGGAGAATATAACTTCTATCTTCAGAGAAAAGAAATTGAAACTTACTCCTCAAAGATTAGCAGTTTATAAATATTTAATGAGTACAAATGAACATCCTTCTGCAGAAATTATATACAAAGCACTTCAACCCGAGTATCCTACTATGAGTTTAGCTACAGTTTATAAAGCATTAAAGACTTTAGTAGAAGTTAAATTAGTTCAAGAAATTAATGTTGGAGAAGGCAATTTTAGATATGATGCTAATTCACATGAACATGCTCATATTCAATGTATCAACTGTAGTAAGGTAACCGACTTAGAAAATATATCATTTACGACTCTTAATCGTACAGCTGAGGAGTGCTCAGAATATAAAGTTCTATCAAATAGAATATTCTTTTACGGATTATGTAAAGATTGTCAATAAATGATTAAGCTAGAAATTTTAATTAATTTCTAGCTTTTTATTTATTTTGTATTAATCATCAATAAGTCTCATATAATAAATTGAGGTGATTATATGGCAAGATTTATAATTATTAAAAAGAATGTTGTACTCTCTTATATAATAAATTTTCTTATACTTTTTGTAGTTATCTTATCGACTTATTTTTTTCTTACTAATAATAATTCTATAGAAACATTTACGCCCATTACTTCAAAAAACTATACTGATTTTGACTTAGATGGAGATGGTGAAAATGATAAGATTGAAATATCTAAAGAAAATAATAGCTACATATTAAATATAAAAAGTAAAGATAAGACTTATTCCCTTGTTAATAAGGATGGATCAAATTTGCTTGGGGATTCACTTATAAAGTGGCCCATTAAAGTGAATATTATAGATTTATCCAGAAATAACATTCCAGAAATCATTGTACAGCTATCGAAAGATAAATCTCCTGTAAACTATGTATTTTCATGGAACGGTTCTAAATTTGTAAATACATTTGTTTCAACTGATAATATAATTGGGATACTTGATTCCAACAATAATAAAACACCAAAACTACTCTCTCTTTCTTCAAGCAAAGGTGATGGTTCTACAAAAAGTTCTCTATTCTTGGGAGATAACATAAAAGATATAACATTTTCAAAAATAAAAGTTCCTGGACTATCTGCTATTCAAGGGTTTATAGACGTAATTGAAGCTCCTTACGAATTATCTGAAGCACCTAATATTTTCACTTCTAATATAGATAGTACTGAGCTTTCAATATTATGGGGGTTAGATAAGGATAATACAAGATATTCCTTCCAAAATGGCTACTTTTCAGATTTCAAATGGGATTCAAATGGAAATGTATTAGGAGTAAATTGGACATTATCATTTGAATCTGTAAAAAATACAAATGCATCTTCTCCTGCTAAAGAGATATTATTATATTTATCAGTAGAAGATGATGGATATGGTTCACTCAAAATATCATCAATTAAAAAAATATAAAATTAAAAGGCCGCTATAAGCGGCCTTAAAAGGGGGATGGGGGGGGTTTTAGCTTAAACGAAGATTTCTCATCGCTTGCTATAGGAGAATACTTCTCCGGTACAATAATATTCTTTACATCTGCTTATCTTTTTATACACTTCTTTAATAATTTTTCAAGTTTTAATTATTATTTAAAATATCCATTATTATAAGCTTCTATAACCTTATCTATAAAATTAGCTTTTCGTGAGTCAACTATACTTTTTATAGCTATTAACATTTGTATGTTCTCATCCTCATCTAGTAAATCATCACCAAAGTTGTCACTATTTCTATCAGTTATATCCAAATCTTTATCATTGATATCCAAACCCTTATCGTTGCTAGAAGTAAAGCTTGGGTTGCTATTTAAGGAACTATTATTACCTAAGCTAAAGTTTCCCATTCCTAAATTATTCATCATACCTTGTAAGGCTCCTAAATCAAATCCATTTCTATTATTCGTACTATTTCTACTTTGTTGATTATTTCCAGACTGACCTAAATTAAAGTTATTTAAATCTAACCCATCCATCTTCATAGATGAAAGCATATTTCCAACTTGCCCCATATCCATATTACCACCAAGCATACTCATAAGTTGGGCGGGGTTTATACCAAATGGAGCATTATTATTTATTCTATTATTGGAGCCTTCATTAATCTCTCTATCCCCTTTATGTCTATGTCTCTTTCTTGACATTTAGGTTCCTCCTATTTATATTTCTGTTGCTTTATTATATGTAAAAAAATCAAATATGTTTATAATTTTAGGCATTTTTTTGGAGGGCTAAGCCCTCCATCCTCTACACTAGCAGCAGCAACCGTCTCCGCCGAATAAGCTTCCTAAACAGCCTCCACATAGTAAGAATAATAAAATTATTAAAACTGAACAGTTATTATTTAAAAGACCTGATCCGCATGCGATTAATAAGAATATAATAGGTGTAATACAACTATTCATTCCCCCAAATATATTTCCAGTTCCACAACATGGCATTGGTTCACAGCAGCAGCAATCATCATAATCTCTTTTATGGGAATGTTTCTTTGACATAACTATCTCTCCTCTCTAATTTAAATTAGCAGCATCCGCCAAATATATTTCCGTTTCCACAGTTACCGAATCCTGAGCAACCGTTGCAAAGGAATAGAATTACTAATAAGAATAGATAAGGTGAACAGTTTCCAGATCCACCATATCCGCCGCCATATCCTTCACAGCAGCAATCGCGTTTACGTTCCTTCTTGCAGCAACACATATTGTTTCCGCCGCCGACTCCTCCACTATAGAATAGTATCAATAGTATCCATATCCAACTTCCAAATCCACAGCCAGCTCCTATATTATTAAAAGGGCCTTGGTTTGAACATTGGGGTGCAATATTATCACTACAACCGCATGAATTTAAACCATTTAGAATTTCATTCATTTCCATAATTTACTCCTCCTTAGGGTTTTTTGTTTTTTTTGTTTTATAGTATATACTATTCTCTCGAATAATAATTGCCACTGTTTTTTATTGTAATATTTTAAATTTTTATAAATAAAAAAAGGAACTTATAGTATTTAATATAAGTTCCTTTAATATATTATTCTTCTCTCTTCTGAACTATAGGCCCAAAAAGGTTATCTACTAATTCATCTTTTCCTTTTTTATTAAGTGAAGAAAAGAAGTATAGTTTATCTTCTTTTCCTAAATTTAACGTTTCTCTAATCACTTTTTCGCTTTTTCTCAATTCATTATTAGACAGCTTATCGCTTTTAGTTGCTATAACTACTTCATCATACCCATAAAACTTAATCCACTCATGCATTTGTATATCATCAGCTGTAGGCTTATGCCTAGAATCTACTAAAAGTACTACCCTTTTTAATTCTTGCCTTCCATTTAAATAAGTTTCTATTGTTTTTCCCCAACTTGCTTTTTCAGTTTTAGATACTTTAGCATATCCGTATCCAGGCAAGTCAACTAGATAAAATTCATCTCCATTTATTATAAAGAAATTAATTAATCTTGTTTTTCCTGGTGTTTGACTAACCTTTGCAAGCTTTTTCCTATTAGTTAAAGCATTTATTATAGAACTTTTACCAACATTAGAACGTCCCACAAAGGCTATTTCTGGAAGCCCAGTAATTGGGTATTGCTCTTTTTTAACTGCAGATATAACAAAATCTGAATTTTTAATTTTAATCAATAGTATCAACTCCAATTATAGCTTTATTTAACACTTCATTAACATGATCAACTGTAATGATATTAAGCTTATTTTTTACTGTATTTGGTATTTTAATTGTATCCTTCTCATTTTCTTTTGGTATTATTATAGTATCAATTCCAGCTCTATAAGCAGCAATTGATTTTTCCTTTAATCCTCCTATTGCAAGTACTCTACCAGTTAGAGTAACTTCTCCAGTCATAGCAACATTACTTCTTACCTTTTTATTAGTTAATGCTGAAATAATAGAAGTAATTATAGTGACTCCTGCAGAAGGACCATCTTTCTTTATTGAACCCTCTGGAAAATGTATATGAATATCAGTATTCTTATAGAATTCTTCATCTATACCATATTTTACTGCGTTAGCTCTTACAAATCCAAATGCAATCTTAGCTGATTCTTGCATAACATCACCTAACTGACCTGTAAGAACTAATTTACCTGTTCCCTTCATAGTCACAGATTCTACTGGTAACGTATCTCCACCAGCAGCAGTCCACGCCATTCCTTTTACTACGCCTACTCTATCTTCTTTTTCTTTTATATCAAAACTATATATCTTGTTTCCTAAATACTTCTCAATTCTATTAGAAGATATTGATATTGACTTCTTATCATTCTTTATCATTTCAGTAAGAGATTTTCTTATTAGCTTTCCTAAAACTCTTTCTAAACTTCTTACTCCAGCTTCCCTAGTATAAGAATTTATTATTTCCTTTATAGCACTTTCAGATATCTTAAATTGCTCCTTTGTTAACTTATGGTCTTTTAATAGTTTTGGTATAAGATAGTCTTTAGCTATATGATATTTTTCTTCATAAGTATATCCGGATACTTCTATAATTTCCATTCTATCTAATAGTGGTAATGGTATTGTATCTAGTGAGTTAGCTGTAGTTATAAATAATACTTTAGATAAATCCATATCTAATTCTAGATAATGATCTCTAAATGTATTGTTTTGTTCGCTATCTAATACTTCTAACAGAGCATCTGCAACATTTCCCCTGTTATCTGATCCTAATTTATCTATTTCATCTAATAAAATAAGCGGATTATTAACTTTAGCTTCCTTTAAAGCATAAGCTAACCTACCTGGTATCGCTCCAACATAAGTTTTTCTATGTCCCCTAATTTCGGCTTCATCTCTAACCCCGCCTAGAGACATTCTTGTATACTTTCTATTAGTTGCATTTGCAATTGATTTAGCTATTGATGTTTTACCTACTCCTGGAGGCCCAACTAAACATAATATTGGTCCTTTTAAACTATTTGTATATTGTTTTACTGCTAAATACTCTACTATTCTTTCTTTTACTTCTTCTAGACCATAATGTTCATTATCAAGTATTTTTTCTGCTTCCTTTACATCAAAAGCATCCTTTGTTGATTTACTCCAAGGTATATCAAGTATCCAATCTAAATAACTTCTTATAACATTACTTTCAGAACCTTGACCAGATGCTGACTTTAACCTTGAAAGTTCACTTTCAGCTTTTTCTCTAACATGTTTAGGTAATTTAGCCTTCTTAATTCTTTCCTCATATTTAGATATTTCTTTTTTATCTTCATCATCTTCTCCAATTTCTTCTTGGAGTACTCTTATTTGTTCTCTTATATAATATTCACGCTGAGACTTATCAACACTTTCTTTAAGCTTCCTACCTATTTTCTTTTCAACATTTATTATATCTATTTCATTTTCTAATATAACAAGTAGCTTTTCTATCCTATTAATACAATTAATTTCTTGTAATATTTCTTGTTTTTTATCTTCATCTACAATTACATATGAAGCAACTACATCTACAAGCTCACTATAATTTTCTATTGTATCAAATATAGATATAACATTATTTCTTATGTTTCCTGAAGCTTTAATATATTTACTAAAACTCTTTCTTAAAGAATTTATATAAGCTTCAATATTTTCATATTCTTCATTTGAAGGCTCTTCTATTCTTACGACTGATACCTTTAAATATTCTTCACTTGAATCTAATTCTTTAATTTCTCCTCTATCTAATCCTTCGACTAAAACTCTTATTACATCATTAGGTAGTTTTATTATTTGTTTAACCTTACATATAGTTCCTATATTATAAATATCACCAATTTCTGGATCTTCTATTTCATAATCCTTTTGAGTTGCTAAGAATATATCTGTTTGCTTTTCCATCGCTGCTTCTATAGCTGCCTTAGACTTTTCTCTTCCTACATCAAAATGTATTATCATATTAGGAAAAATACTAATTCCCCTTAGAGGAATTAAAGGTAGAGCCATTAATCTTTCACTCATCTATTCCCATCCTCCTTACATTATTATGTAACTTTTATAGTATACACATAAAATTATTATTTTTCAATCTATTTTAATATATACAATACATAATACTTAAATTTCCATATAAAATAAATAATATCAATTATTATATTATACTTATTATTATAATTATAATATAAACTTAGAATTTAGCAATGGACAATATTAGTAAAGGGTACTACTATCATATTAACTTATACTATTTAGCTTTATAATTAAAAGAGCCGTCTTTCGACAGCTCACTAAAAATTATGAATATAAATTTATTTATGTAACTTTTTCTAAATTACTAAGGTGGTATGCTATTCCTCTCCTTTGGCTGATAATATATCTATGTTGTTATTAACAATCATATCTTCAACAATTACATCTTTTAATATAGCTTCTTCTATCACTTCATTTAAGCTTTTAACAGCTATAACTTTAATTCCTGCTATATCTTTAAAACTATCCTTCCAATTTTCAATTGGTATGATAACTTTTGTTGCTCCAGCCTTTTGTGCTGCATTTATTTTTGCATTTACTCCTCCAATAGGCTTAACTTCTCCCAAAAGGCTTATTTCTCCAGTCATAGCAACTTTATTACTTACCCTAACTTTATTTATAGCACTATATATAGCAGTTGCAATTGTTATTCCTGCTGATGGTCCATCAACCGGCATACCTCCTGGAATATTTATATGTATATCATAATTTTCACATTCTAAATTAAAAATATTATTTAAAACTGTAAGCACATTTTGTATTGATGAATATGCTGTACTTTTTCTTTTGATTTTTCTATTATTACTGCTTATTTCTTCTTCTTCAACAATACCCGTAACTTTTAGATTTCCTATTCTATGCGTTACTTTCTTTGCTGTTGCTTCTATTTCCATTAATATACCTATATTAGCTCCATGCACTGCTAATCCATTAACTACTCCTATTTCTGATCTATCCTTGACTTTTTTATCAGGAATTTGAGTATAATTTCCATTTTCTATAACCCACTGTATATCATCTATACTTATATCACTTCTATTTTCATTTATTGCTACTCCAGAAGAAAGCTGTATTAAATTAACAACATCTCTTCCATTAGTGCAATACTTTGAAATTAAATCTAAACATTTATCATCTATTTCTAATCCAACCTTATTAGCTGCATTCTTACCTATTGTCTTTATCTCCTCAGGATGTAAGGATCTAAAGAATATCTCAACACACCTTGATCTTATAGCAGGAACTATTTCTTCTGGACTTCTTGTAGTAGCTCCTATTAGTCTAAAATCTGCTGGCAAGCCATTATCAAATATTTCTTTTATATAATCTGGCATATTGGGATTTTCACTACTGTAATATGAACTATCCAAAAATACTTTTCTATCTTCTAGTACTTTAAGTAACTTATTTAGTTCTATAGGATGTAATTCACCTATTTCATCCATAAATAACATTCCTCCATGTGCCTTTGTAACAGCACCTGGTTTAGGTTGCGGTATTCCTGCAACACCTAGAGAGCCAGCCCCTTGATAAATCGGATCATGTACTGAACCTATTAAAGGATCTGCTATTCCTCTTTCATCAAATCTTATTGTTGTTGCATCAATTTCTATAAATTTTGCATCTTTTTTGAAAGGAGATTTTTCCACTTTCTTAGCTTCTTCTAATACTAGCCTTGCCGCAGCAGTTTTCCCTACCCCTGGAGGTCCATATATAATAACATGTTGTGGATTTGGTCCACATAAAGCAGCTTTTAAGGCTTTTATTCCATCTTCTTGCCCTATTATTTCTTCAAACTTAGTCGGTCTACTTTTTTCGGTTAACGGTTGTGTTAATTGAATACTCCTCATTCTATTTAACTTATCCATTTCCTTAACATTTTCTCTTTCAATAACAACTTTATTATTACTATGGCCTTTATTATTGTTTACCATATAATAAATAAATATTATCATAGTCGTTATTTGCAATACTACTAATAATTCAGTCATAAATTTTGCATTACCATTTAAAGGTTAATGCTCCCTCCCTTCTTTTAGTCATATCAATATTATTAACTTAATCAGAGGTTAATATTCCATAAAAAAAGGGATAATTACCATTACTTTTCTTGAAAATATTTTATTTTTAATGTTTAAAAACAAAAAACATCTTATAGTTAAATATAACAATAAGATGTTTTTTTATTATGCAGTTTCTATGCCTTTTCTTTTTTTAGTTTTCTTAGCTTTTAATTGAGGTCGTACTTCTCCCTCAGCTAATTTAATAATTTCCGGACTATTTTTTTCTTTTATACAATCTTCATTTATAATAACTTTAGAGATTGTTTCATCAGAAGGAATATCAAACATAACCTCTGTCATCATTTCTTCTACTATAGATCTTAAACCTCTAGCACCAGTTTTTCTTTCAATAGCTTCATTTGCTATTGCTTTTAATGCAGCGTCAGTAAAATCTAATTCAACATTGTCAATCTCAAAAAGCTTTCTATATTGCTTAACTAAAGCATTTTTAGGCTGAGTTAATATATTCACTAATGCATCATTATCCAATGATTCTAAAGTTACTACAACTGGTAATCTACCAACAAATTCAGGTATAAGTCCAAATTTTAATAAATCACTTGGCATTATATCTTTAAGTAGTTTACCAACATCTTTAGTATGTCTAGATGTTATATTAGCACCAAATCCTATAGAACTCTTTTCAGTTCTTTTTTCTATTATTTTATCTACACCATCAAATGCTCCACCACAAATAAATAAAATATTAGAAGTATTTATTTGTAAGAATTCTTGATGTGGATGTTTTCTTCCACCTTGAGGTGGTACTGAAGCTGTTGTTCCTTCAAGTATTTTTAATAACGCTTGTTGAACACCTTCACCTGAAACATCTCTAGTAATAGAAGGATTTTCAGATTTTCTTGCTATTTTATCTATTTCATCTATATAAATTATTCCTTTTTCTGCTCTTTCTATATCGTAATCAGCACTCTGGATTAACTTTAATAGAATATTTTCAACATCTTCTCCTACGTATCCTGCTTCTGTTAATGTTGTTGCATCGGCTATAGCAAATGGAACATTTAAAAACTTTGCTAATGTTTGAGCTAGAAGCGTTTTACCAGATCCTGTAGGCCCTAATAAAAGTATATTACTCTTTTGTAATTCAATATCATCATCTATTAGATTAGAGTTTATTCTCTTGTAGTGATTATAAACAGCAACAGATAATGATTTTTTAGCTTTTTCTTGACCAATTACATATTGATCTAAATAATTTTTTATTTCATTTGGTTTCGGAACACTTGTTGTATCTAATTCAATTCCGTCCTCAAATTCATCTGCTATTATTTCTGAACATAAATCTATACATTCATCACAAATATATACCCCAGGTCCAGCTATTAATCTTTTAACTTGTTCTTGATTCTTACCACAGAAAGAACACTTAAGTTGTTTCTTCTCATCGTACTTAGCCATAAATTCACCTCGCTTGGATTAAGATAGAACTTTACTTAGTTGCTACCTTTATCATTTTTCGTAATCACCTTATCTACTAATCCGTAATTCATAGCTTCTTCTGCTGTCATAAAGTAATCTCTCTCAACATCTGTTTTTATTTTTTCTAGAGGCTGATTAGTATTCTCACTTAATATTCTATTTAATGATTCCTTAATCTTTATTATTCTCCTTGCGTGTATATCAAAATCAGTTGCTTGACCTTGGAAACCGCCTAAAGGTTGATGAATCATAATTTCACTATTTGGTAATACAAATCTTTTTCCCTTTGCTCCAGATGAAAGTAAAAATGACCCCATTGAAGCTGCCATCCCTATACATATAGTAGATACATCCGGCTTAATATATTGCATTGTATCATAAATAGCCATACCTGCAGTTATTGATCCACCTGGACTATTTATGTAAAGATGGATATCCTTATCAGGATCTTCACTTTCTAAAAATAATAGTTGTGATACTACTAAATTAGAAGTGGTATCATTAATTTCTCCACTTAACATAATTATTCTATCTTTTAATAATCTTGAGAAGATATCATAAGATCTTTCTCCTCTACTAGTTTGCTCTACGACCATAGGAACTAAACTCATTTTTATTCCCTCCTTCTCTATTTTCTACCTTCTTTTATAATATATCCATATTCTTAAAAAACTAATTATATTAAATTATATAAAATTTTATTTATTTTGTTAATGAATATTTGAAATAATTGCCAGAATTTCATTCTGGCAATTATTTTTTGTATATTATTTATTATTTTCAACTAAGAATTTTATAGTCTTTGATACTTTAACATCAGCAAGAAGTGCTGCTCTTTGGCCATTCATTAATAAATCAACCATTTTGTCATCTTCTTCTGCTGAATACATTTTTGCAACTTCCTTAGCTTTTTCTTTTAATTCTTCTTCTGTTGCATCAATATTTTCAGCCTTTTCTACAGCTTCTAAAACTAAATCTGTCTTTACTTTAACTTCTGCATTTTCTTTCATATATTCTCTCATTTTTGCTTCGTCTGTACCAGTAAATTGGAAATATTGTTCTAGATTTAAGCCTTGATATTGAAGTCTTTGTTCTAAGTTTCTTACCATTGTATCAATTTCTTTTTCAACCATAACTTCTGGAACATCGATCTTAGCATTTTCAACAACAGCTTTTATAATTGCATCTTCATATTCTCTTTCTGCTCTATTGTTGTTTTCTTCTTCCATTTTTTTAACGATATCTTCTTTTAATTCTGCTAATGTATCAAATTCTGAAACTTCTTTAGCAAATTCATCATCAATTTCAGGTAATTCTTTTATCTTTATTTCTTTTACTAAAACTTCAAATTTAGCTTGCTTATTATTTAACTCTTCTCTTCCATAGTTTTCTGGGAAAGTTACGTTAACTTCTACTTTATCTCCAGCTTTTGCTCCAACTAATTGATCTTCAAAAGTATCTATGAAAGTACCTGATCCTATTTCAAGTGAATAATCTTTACCTTCTCCACCTTCAAATGCTACATCATCAATAAATCCTTTGAAATCAATAACTGCTGTATCCCCAGTAGCTATTTCTCCATCTTCTTTAGTTTCGATTCTAGCATTTTTTTGTTGCATTTCTTTTAATTTTTCATTTACTGCATCTTCTGTAACTTCATAAGATGGCTTTTCAACTTTTAAGCCTTTATATTCTCCTAATTCAACCTCTGGATAAACTGTAACTTCTGCAGTATATACAAACTCTTTTCCTTCTTCTGCTGTTATTACGTCTACCTTTGGATAATCAACAGGAATTATGTTATTTTCTTCTAATACTTTTGAATATGATGCATCTATAGCAAAATTAACTGCATCTTCAATTAAAACTCCTATCCCATAGTATTTTTTAACTATAGCCATAGGAACCTTTCCTTTTCTAAATCCTGGTACATTAAAGTTTTTAACGTTTTTATTGTAAGCTCTTTTTAAAGCTTCTTGAAATTTTTCAGCCTCAACCTTTATTTCAAATTTAACAACGTTTTTCTCTATTTTTTCCATTTTAGCTTCCATTGTACTCTTCCTCCTAAAATAGTAAGATACTATCATAATTGATATAACTAGCTTATTATACCATACTCTATCAAATACTTTCAAATATTTGTTTATTTAATTTTATCTTAGTTGACTAAATCGCTATTTTGATTTACATATTTAACATTGCCATCAATTACAACTTCTAATCCCTTTTCTTTCAAATCTCCAAATTTTATTTCCTTCCCCTTAGAATTCCATAAAGTACTATGAGTATTATTATTTAAATCTATAACCCATATATATTTATTCAAATCATATCCAAAATAGGGTACATTACTAATGTATGCAACTTTTGTATCTGTTATAAACCTTGCTTCTACATTCCATAAATATCCTTCATATGTTTCAAGAACTGAATCTTTATTAAATATTTCTCCATTTGGAGCTGTATATTTATCTTTTGTTATATTCGATTCCTTTTTATTTGAATTAAAAATCTTCATATTTTGATTTTCATCTATGATTAAAATTAAATTTTTCGCTTTATTTATTGTATAATAAATATTACTTGGAACTTCTTTTACACCTTTAAATTTTATAGTTCCATTTATCTCTTCATATTCTGCTTTTAATATAGAATTTTCATTGATTTTAAATTCTATTATTTGACTTTCTGGTTCCTTAGGTGTCTCTTCAATAACTTCTTTATTTTCATTATTTTCTAAGTTATCAATATCTTCGTCTATATTATCTAAAGATTCATCTTCAGCAATCCACATTTGAAGTTTATTTTTAAATGTATCTGTATTTATATTACCTGCAGCTATCCTCATAAATAAGATCCCTATAAGTAAAACCCCCACAACTGAAATAGCTGCTATTCGTCTTCTGCGTTTTTTCATTTTCCTCTCATAATCTCTGCTGAATATGCTAGGTTTTCTCACACCTAATACCTCCCACAACTTATATTTTATATTAAAAGCTTTTACATTTATTTATTATAAAATACATTTATAGTATTATTTTCTTTTATTTTTTGCAACCACATCCTGAAGCGCTTCCTTTACTACTACAACATCCACCACATTTTAATAAGCCAAGTTCTCTCATTTCTTGCACTGATAGCTTAGCTTCATTTTCTGTATAATCTTCGTAGTCAGGTGTTGACTTTAATATATCTTCATTTTTAAAATTTTTCATTTAAATCACCTCAACTTATATTATATAACGTATTTCATTGAAAGCTCTATATATTTTGTATATTTTTATATATTTTTATTTTATAAAATGCTAATATTTTCAGAAAAAATCTTATTTTCGATAAATTTTATAAAAACTATTGGATTTTTTGACAAAATATAATATAATAAATATATAAATTTTACAATTATTTTATTAATTACATATTTTTTCAATACATAATTAGCCCATACTACTGATAATATTTTTTATTATCAGTTTTAATAAAACCCCACATATGTTCATTTATTCCCTTTCTTAAATGAACATAGAAACCCTTTAACCTGTGCATTTTTGTACAGGTTTTTTATTATTCATTATTCCTTGTAAAAAAAGGCCTTTCGGCCTTTTTACACATATCCCATAGGGTTTGTATGCTGTCCATTAATTCTTATTTCCCAATGAATGTGAGGTCCAGTACTCATACCTGTTGATCCTACTCTTGCAATTGTTTCTCCTCTTGCAACAGTTTGTCCAACACTCACTAATCTTTCACTATTATGAGCATATAAAGTTTGCACTCCACCACCATGGTCTATAATTACAGTTTCTCCATATCCAGAAATCCAACCTGAATATGCAACCACACCACTTTTAGACGCTGCAACAGGTGCTCCATAAGGATCTCCTAAATCTACTCCTGTGTGGAATCCAGATTCGCCTGTTACAGGGTTAATTCTTGGTCCATATGGATCTGTTACAATACCATAACCAGGTCTTAAAAACGTCTCACTACTTGGATCTCCAGGAATCGTATTTCCTCCTGAGTTCTCCTCTCCACCTTGATTATTTCCACCTGTATTACTTCCACCATTATTAGAACCGTTATTTATTTCATTAAATATATTATCCAAAGCTACTTGTAATTCTTGATTATAAGAAACTAAATCACCAATTTGTTCTTCTAATTCTTTTTCTTTATCTGATAAAGATGCTATTAATCCTGATTTTTGTGATTCCAATCCATATAGCTCGTCCATTTTGCTTTGATGGAATTCTTGTTTTACTATGAACTCCTTTTGTGCTTCCTTAAGTTCATCTTGCTTTGCTATTACTTCATTTTTATCAGCTTCGATTTTTTCTAAATTTTTTGAAATCTCAATCTTTTCTTCCTCTAATTGTTTTTGAATATTTTTTGCTGATTCCATTAGCCCTTTATCTAAATTCATTATTCTAAAGACATTTTGAATATTATTAAATAAAGAAACTACACTTTCACTTTTTAATATCATATAAATATAATTTGCCGTTACATCCATTTTATAGTAATTTCTTACTCTCTGATCTAACGCTTCTTTTATCTTTCTACCTTCTTCTTCTTTTTCTGTAATAAGGGCTTCTTTTGTAGAAATTTCATTTTCAGCACTTGTTATCTCTGAATTTATTCTATCAATTTCACTTTGTACCTCATCTATTTTAGTTTGATACTCATTAACTTCTGCTTTAGCACTTTCCAAATCCTTACTTTTATCATTAATTTGATTCAAAATTCCTTGAAGTTCACTTGATTGATTTTCTATTTCTCCATTAACTTTGTCTTTTTCATTTTCTAAATTATTTATATCACTTTGATTTTGTTCTATTTTATCTTGTAAGGAGCTACTACTTTCTGCAAACACCAATGTGTTGCTTGAAAAAATTACTACAACAGCTAAAGTTAGTGCTTTTAATTTCTTATTCATAAGTTTTACACCTACCCTTATTCTAAATTAAACTTTTGTACATTGGTTATTTCCCACTTGCCATCAACATATTCCATTTGAGTTAAAAACATTTCGTTAACATTATCTTTTATAAATGGGATAAGCTTTTTACTTACACTATAATCTAAATTTATAACTATATTGGCTTTGTAAGTCTTATTTTCATAATAAAATTCGCTACTTCTCACTTCTGTATTTAATTCAGTAAGCTCATAATTATTTTTTAAAAATAAGCTTTCTCTTTTTACACTGTCATAAATTTTATTTTTTGCATCTTCATCTGCATTTTTTATTAAAGAATAATCATTTAAATTTAAAGCATCAAAAACACTACTGTAAAAAATATTAGTACAACTGTCTATTTCAGTTAATAATTTATCATTAACCATATTTATATCTATATTTATATTAGGTAAGCCTCCCACATTAACTTTTTCACTTTTTAATACTCCCCATGGAAATTCTCTTTCCAAATATATATTTATGCCTTTGTTTATGGGTATTGGTCCATAATTTTTTATATCTTTTACTTTTTTATTTACTTTTTTGTCATTTATAACTACATCTGCATCATCAAAGTTTGACGATAAATTTATATTAATAGCTTTCAAATTTAATATATATTCTTCATTTTGCATCAAAAATATTTCTTGTTCTTCAACAACCTTTCCGTATAAAGTATCCAACTCCCCTCTTATTATATATTTCCCGGGAATTAGACCTCTTTTTATCTTTGTTGCATCTATAACCCCATTATCAACATAAATCTTAGCATCATCAAAATTTGTATTAATTTTTATAGAAACAGGCTCTATTTGTATTTTATAGTTATTAAAAAATAGTATTTTGTCATTTTTCAAAGTAAAAAATCTACTTTTTTCATTACTTTTTAACCCTCTTATTATGTCATCAACTTGATTAGTATTATCTGAATAATACTCCGCTAAAGGTTGTAAATCCTTTTTACTTATTTTCTTATCATCAACTCTAATCTTTTTAAATATTCGTCCCGGTTTATTTTCTTTTAAGGATATTTCTAAATTCTTCAAAACAATATCCTTTGAAGCCTTATAACCTCCTACCCAAAAACCAATTAAAATAAAAAAAACTAAAATTGTACTAAGTAGTAATTTTCGCTTAATTAGAAATTCTTTAATATTATTAAAACTTAAATTTTTTATATCTTCTTTTAAAAGACATATGTATTTTTTTAAGTTTTTTAATAATCTATCAAATTTCTCCAAATTTATCAACCCTCTTTACTCTAAAATATCTATTATCCATTTTTTACATGTTACGCATTTATATATTCTTATTACAAATAAATCCAGCATTCTCTGTTTTCCTGTGCTTGCTAATGCTTCTACTTCTGCTTGTGTTAAAAATTCATCATTTTCATCTAAAAATCCTGGTATTTCAACTATGTAATTTTTATTTGTCTTTTCACAACATTCATTTTCTCCTACTACTTCTATTTCCTCATACGTAAGATCTTTGCTAAGTTCTTCTATTATAGGTAATATATCTTCAAATTCGTCTAAATTATCTAAAAATTCTTCCTTATAAAATACCAAATCTCTTATTTCGAATAATTTTTCCATAAAAACACACCTTTATTTATATTTTAATTTAATTTTATATTTAATAATACCATTTATCAAGATATTTTGATATTAAGAAACTATTAATAAATATATGATATAATAAAAAAACAACATTTTATTCTAAAGGAGGGATTATATGATATTTGATAGCCATATGCACTCAAAATTTTCTACAGATAGCGATATGAATATATTAGATGCTATATCTATTAGTAATGAAAAGAATATTGGTATCATAATAACTGATCATATGGATTTAGATTATCCAGTAAAAAATGAATTTAGATTTGATGTTCCTACTTACTTTAATAAATATGAAAAATATAGATCAGATAAATTAAAGCTAGGAATAGAAATTGGATTAACACAAAATACCTTTGCTCAAAATGAAAAAATAGCTTCTAGCCATGATTTTGATTTTATTTTAGGTTCTATACATGCGGTCAAAGCTCTAGATATATATTGTGATTATGTACATCAAGGTTATAATAAACATGACTTCTTTTCTTATTATCTAGAAGATATGTTATCTTGTGTAAAATTATATAATAACTTTGATTCATTATCACACATAGATTATCCTTGTAGATATTGCTCTTTTAAAAATAAAGAAATACCATTTTCAGATTTTAAAAATATTCTTTCTGAAATATTCACTACTTTAATAAGCAAAGAAAAAGTTTTAGAATTAAACTCAAGCAGACTTCATATCACTTCAGCTAGGGAATCCTTATTTGATATATATAAACTATACAAAGACTTAGGTGGCAAATATGTTACTTTAGGTTCTGATGCTCATAATCATAAAAACATTTCTAAGAATTTTAATATAGCATTAGACTTTATAGAATCCATTGGCTTAAAAGGAGTTTATTTTAGCAAAAGAAAACTTCAATATTTCTAAAATAAAAAAACAGCTATATCATGTGCTTATAATATAGCTGTTTTCTTTTGAGTTATTTCATTTTACTTAAATTTAGTATCTCTTTTTCCTTAAGCCTATATACTGTCCATTCATCCATAGGAACTGCCCCTAGAGATTTATAAAATCTTATTGATGGTTCATTCCAATTAAGACATGTCCATTCCATTCTTTTACAACCTTCTTCTCTTGCTTTCTTTCCTAAGAATTTAAATACTTCTTTTCCAAATCCATTTCCTCTAAATTCTTTTTTTATAAATATATCTTCTAAATAAAGACCACTTCTTCCTATGAATGTAGAAAAATTATAAAAATATAATGCATATCCAACTGGCTTTTCATCTAACTCTAATATTACTACTTCTGCTCTATTATTTTCAAAAATAGAGTTTCTTAATGTTTCTTCTGTTGCAATAACTTCATCTGACATCTTTTCATATTCTGCTATTTCCTTTATTAAGGACAAAATCAATGGAATATCCTCTTCTGAAGTTTCTCTTACTTTAAAATTTCTTATATTAGTATCATAATATCTCATAAAAATTCCCCTCTTCTCTAACTATATATGTTTCTATTAATACTATACATAATTTAAATTAATAATATATTAAATCGTCAATATTTATTTTAAGCTATTTCCTTTATCATAGCTATATCACATCTATCACATACTTCTTCATTAAAATCTTCAAATCCATACTTTTTATAAAGTTTTATAGCCTTATATAAAACTGAATTAGTTTGCAAAGTAATTTTTTTATAATTGAGTAACTTAGCAATTTTAAAAGAGTTTTCTATCATTATATTTCCAAGCCCCATTCCTTGAAAATCTTTCTTTAGATACATCTTTCTTAATTCACAAGTTTCATCATTTATCTTATAAATACCATATGTTCCTATTATGGCTCCATTACACTCTATAACTTCAAAATCCCCATTATTTTGAATATAATATTTAGATATATCAGTTATATCTAAATCCTCTACTTCTGGATTTAAATCTAAACCATAAAGATTCAGTACCTCTTTTACCAAATTTAGTACTTCTACTTCATCTCCATCCCTAGCTTTTCTTATTAAAATGTTCTTCATAAACATGCCCCCTTATTTATCTAAATAAACTAATAAATCTCTATAAAAAAATAGATATATATAATTTTGCTTATTTCGTCACTTCACTTCAAAGTCAACTCAAAATTATATATATCCACTTAAGATTAAATGAAAGGAAATAAGCAACTATTAATATCCTTTATAAGATTTATTGATTTACTAATTTATTAACATTATAAAGGTTTTTTTATAATATTTCATTATAATCATTGAATTTTTTTATAAAAATTTTAAATATATATAGTACTAAAATTAATACAGTTATAAATAGAATTCCTTCAACCATAAATATATTTTTTATGGCACCAACTTGATATAGAGCTGCCGGAAAATTTATTACAGCATGAATTAATATGGCTAATACATAATAGATATATTTTCTTTCTTTCACTGCATACAAAATTATAACTGATAATGACATATGAATCATCATGGCAAAAATTCTTTCAATTCCAGGCATAGCCCACATAATGGAGCTACTATTTACAAATTGATCATAAGTAGCACTTATAACTTCCTTTGGTATCATTAATCCCTCCATTATAGATTGAAAGCCACCTTTATTAATTAAAGTAGAATAAACTATAGAATTTATACTACTTATTCCACCAATTAAAATAGCTTCTATTCCACCGTGTCCAAGTCCATATGTTACACCACTCATTAAGTCCCTATCTTTTATTATAAATTTAAAAGATATAAGTCTTGCTGTTTCTTCAAATATTCCAGCCATAAAGCCTCCATATAGCATATACGCTATTGGTGTACTTAATAAAAATTCTGATGTAGTACTATTTAACTTCAAAAAATATGAATGTATTGGAGCTTCCAAGATTTGTACAGAAATAAAAAATGCTGCTGCACCTATAAAGAATACTTTTAAACTTACATTATATTTCCTTTTTAAAAATATAACCCCTACTATAGGTAACAACACACTCACAAGAAAGCTAAATACCATAAAAATAATTGATAAGCTACTAACCATAATTAATCCCCCTTTATAAATTTAAATATTAAACTTTACATCATATACAGCAAATATAATTATTAATAATATAAATAAAACTAATGATATTGATGCTTTTTTATTTGCAAAATTAATTGTATAACCTATTCCAACCCTTTTTTCTACCATCCAAGCTGGATCATTCTTATTATAATAAAACATTCCCCATATCCATTTATCATCATCATTCTTGTATAGGTCATCCCCTTCATTTTCTTCTTCTATATTCCGTCCGCCTTGACCTATTAATATAAATATTATTATGAATAAAATCATACTAATAGATATAAAACCATTAATAAAATTCTCTAATGATTTAGTATACAAATTATAAATTATTCCTAACTGTATCACTGAGTATAATGCAACCATTTCTAACTCTGTTATAAATAAGAATATAGAAATTAACCTTTTAAATTTTTTCTTTCTTTTCACAGCTGTTTCTATATTTCCACTATTTAAATCAACTTTTGAAGTTAAAGTTATTTTCGTTAGCAAAAACATAACTAAGCACATTACAACTTGATATATAGGAATTTTATAAACACTATAAGAATTTATATTTAAAATATATTCACTTCTTTGTATGGTTAATACTAAAATTATAATAGAAATTAATATTGGTACTAAGAAAAGATTATCATTTAATGGTTTATATCTTTCATTTCTCTTTGGTTTTCTTAATGTAGTATCAACAACAACAACATTATTAGTTTTATAATTCCAATTATTCTTTTCTTTTAACTTCTTTATAATTTTATAGTAAATGCCAAATATAATAATATAAATTAAAAGAGCACCTATTAATGATATTGTCATTATCATTGATAATATAGCTTCACTAGCTCTAAAATTCAAAATCATAATTATATTATTTATCGTAAAATAAATACCAAATATATAAAGCACCTTTCTTCTATAATCTTTATCTAAGGCTTTTATTTCACTTGTCTCCTGATACTTTTTAGGAATTCTAACTCCAAAATATATCCCCTTATTAGAAGTATTATTCAAATAATATGATAAAAGAACCATAGTTATTATAACTATATTTGAAGTTAATATAATCATAAGGCTTTGCAAAATAAATACACCTCCTATCTGTATCTTATTATATTCCTCTTATAGCCAAGCATATAATTGCTACTAATACTAGAATTATAGGTAATATCATAATAATCATTCCTATTGGATTTCCTAAATTAACATCCCAGCCAATACCTATTCTTTTTTCTACAAATATACTTGGATCATTTTTATTATAATAAAAGTTCCCTAATAGCCAATGTTTATCATCATCTCTATAGATTTCCTCATCAATCTTTTTAATTTTTATATTTTTTCCACCTTGTCCTATCTTATAACTTATTACTAAAAAAACAATTACAGTAATAAAGATAACTGTTAAGCTAATTATATTTACTTTATTGATGCTCCATCCATACAAAGTGCAAAATTGTATTAACGCAAATAATATAGTAATTTCTAATGTAATAATAAATAAAAATATAGAATTAAATCTTTTAAATATTCTTCTTTGTTTTTTTATTTCTTCTAAAGTCCCACCATTTATTTCACTCTTTCCATTAACAGCAAATTTGTTCATAGCAAGTAAAAATAAAATCATTCCTACTTGAATTAAAACTGGAAATAAAGCTAAATAAAAGAAACCTCGAAATCCACTTTTCTCTACAAAACTATCTGCAACACCTTGAGCATTATAATGAATTGGAAATAGCTCTGGAACATTTTTATATGACAATAGAGTCAGTATAAATGTTATTATTGGAATAATTAATAGTAATAAATAAGTTTTACTTCTTACACCTACAAAGTCTTCCTTCTTCTTAGGTTTTCTTATAGATGTATCTACAACAACTACGTTCTTACCTAATTTTCTCCATCCCTTTTCTTCTTTTAGTCTACTCATCTTTTTCCAATATACAAAAATCGGAATATTTGTAACTACTACTAACAATAAAGTTAATAAAGTAAATAAGGATATTTTAGGATATAAAATTACTATAATATTAATTATTAAAATAATAGGTATGTTAAAGATTAAGTAAAACTTTTTATATTGATTTTCTAATTTTAAAATATCACTATCCTTTTCATATTCTCTAGGAACTCTCACACCGAATATAATTCCATTATTAGATAATCTATTAACATATAAACCACTAAAAAATGAAATTAAACTTATAACAATAGTCATAGAAACAACAATTATCATATCCATAGTTAACTATTCTCCTTATTATTGAAATCTAAAAACACTTTATCTATATATAACTTAATTTCATCCTTACTTATATTTCTATTAAAACACTGAGCCATATAAAAATATAAATTTTCATCCAAATCCTCTCTAAATTTTTCAATTGATTGATTTAAATTTAATGAAACCACTGCGCCTTTTCTTCTATCAATTTTAATATATCCTTCATCCTTAAGCATATTATATGCCTTATTAACAGTGTGCATATTTACCCCTATATCTTCTGCCAATGCTCTTACTGAAGGTAACTCTTCCCCTATTTCAATTTCTGATTTAGCAATTCCTTCAATAACTTGATTCTTTATTTGCACATATATTGGAGTCTCAGAGTCAAAATCTATTCTTAAGATCACTTTATCACCTCGTTTTTACTTATACTTTGTTCAATTTTATTAAGACTAATCTTCTATATCAGCTGTACACTTATAATACCTGATAAATCTGAAATAATGTAGATAATGAACTGACAATTGATTTACCAAGCAATTGTCAGTTCATTTTAATTTAATTTATTAAATAGTTTTATACTAACTGTATTTAAAATAATTAACAATCCAATTAAAATTAAAATTAGATATAAAATTACAAGTGTACTAAATAAAACTATATTTGACACTTCTAAAGTTATAAATAATAGTATAGGAAGTCCAATAATTATTACTGAAGCAATAATGTGAATTATTACACTGATACTTTGCTTCACTACAGTAGTTTCTGAAGTCCAATTTAAATTAGGGAAGAAATTATTAATTACCATTCCCATTATTGATATAATAAAAGAATATAATATTGTTATTATAATTAACCAGACTAATTCAATTAGTGATAAATTTATTGAATAAAAGAAAATAATATCACTTATCAATGCTGCTGGTAGTATTAATATCAAATTTAATATTATTTTTCCCTTAAATATATCTATTACTTTTATTGGACTAGACTTTAGTATCCATAAATTTTTCCCTTCCATTGATATAGAAGAATTTGTTGTACAAGACAGAGATAAAATTCCACATACAAAAGCAATAATAAATAAAGGTATACTACTATCAATTACTTCAATTTCCATAATCTTAAACAAAATATCTTTTCCCATAAACAAAGTTGATATTGCTGCTATCAATAGTAATACCGGACCTATAATCGTATTTAATACATATATAGGTGAAGCGAAATATCTCTTTGCTTCCTTTTTAATCAACGCAATTATTGGTGATGATATATTCATTTTATCTATCTTATAATCAGATTTACTAAAGCTCTCTTGCAGTTTTGAATTTATAATTTTAAATGACTTATTAAATACAAAAACAAATATTGAAAAAATTAAAATTGAAATAGTTATAAATATTGCTAAGTCTTTAAAATCTAAATTTATTAAAGCATTAACGCCATATATTGCTGGAGGATATAACTTTAATATTCCAGAACTTAATGAGCTACTATTGATTATTAACTTCTCAACTAAGTCTCCACTTTTAAAAGAAGCAAACATTATTAATAAAATGAATAATAATGTAACAGAATTTATAATTAAATTTTTATGCTTCACTCTTGAAGATATATAACTAATTATAAATGCTATAATAGATGATACTACAATAGGGATTAATGGCAATACTAAAAATACTAAAAATAAATATATAAAAAATATATAAGATAATTCAACCTTACTAAAATAAACAAAAGCTGGGGGTATAAATACAAATAGTAAAAATAAGTAATTTACTCCTATTAACTGGATCATCTTATTAATTAAAATAGTGCTTCTCTTAATAGGTAGACTCATAAGCAAATCATAATCTTTTGAAGAAAATAATATTCCTTGAGATTTATATATTGAAGTAAAGAATATCATCATTACACTTAAAATAAAGCTCATAACTAAAAGTAAATCAATAAATCCCATGATTTCTAATCCATTAGCTAATAACTTAGAGTATTCTATAGCAATAACTTCAACTGCTATTACAGAAATTAATATTATTGCTGCTATAGATATATTCCTAATTCTATCACCTTTTGATTTTTCTTTAAATATCTTATTAATTCCTATAGAATTAATAAACGTTGTCTTAAATAAACTCCATAAATTACTCATTATCTATCAACTCCATAAATATATCTTCTAATGAACTATTTCCTTTAACTTCATCCATCTTACCTTGAGATACTATATTTCCATCTTTTATTATAGCTACCTTATCACATAATTTTTCTGCTACTTCTAGAACATGAGTTGAGAAAAATATTGCAACGCCTTCACTACAAAGCTTCTTCATTTCTTCTTTTAGAATATGAGATGCTTTAGGATCTAATCCAACAAATGGTTCATCTAAAATTAAAAGCTTAGGCCTATGAAGTAGTGCTGATATTATAACTAACTTTTGCTTCATTCCATGAGAATATGATGATATTAAATCTCCAAGAGCTGACGTTAGCTCAAACTTTTCTGAATATAACTTTATTAGTCTCTCTCTTTCTTCTTTTGAAACCTTATATATATCTGCTATAAAATTTAAATATTGAATTCCTGTTAAGGCCTCATAAATATCTGGATTATCAGGTATATATGCTATTTTTCTCTTACACTTAATAGGATCAATATTAATTGAATCACCATCAATTAATATATCCCCCTCATCAAACTCTAAAATCCCTACAATAGCCTTTATAGTTGTAGTTTTACCTGCTCCATTATGACCAATAAATGCAAATATTTCTCCACTGTTAACTTTGATTGATACATTGTTTACAGCTCTTTTTCCATTTTTATATGACTTTGAAAAATTGATTATTTCTAACATATTATTACCTCTCTTATTATACTTGTTATATATATACTATAACAAGTATAATAAGTTGACAATACCTTTTCAATTTTTATATTAAATTTTATAAATATCAGCTTAAAATATTCATTTATTATCGATATAATATTTTACTTTACAGTTTTTTCTTATATGGTAAAATAATATTGGTCGGTATTCTTAAGAAACCGAACTTAATGCAAAAATTCATTTTTTGTCGAATTATATCCTGTAAGGAATAAGAACGGAGGAATTAAAATGTTAAATGCTAGAGGGATGGGAAACTCTCGTCAAAACGTAAGGAAAATGGTAGTAATTGCAATGCTATCGGGTATTTGTTTATTCTTAGGAGTAACAGGTCTTGGTTTTATACCATTACCACTTTTTAAATTAACAATTTTACATTTACCTGTAATAATTGGAGCTATAATTGAGGGTCCAATAGTTGGAGCTTCGATTGGATTCATATTTGGGATTTTCTCAATATATCAAAACATAACTGCTCCAACTCCAATGTCTCCATTTTTCTATAACCCAATAATTTCTATACTGCCTAGAGTACTGATAGGGGTAATATCCTATTATGTGTATAGAATTTTAAAAAGAAAACTTAAAAATAAGAAACTATCTATAGGTATTGCTGCTATTTGCGGATCTTTAACCAATACGATTGGAGTTCTTGGAAGCATATACTTAATTTATTTTAAGGATTATGCATCAATTCTTATTGAAAATGGAACAATTTCAGCTGGTTCAAGAAGCACAGTTACAGTTGCACTCTTATCTATAATAGGTACTAATGGTATGGCAGAGGCAGCTTTATCTGCACTAGTTGCAATTCCAGTTATTATAGCAATTTTTAAAATGCAAAAGAGAAATAGTTAAGATTATATAAGGTTATTTGAAAAACATTTTCAAATAACCTTTTTTTATAGTTTGTACCATTATATTCTTTATTAAGATTACCTTTCCTTTAATGTATTAAATTTTATAGTTTATTATTTTTAAATTTACGCAATATAGTAGTACAAAGTCAAACAAGCTTTGTAAAAAGAAAACTTAATAAAAAGTTTTATATGTTTTCAAGGAGGGATTTATTATGGCAAGTAATAGACAACTAATTCCAGAAGCTAAACAAGGATTAGCTAAATTCAAAAATGAAGTAGCTAACGAAATGGGAGTACCTTTCTCAGACTATAATGGAGACCTTACTTCTAAACAATGCGGTAGCGTTGGTGGAGAAATGGTCAAGAGAATGGTTGAACAATACGAATCTGGATTAAAGTAAAAACTTTAATCTGATATATTTGCAAGGAGGGATTTATTATGGCAAGTAATAGACAACTAGTTCCAGAAGCTAAACAAGGATTAGCTAAATTCAAAAATGAAGTAGCTAACGAAATGGGAGTACCTTTCTCAGACTATAATGGAGACCTTACTTCTAAACAATGCGGTAGCGTTGGTGGAGAAATGGTTAAGAGAATGGTTGAACAATACGAATCAAAAATTAAATAATATATTTTATTATAATATAGAATTACGGAGGGATTTATTATGGCACAAAAATTAGTTCCAGAAGCTAAGCAAGGATTAGCTAAATTCAAAAATGAAGTAGCTAATGAAATGGGAGTACCTTTCTCAGACTATAATGGAAACCTTACTTCTAAACAATGCGGTAGCGTTGGTGGAGAAATGGTTAAGAGAATGGTTGAACAATACGAATCAAAAATTAAGTAGTTAAAATAAAAAAAGAGAAGTGTTCAACACTTCTCTTTTTTTATGGAGCGAAAGACGGGACTCGAACCCGCAACATTCACCTTGGCAAGGTGACGCTCTACCATTGAGCCACTTCCGCACAAAAAAGCTCATTTTATCAATGAACTTAATGTGGTGGCTTACCCGGGAATCGAACCCGGTACACCTTGATTAAAAGTCAAGTGCTCTACCGATTGAGCTAGTAAACCAAAGCTTGGTGCGTGTTAAGAGATTCGAACTCCTGGCCCACGCCTTAGAAGGGCGTTGCTCTATCCAGCTGAGCTAAACACGCGTATTTGCTACGTTGTATATAATAACGCAAAAGGTCGGATTTTGTCAACAACTTTTTTAATTACTTTGCAATTTTTTAGTGAATAGTTCAAAGTGAATTTTCACTCTTTCACTAAAAAATTTTTTCATCATTATTATAAATAAGAAATATAAGTTGGCGAAGATAAATAGATATGTGTAGTAAGCATGTAGCGAGCAATTAAAAGTACTCGCTGAAGGAAGAACTACTAAGACTCAGAGTTACTTAATTATCTGAGCACATGGAGTTAACTAAAACTCTTATCATAGTAGTTTTTCCATTATCCTACAGGAACATATCTATTTATCTTAGCCTTTATATTATCACTTAATTACTATTTCTTCTCCATTTGCATCAACAACTACATTAGATCCATATCCAATTTCACCTTTTATAATTTTTCTTGCTAAATTATTTTCTAGACTATTTTGTATATATCTCTTTAAAGGTCTTGCTCCATATACTGGATCATAACCTTCTTTTGCCATAATTGTCTTTGCTTCATCTGTTACTTCTAAAGTAATATTTTTATCCTTTAATCTACTTGAAACTTCTTTTAAGAATATATCTATTATCTTCTTGATTCCATTTTCTGATAATGGCTTAAACATAATTATATCATCTACTCTATTTAAAAACTCTGGTTTAAATCTTAACTTCATTTCATTCATAACCTGAGCTCTTATATTATCGTCAACTACATCTTCATTTTTATTTTCTAAAAGATAGCTACTTCCTATATTTGATGTCATAATTATTATTGTATTTTTAAAATCAACAGTTTTACCTTTATTATCTGTTAACCTACCATCATCTAAGATTTGTAAGAATATATTAAATACATCTTCATGTGCCTTTTCAATTTCATCAAATAATATTACACTATATGGATTCCTTCTTACTGCTTCAGTAAGTTGACCTCCTTCATCATATCCTACATATCCTGGAGGCGCTCCAACTAATCTAGATACAGAATGCTTTTCCATATACTCAGACATATCAATTCTTATTATATTTTCTTCAGAATCAAATAAATTTCTTGCTAAAGTTTTTGCAAGTTCTGTTTTACCAACTCCTGTTGGACCTAAGAAAATAAATGAACCAATTGGCTTATTTACATCTTTCAATCCTGCTCTTGCTCTTAATATCGCATTGGAAACAGCTGTTATAGCCTCTTCTTGGCCAATTACTCTTCCTTGCATTTCACTTTCTAATCTTAGAAGCTTTTCTCTTTCTCCTTCTAATAAATTAGTAACTGGAATTCCAGTCCACTTAGAAAGAATCTTTGAAACTTCCTCTTCTGTTACTTCTTCTTTTAAAAGAGCTCCTTCATAGTTTTCTTTTACATCTACTTCTTTTTGTTTAATTTCTTCTTCTAATGCTGGAATTACACTATATTGAATTTCTGCTGCCTTGTTATAGTCATAATTTCTTTGAGCAGCCTCTAAATCTCCCCTTGCATCATCTAATTTAGATTTTAAATCTCTTAATTTAACTATTGCTCCCTTTTCCTTTTCAAATTTTGCTGTCATTTCATCATTTTTAGCTTTTAATTCTGCTATTTCTTTTTCTAATGCTACTAGCTTTTTCTTAGAGCTTTCATCACTTTCCTTAGTTAAAGCCTCTTTTTCAATTTCTAATTGGAATTGCTTTCTTCTTATGTTATCTAATTCTGTTGGTAATGAGTCTATCTCTGTTCTTATCATAGCACCAGCTTCATCGATTAAATCTATAGCTTTATCTGGTAAATATCTATCTTGAATATATCTATGAGATAGTTTTGCTGCTGCTATTAAAGCAGTATCATGTATTCTTACACCATGATGAATTTCAAATCTTTCTTTTAACCCTCTTAGTATAGATATAGCATCTTCTACTGTAGGTTCTTCTACAACTACAGGTTGGAATCTTCTTTCCAGTGCTTTATCCTTTTCTATATATTGTCTATATTCATCAAAAGTTGTAGCGCCTATACAATGAAGCTCTCCTCTTGCTAGTAGTGGCTTTATTAAATTACCTGCATCCATAGCTCCATCAGTTTTTCCTGCACCAACTATAGTATGAATTTCATCTATAAATAGGATTATTCTACCTTCGCTACTTTGAACTTCTTTTAATACAGCTTTTAATCTTTCTTCAAATTCACCTCTATATTTAGCTCCAGCAATAAGTGATCCCATATCTAATGAAAAAATCACTTTATCTTTTAACCCTTCTGGGACATCCCCTCTAACTATTCTTTCTGCCAATCCTTCTACAATTGCAGTCTTACCAACGCCTGGTTCTCCAATTAATACTGGATTATTTTTTGTTCTTCTTGAAAGTATTCTAATAGTTCTTCTAATTTCATCATCTCTTCCTATAACAGGATCAAGCTTATGTTTTTTAGCTAGGTCTGTAAGATTGGTTCCATATTTACCTAATGCATCATATGTTCCTTCTGGATCTTGTGTCTCTACTCTTTGATTTCCTCTTACTTCTTTTAGGACTTCCATGAAATTCTTCTTATTTATATTATATTTATCTAATAATTTTTTAACTTCTCCATTTTTATCTACTTCAATTAATGCAAGCATTAAATGCTCTACACTTATATAAGAATCCTCAAATTTTTTAGCTATATCTTCAGCCTTAACTAAGACTTCTTCAATTTGCCTAGTAGCATAAACCCCAGAGGAGTTAGCACCTTCACCTAAAACTTTTGGCTTATTATCTAATACTTTATTCACATCTTCATCTAATGATTTAACTCTTATCCCCATTTTAGTTAATATATTTGGAATTAATCCATCCTCTTGCTCAACTAAAGCGGAAAATAGATGTATTAATTCTACTTGTTGATGATTATATTTAACTGCTACTAAGCTAGCATTATTTAATGCTTCTTGTACTCTTAATGTCATTTTATCTATATTCATGCTTCACTCCTCCTCATATTTACTAATTTAAACATATTTAATATAACCTATATTCATATAATAATACAAAAGTCAAAGAAAGTCAAAGTTTATTTTTATTTTTTTAAAATTTTCTATTTATCTGTAAATATACTATAATTAAATTATAACTTATTTTTATTAGAAAAGAGGTGATTTTATGAGAAGAGAATATGTGAGTTACCCTGCAGATACTCCAATTAAAATAACTTATGCAAATATAAGAGAATATCCTATACATTGGCATAATTCAATTGAAATATTATATGTCTTACGTGGAAGTATTAATGTTACTATAGATACTGATTCCTTTGAAGTCCTTGAAAAGGAATTAGAAATAATAAATGTTGATGAGTCTCACAGAATCTACAGTGATGAAGATAATAAAGTGCTAATATTTCATATAGATCCATACTTTTTTGAAAAATACTATAAAGATATAAACAATATATTTTTCTATACAAACTCTACTGATGATGGAGCTCAAGAAGGTGAAGAATATGATTTACTCAGAAATTTTCTAGCTAAACTTTTATGTGAGGCTGTCCAAAAGATTGATGATTATGATAAGGAAATTGAATCAATTTTAATAGATTTATTATATCATCTTATAAATAACTTCCATTACTTAACTTATGAAAAAGAAGAATTAAAAGAGAAAACTGAACAACTAGCTAGATATCACAGAATATCTAAATATATATTCAATAATTATGATAGTAATATTACTTTACAAGAAATTGCTAAAAAAGAATTTTTAAGTCCTCATTACCTATCTCATGAGATTAAATATGCAACTGGTTATAGTTTCACTGATTTAGTTAATCAAACTAGAGTTGAGGAATCAGTTAAACTTTTATTGGATAGTGATTTGAGTATCTCGGATATATCAGATGAGGTTGGATTTTCACATGTAAGATATTTAAATAAAAACTTTAAAAATTATTATGGTTGTACTCCACTTCAATATAGAAAGAAGAATAAATTAACTGAAAAAGAACTAGAGGCAATTAAAAACATAGAAATATTAAATCTTGAAGATGCTCTAGAATATTTATCTTCTGAATTAGATGATTATGAACGATTTAATTATGAAAATAAACTATGGAAAATTCATGTAAACATGGATGATAGCCTTGGAGAATTTAACAAGGATTATAGTGAAGTTATAAACTTAGATGATGCCTTTGATTTATTATTAGAAGATAATAAAGATATTCTTGAAGAAATTCAAGAGGAGCTTCATTTTAATTATGTTAGGCTTGAAAATATGTTTAATAGTGATATGGGGGTATTCCCTAAAGCTGACTTTTATAATTGGAATAAAGCTAAAAGTGTAATAGAATTTTTAGATTATATAAGTTTAAAGCCACTTATACTAATTGACAATACTAATTTTACTTTTGATAAATACAAGCAAGTATTAACTAGTTTTTTTGAATATTTTTCAGAGATAGATTATATTGATGTATCTGAATTTAAATTTCAATTTACGCCAATTATATCTGAAGATATAAAAAAATCATTAAAATCTTTTTTAGATGAAGAATATAATTTAGATGTTATTGAAAATGACTTTATATGTGATAAAAGTTTAAATAAAATTTATGATACTGCTTACATGCTTCCATATATAATTCATAATACTCTTTTTAATAAAAACTCTCTAAGTTTCTTAAGAGCTTTTGATGTTTTAGAAAAAGAGATAAGTTTGACAAATGAAGTATTTATAGGTGCTCCTGGTCTTGTTAATGATATGGGAATTAGAAAACCATCCTATTATGCATACTACCTTCTTAGTAAATTAGGAAATGAGATAGTTGCAATGGAAAATGGCTATATCGTAACTAAAAAAGATGATGAATATTGCATTTTATTATACTCATACAATGATGAATTAAATGATATGCAGAACTTTGAAGATATATTTACTAAACGTGGTAAAAGAAAAATTTATAAAAGAAAAATTTCTTTAAATATTGAAAATATCAAAAAATCATCTAGAATAATTACTTATGAAATTAGTGAAAGAGTTGGCTCTTCTTATAACTATTGGTTATCCATGGGTTCTCCTGATAGACTCAATAAAGAAGAAAAGGAAATTTTACACAAAGCATCTTTTCCTAAGATAGAATTTAAATATTCAAAGAAAAATACAATATTGAATATAATTACTGAACTTAGAGGTTATGCTGCTAAGCTAATTTTAATAAAAAACATTAAATAAAGTACAAAGAAACCAAATTTTAAGGTTTCTTTGTACTTTTTTAATTTGCTCATTTAACTTTTAATAACCTAAATGTACTTAAATATCCACACTTAAGTCAATGCTTTTATATTTATATTAAACTATAATTTATATTATAATAATAAACTAAAAAGTTTAGAAAGGATTGATTATTTAATGAGAGGCTTATTCTTTATGCCTGGTATATTATCAAAATACTCAATATTAAGTATGCTAACAGCAATTTTACATCCATCCAAATAAACTATACATGAAATGAACATCGTTTTTGAATTTTATATTCATTTTAATAAGTAAAGTTAATATTTAAATAAAAAAGAATAAATAAAAGGTACTAATATACCTTTTATTTATTCTTTTTCCATTTTCATGGCTAAAGTAAAATATTTTAAAGAGTCTTTCACCTCTCCTAACTTATAATACATTTCTGCCATGTCCAAATATCTTTCATACCTTTTTTCTTTATTTGCAAACTTAAATAAAGAATCCAAAGATAAATTCATATACATTTCTGCTTGAATATATAATCCCTTCTTTTGAAGTATCATTCCTTTTAAATAATAAGCATCTTCTATTAATACTATATCATTTGTATCAATAGCCAAATTTAATGTTGTATCAGTAATTTCATATGCTGTATCATACTCTTCATTATTATAAAGGGTTCTTATACATTTATTTAGAAACTTAACATACTTCACTTTATTATCAGGTGGAAATAAATCTATTCCCTCTTTAATTTCCTTAATAGCCTTTTCTCTTTCATTTACATAAAAATAGCTTTCTCCATTTTTTCCTTTTGATAAAGCCAAAATCATTACATTTTTCTTTTGATATTTATAAGCTAATTTTATATATTTATCTGAATCATTTTTCTTTAATCTAATACATACAGAAGCAAAGCAATGATATATGTCACCCTTTTCCATATCATTATCTATATAATTTATGTACTCTATTGCCTCTTTTATAGAACTATATGTTTCTTCTAATAATCCTAATTTCTCATAAGATTTTCCTTCTTTATAGCAAATATATGAATATTTCTCTTTATCGAACTTCTCAGAATCTTTTATCAGATCTCTTGCTCTACTATAATAATTTACTGCTTCATTGTACTCTTTAATACTATAAAAAAAAGTAGCCATATCTATGTAGTAAGTTATTGTATTCTCACGAGTATTATTTTTTTGATATAAATCATAATATTGAGATATTATGATTTGTATATTTTCAACCTTATTCCTCTCTACATAAAAATTAAACAGTATATGCATAAGTTCGAAAGCTAAATCATCATAGGAATATTCTAAAGCATAATTTAAGTTATGGTTTATTACATCATCTATTTCATCTTCTGGTATTGAATTATTTCTAATTAATTCAAGATTACTAACTATTTGTTCTTCTACATCTCTAACTAAATAGTCATAATCAATTTTAAGCTTATTAGATATATACTCTAGAATATCTTTATCTGCCTTTATTTTTCCATTCTCAATGCAGCTCATTTTTGATATGGATACTTTATCCCCACATAATTCTTTTAAAGTTATCCCTTGATATACCCTTGCTCTTTTAATTTTTTCTCCAGTTGATAATATTTCCATTTAAACCCCCGCTTGAGTTAATTTTTAAGTATTCCTATTTCCTTAAAAATATTAACTCCTTCATCTAAATATTTAGCTGCTTCAAAATCTCTTTTATTATCTATATAAAATTTTCCTATCATAATTGCTAATTGAGCTGATTTCTTCTTTAAGTTGCTCGACCTAGATAACTTATAGGTATCTAATAAAATATATTCCGCTTCTTTAGTCATTTCCTTTATTGTATAAATTCGATACCATAATATATTTAAATCTATTAATTTCTCCATATCATCTTCTTCTATATATGAAGCAATTTCTTCTAGAACTTCCTCACACTTAGAAATATTCTTTAACTTAATATAGTTCTCGCATATATTTATTAGAGTATCAACTATTTTGTAGTCTTTTCTTCTCATTCTTATATCTTTAGATATTTCATAATGTTTAAAAGATTCTTCTATATTTTCAAATTCATAAAATAACTTACCTAAATTATTCTCTATTTCAGATATATTATTCAATTCATCTAACTCTTTATATACTTCTAAAGTTTTTTGAGAATATTTAATGGCATTAGTTAAATCTCCCTTTTTATTATATTCTTCAGATATTAATAGTAAAGTTTTCGCATATTCTTCTCTATTGTGAACTTGCTCAAATTTACTTTTTGCCAAAAATGAATAATCTATGGCCTTTCCAATATCTTCAGTTTTAAAATAAGATCTCGCCATATAGTAGTATATCTCTCCAAGTAATGAATCATTTCCAATACTATTATCTAAGTAGACCTTTTCAGCTTGTCTTAAATAACTATTTGCAGAATGATATGCTTTCAACATTAATGTTATTTTACCCAAATTCAAAAAGGTATTTATAATTTCTTCATAATTATTATTCTTAATAAATATTACGTTTGATGATAAGAAAAATTGCTGTGCTAAAGTTAATTCGTCCTTAGCCATGTATATTTGAGCTCTTAGATATAGTATTTTTGCCTTTCTATATTCTAAATTATATTTCTCTACATAATATAAAGCATTTTCTATGTACTTTTCTCCTGTTATATAATCTCCTGATAAAATATAGGATTCAGCAACTTGTTCATAATAAATACTAATTTTTTCAGCCTGAGTTTCTTCTGACTCCATTAAATACTCAACTGAGGTTTGTAATGCACCTGCTAAGTATTCTAATAAATCCATAGAGGGATTAGATCTCCCTGATTCTACTAAGCTTATTTGTCCAGGGGTTATCCTATCTCCAGCTAAATCTTTAAGAGTCATATCTAATTCTTTTCTTTTCCTCTTTATTTTTTCCCCTAATGCAAGAATTTCCATCAACACTCTTCCTTTTCATTACTATAAATTAATATTTTTTCATTTTTTGTTTTTTATTCAATTATATCATAATTTAACCAATTTAAATAGTAATTGTTATAAGCTACTCTCCGAATTAGATTTTTTTCGTCAAATTATAAATTTTATAATCAAATTTAGAATATTTTTTCATTTTTTATTTATTATATCATTAAATATATCTAAAATACTATAAAAAATTCAAAATATTGTTATTAAAATTGCATAGATTATAGTACTATTTTAATAATAACAACAAAAAAAGAGTAGATTTACTACTCTTTTACTTAATATAATCCATTATTGTTTCATATGCATCGCCAGCCATATGCATTGCTCTCTTACTAGCTCTTTTTATATTCTTTTGTGTTCTTCTATCTAGTTGTGGTAAAACCATAGCGCTTACTGCCATTCCTAGCATTGCACCAGCTGCCATACTTCTCATCATCTTTGCCATAATAATCACCTCTATAAATATTTTGATTAGATATATTTATTATTAGTAATATTATTATCTTTACTCTATGAAAATTATGGAATCTATATTATTTTTGTTTATTATATAAATACTCCGCATATTTTAATACATCTAATTGATTTTCTAAAGATATTTTTTTCATAAATATATTTAACTGATCTATTATCTTTATACTTTCATTTTCTCCATTAGTACAATTTTCATTAGTAGAACCTTCACTATTACATGAATCAAGTGCTATAGCTACATCCTCTTCACTATTTCCTACAACTATTATTTTACCTTCTTTTCCATTAACAATTTCTAAAATTTCTTTTTTAATTTTGTTACTAGCTACATATAATTCATTTTTATCTAGCCATTTATCAACTACCCTATCTGAAACAATTGATAACTCTTGCTTGCATTTTTCATCAGCAATTTCATTAAATAAATCTCCTGTATGGCTATCAACTTTTACAAAAATAACTTCTATTCCACTTTTAATTAATTCATTCATTTTATTATAGTAATTAATAGATGACTCTTCTCTTCTTTCCCAAAATCCAGTAGCATGATGTGCAATACCTTCATAATCGTGGAATATAACCACTTTCTTATCATTATTTCTTATTGCATATTCGACGCCTTTTATTGCCGCTTCCAACTCTCCTGCAATTTGTCTAATATTACTTTTAGTATTATCCTTTGCAGCTGAAGATTCTATATATTCTACAATATTATCTCTGACAGCAACTAATCCATAAGAATACTTTTCAGTACTTATGCTATAGCTCCCATCAACATATATATGCAAACAATCTTCTGGGTATTTATCTATTCCCTTTTTTAATAGCTTGCTACCTTCTTCTAGGAACTTTTTAGCTTCATTTATATCTTCAAAGCTCTTATATTTTGCCCCTTTAACACCCTTTACATATTTCAAACATTCGGCCCATGTATTAACGATTATATTTTCTACCTTTTCATTAGTAGTAAAATTAAATCCTTCTTTTATTGCATAAACTTTTTTGCCCATACTCTATGCTCCTTAATATATAAATAATTTTTTATAATGACATGACTTCTTCCACAAAATTATAAACTTTTTCCACATTTCTTGCACCAGTAAAGTTAGTAACATATTCTATTATATTTTTAATAACCAAAACAATATCATTTTTTCCTTCCCAATTTTCCAATATTACATTAATTGAAACATCAGCAATAATCCTATCAAGTGCAAAAAACGCCACTGCTATCTCATCCACTTTTCCTATGAAAGGAATATTATCTGGTATTATATCCGTTGGAAATGCAATATATGCAATTGCTCCTGATATTATTAACTTAGTACTTACTGGTACTCTCTTATCTTTTAATAGTCTATATAATAAAGCAGCCATATCAGGTATTATAAATAAATAATCACTATAAGTCTTTATTTTTTGAGGTAACTTATTTTCTAAATACCCTCTTCCATTACTATAACAGTCTTTAACCTTTTCTATGTTTTCATTAATTTCTTCAATAACCTCTTCAGCCTCAATAGCTTCTGGCTCTTCTTTTGTTATTGCCCCCTCTAAAGAAATATTTATATTTGTTACATCTACATTTAATATATTTTGCTTAATATGTATATCTGCAATATCTAAATCTACATATGGTACATCTCTTAATAAACTTTTTAAATTTATAACAACTTTTCCATCTTCATAGTTTATACCCTTTTCTTCTAATGATTTAAGAGTATATTTTAATGCCATTTTTCTAAATAAAGAGAACACCTTAATTTTTGCTATTTTAAATGAAGAAACTTCTCCATGAATAACTCCATTTTCAACTCTTTTAACTCTTAACCCAGCAATAAAATCTATTTTAAAGCCTTTAACGTAACTCCCAAATAATTTTATTTCCTCACCGATTTCAATCTTAGCTAAATTTAATCCTTCTACCTTTACGAAATCATTTATAATACTTAATAAGTCTTCTCCTGTTAATGAAACCTTTACCCCTGATATATTCATAATTACCTCCTATTATACAAGTTATTTATGCATTTAAGTACATGTCTAAGTTTGTCCCAATTATATATAAAGCCTTGTCCTTAATATATACATCACTTATAGATGTATTATATAAAATAGCTTCACTATTTATCTTTGCTAAATCAATGATTATATTATTATCTTTTATATTTATATAATCTTCTCCAAGCATTTTGACAACAGCTTTTAATATTATATTACTTGCTCCTTTTAATAACCCTAAGCTAGTTATATTTAACTTTTGAGTTTCTAATATTATTTTATTTTCAGAAAAGCTTTTTATATATACAACGCCCCTAAAAGTTGAGTTTATTTTTGACCTAATTTTCCCCATGAACTCTATTCCATTAGTAATTTCTACATGGGTTACCTCTATTCCTTTTTCTTCTCCTTTTAAATTAATTATCTCAATAATATCTTCTGCCATTAATACAGTTGAGCTAAGCATTTTTTCAAATCTCTCCTTGCTATATTACTTTTTAAAGATATTAGTCTAACTAGTCAGTTATTTAACTTAAAGTATACTCCATTTGTAATAGTTTTAAAAGATATCTTTTTAATTTTACAAATACACCAATACTTACATTGGAAAAATATATGATTTTAAGTAGACTAAATATTTTAAAATGTTACAATATTCTTAAAAATTCATCTTCTATTTAGGAGGTAATGATGAACAAAATAAAGAAAAATATAATTTGGATACCAATAGTTACTGCTATTATATCTACATTAGTTTTAGGATACATAAGTTTTGGCTCCAAAGCTAACCATAATAAACAATATTCAAATTTTTTAGAAGATATAACTAGTAATAATATTTCTAAGGTTATTGTTAATAATAACTCTAATTTAACTGTATTCTTAAAAGACGGATCAAAATATTCAACAAACAATCCTGATAGTCCTACTTTGAAAGAGGAGTTATTAAAAAATAATATAGAAGTACTAGATCAAAATAGTACAAGTCCTACAAAAACAGTTGCTTCAAGTATTCTTTTAATATCAATTATTTCAATTGTTTTTGTAACTATTAATAAAAGAAAACTTGGAACATCAAGTATGACTAATTTAGATGTTAAAGATTTTTCAGAAGATCAAAATGCTCTAAACTTTGACTATGTAGCTGGTAATGAAGAAGCAAAAGAAAGTCTTATGGATATAGTAGATTTCCTTAAAAATCCTCAAAAGTATAAAGATTATGGTGCTAGAATGCCTAAAGGAGTTATCCTTTATGGTTCTCCAGGTACAGGTAAAACATTACTTGCTAAAGCAGTAGCAGGTGAAGCTAAAGTTCCATTCTACGCATTAAGTGGATCAGACTTCGTACAAGTTTATGTAGGGGTTGGAGCTGCTAGGATTAGAAATTTATTTAAAAAGGCAAAAGCTCAAGGTAAAGCTGTTATATTTATAGATGAAATAGATGCAATAGGCAAAAAAAGAGGTGGTTCAAGCGCTTCTAGTGGAAATGATGAAAGAGATCAAACTTTAAATGCTCTATTAACTGAAATGTCAGGCTTTGGTGAACAAGAAGGAATAGTTGTTATAGCTGCAACTAATAGATTAGATACTCTTGATTCAGCTTTATTAAGACCTGGTAGATTTGATAGACATATAGAAGTTTCGTTACCTGATATAAGTGCAAGAGAAAAAATAATATCATTGCATTTAGAAAATAAGCCTTACAATAATCTTGACTTAAAAGATATAGCTAAAAAGACAGCTTATTTTTCAGGTGCAAAATTAGAAAATTTAATTAATGAAGCTGCAATTATTGCAGCTAAAGAAAATTCTAGGTTACTGACACAAGATCATATAAACAAAGCATATTCTATTGTTCTTGCTGGTTATGAGAAGAAAGAAAGAAGCCATTATCTTGAAGAAGATATGCTATTAACTTCATACCACGAAGCTGGACATGCTCTTGTTTCATTAATAAAAACACCTGAAGATAAAGTTTCAAAAATAACTATTATTCCAACAACTAAGGGTGCTGGAGGATATACATTAACTATACCTAAAGATAGTTCTTATCAAAGATTAGACTATCTGAAAAATAGAATCATGGTACTCCTTGGCGGAAGAGCCGCAGAAGAAATTATATTTGGACAAGATAAAATTTCAACTGGAGCTCAAGGTGACCTAAGTCAAACAACTGAAATGGCAATGTCCATGATTTCAGAGTACGGTATGGGAAAAACATTAGGTCTATTAAAACTATCTAGCCTTGGTCCACTTTCAAATAGCTATGGAAATCCAGTAGTTGAAGAATGTAGAGAACTTGTAAATTCTCTATATGAAGAAACTTTAGAATTACTTAAAGAAAATAAAGAAATTCTAAATAAAATAGCCATGAATCTTATAGATGAAGAAACATTAGATGAAAAAGAAATATACAGTATATTTAATAAAAAATTAAGTACCGAAAATTTTTAGATTTTAAGGGATAGTCATTAGTTTGTATAAAAACAACCCTATTGACTATCCCTCATTATTTTCTTGATTTCTACTTTTCATTTTTTAATAGTCAAGCTGTTTTAATTTTAAAATTAATTGTTCTTGGCTTGCTTCTACTAATTTGTATGATATTATTTTTCTTTCTATTTCTTTTTGAACCTTATCTGAATTACTAAACAAGTCTCTAACCATATTAATTGCATAAGCAAGAACAGTTGCGCCTCCAGCACTACCTAGCTCAAATCCCATACTTTCGGTTTCTGAAAGTTGTCCTTTCATTAGCTTATATATTTCATTACAATAAGCTCCTTTTATAATTATAATATCGTATTTATATTCTAATCCAATTAATAATTCCGATGGATTAAATGCTTCAAATGCTGGATTTTCCTTTTCTAAAGCTATAAGTTCATCCAATACAGTACCTGGAGTTTTATTTAAAGCTTCAGCTAAAGCCATTATTATCTTATTAGAATACTTTTCTATTTTCTTATTTGTATGAGTTGAAAGTAATTGTTGACTAACTCCAGTCTTTTTATATATATCATATCTCTTACTATTATTCCTTTGTAAATATAAATCTAAATAATTCATTTTCATTTCCCCTTTTATTTTATTAATCTATATTTGTTTATTACTAAAATATTTTTTACTACTTAATTATATTATATCATATTTTTTTAGAAATGTTCCTAAAAAATCAAACTTATTACAAATAAAAAAACTAAGCAATATTACTTAGTTTCTAAATTTAATTCATTCAATTTTAAGTAAGGTTCATTATTTTAAAAAGTTATTCTCTTACTCTTATAAAGGGGAGTCGCGTTTCGCGACTCCCCTTTGAATTATTTATTTTATCACCTAAAAGATATTCTTTAAATAATATATTCTCCTATCGCCTTTTAAACTATTGATTTTATTACCTTAGAATATTTTCCCCTTAATTTTTTCATTCTGTCATTTTTTCATTCTTCCTATTACTATCAGGGTATGGAACAATGTAAGCTCCCTTAAGCCCATTCTTATTTAATTTAATCAATTCTTCTTCCGCTTCTTCATAATCTCGATAGTATCCTAAACAAATTCTCCAACCCTCTCTTGTTGGCGTTTTAGGTTTTTTTATTGGAATATCAATTAAAACCTTATCAACCATAGCTAAGCAAGCTTTAGCTACCATGTACCCATATTTAATACTACTAAAGTTTTTCTCTATGTCTTCGTTAGATATAAATTCTGCTTCAATGATGACTGCTGGCATATTAGTTTCTCTTAAAACAGTATAACTTGCTTCTTTTATTCCCCTATCATTAGATTTTAAATTTGCTAATAGTTCATCTTTTATAAATTTTGCTAAATCTTCTGATTTACTTCCTTTTTCAAAGATTACTATTTCGCTTCCTTTTATAAAGTCATCAACAAAGGAATTCATATGGAAGCTAACAAAATAATCTGCATTCCAGTTATTTGCTATATTTACTCTGTCTTTTGCATCTATATTTACATCTGATGCTCTAGTCAGTAATACTATTTCTCCATTTCTTTCTAACAACCTTTTAGCTTCATATACTGCTTCTAAGACTATATCAGCTTCTCTTCTACCATGTTTCCCTATTGCCCCTGGGTCATTGCCACCATGTGCTGCATCTAGTACCCATTTTGCCAATTCTGTCCCTCCTATTATCTGTATATAAAAATACAGATATTGTATTATTTCATAATTTAGTATACTTATGATTTCAATACTTGGTTACAAAATTAATTTCTATCTCTTCAATTTTGACAAATATAAAAATTACTCGCCTTATAGTCTTAATAATTTCATTAATTACTTGCAAAATATAAAAGCCACTCCAAACTTTAAAATCTAGGAGTAGCTTTCTACTAAATCTAATTTTCTTTTATTTTATTTTTTATATTATTAAGATATTTTTCAATCTCTATATTTTCTCCTGATCCCTGTGCCAATATTTTGCTTCCTCCACCTTTTCCATTTATCTCTTTAATAGTTTCCTTTAATAGTTTCCCCATATTAACTTGTTCCAAATCTTTAGAGCATGAAAATAATATATTGGTCTTATTATTATTTATAGTAGCAAATAAGCAAATAATATTACTTCTATCACCTATTTTATTAGCTAATTTTCTTATATAATCAATGCTTCTTTCATTAAATATCTTTGTTATGATTGTCAAATCATTTTCTTTACTTGAATTAGAAAGTATATTTTCTATTTCATAGTTTATAAGCTCTTCTTCTAACTTTCTTTTCTCGTTACTTAAAGCATCTATATTACTTTTTAAGTTTTTTATACTATTTAATGCTTCTTCTTCATTGCTACTTAAATAATTACATATTTCTTTTAGCATTTTATCTTTATATAAAGAATCTTTTACTGCCCTTTCTCCTGATAAAAACTCTATTCTAGTATTATTTTTATTCTTTTCATACTTTTTAATCTTAATTAGCTTCAAATCTAATGTTCTCTTTGGATGAACTCCACAGCATGCATTTATATCCAAATCTCCAATTTTAACAACTCTTATTTCTTCCTCAGTATTTGGTAAATCTCTTCTTAAATTCATATTTTCTAGTTCTTTTTCATTAGGTACAAAACTCTCTACTAAAATATTTTCTCTTATTATATCATTTGCCATTTTTTCAGTTCTTCTCACTTGCTCTTCAGTCAAATGCCCAATAATATCTACTGTGCTAATATCTTTTCCTAAATGTATACTTACTGTGTTACAATTAAAAAGCTTAAAAAAACATCCTGATAATACGTGTTGAGCTAAATGCTGATGCATTCCATCTTCTCTTCTATCCCAATCTAATTTACATTTAACACTAATTGAGTCTGCTATATCATGAGAAACAACATGATATATTTTCCCATTTTCTTCATACACATCTAATACATTTATTCCATTTAGCTCGCCTAAATCACAAGCTTGACCTCCCCCGCCTGGAAAAAATGCTGTTTTATCTAATAATATATGAAATTTATTATCTATTTCTTTTATATCTGTAACTTTTGCTTCAAATTCTTTTAAATATTGATCTATGTAATATAACTTCTCCATTTTTTCACCTATTAATAATCTTCCTCACCAATTAAATATATTTCTTTTGATATATTTGCTATCATTTCATATGCCTCATTACCCCAATCTAAAAGATATCTCTCATCTTCGCTTCCATTTTCATAAGGCTCATCACTTAAATCACCTATGTCCTTTGTCAATACTACTATTATATAAGGATCTTTAGCATATATAATTCCACAGTCATGGGCATATCTATAATAATCTCCTATCTTATGAGCAACTATGTCATAAGGTAAGTATTTATCTAATCTATCATGAAATACAGTTTCTTTCATATATTCTATAAGCTTTTCATAATAAGGGTTATTATCTGGATTTTCATATAGTCTTTCTAATACCTTATATAGATGCCTTGCTGTAATATAATTCTCATAAGGAATACTATCATCTTCCATTATATCTCTTAAATAGTCCGTTAATGATATTTTACTTATTCTATGAAGCATATTTTTAGTAATATTATCCGACTCAACTATAGATAAATAAATAGCTTCTTCAACAGTTATATTAGGAATTTCCTGTAAATAATATAAAACGCCACTTCCACCTTCACTATCTAACTCTTCATAATAAATAGTATCTTCTAAAGATATTGCTCCTTCAAAAACTTGATCTAAAATCATCATACATAAAGGTATCTTTGTTGTACTTGCTGCTATATAATATTTATCTGTATTTAATATATATTCATCATCTGTATTTAGATTTTTATAGTATATAGACATATTATCCTTATAATCTCCTGCTATTTCATCTACCTTTTTATCTATTATACTATTTGTTTTAGCATTACTTTTTTCAATCTCTTTGACTTCCTCTTTTTGGGCACACCCTTGAAAAGATAATATAAGCACAACAATTAATACGATATATACTTTTTTCATTTATATCTCCTGCTTCAAAGCATTTTATTTTAGTTATATTTTTATAATTATTATACCATAAATGAATCTTTATAATTCTAAATACAAAAGAAAAGAGTAAGTAAAAAATTATTTTTTACTCACTCTTTACAGTCTATATTTTATATCCTACTTACTTTCTAGAAAGTTGGAATTACTGATCCATTATACTTCTCTTCAATGAATTTCTTAACTTTATCTGATGTTAAAGCATTAGTTAAAGCCTTAATTTTTTCACTATCCTCATTTCCTTTTTTCACCGCTAATACATTATGATATTTTTTAGAAGCTTCTTTAGTAGCATCTTCTAAATATAAAGCATTTTCAGCTGGATTTAATCCAGCTTCAAGTGCATAGTTTCCATTAATAACAGCAATACCCACTTCTTCTAAAACCCTTGGTAATTGAGCTGCTTCAAGCTCTTCAAATTTAAGATTCTTAGGATTTTCTGTAATATCCTTTGGTGTAACTAATTCCCCTTCTTTTAATTTTATTAATCCTGCACCCTCTAGTACTCTTAAAGCTCTTGCTTCATTTGATGGATCATTTGGCACTGCAACTGTTGCTCCTTCTTTTAATTCATCTAAGCTTTTAATAGTTGAAGAATAAACTCCTAGTGGCTCTAAATGAATACCTTTTGTATAAGTTAAGTCTAAGCCTTTTCCTTCATTAGTTTCATTTAAATATGCAACTGTTTGAAAATAATTTGCATCTAGCTCTCCTTCTGCTAGAGATGTGTTAGGTGTTACATAATCTGTAAACTCTACTATTTTAACTGTATATCCTTCTGCTTCAAGATCAGGCTTTATTTCTTCTACTATTTCCTTATGAGGAACTGGAGTAACACCTATTGTTATTGTTTTATCTTCACCCTTTGATCCTGTTTCAGCTTCCTTATTTGTATTTCCACAACCTATTAAGCTTATTGCTAAAGCCCCTGTTAATAATAATGATAAAATTGATTTTCTTTTCATTTCTTTAACCCCCTCGAAATAATTGATAATGCATAATTGACAATTGATAATTTAGGATATAACTCTTTCAGAGTTCTTTTAGTTAAATGTCTTTCATACATTTATCTTCTATATTTTAATTTAATTTTTGTATACTTTATTTTGATAGTTTTTTATATAGATAATTTCCTAGTGACTGTAACGCTTGTACGATTATTATTAGAATTATTACTGTGACAATCATAACATCTGTTTGATATCTTTGATAACCATATCTTATTGCTACATCACCAAGACCACCACCACCTACTGTTCCAGCCATAGCTGAATATCCTATTATACTTATTATGGTTAATGTTAATCCTGATATTATTGAAGGCACTGCTTCTTTTAACATAACTTTAAAAATTATTTGTGTATTAGATGCCCCAAATGATTTGGCAGCTTCCACAACTCCTGGATCTACTTCTTTTAAAGATGATTCTATTATTCTTGCTACAAAAGGCGCTGCTGCTATTGTTAAAGGAACTATAGCTGCTGGTGTGCCAATTGATTTTCCTACTATTAACTTTGTAAATGGTATTATTGCTACCATTAAAATCAAAAATGGAAACCCTCTTAATATATTAATTATTGTATCTAAAACTCTGTATATAATTTTGTTAGGATTTAATCCATTTGGAGCTGTAACTACTAATATAATTGCTGGTATAAATCCTAATATAAGCGAAAATAATGTTGAGAAAAAAACCATGGCAATTGTTTTATTAAACGCTGGTATTAATATTTCTGACATTAATTAAGCACCTCCAATACCACATTTTTACTTTCTAAATATTCTATTACTTTTTCTTTATCCTTTACCTCTACATTTATTACTAAATTTCCAAGTACATCCTCTCTAAATTTCTCTAATTTGCCCCAAACTATTGAAAAATCTAAATTTAACTCTCTAGCCATTTTTGTAATAATAGCATTTTCTGATGATGTACTTGGGAAAAATAGTTTTATGTTAATCCCTGTTGTTGGTAGTAGCTCATCATCTTGATCCCCTAAAAATTTCTTAAGGGAAAGTCCTGGTTTTAAGAATAAGTCTTCTGAATTGCCTTCTGCTTTTAAAATGCCCCCTTCTATTAATGCAACTTTTTCACAAACCTCTTTAACTACTTCCATTTGGTGGGTAACAATAACAATTGTTATACCTAATTCTTTATTTATCTTTGATAAAAGTGCTAATATATCTTTTGTTATTTTAGGATCTAAAGCTGATGTAGCTTCATCACAAAGTAAAATTTTAGGTTCTAATGCTAAAGCCCTTGCTATTGCTACTCTTTGCTTTTGTCCACCACTTAAGCTTGATGGTTTTACATCTGCTTTTTCTGAAAGGCCTACTAAGTTTAAAAGCTCAGTAACTCTTTCTTTTATTTTCTCTTTTTTAAATTTCTTGTAACTATATAACTTTACTCCTTTTTCTTTATTTTCAAGCTTATATTCTTTATACTCTTCTTCATATCCCCATACTTCCAATGGTAATGCTATATTTTCAGATACTGTTTTTCTACTTAATAAATTGAATCCTTGGAATATCATTCCTAACTTTTTTCTAAATTCCCTAAGCTCATATCCACTTAAATTTTTCACTTCTCTTCCCATCACTGTAATTGATCCATCTTCATAGTCTTCTAAACCATTTATGCATCTAAGTAATGTAGATTTTCCTGCTCCACTATGTCCTATAATTCCGTATATTTCTCCTTCTTCTATCCTAAGTGAAACTCCCTTTATAACTTCAACATCATTAAATCTTTTACTTAAGTTATTAATTTTAATCACAAGCCATTCCCCCTTTTAAGAAACTAAAGCAAAATAAAAAACGCACTGGAGAATAAATCTCTAGTGCGCGTAAATTCACATTATTAATTTATTCTCTCATCTATCAGCTAAAAAGCTGCAGGATTTAGCACCAAACTTAATAAGAATAAAATTTTATCTAATACAAATTAGACTTATCATTTAATCCTATTACAGGTTGCTGGGTTTCACAGGGCCAGTCCCTCCACCACTCTTGATAAGAAACGTAATCAAATTATTTAATTTTTCTATTGATATTAATATACATTTATTGGATTAGATTGTCAACCCAATAATTTAAATTTTATGTATTTATTTTTATAAAAACTTAAACATTATAACATCCTTTTCTATGTTAATAAGCTCTGCATCTGTGTTTAACTCAATAAAGTTAATAATATTTTCCATTGTAGAATCTACCTGAGAACTACTTGAACATATTGATGAAATAGCAATTACTATACTTTGATGAATATCTTGATCTTCTACTTCATTTACCGAAATATTAAATTTATTTTTTAACTTTTGAATTATGCTTTTAACTACCATCCTCTTTTCTTTTAAAGAATGTACCCAGCTTGCTCTTAGTTTTATACTCATTACTAGAACTTTCATCTTAAACCACCTACACTACAATTTTTAGATATTATATATCTTAACATTATTATGAATAAAGCTCATAGAGAATATTCTCTATGAGCTTTATTTATAATTTTTATAGGGGATTATTTTAATAACCTAACCAAATTTATTTTATTCTGCCATATAATTTTGTTAAATCATAAATTTCTTTTGCTAGTTTATCATCAAAAGCTTCTGATGAAGCTCTCCATACCCAATTACCACCTAAAGTAGAAGGCATATTCATTCTTGCATCATTACCTAATCCCAAGAAATCTTGCATAGTTGTTATGGCTAAGTAAGCTGGACTTCCCCAAACGCCTCTTATTAATCCTCTTGAAATTCCTTCTTCATAAGTTAAATTTAAATACCTCTTTGCTTTTTCTATTTCTTTCTTGCTTCCTGTAACATTATACCATCCACAAACAGTATCATTATCATGAGTTCCTGTATAGGCTACACAATTAACTGGGTAATTATGAGGTAAATCTCTGCTATCTCCCTCTCCAAATCCAAACTGCAATATTTTCATTCCTGGGAAACCTGTTGTATCTCTAAGTTCTATAACTTCGTCAGTCATCATCCCTAAATCCTCTGCTATTATATTAACATCCCCAAGTTTATCTTTTATTGCATTGAATAACTTTATTCCAGGTCCCTTTGTCCACTGTCCAAATTCTGCAGTCTCATTTCCATAAGGTATCTCCCAATATGCTTCAAATCCTCTAAAGTGATCTATTCTTACTACATCATATAGCTTAAAGCTTTCCCTAACTCTATCTATCCACCAACTATAGCCATCCTTATCTAAGTTATCCCAATTATATATAGGATTTCCCCAAAGCTGACCTGTTGCTGAAAATGTGTCTGGCGGACATCCTGCTACTGTTATTGGCACCATATTCTCATCAACATTAAAGTATTCAGGATTACTCCATATATCTGCACTATCTTCTGCTACATAAATTGGAATATCTCCTATTATTTCAATTCCATTATCATTAGCATATTTTTTTAAACTATACCATTGCTTAAAGAACATATATTGAACAAATATCCAAAAATCAATTTCATTCTTCAATAATGTTTTATAAGAATCTATAGCTTCTTTTTTTCTAAGTCTTATATCATCATCCCAATTTTGCCAACTAACTAAATTAAAATGATTCTTAACTGCCATATATAAAGCATAGTCTTTTAACCAAAAATTATTTTCTTCTATAAATTTATTTATTTCTTTATCATATTTATTTTTAGAATTTTCATGCGCAATTCTTAATACCTTATTTTTATTTATAAATAATTTTGCATAATCTACACAATTTTCATCTAATCCATAATCTAAAGTTGAATAATCTTCTTTAGCTAATAAGCTATCTTTTTCTAACAATTCAAAATCTATAAAATATGGATTACCGGCAAATGCTGAAAAGCATTGATATGGTGAATCTCCGTAACTAGTTTGCCCTAAAGGTAGTATTTGCCAATACCTTTGTCCGCTCTTTTTTAAAAAATCTACAAAGGCAAACGCTTCCATTCCAAATGTACCTATTCCATACTTACCTGGTAATGATGAAATATGCATCAATATGCCACTACTTCTTTTCATAAATTTTACCTCATTTCTCATAAAACCTATTTCTATATTATAATTATTATTCTTATTCTATTTTGAAAGTTACTTATAATAAATTATTAATTTATTATATTAATACATAAGAGAGTTTTATTTATATTCCTGAGAGCTGTTAACAATTTATTTTAAATCTATATTGTTTATAATCTATTCATGATAGAAATAATTCATACTATCATGAATAGATTGATTTTTATTTGCTTATTTCAAAATTTGTTGATTCTCTTTCTACTAGTTCTGTATTAAGAATAACGTGCTTATTATCAGTTTTATTAGCTATTAAATCCAATAATAAATCTACACTTATCTTTGCCATTTCTACTTTAGGTTGTATAATTGTTGTAATTGTAGGGCTGTAAAACTCACTAATATCCATACCATCAAATCCAATTACAGCAACATCTTTTCCTACTTCTAACCCATTATCCTTTATGGCCTTTGCACATCCTACAGCCATTATATCTGATATAGCAAATATAGCTGTAATATCTTTATACTTCTTCAGTAGCTTATCTGTTTCTTCATATGCTCCTCTATAATCATAATGTCCTAGAATTTTATAATTTTTATTAAACTCAATGTTATTTTCATTTAATGCCTTTATATAACCTGCTTCTCTTAGATATCCAATTCCAAAGTCATTTTCATCTCCTAGCATTATAGCTATATTTTTATGCCCGCAATTTATTAAATATTGTGTAGCTGAATAAGCAGATTTTTCGTTATCTATAGACACTGATGAAAAATTTGAAAACTCTTTCCCATATTTATGATTTATTGAAGTCAATACAACTGGTACATCTATAGCATTAAAATCATCATTTTTTACGTCAGTAAAGTTTCCTCCTAAGCAAATTACACCCTGTAACCTCTTTTCCTTTATCATGGATATTAAATTATTCATTTCATCATCACTTAAGTAATCATGGTGCTCTAGAATCATAGAATATCCTGCTTTAGAAATTCTTTTACTTATTGAGTCTAACATTTCTGAGAAGAATGGATTAAAAACCCCTTTTATTAATACACCTATATTATTTGTATTATTTTTTTTAAGATTTCTAGCACTATTATTAGGTATATAATTATTTTCTCTTATTACCTCTAACACTCTTTCTCTAGTTTGCTCTTTTACATCTGGATGATTATTTATAACTCTTGAAACTGTACTAACACCTACCCCAGCAATTCTTGCAATATCTCTTATGTTTATCATAACTCCCTCCAAGTTTCGACAAATTATTCGGTATCGTTTCCATTAATTTCTACATTAATTATATCATAAGATTTAATTCAAGGGTAAAATCATTATTCTTTCACTGATCCGGAAACTAATCCACCTGCTATATATTTTTGTAAAAGTGAAAATATAACTACAATTGGTGTAGCTGCCATTACTGCTGCTGCTGAATACATAGTCCAGTTTGCAGAAAATTGATCCTTAATAAATTTTTGTAATCCAGTTACAAGTGTTTGTACATCTGCATTCTTTAATATTGCTGAAGTAAACATAAATTCACTATAAGCTCCTATAAATGCAAATAGGAATATAACTATTAACATATTTCTTAGTAAAGGTAATATTATTACTGAAAATACCTTCCAAGTTGATGCTCCATCTATATAAGCTGCTTCAACCAATTCATCTGGAATACCATCTACTGCTCCTTTTAAAAGCCAGATATTATATGCACTTCCACCAGCTAATATTAATATTAATACCAATGGCTTATTAGTTAAATTATATGTGAAAACTATACCCATTATTGCTGGTAAAGCCATAGCAGCTGGGAACATTTGAAGAATTAATAAACTCATAAGTCCATTTTTTCTTCCCCAAAATCTTAGCTTAGAAAATGCAAAGGCTGCTGGAACTGATAATACTAATTGAAGAACTGCAACACTTGTACAAATAATCAATGAATTTTTTATCCATAATAAAAAGTTAGTCTTTTCAAATACCTTTCTATAGTTCTCTAAAGTCCATTCTGTTGGAAAGAATGATGTCTGAGTAAATGCATTTCCTTTTGCCATTGATGCAGAAATTACAGCTACTATAGGAAATAATGTTATTAATATCATTATCCATATAAATACTCTTCCAAACCAAGCTGTCCTTACTTCATCAGGTCTTAATTTCTTTTTATATACTATATTTTCTTTTTTTCTTGAAATACTTTTTAAATTTACCTCTGTTTGCATATTAATCAACCTCCTCAAATTGGCCAGATGCCTTCATTTGTGCAAATGAAATTGTTGCAATTATTATAAATATTATTATGCTAAGAGCAGAAGCAATCTCAAATCTTCCAAATTGCATTGAAAGTTTATAATTTACTGATGCTAATATATCTGTATATCCTGCAAACTGAGTATTTAACCTTGGAGGATTACCACCTGTAATTAAATAAGCTGATCCAAAGTTATTAAAGTTAAATGCAAATGATGATATTATAAGTGGATAAGCTGTTTTAGCTATTGAAGGTAAAGTAATATTCGTAAATTGTTTCCACTTAGTTGCTCCATCCACCATTGCTGCTTCATAGTAAACTTCAGGTATTGCAGCTAATGAACCTAAGCAAACATTCATCATATAAGGGAATCCTAGCCATATATTAACCATTAAAATACTCATTCTTGCCAAGTTAGGATCTGTTAACCACTTTATAGGCTCTTGAATTAAGTGTAATTGCATTAATAAATTATTTATTTGTCCATAACTACCATTAAATAAACCTTGAAATGATAGGATTGCAACTGATGCTGGTAGTGCCCAAGGAAGTATTAATATTCCTTTGTAAAATCCTCTTTCTTTAATGTTAGGATTATTTAAAACTAATGCTATTACTAATCCTAATATAAAGCATCCAAGTGTTGATATTATTGCAAAAATTAAAGTCCATGCAAATACAGGTAAAAATGTTTCCTTAAAAGGGCCTGCTAAAACTTCTATAAAATTAGAAAAACCTACGAAATTAATTTCACCCTTTGAAAACTGAGTATAATCAGTAAAAGCATAGTATACTGTTGATATTACTGGAAATAGTGTAAATATACATATTGAAATAAGTGCTGGTGCTAAGAAATAGTAAGCTTTACGACTTTTACTCTTCATGCCCATTTAAAATCCCCCTTTATTTTATATAGAGATAGGTAAAAACCTATCTCTATTTAGCTAAATATTATTTTATTTGTTTAATACCTTCTTTTACTTGATTTACTATATTTTCTCCAGCTGTTTTAGCATCTATTTGACCTGAAGTTAATAACTTTAAGTTATTTGCTGCTGGTTCCCACATAGCTTGAACTTCTACTATATTTGGCATTGGCATAGCAACTTTTGCTTGTTCCATAAATGCTTTAGTATATTCATCATCAATTACGTAATCTTTAGCTACAGGAATTCTACTACCAGTTTTATATACTATATCTTGTCCCTTATTAACGAACTCTTCCATAAGCTTCCAAGCTGTATCTTTATTCTTTGAATTTTCATTAACAAATGCAGTTTGAACACCTAAGAACGTTTGTGGAGCTTTACCATTTAAAGTTGGCATTGGAACTACTCCAAAGTTTAATCCAGCTTCTTTAGCACCTGAAACATCCCATGGACCTGAGAAATAGAATCCAGATTTACCTGATGTAAAATCACCCTTAGCTATATCTCCAGTAATATCTGCTGCCATTAATTTATCTTTATTAACTAAATCTGAAATAAATTGAAGTCCTGCTACTGAACCTTCATTTCCAAGGCCTATATCATTAGGATCTAATGTACCATCATTATTTTTATAAACATATCCGCCACCAGCTGATAAGAATGCATATGAGAAGAAGAAATCATTAATGTTATATTCAAATCCAACTTCCTTTGCCATTGCAACTAAATCTTCCATAGTCTTTGGAACTTCTTTAACCTTATCTTTATTATAGAACATTCCTGTTGTTTCTTGAGCAAATGGAACTGCATAAATTTTTCCACCTATAGTAACTGCATCAACAATTCCTTGAGAAGTATATTTATCGGATGACACCATTCCTGATGGAACCTCAGCAACTACTCCTGCTTTTTGGAATGTTCCTAAGTTATCATGTGGAACTCCTAATACAAAGTCTGGACCATTATCACTTTGACAAGCTTGAATCATTTCTTGGAACTTTCCTTGGTCTTCAACAACGTTTATTTCAACGTTATTTTCTTCTCCCCAAGCTTTCGCTACCTTTTCAAATTCTTGAACTTCATTAGTAGTAAAGTGTGACCAAACTGTTAAAGTTTTCTTTTCTCCATCAGTAGTACCACTATTTTCACCCTTTCCACCACAACCAACTAGAGAAGTTGTAGCAATTACACCAGCAATTAAAACTGCTAATAGTTTTGAACGTTTTACCATAATAAATTCCTCCCAAAATCTAATTTTAGATCTTTATATTTATAAACCCTTTAGGTTTATTAACTAATTAATGTTATTGTTTACAGGTAACCTTACCGGTACCGATTCCATTTAATTTTACAATTTGCTTTTATATCCTGATTCTTTCCACAATAAAAATAAAATTTTAAATTCTACTGCATCATTGAAATTAGATATATCATAATTTACTATTTTCTTTATTTTATCTATTCTATAAAATAAAGTATTTCTATGAATATACAGCTTATCTGCAGATTCACTTATTTTTAAACCTTCACTAAAGAATATTTCTATAGTCTTTATAAGATCATCATCTAATTTAGAAAATATATCATTATATTTCTTATATACCCTACTAATTTCTTTTTCTTCTGCATTTTTTATCATTTTTTCTAAAAGCAAAGAGTTTTCAGTATATATTTTTGATGGCAAATCATATTTTAAGCAAATTTCCAAGTTTGCTTTAAGATACTCAAATTTTTCTTTTAATTCATTGTACTCATCAATTTTACAATAGCTTATATAACATTTTTCTGCTATATTCTTTTTCATTCCTAGAAGAAGTTCTTTAATACTCTCATTACTGATATCATTTTTACTTATTATAAGAATATATTCGTCTTGAATAACTATTATACTTTCATCTTGTAAGTACTTTTTTTCTATTAACTTTATAGCTTTAGAATGTTTGTCCTTCAAATAAATAAGTATTAATTTAAAAGGCTTGTCTTTTATTACTTCTTTAAGAATGTCATTAGAAAATTCTTTTCCCTTTATTATATCTGTTATTATTTCCTCTTTTGACTTTACTGCATTGCTTAACTCTTGTTCTAGGCAATATTTTAATAGACTAATACAGTTACTATAATTTTCGTATGTTTCTAGCAGTAACTCCTCTGCTGGCATTCTTAAAATACTACTTACAATTTTCGAATTATTTCCTTGTAAGAAATTAGCTATTACAGATCCATCCTTTTCACTTATCTTGAAGGGAATTTGAATTTCTTCACTTATTTTTTGAAAAGAGTTTTTTAACCCATACATAAGCTTCCCCCATCACAAAACAATTTTATATTTTCTAAATCTTTGTGAAACAGGTAACGTTTCCAGAAAACAATAAAACGTTTCTTATTATTATTTACCTTTATCTTAATTTGATTATACTCTTGCAATCGTTTTTATTCAATAGTATATTAACACAATTACAAATATATTTTTTGTGAACTTTTACAAAGAATTCTTCCTAAGCCTTGTATTTTAATATAAAAAGCTAACTAAAAAACTTAAAAAAAATTACCATTTTTTAGTTAGCTTTTTATTTTATTTCATTTTTTTCATGGATTTTTTTATGTCACTCATCATATTTTTCATGCTTTCCTTAGCATTTTCACCCATGTCATCAACTTTATCAGCTAATTCTGATATTTCTTCAGCTATCTCCTGAGTCATTTTTCCTGACTTTACTTGTTTATATAGTCTCTTTATTTTATTTTCTATTTCTTCCATAACCATAATCTATACCTCCTAAATGAATATATTATTATATTTTGCTTTAAAGTTAAATTTATACTCATACGGAGAATTTAATTATTCTAACCCCATTGATTCTTCTTTTCTTTCTTTTATAAATGTTACTATTGCAGGTATAACTGAAATTATTATAATTGCAATAACTATGATTGAAAAATTACTTTTTACTATTGGTAGGTTTCCTAAAGAAAACCCTCCTACTAAAAATAATAATACCCATAAAGCCCCACCAATTAAATTATACTTTATAAAACTTCTGTAATTCATCTTAGTTATTCCAGCAACAAATGGAGCAAATGTTCTTATTATAGGTATAAATCTTGATAAAACTATTGTTATAGCTCCATGTTTCTCGTAAAAATTATTTGCCTTTATTAAATAATTTTTATTTATAAATTTAACCTTTTCCTTTTCCATTATTCCACTTCCAATTTTCTTACCTATGTAATAATTAGCAGTATCACCTAATACGGCTGCTATATAAAATATGATAAGTAAACTCATTACATTCATTGCACCTATTGCTGCAAGTGCTCCCGAAGCAAATATTATTGAGTCTCCAGGTAGAAATGGAGTTACAACTAATCCAGTTTCAAGAAATATTATTATAAATAATACTGCATATATCCATATTCCATAATTAGCTGTTATTACACTTAAATATTTATCTAAATGTAGTATTATATCTATAAATTTTAATATTAAGTTCATATTATTACCCTCTCTCTTATTTTTATCACAGTATAATTATATTATTTATAATAAATATATATATTACATAATTATTAATAAATAAAAAAACTATCACATTTATGATAGCTTTTTACATTTACTATTTTCTATAATTTTAATAGTCATCAAACTGCATACAACACCTAATGATATTCCTCCAATTATATCTGATGGATAATGTACAAATAAATATAATCTTGAAAATGAAACAAGTGCTGCAAAAAAATAAAATAAGTATTTCCAGTTCTTTATGTAATATCCAAGTACCACAGCTGCTGCAAATGAAGATGCAGTATGTCCTGACGGAAATGAATATGATAATGGTTCCTTAATTATTATTTCTATATCTGGAAAAGTAGTAAATGCCCTTGGCCTTTGTATAATATTTTTTATAAATACTTCTCCTATAAGGCTTGTTACAGCTAAGGCAATTAACATTGTAAATCCAATTTTCCTATATTTTTTACTTATTAATAAAATTATACCTATTATTATCCATATGAATCCTCTATTACCTAGATTAGTTATAAATATCATTATAGAATCCATCAAAGGGCTAGAAAAATATTCTCTAATAAATCTCAATATACTTATATCAATTAAATTTATATACTCCCACATGTTTCCCCCATTATTACTTAAAATTGTTACTTACCATCTATCAAATTTTCTTCTACGCTTTTTCTTTCCATGTTCTTTTTATTTTCTTCTCTTAACCTACCTTTTTCATTCTTAATTAGAACAATGTCTTGTATCTCATTAGTAGAGTAATACAACATATATTCATTACTATATGATTGTTCATCTGCTCTTATTCCTTCATTATAGATCTTTTTTATAGCTTCTACAACTCTAGTATCACCTTTAAATCCATTTACATCATATCCTTCAACAAAACTCCATACAGCAATTTGAGTTGCAAAATATGCTTCTTCTTCTGAATAAAGCTTTAATTCACTATAACTTTTGCTTGGATAGCCTGAAGCTAGTATTCCTGCTAGTTGCTTTGTTGCATATCCATTTTCCTTAAATACTTCACCTTTTGGATATGACTTATCGATCTCCAAACAATATCCTATTTGATTTGTTTCTACTTCTCTTATCATTTTTGATTTAATATTAAAATTTTCATATTCAACTTCACCTACGTAGTAATTATCAGTTGTTATTTTAACTTCATTATCAAGCTTAATAGCCCAATAGCTATAGCTCCAATTACATAATATTAAAGTTAACCCAATAATAATAATTACATTCTTACATTTACTTTTCATTTTATCCCTCCTACTAGTTGTATCAATACTATTTTTATCAATTTAAAGCTAAATATACTAACTGAAGGGATACTTATTAACTCTTATTTTATTGATAATTACTATATTATATACCTATTTTCTTTTTTATTTACGTAAAAATAATTAAGGTAGCATCAATTTTTTCTAATGCTACCTTAACATATATTTTATATGAATATTTAATTCTTTTTGAATGTCTTACTCATTTCTATAAGCTCTATTGCTATATCTTTTATAGTTTCTGCACTTATTAGCTGATCTTCAGCATGCATAATTATTAAAGAAAACTCAAGTTTTTCACCATTTGCTTCCTTATGAATCAATCCAGAATGTGCATGATGCCCCTCTAATAAAAACCCTTTAGCCTCTTCTATTTTCTTTTCTGCTTCATTACAATTATTATTTCTAGCTTCTCTTATTGCTTCCATAGCTAAAGATTTAGCCATTCCTACATTACTTATAATTTCAAATGCAACTAATTCTAGTTCATCCATTTCTTATTCTCCTAACTGTTACATAGTTTCTGTAGTCGCTATTTCATCTTCGTGCATCTTTATAGCGGCTTTATTTGATGCTATTACAAATGGAGCATAAATTAATACACTGACTGCTAAACAAACAAATCCTACTACAAGGCCCATCCATACTCCACCAGTTCCTATAAACGGAATAAGTGGTCCTGGAGTAGTCCAAACAGCTCCATAAGCTATAGGTGGAATAATCTTAAGCACTATTGCACCATATCCAATAAGGACATTTACTACAGGTACTAATAAGAACGGTATTATATATATTGGATTTAAAACTATTGGTAAACCAAATATTACTGATTCATTAATATTGAATAATCCAGGTCCTATAGATAGTTTAGCAATGTCTCTTTGATCCTTTGCTTTAGAGAATATGAATATTGCTATAAGTAATCCAAGTGTCATACCTGAACCACCATAATTAGCAAAAGCATCAGTTAAAACCCAAGTTGTTGGGTATGGTGCACCCCATGCTGTTCCATTAGCTTGTGCAAAAGCTAAGTTAGCGGCATTTGATTCAGCAAACATAGTTTCTCTCACTGCCGCAATTGTGTTAGGTCCATGAATCCCCATTATCCATAATAAATTTGATACTAAAACCATTATTACTACTGAGAAAATGTTATCTCCAAGTTTAGTTAATGGCGCCTGCAATACATTATAAATCATAGTATGAATCCCACCACCACTAGTAACTTTACCTAATATAAAGTTAAGAATTGAGAAACCAACTGTTACTATTATTATTGGTAATAATATCTTAAATGTTCTAGACACTGCTGGAGGTACTTGTTCTGGCATCTTAATTTCAAGCTTAGGAGACTTAGAAAGTCTTGATAAAAATTCACCTACTAATAATCCGACTATTATTGCAACGAATAAACCTTGAGGTCCCATATATTGCATTGTAATATTTCCATCTACTGCTGATGGATACATTATAAAGAATACTGACACTGAAGTAAGTCCAGTTAATAAGTCATCTGCACCTAAAGATCTTGCAAGATTCCTTGCTATTAAAAATGCTATAAAGATTGCTAAAATGTTTAAAGATCCATTTAATACCGGTGCAAATATTGCTTGATAGTCTGCTAAATTAGGAATTAAATCTCCTAAGTGAATAAGTTTAGCTACAAATCCATCTGGATGAAGTAAAACATTATTTATTAATACCATTAATGAACCTGCCATTGTTAATGGGAAGGTTAATATAAATGCATCCCTAATTGCAACAATATGTCTTTGTGCATTTAACTTTGTTGCAATTGGAACAAGTATTTTTTCCATGCTGTTTTCTAATTTCGTCATAACGCTCATTGTTTTTCCCCCTTATATTTTTTTATTTATTAAACCTCTTGTTAAATTCCAAGAGTTTTTAATACTTGATCTAATATTGCTTTTCCATTCATTGTTCCATATAATCTCATATCTATAACTTCTACAGGTATTCTACCCTTAACTAAGGCATCTACTTGTGGTTTTTGGAATCTTACTTGTGGTCCAAGTAACACTATGTCAACTTTATCAATAACACTTGAGCATTCTGAAACTGGTAAAGCATCAATATTAATTTCTATTCCTTTCTCCTTTGCTGCTGCCTTCATCTTATTTACTAAAAGACTTGTAGACATCCCTGCTGCACAAACTAACAAAATATTTTTCATAATAATTCCTCCTTAAATTTATTTGAATATAATTATACTTCTTCTTCGAACCTTTACCATTTATTAAAACCTATACATTTAAAGCTCTTCTCCATTAGTAGCTATAACATTTTTATACCAATAGAAACTTTTCTTTTTTATACGCCTTAAATCTTTTTCATCATTTTCATTTCTATCTACATAAACAAATCCATATCTCTTTTGATAACCATTAAGCCAGCTTAGCAAATCTGTAAATGACCATGTACAATATCCTAGTAACTCCACTCCATCTGTTATAGACTCTTTGCAAGCTAAAATATGATTTCTTATAAAGTCTATTCTATAGTCATCATTTATAATATCGTTATCCTCAAGCTTATCAAATTCACCTAAACCATTTTCAGTTACTAGTATTGGTAACCTATATCTACTGTTTATTCTTCTTATTCCTATCCTAAGTCCTGTATGATCAATTTCCCAATCCCAATTTGTTCTTTCTAGATTAGGGTTCTTTATAGTTTTAAAGTTTCCTGGAATACCATAATCTTTAGATGTTCCCTTTTTACCAGATGTATTTATTTCTTCAAAATTACTTACTCCATTTATAGGATTTGCTTCTACAGTTTCACTCCTATAATAATTTATCCCTATAAAATCAGGTTTCCCTCTTTCTAAAAGTTCTAAATCTCCATCTTCAATTTCTGGAGCCACTCCTTCTTTCTCATACCTATTTAATGCAAAAGCTGGATAGTTTCCAAAGCAATATACATCTAGCCACCAGTGACAATTCATATCTTCAGCATTTTCTCTTGCTAAAACATCTTCTGGTTTACATGTATAAGCATAATTAGGAGTAAATGCAAAGCTTGGACCAATCATTCCATTAGATACATATTGCCTAAAAGATTCTATTGCCTTTGCATTTGCTAAGCTTGCAATATGATTTGCTTTAAGCATCCTTTTATCATCTTGTACCTTTGGTGGATGTATTCCTATCTTATACCCTAAAAGTATAAATACATTTTGCTCATTTAGAGTTATCCAATATTTAACCCTATCTCCGTATCTTTTATAAAGAGTTATGCAATAATTATTAAAATCATCTATTATTTCTCTAGATTCCCATCCTCCATACAGATCTTGAAGATGTTGTGGCAAATCCCAGTGATATACTGTAATAATAGGTTTTATATCATTGGCGATAAGCTCATTTATAAGATTATCGTAAAACTCTAATCCTTTTTCATTTGCCTTACCTCTTCCTTCCGGATAAATCCTGCTCCATGATATTGAAAACCTATAGGCTTTTAACCCCATCTCCTTCATTAAAGCTACATCCTCTTTGTACCTTTTATAATGATCTACTGCGACCTTTCCATTAGTTCCCTTATAGGTTGTCCCAGGCAATTCAGTGAAGGTATCCCAGATACTTAATCCCTTTCCATCAATATTATAAGCCCCTTCAACTTGATATGCTGCTGAAGCACTTCCCCATAAAAAATCCTCTTTAAATTTATCTAGCTTTTTATGAATCAAGATTCCCTCCTCCTTTTCTTGCTGTTGATAATATTATATCTTACAAAGCACTCATTGTAATCATTTTCACATCTAAAAAAACACACTTTAAGCTTATATAATTTGTTCCATAAATATAACAATTTGTTCCAAACAAAATGCATATTTAGCCGCTATTTTAGTGTTTTTATCTCTAAAATAAAGATTATTAAAATAACACCATATTTCTTTGGAATAAGCTATAAAACTCTCTCATAACCATCACTATCAATTATACCTATATAATTTTAGGTATAAAAATAAGGCAAGTTATATATTTTATAACTTACCTTACTCTAATTTCTAATCTACTATAAAGTAAAACATCTATCCTCTATAATTTCTATATAGTTTCCTACCTATAGTTTCAATAATATATAATGCCGGAATTTGTGTAGTTATATCATGTTCTCCATTCTTTTCTTCTTGAACATAATAGCCAATATTTATATCACATATTTTTGCTAAAGTTGAATCTTCATTATTAGTAATACTTATAGCTTTACATCCTTTTCGTTTTAAATTATTTATATGCTCTATCACAGTTGGTGTTTCACCAGAAACAGAAAATGCAATAGCCACATAGTTTTCTGTGAATTTAATATTAATTGGATAAAATGGATCATCTATATATATAGCATTTCTCCCTATTGCAGAAATATACCTTGCAGCATACTTTGAAAGTATGCCAGAAAATCCTATTCCAACAAATATTATTGTATTAGCTTTATCTAATACATCACAAACTTTATCTATCTTATCTCTATAATCTTTAGTTTGTGCTTTCTTAAAAAAATCAATTATCATTGATGTATTATCAGTTAAATGCTTTTCTTTACCTTCTTCTATATACATCTTAAATTTTAATTTAAATTCTGAAAACCCTTCACAGTCTAACTTTTTACAAAACCTTAAAATTGTAGTTGTAGATACATGAGCTTCGTTTGCTAATTCTCTTATTCTCATGTAAATTACTTTTTCACTATTTTTCATTATATAATTATATAATGATAACTCTAACTCATTTAAATTTTGTATTTTATTATAGCTAAACATTACTCATCTCCTTTTATAGAAATAACCTTTTCAATTATTTCTTATATACTATAATATACATTGAATATGTACATTATTTTGTGATTAAAATAATGTGTATATAGTTAATTATTTGCCAAAGGCTGAAATCTATATATTTAAGACTTCAGCCATGTAATAAATATAGTATATTTTTTTATACTTAAATATCTTTTCCTCTGGTTTCTATTATGTTTTTATACCAATAAAAAGAAGCTTTTTTCTTTCTATTCAGATTATTTTTATGGTCTACATATATAAATCCATATTGCTTTTTGTATCCATTCAACCAACTTAGTAAATCAATAACTGACCATGCATAATATCCCTTTAAATTTATTCCTTCTTTAATAGCATTTTTTACAGCTCTTAAATGTGTTTCAATAAATTTAATTCTAGGTATATCAACAACTTCATTATCTATAATAGGGTCTTCATCTCCTAGTCCATTTTCTGTTATATATATTTTCACGTCTCCATATCTTTCCTTAAGCATCCTTAGTCCATCTAAAAATGCTTCAGGAGATATCTCCCATCCCCATTTCGTATATTCTTTGTCATTCATTTTAACAGTTCTATAAAAACCATCAAATGAAGGGTTTCCTGGTGCTCCTGTTGAATTTTCTCTGTTTCTTTCAACTTCTTCATCTATATTATTTTTCATAACCCTTTGAGGTTGATAATAATTAAGTCCTATAAAATCATTTTTATCTGCAGCATTCTTAATTATTTCAAGCTCCTCCTCAGTCCAATCAATTTTAACACCATGCTTAGTAATTATATCTACAACATATTTAGGATATTCACCTTTTAATATTGGATCATAAAACCAATGCATATCTATTTCATTTGCATGTTTAGCTGCCAATATATTTTCCTCTTTATCATCTATACTAAAGGCTGGAGAAAATACATGGGTGATTCCAATTTCACCATATTGTTTTAACTTTTTATATAACTCAACTGATTTTGCATGAGCTAAAAATACATTGTGGGTAGCTTGGAAATACTTATTTAAGTCTCCAACTATAGCTGGTGGGTGTGCCCCTGCCAAATATCCTAATCCACAAAATACTACTGTTTCATTAAATGTAATCCAATGCTTAACTCTATCACCAAATGCTTTATAACAAACTTCGGAGTAATTTAAAAATGCATCTATAGTTTCTTTATTAGTCCACCCACCCTTTTCCTCTAGAACTTGTGGTAAATCCCAGTGATATAAAGTCACAAATGGAACTATTCCATATTTTAAACATTCATTTATTATATTATTATAAAATTCTATTCCTTTTTGATTTATTTCTCCTACTCCATTTGGTAATATTCTAGGCCATGAAATTGAAAATCTATATGACTCTAATCCCATTTCTGCCATTAATTTTATATCCTCTTTATATCTATGATAGTGATCGATTGCAATATCACCATTAGTGCCTTCAAAAGTTTTTCCTGGAATCTTAGAAAATACGTCCCAATTTGAAAGACCTTTTCCATCTTCGTTCCATGCTCCTTCTACTTGATATGATGCAGATGCTGCTCCAAATAAAAAATCCTTTGCAAACTTCATTTATTTTTTCCTCCTATTTATAAAAATAAGCTTAATTTCATTTCAGTATGTTATTTTACGTGAATTGTATAATAAAGACTTACTCCATATTTTGATTTTGTTTTAAATTCTGATTTTAAATATGATTCTAACTCCTTAGCAGTTAAACCTGTTTCCGCTGAATAAACTATTTTTATTCTATTGCTATCATCAAACACTGTAAGCTTAACCTTATCATCCTCAAAGTTATCGAAGAATTCTCTTATAAATTTCATTTGAACTCCATTTATTTCTACCTTATACATATCTTATCCCCCTACATTAATTCTTTTAAAACTAACTTTAATATAATTTTACAATATTTTTTTAGATAAAGCCTATTTTTATAAATTAATAAAACAAATATCGCCTTTTATAATTTGTTTTATTCTTGTAACATATTGTTATTTTATTATACCAATATTTTTTATAAAAATATATTCTTAATTTCGCGAAAATTCTTGCAATTATATCCATAAATCATTACTTATTGAATATTGAGGGAAATAATAATGTTAAAGGAGAGATTAATTTCATTTTTATCTCTCCTTTCAATTTATTTGTTAATTAATAATATTTTTCTTAATTATTAATTTTGCTACAAGATTCTCTTACAATTAATTCTACAGGTACTACCTTATTAATTTTTAGCTTTTCCTTTTTATTTATTTGCTCAACTAATATATCTACAGCTGCCCTGCCAATCTCATCACAATTTTGCCTTACTGTAGTTAACTTTGGAGTAACATATTTAGCTAATTCTATGTCATCAAATCCAATAACAGAGATATCTTCTGGAACCCTTAGCCCCGCTTCCTTTATAGCCTCTATTGCTCCAAGAGCTATTTTATCTGATGATGATAAAACTGCTGTTGGTCTATCATCTAACTTTAGTAGTTTCTTCATAGCATCATACCCCCCACTAAAATCAAAGTTAACTCCATCTGCAAGATATCCATCTGGTATTTCCAAATTAAACTCTTTCATAGATTCTACATAAGCTTTTTTTCTTACAGTACTTGGCCAATTATCTATCTTCGAAGTACCATATATATGAGCAATTTTTCTATGCCCTAAGTCATATAGATATTTTATAGCAGCTTTACATCCAGTTACATTATCTGATGTAACTGTTGATGTATGCTCATTAATCATATCTATTATCACAATTGGAAAATCACTATTTACAAGAGAAATTGTTTCCTTATCATTTGGATCAGTACAAATAATTGCTATTCCATCAACACACTTGTATCTGAAGTATTCTAAAAATGTGTCATTTTTAAGCCTATCATTCTTAGAACCAAAAAGTAATGAATAACCATACTTATCTGATTGTTTTTTAAATGCTTCTATTACATTAGAAAAGAAAGAATGACTTAGTCCAACTCCAAGATCTTCAAAATAAACAATTCCTAATGTCCATGTTTTTTTAGTAGTTAATCCCTGTGCCTGAGAATTAGGCAGGAAATTTTGTTCCTCTAAGATACTTTTTATTTTTTTTCTTGTTTTGTCACTTACATCAGGATAATTATTTATAACTTTAGATACTGTTGTTGGAGAAACTCCTGCAAGTTTTGCTATTTCGTAAATTGTAATCAACTTTATACCATCCTTTCTTTTTATGTGTCTGTAATAATTGTTTTTCTATTTTGTGTCTGTAATAATTGTTTTTCTATTTTGTATCCGTATTAAATTAATCTAATAAAGTATATATTGAATTTGCTCTTAAGTTAATATTAACAACTTCTCCGTCTATATCCAGTGTTATTTTTTTATCTTCACTATTTTCATTCATAATAACTATACATAAATTATCTTTTTCATCTATACAACTCAAAGCATATATTTTTTCATTATCAACTTCACTTAATACTCTTATAGAATCCTTCTTTATAAATTTACTAAAATGAGATATATAGTAAAATGAACTATTATATATTACTTTATTTTTCCTTAAATCTACAATTATAGGTGCATCACATAGATTTCCAACATGATTTGGTCCACCAGTCTCATCCAACACTATATTCCAATCTATCCATGCTTCAACATAATTATTTAAATCTCCAATTATATTTCTACCATATCTTTCCCCAGTATTCCAATCACCTAGATGTACTCCACCTTCTTGGCATCCCTCTGTAAATATTATATGTTTATCTGGAAAAGCCTCATGAACTTTAGATACATTTTTAAAATCCTCTGAAACATACCAATGAATCCCCGTTCCCCATACATATTTATTTGCTTCTTTATCGTCTAATACTGTCTTTGCTCTATCGTAAACTAAATCTCTATTATGATCCCATATTATTATTTTTTTATGACTTAAATTATTTTTCTCAAAGGTTGGTCCTAAATAATCTTTTACAAAATCTCTCTCTTCTTCTGCAGAGTATAAACATGAATCCCATACTTGTTTAGCTGCCGGTTCATTTTGAACTGTAACTCCCCAAATATCAAATCCCTTTTTCTTCATCTCCTCTATATACTTAACATAATAGTCAGCCCATAATTGTTTATATTTATTACTTATCTTTCCACCATTATTCATTTCATTATTTGTCTTCATATAACTCGGAGGACTCCAAGGACTTGCTAATATATTCAATTCATCTTTTTTTATATCTTTAACTTCTCTAACTAATGGTAAAACATATTTCTCAGCTCTATCTAATGTAAAACTTTCTAATGTCTCATCATTTTCTTCTACGTAACTATAATTTTCTAATGCAAAATCACAACTATTAATATGAACTCTAGCAAAATTGTAGCCTATTCCTTTTTCACAATCAAAATATGCTTCTAATATGTCTTTTCTTTTCTCATCCTCTATTTTAGAAAGTACATATGCGCTAGATTCTGTCAATGCTCCACCAAATCCAAGTATTTTTTGAAATCTTTTTTTTGTATCAACTTTAACTTTACAATTTATTTCGCCAGCTTCATCTACGATTACTTCTCTTAAATCATACCTGTTTAATCTATCACCTGTATTCTTACAAGTAATGTATACATTATAACTTCTCATACTCTCACTCTCCATCTATGAAATTATAACTACTATTTCTTTTACTTTTAAATTTCTTATATTTTCGGCATCTACTCCAGATATTTTATTTCCACTAATAGACTTGATATTATTATCATTATCAATTAATGTGTACTCTGAAATCTCGCCCTTTTTATCTCCATAGGTATTTTTACATTGTTTATTAATATATATTAATCTTATACTTCCTAATAATGTTGTTTCAAGAATTGAATCTTTAAAGAAGTCCTTTGATAATATTGGTGATAACTCAAAACTTAAAATTCCATTTTCATACTTAAATATATTTTCTCCTACCATCATAAGCTTCCAAATATTTAGCATTTCTACTGTTGTTCCACTTAATCTTGCTATAAATCCTCTTCCATGCATTCTTTTATCTGGATTTGCACTACTTGCTATAAATGAAGAATTTTCTAATATACTTCTTCCATACACATCTGATTTCATAAATGGAGGTAATATATTTTTTATTTCTGAATAGAACTCTTCGTATAAACCTTCTTTTATTAATTCTAAAATATATTTAAATTCCATATGCATGAAAACTGATTCTCTTTCAAGCCATCCCGCTGTAAAACTCCTAGCTCTACCTATCTCAAATGTAACATCTTCTATAGATTCTGATGTCTTATACATTTTTAGTTTTTTATCGTAAATATCACTATTTTTTATTACTTTATATATTTCTTTTCTTTCATCTTCCTTTAAACCAGTTTTTAAATATCTTGCATATCCTTCTAAAAATAAAGGAAGAAAATTAGCCTTAAATTCTAATGGTTTTACATTACCTTTGTCATTTATATCAAATCTAACAACATCATAATAAATAAATGTAGGAATCTTATCTTCATTAAGTTCTTTTATTTTTTCTATTCCCATGTCTATTTTTTTTATGATATTGTTAATTAATTCTTTAATCCTATCTTCACTTATTAACTCTTCTGCACCACTTATTGAATATTTAGTCTTTTCTCTGTACTGTTCTCTGATATAAGAAACTTTGTCCCAATAATCTATTTGAGATAAAGAATTATTTAAATTATCAGTAAGTATATGACTTAACTCTTCAATAATATTATAAAATTCTACTGGAACCTTTAAACTTCCTTTTATTAAATCTATATTTTCTTTTATAAAACAGGCTAATCTTTTTAATTCTGCTGTTTCTGCAAAGCTTGATCCTATAATCCCTGGAAGTCCATTCATTGCATCATTCCATCCTGGCTTCCCAGCTTCCATTTCAATCCCGAATCCCATAGCATCTAAACTCATAAACTTAATAGTTGCTAGCATAAATAACTTTGTCATTAAATTTGTTTTATATAAGTTTCCCTCTTTATCACACACCCATTGTTCTAAAGAATCCTTTTTCTTTAGAGCTAGGTACTGTCTCACCTTTCCATTCTCTACAACATATTTTTCACTTCTAGGTAAAACATACTCTGGGGAATTAAAAAATTTATAATCTCTATCGTCTATTAATAACTCCTTTATTTTATCAGGATAAATATCTAAAAACTCTTCTATTAAATCTAGATTATATGTCCAATGATCTATCCAAAAACCTTCTCCAAAATCTATTTCAAATTTTTCTTCACAAAGATTTATTATATCATCTATTAAATATTTTAATTTGTCCTTTGATAGAGGCACTACAGTTAATAAAGATGAATATAATTCTCCTAATGTAAATTCACTATTTTCAATAGTTCTAAAAAATTCTTCATTTTCTATACTATATTTATTTAATATGCCTCTTACCAAATCCTTTTTGTTATTATCAATAAAAAACTTTTTCCCCTTGATTACTAATGGATTATATCCGTCAAGTTGTATTAAATTATTAAATAACTTAATATTCTCCTTATTAATAAATGGATGTATATATATATCCATTCTTCTATTTTGGTTTATATCCCTGAAATTTCCGTTTCCTTGAGAATAAAAATTAGGCTCTATATTAAAGAAATTATAGTCTCTTTCTAAATCACCGTGTTTTCTAGAATATACATAATATACTTTATTTTTTCCTACTTGCAGCGGATATCCACCTCTTAGTACATTATCTACATAGCACTGCTTAATATATTCATCAAATAAAGGATAGTTAGTTTGAGTATTAACATGCTTAGATATATCATCAATTAGATTATTACCTTCAGTATTTTTTTCATTGAAATATTTCTTATCAACTACTTTATTTAAATATTTATTAATTTCATCAATACTCTTCATATATCCAATGTAACTATAAATTTCTGTATTTTCATTTTTATTTAATCTTATTGATTTTCCTGAAAAAGCACAAGGGACTTTATTAAAGCAAATATTTTCTTCATTACTAATTATTTTATTAATATCATTACTAAATTCTATTGGCTTTGCTAGTGTCGTATCGTATCCAAAAATATTTTCTGGGTCTACTATAGGTCTTAGTATTTCTTCCTTTTCATCAAATGAAATATAGAAATAAGCATTATTAACCTTTTCAACTTTAGTCGTATCTCCTGTAGAAGATCTTAAATTATATATAGCTACATTATTTTCTTTAATTTCACCTTGCATCCAGCTTCTTAATGTATTCCCTGTTTCTTTGTAAGCTCCATTATTAGATCCATAAGGTAAAATTGCTGATAATCCATCTAAAACTTCTATACTTATTATTCTATTTGACTTATTAACTATATTCAATTTTCTTCCAAGTGCTGCAAAGTTCTCATTTGGTATTGTAATATAAGTTACTTCAATTTCTAAATTTAAATTTTCATTTATCTCTATAACCTTTAACTCATTATTTTTTATTTTTAATATTCTTTTTATATTTTCATTTTGATTAATTGAAAAAGGTTCTATAATTGTATTTGAACTCTCTTCTCTAAATTTTATAAAAGTTCTAAATCCATTTGTAGAGACCATTTTATACGCCTCATTTGCTGGAAAAAACTCCATTATACAATTGTTTTTATCTCCTATTCCAATGCTACTAATAACTTGTCCTCTATTTACATAAAATGACCACATCGGTGTACCTTCGATACCCGCAACTCCTGATAAAAAGCTTGCAAAAGGTGGCTTAGTATCATAATTTTCTATAACATAAAAGCCTAATTCATCTATATAATCAGCTTTAATTCTACTATCTATATTCATCTTATCCTACCTTCTTTCTTCATATAATTTGCTTATTCTTTTACACTACCAGCAGATATACTGCTTATAATGTGCTTTGAGAAAAACATAAATGCTATCATTATAGGTAGTACAGATACTGCAACTGTTAAATATGTTGCTCCCATATTTGAACTTATATCCTTAGAGGCTTTCATTGATGCCATCATTACTGGTAAAGTAAATTTATCTGGACTAAGCAATAAAACTAATGGAACTAAGTAATTATTCCATGATCCAATAAATGTAGTTATTGATATAGTTGCTATACCTGGCATCATTATAGGCACTCCAATTTTATGGAATGTTCTTAATTCACTTGCACCATCTATTCTTGATGCTTCAATGATTGTCTTTGGTAATACCGATTGCACATATTGTTTTAAAAAGAATACTACAAATGGGTTTGCTATTGCTGGGATAATAAGCGGTATATAACTATCCATTAATCCCATTGCATTTACTAAATCATAGAAACCTAATAATCCTAATTGAGATGGAACCATCATTAACACTAAAATCACTGTAAATATTATATTAGATCCTTTAAATTTATAAATTGCAAAACCATAAGCTGTAAGAGCTGAAAAATATGCTGTCAACAATGTTACACATACTGATACAAATAAGCTATTTCCTAACCCCTGAAATATATTGAAATATTGGCTCATAGTGTTCCAGTTATCTTTTAAAGAGCTACCTGGAATTAAAGTAAATCCAGACATTATTTCCTGATTACTACGAGTTGCATTTACTAACATCATTGCAAAGGGAGCTAGACATGCTATACTTACGATAATTAAAAAGATATATAATAATGATTTTTTAAACTTAGTAAACATTATCTTACCTCCTTATTTTTATTTGAGCCATACATTGATTTAAATGTAAATGCTGAGCATATTGCTATTATAAAGAATAATCCATAAGCAATAGCAGCTGCATATCCTACATTGTTATACTTAAATGCCGTATTATATAAGTACATAACTGAAGTATTTAATGCTCCTGAAGGTGAACCTATTCCATCTGTAATTAAGAATGGTATATCAAATATTTGAAGACCACCTATTAATGATGTTATTGCAACATATAGTAAAATAGGCTTCAATAGTGGTAATGTTATTTTGCCAAATATAGTCCATCTCCCAGCTCCATCTATAGTCGCTGCTTCATAGTAATCCTTAGATATACCTTGAACTCCTGCCATTAATACTAAAAATGAATTACCAAACCACATCCATGCTCCAATTACAGCAACTACAAGTACTGCTGTCCCTGGTTGACCTAGCCAATTTATTCTAGTACTTATTAAACCTGAGTCTAATAAAATCTGATTTAGTGATCCAAATTGCCAATCTAATAAAGCTCCAAATAAAAATGCTACTGAAGTTGCAGCAATTAAATTCGGCAAATAAAATAATGCCCTAAATATGCTTAATCCCTTCATTTTATATTTCATATCACTAAATATAATTGTCAATAGAAAAGCTAAGCCCAATTGTAGTACTACATTTATTCCCCATATCTTCACTGTATTTAATAGAGAGTTCCAAAACATAGTATCTTTAATTAATCTGGTGTAATTATCCAATCCTATAAATGTTATATCTCTATATCCACTAAACTTTGTGAAACTTAAATATAATGTTCTAAGTATCGGATAGATATTAAATATAAGGAATACAACTAAAAATGGAAGTATAAATAAATAACCGTATCTATTTACATTACTTAAACTCTTAGCAGAAGTTTTTTCTTTAAAATTTACTATCGTATCAGATTGAGTTTTTGCTAGTTTCATTTCTTCACCCCTAATTTATTAAATTTTATTAAAGAGGTGAAATTTTCTCTCACCTCTTATGATTTTATACTAATTAGATGGTACTTCTATTTCAGGATAAACTGTCTTTACATTGTTATAGAACTCTTTTAAAGCATCCTCTTTAGATTTTTCACCTTTTTGCACTGCTTCTATAGCTTGTCCATAGAACTTACCTATTTGATCATCATATTTTGTTACTAATGAGTAATCTACTTGTTCTGCTTGCTCAGCCCAGAATTCATAAGATTTTTGTCCACCTAAAGCTGGATTTTCAAAGTCTTTATTTGATTCTAATACTGATTTTAAAGCAACAACATCTCCATTTGATTTTTCTATCCACCATTGTGCTACATCTTCATCTAGAGTACAGAACTTTACAAAATCCCAAGCTGCTTTCTTATTTTTACTATAACTACTAATACCTATAAATGTACCACCTGCAAAGTAAGCATTTGGTCCTGTTGTAACTCCAAACTTACCTGCTGTATCTTTAGCATTGTCTCTAAGTATTAAAGTACCCCAAGTTGGTAATGCATATGAAAATACTTCGGTCTTTTCTAAATTAGCATTAGCTTCCATTTCCTTCAACTTGTCTTCTTCTGTCCATTCTGCATCTACAGGTATAGGACCATTCATTGATGCATACCAAGCTGCTGACCACTCTGGAGCAAATGCAGTTAATTTTTGTTGATATAAATCTACTGCTGCATCTAAGTAATCTAATCTATCTTTTGTAACCATTAATTTATTATCTTTAACCCAAGGTTCAGGATCGTTACCATATACAAACCATCTTAAATTTCCTGTATCTGAAAATACTCTGTATCCTTTTTCTTTAAGTTCCTTACCGGTTTCGATAATTGTTTTTACGTCTTTAAATTTTTCTGCAATAAATGCTGGATCATCATTACCCCAAACTGCCTTAGCAATATCTCTACGGTAAGTAATTCCACCTGGAGTAACTTGATAACTTAATGCTCTAACTACTCCATCAGCATCTTTACCAGCTTCATATACATAATCTACAATTTTATCTTTATATTCTTCTACATTATACGGTGCTTTAGTTAAATCTTCAAAAAAACCTGCTTCAAAAAAGTTTGGTAGCATTTGCGGCTCTCCAACTATTACATCAGGAACTTCAGCTTTTCCTCTCAATGCAGTTGTAACTTTAGTTGGATAATCTGCTGGTGCAATAACAGTAACTTCAACTTTTTTATCTGGATTTTTTTCTTGATAATATTCAGCGAAAGTCTTTAAATCCTCTGCCAAACTCCAAACAACTATCTTATCGCTTCCCTCTGATTTTTTCCCTTCTGATCCATTTGACTTACCACATGCTGCAAAAGATGCTGCCATTACCCCTACCAATACTAATGACATTATTTTTTTTACCCTCATAATAAATCCTCCTAATTTTTATTTTTATATTTACTTAGTTAGTGTAATATAAACCCCATTCCGAAACTGGTTTCGAAAATGTTAAAAAAATTTTTCTGGTTTTTAAACTATGTTTAAGCACCTTTCGAAACCAGTTTCGAAAATTTAGAAAAATAAATTTCTTTGAAATTTATATTCTATGTTACTTAATAAATATAAATTTCAAAAAGAAATTGTTTACATTTTCATTATATCATTATTTTTATATTTGTAAATATCTTTCAAATAATTTTTAATTTATTTTATTAAATATACTATTTTTATTTTTGTAATTTATTAAAAAATAGAAATCCATACACTAGAACTGGTAGATACAAAGGAGCATTATTTTATTTTTCTTAACTAAATTTATTTAAAAAGAGAGTTATAAAAATTTAACTCTCTTTTTCTATATCTTATTTGTTAAATAAATTTCCCCCTAATCTCCACAAGCTAACATCATACCCTTCTTCTATGATAACTTTTGATAAATATTCTAATGTAACTTGATCTGCATACCATACTTCATGTTTGATATTTTCTTTATCCGTATAATCAAAATATAAATATTGGCTTTTATCATCTCTCTTAGCTTCTATTTTATTTTCTATCAATATTTGTTTAGCTTCAGCTTCTGATACTGATTTTGTACTGCCATTATCTTTCCACTCAAATCCACCAGTTGGAATTGCAAAACTTTTTTCTCCAGGAACTTCTTTCATCTTATCCATTAATTCTTTAATAAAATATTGATTTGACTTCTCTCCTGCTTCACTAAAACTTCCATGCAAATTATAACACATCATTACATATGTGGGACCTTCAGTAAAATTAAGCTTATCTATAGGTGTATTTACCTCTAAAACTACTCTTAATTTCAAATTATTAGTTAAAGCTTCACTATATAATTCATTTATAAATAATATATAATTTTCCCATAAAGCTAAATCATCTTTAATTTGCTCATAATCAATTTCTATTCCATCAAATCCATATTCTTTAGCTAAATAAATTATGTCATTAATATGCTTTTCTCTAGATAACTCATCACTAAGTAATATATTTAATATTTCCTTATCCTTCAATAAGGATGTTCCGTCATCATTAACTATGTCGTTCACTATCGTTATATATATTTGACTTCTCTCCTGCTTCACTAAAACTTCCATGCAAATTATAACACATCATTACATATGTGGGACCTTCAGTAAAATTAAGCTTATCTATAGGTGTATTTACCTCTAAAACTACTCTTAATTTCAAATTATTAGTTAAAGCTTCACTATATAATTCATTTATAAATAATATATAATTTTCCCATAAAGCTAAATCATCTTTAATTTGCTCATAATCAATTTCTATTCCATCAAATCCATATTCTTTAGCTAAATAAATTATGTCATTAATATGCTTTTCTCTAGATAACTCATCACTAAGTAATATATTTAATATTTCCTTATCCTTCAATAAGGATGTTCCGTCATCATTAACTATGTCGTTCACTATCGTTATATATTTTTCATAATTATATGACTTTGTCTTATTGTAATACATTTCTAATTTCTCAGGAACAATTAAATCATTATTTTCATTAAAATTAACAGCAAAATATGAAATACTACTCAACTTCTTATTTAGCATATTTATTTCGCTATCTACATTTAAGTCCCAATAAACTATCCACGAAGTTAAATTATCTATATCAGAGAAAATATCATTATTTTTCTTCTGAGAAATTTTATTTGGAATCTCAATGCTACCGTCTTTCTTCAATACATTTTTTAATACTACTGATCCAATTAATAATATAATAATTCCTATTAAAATAAATTTTCTTTTATATTTTTTAATACTCATTTTTACCTCTTGTTTATAAATGTTTTATAAACCAATTTATAACCTTATTAAAGTATATAATTACATTGTATTTTATAAAATCCAATCCCTTTAAAGATGAATCATATAATATTGTATCATTTATTTCAGATATCTTAAACTTTTTAAATACTCCGTCATATACATCATCAGCTATATTTCTTTGACTATATCCATATTCTCCCCATGCTGATTCCAAATAAACACCACCTTCATTGGTATTTCTAACTTCTAATCCATCTACTATAAGCTTTCCATCTAAATTCAAGTTAAGCTTATTATTAGTTATATTTATATCTATCTTTTTACTATCTTTCTCTTTTATATCAATATTATCAATACTCTTATCATCATTTAAGTCTAACGAATATAATATTTCTTCATTTCCATTTAAGGTTTCTATAACCTCAATATTATTATTAACAAGCTTAACGCACAAACTATCTTTCAAATCATCACTTGTCCTAAAATATATAGCTTGAGAACCTATAACATTTCCATTTAACTCTGATGAAATTTTAATATCTTTATATTTATCACTATCTAATAATTTAATAAGGCCATTCTCTTTTGGCAATGATGTTAATATTATAGTATCATCAATAAATTCTGCTTTTCCTTTTATTTCTTGAAAAGCTTTTGCTTTTTCTTCATCTCCAACGATAAAATCTATATTTTCTTTAGTATCATCCCATATTCTCATTAATAAATGATTAGTTGCCCAATATGCTTGAGGCTGTATTCTTGTTAAATCATAAATTGAGTTATCCCTTTTATTTAAAGAATAGCCTTCTCTGTTGAAATTCATATTAAATAACTCTTTAATCCATTTACCATTTATTAAACTCACTTTATCATTTGTTCCAAATCGTCCTGTATTTGAATGCATAAGAGAATATAAATTTGGTACATTTCCAAGCTCTTTAGTATAAATTTTTGATAACTCTTCATAATCGTTATTAATACGTTCTTCCATTTCACTATAGGTTTCCATTGGAATATTATATTCATCTCTTATAAAGTCCATTAAATAATGGTTATAGTTTTTATTAATTGTATCTGAAAGCTTCGAAAAATCTAATGAAGTTAATTGTCCTAAATATTCATTTTCTTTATCAAAAACATTTATATACTCCAATCTATAACCATTTGTTCCTAACTCCCAATAAGAACTATCAACTAGTTTTAATAAATCTTTAGGCATTAAAAATTTAGGATCATTTTTTTCAAATTTATCGGCATAAGTAAACATAGTAGCCTTATAATTGTATTTTTCCATAATCTTTTGTGAGAAAATAGCAGTATCTCTTCTACCATCTTCAAATAATAAGAATAATGCTTTATCTGGTAGAGCCTTGCCCTCCATATAATAATCTAAAATATCTTGCTGTGTTACTGTGACATATCCATTATCTTTTAAAGCTTTTATTTGTTTTTCTAAAGCTTCAGTGCCTATTAACGTATCACTTCCTGTTCTATCTACTCCAAAATATGATACAGCAATAAATCCATTATCCTCAGCACTTGCTACTTCATTATAATCATAAGTCTTATATTCTGAGAATGTAAAAACCGCCTTTATAATTACTATTAATAATACAAATAATATTATTCCTTGAAATGTTCCTCTTAAAATCTTTATCTTATCTTTTTTCTCAGGAGAAAATCTTTTATTTTTCATTTTTAATTCCTCCCTTTTTATTAAACTTCTTTGCAGCTTTTTTTTGCTCCTTTTTCTTTTTAGCCTCTATATCACTTGGAGTCATTCTTGTTCCCCATGTTGACTTCCAAAATGTTACCCAAGCTATAGGCATTTGCCAAAGTAATACAACTTCATAGTATAAACAAAATAATAACCCAAATATCCAAGTAGTACTTTTTCTAAAGAACATTTGCGCAAAGCTCATCATTAAAGCCATCATTAATACACCAACAAGAAAAGTTGTTGGAAATATATTATGAACTACTGGAACATAAATAAGGTTATATACTACTACTATTGGAGCTGCTAAAGGAACAAGTAACCCAATATAAAAGAATAAAGACATAAAAGGCTCCTTCTTCCACATAAACTTACCACCAATAATAGATTCCCTAAGCCAAGACCTTTTCCACCTCATCTGCTGTTTTAAAAATACTTTATATTTATTAGGTACTATAGTAGAACAAATAGCTGTATCTTGATAACTAGTTCTATGTTTACTTAATACAAAATTAGTCATTGCTCTATCATCACCAAATGTAGCTCTTTGGCCTAAGAACTTTTGATTTCTCCAAGCTTCCATATTATCTATAATTATTTGTTTCTTGTAGCATGAAAGTGGTCCTGATAAACATGTAACTGCATCAAAGTAAGCTTCAGCTGCCTTCATTATTCTAAAAGCAATATAATATCTAACTGATTGCATTTTAGTTAATGTATTAGTATATGTATTAGCAACATCTGTTCTACCTGATACCCCTCCCATTTTAGGGTCTTTAAAGGGCTGTACTAAATTAATAATTGCAAATGGATCTAAAAAGCTGTCTGAATCAACGAATACTACTAAGTCATGCTTTGCATTTAATACTCCTGTGCATAGCGCTTCTCTTTTTCCCATATTCTTTTCTTGTACAATGTACTTTAATCTTTTTTCAACATCAAATCTTTTTTCCTTTTTTAACTCTTCTACTATCTCTTTTATCTTTTCTACTGATCTATCATGTGAATAATCATCTACCACTATTACTTCTAACTTATCAATAGGATAATCTTGATTAATACAACTTAAAATTGTTCTTTGTATCCATTCTTCTTCATTAAAACAAGGAATTATTATCGTTACTCCTGGAGTATAACTAGTATCTATAGGTACTGGTTTATATAAAGCACCAAATAAATATCTACTTAATAAAAATACAGCAGCTATTATACTATATAAATAAAGCCATTTATTAAATTTAAAATAAATTATACTTTCAGCCCTCATTAAAATTATAAAAAGACTTATAAAAAATAATATTAAACTTGATGTGAGTAAAAAATATTTGTCTTTTTTTCTATTAGAGTATTCTGATAGTGTTTCTAAAAACTCCATTCCACAAAGTATTTTTCCACTCTCATCAATTGTATTTCTAACTTTTTTAGCATCTATATTTACCTTCATTTCATACCCTTCTGGCATAGATCCAGGTAATATTTTAAACTGCAATTTTACTTTATCTGCTTCATTAATTATATCTAATTGTTTTTTATCTTGTAGCTCTATTAACATTCCTGTAGTAGAAATATCTATAGACCTTGTTATAAATGTTAAATTTCCTTTTGAACTTTTGCATCTGATCTTAATATCAGTTTGCATTAGATATCTTATTCCTGCTTTATTTCCATTAATAAATGCATTTGAATCACTTACAGATTCATCTAATATCTTTTGTCCTCTACGATCAATTCCCTTTCTGATCCTTTCCTTATCTGGAACATTAGATAGCAACCTTCTATCCTTACGTGGTCTTAAAAGAATATCATTTATAATACCTGTATCATTCTTATTTTCCTTATAACTAAACCTCACTATTAAACTCCTCTTCTAATACTTTTACTGTTCTAAATAATCGCTTAACTTAGCAATTTTATACTTCCTTCCATAAACTCCATTTTCATTATTAGTAAGAAATTTATCTAGAGCTTCTGCAGTATAATAGCTTTGATTATTCATATGCATTACAATTATGTTACCTCTTCCTTCTACTAATCCTGGTTCAATTGCATCTAAAATTTCTTGTGAAGAGGTACTTTCATAATCATGAGTAGAAATATTTCCACTAATCGTATATTTATATCCACTTTCAAATACTGCTGCCAAACCTTCCTTTTTTAGTAATAATGTTGGTGGCCTAAAATATTGTCTTAATGAATCCAAATCCCCTATTACATTAGACATAACATCATAAGACTTAATTAATGATTTTTCTAGTTCTGCTTTATTAGTATCTAAGAGTTCATGATTATAGTTATGACTTCCTATATCATGTCCATTTAAAGCAATAGTTCTTAGTAAATTAGGATTAATATTAGATATACCACTATTTATATCTACATATTTTGAAATAGTAAAAAATCCTGCTTTAACATTATGTTTATTTAAAACATTTAATATTTCATTTACTATTGGATCCCCGCCCCAATCATCAAATGTAAAAAATATTACACTTTCACCATTAGTATCTATAGTCCCAGTCTTATCAATATTTAGCTTTTCATCATCACTAAAATCCTCTAAATTAACATCTTCATTTCCTATATAGTTGGTTTTAATCATTTTTAAAGCTTCATCATAAGATTTCATTTCCATAGATTTTATATTAGTTAAAATATTATACCTTCCAAAATTAGATTGACTTTCAAAATTACTTTGTATATCTTTCAACGGAACTATTGAATAATTCAAAGGCTTTGTAGATAAGTAATATGTCTGTAGTTCATTATTATATTTATGAACATAACCATTTTTTACATAGTTCTCTGTTAATATTTCAATTAAATTTGAAATTACAGTATTATCTTTAAACAAATCAGAATCTAATCTAAAATATACTATCTCACCTTTACTTAATGAAACATATGAATTTACGTTAAAATAATCTTTTATAATTTGATCTGCATTCATATCTTTATATTTACTTATAATCGGTGCCTTTGTATAAGTAATCAATTCATAATTTTCCAGTCCCTTAATCTTCTTTATTGTAGATATAGCTTCCTGAACTTTAGAATTTGAATATCCATATCCAGACATATATGAGTTAGTGTATATACCTTTTTCTTTTAATAGCTTATCCACTTCATATATTTCTTTACATATTTCTTCATTGGTTTTATTTAATAAATCAGAGCTAACTGTTATTCCGCCATTTCCAATTTCATGTCCCGCTCCTACAATTTTTTCTATTCTATCAGGATAATTTATTATTTCATTTTTAGTAACAAAAAATGTTCCTTTTGCATTATATTTATCAAGACTTGCTAATACATTATCCAACACACTCTCATTACTTAGCCCTCTAAATGTATATGATAAAGCTTCTTGAGTTGTATAAAACCTTGAAACTATAGGAGAAAGCTTACCGTTATTTTTATCTATTAACTCTTTAAAATTAATCTTGTCTACATTATTTTTATTACCTTCATACTTGCCACTACTACTATCATTGCTATTATTCATATTTTCTATTATTGTGCCACTTAACTTATCATTATTTAATGGTCCATCATTATAAATCCCCATATTATTTAACTCATTATATTTTTTAATACTTGGGAATTCCTTTAACTTAACTGCTACTTTTTCTTGTTCCTTAATAGCTTTTAGTACCCATTCTACTATTTCAGTAATAGTTTTTTCATCTTCTTTATCTACTTTATTTTCTTTTATACCTGCTTGTTTATCTATTGCTGGCTTTTCTTCTACGATTTCTTTATTGTATTCAAAATCGTTAAGCACCCCATCTAATTTTATCGATACAATAGTTCCATTTGATAAATTCTTTATATACCCATAAGCTTGTTCGTAATTTTTAAAGCTCTGATAACTCAAATAATGATCTGTACTAACAACATATTTATTCCCTGATGCAAAGGCTGATGCTAATACATTTTCATTGTACATTGTTGAATTACACTTTAATAACTCTACTTCTTTATCAGTAATTGACTTTAAAATTTTATTAGTAGTAGAAAAATCTAAAATCAAGTCTTCCTTTAACAAGTTTTCCATATTATTGTTTCCTGAAAGTGTTCCATTTCCTATATCATGTCCACCTTCTTTAATCATTTTAACTATACTAGAATCTTCAGCTGCTTTTATTCCTGGAATAAAAAAAGTAGCCTTAATATTATATTTATCTAATAAATCCACTACCATCTCCATAGTGTCTTTATTTTTAATTCCTTCAAATGATAAAGAAACTATATTTGATTGAGTATCTATATTCGTTATAACTTCTGATTTTTTTGTAATATCAAAACTTCTAAGCGCTTCATTAACTTCTTTTGATGCATCATATTTATTTTTTTTAATAACATTTGTCATTCCCTTGCTATGATCTATTTTGTTATTTACATATGTATAAGCTCCTATGGAAATGCTGATTATTAATGCTCCAATAATGATACTAAGATACTTTTTCCTCATTATTTTCTCCTTAATTTATTAGTTTGCTAACAATAATTATACTTATTTTAGATGTAAATTATCATATTAAAATTATTGAATTTCACCCATAACCTACCTTTTTTTATAATTACTTTTCAAACCTTTTATATTATATATTCCCTTTAATCACCTATTATTCCTACAGTTAAACTCTACCATATTTTCCCAACTAATACAACTTTTTTAATTTTTCCTTCTTAATTATACTAAATAAATTTAATATTTATATAAAAAAACACCAAATTAGGTGCTTTAAATAAATATAGGATATCTTCAAATCATAATTGTCTTTTTGAAGATATCCATATTATTACTTATTAAAAATATTAACTACCTCTAAACTTTCCATTATTGCTTTATGCCTAATATTTACTACATCAAATTTACACATCTTAAATATCACCTGCATGCAATACCCCAGTCCAACAGCACTTATAAATGTTCCTAATCCAGCAGCTCCACCTAGTAAAAATCCTATTATTAATACAGATATTTCTATACTGCCTCTAACTATCTTAATTTGTTTATTTAGCTTTTGACTTAATCCTATCATTAAGCCATCTCTTGGTCCGCAGCCTATTTCACATCCTATATATAAATAGCATCCATACCCCATAACAAACATACCTATTATCATCATTACAATTCCAGAAAACAAACTATTTGCTACGGGTATTATGTTGCTTTCATTAATAATATCTATGAACTTTCCTACAAATAATATGTTAAGTAGTGTTCCTATCCCAATCTTCTGCTTTAACATTATTCCTATTAAGACAACCAATACACTAGTTAATATACTTGCTTCTCCTATTGTAATTCCTGTGACATTTGATATTCCTTGGTGGAAAACATCCCATGGAGATAATCCTAAATTAGAATTTAACATAAAAACTGTTGAACTTGCACATAATAAAAATCCTAATATAAGTCTTATTGATTTTTTCAATATAATCATCAAAAATTTCACCCCTATCTAATATTTTTCATAAGATTAAGCCTTAAATGATTCTATCATCATGATAATATTTAAACAATAAACTCTTATCAACTTTCATATATAAAATAAATATAGGATATCTTCAAATCATAATTGTCTTTTTGAAGATATCCATATTCTTATTACTTATTAAAGATATTCACTATCTCTTTTTTATTTACATTTATTAAACCTAAATCTGACATCTTGCCTTCCGGTATTACTGGAAGTGCTAATGTAACAATTCTTAAAAGTGGATTCTTTATTTGTGTTAATCCCATATCTCTAAGTACTTCTTTCATTCTTTCTGCAACTATAGCTATTTCAGAAGCACTTTTATTTGTCATAAGTCCTGCTACTTCTAATTGAATATGCTCTTTTATCTCCCCATCTACTGCACAACTTATTCCACCACCAATAGATATTAAATCCTCTGCAATTTTAAATGCTTCATTTATATCACTATAAACTATAGTTAGGTTATGACTATCATGAGAAATAGTACTTCCTATAGCCCCTTTATTTATCCCAAATCCTCTAACTAATCCAATAGATTTCGTATCTAACTTTCCATGTCTATTAATAACTATAACAAATTTTAGGTCATCATTATCATCAAGTACTACGGTTCCATTTTTAATATTAACCACTTCTTCTATGATTTCTGTAGCTGAAGATAATTGACTATTATATTTTATTACATTCACTTTAGCTTTTCCATTTTCTATTGGAGCTTTTAACTCAAAATCATCTAAAGATAAATTACTTATATGAACAGAATTCTCTGTTTCTAAATCAAACTTCTTATCATTTATTTCAGTAATTAGTTTCCCATTTTTAGCAACTAGTTTCCCCTCAAATATTACTGCTTTCACCTTCATATCATGTAAACTATCTAGTACTACTAAATCAGCTACATATCCAGGCGCTATCCCCCCCAAATTAGTAACACCTATTTCTCTTGCTGAATTTAAAGTTGCACATCTTATTGCATCTATAGGATCAAGCCCTGAATCTATTGCTGTTTTAACAACATCATTCATATGCCCATTCTTAATTATTTCATCTGCTTCTCTATCATCTGTACATAATGTTAAATTATCTAAATATCTAAAACCACTTACCCCTTTAACTATTGCATCAACATTTTTAGATATAGAACTTTCTCTTGCATCTACATACATTCCATTTCTAATTTTATCCCTTGCCTCCTGAGATGTCCTACTTTCATGATCTGTAGTTGCTCCTCCACATAAATAAGATGATAGCACTCTTCCACTTAAAAATGGTGCATGTCCTTGTATAAAGCCACCTCTTTTTTCGGCTTCATTTAATATAGAAACCATCCTATCACTATTTTCAATAACTCCTACAAAATCCATAACTTCACCTAAACCTATAACTCTGTCTAGCTTTAGGAGTTCTTCAATCTCTTCACTAAAAAACTCTGCTCCCGAATTCTCAAGTCCTAAAACAGCTGGAACACATGATGGTGCTAAAACATACTGCCTCATAGGTAATCCTTCACTGCTATCATGCATATATTTAACGCCTCTTATTCCATAAACATTTGCTATTTCATGAGGATCTGTCACTACAGTTGTTGTTCCATATGGTATGACCTCTCTTGCAAAATTTTTAGGAGTCATAAGTGTACTTTCAATATGTATATGACTATCTATAAGTCCTGGAATTACAATATCTCCTTCAGCATCATAATACTTTTTAGCCTTTATACTTTCCGTATTTTTATTATCAATGCTTGTACTTATATGTGCTATAAATCCATCATATATACCTATATCTCCAATATATATCTCTCCAGTAAACACATTAACTATATTTGCATTTTTTATAACTAAATCACAAAGTCTCTTTCCGATTGCTGCTTCAATTAGTCCTTTTTTATCACTAGGTAAAATTTTCATCTTACATCTCCTAAATTATGAAATATGCTATTAGTGGAATTGATAATATATAGATTCCCCAATTTAAATCTTTAAACCTTCCTGCCATAACTTTTGTTACCATATAAGAAATAATTCCTATACTTATACCATTTGAAATACTTGAAGTAAATGCTGTAAATACTATTGTAGCAAAAGCAGGAAACGCTTCTGTGAAATCATTAAACTCAATATTTTTAACACCTGTAATCATTAATAGCCCTATTAATATTAAAGCTGGTGCTGTTGCTTCACTTGGTATCATTCCTGCAATTGGAGTAATAAACATTGTTAATGCAAAACAAATTCCTGCTACAACTGCTGTAAATCCAGTTCTTCCACCTTCTTCTACGCCTGCTGCTGACTCAATATAAGTTGTAACAACTGTAGATCCAAATAATGCTCCCACTACTGTTGCAATTGCATCAACTAAAAATGGTTTGTTTATATTTGGTAAATTACCTTCTTCATCTAAAAGATTTGCTTTTGCAGAAACTCCTAGTAATGTACCTAAAGTAGAAAAGAAATCTCCAACAAAGAATGTAAACATCAGTGGGAAAAAGCTCCACTTTAATGCTGCCATTATATCAAGCTTAAATGCTATTGGTTCTATTGATGGTGGCATTGTAACTAAGCTTTCTGGTACATTTGTAATTCCCATTGGAATACCAATTATAGTTGTTAATATAATTGCAACTAAAACTCCACCTTTTACTTTTCTAGCTTGTAAAAATACTACTATTACTAAACCTATTATAGTAAGTAAAACCCCTGGGGATTTAACATCTCCCATAGCAATACTTCCACCTTCAAGGCTCATTAAGCCTCCATTTTTAAATCCTAATAAAACTATATAAAATCCAACTGCAACACCAATTGCATATTTAATATTCTTAGGTATTAAATTAACTATAACTTCCCTAAGACCAAGTACAGTTAAAAGGATAAATACTACTCCTGAAATAAATACCATACCCAATCCAGTTTCCCAATTAACTATTCCACCTGCAACTAAAGTATATGCAAAAAATGCATTACTCCCCATAGCTGGTGCTAAGGCAAATGGTAAATTCGTATATATACCCATAAATATACTAAATATCGCTGATAATATAGCAGTAACAACTGTAACTGCTCCTACATCCATTCCTGCTGCTCCCATAAACATAGGTTGTAAAACTAAAATATATGCCATTGTCATAAATGTAGTTATACCTGCAGTTATTTCTATTCTTGCATTAGTATTACGTTCTTGAAATTTAAATATTTTCTCTAACATTAGCAATTCCTCCACTTTATCCTTTGTTCGCCACTTCATACATAAATGCGAATTATATTTTATATATTACATATAATATTCGTATAAGTCAATTATTTTCTCTAATTTTTTTACAAAATAATAGCAATTATTCATTGCATTTTTTCATTTTATATATTTATACGTACTATATACAATTATATGACTAGTAATAATCGTCATTAGTTATTTGTATATAATATTTTCATAATAACTTAAATTAAAATAAAAAAGCGCCTAAGCGGCGCTTAAACTAACTATATTTGTCTAGCATACTTTTTATTCTTCTAATAAATTCATTTCGTATATTAATAGGTTCCAAGCATTCACATTTATCACCATAACTCAGTAAAATATTATATCCAAACTCATCATTAATGAATGGAAAATCTATAAACAATTTATTATTTTTATATCTCTTAATATTTTCCTCACCACAATATTCAATCATTTTTTCTCCTAGAGATTCATCAACTAAAAGTTTTATCATAATAATATTTTTTTCTATATAGTCCCAATATCCTACTGATTTTAAATTAAACTCTCTTGTAATAAAGCTTTCTTCAATAACCTTAATATCTGAAATACGAGATAGCTTAAATATACGAAAATCTTGTTTCGAAATGCAATATCCTTGTAAATACCAATTTGATTCCTTTAATACCAACTGATAAGGCTCAACTTTTCTATTACTCTTTTTACCTTTACTATCAAAATAGTTAAATCTTAAAATCTTTTTATCATTCATAGCCTTTTTAATTTGTTCAAGATTAGATTTTAAATCCTTATTTCCTATCCACGGAGTAAGATCAATAGAAATTTACTCTATCTCTTTTATATGCTCCTCTGGAAACAATCCTTTTATCTTTGCTAAAGTACATTTAATTTCCTCCTTTGAAAAAGCGGACGACATACTGCTAAGACCTATTAAAAGTGTTTCTACGTCTGATTTAGTAAAAATCCTTTTATCTATCTTATACTAATCCATAATTCCAATTCCACCATTAACGCCAGGATATGTAACTATAGGAACCCCAGCTAAACTTATCGCTTCTATATCTCTCTATATAGTTCTTGGTGTTACTTCAAACATTTCTGCAAGCTCTGATGCACTTATCTTTTTACGTTCTAGTAATATCATTATAATTGATACAAGTCTATCTATCTTCAATCTAAATCACCTCTTATTTATCATCACATATTTAATTTTATTTTATCATAGAACCATGACATAACGACGTCATGGTTCTATGATAAAATAAATCTATGCTGAACAAAATACTAATAATAAAAATAGTTTACAAAAAGAGAATTAAAATGGACTTAATACAAGAGTTTAATAGAGTAATGAATGAAACAAATAGAATTTCCTTAGCCACTACTGTAGATAATATACCCAATGTTAGAGTCGTAAATTTTTATAATAATCCTCAAAACAAAAAAATTGTCTATTTTGCATCATTTAGAGGTTCTTCAAAGACATTAGACCTTTTACAAAATAATATAGTAGCATTTACAACAATACCTGTTTCTAATGAAAGTAGTGAACATGTCCGAGTGAAAAATGCTATAGTTAAAAAAAGTGATTTAACAATATATGATTTAAAGAATGGATTCATAAAAAAGCTACCAAGTTATAAAGAGATAATAGAGAAAGCTGGCTATATATTAGATGTTTATGAGATTAGCTTTAATGAAGCTGATGTAATTTTAGATCTCGGCAAAGGCGGCAAGGTAACTTTCTAAGAACTCTCTTATAATTTTATTCAAATAATTATAACTAAAATAAGGAGGAAAAACTTGCTTTTATATACATATTCCCCTCCTTTACCTTTATGTAACACTGTCCATTTTCAATTTCTAATATTATGTTTTTTATTTTCTGCTCTCTTTATATTTTCATGAACTCTAAATTCTACTATCCTACTTATTAATCCATAAGGTAATGGCTCTCCTATTGGAAATTGAACTGACCCTTTTGCACCCTTATACTTAGATAACTCTTCTTTAAAAGCTTCTATCCCACTAGGATCTGGATAAAATCCTATATGACTCTTAAAAGCTGCAAAGTGAACAAGATTTCCATGAAGATAAAATGTAGGCATTTGATAGCTTATCTTTTCTACCGCATTAGGAGCTGACTCCTTAATAACTCTTCTTATTTTTTCTAATATTTGTTGAATTTCACTAGGAAACTGTAATATATATTCATCAATTGATTTAAATGTGGATTTCTTCCCTTCCATACTTTTACCTCTCATTTTATATATTTTAATTTGCACTCTGTATCAAAAATAGATTCAGATTTAATTCTTTTGTGCTTCAACTATATTTCTGTATGTAAAAATTAAAAACTATCCATTATTCAATAGCTTTAAAATTTTATATAATAAAACTAAAATATATCAATTATTTTCCTAATAAACACTTCTGCTTTTTTAAAGTCCTTATCATTCGGATGTCCCTCTGCCAGTTTTCCCATAATATCGAAAACCTTACTATTAGAAAATTCCTTTGCTATAAAGCTACCTTTACATGCGAAACTCCCTTTGTTTATTGCTCCTTTTGAAGTTAATGCCTTAATTAACTTATTATTATAAAACTTCATTCCAATGCCACTAGTTGAAAATACAAAGACATTTTTTCTTGTTAAATTTAGCCTTTCAATTAATTTAAACAACTTAGGTGATAAGTTCTCCATGTAAACTCCAGAACCAAATCCAATTAAATCGTAGTTTTCTAAATTAATATCTATAGCATCTTTTACATTTATTAAATCGCAATCAATTTCTTCATTAAATTTACTCGCAACTTTCTGTGTATTATTTTTATAGTCAGAACAATAAATAATCAAGGTTCTCATAAATTCTATTCCCTTCCTTAATTTCTTTTTTAAATATTTACCAAAGTATCTACTAGCAATAATTATATATCCAATATATTGTTTATTATTTCATATTATGTGCATATATTGCTACAAAATAAAGAACATTTTATTACTTCTAGATCTTTTTATCATGTAAATTTTTTAATATTATTCTTCTATAAATTACAATAACAATTTAAACTATTTTATACCTATGACTTAAATACTTATGTTCACTTAGATTACATATATTTGTCTAGGTATATTTCAAATAATGCTTATATAGTTTTATATATAAATCTTTTCATTATAAAAATATTCATAAAACATTCCATGAAACAAATATCAAAAACTTACTTAGTAATCCAGTAAATATATTACTTACTATAAGTGATGCTATAAATATTAATATATAATGTTTAAATCAATTTTTGTTCAAAATATCTAATGTATGAGCCCCGGCCCCTACTAACTCTTGTCTTTCACATGTAGACAAATGATAATCAATAAAAGTTTTAAAGGTTTCTTCATCCATAGCATTTAAAGTTGCTCTCATATAATTAGCTGGTCCATCTGCTGAAATTATTTTTATTCTTTTTACTCCAGCTGATTCATTTATTTTATTAATATCTTCAATCCTTACATAATCATATAGGTCTTCCGGATTTGATCTAACGTGAAAGTTTTTATCAAGCTTTTCATTTTCAATGCATTCTTTTATATTATTTTCTTTAAATCCATATGTTATTACACTATATTCATTCATGCAATAGGCAACTAATATATTTCCTCCAACTTTAGTAACTCTCTTTGCTTCTTCTAAAGCCCTTACCTTATCCTCAAATGTATATAGATGGTACATTGGTCCAAAAACCAATGTCATATCAAATGTATTATCTTCAAATCTAGATAAATTTAAGGCTGTTCCTTGAAATGCTTTTACTGTACTTCCCTTTGATTTTAAAACTCCTAAATTATGTTTCACAAGTTCAACTGCTGTAACATCATATCCTTCATTAGCTAAAGCTACTGAATATCTTCCTGTGCCTGCACCAACATCTAATATTTTCAAGTTTTTATTTCCTTTTAAATATTCATGTATATATTTCATAGAAGTTATGTATTCAACTTGTCCATGTCTTCTTGTTAATCTTTTATCTTCACAAAATTTATTATAATGTTTTTCTAATTCCACTGTCATTTTTTTCTCACCCTTAGTATAATTTATTCTTAATCCGTAAAGTAAATAAACTCTTCTCTAATATTTATATAAAATGTTACTTTTTTGCTAGAAAAGAACCTTGATTTCTCAAGGTTCTTTTAATATAGTCACTAAATAATAAACTATTTATAATCACACTAAAATATGACTCTATAAATCTCTATAATTTAAACCTTCTTAATAAACTCATAGTTTTATTTTGATTTTACTAAGAAATATATTATTTTGTTGTACTACATTTAGATAGACTTCATATTAAGTTTATACATTCCTTCGTTAAGTGTTCACTACCTATCCTTCAATACAAGTTTAACAACCACTTCCGCATGAGGCGTATTTGGGAACATATCCTTAACTGTACTTTGAACAACTTTGTATCCAGCTCCTATTAAATCCCTTAGGTTTTCTACTAAAGTTTTAGGGTTGCATGATACATAAATTATTTCCTTTGCATTGAATTTAATTACGTATTCTAATGCTTTGGGATGCACTCCACTTCTTGGTGGGTCTAGAATTATAATATCTGGTTTATCTTTAACAGTTTTTATTATTTCTGCAACATCACCTGCTAGGAATTCACAGTTATTTAAATTATTTAATTTTGCATTTTCTTTTGCTGCTTCTACAGCTTCTTCTATAAGTTCTATTCCAACCACCTTTTTAGCATTTGATGCTGCAATTTGACCTATAGTTCCTGTACCACAGTAAAGGTCAAATACAACCTTATCATTTGATTCTCCCATAAAATCTCTAACTATACTATAAAGGCTTTCAGCTCCCTTAGTATTAGTTTGGAAGAATGAAAATGGTGATATTTTAAATTGTAAACCTAATAAATTTTCTGTTATATAATCTTTGCCAAATAATAAATTCACCTTTTCTGGTATTACAGCATCTGAAAAAGAATTATTTTCAGTATGTAATATAGATACTAATTTTCCTTTATAAGTTTGTGATTTTAATAAATCTACATACTCTGATAAATCAAAATTTATTTGTGTTGTAGTAACTATATTAACCATTAATTCACCAGTATTTATTGCTTTTCTTATAACTAAGTGTCTTAAGTAGCCTTCTCTTTTCATAACTCTATAATAAGGTAATTCCTTATCCTTAAAATAATTAACAGTTTCTCTTATTACAGTTTTAAAATCTTCATCAACTATTAAACATTTATCAACAGTTATAATCCCAAAAGATTTTCCCTTCATATGCATGCCTAAAGTTAATTCTCCACCTTTTTCAAAATCTCCAAAGGTAAATTCCATTTTATTTCTGTACTCCCATTGTTCTTTGCTACCTACAACGCCTAAATACTCTCCCATAGGTATATCAGCCTCTTTAAACAATGCCTTAACCTCTTCACTCAGTAAATCTAATTGCTTATCATAAGTTAAGTTTTGTGATGTACAACCACCACAAACTCCAAAGTATTCACAAGGTGCTTCTATTTCATAATCTGCTCTTTCATCTACTGATAAAAGCTTTAACTCTGCAAATCCTTCTCTCTTCTTCTTTACTCTACCACTTACCACTTGATCTGGAAAGGCACCTTTTACATATATCTTTTTTCCTTCTAAAGTGCCAACTCCAACTGATGGAAATTCTGTTTTATCTATTTTAACTTGTACTGTACTTCCTTTTCTCATGCTATCTCCTAATTAATGTTTATTTTAACATTGTCTTTTTTCCTATAGTTCTTCCAAGCTTTGTTGATTCACAAATTGTACTATATAGAATATTAGTTATCACATATATTACTAAGAACATCGGTTGTCTTTGTGCAATATAAAAGCCTACAAATTTTAATAAAAAGTCAAAAATTAATAATAAAAGTAAAGCAAATGCTATAGCTACTATTTGATCTATAGTTGCAGCTAAAAGTCTCTTTATAAACTTAACTGCCTTTCCATCTTCTTTTACTTCTCCATTAATAGCATTATCTTCCTCTGTAACTTCAATATCTTTATTTAATTCTTCATTGTTTACTTCATCATTATTAATTACTTCATTATTAACCACTTCTTCTCCATTATCCATTCCTGCGTCTTCTCTATCTACCAATTTTATATCCTCCTAAATTAAAAATTAAAGTATGTACTATTTTTTAAAATCATAGTTTTTTGAATCTAATTTGTATAATAAGAAATCGTCTTTTATTGTTATTGTTTCTACTAATCCATTAACATTTGTTTCTATAGTTCCATTGCTATTTTGATTTATGACTATATCTTCTATTTTACTATTTAAATCTGAGTAATCTCTTTCTGGATTATTTGTCATAGCTTCTGAAAACTTTGCTATAGATGTTTCTTCAATATTAAACTTCTCTTCAGTTTTTATTTGTTCTAGATCTAACTTAAATCCTATCTTTAAATTTAAGCTTCCACTAGACATATCTGCACCATACATCTTAAATCCATAATACATGCTTTCCATTCTGTTTGGTTCAGGATTTAAATTGTCTATATATATATGGTTATCGTTTATAGTTTCTCCATTTTCTTCTGTAACTTTTTCTTCTTTAGAATATTCTAAATCATAAAAAGTAGCTGATTCTTCTATTCTTGCACTTATTTCATCATTTAAAATAGTTACTTGATCTTTTGTATAGTCTTCTGCCCATACGCCTTCGCCTATAAACTTCTTTTCTTCAACTTTAGGTGGCTCTTGAGCTGTTTTTGCTTCCTTATCATTTGAATTTCCACTACAAGCTACTAGTGATGTAACCATTATTCCGCTAATTAACATCATTAAAAATTTTCTTATCATAATAATCCCCCCTAGGATTTTTCTAATCTTCTGTATTTATAGTTTCCTAAATTCAATTTATTATAACATTAAAGATTCCAATTTAAAAGACTCTGTCACATAACTGTCATAATAACAAATGGGCAAAGAGTTGATACTCCTCACCCATCTATACACTAACCTATTTTACAACTTGCGATACTATTATTGCTATTCCAATTAAAGCTCCAGCTAAAAATATGGCCACTGCTATGTTCCCCTTTTCTAACTCTTTATTAAAATCAGCTGGTATTATAGCGTCAAATATTTTATATCCAATGACTAACACCAATATCCCAACTGCCCCAAATAACAAGCTTAATCCTAAGTTCATAAATGTGTTTAAAACTAAATCCATATCCCATTCCCCCCTTTAAATCAGATAGTATATGATTCATTTTATCATAAATACTATATCTATAATATAATAGATTTCAAAATTTTTGATATCATATTGTTATTTGGTCTTTCATCTTTTCAAAAGTTTTATCACCTATTCCTTCTATATTTTTCATTTCATCTATCGATTTAAATCCTCCATTTTTTTCTCTGTAATTAATTATACTTTTTGCTTTAACTTCTCCTACTCCATTTATTTTTTGAAGTTCTTCTAGACTTGCAGTGTTAATATTAATGATTCCATCTTCTGCGGTATTCCCTTCTTTGCTAACATTTATATTAGTATTTGCATTTGATAATTCATTCTTATTTGGTATAACTATAAGTTGATTATCTCTTAATTTATCTGCTCTATTTATTTTATCTATATTAGCTTCATTGGTTAATCCTCCTGCTTTAGTTATTAAATCTCTAATTATACTTCCTTCACTTATTTCATAAACATCTGGATTAGCAACTTCTCCTTTTATCTCAACAACTATCATTTTAGTGCCTTTTGTTAGTTGATTTTCTCCTTTTACCTCTTTAATAGGCTCTGCATTAACTTCCACACTATTATCATCAGGAGCTTCTTCCTCTACAAATATATTTTTCATATACTCATCCTTAAACACCTTTGATTTATTCTTTCCGTATAAGATAAATGATGTTATTACACATAAGAAAACTAACATAATCAATACTATATTTCGTTTAGTCATAAATTTTTCTATTCTTTTATCCATAAATCACCTCTAATTGATAAATCTTATTTTAATTATTAACTTTTTATTAAAAATTTAACTAATTTTATTTAAATATTTATAAAATATAGAATGATATCCTTATTTCTGATAAAATATTTTTGTCTATATGTAAAAAGTTTATTGTGGGAGAATTAATATGAAAAAATTTATGAGAAGAATCTTCCTATTTACTGCTTTTATATGCAGTGTTTTTACTATCAACGTAAAAGCTACTGAATTACCTACGGTATATTCTGAAAGTGCAGTACTAATGGATGGAAGAACAGGTAAAGTTATTTATTCCAAAAATGAGCATACTCAATATGAGCCTGCCTCAACAACAAAGGTAATGACTGCATTGGTTGTTCTAGAAAATACAAAGTTAACTGACAAAGTTACTATTAATGAAAAACCAACTTTAGTAGATGGCTCTGCAATTGGTATAGCTAAGGGGGAAGTTTATACTGTTGAAGAACTTATGCTTGGTCTTTTATTAGAATCTGGTAATGATTGTGCTGAAGCATTAGCTGAACATGTTTCTGGATCTAATGAAGAATTTGCAAAGCTTATGAATGCTAAAGCCAAGGAACTAGGTGCATTAGATACAACCTTTAAAAATCCTAGTGGTTTACATGAAGATGGTCACGTTACTACAGCTTACGATTTAGCTCTTATAATGAGAGCTGCTTATCAAAATGAAGACCTTGTGAGAATTGCACAAACCGAATCTCACAAATATGTAAATCATCCATTTTCAGATGGTAGTGAAAAATGGGCTACAAATAGAAATCAACTATTTAATGAATATACTCCTTACTATTACCAATATGCCTATATTGGTAAAAATGGATATACTCCGGAAGCAAATCACACATATACTGCTACCGCTATGAAAGATGAGCAATTTTTAGTAGTAGCTTTACTAAATGCTACTGATAAGGACAACTTCTATACAAATATAGGTCCATTGTTCGATTATGGCTTTGATAATTTTGAAACTATAAAACTTATAAATAAAAATGATGTGCTTGATACATATAAAATTAATGATGATATCTCAATTCCTTTACTTGCTAAAGATGACTTATACTATACTAAGTCTAAAACGGAAGGAATACCATCATATACTGTGGATTATCAAAAGAAAGATATAAGTAAAAAAAATATAAATAAAGGTGATGTTCTCTTTAAAGCTAAGATAAATGCTAATAAAGAAACTATATCAGCCTTAGATTTAGTTAGTGGAGCTAACAGAGAGTATAATAGTCAAATTAAGATAAAAGAAAAGTTTTCAACTCTAGTAACTACACCTAAATTTATTGTTATAGCTGTGGTTGTAATAATTATCTTAGTAATTCTTATTAAATACTTAATTTTATCTATGAGAAGAAAAAATATTAGGAGAAGAAGGCCTAGATTTAAATAATCTAAAATTTATAGTAATAAAAAGTGTGTTGTAAAATGATTTTATAAATCATTTTACAACACACTTTTCTTTTCATATTAAATAAAATATAGTTACTTTTATATAAAAATAAATAACTACATTTTTATAATTAATATAACTTCAAAAGTAAATTGTAGTTACTTTAATTTTTCAAAAAGTAACTACATTTATATACTACTTTAAATATTCTACAAGCTTTGCTATATCATCAGGCACTCTTGCTCTAAGGCTTAATTCCTTTTTAGTTCTTGGAGATTTAAAATCTAATCCATAGGCATGAAGGGCTTGCCTACTTATAATTTCCCCATCTTCTTCATAACCATATAAAGTATCCCCCCAAATAGGATGTCCTAATGAGCTTAAATGAACTCTTATTTGATGTGTTCTTCCTGTTTCTAATAAGCATTCAACTAAATCTGAATCCTTAAATCTCTCTATAATCTTATAATGAGTTATACTTCTTTGTCCTCTTTCATCTACAACTCTTCTTATAGTGCCTTCTTCTTCTGGTCTATATATTGGTAAATCTATAGTTCCTTCATCATTTTCCATATGTCCATGTACAACTGCAAGATATCTTTTTTCAACATTATTTAAAGTCATTTCTTTAGATAATTCCATATGTGCATATTGATTTTTAGCTATAATAATAAGCCCAGATGTATCCATATCTAACCTACTTACTAGCCTAACAATGCACTTTTGGTTACTTTCCTTAAAATAGTACATTAAAGCATTAGCTAATGTACCACTTTGATATCTTTTAGTTGGATGAACTACCATATTAGGTCCTTTATTGACAACTATTATATCTTCATCTTCATATACAATATCTATTGGTATATTTTCAGGATCTATATTTTGAGTTTCTTCTTTTACTAAGTCAATTAGTACCTCTTCACTGCTTTTTAGCACATAATTCATTTTTACAGCTTTATTATCTACAAAAATTCTTTTATCTATTGAAGCACTTCTAATTAACCTAGAAGATAATCCTAGTTCCTCTTTTAAAAATTCTCTAATTTTTCTTCCTTCGTGTTCTTTTGAAACAATTCTTTTTATAGTGCTCATTTTTCCTCCTAGTAAAAAGGAGCTGTCGCACAATTCTACAATTTACATTAAACTGCTTTCTGCGACAGCCCCTTTTAGTTTCCAAATAAGTTATAATCTTTACCTAATAATATTACAACATCATATTGCTTATATTCTGATTTGCCTATTTTTTCAAACTTTTGTATACCCGTATCATTTTTAAGCAAATCTTTTAATTCCTTATTATCTGATTGAATTACGCTTTTCTCTACATTATCAGTATTTCCAACTTCTATATTTGCATACCCAAGTGAAAGTAAACTATCTCTTGCACTTGATGCTAATCCATCAATTTTAGTTCCGTTTAATACTAACACATTTAGCTCTTCTTTATTTATTGAAGTTATAACCGGCGCTAATGAAGGGTTTTCTGTATTTAATGCATTTATTAAATCCCTATTAATTTCTTTATCAGCAATTAAAAAGTCTTCTCCATAAAGATATTCTGGTTCTCCTTTAAGAGTTGTCATAATTATATCTTCTGACTTTAACCTAATAATCTTCATACCAAGAGAAATTAAATTTTTAGCTGGAATATTGGTTTCAACATTTTCACTTATAGCTTTTAATATTTTTGGTGCCTTAAAAACTATACTTGGACTTAAAGCTTTATCAATAACCTTACTAATGAATTGTTGTTGATTATTAATTCTACCTAAATCCCCTTCTTCTCCTCCACTACCATCATTATTTTTCCTCCATCTAAAGAACTCTTCTGCTTTTTTACCATCTAGCTGAACAGTTTCCCCAGCTTTAAAATTTATATGAAGGTTTTGTTCATCATCATCATAGAACATATCTTGTTGTATGTTCATTTCTATTCCACCTAATGCATCTATTATGCTTCTAAATGCATTGTAATCTACTTCTACTATATAATTTAAATTTATACCTAATAAACTTTCTACATGTGTCTTTACTTCCTCTTCTCCGCCTAAAACATATGCAGTATTTATTTTCCAATATCTTCTGTATTCGCCATTATCTAAATAAGCATCTACTTCAATAAGAGTATCTCTTGGTATAGAAACTATATGAACTTTTTTAGTATTAGGATTATAATTTAAAACCATTATAGTATCGCTTCTTCTACCAGCTTTATTTTGATTTTCTGCATCTCCTATATCCATACCTAAAATCAAAATGTTCACAGGATCCTTAGATGATATCGGTGCCACTCCAGTGCCTAAGTTGTTTGTTTTTAAACCTGATAAAAAGTTATATATATAAAGGGCACTTCCAAGTATTATTACTAATAGAATAGTTACTATAGATGTTGTTATTCTCTTTCTTTTTAACTTCTTCTTTCTAGCTTCAATTCTTTTTCTTTTAATTTGTTCATCTTTAGAAGATCTTCTTCTTTCTCTGTTTTCCAGATTTTCTCTCCTACTCCCCATCCTTTTAATTCCTCTCTGATTTTTTTCATAGTTAAATAAATTTAGTTTTTATTTATTAAGTAATAAATAATTTCTAGCTTTTATACTATTTATATCAATAGGAAACCCTTTATCTAATAAATATTTAATAGTATGAGTTACTCCTTGAAGAAGGCCTTTATCTAAATCAGCAAAGCTTTCTTTCCTAATTAAATCTACTCCAGGAAAACTTCTACCAGGCTCTATCATATCAGCCATATAAATTATCTTATCTAGTTTACTCATATTTTCTTTTCCTGTAGTATGCCATCTCATAGCACTTAATATTTCTTCATCTTCTATTTTAAAAATTTCTCTCCCCAATATCGGCGAAACAATACTATGCCATAACTCAAGAGTATTTTCTTCATCATACGATAAATTAATATTATGTTTATCAATAATATCCTTTAACTCATAGATGGTCATATTTTTAGCTATATCATGAGCTAATGCTGCTATTTCAGCTTTATCTTTATCTACCTTATTTATTTCAGCTAATCTTATTGCAGTTTCAACCACACCTAAAGTATGGTTATATCTACTTTCTGTTAAATGTTCTTTAAGGTAGCTTTTCATTTCTTCTTTACTAAGCATATATCTTCTCCTTAAATATCATTATACTCTCATCAATCTTTAATATTTTCACAATAATTATATATATTATTTTTTCTAATAAAATCTAGAACCTCTTTTGGAATGAAAAAATCAATTTTCTTTCCTTCCTTAATTCTATCTCTTATCATTGTTGATGAAATTTCTAAGTCCATTATATCTAAAAAGTTGATACTTGTGTTATACTTTTTCTCAATTTCATTCTTTTGTAATTTTAATGACTCTTTATCATATCCCGGTCTATTAAATACCACTAATTTAGAGGTCTTAAATATTCTATCTGGACTTTTCCACTTTTCTATATTTATAAGACAATCAGCTCCAGTAATAAAATACAATATATTATCATCAGATTTAAAGTTTTCTAAGGTTTCATAGGTATAACTAAAACCTTCTTTTTCTATTTCATAGTTACTTATTTCAAAATCCTCATATTTTTTTATAGCTTCGAGAACCATTTTATACCTTAAAGGAGCCTCTAATATATCCTCATTTTTTTTATGAGGTGGGCTCCCTGCAGGCATAAAAATCACTTTATCTAAATTCAATTGACATTTAGCTTCATATGCAATATATAGATGTGCTAAATGAATAGGATTAAATGTTCCTCCTATTATACCAATCTTTTCCATAAAAATTCTCTATTTATTAGGTATTTCTATTTTAGGTTTTTTTGAGGATTTTTTATATAAAACTATTTTACTTCCTATAGCTTGAATTCCTTCACAACCAATTTTTTCACAAATATAATTTGATACTTCTCTAGCTCCTAAACCACTATTTTCAAGTACCTTTATTTTAATAAGCTCTCTTGCTTCTAAAGCTTCAGTTAATTGTGTTAAAAAAGCTTCTTCTACTCCATTTTTCCCAACTTGGAATATTGGATCTAAGTTGTTTGCAAGCCCTCTTAAATATGCTCTTTGCTTTCCTGTTATCATTCTTTATCCTCCTATAAAATATACTCAAATTCAAAATCGTTAAGTCTTACCATATCTCCATCTTCTATTCCCATTTCTCTTAATTTATCAAAGACACCTTTGTTTCTTAATACCTTATGGAAATATCTTAATGAATCAGCATCATGAATATTTACTGAATTTAATAATCTATCTACAAATGATCCATAAACTACATATACTCTGTTGTTATCTTCTCCATCTTCAATAGATACATCATATGTAAATCTCTTTTCTTCTTGTACGAATCTTTCTTCATCACTTATTTCTAAGTCCTTAATTGGAATTTCAGAAAGCATTCTACCTGCTTCTTTAATTATATCTTCAACACCTGATTTTGTTGCTGCAGACATCTTATATACCTTATCAAAGCCTAATTCATTTACTTTCTTCTTAAAGTCTTCAAAAATTTCTTCATCATAAAGCATATCTGTTTTATTTGCTACAACTATTTGAGGTCTATCCCATAGCTTAACTGAATATTTCTTAAGTTCTTCATTTATCTTAACGAAGTCCTCAAAAGCATCTCTACCTTCTATTCCTGATATATCTACTACATGTATTAATAATCTAGTTCTTTCAATATGTCTTAAGAAATCTAAACCTAAGCCTACTCCTTCAGCTGCACCTTCAATTATTCCTGGTATATCAGCCATTACAAAGGCATTCATACCTTCAGCTTTTACAACTCCAAGGTTTGGCTTTAATGTTGTAAAATGATAGTTTGCTATCTTTGGTTTTGCCGCAGTTACTGTTGAAAGGAAAGTTGATTTTCCTACATTAGGGAATCCTACTAATCCAACATCAGCAAGTAATTTAAGCTCTAATGTAATCCATCTATCCTCACCTGGCATACCTGGTTCTGCAAAATGTGGAGCTTGCCTTGTAGGTGTACAGAATTTACAATTTCCTTTACCACCTTTTCCTCCTTTTGCAATTACAAAAGTATCATCTTTATGTGAAAGGTCTGCTATAATCTTATTAGTTTCAAAATCTCTGATTATTGTTCCCATAGGTACTTTAACATGAAGATCATCTCCATCTTTACCATAACATTTTGAACCTTCACCTTTTCCACCAGCTTCAGCTACAAATTTCTTTTTATATTTAAAATCTAAAAGTGTAGTTAAACCTGGATCTACTTCAAATATTACACTTCCACCTTTTCCACCGTCTCCTCCATCTGGACCTCCAAGAGGAACGTATTTTTCTCTTCTAAAAGACACACATCCATTTCCACCATCACCGGATTTAACGAATATCTTGGCCTTATCTATAAACATAAAATCACCCATCTTTCTTGAAATTGTTTATAATAATATAAACACATACTTACTTTATATTATCTCATTATTTTTAATGTTTATTATATCACACGAAAATTAATTTCTAATCCATTAAATTAATGGACAATTGACAGTGTACAATGGGCAAGTTTTATTCATTGTCAATTGCCCATTTCTATTCTTACAAAATAAAACACCCTAAAACAGGGTGCTTTTTAGAAAAAATAATATTATTCTGCTATTTCTTCAACATTCACTGGGTAAATGCTAACTTTCTTTTTGTCTCTACCCATTCTTTCAAATCTAACGATTCCGTCTTCTTTAGCAAAAAGAGTATCATCTCCACCTTTACCAACATTAGTTCCTGGGTGAATCTTTGTTCCTCTTTGTCTAACTAAAATGTTACCAGCTAAAACGAACTCCCCGTCAGCAGCTTTAACTCCTAATCTTTTTGATTCAGAATCTCTACCGTTCTTTGAGCTACCTACCCCTTTTTTGTGGGCAAATAATTGAAGGTTCATTATTAACATACTATTGCACCTCCTCTTTCAACATTCTTATATATTCACTGTCTTTTTTATTTCCAAAACTTAATTTAAGAGATTGTATCAAGCTTTCTATACTTTTTTCAAAAGTCAAAAGTAATACTTGGCACTTCTCTATATCCTCGTTATTAAGATTAGATAAGTTTATATGTAAAAAACCATCATCTATATCATACTTAACTTTAAGCTTTAATACTTCTTCAATACCTATTAAGGCACTTTGAGATAGTACTGAAACCGAATTGCAAATCATATCATAAGCATCTCCGACCTTCTCTATTTCAGCTCTTGATAAAGCATGACCTTTTATCTTAAATCCAAGGCATAAATCATCTTTTTTAAAAATCTTTACTTTAATCATAATAATTAAGCTTCGATTTTTTCGATTACTAACTTAGTGTATGGTTGTCTGTGTCCAGTTTTCTTTCTGTAGTCCTTCTTTGGCTTATACTTGAATACTGTAACCTTCTTAGCTTTGCCTTGAGCAACAACTTTAGCAACAACCTTAGCACCTTCTACAACTGGTGTACCAACTTTTAAAGCATCACCATTTGAAACTGCTAATACTTCTGTTAATTCAACTGTTGAGTCAACTTCAGCGTTAAGTTTTTCAACGAATATTACGTCTCCTTCTTGAACTCTGTATTGTTTTCCTCCTGTAGATAATACTGCGTACATTAAAAACACCTCCTCTTATTACGGTCTCGCCAACCGAGGTACAAAGTTCTAAACTTTGTTTAGATAAAAACCTCTTATGTGCGGTTTAACATCTGATATTGTATCATAATATTATGTTGCTTGTAAAGAAGTTTATTCATATTTTTCATAACCACTTACTCTTAATTTTTTTATATTTTCTTTTTGGCTATTAAATATAAGCGGCTCTATTTTATATCCTTCAATTCCATTAGTAAAATTCAAATAAATTTCTTTATCTAATGAATTTATATTGCTTAAAAATGAAAAAATATCTCCTTTTACCATTTCTTCATAATTGCTATCTAATTCTATATAAAATGAATTAATAGAATTTTCTTCTTCACATTTTATTATCTCATTTCTTATCAACTTTTCTATATATGATAGCTTTAAAACATATCCTTCTTTGTTGCACCTTCTACAGCCCTCTTCTAAATACTCATATATTGATTTTCCTCTTCTTTTTCTAGCTATTTGAACAAGATCTAGCTCTGTAAAAGGGAAAATCTTCATATTTCCTTTATCTTCTTTTAAAGATTCCTTTAAAGCATCCATAACTAAGGCTTTTTGTGAAAAGTCTCTCATATCAATAAAGTCTATAACTATTATTCCAGCAAGATTTCTAAGTCTAATTTGTCTTCCTATTTCTTTAGCAGCTTCTATATTTGTTTCTAATATAGTTTTATCAAAATTTCTACCTTTAATATTTTTAGATGAGTTAACATCTATAACATACATGGCTTCTGTTTTATCTATCACTATATTTCCACCACAATTTAAAGCTACTTTTTTATGTCTTAATTTTAAGATTTCCTTTTCTATTCCATAGTAATCAAATAAACTTCTAGTATTATTAAACTTCTCTATATTAACTTTATCATTGTCTTCTAACAATGATTTTACCTCATTTAAATCTTCTTCATGATTTAAAATTATCTTGCATTCATTTCCTAGGTTTTCTCTTATTACTTTATTTAAAATAATATTTTCTCCATAGACTTTTCCTAGTTTTAAACTATATCTTAGTTTTTTAATAATTACTTCTAATTCTGATAAAAGACTTATTTTTTCTGCTAATAAATCTTCATCGCTTGCATGAACTGCTTCTGTTCTTATTGTTATACCATATCCATCTATATTATTAATAGCATTTAATATTCTTTCTTTTTCTTCTGTGCTACTAATTCTCTTTGAAAAGCTAATTCCGCTTCCCCCTAAAGTTAAAACCATGAATCTGCCTGGTATGCTTATATTTTTACTTACTTTAGCACCCTTATTATTTATTGGCTCTTTTATTACTTCTACTAATATTTCATCGCCTTTTTTTATTCCTTCACTTTTAATTTCATTACTAAAGTACATATATGCTTCTTTTTCTAAACCAATATCTACAAAAATAGAGTTAATAGCAGTCACTATATTTTTTACTCTTCCTTTATAAATTTCACCCATTTTAGGTCCTGAAGAGTGCTCCTCTACGAAGCACTCACTTAAAACATTATTATCCTTTATAGCAACTCTTAAAAGCGGCTCATCTCTTTCAATGAAAATTTCCCTCATAAGATACACTTCCCTAAATACATTTATATATCGGTATGTACTTATTATCTTTCAATACATACATTTCTTCTCTCTTTATATCTACAAAAGCATCTTCCACTATTTCTGGAATATTACTCTTTATATATTGTGCCACTAAATCTGGTGATAAGTGTTCTCTACTCCCTGATGATATTAATACATTTAAAATTAACTCATCATTATTTATCCAATGCTTCATTTCTTTTATCATCGTCTTTAGATTTACTTCTTTTTCACCTTTTTTGCTTTTCTTTATAGTATTCCATTCTGGATTGCTAATAAGCTCTTTAATTTTACTTTCAACTAAATTTGAGTCGAAGCAAAGCATCTTTATAGTGAATCTAGCTGCATCTACTAAAGCCATAGTTTGAGGTAATTTTTTTTCACCCTCTTTAGTTATAACTTTTCTAGCATTTAAAAACTTAATTCCAGATGCTGTCTTAGCATTTAATCTATCTATTATTTCTTTTTCTTCTAATTCTTCAACTAAAACTATATCCATATATTCAGCATCAGAATAAACTCCAACAGATAAAGGTTGTGCTATGGATAATGCCATATGTGGATTAAATCCCTTTGAATACTCCATTGGAAGATCAGCCCTTCTTATTACTCTTTGTATTGTTCTCATCAAATCTAAATGGGATATAAATTTAACACTAGATTCTTTAGTAAACTTAATTACATAACGCACCTTCAAAACACTTCCCTTCTTTAAAGTTTACATTTACTCCACAACCTGTACATCCTTTTCTACAGTTTTGTGTAAGTTCTGCTTTTTTTGCTTTTTCATTTTCAACTTCTAGATACTTTCTGTTTACTCCAATATCTATAAAGTCCCATGGAAGTATTTCATCATAACTTCTATCTCTATATACGTAGAAATCTTCATCTATATTGCATTCCTTCATTGCTTCCATCCATATATCATAATTAAAGTACTCTGACCATCCATCAAATTTAGCTCCCTTTTCAAAAGCCTTAACTAAAAGATCACAAGTTCTTCTATCTCCTCTTGCAAAAACAGCTTCCATAAATGAAGTTTTTTGTTCGTGGTAGTTATAATTTATAGCTCTTGATTTTATTGCACCTTTTACTGCATCAATCTTTTGCCAAACTTCATCTGGTCTAGCCATAGGAGCCCATTGGAATGGAGTAAATGGTTTTGGTACAAGTATTGATGTACTTACAGTAATCTTTAATCCCTTTGCTCTTTTTTCCTTTGGAATTCCATAGTAAACAGCAGCCATCTTTTCTGCAAGTTCACCTATTCCAGCTGCATCCTCTATTTCTTCATAAGGAAGTCCTACTATAAAGTAAAGCTTAATAGTACTCCAACCTGATTCAAAAGCATTTTTAGTTGCTTCTAATATTCTCTCTTCTGTAAGTCCTTTATTTATAATATCTCTCATTCTTTGAGATCCAGCCTCTGGTGCAAAAGTTAAACCTGTCTTTCTAACCTTTTGTATTTCTTTTATTAAATCAACAGAAAAAGCATCTACTCTTATAGATGGAAGAGCTACCCCTACATTTTTATCACCATGCTCTAAAATTAAGCTACTTACAAGATTTTGTATATCTGAATAATCACAAATACTTAATGATGCTAAAGAAACTTCTTGATATCCACTTGCATCTATCATTTTTCTTGCTTGATCTAATAATGTATTAGTAGTTTTTTCTCTAACAGGTCTATAGATCATACCCGCTTGACAGAATCTACATCCATTTGTACATCCTCTTGAAGTTTCTAAAACTACTCTATCATGTACTATTTCTGAATATGGAACTATCATATCTAATGGAAAATCTACTTTATCAAAATTATTAACTATTCTCTTTTTAACTCTAGCTGGGACATCATCGAACTTCGGCTTAAATTCTTTTATAGTTCCATCTTCCTTGTATGTAACATCATATAAAGAAGGAACATAAACACCTTGAATTTTTGATATTTCTCTTAAAAATTCTTTCTTTTGTCCTTTACCCTTGTACTTACTATACACATCAAGAACTTCATTCATAATCTCTTCGCCTTCACCAATTTCAAAGAAGTCTACTATGTCATATAAAGGTTCTGGATTGTATGCACAAGGTCCCCCTGCCATGATTATTGGTTCATCTTCTCCTCTTTGTGAAGCTCTAATTGTGATACCAGCCATATCTAGCATATTTAGTATATTTGTATAACTCATTTCGTATTGAAGTGTAAATCCTAATATATCAAATTCAGTAAGAGCATCTTTTGTTTCTAATGTCATTAGTGGTATTTCATTTTTTCTAAGCTCAGCTTCCATATCTGGCCATGGTGCAAATACTCTTTCACAATATGTATCTTTTCTTTCATTTATTGTATGATAGAGTATTCTTGTTCCTAAATGAGACATCCCTACTTCATATACATCTGGGAAACAAAACGCAAATCTTATATCAACATCTTTTGGGTTCTTAACTACTTGATTCAACTCACCGCCAACATATCTTGATGGTTTTTCAACCTTATGTAAAATATGATCTGTAATTTTCTTCATAATCTTTCCTCCTAAAGTGAGAATAATCCATTAAAAAAGAAGTATATCTCTATACTTCCTTTATATCTTTTCTATTCTAGCATATATACCTCTAAAAAGTAAATCTATTACTCACTATATACAGATTATAAATTTATCACATTTTAAGATATAATTAATTTCTGTTTTATATACTCCTCCAAAGTCATATTTCCATAAACTTTTAATGCATCAATTAGCTCATCTTCATTTAATATATAAATAAGCTTCATATCATCATCTAAAATATAAAATGTATTAAATTTGTTTCTATCAACTAAAGCTAATACATTAACAAGTCCCTGCTTGTAATATACTGATATGGATTTATTTTCTATATACTTATTTTTTAAAAGTTTATTTCTTTTTTTAACTACGTTACTCATAGTTATATACATTGTAGTATGCTCTTCCATTCTAGTAATATATATTATTATTATTGCACCTATAATCATACTTAAATTTAGACTATGTAGAAATATATAAATAATAGCTGATATTATAATAAATAAGGCTGCTATTGAAAAACTAACTATACTAATTATCTTTTGAGCTTTTTTAAATAACATTTTCTTTGATAAAATAACTTCTAATATTCTTGATCCATCCAATGGATATGCAGGTAATAAATTAAATACAGCTAATCCTATGTTTAAATTCATACTAGTTTCTATAAAACTAGAATTATATTTAATATTTATAATATAGAAAAATATCGCAAGAACTATATTTAATAAAGCTCCCGATAGATAAACTATAATTTTTTGATTTTCCTTTAAACTATCTATATCTATAAGTTCTGCCTTCATTCCAAATATATGAAACTCTATATTATAAAACTTACAACCAAATTTTAATGCAACTAATATATGCGTTATCTCATGTAAAAATACCCATATTAACGCAAATATAAACATTTTATTATAGCTACAAACTAAAACTATTAATATTATTTCTGCCAATATTTTTTTTGTCTCTCTCTTCATTTATATCTCCCTAAAAATTGCTACATCTCTATATAAATCACCTTCTACTTCTAACGTCTTAATAATTTAAAATCATACTTGATATTTATAAATCGTTTGTTTTGGTATCTTCAGTTGACTTACTTTGTTCTTCATTTATACTATATTTATCTTGTACGTCAGACAATCCCTCATCCTTTGATGACTCATTGCTATTTATCGATTCATCTACATTTGTTTTTATCCCTTCTTCTTTAAAACTCGGAATACCATTATCTAATTTTTTTATTTCTCCCATTACATCAGTATATTTTTCTTCTATAACATTAAGTACACTTTTATAATCAATTCCCATCTTATCCATGCCTAATAATACATTTTCATAATTAAAATTAGCACCTACTGTGGTCTTGCATATATTATAGAGCTTTTTCGCATCACTGTTTGGTATTGTTTTTAATGTAAAAGCCCCTAAAAATAATAAAAAAGTACATATTAATCTAAGGATAAACTTATCTATATATCCCATACTTTTTTTAGGTACTCTAGCTCCATAACTCCCCCTTTGATAACTAAAGTTATGGACATTTCTTATATTAGGATATATATCATCCCTTGTATTAATCACTTTTTCTTTCTTATCAGTTTTTGCTTTTACTTTTTTTCTTATTTTATCGTAATATTCCTTATACTCCTCTCTATACCTCTCCATACACCTCACTCCTATCTCTTAATATTGTATTTATATTTTTAATTATAATGATTTATGCTACCTACAATATATTTTGAATCCCTAAATAAAAAAAGCTATAGAAGATTTATAACCTTCTATAGCTTTCAGTATTATTAAAAGTATATTTTTTTCCTTCTCATTCCTACATTTAAGACCAATCCTATTGACATTACAGTTGTAAGTAATGAAGTTCCTCCATAACTAAGCAAAGGCAATGTTATACCTGTAATAGGCATAAGTCCTATAGTCATACCTATATTCTGTAGTAATGCAAATAAGAAATATGCAACAAGCCCTACACAAATTATTGAACCAAAAGTATCTTTAGCCGTTCTTCCTATTGCTATCATTTTTGAAATGAGCAATCCATATAACAGCAGTAAAAATGCTGCGCCTGCTAGTCCCCATTGTTCACCTATACTCGCAAATATGAAGTCAGTTTGAACCTCTGGCACATATTGAGCTGCATATCCTACAGTTTTATCTTTCGTAGCTGAGCCTTTTAATCCAAAAGCTCCCCCATTACCTATACTAATAAGCGATTGTCTAAGCTGATAGCCCGATTCAGATGTATCTGATTCCGGATTCATAAATGAAGTTATTCTTTTCTTTTGATAAGGCTGTATTACTCCTGAATTCCAAACTATTATAACAACTAAGAGTAATGATAAAAGCCCCCCACCAATAATTTTCAAATCAAGTCCACCAATAAAAAATATTCCTACAACTATAAAGAATAAAACCATAGTCATTCCCATATCTGGCTGTATAACTATAAATACCGCTGGAACTATCGCATAAAAAGCCATTGTTAAAAAGTTTTTCCACTCATTTATTGTTCCATTCATTTCCTCTAATGTCTTACCTAGCATCATTATAGTAGCCATTTTAGCTAATTCTGATGGTTGAAAGGATAATGGTCCAAGTCTTATCCATCCTCTTGCTCCATTAATATCAGTTCCTATAAATATAGTAACTATAAGCAAAAGTATAGATCCCCAATAAAAAAGGGGCGTATATGACTTTAATAATGTATAGTCAATTGCTACAACAAAATATAAAGCTACTAAACAAACAATAAACCATAATGATTGCCTTTTTAAGAATAATGTCCCATATTCAGCTGAACTAGCTAAATATATATTAATTATTCCAAATATCATTAAAGCTATCATTGAAAATAACATCACTTTATCTATTTCTTTTAACTTTTTAAGGTCTATTTTAAATTTCGATAACATATTTCACCTCCATCTTTCAACCTAAGAATTATTATATCCAAAAACTAATACTTTCTCCATATTAATTGAAATAATAATTAAAATTTAAGAAAATATTAATTAAATTTAATTAAAAAAGAGAAAAAGTATATCCACTTTTCCTCTCATGGTTATTTTATGTTCTTTATTGGAATATTAGCTACTAAAGCAGGATTATTTCCTTCAACATTTTCAGTTTTGCTTACAGCTATTTCTACATCTTCAGAATCTATTTCTATATACTTAGATAGTACTTCTAATATTTCCATTCTTATTTTTTCAAGGGTTTCATGAGGTAAATCCCCTCTATCATGTATTAATATTAGTTTTAGTCTATCTTTTGCCACCTCTTTAGGTGTTGGTCTACTTGAAAGTTTTCTTAAAAATTCCACCTCTCATTCCCCCTACTAACGCTTAAATAATCTTTTTATTGATGCAAAGAAGCCTTCTCCCCCTGTTTTTAAATCTAAAAGAGGTACTTCTTCTCCAGTTATTCTTCTAGCTATATTTTTAAAAGCTTGTCCAGATATTGATTTATCGTCAAGAACTATAGGCTCACCTTTATTAGTTGAAACAGTTATGTTTTTATCATCAGGAACTACACCCAATAGTTCTATTGATAAAGTTTCAATTATATCTGAAACATCTAACATATCTCCTCTTTGAGTCATTTCATAATTTAATCTGTTGATTATTACTGCATGATCATCCAGTCCTTTAGCATCCAATTTACCAATAACCCTATCAGCATCCCTTACTGAAGTTATTTCTGGATTAACTACAACTACAGCTCTATCAGCTCCAACAACTGAATTTTCAAAGCCTTGTTCTATTCCTGCTGGACAATCAATTAATACATAGTCAAAATCTTCTTTCAATTCATTAATTAATTTTAACATATCCTGTGGTCTTATATCATCTTTGTCTTTAGTTTGAGCTGTTGGTAATAAACATAAATTTTGATATCTTTTATCCTTAATTAAAGCTTGCTTAAGTCTACATCTATTTTCTATAACATCTGTTATTGTATAAACTATCCTATTTTCAAGCCCCATTAAAACATCTAAATTTCTAAGACCAGTGTCACCATCCACAACTACAACTCTCTTATTTAATGCAGCTAAAGCAGTACCAATATTAGCTGTTGTTGTTGTTTTTCCAACTCCACCCTTACCTGATGTAATAACTATAGAAACTCCCATTTTTTTCTCCCTCCAACGCTATATATATTTCTTTGGTAAATATGGCTCTACCACGATAATATCGTCTTTAATCTTTGCTAGTTCCGGATATGATGGCTTTATACCATCTTCTGGCGCTATAGTAACTATCTCCGCTATTTGGAGTATTTCTGGTTGAAGGCTAAAAGCAGAAATTATAGCTTTTTTATTACCACCTACTCCAGCATGCACTTGTCCTTTAATCGTTCCTAAAACAATTATATTTCCCCCTGCATAAACCTCAGCTCCATTATTTATATCACCTATTATAACAATATTCCCATGATACCTTACTAATTGTCCGCCTCTTATTGTTTTCTTTATAAATTTAGTTTTTCCTTCATATACGCCACTAAAAATTTTACTTTCTTTTTGCTCTTCTCGTTTAACTTCTTCAAAAAAACATTCTTTGATTTGTATTTTTTCAAACAAAACATCTTTTAGTCTTAAAATATCATTTTCATTTACATTCTTTAAATTAGCTGCAATTTTAAGAGATGCTCCTTTGTAAAATCCTTTCCCTGCTGTTAGCTTATCTATTAACACTTCTAACATTTCATCAAAGTCACTAAATCTCTCCATATCAATAGTTGCATTGATACCTTCTTTTGTACCTTTTATTTGAATTCTATCGTCATTCATTGGTCACCCTCCACCAATAATTAAAGCTTCAGTAATTATAAATCCTATTACATATCTATAATTATACAATTATATTATATCACTTAACAATAATAATTTACATAATTTATAATAAAATAAAAAAACCATGCAAAAACATGGTTTTTATTGGTTATTGATTATTTGTACTAGTACTATTATTAGTAGTATTTGTTGAGCTATTATCTAGCTTTATACTATCATTTTTATTATCCTTAAGAGGTGATTCTAAAACGTACTTTCTAAATGATTCTGACTTAGAAGCATATGAAGGATCAAGTTTCAATAATTCCTCCTTAAAGAAAGCTTCGTATATAGCTTTATGAATACTAGCACCAGAACTTCCTTTATTTCCATCATAAATAGTAGAAAAAATAGCTATTTGTGGATTATCTAAAGGCGCCATACTAATATAATTACCATATGGTTTCCTTCCTATTTCCTTATATCGTTCATCAGTATTGAAGTCTGCTGTACCAGTTTTACCTCCAACTTTTATAGGAAAATTAGAAAAGCTTTGATATGCAACACCATTTGCTGGATTATTATTAACTCTATACATACCATCCTTTACAGTTTGTAAATATTCATCTGGAATATCTAGTTGATCCACTATTTCAGGCTTAAATTCTTTAATTATTTCACCTGTTGGAGAAGTTATTTTATCTACCATTGTAACTTTATATCTTGTTCCTCCACTTCCAAGTGTAGCTACATAATTAGCCATCTGTATCGGAGTAAATAAATTCATCCCCTGCCCAATAGCACTTGATATTATTTGTCCCGGAGTAGTAATTTGTATAGCTGCGTTATTTATCGTATAATATGCAATTGCATCTGCTATTACAGCTGCTTGATCATTAACATCTATATTTCCTCCACTAGATTTCCTTGATTTAATTTCATTTTGATACTGTGGTGATAAATCCATTATCTTTTTCACATTGTCTACTATGCTTTCAGCAAATTTCGTATTATCTGATATCTCTTCATCTGTTCCTACTTTAGATAATGTATCACTTATCTTGGACTTTAAATCTTCTTTTGCTGCTTTTAACTCATCTGTATCATCATCACTCTTACTTATATTTAATGGAATAAAAGTATAATTATAATATTTCCCTACAGCTAACGCTTCTACTAATTCATATAAAGGTGCATTCACTATACTCTCTTTTCTGTAATTAAAATTATATATTTGACCAAAATTTTCTTCAATCTCTATTCCTGTTTTAGGATTTTTAGCCTGAGGTGATAATGGATCTATTCCCAGCCCAAACTTATATCCATATTTAGCCAATGAATCTAAAGCTTCTATATCAGCTCCATTATTTTTCCATAATCTATATCCAAGCTCATAAAAGTATAAGTTTGATGATACTTCTAAGGCTTTTCTTGCATCTGTTGGTCCATTTGCAGATCCTTGGAAATTTTGAAGTGTAAATCCTTTCAAATCATCCTTAGTCCAAACTCCACCATAGTCATCCATTGACTCTGTTGGGCTAACTACTCCATCCATCAAACCAGCGATAACTGTTAACGGCTTAAAGGTAGATCCTGGTGGTAATAACCCTTGAGTTGCATAATTAAAGAAACTCTTTGGATATGCATCTATATCATCAGTTCTTTTTCCTGTATTCTCATCTATAGGAAATAGCTCATCTATATTTCCCGTTGCTCCAGTTCTTTGTATATATTCCTTAGCAAAACTATCTATATCCGGATTAAAATATTGCTTTGATAAATCTTCCGTTAAGCGTCCTGGTATAGAAAAAATATTAGGATCATAATCTGGATAACTAACCATTGCAATTACTCTTCCTGTATTGACTTCAATAGCAACTACTGCTCCCCTTGTTGCATTAGGCTGACCTTCTTGAGTCCTTATTCTTTCTAACGTATCTTTCATAGCTTGCTCTGCAGCATATTGAACATCCTTATTTATTGTTAAATGAACATTATTTCCAGGATATGAATCTAATTTAAATAACTCTTCTGTCACTCTTCCTTTTGAATTAACTTTAACAGTTGTTCCTCCTTTAGTTCCCTTTAACTGACCTTCAAAAGCAGCTTCTATTCCTGCTACACCAATTAAATCAGAAGATGCATCATATCCTCTTAATTCATAATTTGTTTCCTTAGACGAATCTATTGAAGATAAATATCCTAATGCACCAGAAGCTAAATTACTATATGGATAATATCTTACAGGTTCTATACTTACATCTATACCTGCTAAATCATTTAACTTTTGATATATTATAAATGCAGTTTCTTGCTTTATATTTGAAGCAATAGTAACTGCTCTATAACCCTTAAAACTTTGCATTTTTACAGCATCTTTTATTACTATATAATTTCTTATATCGTTAATTGAATATGTTGCTAAAAGCTCGTCTAATATTTCCTTACCAGACATATCATCATAAGCTTCCATCTTATTATCATACGCCTCAACTCTTGCTTCATAAGCCTTGTCACTTTCTCCGTCTTCTTTAACAGGTGATGGATTTGTAAGCTCTTGCATATTATAAACCTTAACTAATTCATAAAAAGTTTCCTCTGGTGATAACTTTAAGAGTTCACTATCTACCTTAGCAATTTCTTCATCTGTATAATCAGATTCCTTATCTTTAAAAAGCTTTTTCTCTATAGCTTCATTTAATCCTCTATCTCTTTTAAATCTAACTTCTACTATTTTTTTTGTATCTGCATCATCAGTCTTAAAATCAAAATAGAATTTTCCACTACTATCTATCTTAAGCATTAAATCATCTTGAAATTTCTCCCCATTTTCAGATAATATTTTAAATACTTTATCCATAGTTTCATAGAAATTTTCTTTTTCATCATTTGGTTTAGTATATGTTAATGTATATGTTTGAATATTAGTTGCTAAAACATTTCCTTCACTATCATATATCTTTCCTCTTGGCGCTTTTTCTGATATAAATCTTGTAGAACTTATATCTGCCTTTTCTTTATAATCTTCATGTTTATAAACTTGAATATATAAGAGTTTTGCCATTATCATAGTAAAAAGTGCTAGCATTATAATATTTAGAACAGTATATCTTGAAATCTTCTTTTTCTTTTTCGGTTTATTTACTATCATTTAAACCTCCATGACCTTTTCTTATATTCAATATTATAAATCCTTAAAACAAAATCATACCCTAAAAACATTACTACTGAACTATATAAAGCAGTAAACATTCCAACTTGTATATCTATAGATCTTCCCATAAGCTTAAATATTGTAAACACTGCTAATATCTTTAATAAATATAATAATATAACCGATATTACTGGTATAAGCTTCTTTTCCCTATAAATATTTTCACCTATAATTGCAGCTATTAAACATATAAGCATATTTATTAATGCATTGATACCAAAGCCATTATAGAAAAATATATCTTGCATTAGTCCAGATATAACCCCAATAACAACAGCTTCTGACCTTCCATTTATTATAGAATACGCTATTGCAAAAACAAAAAGTAAACTTGGATAAGCACCTTTTATAGCCAAAAAAGGTATAAGAGAATTATCTAGTATTAAAAGTACTAATGATATTAAAATTAAAACCCACTTTTTCATATATTAACCTCTAATTATCATATTTTACTTCTCTTGTTTCCTTAGGAATAACTACAAAAAGTTCTTCTAGTTTATTAAAATCAACAAAAGGCTTAACTATAGCTGTTTTCATTACCTTAACTTCATCTGTTTCTACAGATACAACTTCACCAATTCTAACTTCCTTAGGATAAATTTGTCCAAGGCCTGATGTAACTATTACATCACCTTCTTTTATCGCTGAATCTATTGGTAAATTAGTAACTTTAGTTAAATTTTGATTACTATGAGTTACATATCCTTTTAATATTCCAGTTGTTTCTCTTGTACTATTTACCATTACTGAAACTGCAATGTTTTCATTTATCAAACTTTGTACTATTGCCCAATTAGATCCAGTACTGGTGACCTGTCCCACGAGACCTTTGTTTGAAATTACAATCATGTCTTTTTTTAAGCCATCATTTTCACCTTTATCAATCACATATCCACTTGAAAAACTTTCTCCACTATACCCGATTATTTCACAACCTAAGTAATCATAATTATTCTTTGAATTTTTAAAATTTAAAACTTCTCTAAGTCTATCATTTTCTTCTTTTAACTTGTCGTATTCTAATAACTTATTTTCTAAATCTATATTTTCTTTAGTTAATTCTTCGTTTTCTTCTTTTATCTTTGAAAAATTCAAGAAAAAATCTAATGTTCCTTTTATTTTATCATTTATTGAGTAAACTACCTTCTGAAGAGGATTAACAGCACTACCTACACCACTCGAAACAATACCTTTTTGTTCATTATTCATTGTATAAATAATTATGCCTAAAAAGGCAACTGACAGCACTATTATAGTAACTGCCAGTTTATTTTTTAGAAGCTTCATTATTGACCTCTTTGACTCTTACTTAATTCATCAAAGTTATCTAATGCCTTACCTGCTCCTAAAACAACACAATCAAGTGGTGATTCTGCTATGTGAACAGGCATATTTGTTTCGTGGTTAATTAATTCATCTAACCCTCTTAGTAGAGCTCCTCCACCAGCTAACATTATTCCTTTTTCCATTATATCTGCTGCTAATTCAGGTGGTGTCTTTTCTAAAGTTGTCTTTATTGACTCTATGATAGCATATACAGGTTCTTTTAATGCATCTCTAATTTGAGTATCTGTAACTGTAACTGTTTTTGGCAATCCAGTAATCATATCTCTACCCTTGATTTCCATACTCATTTCTTCATCTTCAGTCTTATATGCTGAACCAAGTTCCATCTTAACTTGCTCTGCTGTTCTTTCCCCTATCATTAAGTTAAATTCTTTCTTAATATATGCCATTATTGCTTGGTCTAATTCATCCCCAGCAACTCTTAATGACTTACTTGTTACTATTCCTCCTAATGAAATTATAGCAACTTCTGTTGTACCGCCTCCGATATCAACTATCATACTTCCTGTTGGCTCTCCAACTGGAAGACCTGCTCCAATAGCAGCTGCCATAGGTTCTTCCATTAATACAACATCTCTTGCTCCAGCAAACTTAGCTGCTTCTTCTATAGCTCTTCTTTCAACTTCTGTTACACCTGAAGGGTAACAAACTATAATTCTTGGGCTAGTAAATGCACTTTTACTAGTTACTTTTTCTATTAATTTTTTCAACATTGTTTGTGCTACATCAAAATCTGCTATAACACCATCTTTTAATGGTCTGATAGCTACTATATTTCCAGGTGTTCTTCCTATCATAAGTTTAGCTTCAGCACCTACAGCCAAAGGTTTTCTTGTTGTACTATTAATAGCTACAACTGAAGGTTCACTTAAAACTATACCTTTACCTTTAACAAAAACAAGCGTATTTGCTGTTCCTAAATCTATTCCCATATCCTTATTACTACTGAAAAATCCCATATGAATTCCCCTTTCGCTTAAATTATTCCTTTTTCTTTTAAACTTACAAACTTATCTTTTCCAATTATTAAGTGATCCAATAAATCTATCCCTATTATTTTACTACATTCCTTCAATCTTAATGTAATATTTATATCCTCTTTACTTGGTGTAGGATCTCCTGACGGATGATTATGACAAATAATTATACTTGAGCTGCTTTTTTTAAGAGCTTCTTTAAATATTTCTCTTGGATGCACTATAGATGTATTAAGGCTTCCCTTGAAAACATCCTTGATACCTATAATATTATTCTTTGTATCTAACATTATTAACTTCAATATTTCTTGCTTTAAACTCATCATCTCATTTATTAAAAGCTTTGCTATATCTCTTGGAGAAGATATACTATTACCTTCTCTTATTAGATTTAATGAATTAAATCGTCTAAAGAGCTCTCCTATAGCTAATATTTGACTTGCTTTTATATTTTTTATTCCTTTTATACTAGTAATTTCACTAATACCTATATCCAATAAACCATTAAGTCCATCAAACTCTGAAAGTATTCTTGTGCTTAAAGAAATTACATTTTCCCCTCTTGTTCCTGTTCTTAAAATCACAGCAAGAAGCTCTGCATTACTTAGTATTTCAGGTCCGTTTATAAGCAATTTTTCTATAGGTCTTTCTTCCTTTGGTATATCTATAACTTTTATACTATTATTCATATAAATACTCCTTAAAATAATAATAGTTTTATTAATAAATATACCCTAAATCCCTATTATTTAACCTTTCTAAGCATTTTATTCAAAAGATTTAACGGTAATCCTACTACATTGTAATAGCACCCATTAATACCTTCTATAAACACTCCACCATACCCTTGTATTCCATAGGCCCCTGCTTTATCAAGCGGTTCTCCAGTCTTTATGTAACTTTCTATCTCCTCTTCGGTTAAATTAGAAAATTTAACTTCAGTATAAAGAGATTCTTGCTCAATTTTATTATTGTACATGTTTATTACTACTAATCCAGAATAAACTCTATGAGTTCTTCCACTAAGTTGTTTTAACATGTTGTATGCATCTTCTTCATTATTAGGTTTTCCTAAGATTTTATCATCTAAAACTACTACTGTGTCTCCTGCAATTATTATAGCTTCTTCTTTTAGACTCTCTTTAACGCTAAGAGCCTTTCCCTTAGCTAAATCAACTACATATTCATCTACATTTCCTTTAAATAAAATCTTATCTTCATCGAAGTCACTTACTATTATGTTAAATTCATCTACTATTCTATGTAATAGTTCCTGTCGTCTTTCTGAGCCTGACGCTAAAACATAATTCAACCCTATCACATCCTATTTTTATACATATTTTATAGTATTGACAAAACGGTATGGTTTAATCATTTAAGTTTTAAAATACTTAAATTAGCAATGCAAAGATATAAAGACAAAGCCATTTATCCCTATCTTATGTCTTATATAGTGTATCATTATATAAGCCTTCAAACAAGTGGCTTTGTCTTTCTTTATTTAATTTTTATTTATTTGTAATAGTTTTGTTATTTTTATCCATATAGCATTTTTTATTTTTGCCATTTTACTAAAATAGAATAGATATACTCTAATTCTGATACTATATTTTCCTTGTTAATTGTTTCTGGTAATGTCTCTATATGTGTCTTATATTCCTTAAGAATATCTACTCCATCACCCTCTTTAACTTCACTTAATTCTTTTGTCCATTTTTTAAAATCGCTAGTATTTATTTCTTTCACTTCATCTTCACTTGCAGTATTTATTATTTGTAGATATCCTTCTGTTATAGCTCCTATTTGCCCTTGAACTTCATCATTTTTATTTAATGATACACCTATTTTTGCATTTTCAATTGACTTTACTTTCAATTTTTCTATTATTTCTGAACTATCTTCTTCTTTTGCTATACCAGCTAGGACTTTAAATTTTCCTGTTTCATCTTTAATCATAAAAGAGTTAAATTCGTTTTCTATTTTTGCTAATACCTGTTTAGCATTATCCTCTTTTGAAAAATAACCACATTGTATAAATGCAAATTTTTGTTCTTGAACCTGTTGTCCATTATTTTCAGTATTACTATTATTATTTACATTTACTACTGGTTCTTGTGTTATCCCATTTCCTTTATTGATATCAGGAATAATCTTAAGTAATACCCAAGCTCCAATTAACCCTATAATTACAGCTGCAAGTGTTGTCATAACTAAGGAAGTCAAAAACTTAGCCCCCTCATTTTTCTTTTTGTAATGATATTTTGTGTACTTCATTTTATCATCCCCCTCTTTTTATATTAAATATATATTCAAGTAGATTTAATAATATTCATTATGTAACTTATTTTTTAATGAAAAAATTAAGGTAAAAATCCTTAAGTATTTTTAATAAAAAATAGTTAGACCGTAAAATAACGGCCTAACTATTTATATTTACATATTTATTTAATTATTCATAAATTTATTTTAATGCTTTTAATACTTCTAATAGGTAATCCCAAACATTTTTTACTGATGTTATACTCATATGTTCTTGCGGTGTATGAACATCATAAAGATCTGGTCCAAAACTAATCATATCTAGTTTCCCTAATTTTTCATTAAATAATCCACATTCTACTCCAGCATGTATCGCAACTATTTTTGCATCTTTTCCATACATTCTCTTATAGACATCTTGACATATTCCTCTAACCTTAGATTCATTATCATATTGCCATTCTGGATATCCTGCAGTTGTTTCAAAGTCTGCTCCAATAAGTTCTGCTATAGTTTTACTTCTTAAAACTATTTCATCTTTTAATGATGCAACTGAACTTCTTATAGCACTATCAAATTCCACTTTATTACCTTCAGTAGTAACGACTCCTAAGTTAGTTGAACTTTCTACTAAATTCTTTATTTCTACGCTATTTGAGTTTATTCCATTAGGTATTAAGTATAATAAATTCACAGTTTTTTCAGTAGATTCTTTTGTAAATACTTTTTCTACATTTTCTGTATTTTCTAAAATACTAATATTAACGCCAGGGTCTTGTGTCTTTAATTCATTTAATAAAATTGGATTCCAATTATTTATTAATTCCTTAGCTTTTGCTACATCTTCTGATTTTAATGCTATTATTGCATCAGCTTCTCTTGGTATAGCATTATTTTTAGATCCACCATTTACTGAAACTAATTTATAGTCTAAAGATAATAAAGATTTTAAAATCCTACCCATTATTTTATTAGAATTTCCTCTTTCTTTATTTATTTCCATTCCAGAGTGACCACCCTTTAATCCTCTTACAGCAATATGTAAGAAATTATTGTAATCACCAGCATCTTCTAAAGTAACATTTAGTGTATGTTTACTTCTTATTCCACCTGCACAACTTACTAATAAATGGCCTTCTTCCTCATTATCTAAGTTTAATAATATTTTCCCATTTATATGCTCTTTTGAAATTGCCATAGCACCTGACATACCAGTTTCTTCATCTGTTGTTATTAAAACTTCTATTGGAGGATGTGGTATATCTGTAGATTCAAGAATTGCTAAAGCATATGCAACTGCAATACCATTATCAGCTCCTAAAGTAGTATCAGTTGCATAAACCATATCATCTACTACTCTTAATTTTAATGGGTCCTTTTGAAAATCATGATCTGTTCCTTTATTTTTTTCACAAACCATATCCATATGACCTTGAAGAATCACTGTTTCAGAATTTTCATATCCCTCTGTTCCTGGTTTCTTTATAATAACATTTAATGCTTTATCTTGTATTACTTCTAAATTTAATTTTTTTGCTACACTAACTAAATAATCACTTATAGACTTCTCATTTCCTGATCCTCTAGGTATTTGTGATATTTCTTCGAAGTATTTAAAAACGCTCTTTGGTTCTAAATTTTGTAAAATATTCATGTTTTTTTCTCCCTTCTTAGTAAATTATGTTAGAATTATTATATAGTTTTAAGTATATCATAGTATATATGATACTTAAATTCTATTTTTTTATTATAATTATTCGAAATATTCTTAATATTTTATTTGCTAATTAAAATGTGAGGTGATTTTTATGCAAAAAACAAAAATGATTTTTACCATTGGACCTGCAAGTGATAACGAAGAAACTTTAAGAAAATTTATCGAAATAGGAATGAGTGCTGCCAGATTAAATTTTTCTCATGGCACTCATGAGACACATAGGGAAAAAATGAATCTTATAAAAAAAGTAAGAGAAGACTTAAATGCCCCTACTGCTATTATCCTAGATATTAAAGGGCCTAAAATTAGAACACATAATTTTATAAATGACGGAGTTGACCTTAAAGAAGGTCAAGATTTTACTTTCATTTGTGGTGATGAAATACTTGGTGATACTGAAAAATGCTCTATATCTTATACCGATTTATATAAAGATGTTAAGATTGGTGGAGAAATATTAGTTGATGATGGTTTATTAAGATTTATTATAGAAGATGTTGTAGGAAATAAAATTAAATGTAAAGTAACGGTAGGCGGAACTATTAAAAACCATAAAGGTGTTAATGTTCCAAATGTAAAAATAAATTTACCATCAATAACTGAAAAAGATAAAGAAGACTTAATTTTTGGATGTGAAAATAAGGTTGATTTTGTCGCAGCTTCATTTATTAGAAAAGCTTCTGATATTGAAGATGTAAGAAATGTATTGAAAACTCATGGTGGTGACTATATACAAATTATTGCTAAAATAGAAAATCAAGAAGGTGTTGATAACATAGACTCCATTATAGAAGCTGCAGATGCAATAATGGTTGCTAGGGGTGATATGGGAGTTGAAATTCCTATTGAAAAAGTCCCTATTATTCAAAAAAACATAATTAGAAAATGTAACGAGGCTGGAAAAATAGTTATAACTGCTACTCAAATGTTAGACTCAATGATTAGAAATTCTCTTCCTACTAGAGCTGAAGCTTGTGATATATGTAATGCAATCTTCGATGGAACTGATGCAATAATGTTAAGCGGTGAAAGTGCAAGTGGAAATTATCCTATAGAAGCTGCTGAAACAATGTCAAGAATTGCAATCGAAACAGAAGATAACTTAGATTACAACTACTTAAATAAAAGGCTAAAAGAACCTTCACTAACCTCATTTTCAGAAGCAATTAGTTATTCTGCTTGTAGAAGTTCAAATCTTTTACACGCAAAGGCAGTTGTTGCTGCAACGAATAGTGGTGCAACAGCTAAGCTTATATCAAAATACAGGCCTAAATGCCCAATTATAGCTATAACTCCTTATGATGAAGTTAGAAGAGGATTAAATCTTAATTTTGGTATTTTCCCTACTAAATGTGATGTATTTACTACTACTGATGAAATATTAAGTGAAGCAAAAAAAGTGGCTACTAATTTATCTATTGCTGAAAAAGGTGATGATATAATCGTTGCAGCAGGAATGCCTAGTGCTACTACAGGTGGAACAAATATGCTTAAAATAGAAAAAATATAAATAATTTGATTCATGAATATAAAGGTGTTTTGCAAGCAAAACACCTTTTATTTCATTAATTCATTTTTTAATTTTTAAATAGGTCCTTAAATAAATCTCCTAATGATACTCCTTCATCTGAATCATTATATTGTAAATATTCTTTTGATTTTTCTTCTGCATCTTTTATAGTTAATGATATTCTCTTATTTGTCTTATCAACATCTAAAACTTTAACTTTTACATTTTGTCCTAGTTTTAACACATCTGATGGTTTAGCTATGTTTTCATCTGTTATTTCATTTATATGAACTAAACCTTCTACCCCAGGGAATATCTCTACAAATGCTCCAAAGTTAAGGAACTTAACTACCTTACCATCTAAAATACCACCAATTTTTAGGTTTGATACGTTTGTTTCCCATGGATCTTGATCTATATCTTTTAATATTAATGATACTCTTTCATTCTTAACATCTACTTCTCCAATAAATACTTCAACCTTATCTCCTATATTAACCACATCTTCTGCTCTGTGTATTCTGCTCCAAGATAAGTCATTTAGGTGTATTAAACCAGTTATTCCTCCAATATCAACTATTGCTCCAGCCTTAATTATCTTTTTAACTACACCATTTCTTTTTTCTCCTGACTTAACTGATTTCCATAATTCTTTTTTCTTATTTTCATATATAACATCTTCTAAAACTCTTCTCGATGCAACTATCTTTCTTGATTTAAAATCTAATTCTATAATTCTAACTTCTATTTCTTTTCCTACTAATGTACTTAATTCTATTCTTTCTCTTGAAGCTAGTGATGCAGGTATAAATACTCTTACATTTCCATAATAAGCAACTAATCCGCCTTTAACTTCTTCCTTAATACATACAATTATATTTTCTTCATTTTTAAATGCTTTTTCAATTTCTTCTTTTTCAGTTATTTCTAAAGCTTTTGTTCTTGAAAGCTTAACATATCCTTCTCCGTCGTTAGGTGATAAAACATATACTTTTATTTTATCTCCTTTATTTACAACTTCTCTAGGATCCTTATCTGTATTAGTTAAATCTTCTTTTGAAATCATCCCATCAAATGCATAATTGATATTTACCATAACTTCTTTATCATTTACATCAATTATTTCTCCATCTAATATATCACCTGTTCTTATTCTTTTAACATCGAAGTCTTTTAATAAATCTCCCATAGTTTCTTCTAAATTTTGATTTGTCATGTATTTCACTCCTTAAAAATGTTGTATCATAAATTAATTTTAGAATAATATGATATTGATTACAAGACTTTAAGTTTATTATTATCTCTGTAATCTCAAATATATTTATTTAAATTAGTAATATGATAGATAACATTATATTTAGATATAAATATTCATACAAAAAATATTGTATCACTAACCTACTTATTAATTTTAATCTACATTAAATGAATCTATAATTCCTGTGCAAACTTATATAAATTATTTAAATATGTTATAATTAAATATATTATAAACTAATTCTCAAATTGCTATTAAGGGTTATTTTAAACCTTTTAATATAATATATTTTAATATTAAATATAAGTATTATTACGATATATTGCGAGGTATTTAGATTTTTAATGTTTTTCTTCATTTTTGCTACTATTTACCTTTAAATGAGTTTTGAGAAATTATATTATTTACTATAATATATAAATACAATCTTTTTCTTGGAGGTGAAATTTATAAAAAAGAATAATCGAAAACTAATATTCACGCTACTTTTAACTTTTATTTTTCTTACTTCTAGTTTTCTTATTGATACTATATCTGTATTTGATAATATTACTCATGGAGAAATAACTGTTTCTGCTAAACCTAGAAGTTCTGGAGGATTTAAATCTAGTTCTAGCTTTAAATCTAGTACTAAATCTAGCTCTAGTAGCTTTAAATCCAGTGGTGGTAAATCAAACGTTTCTAAATCAACTAGTGGTTTTAAAAGCAGCTCTTTTAGTAATAGCTCTAAGAGTTCCAATAGTTCTAAATCTAGTAATAGTAGCAGTAATAGTAAATCAAGTACATCAAGTTCCAACTCGAAATCCACCTCAACTTCATCTAGTGGATATAAAAGTGGTTCCTTTAGCAATGTAGATAAAGGTAAATCTGGAAGTTCTAAAAACTTCTCATCTGGATCATTTAGTACAACTTCAGATGATGAAAAGAAAAATTCAAGTAGCTCTACGAACGATAAAAAAAGCACCCAAGATAAAGATAATACGAATACAACAACTAGTTATGATAAAGGCTTTTCTTTTGGCGAAATAGCTTATGGACTTTCTGCTATGAGAAACTTTGGTTTTAGCAGAGGGGGAAGCGCAATCTCCTTTGGCTCTATATTCAAGCTAGCTATTATCTTAATAATTATAGTTATTGTAATACGAATTTATTTAAAGAATAGAAAATATTAATTTCAGGAGGACAAATCATGGGAATTTTTACAAGAATGTCAAATATGTTGAAATCAAAGGTAAATTCAACTTTAGATGAAATGGAAAATCCAATAGAATTATTAGATCAAAAAATTAGAGATATGGAAAAACAACTTAACACGGCTAAATTAAACTCTGCACAAATTATAGGAAATGCACATGAAATTAAAAAGAAAATGGAAGCTGCTGAGCTAGAAGTTAAGGATTTTGAGGATAAGGTTAAATTAGCTTTATCTAAAAACAATGAAGATTTAGCTAAAAGAGCTTTAGCTAAAAAGCTTGAATCTGAAAAGAAATATACAAGTTTAAAATCTAGTTATGAAACTGCAAGAGCACAAGCAGATACTATTAAAAAGAATCTCGCTGCGTTAGAATCAGAAATTGAAAAAACAAGAAATTATAGAGATGAAGCTGCTGCAAGATATAGTAATGCTCAAGCTACTCAAAAAGTTAATGAAGTTCTTGCTAATGTGCAAACAAAATCAAATTCAATTGAAATTGATAGCATAGAAAGAAAAATCCAAAAACATGAATCACTAGCTAATGGTTTAGGTGAGCTTAGAGATGTTGATACATTTGATAGTGAATTTGAAGCTTTAGATACTGTTGATCTTGATTTAGAGCTTGAAAAATATAAAAATGCAAATTAGGTGATTGAATGTCAAGCACTATTGATTTTATAAATGAAGAAAAGGCTACTATTGGTAAAGTATATACCGATATAACTTATGCTATAAGTGAAGTTATCCCTTTCCTTGATGAAAATATTTTAAAAAAGAGAAAGTATTACTCTAAACTTCCTATATTGAAAGAATATATGGATATGTTAAATGATGCAGAATACTCTAATAAAAATAAAAAATTTAGTTTTTTCAAGAAAGATAATAGTAAAATAAAACTAACTGATTATAAACAAAATAACTTAGCAGTGTTTAATCAATTTGAAAATTGCTCTAAATGCTCATGCTTAAACTGTATAAAGGAATGTCAATTTCAAAGTTGCAGTGGTTGTAGAGCTAATTCATATATAAAAACCTGTGATAAATCTAAATTAAATGTTCGCTTTAATAATAACTTTATTTTGGATTTAACTAATAACAATACAGGTAAAGCTAGTAGATATAAGGTTCTTGCTACTATAGAAAATTGTGAATATGATAGATTGTATATAGCATTAGAAAACCTTAGTGATTCTAACGATAAATTTATTCTTTATTATTATCCTGGAATTTCATCTGATGAGTTTGGTGAAATAACTGATGAAGAAGAATTTAATTTGGTTGTTGAAACCTATGAACAAGCTTAAATTTTATTAGTGATTCTTAGAGAAGAAAAAATTTTGTGTAATCAACTTTTTTCTCAATATATAACTAAGGGGGGCGCGAAATGGTCTGCCCCCTAAAAAGTAGACATTGTTAAAAAGGATATATCATTGTGAATTACAAAAATGGCTTCGATATTTAATTGGAGCCATATT
>NZ_JAGGJY010000002.1 GCF_017873245.1 Clostridium tertium | reverse complement strand
TGTTTTTATATATTCTTCAATTGCATTTATTTTAAATTCTGCACTATAAGCTTTGTGCTTTATTGACATAAAAAATCACCCCATTATGTAGATTGGACTCGACCCTTTGTCGATTGTCTACATAATAGGGTTATGACCATTTCGCGAGGCCCTTTTAAAACATTTATTTATTGAAATATAGATTCTTTTAGTTGCTAAAGTTGATTATTTAATGACGAAATAGTGTCATCAAGCTTTTCTAAACTTGTAGTTTGAAGATCCATATTTGCAGCAATTTCTTCACATAATGCAGAATGCTCTTGAGAAATCGTAGAAACTCTTTCTATTATAGATAAAACATTATCTTTTTCAGAAGAAGCTACAGTTAGATTTTCTATACAACTATCTATCTCTTGAATTGAATCACCTATTGATGACTTTATGTCTGTAAAGCTACTCTTAGTGCTAAGAAGAGTTTTTTGTTGATTATCAATTGCTGAATTACCTGCTTGCATTGCTTTAGAAGTATCAAGAATATCAGATTTTATATCATCCAATATTTTAGTAATACTTTCAACTGATTGCTTTGAGTTCTCGGCTAGTTTTCTTACTTCGCCAGCAACTACAGAGAATCCTCTACCAGCTTCCCCTGCTCTTGCAGCTTCTATTGCAGCATTTAAAGAAAGTAAATTTGTTTGACTAGCAATTTGGCTTATAGAATCTGTTATAGTATTTACTGATTCTAGCTTTGATACAAGAGAGTTTACTGTTGAACTAACTATTGTGAAAGCATGTTGTAGAGATTTTAATGATTCATCTAAATCAGTAAATGTATTTAAGCCTGCATCTGCAACTTGATCAGTATCTAAAACAGCAATTTGAACATTGGTAACGTTATAAGCTAATTGTTCCATATGATTATTAAAGTTTGCTAATATATTGTTTACATTATTAATTTCTTCTGCTTGAGTAAGAGTTGCAGTTGTTAAGTTAGATAATGAGTTATTAACATCTTGAATTGCATTAGATATACTAGAGCTAGTATCACTTAACATAACCATCTCATTTTTAAAATTCTCATTTGTATTTTCTTTTTCATTAATATTATTGGAAATAAAGTCATCTGAAATTTCTTTAGTAACATCATTCAATGCTACATTTTTTTTCTTTGATTTAGAAAATAAACCCATATTAGTACCTCCTAATTTTATCTTTTCCATCTCGAGCCATTTCTTTTACTTTTTGGGGCGCACCTATAGATGTAATGACTTCAGAAAACCATCTTAAGGCCGATGTATCTTCACCAACTCTTCTATGTAATTCACCTATTAGGAACATAATAGAAAATCTATCCAATCCATACACTGGTAGGTTTTCATTTATAAATGTATCATTAAAGGCTATTAATGCTTGATTTATATAATTTTTTTCATTAATTTCATCCATTAACAACCTATACATCCAAGCAATTTTTAAACAAATCATAGCTTTTGTACTATTTTTACTTTCAATAATGAGTGAGTTAACTAAAGCTAATTTGTATCTTTCAATTGCAATTTTTTCAGTAAAGGGAGTATCATATTCACGATTAACCCATTTAGGAGTAATTTTATCCTTCACAAGTTTTATTTGAAATTCTCTAATTTTATTAAAGTCTGTTTTAAGAGCAGCGTAACCACAGCTTGGACATAACCATACTTCATAAAAATATGGATTTTCTACTGAATATCTTATAAATAAGTCAGAATCCCTAGAAGTAATCCTAGGGGCATTAACTTTTACAGTTGGTGTCCTAAAGGAATTTTTACAAACTGGACAAGTTACTCCTTTAAGAAATAAGTTTTTAGTTGCTTTATTAACATTATCGTCTTTTTTAATTGAATCTTTAGCGTTCGCATCCTTTAAAGAGTTTATCATAAGTTATCACCTCTATATTATACATATACCTAATTATAGCATAATATAGCAGATTTGTAGTTAAAACATTTACAAAAATGGAAAATGCAACTTAAAAATATACATTTTTAAATAATAAGCTACAAAATTAATAGTATTATGATATAAAATAGTTAATATAATTATTTGAGTACACAATAAAATAGAAATAATATATATTAATTAAGTGCGAAATATTCTGTAATTAAAGGTTATTAATTAGCTACATTTTTATCTATATGCAATAAAATCTTTATTTTATCGTATATACTTTAATAATTTAATTACACAATTTGATATTTTTGATATAATATTTAGGGTGAAGTTTGAAAAGGGTGATAAGATATGGCGATTCAAGATTGGAAAAGTTTTTTTATGCCTTATGAACAGGCTGTTGATGAACTAAAGGTAAAGCTTAGAAGCATTAGAAAGGAATATAGAAAGAAAAATGAATATTCTCCAATAGAATTTGTTACTGGAAGAGTAAAAGAGATTTCTAGTCTTCTAGAAAAAGCTAATAAATTTGAAATTCCTTTAGATAGGCTTCAATATGAAATTGAAGATATAGCTGGCATTAGAATAATGTGTCAATTTGTAGATGATATAGATAGAGTTGTGGAAATAATAAGAGCAAGAAAAGATATGCAAATTCTTTATGAAAAGGACTATGTTAGGGGAGTAAAGGAAAGTGGCTATAGAAGTTATCATGTTATAATTAAATATCCAATAAATATGGCAGAAGGCCAAAAAGAGATACTAGCTGAGTTTCAAATAAGAACTTTAGCAATGAATTTCTGGGCTACAATAGAGCACTCATTAAATTATAAATATAAGAAGCAGCTTCCGGATAATGTAAGAGAAAAGCTAAAAAAAGCAGCTGATGCAGCCTTTGAATTAGATGAGCAAATGCTTGATATTAAAGATGAAATTAAGGATGCTCAAAAGCTATTTGAAATAAAATCAGATATAATTTCAAGTATTATGCATAATATATTAACTCTTATATCACTAGGAAAATTTGCGGAAGCAAGTAGATATGAAAGTTCATTAAACAAGTTAATAGAGGATGGAGAAATATATGAACTTAACAATTTATTGGTGTCTATAAAAAGGGATGTAAATAAATATAGAGATTGAATTTAAGCTAAGAGTATGATTTTTATTAATTATACTCTTATTTTTTATATTAAAAATAAATTAATATAAAAAAATATGAAGAATATGGCTATTATTAATTAATTAATTAATTAATTTATAAAAATATAGATAAATTACCCAAAATGCGTTGACAATGATAATCCTTATCAACTATAATAATAATCAGTTGATATAGATTATCAAATAACGGGAGTGAGTATATGACTAAAAAATCTTTATTGGCTATTACTATTATTCTATCAGTAATATCCATATTCGTTGGAGTATCAAATATAAATATATTTAATATGGGAACTTCAGAAATCGAGGTTCTTATGATAAGTAGATTACCACGTTTGATAAGTATATTAGTTGCTGGAGTAGGTATGAGTATAAGTGGTGTAATAATGCAACAAATAAGTAATAATAAATTTATTTCACCAACTACAGCAGCAACAGTAGATTCTGCAAAACTTGGAGTGTTATTTTCTATAATAATATTTACATCTGCTAATATATTTGAAAAGATGGTTTTATCTTTTGTATTTTCTTTAGTAGGAACATTTATGTTTATGATGATATTAAAGAAAATAAAAATAAAAAATGTAATTTTTATTCCACTTGTAGGAATTATGCTAGGAAATGTAATAGGATCGATAACGGATTTTTTTGCATATAAGTACAATTTGACTCAAAGTATGGGAGCATTTTTACAAGGTAGTTTTTCAACAGTATTAAAGGGAAACTATGAAATACTATATTTAAGCATACCATTAGTAATTATAGCTTTTGCATATGTACATAAGTTTACCTTAGCAGGCATGGGAGAGGAAATGTCGGTAAGTCTTGGATTGAATTACAAAAGAGTTACTAACATAGGAGTTATAATAGTAGCTTTAATTTCATCATTGGTTGTAATAACGGTAGGGAGTATACCTTTTGTAGGATTAATAATCCCCAATATAGTTTCTATATGGAAAGGGGACAATCTGAAAAATAACATGCCTATAGTGGCTTTACTAGGTGCAAGCTTTGTTTTAGCTTGTGATATTATAAGTAGATTAATAATTGCACCATATGAAGTTCCTATAGATTTAACAATTGGCGTTATTGGAGCTGTAATATTCCTTTATTTAATATTTAGGAGGAATAAATAATGAGAAATAATAAGAAAAAAATAATTATAATGCTAATAATTGCAATAACCTTTCTAACATTGTTTGTAGTGTGGGGATTAAATGCAAAGAATTATAGATTTAATTTGTCTCTTAGAATTCCAAAAGTATTAGGTATATTAATAGCAGGAGGAACAATTTCAGTAGCATCGCTATTATTCCAGACAATAACTAATAATAGAATTATAACACCAAGCATTATAGGTTTAGATGCTTTATATAATTTAGTACAAACTATAGTGGTTTTTATATTTGGATCTACATCAATATTCATGGTTAATAAAACAATTAACTTTTTAGCATCAGGTACCCTAATGGTAGTCTTAGCAATGATTCTATTTAAAGTAGTTCTTAAAAGTGGAAGAAATAATATATTCTTCTTATTATTAGTAGGAACAGTTGTTGGAACATTATTTAGGAGTCTATCATCTTTCATGCAGGTTTTAATAGATCCAAATGAATTTGATGCACTTCAAACAAAGTTATTTGCCTCATTTAGTCTAGTTAATACAAAGATAATACTTATTTCTATTGTAATATTAGCAATAATGGCAGTTATCTTATATAAAGATTTTAATAAATTAGATGCTATGTCATTAGGTAGAGAACAAGCTATAAACTTAGGTGTTGATTACGATAAATTTAGCAAAAAAATACTAACGTTTGTTGCTATATTAGTTTCATTGTCAACAGCGTTAGTTGGACCTATTACATTCTTAGGAATAATAGTTGTTAATTTAACCTATGAAATAACTAAAACTTATAAGCATTCAGTTCTTCTTATAGTTGGTACACTTATAAGTATAATTGCTTTAGTTGGAGGTCAATTCTTTGTGGAAAGAATATTTAACTTTAATACAACTATAAGTATAATAATTAACTTTATTGGAGGAATTTACTTTATAAATCTATTATTAAGGGAGAGTAAGCTATGATAGAAGTAAGAAATATTAGTAAGAGTTATGGAAGTAAGAAAGTTTTAGATGATGTTTCTTTTAACATAGAGGAAGGTAAAATAACCTCGTTTATAGGGCCAAATGGTGCTGGAAAAAGTACTGTTTTATCTATAATATCAAGACTTATGGATTCTGATTCAGGAGAAGTTATTATAGATGGTAAGGAAATAAAAAAGTGGGACTCTAAGGAGTTATCAAAAAAATTATCAATATTAAAGCAAAGTAATAATTTAAATATAAGATTAACTATTAGAGAACTTGTTTCATTTGGAAGATTTCCATATTGTGAAGGTAAATTAAAAAAAGAAGATGAAAAACTTGTAGATAATGCACTAAGTTATATGAAGCTTGCTGACATTCAAGATAAGTATATTGATGAGTTAAGTGGTGGACAAAGACAAAGAGCATATATAGCAATGATAATTGCTCAAGATACAGATTATATACTTCTAGATGAGCCATTAAACAATTTGGATATGAAGCATTCAGCTGAAATGATGAAGATGCTTAGAGAAATGGTAAATGATTTAGGAAAAACTATAATAATTGTTATTCATGATATAAATTTTGCATCTTGTTATTCAGATAATATTGTTGCATTAAAAGATGGAAAATTAGTTAATCATACTACGACAGAAGAAATGATAACAGAAGATAACTTAAGTTGTCTTTATGATATGAATTTCAATATTAGAGAAGTAAACAATCAAAAAATATGCATTTATTTCTAAAAAGATTAGTTAGTAAAAAATAAAATTTATATAAAACAAAAAAATGGAGGTATTTTTCAATGAAAAAAAGACTTGCAATCATATTAAGTATGGTTATGTTATTATTAGTAGGAGTAGTAGGGTGTACCTCAGGTGATAAATCAGCTGAAGAGCCAGCACAAGAAGAAAATAAAACAATTGTTGTTACAGATCAAAAAGGTGAAGTAGAAGTTCCTGTTAATCCAAAGAATGTTGTAGTTTTAGATTACGGTTCATTAGATATAATGAGTAAGTTAGGGGTTGAGCCAGTAGCGTTACCAAAAGGCTCACTACCATCATATTTAGATAAATACAAAGATGACAAATATGTTGATTTAGGTTCATTAAAAGAATTTGATTTAGAAAAAATTAATGCAGCAGAACCAGATTTAATTATAATAGAAGGAAGACAAGAGTCTTATTATGAAGATTTAAAGAAAATTGCTCCAGTATTATATTTAGGTACAGTTAATAGTGATGTATTTGCTTCAGCAGAAAATAATGCTAAAATCTTAGGACAAGTATTTAATAAAGAAGAAGGCGTTACAGCTGAATTAGAAAGCATAAATAAGAGATTAGAAGCAGTAAGTGCAAAAGTTAAAGAAAATAACTCAACAGCTTTAATGACAATGTTTAATGAAGGTTCATTATCAGTTTATGGTACAGGATCAAGATATGATATGGTTTATAGCAAGTTCGGATTTATTCCAGCAGATACAGAAATAGAAGTATCAAATCATGGACAAAATATTTCGTTTGAATACTTAAAAGAAAAGAATCCAGATTACTTATTCGTTTTAGATAGAGGAGCTATAACTGGAACTCAGGAATCAGTTAAAGAAGCTGTAGAAAATGAGTTAATAAAGACAACTAAAGCTTATCAAGATGGACATATAGTATATGTAAATCCACAAGCTTGGTATGTTGGTGGAAGTGGAATAATGGCAATAGATACTATAATTTCAGATATGGAAGCTGCATTAGGAATAAAATAATAGAATAGATAAATGGAATAAAGGGGAATTTAACTTTTGTTAAATTCCCTTTTTATTTATAAAATAAACTTTTATATATTAAATTGTTAATTAAATACAATAGTTTATAGAAAAAAGTATAATTTGTACATTTTATTTTTAGATTTTCATAAAAGTAAATTTAGCTATTTACAATGGATAATTATTATTATATAATAATAGCATCACAAGGATTTGATAAAAGTTATAGAAAATAAATTATTGAATTAGATATAAATGAGGAGGAGTTTAGATTATGAAAAAATTTGTTTGTACAGTATGTGGATACGTTCATGAAGGGGATACAGCACCAGAAGTATGTCCAGTATGTAAGGTAGGTGCTGATAAGTTCATGGAACAATCAGGAGACTTAGCTTGGGCAGATGAACATAGAGTAGGAGTTGCTAAAGATGTAGATCCAAGAGTTATGGAAGGATTACAAGCTAACTTCGTAGGAGAATGTACAGAAGTAGGAATGTACTTAGCAATGTCAAGACAAGCTGATAGAGAAGGATTCCCAGAAGTTGCAGAAGCATATAAGAGAATAGCTTTCGAAGAAGCAGAACACGCTGCAAAATTTGCAGAATTAATAGGAGAAGTAGTTGTTGCTGATACAAAAGCTAACTTACAAGCTAGAGTAAATGCAGAACACGGAGCTTGCCAAGGAAAGAAAGATTTAGCAACATTAGCTAAACAATTAAACTTAGATGCAATCCATGACACAGTTCATGAAATGTGCAAAGATGAAGCTAGACATGGACAAGCGTTCAAAGGATTATTAGACAGATATTTCGGACAAAACTAATTTACCTAATTACTTATAGGGTATAGTTTAAAAAGAGTGTTGTATTATTAAGTTAATACAACACTCTTTTTTAATTAGAAAAATAAAAAAATGAAAGAGTGAAGAAGTGAAGGAGATAATTCACCTTCGTTGAATTATGTAATGGAAGCTTGTTTGTGGTATAAATATACAAATGCATAGAGAAAAAATAAGAATTTATAATAATAATTAAAGTGGTAGGTTAAATGAGCTGAATTATAGTAAAAAACAAATTTAAATAAGAGAGTTAAGGGAAATGTTTTGATTAATATATTTGGATACATTTTTAATATATGATATCATAAGTTTAGATATTAGTTTGCTTAATAAGGAAGGGGAAGGGTATCTATGAAGGAATTATATAGTGTTTTAATTGTAGATGATGAGAGTATATTGAGGAATGGATTAAAGCATATATGTGATTGGGAAAAAGAAGGTTTTCAATTAATTGGAGAAGCTGCTAATGGTAAAGAGGCATTAGAAATAATTAAAGATAAAGAACCTAACATAGTTATTACAGATCTAATTATGCCAGAAATTGATGGAGTAGAGTTGACTAAGATAATAAAAAAAGATTACCCTAATACGAAAGTTCTTGTATTAAGTAATGTTTCAGAATTTGAATATGTTAAAGATACTTTTAAATATGGAATACATGATTATTTATTGAAAACAGAAGCTAGTGCTGAAAGTATTGTACCGATTTTGAAAAATATGATTGATGAAATACATTATATAGATAATAAGAATAAGAGAATAGATAAGATAGAAAAGTTAGAAAATGATTTAACTAGTTTAATATTATATAGAAGAATAGATGATAATGATTTAGCTAGCTTGAAAGAATACTTTTATATGAATAATTTTTACGTTATGATGACAGAAATGTATCAATTAGATGAAGAATATGTAGATTTGAAAGAAATGCATTATGAAATAAAGAATAAATTTAATAATGTTATGAATGAAAATCCATATATAGTTTTATTGATTAAAAATAAATTAATAGTTGTTATTAATTATGATAAATATAAAAATATTAAATTAAAGAAAGACATTAATTTAATGGCAGAAGATATTATGAAAGAATTTAATGTAAAAACTTTTGTAATAAGTGAGAGTATAGAAAAGATAAGTGAGATTTATTTAGCTTATGATGAATGTATAAGAATAAGTAAAAAAGCTATTTATTTCAATGAAGCTTTAATTGGTATAAAAGATATAAAAGAATCTAATGTGACTACTAAATTCGATTATGATAGTTTAAATTCATATATTGGAAAATTAAACTTTACAGAAGTTATAAACTTAGTGAAAGAATACTTTTACAGTCTTAAGGAAAACGTTTGTATAGATGAGTATGATTTGAAAAAGTTCTCTCAGAATCTAATTTATAATGCTCTAAATACAATAGAAAGTCTTGACTCAGAGCTTATAAATATTTCAAGAAAAAAGATAATTCTATTCAAACAAATTGATATTGCAAGGTCTTTTGATGAAATTATAAAGATAGTTGTAGAAACTTTTGAATATATTGAGGAACTATCAAAAAATAAATTAGATTCAAGAAATGATAATTTTATAATAAAAATAGTAAAAGATTATGTTGATAAAAATTATAGAGATGAAATATCAGTAGCTTCAATTTCTAAAGATTTAAATATTAATTATAATTATTTATCTTATTGCTTTAAAAATGAAACAAATGAAAATTTAAGTTCTTATATAAGTAGAATTAGAGTTGAAAAGGCGAAGCTTTATTTAGAAGACTTAAAAATACCTATATCAAATATAAGTGAAATGGTAGGATTTTCAGAACATAATTATTTTTCTAAAATCTTTAAAAAATATACTTCTGTAACTCCTAGTGAATATAGAAGGATGGCAAAATTAAATGATAAGAAAAGATAGTATTTTTAATAGAGTTCTTTGGATAAATAGTATTTATATTTCTATAATCTGTTTTCTTTTAACTGTACTAAGTATAAACATATCAAAGAAAATAATAGTTGAACAAGCTATAAATAATTTTAATAATGATTTTGCATATATACAAAAAGACTTGATGGAATATAATTACGAAATTGTACAAGGATTAACTAAGATAAGTAAAAGTCATGCTTTTAAGGAATACTTAACTCAGCCAATCGGAGATAATGTAAAGCTATTTAATACAGTAGTTTCTTTAGGAAACTACATGGAATCAAATAGAGAATACTTAACACCTAAAAATTCTCATATTGTAGCTGTAGGAAATAATTCAATGTATTATTCAACAAATTCATTGCATTGGGATATAGAACTTAAAGATATATTTGATAATTTAAATTTAAAAAGTGATAGTTTTAATATAGGATATAGAATTGCAAATACTTCAAATATAAAATCCATAAAATATAAAAATTCTTTGTTAGCTATTAAGCCTTTAATTGATAACAATAATAAAAATCTTTATGGACATATGTACTTAGTTATTGATGAAAGAGCAATTTATAGTATGTATGAAAGATATTTAGTAGATGGGATGACTTTCTCGTTATTATCATCAGATGGACAGGTTATGTCTAGTAGCAATTCTAGTAAAATTACTTCTTACGATTATGATTTATTAAATTATTGTCAAAATGATAAAAATTCACCGATCAAAGTTAAAAAGAAAGGTTTAAGTCATACGATAATTTCAAATTATATTCCTTTTTTTGACGCATATTTTGTTGCTGATATAAATGAAGCATCTGTTTCTAATAGCCTAAATAGCTTGAAATACTATATGATAATAATAATAGGAATAAGCTTAGTGTTAATTATAGGAGCAACTTATATAATATCTTATAAGTTTTCAAAGCCATTACTTTCTTTAGTGGATTTAATGTCAAAGGGAAGCCTTGAGCCAATAGATGATAATAAGAGTAAAATGAATGAGACCTATGAAATTAGAGTTCTAACAGAAGCTTATGATGATATGATAGAGAAAATAGATTACTATGTAAAAAATCTTATATCAGAGGAAGAAGAGAGACGAAAAGCAGAGCTAAATGCATTGCAAATGCAAATAAATCCTCATTTCTTATATAATACACTGAGTACAATTAAGTACTTAGCAAGAAGCGAGAAGATAAATGAAGTTGAAAATACAATAGATGCTTTAATTTCTATTTTAAGAAATACCATAGGGACAACTGAAGAAATGGCAACAATAGAATCAGAAATAGAAAATTTAAAGCAATATGTTTATATCAATAAGTTAAGGTTTGGGGGAGAAACTAACGTAACATTCAAAGTAGATGAAAGTTGTAAAAATTTATTAATCCCTAAACTAATAATTCAGCCATTTATTGAAAATGCATTTTTTCATGCGTTCACTGGAAATTCAAGAGGAGAAATTAATGTATTTATAAATAAATGTGGCAATTTTATTTTGGTTGAAATAATGGATAATGGAATTGGAATGGAAGTTACAGATATAAATAAGCTAAAGAAGAAAAAAATAAAGGGTGGCATTGGAATTAAAAATGTCGATGAGAGAATTAAATTAATATATGGAGAAGAATTCGGAGTAAAGATAGATAGCGAATTAGGGTATGGAACAATAATTTCTATAAAAATACCAGTATCAAAAGATCAAGATGAGAAATTCTCAATATAAATTTATAATTTTTATAGAAATATGTAAAGAGAGATAGTTTATTACACTATCTCTTATTTAAATTAAATTAAAAGGTGTGAAATTATGATGAAAAAATATCAATTTAATGAAAAAGTATAAATCAAAATAATGCTCAATTTAAAAGCTTTCAAAAGTACTAAAATCATTACTAAACGTTTTCATGATGGATTTGCTATTATATAAACATAAAGAGAGTTGGAGGGATTTATATGAAAATTAAAAAGTTATTAAGTACTATAATGGCATTTACAATGGCGACTACAGTTTTTGTAGGATGTAGTAATAAAGCAAAAGATGAGCCAAATGCAAATGGAGGAGAAAAAAAGTTAGTTGCTTGGTGCTGGGATCAATCTTTTAATGGAGCTGCTTTAAAAATAGCAGAGGAGCTTTACAAAAAAGATAATCCAGATTTCAATTTAGAAATTGTAGATATGTCTAAGATAGACTTAGAGCAAAAGCTTAATACTAATTTAGTTTCAGGAGTAACTACTGGCTTACCAGATATTATTTTAGCTAACGATATAAATATTGCTAAATATATTAATTCATATGATGGAGCATTTACAGATTTAAGTGGAGCTATTAAATTTGATGAATTCTCAAAATATAAAGTTGATAGTGTAACTGTTAATGGAAAGCAATATGCAATACCTTTTGATATTGGATCAGCTGGGATGTTCTATAGAAGAGATTATTTAGAACAAGCTGGATTCAAATCAGAAGATTTACAAAATATAACATGGGAAAAATATATTGAAATGGGTAAAGTAGTTAAGGAAAAGACAGGAAAAGATATGCTTACAGTTAACCCTAATGAAGATACATTAATTCCTATAATTATGAATTCTGCTGGTTCTTGGTTCACAACAGAAGATAATAAAGCTAACTTTGTTGGAAATAAAGCTTTAGAAGAATCATTAAAGGTATTTAAAGAATTATCTACTTCTGGAATTGCAAAGCCTGTAACTGGTTGGAGCGAATTTGTTGGAAGCTTTAATAATGGAGATGTTGCAACAGTTATTTCTGCAGTATGGCAAATTCCAACTATAATGGATGCTAAAGATCAATCAGGTAAGTGGGGAGTAGCTCCTATACCTCGTTTAAGTAACATAGAAGGTGCAAAAAATGCTTCAAATGAAGGTGGATCAAGCTGGATGGTATTAGAATCATCTAAGAGCAAGGATTTAGCTATAGATTTCTTATCTAAGACAATAGGAGGAAGTAGTGATTTTTATTCTGAATTCTTAACTAATAATGGTGGAGTTGGATCATACACAAAGGCTTTTGAAAGTGAAGCCTATTCTAAAGAAATAGAATTCTTTGGTGGTGAAAAAGTATATCAAATATTCTCAGAATGGTCAAAAGAAGTACCAGGAATAACTGTTGGTATGTACACTCAAGAAGCAAAAGATGCTTTAAAGACTGAGTTTTCTAACATAGTAAATGGGGGAGATATAAATAAGTCTTTAGAGGCAATGCAAAATCTTTTTGAACAACAAGTACAGTAAGACAATGGAAAATTAATAATGGATAATTTAGGATAAAACTTTTAAAGGAGTTTTGAAATTGAGATTCTAGGAGTTTGGTGCAAGTTCAATCCTTAATTATGCATTGGCAATTATCAATTATAACTGGGCTACCATATGGTAGTCCAAATTTTTAAAGACAGTTTGGGCGGTGGTATTTATATGCAAAACAGTTTAGCATACAAGAAAAAAAGAAAGATTAATATAAATAGCTGGAAATTTATTTTACTTCCAACATTTTTAATACTTATATTTAGTTTTTACCCTATGATTCAAGCATTTATTTTATCATTTCAATCAGGAAAAGGACTATCTACTGAGTTTAGTGGAATAAATAATTATATTAGATTATTTAAAGATCCAGTTTTTAAACAAGCTGTTAAGAATACTTTAATTTATTTAGTAATACAAGTTCCAGTTATGCTTATTTTAGGATTGATTATTGCTAATTTATTAAATAGCAAATATATAAGATTTAAAGGATTTTTTAGGACAGCTATATTTTTACCATGTATAACATCATTAGTAGCTTACTCAGTTCTATTTAAAAGTCTATTTTCTGTAGATGGTGTTGTTAATAAATTTCTAATGTTCATAAATGTTATAGATGTACCTATTGCTTGGTTGCTTGATCCATTTTGGGCAAAGGTAGTTATAATTATAGCAATTACTTGGAGATGGACAGGATATAATATGATGTTTTATTTAGCTGCTATGCAAAATATAGATAGTAGTATTTATGAAGCTGCCAGAGTTGATGGAGCTACTGGGTTTAAGCAACTTTTCAAAATAACTATCCCTATGTTAAAGCCAATAATTCTTTTTACAGCAATAACATCTACAAATGGAACATTACAGTTATTTGATGAAGCAATGAATATAACTGCTGGTGGGCCAGGAAATGCAACTATGACAATATCACAATATATATATAATTTATCCTTTGTATATACTCCTAATTTTGGTTATGCAGCAACAGTTTCATATGCAATAGTATTTATGGTAGCTGTTTTAGCAATTATACAAAGTAAAGTGGCAGGTGATAAAAATGAGTAAAAGAAACAAGATTTTTTCTTATATATTTTTAATTGCTGCATCAGCTTTATCAATCTTCCCATTTTTATGGATGATTATTGGTGCAACTAATTCATCAACTGAAATTACTAAAGGGAAAATGACATTTGGTGGAGAACTTATAAATAATATAACTAATTTATTTAATACTGTAGATGTAACAGCAGGGATATGGATGTCTATTAAAGTAGCTTTATTAGGTACTATATTAACACTTATAATATGCTCTATGGCAGGATATGGATTTGAAGTTTTTAAAAGCAAAAGAAGCGAAAAAGTCATGGGATTTATTATGCTATCAATGATGATGCCATTTGCAGCTATTATGGTGCCATTATTTAAATTATTTAGTAAAATCGGTTTACTTGACACTAGTATGGCTCTAATTTTACCTGGAATTTCTACAGCTTATTTAATTTACTTCTTTAGGCAAAATACAAAATCATTTCCGTATGAAATATTAGAAGCGGCTAGAGTAGATGGGGTAGGTGAGTATGGTTCATTTTTTAGAATTTATCTTCCAACGATGAAATCAACTTATGCAGCAGCAGCCATTATTACTTTCATGAATTATTGGAATTCATTTTTATGGCCATTAGTATCTATTCAATCACCAGATAAAAGGACGCTACCATTAGTTATATCATCACTTGCAACGGCATATAGTCCAGATTATGGTATGATAATGGTTTCTATTATAATAACTACAATACCATCCGCACTAATTTTCTTCTTGATGCAAAAGAACTTTGTAGAAGGAATAGTTGGATCAGTTAAATAGATTATTATAGAGATTGATAGATATTACTATTTTAAGTTTTATATGAGAATAATAATAAAGTAATATAAGGAGAATTCGTATGGAGAATATTTTTAATAAGTTTTTACATGGAGCAGATTATAATCCAGAACAATGGCTTGATTATCCTGATATTTTTGAGAAGGATATAGAACTTATGAAAAAAGCTCATTGTAATGTTATGTCAATTGGAATATTTTCTTGGGCAGCTTTAGAACCGGAAGAAGGAGTATTTAACTTTGAATGGCTTGATAAAGTTATAAATACACTATATGAAAATGGAATAAATACAATACTTGCAACCCCAAGTGGAGCAAGACCAGCATGGTTATCTAAAAAGTATCCAGAAGTTTTAAGAGTAGCTGAAAATAGAGTTAGAAATCTTCATGGATTTAGACATAATCATTGCTATACATCTCCTATTTATAGAGAAAAGACTGCAATTTTAAATGGAAAACTAGCAGAAAGATATGCTAATAATCCAGCAGTTATAATGTGGCATATTTCTAATGAATATGGTGGAGAGTGCCATTGTGAGCTTTGTCAAGAAGAGTTTAGAAAATGGTTAAAAGAAAAATATAAAACTTTAGATAGCTTAAATAAGAAATGGTGGACAACGTTTTGGAGTCATACATTTACTTCATGGGATCAAATAGAAAGTCCATCACCTATAGGAGAAAATCAAGTGCATGCTTTAAATCTAGATTGGAAGAGGTTTGTAACGGATAGAACTATAGATTTTATGAGGCATGAAATAGATACTGTTAAAAAGTATAATTCAAGTATTCCAGCAACTACTAATTTTATGTATTACTATGAGGGATTAAATTATTTTAAGTTTAAAGATTATGTTGATGTAGTTTCATATGATTCTTATCCAGAATGGCATAGCGAAAGCAATATAGAGTCCGCTTATAAGGTGGCTGCTTATTTTGATATTATGAGAAGTATAAAAGGAAAACCATTTATGCTTATGGAAAGTACACCAAGCATGACTAATTGGCAAAGAGTAAGCAAACTTAAGAAACCAGGAATGCATAAGTTAGCGTCTATACAAGCTGTAGCTCATGGTTCGAATACAGTACAATATTTTCAATGGAGAAAAAGTAGAGGATCTAGTGAGAAACTTCACGGAGCTGTTGTAGATCATTATGGCAAAGAAGATACAAGAGTATTTAATGATGTAGTAGAGGTTGGTATCACGTTAGAAAAAATAAATGATGTTATTGACTCAAAGTTAGAATCAAAAGTAGCAATAGTTTTTGATTGGGAAAATATGTGGGCTTTAAAAGACTCTCAAGGACCAAGAAATATAGGATTAAATTATATTGATATAATAACAGAATACTATAAAGTATTTTGGGAGCTTGGAATAAATGTAGATTTTGTAGATATGGAGGGCGATATTGATAAGTATGATCTAGTAATTGCGCCAATATTATATATGACTAGAAGTGAATATCAAGATAAAATTAGAGCATTTGTAGAAAAAGGCGGCAATTTTGTGATGACGTATTGGTCAAGTATCGTAAATGATGTAGATTTATGCTATCTTGGGGGATTTCCTGGGAAATTAATGGATGTTTTTGGACTTAGAAGTGAAGAAGTAGACGCTTTATATGATTATGAAGTTAACGAAATAAGAGTCAAAAAAGATAATAAAATCTATAAATGTACACATATATGTGACTTAATTCATGCAAGTGAAGCAGAAGTACTAGCAGAATATAATAGTGATTTTTATAAAGGAATGCCTGCTTTAACAAAAAATTCTTATGGAAATGGAAATGCCTATTATATAGCATCAAGAATGGATGGAGAATTTAATAAGGATTTCTTAAGTAAATTAATAAGTGATATAGGAATAAAAAGAAATTTAGGGGTTGAGTTACCTTTTGGTGTTACTATAACCAAAAGAGAAGATGATTTAAATGAATATTTATTTATACAAAATTATTCAGATGAAAAAAGAGAAATTAATTTAGAAGAATATTGCCTTAAGGATATAATAAATAATAATAAGATATCTAACAAAATATTATTAAATCCATATGATGTTGTGATTTGCGAGAAAGAAAAATAAATTAAATGAATGTGATTAATATTTAGAATAAATTATAAATGTATAGTTTACATTAATATAGTTTCTAAACTATATAGTGAAATAGTGAAGGGGAAAATTTTATTGAAGATTTTTTCCCTTCATTTTTTTATGTTTTCACTATTGAATTTTTCTTCTTTCATTAATAAATTACTATACCCTTTAAATGATTATAAAAAGTGGATATAATTATAATATATGGTGTATAATGAATAATTAACAATGAATTATTCATTAGATATATTATTGGAGGTGATAAGATGAGTGCATCTATTTTAATATTAATAGTCTTTACTATTAATATTTTATCTGCAATATCATTAATATTTATAGAAAGAAAAGAACCAACGACTACATGGGCATGGTTATTAATATTAATAGTTCTTCCAGGGGTTGGATTTATAATATATTTAATATTTGGCCAAAATCTAAATAGACAAAAAATATTTAGAGAAAAGAAAGTAACTGATAATAAAAAGGCAAGAGATTTAATTGAAAGATTTAAAGAAGAAAAAAAATCTCAAAGAATATCAAAAGAGTATGTGGATCTTATAATGATGAATTATAATCATTCAGGAGCATTATATACAACTGGAAATAATATTAAGAGTTACATTAATGGAGAAGAAAAGTTCAAGGATTTGATAAATGACATAAGGTCTGCTAAAGATTTCATACATATTGAATATTATATATTTAGATTAGATAGTTTAGGAAAAACTATATTGAATGAATTAAAGAAAAAAGTAGATGAAGGGGTAGAAGTAAGACTTTTAGTTGATGGAATGGGATCTAAGAACATAAGAAATAAACATATAAAGTACATAAGAAGCTTAGGAATAAAATTTGCAGTGTTTTTTCCAGGAATATTACCATATGTTAATATACGTATAAATTATAGAAATCATAGAAAAATTGTTGTAATAGATGGCAAGGTTGGGTATGTAGGTGGATTTAACGTTGGAGATGAATATGTAAATAAAGGTAAGCAGTTTGATTTTTGGAGAGATACACATATAAGAGTCCAAGGAGAAGCTGTAAATGAGCTTAATAAAAGGTTTATTCTAGATTGGGATTATGCGTCAGAAGGAGAACTTAAAAGTTATGAAAAATACTTCAATAAACAAAAAAGCTATGGTGATGTTGGAATACAAATAATATCATCAGGGCCTGACCATAAAGAAGAATATATAAAGAATGCATATATGAAAATAATTAATAATGCAAAGAAAAATGTATATATCCAAACTCCTTATTTAGTACCAGATGAACCTATGAAAGAAGCCTTGAGGATTGCAGCGTTATCTGGAGTGGATGTTAGGTTAATGGTGCCAGGCAAACCAGATCACTTCTTTATGGAGTGGATATTAAGCGCTAATATTGGAGAACTCATAGAGTGTGGTGTCAAGATATACAGATATCAAAAAGGTTTTATACATTCAAAAACTATGGTTGCTGATGGAAAGGTATGTAGTATTGGTACTGCAAATCTAGATATAAGAAGTTTTCAATTAAATTTTGAGATAAATGCATTTATATTTGATGATAGATTTGCAAAGGAACAAGAAGAAATTTTCTATAAAGATATTGATGATTGTAATTTAGTAACTATAGAAGAATATGATAATAGAGGTAGATGCTTAAGGATAAAAGAGGCGTTAATAAGGTTAATTGCTCCAATATTATAATGTTAAAATTATATGAACCTCTTTCGATATATTGACAAAAGGTTTCGGTTTGGTATAATTAGGTAAAGAAATTTTGATTAAATGGAGGACTTTATGAAGAGAATTATAGAAAAACAAGCAAAATTTTATAGCTTTTTTTACTTTATATTCTGGGGCTTTTTCTTTAGCGCTGGCTATTTATTTTGCAAAAAAATTAATAATTCTTTTCAAATGAGTTTATAATAGAAACCAAATATTTTATATAAAGATATTTTGATTATTTAAGAGGGCTCATTTGAGGTCTCTTTTTTAATATAAAAATTTAAATAATTAATTATCAATTATTAATAAAAAGGGGGCAAATTCATGATAATTATTTTAAAACCCAAAACGGCAGAAGAGGAAATAAGAAAACTTACAGAAGAACTAGAAGTGCAAGGAGTAAAGGTTAATCCTGTTATAGGAACAGAACTAATAATACTAGGACTTGTAGGTGATACAAGTAAAATAGATCCTCTAAAAATTGAAGCAAATAATAATGTAGAAAAGGTAATGCATGTTCAAGAGCCATTTAAAAAAGCTAATAGGTTATTCCATCCAAATAATACGATAGTAAATGTTAATGGTAGTGAAATTGGCGCTAATAAAATTGCTATGATAGCAGGACCTTGTTCAGTAGAAGGTGAAGAGCAAATAACGTTTATTGCAAATGAAGTTAAGAAATTAGGGGCAAATTTTTTAAGAGGTGGAGCATTTAAACCAAGAACTTCACCATATAGTTTTCAAGGATTAGAGTATGACGGGTTAGAATTATTAAAAATAGCAAGAAATCAAACAGGCTTACCTATAGTAACAGAAATAATGTCACCATATGATGTTGAGATATTTGAAAGAGATGTAGATGTAATCCAAGTTGGAGCAAGAAATATGCAAAACTTTGATTTGTTAAAAGAATTAGGAAAAACAAATAAACCAATACTATTAAAAAGAGGTTTATCTGCAACAATAGAAGAATTCTTAATGAGCGCAGAATATATAATGGCTGGAGGAAATGAAAATGTAATTCTTTGTGAAAGAGGAATAAGGACATTTGAGACTTATACAAGAAACACATTAGATTTAAGTGCGATACCAGCAATTAAAAAATTAAGTCATCTACCAGTTATCGTAGATCCAAGTCATGCAACAGGAAAAAGATTTATGATATCACCTCTTGCAAAAGCAGCAGTTGCAGTAGGTGCAGACGGTCTTATAATAGAAGTGCATAATGATCCAGCAAAAGCTTTATGTGATGGTCCACAATCAATAAAACCAGAAGATTACGGAACATTATTTGATGAATTAAAAGCTATTGCAACAGCGGTGGGAAGACAAATATAGGATAGTGAAAAGTGAAAGAATTAATGAAATAACAAGGAATACTGAGTCATGAGTGTAGTAGTAGATGTTTAAAGAATAAAAAATTTAAAAGTGAAGGAAGAATTAAGGTATTAACGATAGATTAAGTAGTAAGACTTTCTATTTTTTATTTTTTAATTCAGCTAAGCTGAATTATTACAATAATTTTTTCATTATTCATTCTTTCATTTTTCTCATTTCAAACAAGGTGGTGTTTTAATGAAGTTATCTGTAAATTTAATTCATAGTAGCTATGATATTATTATAGAAAAAGGAATAATTAATAAATTAGCAGATGAGATAAAAGGCTTTTTTGAAGGGAATAAGGTTTTTATTTTAACTGATAAAAATGTTGATAAGTATTATGGTGATTTAGTATTAAACAATTTAATTAACAACGGATATAATGCTAAAAAAATAGTACTTGATCCAGGTGAAGAGAGTAAGGCTTTTTTTACTTTACCATTAGTTTATGATGAACTGTTAAATTTTAAGTTTACAAGAAGTGATTTAATTTTAACTTTAGGTGGAGGAGTTATAGGAGATCTAGGTGGCTTTGTTGCTTCTACATATTTAAGAGGGGTACCATTTATACAGTGTCCTACAACTTTATTAGCACAAGTAGATAGTAGTGTAGGTGGAAAAGTTGGAGTAGATTTAGATAAGGGAAAAAACTTAATTGGTAGTTTTTATCATCCAAAGAAAGTTATTATAGATCCAGAAGTTTTAAATACATTAAGTGATAGGGTATTTAATGATGGAATGGCAGAAGTTATTAAGTATGGTTGTATAAAAGATAAAGAATTCTTTGGTAATCTTATTAATTACAGTAATAAAAAGGAAGTTATGCACAATATAGAATATATTATTCACAATTGTTGCAAAATTAAGAAAAATGTTGTGGAAAAAGATGAAAAGGATACTGGGGAAAGAATGCTTTTAAACTTTGGGCATACAATAGGTCATGCAATTGAGCAGTACTATAAATATAGTAAATATACGCATGGAGAAGCTGTTGCAATTGGAATGTATGAAATAACTAAGTTAAGTGAAGAATTAGGAATAACAAAGAATGGTACAGTAGATATAATTAAAGATATATTAATAAAATATCAATTACCATATGAACTAACGATAGATATTGAAGAGATACTAGAAACTATGAAGCTAGATAAGAAGAATCTGGGAAATAGCTTGAACTTAATTTTCTTAAAAGAAATAGGAGAAAGCTTTATATACAAAACAACAAGCAAAATATTCAAGAAAAATTAAAAAATGAAAAAACAGATGAAATAACTCGGTAAGACTAGTTACGAATAGATTAGAATAGAGTGAAAAGGAAAAGTAAGAAAGCATGAAAAGTTAACGAAATAACTTGACGGATCGAGTTATGAATGAATTAGTAAATGTTGAAAAGTGTGAAAAGAGTTAAGAGGCAAAAGTGAAAAGTTAATAGTGAGAAATTTTTGTAATAATTCAGCTTGGTTGAATTATATCATTAATTTTTTCATTTTTTCACTCTTTAATTCTTCCAATTACAAACAAGGTGGTGTTTTATGAATAGTTTAAGATTATCGAAATCTAAGTTAAATGGAACTGTGAAGGTTCCACCTTCTAAAAGTATGTCTCATAGAGCTATTATTTGTGCTTCTTTAGGAAGTGGTATTTCTATTATAGAAAATATAGATTATTCAGATGATATTAATGCAACTATAGATGCAATGATTGCACTAGGTGCAGTTATAGATAAAGAAGAAGATAAGATAATTATTAATGGGATATATAGAGAAGGTACAGTTAAAAATTCAGTAAGATTAATTGATTGTAATGAATCAGGTTCTACATTGAGATTTATTATACCTATATCTTTGTTATTTGATGGAATGACTAAGTTTATCGGTAAGGGAAACTTAGGTAAAAGACCTTTAGACACATATTTTGATATATTTAAGGAACAAGGAATTAAATATAATAATGTTGAAAATGAGTTGAATATGATAGTAAAAGGTATGTTAAAGCCTGGAGAATTTAGCTTGCCAGGTAATATAAGCTCACAATTCATAACAGGGCTTTTATTTTCTCTTCCTTTATTAGATGGCGATTCAAAAATAAATATAAGTACCAATATAGAGTCAAAAGGATATATTGATTTAACTTTAGATTGTATGAAAAACTTTGGAATAGAAATAGAAAATAGAGATTATAAAGAGTTTATAATTAGAGGTAACCAAAAATATATATCTAGAAATTACAGAGTTGAAGGGGATTATTCACAAGCAGCATTTTATCTTGCTGCAGATGCACTTGAATCAGATGTTTTTGTTACTGATTTAAAGAAGAATTCTCTTCAAGGAGATAAAGAAGTAATAGATATATTAGAGAGAATGGGGGCAAAATTTATAGTTGATAAAAATAATATTAAATGCAATGTGGAAGATAAATTAGTATCGACTGTAATAGATGCATCACAATGTCCAGATATAATTCCAGTAATATCTTTAGTTGCAGCACTCGCAAAAGGTAGGACAGAAATAATTAATGCAGGTAGGCTAAGAATTAAAGAATGTGATAGGTTAAAGGCTGTAGCAACTGAACTTAATAAATTAGGAGCTAAAATAGTAGAAAAAGAAGATGGTCTTATTATAGATGGTGTAGATGAGCTTCAAGGTGGAGCAGAGGTTTGGAGCTGGAAGGATCATAGAATAGCCATGACTTTAGCAATAGCATCGACTAGATGCATAAATCCTATAGAATTAACTGATTATGATTGCATAGCAAAATCTTATCCAGGATTTTTTGAAGATTTTAAAATGCTAGGAGGAAATATAGATGAGTGGGGTATGGGGCAATAATATAAAAGTTTCTATATTTGGAGAATCACATGGTAATGCAATAGGAATTAATATAGATGGGTTACCATCTGGTTTTGAAATTGATATGGATAAAGTTCTTTTAGAAATGAATAGAAGAGCACCAGGGAAAAACGCAATGTCAACAGCTAGAAAAGAAAGTGATCTTCCAGAAATATTAAGTGGGTATTTTGAAGGAAAAACTACTGGAACACCTCTTTGTGCAATAATTAGAAATGCTGATACTAGGTCAAAAGATTATAGTAAAACGAAGGACTATATGAGACCTGGGCATGCTGATTATACAGGATATATGAGATATTCTGGATTTAATGACTATAGAGGTGGAGGCCATTTTTCAGGAAGAATAACTGCAAATTTAGTTTTTGCAGGAGCTATATGTAAGCAAATATTAGAAAAAGAAGGCATATATATAGGTGCTCATATATCTTCAATAAAAGATATAAAAGATAAGGATTTTAATAGTACAAATATATTAAAAGATGAGATATTGAAATTAAGAAAAATGGAATTACCATTAATTGATGAGTCTTTAGGGGAAAAGATAAAGCATACTATATTACAAGCAAAGTATGAGGGAGATTCAGTTGGTGGTAGTATAGAATGTGCTGTAACTGGAATAAGTCCTGGAATAGGTAATCCGTTTTTTGATTCAGTAGAATCTACATTAGCTCATTTAATGTTTTCAGTACCAGCCGTAAAAGGAATAGAGTTTGGTAAGGGCTTTGAAATGACTAATATGTTTGGGTCAGAATGTAATGATGAATATTATTATGATGGAGATAAGGTGAAAACAACAACTAATAACAATGGTGGAATACTAGGTGGAATTACAAATGGAATGCCTATATTATTTAAAGTTGCAATAAAGCCTACAGCATCTATTATAAAAGAGCAAAGTACAATAGATATAAAAACAAATGAAAATGTAAAGTTTAGAGTTGAAGGAAGACATGACCCATGTATAGTTCAAAGAGCTGTACCTGTTATAGAAGCTGTAACAGCAATAGGCTTACTTGACTTAATAAAGGGGAGATAATTAATGAGTGAATTAGATGACTATAGAAAAGAAATTGATTCTATAGATAAAGAATTAATAGCTTTATTTGAAAGAAGAATGGATGTTGCAGTTAAGGTTGGTGAATATAAAAAGAAAAATAAGCTGCCAATTTTTAATGGCAAAAGAGAAGAAGAGGTTATAGAAAAAAATATAAAAAATCTTAATAATAGTTCATATGGGGATATTGGAAGAAGCTTTTTTGAAAATTTAATGGAATTAAGTAGATCTCTTCAAGCAAATATAATACAAGAAAATAATAATATTCAAAATAACTTAATTGAAGAAAGATCAGATTTTGTAATTGGATATCAAGGTGTTAAAGGATCTTTTAGTGAAGAAGCTCTTTTAAAACACTTTAAAACTTGTGATAATACAAAAAACTATGATGAGTTTGTAGATGTATTTGAAGCTTTAAAAAATAATAAAATCCAATATGCAATTTTACCTATTGAAAATTCATATACAGGAGCAATAACTGAAGTATATGATCTTTTGGTTAATTATGGATTTTATATTGTTGGAGAAGAATGTATTAAGATAGATCAGCATTTAATAGGAATAAAAGGAACAGATATAACGAGCATACAAGAAATATATTCACATCCTCAAGGATTTGAGCAAAGTAAGAAATTTTTAAGTAGATATCAAGATATAATATTAATTCCATATCACAATACAGCAATAAGTGCTAAATTAATTTCAGATTTAAAAGATACTAAAAAAGCTGCTATAGCAAGTAAAAGAGCAGCACAAATTTATGGACTAGACATTCTACAAGAAAATATAAATGATAAAAAGGATAATCATACTAAGTTTATAATTATAGGAAAAGAGTTAAAGTATAATAATGAATGTAATAAGATTAGTGTAGTATTTTCTTTAGAAGATAAGGCTGGTACACTTTATAATTTACTAAGATACTTTGCAGAAAATAATATAAATATGATTAAGATAGAATCAAGACCTAATAAGCATGAATCTTGGAAGTATCTACTTTATGTCGATTTTGAAGGAAGCATAGAAAATATGGAAGTTAAAAATGCATTAAATCTTATAGAAAAGAATAGTGGATACTTCAAAATTATTGGAAGCTATAAAGCAAGTTTATAATATATAAATTAATGTTTAATATATTAAGTAAGGATGATAATTTAATATAATTAAAATTAAAAATAATAAATCTTACTTTTAATATAGGGGTTACTTTTATAGTAATCCTTTTTATTTATTAGGAATATAAAAGTTTAAATGTTTATATAAATAATAAATTTATTATTTATAGTAATATATAATGAATAAACATATGATTTTAAAGAGTTAAAATCATAGAGTTAAATCTATAAATGACTTTATAATTGAAAGAATATAAAAAAATATAGTAGCAATTAGAAAATTTTAGGTGTATAATTATAATATAAACAATATTTAGAATTTTCAGAAAAATAAAAAGAGGGAAAGGGTAACCTTTCTTTTGGAATTATCATTATTATAAACGTTTACAAAATAGGAGGCATTTTTATGGTGGGTTTTGATGTGAGGGAAATTAAATTAAATGATTATGAGGATATTCATAGGCTTAATTCAAAGCTAGATTATTCAAACATAAAATCCATAGCAGAGGATAAAAGATCTATAACATTGGTGGCACAACTAAATGATGATGTTATAGGGTATGTTAATAGTGATCTTAGCGATGATCTAAATTATAAAAGAAAATTAGATATTAATAGTATGATTGTTGATGAAAAATATAGAGGATTAGGAGTAGGACATCAATTAATTTTAGAGCTTGAAAAAAATGCAAAACAAAATGAAGTAGCCTATATAGTAAATAGTAATAAAGAATATAATGAAGAAGAATTCAAATTTTTTAATAGACAAGGGTTTGAGTTAGATAATAAAAGGCAATTTATAAAAAATGAATATATTCAATAGTTTATAAGCAGTGGAAACATAGTAAGTTTTCACTGCTTTAAATTTTTATTCTTTAGATAATTATAAAAAGCTTATTATGTTACATGTTTTTTTATTATGATATAATCTTTATAATCAAAAAATTAGATATATGACATAATATAAATTAAATATATGAATAGGGGGCAATATTATGGAGTTTTACGGATTGTTAGGAGAAAAACTTTCTCATAGTTTATCACCAGAAATTCATAGTGAATTACTAAAAGCTATTAATAAAGATGGGGCATATAAATTATTCGAAATAGAAAAAGATAGGCTAGAAGATTTTACGGAAGCTTTAAAGTTATTAAAGATAAAGGGAGCAAATGTAACTATACCTTACAAAAAAGATATAATGAAATATATTGATAGCATATCAGAGGAAGCTGAAAAAATAGGAGCAATAAATACAATATCTTTAGAAAATGGAAAGTTATATGGCCATAATACGGATTACTATGGCTTTGGATATATGTTAAAAGTTAATAATATAAGTATAAAAGGGAAAAGTGCAGTTATTTTAGGCAATGGAGGGGCTTGTAGAGCAGTAGTACATTATTTATTAGATAATAATATATCAGATATTAAGATTGTAAGCAGAAAACCAAATAAAGAAGAATTTAATTTACAAAATGTAGATGTAATAACTTATGAAGAATTAAAAAATATTAGCGGAGACATTTTAATTAATTCTACTCCTGTAGGTATGCATCCTAATATTAATGTGTCACCAGTAACAGAAGATATAATAAGAAATTTTGATGCCTTAGTAGATTTAATATACAATCCTATGGAAACCAAGTTTGTAAATATAGGGAATTCATTATCTAAAAAAACTACTTCTGGATTGTATATGCTTATAGGTCAAGCAGCTAAGGCTCAAGAGATATGGAATGGTGTATCAATTGATGAAGAAATAATAAAAGAAATATACGAAAAATTAAAGTTACATTTCATTTAGGTATAGGAGAATACAAATGGATAAGAATATAATTTTATTAATTGGAATGCCTGGATGTGGAAAAAGTACTATAGGTGAAGAACTAGCAAATAAAATAAACTATGATTTTTGTGATATGGATAAATATATAGAAGAAATATCTAATAGTACAGTAAAAGAGTTATTCAATATAAGTGAGGAATATTTTAGAGATTATGAAACACTAGCGTGTAAAGAATTAAGCAATAAGAGTAAGATTATAATTTCTAGCGGCGGTGGTGTTATTAAAAGAAAAAAGAATATAGATTTCTTTAAGGATAAAGGAATAATAATATTTATAGACAGGCCCATAGAAGATATATTAAAAGATGTTGATACATCATCAAGACCACTATTATCAGATGGTAAGTCTAAACTTTACAACCTATATTCTGAAAGATATAATTTATATAACAATTATTGTGAGATAAAAATAGTTAATGATACAACTATTGAAGAAATTATAGATAAAATAATTAAAATAATTTAGCAATAAGTATATTTAGGAGGGGTTAGATGAAGGTACTAGTTATAAATGGTCCTAATTTGAATATGTTAGGAGTAAGAGAAAAAGGTATTTATGGAACTAAAGACTTTCAAGATGTTTGTGATTACATCAAAGAAGAGGGGCAAAAAAGAAATATTGATATTAAGTTATTTCAAAGCAATATAGAAGGTGAAATAATTAATGAAATTCATAAGGCGTATTATGAAAAATATGATGGTATAATAATAAATCCTGGGGCATATACACATTATAGCTATGCTATAATGGATGCAATAAAGGCAGTAAATATAAAAACTGTTGAGGTGCATTTATCAAATATACATGCAAGAGAAGAATTTAGGCATAAATCAGTAATAGCACCAGCATGTATAGGACAAATATGTGGTTTTAAAGAATTGGGCTATGCAATGGCAATGGAAGCGATAATGCAGTATACAATGGATAATTAAGAATAAGTTCATTTTAGAGTTTAAGGAAAGTGATTTTTAATACATAATGAGCAATTAATAATTAATGAATGGAAAAATGAAAGAATTAATGAATAAACTCCTAAGGAGTTTAGGGATTAACAATATATTTTTAGAAACTTCGTAGAAGTTTCTTCATAAATTATCAATTGTCAATTATAAATTATCAAAGTAGTATGGAGGGATAGTATGATTATTGTAATGAATCCGAATTGTAGTGAAGATGAAGTATTGAAGGTTAAGGGAGATTTGGAGAGTAAAGGGTTAGGAGTTCATTTATCGCAAGGAGAAACTTTTTGTATCTTGGGCGTAGTTGGTGAAACTAGAGCTATAGATTCTGATAAGCTTCTTAGATTTGCTGGAGTGGATAAAGTTCTAAAAGTTGAAGAGCCTTATAAAAAGGCCAATAGATTATTTAAGCCAGAGGATACAGTAATTGATGTAAAGGGTAGTCTAATTGGAGGAAATAACTTAGCTATTATGGCAGGACCTTGTTCTGTTGAAAGCGAGGAGCAAATAATAGAAATAGCTAAGAGCGTAAAGGAATCAGGTGCAACGTTTTTAAGGGGTGGAGCATTTAAGCCAAGGACTTCTCCATATAGTTTTCAAGGCTTAGAATTAGAGGGTTTAGAACTTCTAAAAAAGGCTAGGAAGGCGACAGGACTTCCAATAGTAACGGAAATAATGTCAACAGATTATATAGATATATTTGCTAGGGATGTAGATGTAATTCAAGTTGGGGCTAGAAATATGCAAAACTTTGATTTATTAAAACAATTAGGCAGAACAAACAAGCCAATTTTATTAAAGAGAGGTTTGTCTGCAACAATAGAAGAATGGTTAATGTCTGCTGAATATATAATGGCAGCTGGAAATGAAAATGTAATCCTATGTGAAAGAGGTATAAGAACATTTGAAACTTATACAAGAAATACATTAGATTTAAGCGCAATTCCAGTAGTGAAAAAGAAATCACATCTACCAGTTATAGTAGATCCAAGTCATGCAGCAGGATACTGGTATCTTGTAGAGCCATTAGCTAAAGCGGCAATAAGTGCAGGAGCAGATGGATTAATGATAGAAGTCCACAACAATCCACAATGTGCATTAAGCGATGGACAACAGTCAATAAAACCAGAAGCATTTAAAAAGCTAATGAACAAAGTTAAGATATTAGCAGAAATGGAAGGGAAAAAATAATAAAAGAATGAAATAATGAAAGAATGAATGGTAAAATTCCCATGGAATTTTGTAATTCAGGGTTGGTCTGAATAGTTTTTTACAATTTTTTCATTATTAATTCGTTCATTCTTTTAATTATAAATTGGGGTGTTTTTATGAAGATTTTAATAGTAGGGCTTGGTGTTATTGGTGGAAGTTTTGCTATGGCGCTTAAAGCAGCAGGATATGAAGATGTTTATGGAATTGATAATAATTTAAGTACTTTGAGCAAGGCAGAAGAATTAGGAATAATTAAGAAGGGGTATGTAGATGCTGGTGAAATAGTAGGAGCGGCTGATTTAATTATTCTTGCAATTTATCCTATGCTTATCAAAAGATTTATTGAGAAAAATAGAAATTTATTTAAATCAGGAGCAATAGTTACAGATACTACAGGGATAAAAAAGCTTTTTATAGATGATATATTAAATATATTACCTCCAGGTATAGATTTTATATTTGGACATCCTATGGCCGGTAGAGAAAAGAGGGGTATTGATTATGCATCTAAGGAAGTCTTTAGAGGGGCAAATTATTTAATAACAGTAACTGATAAAAATAAAGAAGAAAATATAAAGCTCTTAGAAGATATTATTTATGATATGGGATTCAAAAGAATTAAAAGGATAGATCCTATATTTCACGATAAAATGATAGGCTTTACAAGTCAGCTACCTCATGCAATAGCAGTTGCATTAATTAATAGTGATGAAGAAGATAGAGATACGGGAAGTTTCATTGGTGATAGCTATAGAGATTTAACTAGAATTGCAAATATAAATGAAGATTTATGGAGTGAATTGTTTATTGGAAATAAAGATAATTTAATAGAATCAATAGATAATTTTATAAATGAGATAAATTATATAAAATCAGCTTTAGTTGAAAGTGATGAGAAAAGATTAAAAGAATTATTTATAAAGTCAAGTAAAAGAAGAGAAAAATTATAAAAGTTAAGATAGCCATATAAAATATATAGTTATTATGTAAAATTAAAAATTAATGAAAAAAACTCCTACTTTAGTTTTTTTCATTAATTTATTTTTTATCAGTTTGCAGAAGATTATATAAATAATTGTATATGTTTAAACCTTAATTATTAACTCTTATTATTAAAGTATCTGTTCAATATATAGGCCAGTAGTTTTGCTTAAGTCAATGAATTCGTCTTCACTTAATAAAAGTGGAGATGAAATGTTATTTAAATCCATTTTTATTATTTTACATTTACTTTTATTATTTAGTAATACGTTTTGTCCAATATAAAAGTTTGCCATTCCTTCTAAGAATGTACAGCATAGACTATAGTCAAGTTTATTTAAGCTTTCGTCTTTTATAATCTTTAGAGCTTCTAGTGGCCTTTTTCTTTTTTTATATGTTCTATTTGAATTAATTGCATCAAAAGTATCAGCTATTGCTATAATTTTAGCAAAATCATGAATTTGATTTCCTTTTAGTCCAAGCGGATATCCTGTGCCATCACACCTCTCATGATGCATTAAAATTGCATAAAGTACTGATTGGCTTATAAATGGAATTTTTTTTATTTCATTATAAGCAATAGTAGGATGAGTTTTTATTATTTCAAAATCTTCTTTAGAAAGAGGCTCTTCTTTTTTTATTACATCTTCATCTAATTTTGTTTTACCAAAATCATGTAGTAAGGAGGCATAAATAAGTGAGTGGAGCTTATTATCGTTTAATCCATGCCATTTTCCAAGTAAATAGCTTAATGATGCTACATTTACAGAATGTCTATATATACAATCTTCATCACTACCATGTAAAATGATATTTTTTAAAACACTGCTACTAAGTTTAAGTTCTTGAGATAATTTTTTTGCATATTCATTTATTTCATTTGTATTTGATGTTTGAAGAGTTTTAGCATTATCAAATATTAACTTAACATCTATAGAAATATTATTAAGCGTTTTTTCAGCTTTTTTTAAAGCTAACTTTTCTTTTGAGTTATCTTTTTCATCAGTATATATTTCAACAATATCAAAAGTACAAATAGAATTTAGCTTATCTAACATTTGTTGATTAAGTGTTATTCCTTTGCCAATAAGAACAGTTCCATTAGATAATATCTCACTGGCTATAACCATACCTATTTTTAAATCTCTTACATTTATAAATTTTTTTCCGATATTCATTAAACTAACCTCTCATAAAAAATTCTATACAGAGCAATTATTTTCTATACAGTTTTATACAGTTAATACAAAATTATGTTTATATGATATATTTCGGACATTAATAATAAAATTTTATACTTATTATGAAAATTTGTCTAAATATACAATATGGATATATGATATTTTTGAACAAATAACTACGGTATAGTAATTTAAAGAGTGAAACAAGTTCTTTGTTTCTATTTTTAATATGATATAATATTTTATATAATTTTTAGAGGAGGGTATTTATATGAAAGAATTAGAAACTAGAATAATTGATATAGATGTTGATGGAATAAGAGAAAAACTTAAATCATTGGGAGCTGAAAAAGTAAAAGAAGAATATCAAACTAATAATATATATGATTTTGAAGATAATAGATTATTAAATGCCAAAGGATATGCAAGAATAAGAATAACAGATGATAGAATGTCAAATAAAGAAGTTGTATATATAACTACAAAAAAAATGCTCAGTCAAGAAACATTTAAAGTTATGGAAGAAAATGAAACAATAGTTGAGGATAAAATAGCGGCAGAAAAAATCTTTCTATCTTTAGGATTAAGTTTAAAACAATCTATAAAAAAATATAGAGAAAGCTATAAATTAAAAGATTCCTTAGTAGAAATAGATATAAATGATAAAAGTTTTTGTCCATTTCCATATTTAGAAATAGAAACTACTTCAGAAGAGAAATTAGAAGAAATATTAGATTTAATTGGTTATACAAAAGAAGATACTACATCAAAAACAATTTATGAACTATTAGAAGAAAAAGGTATAAAATTAAAGGATGAGAAGGGTCTTTAAAATAAAAATGTAGTATTTTGTATTTATATGTAACAAAAATTAAACCTTCTTAGTAAGATATAATTAAGGAATCTAAATACTAAGGAGGATATGTATATGGACTGGTTTAGTGAATTTAATCCAGTTATTCAAGGATTGCTTGCAACTTTATTTACTTGGTTTATTACAGCTTTAGGTGCTTCATTGGTTTTTTTCTTTAAAAAAGTAGATAAAAAAGTTTTAAATACAATGTTAGGTTTTGGTGCTGGAGTAATGATAGCTGCTAGTTTTTGGTCTTTATTAAATCCAGCAATAGAACTTTGTAATGAACTTGGTTATAGTGGATTTGTTATTCCGGCAATAGGATTTCTATTAGGGGGATTATTTTTAATTTTTGCAGATAAATTAATGGATACCTATTCTTATGGTGTAATTACCAATAAAGGAGAAGAAGATCAACCTAAAACAAGCAAATACAAAAAAAGTATACTTTTAGTTCTCGCAGTAACTCTTCATAACATACCAGAAGGATTAGCGGTAGGTGTTGCATTTGGAGGAGTTGCAGTTGGAATACCAGGTACATCATTAATAGCGGCAATGACTTTAGCGTTAGGAATAGGGCTGCAAAACTTTCCAGAAGGAGCAGCTGTATCTTTACCATTAAGAAGAGAAGGTATATCAAGAACAAAAAGTTTTTTATACGGACAAGCTTCGGGGCTAGTAGAACCAATAGCTGGGGTAATAGGAGTAATAGCTGCCTTATCAGTTAGAAGCATATTACCATTTTTATTATCATTTTCAGCAGGAGCCATGATTGCTGTTGTAGGGGCAGAATTATTACCAGAAGCATCAATGGAAAATAAAAAGCTAACAACATTAGGATTGATACTTGGATTTATAGTTATGATGGTTTTAGATGTTGCTTTAGGATAATAGGAATAGTATAAAAATAATTTATAAAGAAGTAAATTTGCCTAAGAATTTAGACTAAGTTAAAATTTTTAGACAAAATTAAAAGGTAGAAAGAAATTCTTTCTACCTTTATATTTAATGAAATTATGCTTGGTTAACTGATCCGAATAATTCCATTTTTTCTTTAACTGTAGCTTTTATAGCTTCAACTCCTGGAGCTAAAAGCTTTCTTGGGTCAAAGCCTTTTCCTTGAAGATCTTTTCCAGCTTCGATGTACTTTCTAGTACCTTCAGCAAATGCTAATTGACACTCAGTGTTAACATTGATCTTAGCAACTCCTAAAGAAATAGCTTTTTTGATCATTTCTTCTGGAATTCCAGTACCACCGTGTAATACTAGAGGCACGTTGTTTGTAACATTGCTTATAGCTTCTAAAGCATCAAAGCTTAATCCCTTCCAGTTTTCAGGATATTGTCCGTGAATGTTACCAATACCAGCAGCTAACATAGTTACACCTAAGTCAGCAATTGCTTTACATTCAGCAGCATCAGCAATTTCTCCTGCACCTACAACTCCATCTTCTTCTCCACCGATTGAACCAACTTCTGCTTCTAAAGAAAGTCCTTTTTCAGAAGTTAATTTAACCATTTCCTTTGTTTTAGCTATGTTTTCGTCGATTGGATAGTGAGATCCATCAAACATTATTGAAGAGAATCCAGCTTCTATAGCTTTTAAAGCTCCATCATAGCTACCGTGATCTAAGTGAATTGCAACTGGAACAGTGATGTTTAATTCTTCCATCATTCCATTTACCATTCCAACTATAGTTTTGAAACCACACATATATTTAGCAGCTCCCTCTGAAACTCCTAATATAACAGGTGAATTATTTTCTTGAGCAGTTTGTAAAATAGCTTTAGTCCATTCTAAGTTGTTGATATTGAATTGACCTACAGCGTATTTACCCGCTTTAGCCTTGTTTAACATTTCTTTTGCTGAAACTAACATGGTATAAACCTCCATAACTTTAAATTTTATTACAATATAAGCTGTAAAGCTAAAATATACCAAGAACATATATTCTATATATTTATTCTTGTCAATAGTATTATAACCCAAAATAAATTTAATTGAAACAAAAAAATTAGAAATTAGTTGCAACTTATAAAAACTATGAATTATTCTACATATTTTTCTATATATATAATTTGAAATATTTATTTAAAATAATGCGAAAATATAAAATTTACCAAAGTATGAAACAAAATTTCGAAAGTATGGTAATATATTGATAAGATAGATTAAAAATTGTAGAATTAATGTATAGATGGAGGTTGTTTTATGAAAAGTGTAGTTGTGAAATTACAAGATTACATCGATAAGTCTAGTGAAACTGAAAAGGGAATAATAGAGTATCTACTGAGGAATCCGGAGTCTGTAGTAGAAAGTAATATATATCAATTATCTGAGAAAACCTTTTCGTCCCCATCTACTATTATAAGGCTTTGTAAAAAAATAGGCTTTAAAGGATATAAAGATTTACTTCATTCATTACTATATGAATTGGCAATTAGAAAATCAGCCGATGAAGAAAGATTAAAAAGTATTCATAAAGAAGATAGTTTAGAGAAAATTATAAAAAAAGTTACTCTGAAGAGTGTTTCATCTTTAGAGAAAACAGAAAAGTTAATTGACATTAAGGAATTAGAAGATTGTGTAGAGATTTTAGAGAAATCAAGGAATATTTGCTTATTTGGAGTTGGAGCTTCTTTATTAGTTGCAAAGGATGCTTATTTGAAGTTTTTAAGAATAAATAAAAGTTGCTGTATAAATGATGATTTTCATGCACAACTATTACAATCTATAAATATGGAGAAAAATGATGTAGCCATTATTATAAGTTATTCTGGATTTACAGAAGAAATGATTAAGTGTGCTAATATAGTAAAGAAAATAGGTGCTCCTATTATTGCAATTACACGATCAGAAGAATCTCCTATTGCTAAAATAGCAGATTATAAGTTATTGGTAGCTGCAACAGAACATGTATTTAGAGAAGGGGCAATTTCATCTAGAATAGCCCAATTAAATATAATAGACATATTATATATTGCTTTTGTAAATAAAAATTATGATTCAAATATGAAGCAATTTAATAAAACTCATATACAAAAACCTAATTTAAACTTAAGGTAAACGTTAACTTTAAGATAAAATCAGGAGGACTATTATGGTAGATTTAACTAAGCTAACAACAGAAACTAGAAATAAAAATACTATGAATTTAGATAGAATGACTTCAATAGAAATCGCAATAACAATGAATAAAGAGGACGAAAACGTTATAAAGTCAATTAGAGATACTTTACCTAAAATTTCAGAGGTTATAGATATGTGTGCAAAAGCTTTGAAGGGAGGTGGAAGAATAATTTATATGGGTGCAGGTACAAGCGGAAGATTAGGTTTATTAGATGCAGTTGAGTGTCCCCCTACCTTTGGAGTACCAAGCGATTTAGTCGTTGGATTAATAGCAGGAGGTGAATCTGCTTTTATAAAAGCTGTAGAAGGTGCTGAAGATAGTAAAACTTTAGGAGTTGATGACTTAAAAAACATCAATTTAACTAACAAAGATGTAGTAATTGGGCTAGCAGCTAGTGGAAGAACACCTTATGTAATCCATGGACTAAAGTATGCAAGAGAAATAGGCTGTAAAACAGCTATAGTTGTTTGCAATAAAGACTCTGAAATGGCAAAGTATTCAGATGTAGCTATTGAAGTTGTAGTTGGACCTGAAGTACTTACAGGATCAACTAGGTTAAAAGCTGGAACTGCACAAAAGATGGTCTTAAATATGATATCTACTGGGAGTATGGTAGCTGTAGGAAAAGCTTATCAAAATCTTATGGTAGATGTAATGCAAACTAATGAAAAGTTAGTAGTAAGAGCAGAAAACATAGTCATTGAAGCAACAGATTGTGATAGAGATACAGCAAGGAGAGCTTTAAAGGAAGCGAATGGTAAGGTCAAGACTGCTGTTGTAATGATACTTCTTAATTGTAAGTATGATGAAGCTGAAGAAAGATTAAAAAGGGCTGAAGGGCATGTGAGATTTGCTCTAGAAAATATTAATTAAGGAAAAGAGGGAATTATATGACAAATTTAGAATTAGCAAAGGTAATTGTTGATTTAGTTGGTGGAAAAGGTAATGTTATAAAGGCTGCAAATTGTATGACTAGGCTTAGACTAACAATAAAAGATATAGAATTAGTTAAAATGAAAGAGTTAAAAAATACAGAAGGTGTATTAGGAGTTGTTGAAGCTAATAATTATTTACAGGTAGTTTTAGGACCTGGTAAAGCAAAAAAGGTTACAGATATTTGTATAAGTGAGCTAGGACTTCCAAGAGATGGAGTTGTAACAGAAGATTGGCAAGATAATAAACAAGCAATTAAAGATAATCAAAAGCAAAATAAATTTAAAAAGGTAATCAATGTAATTGCAAATATTTTTATTCCTTTAATACCTGCAATTATTGCAGCTGGTATCTTTAATGGGTTAGGAAGTTTAGTTTCTACATTACAAGGACAAGGGACACTTCCAACAGAAGGATTCTGGCAAGCTACACAATTAATGTTTTCATTAATTGGCGGAGGATTCTTATCATACTTTGCGATTTATACAGGTATTAACGCAGCCAAGCAATTTGGTGCAACAGAAGCTCTTGGTGGTATGATTGGAGCGATATCTATAAGTGGTAATATTGTTGCTTTATCAACTATGCTAGGTTTATATGATGAAGCAGTACCTTTAAATTCTATTTTAACAACAGGAAAAGGCGGTATCATAGGCGTTATTATTGGGGTATATATACTTGCTAAAATAGAAAAATCAATTCGTAATATAGTACCAGATGTATTAGATTTAATACTAACTCCATTACTAACATTACTTATAACAGCAATAATTTTCGTGTTTATTATTATGCCAGTAGCTGGGTATTTATCTGATGGGTTAGTTTCTGCATTAAGCGTGATCATTAATTCTTCAAACCCAGTTGTAAGTGTTATTAGTGGATTCGTATTAGCAGCATTATTCTTACCAATGGTATTACTTGGTTTACATCATGGATTAATTCCAATTTATGCAATTCAATTAGAGGCTATGGGTGGAGTTTCATTATTCCCAGTACTTGCAATGGCTGGAGCGGGACAAGTTGGTGCGGCAATAGCTATTTATTTCATGGCAAGAAAAGTTAAAAATATGAGATTACAAAAAGTAATAACTGGTGCACTTCCAGCAGGATTCTTAGGAGTTGGAGAGCCATTAATATATGGAGTTACTCTTCCTATGTTTAAACCATTTATTACGGCAGGTATAGGAGCTGGTTTTGGGGGAGCTTATGTAATGTTAACACATGTATTATCAAACTCTTGGGGACCATCTGGACTAGTAGCTATTCCTATAATGAAACCAGAAAGTATGCTTAACTTTTTCATAGGTTTAGTTATTTCTTATATTGCAGGATTTATTATAACTTACTTTGTAATTAAAGAATCAGATGTTAAAAATGCTTAATTTATAATAAGCTTTAATAAAATTAAGAGGATAAAATAATTTTATATGAAAGAGGTAAGGTGGTAAATTTGATATCTAAAAAGAGGTTATGTAGTATTGCTATGGCATTAATATTTATGTCATCTATGGTAGTTGCGCCTACAATAAAAACAAGTGCAAGTAAGATTGGTTATGGAAATGTTACTATATCAAACGGATCTATTAATGAATCAGGATTACAAGCTAATATAACTTTTCCTGACTGCTTGAATTATGTAGATGATACTTTAATAGTTAACAACATGTACACTTTTAAAGGGTATAAAGGTCAAGGAAAATTATATATAACATGTACTGATGGTTTAGAGAGTGTTAGAGTATTCGTTAATGGCAAAGAGGTAGATGTTAGTACAGCTTGTAGTAACAATGGAACAACATATGAAGTAGATATATCATCCTTAACAGTAAATGATAGAAATACAATACAAGTTACAAATTTTGTTCCTGAAACTGGTAAAATAAATATAAAAATACCATATCCAGTAGTACTAGAAGGTAGTGCTGAGGTAGTTGGAATGAATCAAAATACTTTAGATTTAATTGACACTTTAATAAATAATGACGTTAAAAATGGATTTACAAGTGCTCAATTAGCAGTTATTAAAGACGGCGTCATGGTAAAAAACAGCGCTTATGGAACAGTAAATGCTTATAATCAAGATGGAACACCAAAAACTGATTCACCAAAGGTTACAACAGAAACACTATATGATATAGCATCAAATACAAAAATGTATTCAACTAACTATGCTATTCAAAAGTTAGTAAGTGATGAAACAATAAATTTATCAGATAAAATAACTAAATTTTTCCCAGAGTTTATAGATGGAGAAAATGATCCAATAAAGGGAAAAGCTAATTTAACAATACAGCATATATTAGAGCATCAAGCTGGATTCCCAGCAGATCCGCAATATCATAATAATAAGTTCAATCAAGAAACTCAAAAGCCAGATCAAAATGTGGATAATCCTTTATATTCACAAGATAAGGCAACGACTAAAGAAATGATTTTAAAGACTCCATTACAATATGAACCTGGAACAAAGACAGTTTATTCTGATGTAGATTATATGTTACTTGGATTGATTGTAGAAAAAGTTACAGGAATGGCTTTAGATGAGTATGTTGAAAATACATTTTATAAGCCATTAGGATTAAATAACATAGTTTATAATCCATTAGAAAAGGGATTTTCAAAAGAAAATATAGCAGCAACAGAACTTAATGGAAATACAAGAGATGGTGCTATAAGCTTTGAAAATATTCGTGATTATACACTTCAAGGTGAAGTTCATGATGAAAAGGCTTATTATTCAATGGATGGAGTTTCTGGACATGCAGGCTTATTTGCTAATGCAGCAGACTTAGCTAAATTGGCACAAGTTATGTTAAATGATGGTGGATATGGAGATAATAAATTCTTCTCTAAAAATACTGTAGAGGAATTTACAAAGAGAAAAGCTTCTAGTCCAACATGGGGATTAGGTTGGTGGAGAGAGGGAGATAACGGTAGAGTATGGTACTTTGGTACACAGTCATCTAGTAATACCTTTGGACACCAAGGATGGACAGGTACTTTAACTGTTATAGATCCAGAAAGTAATTTAGTAGTTGTTTTATTAACTAACAAAATTAACTCACCAGTCATAGATAATACTATAAATGCAAATACTTTTGTAGGAAATAAATTTACTACAGCAACACTTGGTACAATACCAACACTTGTTTACGATTCTATTGAGCATGGTAATGATAGTGCAGTAGATGCTAATCTTGCAACTATGGTAACTGAAAAGTTAAAACTTTATAATCCTTCTAATTACCAAGGAGAAGCAGTTTTAAAATCAGCTTGTTCTATTGTTGAAACAATGGTTACAAGAGCAGAAGAGCGCAAAGTAAAATCTACAGTTGACTATGCTAAGGAATCAGTAAAGGAACTTGAGACTTTAGTTCAAGATAAAGACATTATAGATGAATTTAATAGAAGAATTAATAATATTTCAGTAGGTGAAGAAGCTTCAGTAGATTTATCTAAAATTACTTTCACAAAGTTAAGTGGAGATCCAAGTGCGGAATGGCAAGCAGATATTGCTTTCCCAGATTGCTTAGGATATGTTGATGATACTTTAATAGTAAATAACTTATATACATTCAATGGATATGAAAATCAAGGAAAGCTATATATTAAAGCTAATCCAGGAGTTACATCAGCAAGAATCTTTATAAATGGAGTTGAAATGGATACTACAGAAATTTGTAGTAATTCAGGCTCAACATTCGAAGTAGATTATTCAATGGTTGCTAAAAATGGAAGAAATACTATCCAAGTTACCAATATAGATCCTAAAAATACTGAAGTTGAGTCAGGAATATCAGTGAAAATACCATACCCTGAAGTTATAGATGGAAGTGCAGAATCTGTTGGTATGAATAAAAATACCTTAGATTTAATTGACACTTTAATAAATAATGACGTTAAAAATGGATTTACAAGTGCTCAATTAGCAGTTATTAAAGACGGTGTCATGGTAAAAAACAGCGCTTATGGAACAGTAAATGCTTATAATCAAGATGGAACACCGAAAACTGATTCACCAAAGGTTACAACAGAAACACTATATGATATAGCATCAAATACAAAGATGTATTCAACTAATTATGCTATTCAAAAGTTAGTAAGTGATGGAACAATTAATATATCAGATAAGATAACTAAATTTTTCCCAGAGTTTATAGATGGAGAAAATGATCCAATAAAGGGAAAAGCTAATTTAACAATACAGCATATATTAGAGCATCAAGCTGGATTCCCAGCAGATCCACAATATCATAATAATAAGTTCAATCAAGAAACTCAAAAGCCAGATCAAAATGTGGATAATCCTTTGTATTCACAAGATAAGGCAACGACTAAAGAAATGATTTTAAAGACTCCATTACAATATGAACCTGGAACAAAGACAGTTTATTCTGATGTAGATTATATGTTACTTGGATTGATTGTAGAAAAAGTTACAGGAATGGCTTTAGATGAGTATGTTGAAAATACATTTTATAAGCCATTAGGATTAAATAACATAGTTTATAATCCATTAGAAAAGGGATTTTCAAAAGAAAATATAGCAGCAACAGAACTTAATGGAAATACAAGAGATGGTGCTATAAGCTTTGAAAATATTCGTGATTATACACTTCAAGGTGAAGTTCATGATGAAAAGGCTTATTATTCAATGGATGGAGTTTCGGGACATGCAGGTCTATTTGCAAATGCAGAAGATTTAGCTAAGTTAGCACAAGTCATGTTGAATGATGGTGGATATGGAGAAAATAAATTTTTCTCTAAAGATATTATAGAAGAGTTTACAAAGAGAAAAGCATCTAGTCCAACATGGGGATTAGGTTGGTGGAGAGAGGGAGATAACGGTAGAGTATGGTACTTTGGTACACAGTCATCTAGTAATACCTTTGGACACCAAGGATGGACAGGTACTTTAACTGTTATAGATCCAGAAAGTAATTTAGTAGTTGTTTTATTAACTAACAAAATTAACTCACCAGTCATAGATAATACTATAAATGCAAATACTTTTGTAGGAAATAAATTTACTACAGCAACACTTGGTACAATACCAACTCTTGTTTATGAATCTATAATTCATAATAATGATGATGCAGTAGATGCTAATATTGCACAAATGGTGTCTGAAAACTTAAAATTATATAATCCTACAAGCTATTTAGGAGAATCAGTATTAAAATCTGTTTATTCAAAGATTGATACAGCTATTACAAGAGCTGAAGAAAGACCAACAGATTTAAATTTAGATTATGCTGAAGAAGCAGTTAGAAGATTAGATGTTGAAAAGAATAGAAAAGAAATAATTAAATTTAATGAAAGACTAGTAGCTATTGGAGCTAATCCGATAGAATTACCAGATTACAGTACAGAGTTAGAAGCATTAAAGACTCTTATTAATGAATCAAAGAAAATAGTTGATGAAGGACAAGATATAGGGGAACATATACATTATCAAACTAGTTCTTGGAGCAAGTTTAATGAAGTTTATGAAAATGCTATTAAGATAGCTGAAAAAGGTAGTGAAGCTAATAGAGAAGAGTTAACTTTAGCAGCAGAAGAATTATTAACAGCTAAAGAAGGTTTAGTAAAATTAGATAAAACTAATCTAAATAAGGCAATAGAAGCTGCTAATACTAAAGTTGAAGAAGGAATATTAGAAGATATAGAAGAAGAAATTAAAATTTCATTTAATAAAGCATTGGACTCAGCAAAAGCTGTATATGCAAATAAAGATGCAAGTATTAAAGATATAGCAAAGGCATATAATGATATTTTAGTTGAATATAAGAAAATAGGTATTCCAGTAGGAGATAAGGATAATTTATCTGATTTAGTAAATATGGCTGAAGCTATTAATCTAGATAGATTCTTAAGTAAGGGACAAGAAGAATTCAAAAATGCTTTAAAGGCAGCTAAAGATATTTTAGCTACAGAAGAACCAGCTGAAATAGATGTATATAAGCTTTATGAAGCATTATATAATTCAATGATGAATTTAGAATTAAAAGCAGATAAGGGTGAATTATGTAAGACTATTATTGAAGCTGAAAAAATTAACTTGAATTTATATACTGAAAATAGTAAATCAGAGTTGTTATCAGCAATAGAAGCAGCTAAGTTAGTAAAAGAAAATCAAGAAGCTACTCAAGAAGAAGTTAACAATACTTTAGAAAGATTAAGCAATGCAGTAAAGGCTTTAATAGAAGCTGCAGATAAGAGTGATCTTGAATCATTAATAAAGAAAGCAGAAGCTATAGATGAAAGTAAGTATACTAGCGAAAGTTTAGATACTCTAAATAAAGCTTTAAGTGCTGCTCATGATGTTATGGGGAATAACAATATAGCAGTTACAGAACAAGGTATTGTAAATGAGGCTGTAAAATCTTTAAGTGATGCAATAGAAGGCCTTAAGTTAAAGGGGTCACACCCAGGAAACAATGGAAATGGGGCTGGAAATGGTAACGAAGAGGATGATAAAAATCAAGAAGATACAACTACAAATAGTAATAATACAAATAACGGGGGTAGCAATAATGGTAATGTAAATAACGGTAGCGAATCTGGAAAAGGTAATTCTAATTTACCAAGTACAGGGGGGAATTCACCTATAGTATTAGGCGTTATCGGAATATTAATTATAGCAGTAGGTATATTTGTATTTAAAAAAAAGAAAACACAAGTATAAGTAAAAGATAAATTAAATATAAAAAATGGGATTTATATTCTTTTTGAGATTAAGCTTAAAGGGTATAAATCCTTTTTTTATAGATAGATATAAGTTAATAAAAAATATAAGTTAAATAAAAGGTTAAAAATTGATAGATTTTATTATAGAATATATAATGAAGAAATGACTGGAGGAAAAGTGTAATGGAAAATTTAAAACTAGTAATATTTGATATGGATGGATTAATATTTGATACAGAAAGACTTTCTTATGAGTCATGGAAAGAAGCTGCAAAGGAATTTAATATAGATTTTGATTTAAATTTATTATATAAATTACTGGGAACTAATCATGAAAGTGTTAGAAATACTTTACATAATGAGTTTGAAAATAAAATAAATGTTGATAATTATATAATGGAAAGAAATAATATTTATTTATCTAAAATAATGAATGGTGAAGTAGAAAAAAAGAAAGGTATCGAAGAGCTATTAAAATATTTAACTGATAAAAATATAAAAAAAGCAGTTGCTACATCTTCAAATAGGGAGATAGCATACAAACTTTTAAAGGATGCAGGTATATATGATTACTATGACTATATATTATGTGGAGATGAAGTTAAAAAATCTAAACCAAATCCAGAAGTGTTTTTAAGGGTTGCAGAAAAACTAGATATACCTGCAAATCAATGTATGGTACTAGAAGATTCAGAAGCTGGAACTATAGCTGCAAGTAGGGCAAGAATGACTCCAGTTATTATACCTGATTTAAAAAATCCTAGTGAAGATATCGAAAAATTAGCATTTAAAAAGCTAAATAATTTAGAAGAAGTAATAAATCTAATTGAAGATTCAATTTAATTTTGAAGAAAAATATTAAATTAATAATCTGCAAAATTATTACAACTTATATAGCAAAATTATTTGAAATATTATAGGTGGTGTACTAATGGAATATATAAATGATATAAATATACAAGAGGCTGTTATACATATTGTTGATTCTAATGGCGAGGAACCAGTCTTAAATGAATATAAACTTGAACTAAATGAAGATACATATAAGTTTCTTCATAAGCATATAGAAAAGTGTTTTAAAGATGAGGAGTTAAAGTATGCCGTATTTAATCCAGAAAGAAATATAGTAAAAGAAGTAGTTCAAGATTATTTAAATGGGATAGATAATAATTTAATTGGACTATCACAGGAACTTGCAAGACAATTATTTATAATAATGAAGGCTAATGTAAATATACCTTCATGTGATTTAATAGTAGTTTCATTAATTACAGATCAAGGTCCAATGATTGGGATACTTAAGATGGATTATGTTAAGAATTTTACTCACCAAGTTGGGTTTAAAGAAAATAAAATAGGAATAGATATAGTTCCACAATCAGCAGGGCTTCCGGGTAGTAGTCAAAGGATACAAAAAGCAGCTTTTATTAAACCTATAAGAGAAAATCAAAGATATGATTTAATGGTTATAGATAAGCAGAAAAAAAGTAAAGATGAAGAAGAATATGGAGCAAATTACTTTATAAGCAACTTCTTAGGATGTTCAATAATTAGTAGTGAAAGAGATATGACTAAGACATTCCTAAAAGCAGCTGAAAATTGGACTAGAAGTAACATAGTAGAAGATGCAGATAAAGCAGAGAGAATAAGGACTACTGTTAAAGCAAAACTAAAAGAAGAGGATACTATAAATATAGATGAGCTTTCCAATGAACTATTTAAAGAGAATCCACAAGTTATAAATGATTTTTCAACATTCGTAAAAAGTCACGGTTTGGAAGAAGAAGTTGCCATAGATAAGCAATGGGTTGAAAAAAAATTAAAAAGAGTAAGATTAAAAATTGATAAAGATATAGATTTATATATAAATGAAGAGGCTTATCATGATAATACTAGATTTGAGATACAAAGAAATGGTGATGGAAGCATCAATATGATAATAAAACATGTTATTAATTACTTAGAGAAATAAATTGTTAAATATAATAATAAAAAAATGAAAGAATGAAAAAAATTAAGGTTAAAATCCTTTAAGGATTTTAAATAGAAAGTGCTTGGCAACTATAGTCTAAGTTTTCACAGTAAAACAACCTCAATTCTTTCATTTTTTTCATTTATAAATTTCTTTTTCGAGAATACTGCAATTATGCCAAGAGTTTTGTATAAACTTATCACTCTAAAATAAATTAGTAACGTTATGTTTTGGTAGTTATTCCTTAATAAGGCATATTTTGATGCTTTCTATATGCTTATTAGTTAACTTATATTAAACATTTAAATTAATAATGATTAAGTATTATATTTTTTTATTTTTGAGTTATAACTTGTAAGTTAAACTAGAATATAATACGATATAAATGTAAGCGATTACTTTAGTATTTTAGGAGGGATTTATATGGTCAATTTTCTTAAGTTAAAAAAAGTAACTTTGCTAAATGGAGAGACGATAGCATATAGGGAGTCAGGAGAAGGTGAAAAGACGTTATTACTTATTCATGGAAATATGACATCTTCTAGACATTGGGACATACTTACAGAAAAAATTAAGGAGAAGTATAAAATATTAGCTGTAGATATGAGAGGATTCGGACAATCAAGCTATAACTCTCCAATAAATTCACTAAATGATTTTGCTAAAGACATAGAGGAACTATTAGATATTCTCAAAGTAGATATTTGTTCAGCTATTGGATGGTCAACTGGGGGAGGAGTTGCTTTGGAATTAGCAGCTAATATTCCAGAAAAAATTGAAAAAGTAATTTTATTAGAATCTGTAGGGGTTAAAGGCTACCCAATATTTAAAAAGGATAGTAATGGACAACCTACTGATGAGCTATTAAAAACTAAAAATGAAATTGCTGAAGATCCTATACAAGTTAAGCCGGTATTAAATGCTTTAGCAGCTAAAAATAAAGAATTTTATAGAAAGCTTTGGAATATGGCTATTTATACTCATAATAAGCCTAATGATGAGTTGTACGAAGAGTATTTAGACGATATGTTAACTCAAAGAAATTTAGTGGATGTTGATTATGCATTAGTATATTTTAATATTACAAATGAAAGTAATGGAGTTAATAATGGAAGTGACAAATGTAAATTAGTGAAAGCTCCAGTTTTAATATTACAAGGAAATCATGATTATGTAGTTCCTATGAGTATGGCAGAAGATACAAATAAATTTATTGGAAATTCAAGAATAGTTGTACTCAACTCCGGACATTCACCTATGATAGATTGCATGAACACATTAATTGAAGAGATATATGACTTCATATAAAAAATGATAAAAGAAAAATTTATATAAGTTAATTAATTTATACGAAATGAAATTACTGATACATGAATATAGTAATTTCATTTCGTCATTTTAATATTAATTTAGTATCATAATATTTAGCAGTATATTAAAAATATAGAAATTAATTAACGACTTATTAAAAATTTTAATGAAAAAATATTTCATTATGAATTAATCAAAGGTGTATTGACATCATTTACAGGAAAGGTTTACAATGGAAATGAAAGTAAATACTTACATACTAAGGCGTTGTTGAAATGGAGGATTAATATGGTTAATGTAGGGATAGTTGGATTAGGATTGTACGTACCAGAAACAAAGATGACGGCAAAGGAAATTTCAGAAGCTACAAATGGTATATGGAGTGAAGAAGCTGTGATTAAAAAATTAGGTATAGTTGAGAAAACCATACCAGGAGAAAATGATGGAACTCAGGAAATGGGGGTAAGGGCAGCTTTAGATGCACTAAATGATGCCAATATGTCTCCGAAAGAAATAGATGTAATTTTATGTATGGGAGAGGAATGGAAAGAATATCCACTTACAACATCAGCACTTTATATACAAGGAAAAATAGGTGCTACTAATGCTTGGGGAATAGATGTTCAAAATAGATGCTGTACTACTGTTTCAGCAGTAAAAATAGCTAAAGATATGATGGTTTCAGATGAAGATATAAAAACTATCATGATTGTTGGTGGATATAGAAATGGCGATTTTGTTGATTATGCTGATTCTAATATGTCTATGATGTACAACTTATCAGCTGGTGGAGGTGCCATAATATTAAAGAAAAATGTAGGGAAAAATCTTGTGTTAGGATCACATATAAAGGCTGATGGGGAATTCTCAAGAGATGCAGGGGTAGAAATTGGAGGAATAGCAAAACCGTTTACTAAGGATAATGTTCAAGAAGGATATAAGTCATTAAGATTAATGGATGCAAAGCATATGAAGGATGGACTAAATGCTATTTCAATGCCAAATTGGTATGAGTGTATTGACAAAGCACTAGAAAAATCAGGATTTACTCGAGAGGATATAGACTATTGTGCAATTCTTCATTTTAAGAAGTCAATGCATGATGTAATGTTAAAAGAGCTTGGATTAAGAGAAGATCAATCAATTTATTTATCAGATTATGGACATATTGGACAAGTAGATCAAATACTTTCTTTAAAGCTTGCGCTAAAAGAAGGAAAGGTGAAAGATGGATCAGTAGTTTTAATGATAGCTGCAGGAATAGGTTATGTATGGTCGGCAAACGTAATAAAGTGGGGAGAGTGTTAAAGGATGGACACATTTTTTCAAATATTATTTAGCAGTTTAGAAACTGGAAGTGTATATGCATTAGCAGCTCTAGGTATAATAATAATTTTTAGAACAAGTAAAACCACTAATTTTGCTCAAGGATCTATAGGAATGTTTAATGCTTTTATTGCAACATTTGCTTTCATACATTTTGGATTGCCAGCATGGGCATCTGCAATAGTAGGTATGATAGCTGCTTTTGCATCAGGAGTATTAGTAGATGTAGTTATCATAAGAAGAGCAAAAAAAACATCTGCAGTATCAAAACAAATTATAACTTTTGGAATAATAATGCTTTTTCTAGGGGTAGCACCAATGATATTTGGGTCAATACCATTAAATTTTCCTAAATTCATAGAAAGTGGAGCAATTGATATATTTGGCGCTTCCATATCTTATAATGCATTATTAAATATAATAGTTGGGTTATTTATAATGGCAGTGCTATTTTACTTCTTACAAAATACAAAATGGGGATTAGCAGTAAGAGTTACAGCATCTAATGAACAAACAGCAAAACTTATGGGAGTTCCAACTTCGTTAGTAACAATGGGGGCGTGGGCAATAGCAGCAGCACTAGGAACCCTAGCAGCTTTAATGCTTGCACCAGCAATTACAGTAAACGTTTCTATGATGGATAATGTTCAAACTAATGCTCTAATAGCTTGTGTATTAGGCGGATTCCAAACTTTTTATGGACCTGTATTAGGTGCTTATATAATTGGACTCGGAAGAAATGTACTAATATATTATGTTTCATCAACTTGGGGTGAGCCTATACTATTTACTTTAATCCTATTATTCATAGTGCTAAGACCGAATGGAATAATAGGAAAGAAAATAATAAAAAAGGTATAGGGGTGAGCAAAAGTATGAAGAGACTATTTGAAAAGAGATACAGTAAATATATTTTGATTGGTGTTTTATTAGCATCATTACCATTATTACAGGAAATAGGAATTATAAAAAGTTCAACGATAACTATATTTGGAACAATATTATTTTATGCAATAGTAGCTATAGGATTAAATGTTCTTTTAGGATATTCAGGATTAATATCATTGGGAACTGCTGGCTTCATGGGGCTTGGCGCATATCTATCAGCATATTTAACTGATGATTTAGGTTTTCCATTTATAATATCTCTAGTAATATCAATAATAGTACCAGTTGTAATAGGGCTTTTAATAGGACTTGTATCTTTAAGGATATCGGGAATGTACCTAGCTATAGCAACTTTAGCAGTTTCAGAGATATTTAAGAAAATATTTATTGAGTTTGATAATATAACTGGGGGATTTTCAGGAAAAACAGCTGGATATCCAGAAATATTTGGATTTAGTTTAAATAGAGACACAACCTTTATATTTATTGTAGTGTTGTTAGTTATAGTTATGATACTAACAGATAATTTTATACACTCAGCAACAGGTAGAGCTCTTTTAACTATGAGAGTTAGTGAAGCAGCAGCACAAGCAATGGGAATCAATCTTTTAAAATATAAGCTTACAGCATTTGCAATAGCGACAGTATATGCATCTCTAGGTGGGGTATTATATGTACATTTTATAAGATTTTCATACCCAGCTACATGGAACTTACTATTATCACTGCAAATATTAGCAGTAATAGTTATTGGAGGAGTAAGAACTATTAGTGGGCCTATAATAGGTTCAATAATAGTATTTGGAGTACCTGAATTAATATTAAAGCAATTACCTATAATAGGCTCTATAGATGGATTGGCCTACATATTTACTGGAATACTAATAATCCTTGTAATACTGTTCTATCCAAATGGATTAATCCATATAGGAGAGGATATAAAAAAATATATAAATAAGAAGAAGGTGAAAGTAAATGAGCTTGGCACAAACACTTAAAGTTGAAAACTTGTCCATAGCTTTCGGGGGATTAAAGGCAGTAGATGATTTAAGCTTTCATATAAATGAAGGAGAGATATATGGATTAATTGGTCCAAATGGAGCTGGTAAAACAACAGTATTTAACTGCATAACGCAATTTTATAAGCCTAATACTGGGAAAGTTATATTTAAGTCAGTAGGTAACGAAGATATAAATTTAGTAGAGAAAAATACTCATGACATTATTAGGCTGGGATTAGTTAGAACCTTCCAAAATGTTGAGTTAATTCAAGACTTAAGTTTATTAGAAAATTTGCTTATAGGTGCACATATTTCCTATAAATCTGGATTGTTTTCTAATTCATTTAGAACTAGAAAAGCTAAAGCAGAAGAAAAAGAAAATATAAAAAAAGCAGAAAAAATTCTAGAATTTTTGGGGATAGAAAACAAGGAATATGAACTTGCTGGTGGACAGCCTTATGGGATATTAAAAAAGATAGAACTTGGTAGAACCCTTATGAGTAACCCTAAATTAATAATTTTAGATGAACCAGCAGCAGGATTAAATGATACAGAGACATTAGAATTAGCAAAATTAATTAGAGATATAAGAGATAAGTATAAATGTAATATTTTATTAGTTGAGCATGATATGAGGCTAGTTATGGATATTTGTGATCGTATATGTGCAATTTCTTTCGGAAGAAAATTAGCAGAGGGAACTCCAAAGGAAATACAATCTAATAAAGATGTACAAGAAGCTTATTTAGGAAAGGATGAGTAAGATGGAAAATTTAGCATTAAAAATAAATAATCTTACTGTTTCTTATGGAAGTATAAAAGCACTTAAGGGTATAGAGATAGAAGTAATAGAAGGGCAAATAGTAGCTTTACTTGGGGCAAATGGAGCAGGTAAAACTACAACTTTAAAGACTTTATCAGGACTTGTAAGTGCTGAAAATGGAAGTATAGAGTTTTATGGGAAAAATACAACTAACTTATCGCCAGAAAAAATAACAGCTCTAGGAATGGTGCAATCTCCAGAGGGAAGACAGATTTTTCCGGATATAACAGTTGAAGAAAACTTGAGAATAGGAGCTTTTACTATAAAAAGCAAGAAAGAAATAACGAAAAATTTTGATAGAGTGTATAGATATTTTCCTATATTACAAGAGAGAAAAAAACAATTAGCAGGAACATTAAGTGGAGGAGAGCAGCAAATGCTTGCAATTGCGAGAGCTTTAATGGCAAGTCCTAAGGTATTGCTTTTGGATGAACCATCTTTAGGTTTAGCACCTCTTATAGTGAAAAATATATTTGAAATAGTAAAAGAAATAAACTCAGAAGGAACAACAGTATTGATCATAGAGCAAAATGCACTTCAAACTTTAAAGTTAGCAGACTATGCTTATGTCTTAGAAATTGGAGAGATAAGTATGTGCGGAAAGGCTAGTGAATTAATTCAAGATAAGAGATTATTAGAAGCATATCTTGGAGGAGAATAAAGTTTTTAGGGAGAAATCCTTAATATAAGTCAAAAATCAAATAAATATGTGGAGGGAATTTTTATGAGAAAAAAAATTGCATTACTTTTAGCTTCACTTACATTAACAATGGCTTTTACTGGGTGTGGCAAAAAAGAAGAGGCAGCACAAGGTGTTACAGAAACATCAATAAAGGTAGGAAATAGTATAGCGACTTCAGGTGCATTTGCTCCAGTAGGAGTCCCATTTAAAGCAGGTATTGAAGCTTACTTTAAAATGGTAAATGAAGGTGGCGGAGTTAAGGGAAGAAAAATAGAGTATGTTCATCAAGATGATGAATTCAATCCAGAAAAAGGTAAGGCTATTTTAGATAAGTTAGTAAATGATGAAAAAGTATTTGCTATAGTTGGACATTTTGGAACACCGGTTGTAGGAGCAACTTTAGATGACCTTAAAGAAATCGGGATTCCTTCTGTTTACTTTGCAACAGGTACAGGGATATTATATAACGAAAATGCAGTAAAGGGTGAAGGTGATAATATATTCCCAGTACAACCTGTATATCCAATGGAAGGTCGTATAATGACAGCTTGGGCAAAGGGAGAATTTAAAGCAGATAAAATAGGAGTAGTTTACACTAATGATGATGCTGGTAAGGATTTAGTTAAAGGAGTTGAAACAGAAGCTAAAAATATAGGTGGAGTTGAAGTTATAAGTGAACAAGTTGCTCCAGGAGCAGAAGATGTTTCAGCAGCAGTAACAAAAATTAAAAATGCAGATGTAGATACAATAATAATTGCTGGTATTCAAGGAACATTCCCACAAATAGCTAAGGAACTAGCAAAACAAGGGAATACTAAGCCTGCTATAACTACTTATGTAAACGTTGATAAAACTATGGTTGATGCAATAAAAGCAGATGTAGCTGATAAGTTTGAGATTTATGGAAATGCTTGGGTTGATGTAACATCTCCAGCTATGACTGATTTCCAAAAATGGGTTAAACAAGCTTCAAGCGAAGATTTTTCAGCAAATGCATATGCAATGACTGGATGGATAGCAGCAGACTTCTTTGTAAGAGGATTAGAAAGAGTAGATGGTGAAATAACTTGGGAAAACTATATAAAAGCTATGGAAAAGGAACCTATAAAGAATCCTTTTGGAGGAAGTATAGATTTCGCAGAGGGTAAGAGACTTGGTACACAAGAAATGTCTCTAGCAAAGATGGATTTAAAAAGCCCAACAGGATGGTCTTCATATATTGGATTTAAGAGCATAAATGATATATTAGGAAAATAATAAGAATTTTAAAACTATCAGCCAAAGATAGCTGGCTGATAGTTTGCAAAACTTATAGGAGGGTTTAATATGTTACAAGCAATTAAATCAAAAGACGTAATTAAAGATAGATATATAACAGTTGAAGAAGCTTTAAATAAGATAAAGACTGGAGATATAATTGTTTCAGCTCTTGCAGCAGCAGAGCCAAGAGAAATTTTAAGAAATTTACACAAAATAAGTGATAAAGTAAAAGATGTTACAATAACAACATGTTTACCTATAGAAATGGCAGAATATTTTATAAATCCAGAATATAAAAAATCCTTTAAAATGGATGGATGGTTTTATACAGATGCAATGAGGAAAGCTCAAAAAAATGGTAATATATCATTTATACCAAATCACTTGCATTTAGCTGCAATAAAAAGATTATCTCATAAAAAGCCTAATGTCTTTATAGGAACTGCAACAATGCCGGATAATCATGGTTATGTTTCTTTATCATTAAGTAATGTATATGAAAAAAGGATGATAGAAGAAGCTGATATAGTAATTTTAGAGGTAAACAAGAATTACCCAAGAACTTTCGGGGATGTAGAAATTAATGTAAATGATATAGACTATATGATAGAAACAGATTATGAAGTTCCAGAACTTTTAGATGTTGAACCAAATGAGAAGGACTTGAAAATAGGAAAGTTTATAGCAGATAGAATTAATGATGGAGACTGTCTGCAATTGGGAATTGGTGGAATACCTAATGCTGTAGCAGCATCATTAATGTATAAAAAGGACTTAGGAATTCATACCGAAATGCTTACTACGGGCATGATGAAGCTAATAAAAGCAGGTGTTGTAAATGGGAAAAATAAAAATATTTATAAAGGTAAACATATAGCAGCATTTGCATTAGGAACTAAAGAATTATATGATTTCATAAATGATAATCCATCAGTTATGATAATGGATGGATATTGGACAAATGATCCATATACAATAGGATTAAATGATAATCAAGTATCTATAAATACAACAATTGAAATAGATTTAACTGGACAATGTGCATCAGAGTCAATAGGTGCAATTCAATTTAGTGGAACTGGTGGGCAGGCTGATACAGCAATAGGGGCACAAAGATCTAAAAATGGACGCTCTTTTATTGCATTATATTCAACAACAATGGCAAAGAATAAGGAAACTGGTGAAAGAGAAGAGATATCTAAAATTGTTCCTTTTTTGAAACCAGGTGCAGCTGTAAGTTTATCTAGAAATGATGTTGACATTGTTGTAACTGAATATGGGGTAGCAGAACTTAGAGGGACAACCATTAGTGAAAGGGTTGAGAAGCTAATTAGTATTGCTCATCCAAAGTTTAAAGAAGAGTTATTAAATAAAGCTCGAGAAATGGGACTAATTTACGAAGTTTGAGGTGGGATGTAAAGATGCCATATGCAAAATATAATGATAAAAATATATATTATGAGATTCATGGTGAAGGGGAGGCTCTTGTAATTCTTAATGGGATAATGATGTCACATGCAAGCTGGAAAGCATTCTTACCGGAGCTTAGTAAAAGCAATAAAGTTGTACTTTTAGATTTTCTTGATCAAGGAAAATCAGAAAAAATGAGTACAAGTTACAAACAAGATATACAAGTTGAAGTAGTTAAAGCTGTAATAGATGAACTAGGATTAAAAAATATAAATTTGTTTGGAATATCATATGGAGGAGAAGTTGCGATACAGTTTGCATTAAAATATAAGAGTTTATTAAATAAACTAATATTATTTAATACTACAAGTTATACTAATCAATGGCTAAAAGATATAGGAAGAGGATGGATTAATGCAGCTGAAACAAATGATGCAGAATCATTTTACAATGTAACAATACCAATAATATATTCTCCAGGATTTTATACAAAAAATATAGATTGGATGAATAAGAGGAGAGAGTTATTATATGGGGTATTTAAAGAAGATTTTCTAAATGGAATGATAAGGCTTATAGAAAGTGCTGAAGGATATGATGTTAGAGAGACTCTAGATAAAATAGATATCAACACAATAGTTGTAAGTAGTGAATATGATTTTATAACGCCAACTGTGAATCAAGAATATATTCATAAAAATATATCTAACTCTAAATATATACTAATTAAAGAATGTGGGCATGCATCTATGTATGAGAAACCAGTTGAATTTATTGCTATATTAAAAGGCTTTTTAACTATTGAGAAAGAAATAAAAGTAGTATAAAATATTAATAGTAATAAATGTAAGAAACCACTTACTCTAAAACTGCTAAAAAGGAGAAGCAATAATGAGATACAATAATGAAACAAGTGAAAAGATAATGAAAGTAGCACTAAAATTATTTTCTGAACAAGGATATTATCCTACTACGACAAAGCAGATTGCGGAAGAAGCTGGAGTCAATGAGCTGACTATATTTAGGCATTTTGGGTCTAAGAGTAATTTATTTCAAGTGACTACAGAGCATTATGTAATTGATTCTCATGTGGATTATATATTAAATGATACCGATGGATTAAATTTTGAAGATAGTATGATGTTAATTTCAAATAGAATTTATAATTTATTTATTCAAAATACAAAACTTTATAAAGTTCAAATGAAGCTTGCAGATAATGAGAAGGACTTTATTAAACTTAAGCTTTCAAGAAAGTTAATAAGTATTCTAAAAGAATACTTTATAAGATTGAACGATGAAAAAATAGTAAAGGGTAATCCAGAAATGATGTCTGTTACACTTATAAATAGTCTTTTAGGATTATTTACAGTGGAATTACTTAGTGATAATACAGTTACAGAAATATCATGGGAAGATTTAGTTAAAGAGCATACTAAACAATTCATTTCATTATATAAAATTTAAAATTAAAAATAAATTAATCTTATTCCTGGAGGAGAGATTAATTTTTTTAAACACTGTTTGTAAGTAAGTACTTACAATAAAACTGGGAGGAGTTAAAATGTTAAGATTAGAAAATAAAGTTGCTATAGTTACTGGAGCATCACAAGGAATAGGAAGATCTATTGCTGAAAGTTTAGCTAGAGAGGGAGCTAAAGTGATTGCTGTAGATATGAATAAGTTACCTTATGAGAATAAAAATATTTATGGATATGAGGTAAATGTTACTGATAGAAGTGGTATAAAGTTATTCTTTGATATTATAATTAAGGAATTTGAAAGAATAGATATCTTAGTAAATAATGCAGGAATAACAAGAGATGCATTAATACAAAAGATGACTGAAGAAATGTGGGATTTAGTTATAGATGTTAATTTAAAAGGATTATTTAATATCGCACAGCTTGTAGGACCACACATGATGGAAAATGGAAAAGGATCAATTATTAATATAGCTTCAGTTGTAGGAGAGTATGGAAATGTCGGACAAACTAATTATGCAGCAACTAAAGCTGGAGTGATAGGTATGACAAAAACATGGGCTAAGGAATTTGCAAGAAAAGGTGCTAATGTTAGAGTAAATTCAGTGGCTCCAGGATATATAAATACAGATATGATGAAGACAGTACCAGAGAAGGTATTAGAAAATATCAAGTCTAAAACAATGCTTGGAAGATTAGGTGAACCAGAAGAAATAGCTAATGCTGTTTTATTCTTAGCTAGTGATGAGTCTTCATATGTAACAGGACACAATTTATCAGTTAATGGTGGAATTAGATTATAGTAGGAGGATAAGTAATGAGAGATGTAGTTATAGTATCAGCAGTTAGAACTCCTATTGGAAGTTTTGGAGGGAGTTTATCTAAGTTAACTGCTGTGGATTTAGGTGTAATAGCTGCAAAAGAAGCTATTAAGAGAGCAGGAATAAAACCAGAAGAAATAAATGAAGTATTAATAGGAAATGTTCTAGGAAGTGGACTTGGTCAAAATATTTCTAGGCAGATATCAGTAAAGTCAGGAATTCCAGTAGAAGTACCAAGTATGACATTAAATAAGCTTTGTGGATCAGGGCTAAGAGCAATTACTCTAGCAACTCAAGAAATAATGTTAGGCGATGCTGATGTTATTTTATGTGGAGGAACTGAAAGCATGAGTAATGCTCCTTATATAGTTCCATCAGCTAGATTTGGACAAAGAATGGGCGATGGAAGGTTTATAGATACAATGATAGAAGATGGATTAACAGATGCTTTTAATAAATACCATATGGGAATTACAGCAGAAAATATAGCAGAGAAATGGAATATATCAAGGGATGAACAAGATAAATTTGCCGTTAGTAGTCAGAATAAAGCAGAAGATGCTCAAAGGTTAGGGAAGTTCGATGAGGAGATAGTTAAGGTTGAGATTCCTCAAAGAAAAGGGGAGTCAATTATATTTTCTAGAGATGAGTATATAAAATCAGGTGTTAATTTAGAGAAATTAAGTAGCTTAAAAGCAGCATTTAAAAAAGATGGAACAGTAACTGCAGGAAATGCATCTGGAATTAATGATGGAGCTGCCATGATTGTAGTGATGAGCAAAGAAAAGGCAGATGAATTAGGAGTAAAGCCGCTAGCAACTATAAAAGGATATGGTTCAACAGGAGTTGATCCATCAATAATGGGATATGGACCTGTACCAGCTACTAGAAATGCATTGAAGAAAGCAAATTGGACTGTAGAAGACTTAGAATTAATAGAAGCTAATGAAGCTTTTGCAGCACAAGCTATTTCAGTTGTTAGAGATTTAGGATTAGATATAAATAAGGTAAATGTAAATGGTGGAGCAATTGCTTTAGGACATCCTATTGGATGCTCAGGAGCTAGAATAGTTGTTACATTACTGCATGAGATGAAAAAAAGAGATTCAAAGAAAGGGCTAGCAACTCTTTGTATAGGTGGAGGAATGGGAATTGCTATATTAGTTGAAAGAGAATAATAAGGAGATATATAGGGTTATGAAGGGTAAAAATATAAAAGAGATAAGATTAGGAGAGAAGGCAAGTTATAGTAGGACAGTAAGTGAGGCTGATGTTGTCTTATTTGGTGGAGTGAGTGGAGATTTAAATCCAGCACATTTTAATGAAGAATATTGTAAGGATACTATGTTTAAAGGAAGAATAGCTCATGGTATGCTATCTGCTGGTTATATATCTACTGTTTTAGGAATGAGCTTACCTGGACCAGGTACAATATATTTATCACAAGAATTAAAGTTTACTGCACCAGTTAGATTTGGTGATACTATAACAGCAGTTGTAGAAGTAATAGAAAGATTAGAAGAAAAAAATAGAATTACATTGGAGACTATTTGTACTAATCAAAGAGGAGAGGTCGTAATAAAAGGAAAAGCATTAGTAATGCCACCTAAATAATGTGATTATTTGTTATCGGGGGGAAGGAAAATGGAACTATTAGATAAATTATTTGAGATAGCAAAAAAAGATATTAAAAAAATTGTGCTACCAGAGGGGGAAGAGGAGAGAACTATAGCAGCAGCTAGTAAAATTAAGGAATTAAGTTTAGCCTATCCTATATTAGTTGGTAATGCTGAGGTCATTTTAAATAAAGCAAAAGACTTAAATGTTAATATAAGCGGGGTAGATATAGTTGATCCTGAAATCTCAGATAAGCTTGAAGGGTATATAAATAAATTTTATGACTTAAGAAAGAATAAGGGTGTAACTATAGAAAAAGCAAAAAGAATAGTAAAAGATCCATTATATTTTGGAACTATGATGGTAAAGTGCAATGATGCAGATGGAATGGTATCAGGAGCTATACATACAACAGGAGATTTGCTAAGACCAGGCCTTCAAATAATTAAGACAGCTAAAGATGTATCTGTAGTATCAAGTTCTTTTATAATGGGAGTTCCGAATTCAATTTACGGAGAAAGTGGAATGTTATTATTTTCTGATTGTGCAGTAAACCCAAATCCTGATTATAAGCAATTAGCGGCAATAGCAATAGCAACAGCCGATACTGCTAAAAATGTTTGTAAGATTGAGCCTAGGGTTGCAATGCTAAGTTTCTCAACTATGGGTTCAGCAGATCATGAAACTGTAGAAAAGGTAAGGAAAGCAACAGAATTAGTTAAGGAATTAAGACCAGATATATTAATAGATGGAGAATTGCAATTAGATGCTGCAATAGTAGAGAGCGTTGCAAATCAAAAAGCTCCAAATAGTAATGTTGCTGGGAAAGCAAATGTTCTAATATTTCCAGATTTGCAATCAGGAAATATTGGATATAAACTTGTACAAAGGTTTGCTAATGCTGAAGCTATAGGTCCAATTTGCCAAGGCTTTGATAAACCTATAAATGATTTATCAAGAGGATGTTCAGTAGAAGATATAGTTAATGTAGTAGTTTTAACGGCTGTACAGTCATAGGCTGCATCATAATAGAGGTGAAGTGAAAATATGAAAATACTCATTATTAATTGTGGAAGCTCATCATTAAAATATCAATTAATTGAAATGGATTATATAAAAGTAATATGCAAAGGATTAGTTGAAAGAATTGGGTTAGATGCTTCAACATTAGCACACGAAGATAGCAGAGGCTATAAACAAAATATAAAAGCTAAAATTGAAAATCATAAGGACGCTATAAATATAGTATTAAATACTTTAGTAGATGATGATATTGGAGTAATTAAGAATTTAAATGAAATATTTGCGGTAGGGCATAGAGTGGTTCATGGAGGAGAAAAATATTCGGAATCAGTAGTTATAGATGAAGAAGTTTTAAACCATTTAGAGGAATATATAAAATTAGCTCCTATTCATAATCCTCCCAATATAATTGGAATAAGAGCATGCAGGGTTTTGATGAAGGATACTCCTATGGTAGCTGTTTTTGATACAGCGTTTCATCAAACAATGCCTGAAGTTGCATATATTTATCCAATAGAATATGATCTCTATGAAAAATATAAAATTAGAAAATATGGATTTCATGGAACATCACATAAGTATGTATCACAGAAATTGAGTGAAATATTATGTAGAGATATAAAAGAATTAAAAATAGTAAGCTGCCATTTAGGAAATGGAGCAAGTATAACCGCTATTAAAAATGGAAAATCAATAGATACTTCCATGGGTTTCACTCCTCTTGCAGGTATAGCTATGGGAACAAGATCAGGAAATATTGATCCATCTATATCTACTTTTTTGATAGAGGAGTGTGGATATACAGTAGAGGAGGCAAATGAGTCATTAAATAAAAAATCTGGAGTTCTAGGTATATCTGGAGTAAGTTCTGATTTTAGAGATATAGAAAAAGCAGCTTCAGAAGGAAATAAAAGAGCACAACTTGCATTAGATATCTTCCATTATAGAATACGAGGGCAAATAGCTGCATATGCTGCTCAAATGGGTGGAGTAGATGCAATAATTTTTACAGCAGGAATTGGAGAAAATTCTATAAAAACTAGGAAGGCGTGTTTAGAAGGATTAGAGTTCTTAGGAGTAGAAATTGATAATAATAGAAACAATATAAGAGGAAAAATATCAGAAATTTCAAGTTATAATTCTAAGGTAAAAGTATATGTTATTCCAACAAATGAAGAGTTAATGATTGCTAAGGAGACATTGGAAGTTTCAAATATTAGTTGCTTTTAATTAAATCAACTTATATATAAAATAAAGGATATATATTTAAAAAAGTACTATTTAATAAACAAAGCTATTAAAAATATCTTTGCTTATTAAATTGAGTAACTTTAAGAAATATATATCCTTTTAATATTTATGTGTAAATATTTTTATAAATTTTAATTACCACTGTCCAGGGTAAGCAATAATAGTAACAGTAACTGTTCTTCTTCCAAATGAAAGGCACTCTGCTTCAGAATTCATATATAAGTCTATTTTGTTACCTTTAATAGCACCACCTGTATCAGAAGCTATTGCATATCCATAGCCTTCAATATGGACCTTTGATCCTAGAGGTATTACACTTGGATCAACTGCAATTGTACTTAGTCCATTAGGGTCACGCACTGGTTTAAGACCTGTTGCAGTAAATCCATTTCCAGTATAAGCTGTAGCAGTCATAGAGTAAGTTGCTAAATTATTACTATTACTATTGCTGACATCCCCCAGAGAATTGGAAGTTGGCGGTGGAGTTTCACTTAAAGCAATTTTTTCATTACCTAAAGCAATTGCATCATTTGCTAATCCTATAACATAATCACTATTAAGTTGAGGTAACATATATTGTAATGTGTTAACTGCGTCCTGAACTTCAGAAATTGATGCAGAATCTGAGTTTATAATTGATAATGGATGAGAAATTAACTTCTCTTCATTAGCTTCAATTATACTCATTATTTCATCTTTTCTAGAATTTAAATTATCTAAAAGTTTTTGTTGTTCTTCTTTTTTATTGTTTACTTCACCTAAGCTACTTTCAATTGATTTTTTAAGCTTTTTTAGGTCAGATTGTTTTTTTTCAATTTCTTTTGCATTTTTATCAAGAGTTTCTTTCTTTTCATTTATTTCAATAATCATTTGTTTATCAACTGAAATTATTCTACCCATAGCTTGTACTCTATCAAGCATATCAAAAATATTTTCAGAAGTTACTAAGTAAACAATCATATCTGTAGCCATATTACTTTTATACATGGAACGAACACGTCCATTTATGGTTTTTTGTGTTTCTTCAATTTCTAGCTTTGCTTCTTCAATTTTGTGGTTAATAGTAATTATTTCATTTTCAGTATCTTCTATTTCAGAATTATTTTTAGCCAATTGATTATTTAAATTTTCTATTTCTATATTTAACTTACCAATTTCAGCATCTAATTCCATAGTTTCATCATCTAGTTGTTCATATTTAACTTTATTCTCCTGGATAGCTTGGGTGTCCGAAGAGTTTGGTTCTGCAAATACTATATTGCTATTATTGAAAAGTAATAACAAAATCATACCAACAGATAATAAAGCTTTTTTTGTCAAAAATATACACCTCCAATTAAAACTAAGCAAAGGCTACATTAAATTATATGGTATTGCTCATATAATATTCTTATGATAGTGTATATCCTACAATAAATATTGAATATTGGCAAGTTTTATGGAGATATCATGGAATAAATGGTATATAGTGAGAATTTATTATAATATATTTTAATTAATAATACATTTTAATTAATAATACATTTTACAAAAAATAATTACTATTAAATTCTAATTGAATAAAAGTTAATTTAGAATGAGATTAGAAAAGTAAAAGTCTAAGGCCATGTAAAAGGTTACTTAGACTTTTAAATTTATAGTTTATTTCATTAATTTAACTAAAATAGCTTTTTGGACATGCAGTCTATTTTCAGCTTCTTCAAAAATTGTATCTGCATGCTTTTCTAGTATTTCTTCAGTTATTTCTTCTTCTCTATGAGCAGGTAAGCAGTGAAGAACTATAGCATCATCTTTAGCAAGAGACATAATTTTAGAGTTTACTTGATAAGTAGAAAAGTCAGCTAGTCTTTCATTAACTTCAATTTCTTTTCCCATACTAGCCCATACATCAGTTATAACTACATCAGCATCTTTAATAGCATCTTCAAGATTATTAACTATAATAAAATTTAAATTATTATTTTTAGAAAGTTCTTGTCCTTTTTTTATATAATAGTCTTTAACCATATAATTTTGAGGAATGGCTAAAGAAATATTCATTCCAACGGTTAAGCAACCAACTATAAGTGATTGGGCCATATTATTACCATCACCTATATAAGTTACTTTTAAGCCATCAAAAGTATTTTTCTTTTCTCTAATAGTCATTAAGTCAGCTAAAACTTGGCAAGGATGTTCGTCATCAGTAAGGCCGTTTATTATTGGAATACTAGAAGATTCAGCAAGGCTATTTACTTCATCTTGAGCAAATGTTCTTATCATTATGCCATTTAGATATCTAGACAATACTCTAGATGTATCTTGAATAGGCTCACCACGGCCTATTTGTAAATCACTTGAGCTTAAAAATAATGGGTATCCGCCAAGTTGATACATACCAGCTTCAAAAGAAACCCTTGTTCTGGTAGATGATTTTTCAAATATCATACCAAGAGTTTTTCCTTCAAGATGATGATGCTTAATACCATGCTTTAATTCATATTTCAATTGATCCCCAAGATTTAAAATATCAAGAATTTCATCTTTAGATAAGTCATCCATTTTCAATAAATCTTTATTCATAAAAACCCCCTATTTATACAATGGATAATTTACAATTAATAATGGATAATTATTGAAATAATTCAGCAAAGCTGAATTAATTATATATTTTCTAAACTCGAAGAGTTTATACCTAAATTATCAATTGATATTATGCATTACTTATTATTTCATTAATTATATCTATTCCTTTTTTTATTTCTTCTTTGGATATTATCAATGGTGGTAGTAATCTAACTACATTTTGTCCAGCTGTCAAGACTAAAAGTCCTTTTTCCAATGCTTTTTGTTGTATTTCTGAAGATGGTATTTTTAGTTCTAATCCTACCATTAGTCCTTTACCTCTAACTTCTTTAATTAAATTTGAATTTATATTTTTAAGTAAAGATATTAGATATTTTCCATTTTCTGTGATTTCATTTAATTTAGAGTTGGTACAAATGGTATCCAAAACAACTAATGCTCCAGAGCAAGATACTGGATTTCCACCAAATGTTGTACCATGATCACCAGGTTTAAAAACATTTGATAAATTTTCATTGCATAAAAAGCCTCCTATAGGTAAACCAGCACCTAACCCCTTAGCCATAGTAACTATATCTGGATTTATATCAAAGTGTTGATAACCAAATAGTTTCCCAGTTCTTCCTATTCCACATTGAACTTCATCAAATATTAAAAGAATATCTCTTTCTTTACATGTTTTATAAACTTCTTTTACAAATTCAGAGTTTAAAGGATAAACTCCACCTTCACCTTGAATTGCTTCCATCATAACAGCACAAACATCATTAGATAATTTATCAATGAAATCATCTATATCATTTGCCTTAAAATAATCAAATCCATCAGGAAAAGGGAAAAAGTAGTTGTGAAATTTATCTTGTCCAGTTGCTGTTAAAGTTGCTAAAGTTCTGCCGTGAAAAGATTGCCTTAATGTAAGAATTTTATTTCTATTAGCTCCATACTTATCAAAACTATATTTTCTAGCTAGTTTTATAGCACCTTCATTAGCCTCAGCACCAGAGTTACAAAAGAAAACTTTACTCATACCTGAAAGATTAGTTATTTTATCAGCTAATTTCAAAGTATTTTCATTAAGAAAAATGTTAGATATATGTTGCAAATTACATGCAGTATTAGAAATAGCAGTAGTCCATTCTGGATTACAATAACCAAGGCTGTTAACACCAATGCCACTTGTAAAATCTATATATTCATTGTCGTTATCATCATAAAGAATACAGCCATTGCCCTTAATTAAATTCACAGGCAAGTAAGAGTAAGTTGACATTAAAGATAAATTATTAGACATATAAAAACCCCCTTAATAGTAATGAGAAAAATTAAAGAATTAATAATGAAGAAATTAGAGGAGATAAAAATACTAGTATTTTTATAACATATTTAATTTTATAATTTTACATAGTCAAGTTATTTCATAAATTCTTTCACTTTTAATATATCATCGTTCCTATTCCTTCTTTTGAAAGTAGTTCTAGAAGTATTGAGTGGGGGAGAGTGCCATCTATTATATGTGCTTCTTTTACTCCCATTCTTATGGCTTCTACACAACAATCAATTTTAGGAATCATACCACTTTTTATTATTCCATCCATTTGTATTTTTTTTATTTCATGTAGTCTTAGTGAAGAGATTAATGTAGCTTCATCATTTGGATTTATCATTAATCCAGGAACGTTTGTAAGTAGCATTAATTTTTCAGCTTTTAGTGCTGAAGCTAATTTAGATGAACAGATATCTGCATTAATATTGTAAGTTTGAGTACAATCTTCATTTGTTGCAACTGATCCTATAACAGGAATGTATCCTGATGATAATAAAGTAGTTAATAAAGTTGTATCTATAGATGTTATTTCACCTACAAACCCGAGATCAATTGAGCTTTCTAATTTTTTTGCTTTTATAAAAGAAGCATCTATGCCACATAAGCCAAGGGCTTTTCCACCAGCACTTTCTATTAAGCTTACTATGTCTTTATTTACTTTACCGCCTAGAACCATTTGAACTATTTCTATAGTTTTCTCATCCGTATAACGGAGACCATCTATAAATCTACTTTCTTCACCTATTTTATTTATAAACTCTGATATATGAGGTCCACCTCCATGAACTATAACAGGTTTTATTCCTACACATTGTAATAAGACTATGTCAGTTGCAACGCTTTTCCTTAGCTCAGCACTAGTCATAGCGTTTCCACCATATTTTATTAATACTATTTTACCTGATAATGATTGTATATATGGAAGTGCTTGAGTTAATACTTTTGCATGTTCAAAATAATTCAAAACTTTTATACCTCCAGTTAACTTCTATAGTCGCCATTAATTTTTACATAATCATAGCTTAAATCGCATCCCCAAGCAGTAGAGGAGAAGTTGCCATCATTCATGTTAATATGGATAGTAATTTCATCTTGCAATAGTATTTCTTTTGCTTTGACTTCATCAAAGGAAAGTCCCATACCACTTTTGCAAACATCAATTTTATCTACAGAGCTTTCAAATGTTAAATCTATTTTGTTTGGATCTATATTAACCCCTGAATAACCAAGAGAGCATAAGATTCTTCCCCAATTAGCATCACTACAAAACATTGCTGTTTTTACAAGAGGAGAGTTTATAACTCCTTTAGATAAGATTTCTGCATCTTTTGCTGATTTACAATTATGAACTATACATTCAATAAGCTTACTTGCACCTTCACCATCTTTGGCAATCATTTTAGCAAGAGCTATATTAACTTTGTTTAGTGCTTTGAGAAATAAATAATAATTAGAATCTTTTTCTTTAATTGTCTTGTTGTTAGCTAATCCATTAGCTAGTATCAACATCATATCATTGGTACTTGTATCCCCATCTACACTTACTCTGTTATAGCTTATTTTTGTACTTTCCTTTAAAGCTTCATGAAGTAGCTCTCCAGAAATATTTAAATCTGTGGTCAAAAAAGATAGCATAGTTCCCATATTAGGTTCTATCATTCCAGAACCTTTTGCCATAGCTCCAATAGTTATTTTTTTGTTATCAATCGTAAATTCTAATGATAGCTGTTTTTTATAAGTATCAGTTGTCATTATTGCAGTAGCAGCATCATTAAAGCCATCCTTTGATAATCTATCTGTAAGCATAGGAATTCCATTTTTTATAGCATCTATATTTAATGGAATTCCTATAACACCTGTTGATGCAACTAGAACATCACCTGTTTTAAGTTTAAGAGCCCTTGCTTGAATTTCAGTCATTCTTTTAGCTTTTACTAATCCATCATCTCCATTGCATGTATTAGCATTTCCACTATTTATTATTATTGCTTGAGCTTTTTTATTAGATAAATGATCCTTAGTTATATAAATAGGAGCTCCTTTAACTTTATTTTTTGTATATACTCCAGCAGCTGTAGCTGGGACAGTTGAATAAATAAGTGCTAAATCTAGTTTTAAATTATTTTTCTTAAGGCCACAATGAATTCCAGATGCAAGGAAACCTTGAGGAGCAGTGATGCCTTTAGTAGTAATTAATTGCAATTTTAAAACCCCCTTTTTGTAATTGGAAAATTTAAGAGTTAAAAAGTGAAAGAGTTAATGGAATAATCCAGCAAAGCTGAATTATAGGACTATTTTCTTGAAAATCTTGTATAAGCACTAAAAAATCTAAAAATAAAGCGATAGATGATTATATTGCTGAAATTTATGACAATAATTATAGTGAGGTGATTAGGTTGAGTAAAAGTGTAGTATTGGATAAAAGTTTTAATTTTGGATTAAAGATAATAAAGTTATATATGAAATTAAGAAGCAAAAATGAATTTACTTTATCTAATCAATTAGTAAGATCAGCTACATCCATTGGTGCTAATATTACAGAAGCTCAATATGCACAAAGCAGAAAAGACTTCATTAATAAAATGAGTATTGCACTAAAAGAAGCTAATGAAACAGAATATTGGCTCAAATTATTGTCAAAATCAGATATTATAGAAGAAATAGAATATGAAAATTATATTAAAGAGTGTCTAGAAATAAAAATGATTTTAATAAGTATAGTAAAATCATCAAAAGACTCATTAATTCACCGAAGATGAATTATTTCCTAAAACTTTTTCACTTTTAACTCTTTCACTTTTTCACTTTAAAATTAATTGTTTGTAGCAATTAATCTAAGCCCTTCTGTTTCTTCAAATCCCATAACTATATTCATGTTTTGTATTGCTTGTCCAGCAGCTCCTTTTATCATGTTGTCTATTGTACTGACTATTATTAATCCATCACCTCTATGGTTTAAATGTAGTGAAATATTGCAGTTGTTTGTGTATTTAACATCTTTTATAGATGCTGTATCGCCAAGTGAAAGTATATTTATAAAAGGTTCTTCTTTATAAAAGGTAGAGTATAAATTATGAATATCTTCAATATTTATTTTTTCTTTTGGATAACAGTATATAGTAGATAAAATTCCTCTATTTATTGGAATTAGGTGAGGGGTAAAGGTAACATTTACAGTATCTTTAGCTATATCTGATAGACATTGTTCTATTTCTGGAGTATGTCTATGAGCTCCTATTCCATATGCAGAGAAGTTTTCGTTTAATTCTGGATAGTGGGATTTTAGTGTAAGACCTCTGCCAGCACCTGTTGCCCCTGATTTTGAATCGCATATTATATTATCTAATTTAATTAATGACTTTTTTAGTAGTGGCATTAGGCCAAGTTCAATTGAAGTAGGGTAGCAGCCAGGATTAGCTATTATTTTATGCTCTTTAATTTTTTCTCTATTATGCTCAGGAAGGGCATAAATACTTTTTTTGTGAAGATATTGGTATAAAAAATCCTTTCCATACCAATCTTTATAATCTTCTGCACTGTTTAATCTAAAGTCTGCTCCAAGGTCTATAAGAACTTTACCTTGCTTATAAACTAAATCTGCAATTTCCTCACTAAGACCATGAGGAAGTGCAGCAAATATAACATCGCATTTATTTATAACTTCATTTTGGTTTTCACAAATTAAATTTGTTACGCCATATAGGTTTTTATATATAGAAGATATTTCTTCACCTTCATAAGAAACTGAACTTATAGATTCAATAGTAACCTTAGGATGATTTAATAAAAGTCTAAGTAATTCAGCTCCAACATATCCAGTTGCCCCAATTATTCCTACTTTAAGCATTTTAAATCCTCCTTAGTATTTTTTATTGATTCTAAAAGCAAATCTAATTGAATTTTTACTGAAGAGGAACTTGGACCACCAAATACTTTTCTTTCTTCAACACAATTTACTAAATCTATTGTAGAATATATATCTTCTTCAAAAATAGGCGAAAAGCTATTAAATTCATCTAATGAAAGATCGTCTATAGCAATATTTTTCTTTATGCAATAAAGAACTATTTCACCAACTATTTCATGAGCGGATCTAAAAGCCAATCCTTTTTTTACTAGATAATCAGCAACATCGGTAGCATTTGTAAATCCATGAGAAGCTCCTTTTTTCATGGTATCTTTATTTATTTTCATAGTATCTAACATTCCAGTGAAGGTTTTTAGTGAGATACTTGTTGTATCTAAAGCATCAAATAATGCTTCTTTATCTTCTTGCATATCTTTGTTATAAGCAAGGGGAAGTCCCTTCATAACTGTAAGAAGTGTTATTAAATCGCCATAAACTCTTCCTGTTTTACCTCTAACTAATTCTGCAACATCAGGATTTTTCTTTTGAGGCATTATGCTGCTACCAGTGCTATATCCATCAGATAATTCTATAAAGCTAAATTCATTTGTTGCCCAAAGAATTATTTCTTCAGAAAATCTTGATAAATGCATCATTATCATAGATAAGGTTGATAGCGCTTCTATTGCATAATCTCTATCTGAAACTGAATCTAAGCTATTTGAAGTAAGAGAAGCAAACCCCAAGTCTTTTGCTATCATATGCCTATCAAGTTTATAAGTTGAAGTAGCAAGAGCACCACTCCCTAGAGGCATTTGATCCAATCTTTTATAGCAATCAAATATTCTACCTAAATCTCTTTTAAACATTTCAGAATAAGCTAATAAATGATGAGCAAAGGTTATAGGTTGTGCCTTTTGCATATGAGTATAGCCTGGCATTATGGTATTTATATTATCATTAGCTTTTTTGTATATAACTTCTTGAAGAGATACAATATCATTTCCTAAATCTTTTAACACACTTTTTAAATATAGCTTTGTATCAAGAGTTACCTGGTCATTTCGGCTTCTTCCAGTATGAAGTTTTTTCCCTTCATCACCAATATAGTATGTTAAAGTTCCTTCTATAAAGCTATGAATATCTTCAGAAGATTCATCTATTTTTATAACTCCATTTTCTATTCTTTTTAATATTGTTTCTAGGCCAGAAACTATTTTTATACTATCTTCTTTAGGAATTATATTTTGCTGTCCTAACATTTTTACATGAGCTAAGCTACCTAAAATATCTTCTTTATACATTCTTGAATCTACTCGTATTGATGAGTTAAAATCATTAACTAATGAATTAACTCCATTTTCAAATCGTCCGCCCCAAAGTTTCATATTTATTTACCAGCTTTCTTTAATGCTTCATTCATTTTTGCTTTAACTGTTATAGGCAAGCCAAATAAATTTATAAATCCAGCAGAATCCTTTTGATCATATACAGCATCTTCTCCAAAGGTTGCATATTCCTGGCTGTATAAAGAATAAGGAGAAGTCATTCCAGCATTTACAATATTACCTTTATATAATTTAAGTTTTACTTCACCAGTAACAGTTTCTTGAGTTTTTTCTATAAATGATGATAAGGCTTCTCTAAGGGGAGTGAACCATTGGCCATTATATACAATTTCTGCAAATTTTAAAGCTATTATTTCTTTATAGTGAGAGGTTTCTTTATCAAGACAAAGTTCTTCTAAATCTTTATGAGCTTTATAAAGAATAGTCCCAGCAGGAGTTTCATAGACTCCTCTAGATTTCATTCCAACTAATCTATTTTCAATCATATCAATTATTCCAATTGCATTTTCTCCACCTAGCTTATTAAGCTTTTCTATTAAATTGACTCCATCTAGCTTTTCACCATTTAATTCAACTGGAATACCTTTTTCAAATTTTAAAGTTATATAAGTTGCCTTGTCAGGTGATTTTTCTAATGTATTTGAAAGCTCTAAAATTTTATCATAGTTTGGCTCATTATTTGGATCTTCTAAATCAAGCCCTTCATGACTTAGATGCCATAAGTTTTTATCTTTACTATAATTAGTTTCATAACTTATTGATATTGGTATTTCTTTATCTGAAGCGTATTTAATTTCTTCTTCTCTAGATTTGATATTCCAAATTCTCCATGGAGCTATTATTTCCATATCTGGTGCAAAAGCTTTAACAGCAAGCTCAAATCTTACTTGATCATTTCCTTTACCAGTACATCCATGACAAATAGCATCAGCTCCTTCAGCTAAAGCTATTTCAACTAATCTTTTACCTATTATTGGTCTTGCAAAAGATGTACCAAGAAGATATTTTCCTTCATAAACAGCATTAGCTTGAATAGTAGGGAAGATATAGTCATTAACAAATTCATTAGTTAAATCTTCTATATAGCACTTTGATGCCCCAGTTTTAAGTGCTTTTTCTTCTAATCCTACAAGCTCATCTTTTTGTCCAACATTACCAACAACAGCAATAACTTCGCAGTTATAAGTTTCTTTAAGCCAAGAAATAATTATTGAAGTATCTAATCCTCCTGAATAGGCTAGTACAACTTTATTGATTTTTTTCATATATTAAAAGCCCCCTTATTTATTGATATAGATAAAATTTATTTATATCGAGCAATAGTATATTTATTTGATTCATAAAAACTATGTTTATAATTATACGGTTATTGGTATAATTATGCAAGGATAAATTTCAATATTTATTCATAAATTCTGTATAAATATTGAATAATATTAGTTGTTATGAGCTAATTATGCATTTTTATAAAAGAAATCATGAAAGTTTTTATTAAAATTAAAAAGACCATAGCAAAATTATTTTCGCTATGGTCAAGTTTTCCATATTTCTAATAAGCTTTATAATATTTATAATTAAGATTAAACCAAAATAAAATTAAATTTAAAATAAATTTCTAAGATTAGGTTTTTGCAAATCTTTTAGATGTTCAGCAGCATATCTAACGACATGAAGAGTTGCTAATGATTCAGCTCTATCATCACCTTTTATATAAAGAGTTAACTTTAATGATTCATTCATTAATGAATCATAATCAACATGATTTAGATATATTGCAGGAATATCAGCTTTTTCTTTTATCAATCCTAATAGTTCCACTGAACTTTCATATGCTAAATATTCTTCATTTTCATCTAAAAGCTCTTCTATTTCTTCACATTTTATCATTATATCGTCACAAAGGGATACAAATTTATTATCAAGAAAAAATAGTCCTGTAATTAAAGCTATAAAAAGGAGTACAGAAATAATGCTGTTTTTCATTAATTATCCTCCTTATCATTATGAAGTTGGTAAATAAATTTACCTTTAGTGTCTGTCATTGCAATTAATACATCTTTAATTGAATTAACTTTATGTTTCTTTAATTCATTTTGAACCCATTCATCAGTTTTATTACCAGAAGTTAATGCATTTCTATTTATTCTGCCATCTAAAACATAAATAATAGGTAGCCTTGGTTTTGATGAACTAGTATTTTGAGAATCTGAGCTTCCATCACTAGATTTAGTAGAAGTTAAAAATGACATTTGTCCATTATTTTCTAATATACCAAATTCAATTTCACTTAAGTCAAAATATCCAGCAAGCCTTATTTCTTCCATAAGCTCATCTAAATTAATTTGCTGTCTTTTTAGAGTTTTAAAATTTATTTTTCCTCTATTTATTAATATACAAGGTTCACCTTCTAAAATTTTTCTTGCCTTTTGACTTTTTAGTTGAATTAATGATAGTACTGTTTTAATAAATAATAAAGTTAGAATAGGTATGACACCTAATATTAACGGTAATCTTGTATCTTGCATTGGTAATGCAGCTAAATCTGAAATCATTATAGTAATTACAAATTCATAAGGTTGTAATTCTCCAATTTGTCTTTTTCCCATTAATCTAATTACAAATATAACTAAAGCATAAAGAAAAATTGTTCTTATTAGTACAATAAACATAAAACCACCTCGTATGAGATATTATTTGTATAGATGGATAAATTTATTCTTATATTAGTCAAAGGGAGTATTAAATTAGAATAAATAAAGAAAATAGTATAAGAGATATTTTTATAGATTTTTTGAATATTCAGTATATAATATTAAATAAGGATATTTAGGAAATATTGACAAAACTTAGCTGGAGGATGTAAATATGAGCGTTTTTAAAATAAAATACCAGGGCAAAGAATATGATGTGCAAGAGGGTATTACTTACAAGGAATTTATAGACACTTCACTAAATATAAATTCAACTGATGTAGCATTATGCAGATTAAATAGAAAGTATCATGAATTATTTAAAGATATAGATAGCAATGGGGAAATTGAACTAATAATGTTTGATAGTCCAATAGGATATAAAATTTATACTAGAACATTACAATTCATTTTTATAAAGGCTACTTTAGACCTTTTTGATAATTCAGTTATAACAATTGAACATAGTATTGGAGAAGGAGTATTTGGTGAGCTTCATAAGGAAGAAGCTTTAAGTGCTGAAGATATAGATAAGATAAAGTTAAGAATGAAGGAGATTATTGAAAAGGACTTACCTATAAATAAGATAAAAGTAAAAATAGAAAAAGCTATTGAAATATTTAAAGAGTATGGAATGGATGATAAGGTTTCTTTATTAAATCAGGTATCTTTTAAAAATGTAAATCTATATGAATTAGATGGAAGATATGATTATTTTTATGGGCAAATGGCATATTCAACAGGTGTAATTAAGGCTTTTGATTTAATATATTATGATCCTGGATTTGTATTAAGATATCCAAAAAAAGATGATTTAAATGTTGTATCTAATTTTAAGGAAAATAGGAAGTTGTCTCAAATTTTTATGGAAACAGAAAGATGGCTTAATATTCTAGGAGTTGGCGAAGTTGGATCATTAAATGATAAAGTTAAGAATAAGGAATTTAGAGATCTGGTTATGGTTTCAGAAGCTCTTCACGAAAAGAAGATAGCTCAAATAGCTGATATGATAAATGAAAGAAAAGAAACTAAAGTTGTATTAATAGCAGGGCCTAGCTCTTCGGGTAAAACTACTTTTGCCAATAGATTATCAGTTCAGCTTAGGGTAAATGGTCATGTACCAATTCCCATTTCATTAGATGATTATTTTGTAGATAGGGAACACACACCAAAGGATGAAAATGGAGAATATGATTTTGAAAGTGTTTATTCTTTAGACTTGGAATTATTTAATTCTAATTTAAGCGGTTTATTAAAAGGAGAAGAAGTAGAAATTCCAAGCTTTAATTTTAAAAAAGGTGAAAGAGAATGGGTTGGGCATAAACTAACTCTCCCAAGTAATGGGATATTATTAATTGAAGGAATTCATGGATTAAATCCAATTCTTACATCATCAATTTTAGATAAACAAAAATTTAAAATATATATATCTGCACTAACTCAATTAAATTTAGATAATCATAACAGAATAGCAACTACTGATATAAGACGAGTAAGAAGAATAGTTAGGGATTATTTATCAAGGGGTTATGGAGCAGAAGAAACTTTAAAAATGTGGCCATCTATTAGAAGAGGAGAAGAAAGAAATATTTTTGTTTTCCAAGAAGAAGCTGATGTAATGTTTAATTCAACTTTAGTATATGAATTATGTGTATTGAAAAGATATGCACTAGAAGAATTAGATAAAATTAGTCCAGATAGTTCAGTTTACTTAGAAGCAAGCAGATTAAAATCATTTTTAGGTTTCTTTAAAGAAATAGATAAAGATTATGTACCAATGAATAGTATATTAAGAGAATTCATAGGTGGTAGTGTATTTTATAAATACTAGAAAAGAAGAAGAATGAAAAAATGAAAGAATTGAAGAAAAAATCCTTAAAGGATTTTGAAAGATAAAGTGCAGCGCAGAATTTTAAGATTATTTTGCAAAGCAAAACAATCTTAATTTTTTCATTCTTTAATTATTATATGGGGTTTTTATGGTATTAAAAAATGACTATAACAAAGTTATTATACAATTAACTAATGATGAGTTTATTTATAAAAGTTTTTTTAGACGGGTAAAAATAAAAAAATCAGATATTAGAAGTGTTTTTTATGATGACGGATATTTAGGAATATTGGCTTATAGCGGAAGAATTTATTCATTAAGTTTGGGTTCTCTTTTATGGAGTGAAAGAAATAAGCTTGAAGATTTAAGAAAAGAGTTAAATAAGGAAAATATATTATTTGATTATACTATTACTAGAGCTACGAGAGAAATTTTTCCTTATTATATTATTTTTATACCTATGTCAAATATGATAAAAGATATTAGAATTAGTATAATAATATTATCGATATATATTATAGGAGTAATATATATTAAAAGAATTTCTATATTTAGTAATACTGTATTCAATATTGATAAGGATGAATTAGAAATTATAAATAGAAGGAATTCATTAAAGTATAAAAGACATGAAATAGATAAAATTGAATTAAAAAGATATTATGATGGTATAACTACTATTGAGTTTAAGAAAAATGAAAATAAGCATAGCATTTCTTTTAAAGATACTCCATATTTAATAAAAATATATGATTTAAGTTTAGTTAAACTTTTTGGTTAATATATTTTAATCTAGTAATTTATATGATTAAATAAGTATATTAAACATATAATATACTTATTTAATTAAAAAGTAAGATATTTATATTTAAGTTTTATATAAATTAGTAAAATACTAAATTTCTTCATATACTATAATTTATTTAGATATTTTATTTGAGTATTAAATCTTATTGTATCTTATATAGATTTTTACTTAATTCCACTATATAATATGTATAGCAAAATTTAATTTAATACTAAAGGAGAAATAAGCATGAGTGGCATGGGTGTTTTTGATATATTAGGGCCTATTATGGTAGGACCATCTTCCTCACATACTGCAGGAGCAGCAAGATTAGGTAAAGTTGCTCGTGCAATTGCAGGTGATGATGTTATAGAAGTCACATTTTTATTACATGGATCTTTTGGAAAAACCTATAAAGGGCATGGGACTGATAGAGCTTTAGTTGCAGGAATAATGGGGATGGATCCGTCAGATGAAAGACTTAGAGATTCGCTTGAAATTGCAAAGGAAAAGGGAATAAAAATAACATTTAAGGATGAAGATTTAGGTGATTATCATCCTAATACTGTTAGATTCTTAATGAAATGTAAAAATGGTAAAGAGAGTGATGTTATAGGCAGTTCAGTAGGTGGCGGAAATATAGAAATAGTTGAGATAAACGGGAATAAAGTTAAGTTTACAGGTGCCTATGCAACTATAATAACTTCTCATAGAGATATACCGGGAACCGTAGCAAAGGTTACAAATATTTTATATGATAATAAAGTCAACATTGCATTTTTAAACTTAGGTAGAAGTCAAAGAGGTAAAAATGCAACTATGACATTTGAAGTTGATAGTAAAATTTCAAATGAATTAATAGAGAAAATTAAAAAGGTTGAAGGAATAGAAAAGGTAATCCTTATTAATAAAGTTGAGGAGGGTGAATAGTTTGGATATAGCAAAATCTGGAGAAGAACTTGTACATATATGCGAAGAAAATTCAATTTCATTAAGTGAATATGCAATTATAAGAGAAATGGAAGATAAAGATATCTCAAGAGAAGAGGTATTTCTAAAAATGAAAAAGACTTTAGATGCAATGAGAAACGGTGCGACTGAAGCAAGAGAAAAAGAAGTATTTTCAGTTAGTGGTTTAATTGGTGGAGATGCATATAAAATGCAACAATATTTAAAAAAAGAAAACTCTTTAACAGGGGATACTATGGTTTTAGCAATGGCTATGGCATTATCATCATCAGAAGTAAATGCATCAATGGGAAAAATAGTTGCATGCCCTACAGCTGGGTCTTGCGGAATTCTACCTGCTGTTATTTTAACAGCAGGGGAAAAGCTAGGAAAAAATGATGAAGAATTAATGAGAGCCTTATTTGCATCAGCAGCAGTTGGAATGATTATTGGTAGAAATGCAACTTTTGCAGGTGCAGAAGGTGGGTGTCAAGCTGAATGTGGATCAGCAGCAGCAATGGCATCAGCAGCAGTTGTAGAAATGATGGGTGGAACTCCTAAAATGTCACTAGATGCAGCAGCTATAGTATTTAAAAATATATTAGGATTAGTTTGCGATCCAGTTGCTGGATTAGTAGAAATTCCATGTGCTAAAAGAAATTCTTCTGGAGCTATAAGTGCTTTATGCACAGCAGATTTAGTTATGGCAGGTGTAGAGTCAAAAATACCTTTTGATGATGCATTATCTGCTATGTATAAAGTAGGGAGAAGTTTACCAGCTGCCTTAAGAGAAACTGCTCAAGGTGGTGTAGCAGTTACTAAAGCTGGATTAATGTTAAAGAAAAAAGTCTTTGGAGACAATTAAATATAGGGAAAAGATAAATAGAGTATGATCCATAAGCTATATGCTTATTCACATGCTCTATTTATCTTTATACACTAATATTTATTAATAAAAAGATTAGGAGGTGAAAAGTTAATAGTGAAAAGGTAAGGATGTTTTTCTGCGAAAAACTAGAAAATTAATTTGTGCAAAGCACAATATAACTTCCAAAATTCTTTAAGGGTTTTTCCCATAATTATTTCACTTTTCATTATTTCACTATTTCACTTTAATTTAGTTTTCATGAATTATTTTCACAATTTTTTCATTCTTTCGATCCTTCATTTTTTCATATTTTAATTTCTCCGTCCATTTTATCAAGATATTCTTCTCCATAATTATGCATAGCCTGAAGTACAGGTATTATTTTTTCTCCAACTTCAGTCAATCCGTATTCAACTTTGGGTGGAACTACAGGATAAACTTTTCTATAAATTAAATTATCTTCCTCTAGGCTTCTAAGTTGATTTGTAAGCATTTTTTGAGTAACATTAGGAAGCTTTCTTTTTAAATCACTAAATCTAAGTGGTTCTTTGCATAAATACCATAGTATTAGTATTTTCCATTTGCCAGAGATTAACTTATGTACTAAAATCATTGGACATATCTCATGAGAATTATTTGATTCGTTTATATAACAATCATTATGGTTTATTGAAAATTTCTCCATATAACTTCTCCTTATCTATAACATAAATTTAACAAAAATCAATCATAATAAATATATAAGTTATACTATTAAATTGAGAAGCAGTATCAATTTAGATACTATGTATAAAAAAAGTGTCTACTTGAAAAAAAATTATATATAAATTACTATTTATATTATAGCAAAAAACAAGTATATTACCAATGGTAATTACTAATGGGAGGATAAAATGAATAAAGTATTATATATAAAAGCAAACATTAAACCAGAAGGGCAATCAAGAACATTTAGAATATCAGACAATTTTATAGAAGAATATAAGAAAAATAATCCAAATGATGAAGTAACAGTTTTGGATTTATATAAAGAAGGAATTGATTTCTTAAGACCAGAAGATTTACAAGCTGTATTTGGAGAAAAAACAGAAGAAAGCAAGAAACATCCAATTTTAAAATATGCTTATCAAATAGCTGAAACAGATAAGATCGTTATTGCAACACCTATGTGGAACTTAGGAACACCAGCAATAGTTAAAGCTTACTTTGACTATGTAAGTGTAACAGGAATAACTTTTAAATATACAGCTCAAGGTCCAGTAGGATTATGTAAAGCAAGTAAGGCTTTAATAGTTTCAGGTAGAGGTGGAGATTATTCAAATCCAATAACTAAGGAACTTGAAATGGGAGAAAGATATTTAAGAGCTATTTTAACATTCTTTGGTGTTAAGGATATTAAGAGTGTTGCCGCTGAAAACTTAGATGTAATTGGAATTGATGTAGAAAAGATTGTTACAGATGAAATTTCTGAAGCAAAAGAAATAGCAAAGAATTTTTAATTTAGAGATTTAAGAAGAAATTTTAAGAATTGCTAAAATAAATTAAACTCATCACCTTAAAATTGTTTTATTTAATGAATAGTATAACTTATAAAGCTAATAATAACTTTGTAAGGTGGTGATTTTAATGGATAAGAACCCAAGCATAAAATGTACAGTTGAACAATGCAAGTATAACAATACAAATGAAAAATATTGTACATTATCAATGATTCAAGTTGGAACACATGAAAAAAATCCAACTCAAGTAGAATGTATAGATTGTGATTCCTTTGAATTAAGATAATAAATTTTTAGAATCACAGACTGGATATACAGATTTATATTAAATAAATCTAAGAAAAAAGAGAAAGGATAATTCCTTTCTCTTTTTAAATTGTTGAAAAAACTATATTTTTTAGTAATATAACTAGTTAAGTAATGCATCTTATTGTAAATATATTAAGTATTATGATAAAGAAAGCAATGTATTTTATAAAGTACTACAAGAAGTATTAAGTTCATAAAATGGATAAAAATAAAGAATATAGGTAAAAATAATATTTGATATAAAAAATGAAAATGTTATTTAAATTTATAGTTAACATTTTATAGAAATCCTTTTAGGAGGAACTATGAAAGAAATAGAAGATATTTTTGCAGAATTATTAAAAGTAAGTATAAGTAAATATATCATTGCAGGGATAGTTATAATTCTAGCCTTATGTATAAATAAATATATAGTAACTAAGATTTTTGATTATATAATTAGGATAGTAAAAAGAACTAAAACCTTTGCAGATGATAGTCTAGTAAGAGCGTTGGAAAAACCAATTAAGTTATATATAATGTTATTTTCTTTTTATGCATCGTTAAAAATCATAGACTTTGATGGGTTAAATGTTAATGCAGTTACAAGTGATAGATTAAAAAAGATATTTATAGTTATAGTGATTTGTTATTTCTTTTATAATTTAACTCTAGAAAATTCTTTCTTATATACTAGAATGCATAGAAATGATGGTGGAAACACAATAGTATTTCCTTTTGTATCTATAATAATACGATTAGTTATTATAGTAATAGGAATAAGCTGTATAGCTAGAGAATTTGGTTTTACAGGATTTATAACTGGGCTTGGAATTAGTGGTGTGGCCTTTGCACTAATGGCACAAGATACTTTTTCTAATTTATTTGGTGGAGTTATAATAGTATTAGATAGGCCCTTTGCAATAGGTGACTGGATACAAACATCGCAAGTTGAAGGGATAGTTGAAGACATAACATTTAGAAGTACAAGAATAAGAACTTTCTCTATGGCCGTTGCAACTGTACCAAATTCAAAGCTTGCAAACGAAAATATTATAAACTGGACACAAAGAAAGTTAAGAAGAATACACTTTAAATTTACTATTAAGTTTGATACTGAGGTTGAAAAAATTAAAAATTGTGTTAATAGGATTGAGGAATTATTAAAAAGTCATGAAAAAATAGATAAGGATTTAATTATTGTAAGTTTTAATGAATTATCTACTTATGGATTTGGAGTTTTTGTTTATTTCTATACAAATGAATTAAATTATACTCTATATGAAAAGTTAAAAGAAGAAATAAATATGGAAATACTAAGAATACTTAGAGAAGAAGATGTAGAGCTTATGTTCTTAACTTTTAATTTTGGAAATGGACTTGAGCATAGAGGAGGAAATTGCGAGACTGAGTGTACGGAATTAGAGTCAATAAGAAATATAACTGAAGAAGAAAGAGGAAAATAGGAAAATTCAAAGGAAATGTAAAATAAAATAAATTAGAATAAGCAAGATAGAGAGAATATTATATACTCTTTAAACTTTATAACTTAAGTAGACATATGTAAGTTTCTAAAACATTATAAATAGGATAGAATAGTAAACTTATACATGTCTACTTTTTTTATAAAAATTTAGTGGTATAATTTAATTATTAAGTAAATTATATGGATTAAAATAGATGAATATATAAGAGGTGTTTATATGGAATTAAATAATAAAAAACTTACACAATTATCAACAAGATGTGGATGTGCTGGTAAGTTTACTCCAGAAGGATTAGCAAAGGTTTTAAGTCATATAGAAGCCAAAGCAGAAGATAGAGATCCAAATTTAATTGTAGGATTTGATAAATCAGATGATGCTGGTGTTTATAAAATATCAGATGATTTGGCATTAGTTCAAACAGTAGATTTTTTTACTCCAGTTGCAAATGATCCATATACATTTGGACAAATAGCTGCAACGAATGCCTTAAGTGATGTTTATGCAATGGGTGGAAAGCCATTAACTGCATTGAATTTAGCTTGTTTTTCAGCCACTATAGGACCAGAAATATTAGCAGAGATATTAAAAGGTGGGGCTGATAAGATAAGAGAAGCAGGAGCAACAATAGCTGGTGGACACACAATTACAGATGAAGAAATAAAATATGGAGTTTCAGTTACAGGAATAGTAGATCCAAAGAAAGTAGTAATGAATTCAGGAGCTAAAGAGGGTGATGTTCTTATATTAACAAAGCCTATTGGGTGTGGAGTTTTAACTACAGCTTTAAAGATAGAATTTATTACAGATGAGGAATTTGAAGAAGCAGCAAATGTAATGTCAACTCTTAATAAAATTGCTTCAGAAGAAATGCAAAAAGTAGGGGTTAATTCTTGTACTGATATTACAGGTTTTGGATTTATTGGACATGCATATGAAATGGCAAATGGAAGTGAAGTTGAAATAGAAATAGATAGTAAAAAAGTACCTATAATGAATAAAGTAATAGATTTAATAAAAGAATATTGTCTTCCTAGTGGAGCATATTCTAATGAAAAATATTTTGAAGAATGGGTAGATTTTAGTCCTGAAATTTCTGAACAAATGAAACTTGCACTTTTTGATCCACAAACATCAGGAGGATTATTAATTTCAGTTGAAGAAAGTAAAGCTGATGAGTTATTAGAAAATATAAATAGCAGAAGTAAAATAAAAGCAGAAATAATAGGTAAGGTCGTTAAAAAGGGAAGTAATAAAAACATAATCACAGTAATATAGATAAAAAATAAGTGAAGATTAAAGTCTTCACTTATTTTTATTATAAAAATTTTAAGTAATATATTGAAAATTATCAATATTAAGGCATATTTATACATCATTTATAGATAAAACTCTATAAAATCTAAAAATTAATAAAAATATGTTCAAATATTTAACAGATATACTATTTATTATATAATTATATTGGAAGAATAAATTATGTAAATAAAAATTAATTAGAATGGGAGATAAATTTAATTGAGTTTAAAGGAAATTATAGGTATAAAAAATAACTCTATAATATCTATAGTTGGATGTGGTGGAAAAACAACTTTAATGTATTTATTAGCCAATGAGCTTAAAACTGATAATAAGGTTTTAGTTTCAACTACAACTAAAATTTTTAGCCCAACAAAAGATGAAGTTGATTATTTAGCTATTGGTGAAAATGAATACAATTCTATGAAAGTTAATATGAAAAATGGAGTATATGCATATGGAAAATCTATAAGTAAAGAAAATAAACTTATAGGTATAGAAAAAAATTTTATAAAAACGTTAACAAAGGATTTTAAATATATATTATTAGAATCTGATGGCTCTAAAAGAAAACCAATTAAGGGATGGAATGATACTGAACCAGTAATTTGTAAAGAAACGAATTTAACTATAGGAGTTATGACTGTTGAATCATTAGGGTTAGAAATAAATGATGATAATGTACATAGGGTATGTGAATTTAATAGCCTTACTAATAGTTTTCCAGGAGAAATTATAAATATAAATCATTTTCTAAAAGTAATATTTAATAATGATGGTTTATTTAAATACTCTAAGGGGAAAAGAATATTATTTCTAAATAAGATAGAAAAGATCGATGAAAATAATTTAAAGTTACTTATTAAAGAAATTATTAAAAGAAATGAAAAGGACAAGCTATTAGATAAAATAATATATGGAAGCTTAAAAAATAAAATTTATAACAAAATTATCTAATTAATAATGGTTTATAGTTTATAGCTTAGATAATAGTAAATATTAATTATATTTAGCTTAAGTGAAATGATAAAGTTGAAATCATATATTTATTTTAATATAAATCATAAGAAAGATGGTGAAAACTATGGATTTAAGGACTGTAATAGTAAGAGGTGGTGGAGACATAGCATCTGGAACAATACAAAAGTTATATAGAAGTGGATTTAATGTATTAGTTTTAGAAATAGAAAAGCCAACAGCAATTAGAAGAAATGTGGCATTTAGTGATGCTATATATAATGGAGAAGCTATGGTAGAAGGAATAAAAGCAATTCGTGCATATAATTTGAATGATATAAATAATGCATTTAAAAATAAATATATTCCAATAGTGGTTGATGCTAAGGGAGATTTTATTAATAAAATTAAACCATTTGCAGTAGTAGATGCTATATTAGCTAAAAAAAATTTAGGAACAAATAAAAATATGGCACCAATTACAATAGCACTAGGACCAGGCTTTGAAGCAGGTGTTGATGTTGACGTTGTTATAGAAACAATGAGAGGACATAATTTAGGAAGATTGATATTTGATGGATATGCAATGCCTAATACTGGTGTCCCAGGAGAAATAGCTGGATATTCAAAAGAAAGAGTAATATATAGTGAAGCAAATGGAATTATAAAAAATTTAAAATCTATAGGTGACATAGTTAAAAAGGATGAAGTTTTAGCTTTAATAGATAGTCATAAAGTATTGGCGCCTATAGATGGGTTACTTCGAGGTCTTATAAAAGATGGCACAATGGTTGAAATAGGATTAAAAATAGGAGATATAGATCCAAGACTTAAAGAAATAGATAATTATACTACAATTTCAGATAAAGCTAGAAACATAGGAGGAGGTGTGCTAGAAGCTTTATTAATGATTAAATATAAAAAAGGTATATAAAACCTTTATTAATTATAATTGTGTATAAAAATAATTGCTAATTAAAGTATAAGAATTATACAAGGAAGGTATTGATTTAATGATAACAGCTGGAATAATAACTGTTAATGATAAAGGATATAAAGAAGAGGATGATTATAGAGGGAGAATAATAAAAAGATATTTAGAAAATAGAGGATATCAAATATTAAAATATAAGATTTTAAAAAGTAATCAAGTAGATTTAGAAAATGAAATGAAGTATATGAGTGATGAATTAAAAGTGAATTTAATACTGACAACGGGAGGAATTGCATGCCGTCCTACAGATATTGTTCCAGAGGCAACCCAAAATGTAATTATGAAAGAAGTAAGCGGTATTGCAGAAGGAATAAGATATTATAATTTGCAAATGAGTAAAAATGTAATGCTATCAAGAGGGGTTTCTGGTATTAGAGGAGAGACATTAATAGTTAATTTACCTGAGAATCCTAAGTATTTAATTTCATCATTAGATTTTGCTTTAGAAACCATTGAATATGGAGTAGAAATGATAATTAATAAAATAAAAGATTGTGTTATATGATAGAAGAGGTGAACATATGAAGGTTATAGATGTAAGAAAAGCTATAGGATGTACTTTATGTCATGATATTACTAAAATAGTTCCAGGAGAATTTAAGGGTGTAGCCTTTAAAAAGGGACATATAATTGAAGAAACGGATATAGATGAGCTTTTATCAATAGGAAAAGATCATATTTATATATGGGATGAAGATGAAAATTTAGTTCATGAAAATGAGGCAGCAGAATTTCTTAAGGATATATGTGCAGGTAGTGGATTAACTTTTTCAGAAGTTAAGGAAGGAAAAATTGAGTTTTTTGCGGCTATAGATGGTTTGCTTAAAATAGATTTAGATTTGCTAGTTGAACTAAACTCTATAGATGAAATTATTTTATCAACTATTAAAAATAATACAGTTGTCAAAAAGGGAGATAAAATTGCAGCAACTAAGGTTATTCCATTAGCAATTAAGAAAGAAAAGTTATTTGAAGCTCAAAGTGTCACAAGTAAAAAGATAATAAATGTTATTCCAATTAAACCAAAAAAAGTTGCAATAGTTACAACTGGAAATGAAGTTTATTATGGAAGAATAAAGGATGCATTTAAGGGTGCTATAGAAAAAAGAGTATATCCATATGGTTGTGAGATTGTTGGACAAACAATAATAAAAGATAATTTAGAAGAAATAAAAGAAGCAATAAATTATTGGCTAGAAAATGGCGCAGAAATGATTCTTTGTACTGGAGGAATGTCAGTTGATGCTGATGACTTAACTCCTAAAGCAATAAGAGAAATTGGAGCAGAAATTGTTTCTTATGGAACGCCTATTTTTCCAGGTGCAATGTTTTTAATTTCTTATAAAGGGAATATACCAATATTAGGATTACCAGGAGGAGTAATCTTCTCTAAAGGTACTACTTTTGATGTAATATTACCAAGAGTTTTAGCTGGAGAAAAGTTAACTAAGAACGATATAGCAAGCTATAGCCATGGAGGTTTATGTATTATTAATGATTACATATAGGTAATAATAAGGATTTAAAATTTTAATAATATATAGTTTGAGCTATAATTAAAATATAATATAAAACAAAGTATAGTAGATTATAAAATAAAGAGGTGGCAGTATGAATATTATAGATTGTAAGGGGCTAGCATGTCCTATGCCTGTTATAAAAACAAAAAAATATTTTGATTTAGAAGATTCAAAGGAAACTTTAGTAATAGTAGATAATGAGGTTGCTAAAAACAATATATTAAGATTAGCTAAAGGGTTAAAGCTAAATAGTAGTTTTGAAGAAGAAAATGGATTATATACAATTCAATTATCAAAAGGTGAATTTACTAAAATAAATCAAGAAGTATATCAAGAAGAAATTGTTAATAAGACAGTTGCTCCAACCATATTAGTTTCATCAAATTTACTTGGTAATGGTGATGATAGATTAGGAGAAACTTTAATGAAAGTTTACATTAATACTTTGGCAGAAGCAGAAGTATTACCAGAAAGTTTAATGTTTATAAATGGTGGAGTAAAGCTAACTTGCTCTGGATCAGACGTTTTAGATAGCTTAAATTCTATGAGAGAAAAGGGTGTAAACATAATAAGCTGTGGAGCATGCCTTGATTTCTATAACTTAAAAGAAGAACTTAAAGTTGGAGAAATAGGAAATATGTATCAAATTATAGACTTAATGAACAAAAGCGGAAATACTATAAAACTATAGAGAAATGAAAGAATGAAAAAATGAAAGAGTGAAAGAATTAAGGAAAAAATTCCCAAAGGATTTTTAAATAGAAAATGCGGTGCATTTATATTTTTTAGTTTTGCATAGCAAAACAACCTTAATTCTTTCATTTTTTTATCTATACATTTCATATTTTAATAGTATAAAGTTATTAGGTTTGGTAAATTTTATAAGACACAAAGGGGATCACGTTTTGGTCATAACCCTATTATGTAGACAATCTATTTAATAGAATTGTTTAATTTTGTGATTGAATTTTTCGTAAAGTTTAATCATGTCTAGCTCTGTTGAATAAATTCCAACTTCATCTATTGGTATCCATTTAACACCGCTATTTTCATCCTCTTTTATAATAAGCTCATCATTTTCATCAGCTTCTAATAAATAAGCAATTGATAAATGTAAGTGTGAAGCTATTTCTTTACCTCTTTTTGTATGCGCAGGAACAGGTAAAACATCTAGTGAAAAAATCTTATTATCTAATGCTTTGATATTTTTAACACCTGTTTCTTCTTTAGCTTCTTTTATAGCTACATAAAGTAAATCTTCATCTCCATCAGCGTGTCCACCAGTCCAAGACCAAGAGTTATATATGTTATGATAAATCATAAGGACTTTAGTTTTATCTTTATTCACTATATAACCAGAACTAGTGATATGAGCAAGAGGGTTTTCCCTAGTTAAAAGATTATTAAAACTATCTATTGCATATAAAAATGCTTCTTTATCTGATTCTTCTTGCTTAGTATAAGGTGTATATCTTTTTATTTCTTCTATCCAACTCATAAATTTCTCCTTTGAATTACAAATTTTATTAATTTTAATTATATAACAAAATATGTGATTAAACTATTAATATATAGAAAAATAAATATGTAACATATGAAAATACAGTCGAATAAAATATATAGATGTAATATATATAATAGAAACATCATTATAATTTAAGTTCAGGATGTAAGAGAGGATACAAAATGCAAATTGGTATAAGGGCATTAGACGAGAGCTTGAGCTTGCAGAAAAAAAAGCACCCTCTTATACACTGTATCTCTAATTCAGTTTCAGCAAAGGATTTAGCACAAGGAATTTTATGCTATAATGGTAACCCTATAGTTGCTAATTCTAATGAAGAAGCACCAGATGTAACTTCTAAATGTGATTGTCTATTAATTAATTTAGAAGATTTAAATGGAGCAATAGTAGAGACAATGGAAAAATCAATTAGAATAGCAAGACGAAAAGGTATTCCTATAGTTTTAGATATAACTGGAGTTAATTTTTCTTTTTTTAGAAAGGAAATAGCATTAAGATTCATAAATAGATACAATATAAATGTTGTTAAAGGAAAGTTAGAGGAATTTAAAGTATTAATCCAAAGTGATGATAAATTAAAGAGCAATGACTTTACTTTATCAAAGGTAAAAGAAAATATAGAGGTTAGAGTGAGCTTAAGAAGTTTTTCGAAAAGATATAACATCATAGTAGTTGTTCAATATGAGGATTATTATTTAACCGATGGCTTTAGTGAATTTTATTTAGAAGGTGATCAAGAGCGGTTTAATAATATACTTGGTATTGAAGTAATATTATGTGGATTAATTTCTGTAGGGGTTGCATCTGCAAGCAACAATGAGCAAATATTTAGAGCCGTCTTAGTTGCTATTATGACTATAGCAGTAAGTGAAAAAACAGCTGTACAAAAGAACTTAGAACCTGAAAAAAAAATATGGTTAAAAGAGTACTTATTAGATGAAATAGAGAATATAAATGCAGATAAGTTAAATAGATTAGCAAAAGTTGAGTATTCATTTGTAAGATAAAAAATGATTAGAAATAATGAAAAAGCTTTGGAAAAATCCAAAGCTTTTTTGGTTGCGGGAGCAGGACTTGAACCTACGACCTTCGGGTTATGAGCCCGACGAGCTGCCAACTGCTCCATCCCGCGATATTAAGTTACTAATTTTAATTAGTAAACCAAGTATATCATTATTATAACAGAAAGTAAAGGAGAATATGTGAAAATTTTTAGAATATTTTTTTAAAAACTACTTGAAAAACGTTTACAGATAGTTTATTATATAGTTAACCGATTTAGTAAACCGATTTACTAAAAATAATTGTTAGGAGAGAGATTTATGAATAAGATATGTGTACTTGGAAGCATGAATATGGATTTAGTTTTAAAGGTTAAGGATATACCACAAGTAGGAGAAACTATTTTATCAAAATCTTTTGAAAAGATATCAGGTGGAAAGGGAGCAAATCAAGCAGTAGCTGCTAAGAGAAGTGGCTCAGAAGTAACAATGATATCTAAGATAGGTAAAGATGATAATGGCTTAATACTTAAAAATAAATTAAAAGAAGATAATATAGATGTAAGTTTTATATATGAAGATGAAAAAGAAGCAACTGGAATGGCAATTATAATGGTAAATGAAAATGGTAATAATTCAATAATAGTTGTTCCAGGATCAAATATGACAATAAATGAAGAAGAAATTGATAAATCAGAAAAGGCATTAAAAGAAAGTGATATATTGATATCTCAATTTGAAACACCAGAAGAAATTACTTTAAAAGCATTTAAAAAAGCTAAGGAGTTTGGAAAAGTAACAATATTAAATCCTGCACCAGCTAAAAAAATAGATGAAAAGCTTTTAAAGGTAACAGATATTATAGTTCCAAATGAAACAGAAGCAGAAGTTTTAACTGGTATAAAAGTAGAAAATTTAGAAGATGCAAAAAAAGCAGCAGAAGTTTTCTTAAATAAGGGAGTTAAATTTGTAATTATAACTTTAGGCTCAAGAGGAGCAGCAGTAATAGGAGAAGATTTTAGTGAAGTAGTTCCTGCATTTAAAGTAAATGCAATTGATACAACAGCTGCTGGAGATAGCTTTATAGGAGGATTAAGTTCAAAAATAGATGTTAAAAGCCTTAATAAAGAAAATCTTATAAAAGCAGTGACATTTGGAAATAAAGTTTCATCAATAGCAGTTCAAAGAAAAGGAGCACAACCTTCAATACCATATTTAAAAGAAGTAGAAGAGGTTTATGGAGAGGAGTAATACAAATGAGAAAGACATCATTATTAAATAGTAATTTAAGTTCGGTAATATCAAAAATGGGACACACAGATATGTTAGCAATAGGAGATTGTGGATTACCAATCCCGAGTGTAACTGAAAGAATAGATTTAGCATTAATAAACGGAATACCAACATTTATACAAACTTTAAAAGCAACATTAGAAGAACTACAAATAGAAGAAGTAATATTAGCTAAGGAAACAGAAGATATAAGTCCAAAGCTTTTTGAAGAAATAAAAGATATTATAGGAGATGTGAAAATAACATTTGTATCTCATGAAGAACTAAAAAGAAACTTAAAGGAATGTATGGCAGTAGTTAGAACAGGTGAACAAACACCTTATGCAAATATAATTTTAAAATCAGGAGTTGTATTTTAGTTAAGGAGGGTATTTATATGAGTAAAAGAATACCAATGCTAAGAATGGAAGGGGTATCTAAGATATTCCCAGGGGTTAAGGCCTTAGATAATGTTGATATAACAGCTTATGGAGGAGAAGTTACAGCTTTAATGGGCGAAAATGGAGCTGGTAAGTCTACACTAATGAAGATATTAAGTGGAGTTTATCAAAAGGATGAAGGTAAGGTATTTATAGATGGAGTAGAGGCACATATAAAAGGAATAAAATCAGCAGAAGAATATGGAGTTACTATTATCCATCAAGAAATGAGCGTTTTAAATAATTTAACAGTTGCAGAAAATATATTTTTAGGAAATGAAAAATTTCATAAGTTCACAGGAAAAATAAATAAAAAGGAACTTGTGGAAAGAAGTAAATTATTCTTAGATCAAATAGGTGCAAATATAAATCCTAATACTCTTGTTTCTAGCCTTAATGTTGGAGAAAAACAAATGGTAGAAATAGCAAAGGCTTTAACTAAGAATGCAAGAGTAATAATAATGGATGAGCCAACTACAGCTTTAACAGAAGTAGAAACTAAGAGTTTATTTAAGGTAATAGATAGTTTAAAGAAAAAAGGTATTGCAATAATTTATATATCACATAGGATGGAAGAAATATTTGCTATATGTGATAGAGTTGAAGTTCTTAGGGATGGAAAATATGCAGGAAATGCCTTAATAAAAGATATTGATAATGATAAATTAATTTCAATGATGGTTGGAAGAAAAATAGAAGATCAATTCCCTTACAGAGAGGTAAAGAGTGGAAAAGACATTTTAGAAGTTATGAATCTTAACGCGAATGTTGGAATAAAGGATATAAGCTTCAATGTAAAAGAGGGAGAAATCTTAGGAATAGCTGGTCTTATGGGGTCAGGAAGAACAGAAGTTGCAAAAACAATATTTGGAGAATATAAGAAGACTTCAGGATCTATAAAAATAAAAGGAAAAGAAGTTAATATAAAGAATATTCAAGAAGCAATAGATAATGGAATTTGTTATCTATCAGAGGATAGAAAAAAAGAAGGATGTGTTTTAAGTTTATCTGTAGCTGAAAATATGATCTTATCTAATTTAAAAAAATATGAAAGTAAAATGATGTCTATAGATAAAAATAAAGCAATAAAAGATGTTGATTATTATATAGATAAAATTAAGATAAAAACACCAAATAGAGATCAATTAATAAAAAATTTAAGTGGAGGTAATCAACAAAAGGTTATACTTGCAAAATGGCTTATGCTATCTCCAGAAGTACTAATAATAGATGAACCTACAAGGGGGATAGATGTAGGAGCAAAGAAGGAAATATACGAATTACTAAATGAACTTAAAGCATCTGGAAAGGCAATAATAATGATATCTTCAGATTTACCAGAAGTTTTAGGAATAAGCGATAGAATACTTGTTATGAGTGAAGGAAGAATATCAGGAGAATTAAAAAGAGAAGAAGCTTCACAAGAAAGCATAATGAAATTAGCTGTTGGAATGAATAAATAGTTGGGAGGATACAATTATGAATATTAATATAAAAGAAACTGCATCTAAATATAAATCTCTTATAGGGCTAGTGTTACTATGTGCGATAATTACATTTGTTACACCATCATTTTTATCACTATCAAATATTACTAATGTTTTTACACAAGTTTCAGTTAATGCAATAATTGCAGTAGGTATGACTTTTGTTATCTTAACTGGTGGAATAGACTTATCAGTTGGTTCAACTTTAGCAATTAGTGGAGCATTATCAGCATCAATAATTAAATCAACAGGAAGTGTTACATTAGCAATAATAGTTGCAGCATTAGTTGGTATAGCAATTGGTTTAGTAAATGGACTTTTAATATCAAAAGGTAAGTTACAAGCATTTATAGCAACACTTGCAACAATGACAATATTTAGAGGTGCTACTTTAGTATTTACAAATGGAACTCCAATTTCTAAGTTACCAGAAAAATTTGTTAATATAGGTAATGGAAAAATAGGATTTATGCCAATTCCAGTTATAATCACTGTAATCGTTTCTATAATAGCAATTTATGTTTTATCACAAACAAGATTTGGTAGATATCTTTATGCACTAGGTGGAAATGAAGATTCAGCTAGACTATCAGGTATAAATACAGATAAAATTAAGACTTTAGTGTATGTAGTTTCAGGTTTTGCATCATCAATAGCAGGGGTAATTATAACTAGTAGAATAGCATCAGCTTCACCAAATGCAGGAACAAGTTTTGAATTAGATGCAATAGCAGCAGTTGTTATTGGAGGTACATCACTAGCAGGTGGAGAAGGTAAAATAACAGGAACATTAATAGGTGCTCTTATTATAGGAGTATTAAACAATGGATTAAACTTAATGAACGTATCACCATTTTATCAATCAATAGTAAAAGGATTAGTTATCTTAATAGCAGTATTATTAGATAAAAAGAGCAGAAAGAAAGCATAATTGAAATAGGAGGAGATAACATGAAAGGTATAAAAAAGATATTAGCATTTTCTCTAGTAGCTATAATTTCAATGAGTTTCTTTATTGGATGCTCAAATAGAAAGAGTGACAAAAAAGTTGGAATAGTTTTATCCACTTTAAATAATCCTTTCTTTGTCAGTATGAAAGAAGGAGCAGAAAAAGAAGCAGAAAAGCTAGGATTTGAATTAATAGTATTAGATTCACAAAATGACCCAGCTAAAGAAAGATCTAATGTAGAAGATTTAATACAACTTGGTGTAGTAGCTTTATTAATAAATCCAACAGATAGCGATGCTGTTGTTAAATCAGTAGAAGTTGCAAATGAAGCAAATATACCAGTAATTACTTTAGATAGACAATCAAATGGTGGAGAAGTTACAAGTCATATAGCTTCAGATAATATAAAGGGGGGAGCTATGGCAGCAGAATTTGTTTTAGAAAAGCTTGGAAGTGAAGCTAATATAAATGTAGTTGAACTTCAAGGTATTCCAGGAGCATCAGCAACTAGAGATAGAGGAGCAGGTTTTCATAGTATCTTAGATGATAAAACAAATGTTAAGTTTGTTTCAAGTCAAGCAGCAGATTTTGATAGACAAAAGGGTTTATCAGTAATGGAAAATATACTACAAGGAAACTCAGATGTTCAAGTAGTATTTGCTCATAATGATGAAATGGCTCTTGGAGCGGCTAAGGCTATTGGAACAAGTAATGTTAAGGCAATGGTTATTGGTTTTGATGGAAACGAAGATGCCTTAGATGCAGTTGAAAAAGGCGAAATGATTGCAACTGTTGCACAGCAACCAGATTTAATTGGTGCATTAGGAGTTGAATTAGCATTAAAAATATATAATGGGGAAGCTGTAGATAAAGAAATTGCAGCTGATTTAAAAATTGTTAGTAATCAAAATTATTAGTAAATTTGTCAAATAAATATTAGTAAATTATGATATAATCTTATATGTAAGACTGCAATAAGGAGTGGAATTTATGAGCAAGGTAACTCTTCTAGATATCGCAAAATATGCAAATGTATCTAGGACCACAGCATCGATGGTATTAAATAATAAAGATATAAATGTGTCAGAAGAAACAAGAAATAGAGTTTTAGAAGCAGCAAAAGAACTTAACTATATACCAAATTCATTAGCAAGAAGTTTAAGTACGAAAAAAAGTTATACCATAGGTTTTGTTATTCCAGATATAGAAAATCCATTCTTTGCAGAGATGGCAAAAGCTATTGAAATAGAAGCAGAAAAACATGGATATAGTATAATCTTATGTAATACATTCAATAGTAGTAGAAAAGAAGAAGAATATATAAGATTATTGATAAGCAAACTAGTTGACGGAGTAATAATCGTAGCAAGTGGTAAGAAAAGTAATTCTATAAATATGCTAAAATCTAATGAAGTACCATTTGTTGTTGTTGATAGGCACATTGATGAAGAAGAAAATGTAAATGGTGTCTTTTGCGATAACGAAGAGGGAATAAAAATAGGTTTGGATTATTTAATAGGAAAAGGATATAAGAATATAGCTTTTGTAGGAGCAACTCAAAATGAAGTAAGCTCAAATTCAAGACTTAGATACTTTGAAAAAATATCTGAGGAGTATAATATTTTTAATGAACTTTTATTAGAAGAGGATGAAATTTCATTACAAGGGGGAATAAATGCAACTGAAAGACTCATGGTGAAAAATAATAATATTGATGTAATATTTTATAGTAGTGATATTATGGCTATTGGTGGAATTAAGTGCCTCATTAGAAAAGGCTTAAAAGTACCAGAAGATATAGGAATATTAGGTTATGATAATATAGGAATATGTTCTTATATAGAACCAGAGTTAACTACAATTGCACAACCAATTTATAATATGGGAAGGGAAGCTTTTAATTTATTAATGGATGTTGCAAGTAATAATAGTAAGGAAAATATTATTAATTTAAAACCGTATTTAGTGGAAAGAAAAACAGTAAAATAGATTAGGTGGTGTAAAATATGAATAAAGAAAATTTAATTTCTATCTCTAAGAATGTTAGAAAAAATATAATAGAAATGCTTTGTGAATCAAAATCTGGACATCCAGGTGGATCATTATCTTGTGCAGATATATTAACATATTTATATTATGAAAAGATGAATATAGATGTAAGCAATCCTAAGTGGGAGCAAAGAGATAGATTTGTATTAAGTAAAGGACATGCAGCTCCAGCACTTTATTCAGTGTTAGCTGAAAAAGGATTTTTCCCTAAGGAAGAATTAAAAACTTTAAGAAAAACAGGTGGATTACTTCAAGGACATCCAGATTCTAAGCATGTTCCAGGAGTTGATGTTTCAACAGGATCACTTGGACAAGGAATATCTAATGCTGTAGGAATGGCTTTAGGATTAAAAGCTCAAAATAATAATGCTAGAGTTTATGCAGTATTAGGAGATGGAGAACTTCAAGAAGGTTTAGTTTGGGAAGCTTCAATGGCAGCTGCTCATTATAAATTAGACAACTTAGTTGCAATAGTTGATTTTAATGGATTACAAATAGATGGTAAAAACGAAGAAGTTATGGGAATTAGTCCTTTAGATGAAAAGTTTAGAGGTTTTGGATTTAACGTAATTGAATGTGATGGACATGACTATGAAGAATTAGATAAAGCTTTTAAAAATGCAGAAGAAACAAAGGGCAAGCCAACTGTAATAATAGCTAAAACAGTAAAAGGTAAGGGTGTTAGCTTTATGGAAAACCAAGCAGGATGGCATGGACAAGCGCCTAACAAAGAACAAACAGAACAAGCTATTACTGAAATCATGAAGTAGGAGGTATTTATAATGGGTAAGGCAACAAGAGAATCATATGGAATGGCTCTAGTAGAATTAGGAAAAGAAAATGAAAAAGTTGTAGTTCTTGATGCAGATCTTTCTAAGTCAACAAAAACATGTGATTTTAAAAATATGTTTAAAGATAGATTTTTTAATGCAGGTATAGCAGAGCAAAACTTAATGGGAATGGCAGCAGGTTTTGCTAATGTAGGAAATATACCATTTGCTAGTACTTTTGCAGTATTTGCTACAGGTAGAGCATTTGAAGTAATAAGAAACTCAATATGCTATCCAAAAATGAATGTTAAGATAGCTGCAACTCATGCAGGTATAACAGTTGGAGAAGATGGTGGTTCACATCAATCTGTTGAAGATATTGCACTTATGAGTGCACTTCCAAATATGACTGTAATAGTACCAGCAGATCATAGAGAAGCTATGCAAGCTACAAAAGCAGCAGCAAATTTTGTAGGACCAGTATATTTAAGATTTGGTAGATGTAATACAGAAGATATATTTGACGATAACTATAAATTTGAAATTGGAAAAGGTGTAGAGCTTAGAGAGGGAAATGACGTAGCTATAATTGCTACTGGAATGATGGTTCAAAAAGCAATAGAAGCATCTGATAAATTAAAAGAAGAAGGAATAAATGCTAGAGTTATTAATATTTCTACTATTAAGCCAATAGATAAAGAGTTAATAATAAAGGCAGCAAAAGAAACAAAAGGAATAGTTACAGCTGAAGAACATTCAATAATAGGTGGACTTGGAGCAACAGTTTCTCAAGTTGTAACAAGCAATCATCCTACAGTAGTTAAAACAGTAGGAATAAAAGATACATTTGGTGAATCAGGAACTCCTGACGAATTAATGAAGAAATATGGCTTAACAAGTGATGAAATAATAAAAGCTGTAAAAGAAATTATTTAATATAGGATTAAAATAAAGGTTTAACATTTATATAATTTACTTAAATGGAAAAGATACCTCAATTTACATAGGTATCTTTTTTATTGTATGGGGAAATATAATATTATTAAAATTACAATCAGTTATGAAAAAAGAGTTAATGATAATAAGTAAAACTTATAACTTATGATTAAGTCAAAAAGGTTCATTTAGACAAGCCTTTGTTAATAATTGCATTAAAATTAATTTTGGAACAACTATTAAATTCTAATTTTCATATTAAATAGAAAATATATTTTTTATTTTTAGAATACAATTTAAAAATTTGCAATATTATGATAAATTATAAGTAGAGGAATTATTTAGGGGGACAGTCGTAATGGATGTTATAATATATAGACTAGTTTTAAATTACTTAGATGAAAAAGTAACAAGTGACCTGAAGGATGAATTTATAAATGCATCATTACATTTTAATATAAATAATGATATTTATAAAGAGTATTCACCAGTACAAATTGAATGCATGATAAATAAAATATCATCAGAAGAAATAATAGATTATGTTGAGTTATGTTCAGTATATGGCTATATATTATGTAGAGCTATAGAACAAAACAAACTTAATTCTGAAGATAGAATAGAAGTTCTTCAAATAGCTTTAGAAATAAGTAATTCAATTACGAATTATTTAAGAGGGACAATAAATGAAAATGAGTTATTTGGAAAATTGTTAAATATAACAAAAAAACTTAATTTAAATAAGGAACAAAATGAAAATGTAATTAAAATGTTAAATTAAGATTTATGTAAAGGTTAACGTTATATTTTGCGAAGCAAAATAGTGAAGAGTGAAATAGTTAATAGGGAAAAAGTTAAGGAGAAAATCCTTACAGGATTTTTTAAAATAAAAGGTGCTTTGCACTTATAGATTAAATTTTGCGTAGCAAAATATCCTAAGCTTTTTACTCTTTCACTCCTAATTTTTCACTAATAAATTGCTTCGTAATTTACAACTAAGGCGAAGATAAATAGATATGTAAAGAAGTATTAGATATATGCTTATTTCACAGTCTATTTATCTTCGCTATTGTTATATTACGGCAGAAATAGCGAAGAATGAAGAGTGAAAGAGTTAAGGGAAAAATTCTAAGGATTTTTGAATGTAAAATGCTTTGCTTAACTTCAATTTAAGTTTTGTATAGGAAAAACATCCACAATTCTTTCATTTTTTCATTCTTCATTAACAAATAGTGTTTTAATAGTTAAAAAATATGGTAGAATTTTAAGGAGAAAGGAGTGATTAACATTATGAATAAAGCAATGGAAGTTTTAGAAAAATACTTTGGATATAACTCCTTTAGAGAAGGGCAAAGTGAAATAATATCAAATATTCTAAGGGGAAGGGATAGCCTTTGCATTATGCCAACTGGTGGAGGAAAATCAATTTGCTATCAAATTCCTGCTTTAATTTTTAATGGAATTACTTTAGTTATATCTCCTTTAATATCTCTAATGAAGGATCAAGTTGATTCAATTAATGATATAGGAATAAAGGCAGAATATATAAATAGTACTCAAAGTTTAGATGAAATAAAAGAAATATTAAAAAGATGCTATGATGGAGAAGTTAAACTTTTATATATAGCACCAGAAAGATTAGAAAGTGAATACTTCAATAAGATGTTAAGAAAGCTTTGGATAAGTCAAGTTGCAGTAGATGAAGCACATTGTGTTTCTATGTGGGGACATGATTTTAGAAAAAGTTATAGATATATAGCTCCTTTTATAAAAAGCCTAAATGTTAGGCCTGTAGTTACTGCATTTACTGCTACGGCAACTACAGAGGTAAGAAAAGATATTTTGAACCTTTTAGAACTTATTAATCCATATTCATATTTAGGAAGTTTTAATAGGGAAAATTTATCAATATGCGTACATAAGGAAGAAGATAAAGCTGAGTTTGTAAAAGATTATATAAGAAATCATGAAGAGGTTTCAGGAATAGTTTATTGTGCAACTAGAAAAGAAGTTGATGCTTTATACTATTACTTAAAAGAAAGAGGAATAGAAGTAGTAAAGTATCATGGTGGATTAAAAGATGATGAAAAAAATTATTATCAAGAAGAGTTTTTAAAAGATAATTTCAATGTAATGATTGCAACAAATGCCTTTGGTATGGGAATAGATAAGTCCAATGTAAGATATATAATACATTTTACTCTATGTAAGAATCTTGAAAATTATTATCAAGAAATAGGTAGAGGAGGCAGAGATGGAGAAAAAACAGAATGTCACCTTCTATATAATAGGGAAGATATAAGAACATTAGAATATTTAATATACACTACAGTAGGTAATACGAGAAAAGAAATTGAAATAAAAAAACTACAAAGTATGGTTGATTTTTGTGAATCTGATAAATGTTATAGAAGCTTTATTTTAAATTACTTTGGTGATAAAGATGCAAAACCTTATTGTAATAACTGTAGCAACTGTTTAAATAATGAAGAACTTAGAGATTTTACAATAGAAGCTCAAATGATTTTATCATGTGTATATAGAACGAGAGAGCAATATGGAATTTCAGTATTAGTTGATATCTTAAGAGGATTTAAAGGGCCTAAGATAATTCAAAATAATTTAGATAAGTTAACTACATATGGAATCATGAAGGAATATAGCAGTAAATTCATAAGAGATTTAATTAAAACTTTATTAGACCTAGGATATGTTAATTTAAAAGAGGGGACATATTCAATGCTAAAATTAAATCCTAAATCAATTCGAGTATTAAAATCCCAAGAAAAAGTTATTTGTAAGCTAAGTGAAGATATTGAGGAAAAGATTGAAAATAAAGACTTATTTAATAAGCTAAAATTGTGGAGAAAAGAAAAAGCTAATATTCTAGGAATAAAACCATATATTATATTTTCAGATTCAACTCTTATTGAACTTGCTAACAAAGTTCCAAAAGATAAAGAGGAATTGCTAAGAATTAGAGGGATGGGAGAAAAGAAATTTGAAAAGTATGGGGATGAGGTTTTGAATATAATAAATAAATGATTGTATAGAAGTCTTTTAAGCATTGAAAAACTTAGAAGTTTTTTGATTGTATTAAAGTAGAAAAATATTATGGAAATATGCACATAAACTATACAATTGTATATTAGATCTATCTATTATCATGTATAATAATAGATAGAAGTTATGAAAATTATATTTTGGATATAGAAAGATATTTAGAATATATAAAGTTTGCTTTATTAATTAAATGTGAATTATATTCAATTAATAAATCTAAATTATATGATAAATAGAAATAAAAATAAAAATTTAAAAATAATATGTAGAAATATTGTACTGCGTACCTTTAGTATGGTAAATTAATAAGGAATGAGTTATATGATAGAAAAATTAATATATAGATTTGTTGACAGTTTAAGTGAATATAATAATTATAATGAAGATCAAGTTGAACAAATAAAATATTCTCTAAAAGTTATAGTATATGAACTAATAAAAATAATACTTTTAATCATAATATTTTCAATTTTAGGATATTTTAAAGAAAGTTTATTGATTCTTTTTATAATGTCAATTACTAAGCCTTTTATTGGCGGTTATCATGAAGATACACAATTAAAATGTTTTACTGCAACATTGATTTTAATAGTAATTATAATAATTTTATTCGAAAACAATAAATTAAATTTAACTAGTTCAAGTATATTAAATTTTATTAGTATATTTTCTATTTATAATAAGGCACCAATTATAAATGACAAAATGCCTATTACAAGGGAAGACCTTATTAGAAAAAATAGAAAAATTGGAATTACAAATGTAGTATTGCTTGCTCTATTATCACTTATTATGTTTAAAGTTAAGTGGATTTCACAAATAATAGTTTGGACTATTTTAGTACAAGCTATATTAATGTTTAATAAATATAAATATGTAGGAGGGAAAGGTAAATGAAAATGAAAAAGTGTCTAGGATCATTAATGTTATTATTGTCAGCAGTTTTAATAAATGTTGGTCCTACATCTGTAATGAGTGTAGGTGTAGAAGAAATGCCAGATTCAATTAAAAAACTAAGATAGGGGACAAAATATGCTTACTGGATTGATCGATATCATAATTAGTATTATTCAAAGTGTTATGTTTATTATTGCATCAAATTATTGTGTGAATAAACAATATAAAAAAAGTAAATTACAATTAATTATTTTAATAGCAATAACATCATTTTTTGTAATATTTAGTACTTATTTATTAGGAAATTCAAGTTTAGGAATAATAGTAATACATATTGGACAATTATTATTAACAAACTTAATGTTTAAAGATGATAAATTAGGAGCTACTATTGGGTTTAGCATAATATATTCAATAATTGGAATAAGTGCTAATTTATCCTTTGTAATATTTACAATATTTAATAATATTTCAACTTATGATAATATATATGCAATTATAATAATTTTGTACTTTCCTCAATTTATTATTTCATATTTTGTATTAAAGAATATGAAGTTTATTCATAAGATAAATTTGATAATTAAATCAAGAGTTTCGTCTATAATTACTTTAATAATAGGAACTGTAGTGTTTGATTTTATAATGTCATTTTCACGTATTATTAGTGATAAAGACAATCCAGTATTCAAAGAAATAATTTTTGTATTATTAGGTGGATTTATTATTTTTATTGCTTGGCATTTTATAAATATAGATAAAAATTCCAAGCAAGTATATATATTAAATGAAGAATTAGAAAGTAAGATTAATGAACTAAAAAAAATAAAGCATGATTATGGTTCACAGATTTCATATTTGTATGGAGCATATCTAATGAATAATTATGAAAAATTAGGTGAGTTATTAAAAGGGATAATAGAGGGAAATGATATTTCAACTCAAGTGAAAGTTTTAAGCACTGAGGATTCTATTATAGCTCAAGTAGTTAACTCAACTGATTTAAAAGAAGTAGATGTTCTAATAGATGAAAAGGCTGAATTAAAAGATACTAATATAAGTGAGTTAGAACTTCATAAAATTATTTCTAATATAGTAAGAAATTCTATAGAAGCATTAAAAGGAAGAGGGTTATTAATGATTAATAGTTATTACTCTTATAATCATGTTATAATAAGCCTTCAAAATAATGGACCGGAGATTGATAAGAATATAATTGATAGAATTTTTGAAGAAGGATTTTCTACAAAGAAAAATAAAAATGGAGATAATGGATTTGGATTACATATAGTAAAAGAAATAGTTGATAAAAATAATGGACATATTAGTGTAACAAGTAATAAAGAAGTAACTAAGTTCGTTATAAAACTACCTTTACATATTTAATAGTGATTTAATAGTAAAAAATAAAACATACATAATATAAATAATTAAAAATAGAATGAAAATAATTACTTTAATAAAAATAAGGGGGAAGCTTTTGGACTTCTCCCTTATTTTTATATATTATTAAATTTTATTTTTTATTAATTCCAGACAGAATTATTCCAATAATCAATAATATAGGAAATATGCTTGAGAATAAAATTCCAATCTTTATATTATCATTAAAAATACTAGATAATCTACCTACAATTGTTGGGCCAAGTGAGCATCCTACATCTCCTGCAAGTGCTAAAAAAGCAAACAGTGCAGTTCCACCCTTCTTTAGTATTGATGAAGATATACTAAAGGTTCCTGGCCATAAAATACCAACTGAAAATCCACAAATACCACAGCCTATAAGAGATAATAATGGCCAAGGTGATAGGGAAATAATAATATAGCTTATAAAGCAAGGCAAACTACAAAATATCATTGATAGTTTTAGATTTATTTTCTCGCCTAATTTGCCATATATTGTTCTAGATATACCCATCATTATTGCAAAAAACATTGGACCTGCTAAATCACCAAGAGCTTTATTACCATTAAGGGTTTTTTCTGCAAAAGTAGATGCCCATTGACTAACAGACTGTTCACTTGCTCCAGCACATATCATTAAAAGTATCATTAGCCAAAATATTTTATTTGAAAGTAATTCTTTAACTGTTAAACTATTTTCACCCTCTTCTATTAAATGCAAAATAGGAATTTTTATAAAAAGAAAAATATTAAATATTGGTATTAGGGACCAGAATATTGCAAGGTACTTCCAATTTAAAATTCCAAATACACTAAAAAATATTGTTGATATTAAAACTACAGAAACGTGTCCCCAGCAATAAAAAGAATGCAATAGGCTCATTGCAGCTTCTTTATTATCTGTTGGACATGCTTCTACTATAGGACTTATTAAAACTTCAATTAATCCACCACCAATAGCATAAATCATAACCGAAATTAGTAGTCCAATAAAAGGATCGCTGAAGATTTCTGGAAGAATAGTTAATGATATTAGTCCTAGTCCAGCACAAATATGAGCTATTATTACAGAAAGCCTATAGCCTATTTTATCTATAAATCCAGCAGAGAGAAAATCAATTAATAATTGAAATCTAAAATTGAAAGTAACTAAAAAAGTTATTTTTGATATTGGAATATTATAAGATGATTGAAAAGTTAGAAATAATAATGGAATAAAATTATTTATTATTGCTTGCACAATATAGCCAATGAAAGAAGATATTCTGGAAGGAACTTATGGGTTTAACTTCTTTTTTAGTAGAAATACTATTGAGCTGGGAAACTATGAAAATGAAGAAGAAGCATTAAAAGAATTAGATGAAATTGAAGATTTTTTATAGAAAATCCTAATGGAATTTATAAGATGCCAACATATGCAAATACAGATAAAATTAAATAAATATGATAGTATAAAGTTAATATATTTAAAGAGTTCTAGCATGTATTAAAATAAAAATTATAATTTAATACATTATAGAACTTTTTTGTTATGTTAAGATTTATAATATAAAAAGAAAAAATATATGCTTTTAATTTTGCTACATTACTTCAATAAGTCTATTAATTATTAACGGCATAAAACATTAATGATGTAGATTATTAATTGAAACATATATATAATATTAAGTATTCTAAAAAAGGAGGGGTGTATATGAATTTAAAGGCTATGATGGACTCAGTTTTAAAGATAAGTTCTAGTATTTCAAAGAATAATGGAATAGATTTCTTTAGCAAGGGGTTAGTATCTAAGGTTGTAAGTAAAAAGATAAATGATACTTATCATATATATGGGAGAGTTTTAGAAAATAAAGATGAATATAGCACTCATTTAAAGTTTGATTCCAATAATAAAATAATTGATACTAAATGTAGTTGCAATCAATTTGAAGAAAATAGTAAGGAAATGAAGAATTATTTTTGTAGTCATTTAGTAGCAACTATGTATAGATTTTATTATGCAATATTAAATAATAAAGAAAATATTAAAAAAGAAAAAAGTGAAATTAATAAGAAGCTATTGAAATTAGATATAAAGATAAAGCAAGTTAAAGTAAATAAAAATGAAGAATATTATTTGGAGTTTAGATCTGGAGAAGAAAATACAATTGCAGTAGAAGCATTAGGAAAATTTTTATTTGATGAAAATAATAAGTTTAATGAAAATGATACTTTAATAATAGATTTTTTAAAGGCAAAATTTAAAGAAAATAAAAGTAGAATTGTAAATAGTAGAAGCTTTGTATTATATAAAAATGAAATTAGAAGCTTTTTGAAGTTAGTAGATAACAATAAGAGTATAGTTTTAACTTATGATTATATGAACTATAATTCAACTATTTATAAAGAAGATATGCCTTTAATTTTTACATTAAAGAAAAAGGGCGAAGCTTTAATAGTAAATCCTCAAAAGAAAAGTACAATACCAATCGATGATAAAAAAAGTGTTTGGATATATGATAAGAAAATATATTTACCTACAGAAAAGCAACTAAAATATTATAAGGCAGTTTATGCTAAGTTAGCTAAAAAAGGTAATTTGATTTATAAAAATACAGAAACTAATTTAACAAAGTTATTATTTATATTAGGTGAAATTTCAAAGGATATAATTATAGATAAAACTGTAAAATATGAAATAAATAAGGTTAATACTCCAAGATTTTATATAGAAAAAGAAAATGAAAATATATATTGTAGCATTGATATAAATTATGCAAACAGCTTAGATGGACTAAAAGATAGTAGAGCTAAAGAAAAAATAGAAATGGAACTTGAAAGATATAAGTTTATAAAGCATAAAGATAAATTTATATTTATAGGAAATGATGAGGATAAATACATATTACTAAGCGAAGGCATAAATCATTTAAATAAAATTGGAATTGTAACTTTATCTAATAAATTTGGTGAAATAAAGCTTATAAAATCTAATAATATAAGAAGTGAAATAGAAGAAAAAGATGATTATTATAAGTTTGATTATAAGATAGATGGGGTAGATTATAACGAAATAGCAGAAATAATGGAACGAATAAAAAATGGAAGTTCCTTTTATAAAACTAGAGAAAATAATTTCTTGGATTTAAATGATATGGAAGTAGTTGAATTTTTTAAAACAATAGAAGAGTTGAATTTATTTAATAATGTTTATAAAGAAGAAATATATGTGGATAAATTTAATTTATTGCATTTAGAAAATAAGATAAAAAATAAAAGAATTCCATTTATAACTGGAGAAGAAAAAATAAATGAATTAATAGATAATTTGAATAATAAGGAAGAAAAACATGATGTTCCAAAGGATTTAAATGCAAAGCTTAGAGATTATCAAATTAAAGGATATAATTGGCTAAAGTCAATAGAAAACTTAGGCTTGGGTGGAATATTAGCTGATGATATGGGGCTAGGTAAAACTATTCAAACAATAACTTTATTAATTTCAAATAAGAATAAAAAAAGTTTAATTATAACTCCAACTTCTGTTGTGTACAATTGGAAAAGTGAATTTGAAAAATTTGCAGATACTTTAAATGTAGGAGTAATTCATGGAAGTGTTAGTGAAAGAAATAAAGTTAAAGATGAATATAAAGAATATGATGTTTTATTAACCACTTATGGAACTTTAAGAAGTGATTATGAATGGTATGAAGATAAAAAGTTTGATTTTTGTATAATTGATGAAGCGCAAAATATTAAAAATAAAAAATCTAAAATTTCAGAGTTAGTTAAATCAATAAAAGCAAATTGTAAATTAGCTTTAACAGGAACACCAATAGAAAATAATTTGCTAGAATTATGGTCAATATTTGACTTTATAATGCCTGGATATTTATATAATGAAGAAAGGTTTAAAGGTGAGTTTTTAAGTGGAGATGATGAAAGTTTAAAAGAACTTAAAGAACTGATTTCACCATTTATACTAAGAAGATTAAAAGAAGATGTACTAGATGAATTACCAGATAAAATAGAAAAAGAATACTTAATACCAATGACATTTAGTCAAAAACAGATTTATAATTCATATATGAAGGAAGTTAAGAAGAAGATTAAGGAAAATAAAAAAATCAAAGACAATAAAATCGTTATATTATCTTATCTTACAAAATTACGTCAGCTTTGTTTAGATCCATCTTTATTAATAGATGATTTTAAAGAAGAAAGTGCAAAAATAAAAGCAGTTAAGGAAATAATAAAAGAAACTATAGATTCAAATAAAAAAATAATTATCTTTTCACAATTTACATCTGTATTAAAGAAGATAGGATATAAACTAGAAGAAGATAATATTAGCTATTTATATTTAGATGGAAGTATTAAAGCAAAAGAAAGAATAAGTTTAGTTGATGAATTTAATAATAGAGATAAAAATATATTCTTAATTTCCTTAAAAGCTGGTGGAGTTGGATTGAATTTAACTTCAGCTAGTGTTGTAGTCCACTTTGACCCTTGGTGGAATCCAGCAGTTCAAGATCAAGCAACAGATAGAGCTCATAGAATTGGTCAAAAAAATATAGTTGAAGTAATAAAGCTTATATCTAAAGATACCATTGAAGAAAAGATTATAAAGCTTCAAGAAGAAAAGAAAGAATTAATTAGCAAAATAATAGATGGAGATACGTTGAGTGGAGAAACGTTAAATACAATAACAGAGGAAGAACTACTAAAACTATTTAGCTGATAGTTAGTTATAAATTGCTAATATAAAAGGCTACGATAAATAGATATGCTCCATAAGCCAAATAGCTTAGCAAAGAAGTACTAGGCTCGGAAAAACTGCTATGCCAAGAGTTTTGGTTAACTCGATGCTCTCAAACAAACCAACAACACTAAGGCCTAGTAGTTCTTCCTTCACCAAGTCCTTCTAATTGCCCGCTATATGCTTATTCCGCATATTCTATTTATCTTCGCCAACTTATATTTATCATTTATAATTATAATCAAAAAAGTTTTAAGGGATAAAGAGTGAAAAAGTTGAATTTAAGTTTTGTATAGTAGGCATTGAATACTTAGTTAAGTTATATGAATTTAGTATAAAATATGATCTACTGAAGCTTGCCTGAAATAGATTTACATTAACTTTTCACTCTTCACTAGATCCAGGAGGTGCAGTTTTAATGGATATATATACAATAGGACATTCAAATTATACAGTTGAAAAATTAATAGAAATGTTAAGATATTATGATATTAATTGTGTTGTTGATATTAGAGGAACACCTTATTCAAAATATAATGTGCAATTTGATAAAGAAACTATAAAATATACTTTAACTAAAGCTGGATTTATATATATTTATATGGCTAAGGAGCTTGCAGCAAAAAGAATAAATAAGGTTTCTTATAATGAAGAAGGATATTCTGATTTTGAAAAAGTTATTCATGAGGAAGACTTTATTAAGGGGATTGAAAGATTAAAGGACGGATGTAATAAAGGGTATAGAATTGCTTTACTTGGAGCAATGCAAGATCCAATAAGATGTCATAGAAGTATATTAGTTGGGAGAGCTTTAAAGGAATCTGGATTTAATGTAATGCATATTTTAGATGATTATTCTACAAAAGATCAAGATTATATTAATGAAAGAGTACTTGATAAATATTTTCCTGATAGATCTCAAATAACTATAGATGCCTTATTAGGAAATGAAATGAGCATAGAAGAAATGATAAATGAAGGCTATAGAATGGCTAATAAAGAAATTGGTTATAGAATTGAATGTTTGCCTGTAGAGAAAAAGCGTTAGTCAGGTGTTATTTATATTAGTAGAATTATTTTAAAAAATCTATTAAAATTTTTAATTTAGCTATTTATGTAAACTAGTATCTTTATTATTTAATATACAAAAAAATAAATTATAAAGATTATTAATTTAAATAGGAATTTATTAAAGCAAAGAAACTAATGAGAGGAGAGAAGTTTTTATGAGATATGTTATAGTTTGTGTAGTAAAGGGAGAAGCTGGAGCCTTTAATAATGAAATGAGAAAAGATATATTTCAAAAATTTAAAGCTAAGTCATCAAAGCTACCCGCACATTTTACTATTAAAGCACCCTTTGAATATGATAAAAGTATAAAAGATTTAGAAGATGCTTTATATAAATTTAGTAAAAATGAAAAGAAGGCAGAATTTATAATGGATAAATATAATCATTTTGATAATAGAGTTATTTATATGGATGTAAATATGTCTAATGAAGGTAAAGTTATTCATGATAAATTAATAAATATTCTTGATAATTTTGATTATATTGAATTTAATAAAAAGGATGGAAAAGATAAAAATTTTCATGTTACATTAACTTCTAAAAAGGTTCCATCGATATATATAGAAGTATGGGAATATGTAAATAAATATCCATTTGAATTTAATTGTTACTTCGATAATATAAGCATATTTAAATGGGTAGATAATACATGGAAACTACATAAAGAGTTTATTATAGAGAATTAAATATAGAAAAATAAGCGTTTCAAATTATGAGATGCTTATTTTTTATATGTTTTTATAAGGGTATTTTAACAAAATGATAATATTTATTTGTATAAATTCATTATTTATTATAATTAGTTAAAATAGTATAATATTTTGTTAAAAATATATTGATTTTATTAATATTTTAATATATTATATATTTAAATATTAATAAGTTATGTAAGTAATGACTTTTTTTAGGGGGCGATTTTATGGAAGAAAATAGAGAACAGTGGGGATCAAAATTAGGATTTATTATTGCAGCAGTAGGTTCAGCAGTAGGACTAGGTAATATTTGGCGTTTTCCATATATAGCATATACAAACGGTGGTGGGGCATTTTTAATACCGTATTTTTTTGCTATATTTACAGCAGGTATTCCATTATTAATATTGGAATATGGACTAGGGCATAAATATAAAGGGTCAACACCACTTGCAATTGCAAAGGTAAAGAAAAAGTGGGAATGGCTTGGATGGTGGCCAACAATAAATGCATTTATAATTTTAACATACTACTCTATGATTTTAAGTTGGGCAGTAAATTATTTAAGATTTAGCATAAATAAAGGATGGGGAATTGATACGGATGCATTTTTCCATACAGACTTTATTAAATTATCTAGTTCACCATTTGATTTTGGTGGTATGATTTTACCTATATTAATAGGAATAGCAATTATTTGGTTTATAAGTTGGTTTATATGCTATAAAGGTATAAAGGCTGGAATAGAAAAAGCTAATAAAATTCTTCTTCCGGCACTTGTAATTATAATGATTATAATAGCGATTAGAGCTGTTAATTTAGAAGGAGCAGCAGAAGGACTAAATACACTGTTTACACCAGATTGGTCAAAGGTTATGGATCCAAAGGTATGGGTAGCTGCTTATGGACAAGTATTCTTTTCCCTTAGCTTAGCCATGGGAATAATGATGACTTATTCCAGTTATCTACCTAAGAAAACTGATATAAATAATAGTGCATTTATGACTGCATTTGCAAATTGTGGTTTTGAATTTTTATCAGCTATAGCTGTATTTTCTATATTAGGATTTATGGCAAGTGCAAAAGGGATACCGATGAGTGAAGTTGTATCAAGTGGAGTTGGACTTGCTTTTGTAGTATTCCCAGCGGTATTTACAGAAATGGGATCAGTAGGAACACTTTTAGGTGTATTATTCTTTTTATGTTTGTTATTTGCAGGTTTAACATCATCTGTATCATTAATAGAAGCTGTTTCAGCACCATTTATAGATAAGTTTGGTTGGGCAAGAAATAAAGTTGTTGCAATAATTTGCTTAATAGGATTTTCAATTGGAATATTATATTCTACAGGAGCTGGCCTTTACCTTTTAGATATAATAGATAACTTTATAAATAATTATGGAATTGTAGTAGTTGGATTATTGGAAGTTGTATTAATTGGATGGATAGTTAATCCTGATATAGTTAGAGAGCATACAAATGAAATATCATATTTTAAAATAGGTAAGTGGTGGAATATTTGCGTTAAGTTTGTAACACCAACTATATTAATTTTTATGTTAGCACAAAGTATAATTACAGAAATCAAAACGCCTTATGGAGGATATGATCTTTCAGCATTATTTGCATATGGATGGAGTATTATTGGCTTTGGAATAATTCTTGCACTTATAATAAGCAAAAAACAATGGAAAAATAGAAATATATCAGAGTAATTAAAAAGGGGGCATTACATAATGACAGGAGTAGCATTAACCTTCTTTTCATTAGGAGCTGTTGTTTTATGGGGAGGATTAGCATTAACCCTTGGAATAACTATATATAATGAAAGAAAAGAAACAATTTAACAAATTTAGGTTTAACTAAAAACAAGGACTGGAGTATTACAAATATTGCTATACTCCAGTCCTTTTAGCTATTCTTCAATTTAAATTGTCAATTGGTCACTCTTAGTTATCCATTATTAATTATCAATTATCTATAGTATTCTCCATGGTTCTTCTATTTTTTCTTGAAGAATTGTATACTCTACTTCCTTTGTTATTTCTCTAGGTAATTTAAGCTTCTTTAATTTATTAGTAAATTCTGAAGAGAAGACTTTTATTGATTTACCTATTTGTTTAGCAGATGAGTTAAATACTTCTAAAGGAGTTAAAAAGTTTTTACTATCTCTAAATTCATCTAAATATCTTGAAGCAACAGTAGATGCATCAATAGCACATGAATTAATTTTATCTATTAATTGTTTATTAAATTCATCTGGGTATGTTAATTCAAGAACTATTCTATAATTAGTTACTCTTGTTTGTTTGCAAGGAATTCTTGTAGTTAATTCATTACCATCAACTTCACCTAGATAATTAATTATATAATCATTTTTTATTTCAGGAATTTCAACAGAAGTTAATACTCTGGTATAAATATTTTTTATACCATCAACTGAGTATTTTTTTCTATTGTTTATCAAAGTTTCTTGGACTGAATCATTTGCTGAAGTTAAATCATTTTCTGAGTCAGAGTCACATTTAGAGTCACTTCTGTAGCATATAAATGAATCTATTCTTCTTAAATCTACACCAAAGAATACCCAAGTATTTCTAAACCATCTTAAACCAGAAACTGATCTACGATCTACATTTAATAAAAATGCCCAATAGTTTCTACCACTAGTTTCCCATATATAAGTAAATTTGAACAAACAAAAACTAATAGAGCCTGGACTTACTGCTTTAGTTTGAGGGCCACCAGTAGAGCTTAATTTTTGCACACCTGAACTGTTCTTAGATGGAGTAAAATTTGGTGGTGGGCCTATATTTAAATTGCTTCCCATAGGTGGAGCACCTTGAGATCCAGGAAAAGAAAAATTTCCACCAGGACTAGGGGTAGGGCCAGGTGTTGGGAACCCAGGGACTAGATTTCCAAGTGGAGGTGGTCTTAATCTAGAATCATCTGAGTAAAGAATTGAATCATCATCATTAAAATTCATTGATAAACTCCTAATATATTATTTTATAATCATTATAAGTAAAATACTTCAAAATGTTACTTTAAATTATAGAGTTAATAAGGTAACAATACTTCAATATTTTTAATACAAATATTATGAGGTGATGGACTTGGGGTAGAAATAAGACATGCTAAATTAGATGATTATAAATATATAAGTAATATTTCAAAAGAATTACACATATTTCATGTCAAAAATAGACCAGATATATATAAAGAAGTAAATAAGACTATATATAAATCATATTTTAAAGAGTTATTAAATGATGAAAATATTGAAATCATAGTAATAGCTAAAGATAAAAAGATAGTTGGTTATGCAATGATAAGATATATAGAAATTAAAAGCATGGATTTATTAAATGACAAGTTCTTCGCGTATATAGATGAAATTTGCATAAAGGAAAGTAATAGAGGGCAAGGCTTAGGAAGAATGTTATTTGATTATTCATATGATTTAGTAAAGAGCAATGGAGCAGAAAGTCTAGAACTTGGAGTTTGGAGCTTTAATGAAGGTGCTATAGGATTTTATAGAGCTATGGGGATGGTGGAGAAGAACATAAGAATGGAGAAAAAGTAAAGTCAATGGAAATTTGAGAATGGATAATTGATAATGCATAATTAAGGAAATAATTCAGACAAGCTGAATTATGGAATGAAGAAATTAAAGAGTGAAAGAATTAAGGAAATAATTCAACTACGTTGGATTATGAAATGGAGATTTTCTATAAGACTTTTGAAGGGCGTCGCGTTTCGCGACTCCCTTTATTTTTTATTATAGAAAGTATGCTTATTTATAATATATAAGTGCAAATTAGTAATTTAAAATTATTTATAGTATTTATATATGCATTATATAAATACATTTGGTAAAAGATGAAAAATTAGTTTGACTTTTGATGTGTATACTGTATATAGTATACATATACAGACTATACAGTTGTGTGAGGTGAAAAATGAAAATATTAATTAGTAATTCATCTAAGCTTCCAATATATGAGCAGATAGTTAATTCTATTAAAGAAGAAATTATTAATGGAACATTGGAGCCTAATGAAAAATTGCCATCCATAAGGTCTTTAGCTAAGGATTTAAATATAAGTGTTATTACAACGAAAAGAGCTTATGAAGAACTAGAAAATCAAGGCTTTATTGAAACTGTTGGGGGAAAGGGTTGCTATGTATCTTATTTTAACAAGGAGCTTGTTTATGAAGAAAAGCTTAAGGAAATAGAGGAAAAGTTAGAGGATATTATGCAAATAGCAAGAGCTATAAAGCTAGATAAGAAAGATATTTATAAGATGATAGATTTGTTATATGAAGGAGAATAGTATGATTAGGGTAGATAATATAAGTAAAGAGAGAGGTAAGTTTAATCTTGATAATATTTCTTTTGAGTTAAAAGAAGGATTTATAATGGGATTGGTTGGACCTAATGGTTCAGGAAAAACAACTTTAATAAAGATGCTTCTTGGACTAATTAAAGCTGATAAAGGAGAAATAAAAATATTTGATAAAGATATTTTTAAAGAAGAAATTTATGTTAAAGATAATATTGGCTTTGTATTTGATAATTTAAATTTTTATGGGCATCTAAATGTTAAAGATTTTAAGAAAATAGTTAGTAAGTCATACTCAAAGTTTGATTCAAATCTTTTTGATTCTTACTTAAGACGATTTGGAATTCATAAAAAACTATATATCGGAGAACTTTCAAAAGGTGAAGCTATTAAGCTTATGATAGCTAATGCTATATCTCATGATGCAAAGCTTTTAATACTAGACGAGCCTACAGCTGGGTTAGATCCTATAATCAGAAAAGATATATTAAAGCTACTACAAGAAGCAATAGAAGATGGAAATAGAAGTGTTATTATTTCTACTCATATAACCTCTGATTTAGATGGAATAGCAGATTATATAACTTTTATTAATAAGGGAAAGTTAATTTTCTCACAAGACATGGAGTCTATAAAGGAAAAATGCAGAATCTTTAGAGGGTCAAAGGAAGAACTTGAAGAAAGTAAATTAAATTTTATTTCTACAAAGGAAACAAAGTATTATATGGAAGGTTTATTTATAAATGAAAAAGGATTAAATAATGAAAATATAAGTATTCCAACTTTAGAAGATATAATGTTTCACTATGTAAAGGAGGAAAAATAATGTTTAATTTAATTAAGAAAGATTTAATAGTAGGGTTAAAAGTTAGATCATTAAAAGCTGCAATACTTACATTTATAGTAGGATTATTTTTATTAACAGCTTTTTCATATGTATTTCCAACCTTACTTCCAATAATGTTTACTTTTATTGTTATGATGAATAGCTTTTATTATGACTATACGAATAAAAGTGAAAGTTTTATGCTAAGCCTTCCAAATAAAAGAGAAGATGTAGTTTATTCAAAATATATATTAACATTAATAATAATCTTTGCTTCATTAATATTAATGTATGTCCTATATGGGATAAACATATTAAATTCTGCAAGAGTTATGGTTCTTCAAGATATAGTTGTTTCTATTGTAACTATATTACTTAGCTTTGGAATAATAATACCTATTATATATAAATATGGTTATAGAATTGGAAGAATTATTGCTCCTATAATAACTATATTTATAGGTTACATGACTTTTAAAAATAGTAGTGCTTATGAATTTATAAATACAGGAAAAGAAACATTACTTATAAGTTTTTCAAGAAAAATAGGAAGATTAATTTATAATATTTTTAATTTGAAAACTTATGATTATAAGGTTATGTCAATGAATGTTTATCTTATTCTTATATTTGTTATAGCATTAGTTTTATTTATAATTTCAATGTATATTTCTTTAAAAATCTATAAAAATAAGGATTTAGCTTAGGAGGAGATTAAAATGAATAAAAAATTTATAAAAGTAAGCATTAGTATTTTTCTTTTTAGCTTTATCTTTATTTTAGGCTTTAAATTCATTTTGGGAGACAAGCTATTATATGTTGATTCTACTGAAGAAGCTTTTAATAGCGAAGAACTAATAATAAAATATTCAGGATTTGAAGAAGATGAATATACTTATAAGATTAAAGTTAATATAAAAAATAATAGTAAGTATTATGCTAGTTTAAATAATGTGAATTTAGAGTTTTCACATAATACAAAGGATAAGAGTGGATTTAGTTCAAATAATGCTACTCCTGTATTTAAAGGTTATGATAATACTGAGAGAGAATATTTATTGAATTATAAACCTGGAGATGGAGAGTATAATTTTAGCTCTTTTTTAAATCCTAATGAAGAAAGAGAATATGTATTTGCAGTATCTAAAGGGCTAAAATTTGATAAGGAGTTTTTTGATACAAATAGAATGTCTATATCTTATGGAGTAAACTATTTTAAATACAGAATCGGAAATGATACAGTTATTGGGAATACATTTTCTAGAGGGGCTTCAGAATATATAGATAATTCAACGATGCCATTTACAATGGAATAAAGTGTTTAAAAAAGGTAGTTAAGGACTATAATTTCTGAAACTTATAAAATAAAAAGTAGAGAAAATAATTTCTCTACTTTTTATGCTATATAGAACTACTAATATACAAAACTTTCTTTTTAAATTCTTAATTATGTGTTCATTTATGAGCTATATAATAAAATTTATTTAATTATTATTTTCTTTTTCATAAATTTCTTCATAAGTTTTTTGTTCGTTATTCATATTTTTAACTATTTCTTCTGATTTTTCTCTTCTACACTTTTTGCTTAGCATGCATGCTATTCCTTCCATGTACAACACCCCTTTAAATATTCTTTTATTTGTTACTATTATACTATATTATAATCAATTTATCAATAAAAGTTACTAATTAATAATTGTTATTAATTTATCAAGTGTGATAAATATTAAATTAACAAATTTTACATTATAGAGAAAATATTCGCACAAAGTAGTCACTTTTATCAATGAGATTCATATTAGTTTTATTATTATCATTTTTTTATTAATTATTCATTATATGAAAAAAATATATGTTTTTCAAAATTAATATGTGCAAAATTAAATAATTAATAAAATTAAATAAAAGTGTCATATAAAAGATTTTGTCATATATAAAGCATATTAATGAATATATTTTAGTAAAAAGGGGGGGAGTAAATGAACTTCGAAGAATTTATAAAAAGTGATAGGGAAAGCAGAAATAAAGAAAGATTTGAAGGAACATTCCTTGAGTATTTAGAATTAGTAAAAGAGAACCCAGATATAGCTAAGCTTTCACACAAACGAATTTATGATATGGTAGTTAGTAAGGGTGTAGAAGTACTAAAGGGTGAAGAAAACCCTAAAGTGAAAAAGATATATGGAAATGACTCTATAAGAAAGTATGGATTTTTTAAAGATGATTTTTTTGGAATTGACAAGGTAATTATGAAGCTAGTAAATTATTTGCATTCTGCATCAATGAATGGAGAAGAAGCTAGACAAGTACTATATTTAGTTGGTCCAGTTGGGGCAGGTAAATCATCATTAGTTGAAGCTTTGAAAAAGGCACTTGTTGAATGTGCTCCTATATATTCCTTAAAAGGTTGCCCGATGCATGAAGAACCGCTACATTTAATACCCAAGCATTTAAGACCAAAATTTGAAGAGTTATTAGGGGGAAAGATAGAAGGAGATTTATGTCCAGTTTGTAAGTATAGACTTATGAATGAATTAAATGGAGAATATGAAAAGTTCCCAGTTGAAACAAAAGGATTCTCTATTAGATCAAGAAAAGGAATTGGTGTTGTTCCACCAGTAGACCCAAATAACCAAGATACTTCTATTTTAACTGGATCAATTGATATTTCAAAAATGGATATGTATCCAGAAGATGACCCTAGAATTTTCTCATTAAATGGCGCATTTAATGTTGGTAATAGAGGATTAGTTGAATTTATAGAAGTATTCAAAAATGATGTTGAATATCTTCATACAATAATTACTGCAACTCAAGAAAAGTCTATCCCATCACCAGGTAAGGGATCTATGATTTACTTTGATGGACTTATAATAGCTCACTCAAATGAAGCTGAATGGAACAAGTTTAAATCAGATCATACAAACGAAGCTATCTTAGATAGAATTGTAAAAATAGAAGTTCCATATTGCTTAGAACTTGATGAAGAAGTAAAAATATATGAAAAGATTTTAAGAAAGAGTAACTTTAATGCACATATAGCTCCTCATACAATAGAAGTTGCAGCTATGTTTGCTATCCTTTCAAGACTAGCTCCATCTGCAAAGGTAGATCCTATAACAAAGCTTAAGATCTATAATGGAGAAGAAATAGTTGAAAAGGGAAGTACTAAGAGAATTGATATAAATGAATTAAGAGAAGAAGCAGGCTCATATGAAGGAATGAAGGGTATAAGTACTAGATTTATAATTAAGGCAATTGATAATGCCCTTTCAAGTTCAGAATATAATTGTATAAACCCATTAAGTATAATGGAAAGTATTATAAAATCAGTTAAGGAAATGGATATTGCAGCCGAAGATAAGAAGAAATATCTTGGCTTTATACAAGATACAATTAGAAAAGAATATAATAAGATTCTTGAAAAAGAAATTACAAAGGCATTCATCCACTCATTTAGAGAACAAGCAGAAAGCTTATTTGATAATTATATAGATAATGCTGAAGCATTTGTTAATAAGACTAAAATAAAAGATATATCAACTAGAGAAGAGTTAAATCCAGATGAAGAATTTATGAGAAGTATAGAAGAACAAATTGGAGTTTCAGAAAATTCATGCAAAGGCTTTAGAGCCGATGTTACTTCATACATGTTCTACTTGGTTAGAAATGGAAGTAAGATAGACTATACATCATATGAACCTTTAAAAGAAGCTATTGAAAAGAAACTTATGGCATCTGTTAAAGATCTTTCAAGAATAATAACTAAATCTAGAGTTAGAGATACAGAGCAAGCCGAAAAATATAACTCCATGGTTGAAGAAATGCAAAATAATGGATATTGCTTACATTGCTGTGATGTAATATTAAAATATGCTGCAAACAACTTGTGGAAGGATTGATAAAAATGGCAATCTTTAGAGACAATGCAGATAATCCATTAGAGCATGATAGATCAATCGAGGATAGAAGAAGACATAGACAATTAGTTGAAAAGTCTATAAAAGAAAATTTGGGGGATATTCTTTCAGAAGAAAGTATAATTGGAGAAAGTAAAAATAAAAAATTTAAGATTCCAATTAGAGGAATAAAAGAATATCAATTTGTATTTGGAAGAAATAATAAAGGGGTTGCCACTGGAGTTGGGGAAGAAAGAAGAGGAGATAAGATTTCAGATGGAAATCCGAACTCAGGAAAAAGTGGTAATCAAGGTGCAGGTAACTCTCCTGGAGATGATATTTATGAAACTGAAGTAACAATGGAAGAGCTTATGGATTATATAATTGAGGATTTAGAGTTACCTAACTTAGATAGAAAGAAATATTCTGAAATAGTAACAGAAAGTTCTGGTAGAAAGCGTGGTTATCAAAGATATGGAATAAATCCAAGACTAGCAAAGAAAAAGACTGTTGTAGCAAAGCTTGAAAGAAAGCAAGGTAAAAAGAGAGCCTTACGTGAGGCCGGTTTGGATAGTGATATAAATAGATTTCCATTTAGAGAAGAAGACCTTAGATATCATAAATTTAAGAAAAAACCTAAAAAAGAAAGCAATGCAGTAATGCTATTTATTATGGATGTATCAGGATCTATGGATAGTAGCAAAAAATATTTAGCAAGATCATTGTTCTTTGTTTTATCTAGATTCATAAAAAGGAAATATAATAATATAGCTTTTGAATTTATATCTCATACTACTGTTGCTAAAAGGGTAAATGAGTTTGAGTTTTTTCATAAAGCAGAATCAGGTGGAACTTATATTTCAAGTGGTCTTAATACAGCTTTAAATTTAATTAAAGAAAAGTATCCTCCAGAAATGTGGAATATCTACCCTATATATGCTAGTGATGGAGATAACTGGAGTGAAGATAATGAAAGAGCAATGAAATCTGTAAAAGAATTATGCGAAATAAGTAATATGTTTGGCTATGCAGAATTATTACCATCCACTTATTCAACGACAATGTATTATAGATTTAATAAAGAGATAAGCTGTAAAAACTTCGTTTCAGTAATTGTTAAGGAAAAAAAGGATTTATGGGATGCATTGAAGATAATGTTATCTAAAGAGCTGAAGGAGGAATAGTTATGGAGTACAATGTTAGCACTTTAGAAAAGTGGAATGAAGTTATAGAAGAAAAGGCAAGAGAGCTAGGACTTAAGTTTTATCCACAAGAGTTTGAGATAATAGGCTTTAATGAAATGTTAGGCTATGAGGCATATGTTGGTATGCCTTCTAAATATCCTCACTGGAGTTATGGTAAAGCATATGATAAAAATAAAACATTGTATTCATTAAATATGACTGGATTACCTTATGAAATGGTAATAAATTCAGATCCTTGCCTTGCATATTTGATGAGAGAAAATACATTGCTTTTACAAATACTAACTATGGCTCATGTATATGGTCATAATGATTTTTTTGCAAATAATAGAATGTTTGTAGAAGGAACTAATGCTAAGGGAGCATTGGAAATGTTTAAGCTAGATGCAGAGATAATTAGGGGATATATAAATGATCCAAGTATAGGTTATGAAAGGGTAGAAAAAATCCTAGATGCAGCACATGCAATTAGATATCAAATACCTAGAGTAGTTGGAGTAAAGGAATTAAGCAGTGAGGAAATTAAAGAAAGTTTAATGGCTGATTACTATTCTAAAAAAGAAAATAGAGGGATTTTAGATGAAAATGATGAAATACCATTTCCTGATATATCTAAAATACCAGTTGAGCCATGTGATGATGTTTTAGGATTTATAATAAAATATAGTTCTTTAGAAGAATGGGAAAAAAATATATTAAGAATAGTAAAAAGAGAAACTCAATATTTTATGCCTCAAATTGAAACTAAAATAATGAATGAAGGTTGGGCAAGTTTTTGGCATTATAATATATTAAAAGAGTTAGATTTAGATGATGGACTACATTTTGAGTTCTTAAAAAGACATAATGATGTAGTAGCACCTATAGTGGGTGGATTAAATCCGTATTATATAGGCTTCAAAGTCTTTCAAGATATTGAAAAAAGATTTGGTAGAGAAAAAATATTTGAAGTTAGAAAAACAGAAAGAGATAGCTCTTTTTTAAGAAGATATCTAACAATGGAGTTATGTGAAGAGCTAAACTTATTTCAATATGCTAAAAAGAGTTTTGAATATGTAGTTGAAGAAGTCCCAGATGAAATTGGTTGGAGGAAAATTAGAGATTACCTTGCAGATACTTGTGGAGTTGCATCAATTCCATATATAAGAGTAACTAATTTAAATAGAAGAGACTTAACTTTAACATTAGAGCACTTCTTTGATGGAAGAGAGCTTGAAATGTCATATGCTAAAGAAACTCTTAAATACGTTCAAGATTTATGGGGACGCAAAGTTACTCTTGTAACTAAAACGAAAGAAGGCAAACAAATAGAAATAGTTTGCAATGAAGATAGAAAGATTTTTATCAATTAGCTAATAGTTATATTTAAAATAAGAAAGGCGAAGATATAAGATATGAATTTACCACATATTTTATTTATCTTCGCCAATTTATAATTCTTATTTTTAATAACTAAAGGTTTTAAAAGTGAAAAAGTGAAGGAATTGAGAAAAAATTTATAAAGGATTTTGAAGAATAGTGCTTAGTCAAATTTCTGGATTGCGCACTAAAAAATACCGCATATTTTTTGAATAGTACGGTATTTTTATTAATTTGAAATAAATTTTATATTTAATTTATTTTAGTAAAGCTTAATTCTACTTCTCCATCGGTTATTATTATTATAGTATCTTTATTAGTTATTGTACCAGCATTACATTTTCTGTTACAGTTTATATTTTTATAAAGTATGTCAGCATTTTTATCTAGTACAATAATTGCTGAATCAATATCTTTATTAAGAAATTTAAATTGTAATTGATATTTTCCCGTATCATTTTTATTAAGCTTATAAATACCTTCTTTATAAACATTATTAATTGGATTAATAGGTGTTTTTGCATATACATTATTTGTTGTAGCAATTAAAACTATTATAACTAATAGTGCTATACTGATTACTTTTTTTTTCATAATTTTCACCTCATAAATAGTGTTTCCTATCTATAAGATTTAATACCGTACTATTCAATTTTCAAAGAGTAAATTAATTTATTTAGTTCGCAATAATATCAATTAGTTCAGTGTAGGAAAAGAATGCAATATAAATAGCAAAAACTTATTGGACATTTTAGATGATGAATTAGTTAATGAAAAATTGGAGTAAATATAAAAGAAATAAGAGAGTTAAGAAGTTATAGAATTATAAGATGGGATGAAAAAGCTTATCTTATTTTTTATAAATTATTTACCTAATAATTCCTATAATATATAATTATATGTAATTATTGTAAATAAATTGGCTACAGAAAAGAAATGTCTTTCTGAACTAACATGATTGAATGGGAATTCCTTAAATTTTCAGTGAAAAATTATTTTGAGGAATTATGTAAATTAAATAAAGAAATAGAATACAAAGGATATATAGAAAGTATTGAACATAGATTTATTATTATATGTAAAAAGTAAAAAAATAAATTTATGAGATATTTATGAGGTGGCATCATGAAAACTAATAAAAAGAAAAAGATATTAATTACTGTGGGGTTAATTATACTTTTCTTATTAAAAATAGGTGGAATATTTATAAATAAAATATTTAATAGAGTTACTAATTCACCAATAATATCTAGTAGTGATAGAAATGAAAAGTGGACAAAAGATATTGAATTTTTAAAATATCAGCTACCAAAGGAACATAAGAATTTATTTTTTATAAATCAAAAGAAGAGTTTAATGAAGAAATGGATAGCCTATTAAAAAATATATCTACTTATACAGATGAAGAAATAAAAGATGAATTGGTAAGGTTGATAGTATCAATAAATGATAGTCATACTAGAGTAGGATTAGTTAATAATACGATATATCCATTAAAACTCTACTTAAGTTCACATTTAAATAATAAAATGCATAATGTATAAGTGTATAAATTTTTAGGAGATTAGAATGGAGTTCAAGGGAAGTAAAACAGAACAAAATCTTTACAGGACTTTTGCTGGAGAATCTAGAGCAAGAACTAAGTATACATTATATGCTGAAAAAGCAAGGTTAGATGGATATCAATGGGTTGGGGAAATATTTGACGAAACTTCAGGAAATGAATTAGCTCATGCAAGAGAAGTATTTGGGAGTTTTTTAAACAGGATAGGTTGCACTAAGGATAACTTATTAGATTGTATTTTAGGTGAAGAAGATGAGTATAAAAATTCATATAAAAAGTTTGAAGAAGATGCAAGAAGTGAGGGCTTTAATGAAATAGCAGACTTTTATAAAGAATTAGCTGAAACAGAAGAAAATCATGCTAAAAGATTTAAAGCACTATTTGATAAGCTTGAAGATGGAACCATGTTTAGGGGTCCTGAAGGCTCATTATGGGTATGTATGAATTGTGGATACATCCATGAAGGTGAAGAAGCACCTTTAGTTTGCCCTTTATGCAAATATCCAAGAGCATACTTTAAACCATACTGTAAAATTACAAATGTTTAAGGGGGTACGTCATGTTTATATCAATACCTAAGGAGTTTTTTGTACCTGTACTTTTTAATGAAGATTTTAGATATAATTTTGAAACAGATTCAATGGAGTATGATACAGAAAGAAAGACAAGTGAATTTAGTGTCCCAAATAGTAGAGCAAAGTTAGCTGATATAGAATATAGTATATCTAGAAATTCTAGAGGTGAAATCGAAGAAGTTTTAGAAAGTGAATTGAAAAATGTAGAGGAAGAAATCATAGAAGAACAAATTGCAAATTATGTAAAAGGATTTATGAGATATATGGAAGAACTCAGAGAAGCAGGTTGTCTTGATATGAGTGAAAGAGAGCGTTTAAAATTACTTAATCTATATGTCAATAAATTTAGAGAATTATACAATAATTATAAAAATGTTATTTCCAATATAAGAAGACCTTTGTCAAGGGCAGATATAGATGGAATTATATATTATTATATTGGGAAAATCCAAGATATTTACAATGAGCATTTAGCATCATTAAAATGTGAAAACCTAAACTATGATTCTATTGAAAAAACAATTAATGAAATAGTTAATGATGCAAAGGAGATATTAAGAGAGCAAATAGAAAGTTTAAATTGTAAACTAATAAATAAAGAAGAGGTTTGTAAAGGTAATAAAGAATTAGAAGAGAGTTCTAAGTATGATTCAGATATATTTAATATGATGGATAATGAATTTGTACAAGAGAGTCAAAAAAATAATAATAGATTTATAGAAGATAAATTTGTAAGAGCAATAAAAAAGAATAGGTTAATAGATAACGAGTCTATTAATGTTAAATCTATGGAAAATGATAATTTAAAAGAAAATAATAAACTTATAGAAGAAAATGAAATAGAAAATTATAAAGCTATAAAGGAAAATGATATTAAAATTAAAACTGAGGAAAAAGATATAGCTATAGAAGAAAGAAATACAACAACTAGAGAAAACAAAGATGAAGTAGAAGGTAATTCTGAAAAAAATAATATTGAAGTAGAAAATAAAAGTTTAGAAGATACTGAGAGTTTACAATAGGTAAGTGAAGTTATAATTAGATAGTATAATGTGAGGTGGTTAATTGCCATACAGAGATTTAATCAAAAATCAATATGACGAAATTAATAATTTGACTAATTTACTTGGTTCTATGGTCAACTCTTATAGGCTATTAATTGGTGGAGCAAATGAATTAAATAATATATCAGAAGCTAAGAAAAGCCATGTAAGGGATGCTGTAGAAAGAGCAGATGACTTAGGGGACATAATAGACGAAATAATAAAAACACTAGATGAATGTAGTAGTTCTTACACAAGGTATTGTAAAATGAAAAAACAGTATATAGATGAAAAAACAAATAAAGATAATATATTAACAGAAATAGATTATGAATTAGATTTTGATAATTCAGAAAGAGAAGATGAAGAGTAAAAAGTAAAGCTATTCCAATATTAATTGAAATAGCTTTTTTGTTTTTACTATCTTTGTGACTAAAGTTTCTTCAATTTAAATGAACTTACCATAAGATAAGATCCTAGTATTAGAAGTATAATTGGAATCCATGGAGTTAATCTATGGTTTAATGTAAAAAATACAAAAACAGCCATGAAACTTCCTGCAATAGTTATAGGAATTCCAGTAAAAACTCCATCAAATGTGGAAGTATTATACCTAGCTAATCTGTAAGCTCCACATATAGGGAAAGCTAATAATACAGCAATACCTATTATTCCAGCTGGTCCTACCTTTGCTAAATCATACATTAAGAATGTAAGTATAGATGGTGCAACTCCAAAGGAAACTAAATCAGCTAATGAGTCTAATTCTTTTCCTAGTTCACTAGAAACATTTAACCATCTTGCTACTCTTCCGTCATATCTATCTACAAGTGCTGCTATTATTATAAAGAAGCAAGCAAATAAATAATTTTTTTCAAAAGTGTATAAAATAGATATTATGCCACATGATAAATTAATAAATGTAAAAACATTTGGAATACAACTTTTTTTCATAAAATCACTCCTGGTTTTAAGACACAAAGATTTTTAGTTCCTTTAATGTCTTATTATCAATGCAATATTATATCATATATTTCTATTAAATATAAGATATTTAAAGATTAATTTAATTATTAAGATAAAATTAAGAAATGAGGCTAATATTTAATTTGATTTATATGTAAAATATAGTAATATACTATATATACTTATTGTATGGAATTATAGAGTTTTTATAATTGGAATATAATATAAAATTAACCTAGGAGGGGTAATGTGAAAAAGGTAAAATTTATTTATAACCCATACTCAGGAGAAAACCTAATATTGGATCAGCTAGATAAGGTTATAAAGATACACCAAGAAGCAGGATACACGATTGTCCCATATAGAATAGATAAAGAAGTGGATGTTATAAATGCTTTTAATGATTTTAAGGAAAATAACTATTATTATGTTTTAATCGCTGGTGGAGATGGGACAATAGACAATGTAGTTAATGCAATGACTAAGTGTGGAATCTCAGTTCCAATAGGAATATTACCAGTTGGAACAGCTAATGATTTTGGAAAATTTTTAGGTATGCCTTCAGATGTTTCAAAAGCGTGCAGACAAATATTATCTTCTGAAGTTACAGCAGTAGATTTAGGAAGTATAAACGATAAGTATTTTGTAAATGTTGCAAGTACAGGTCTATTTACAGACGTTTCACAAAAAACAGATGTAAATTTAAAAAATACAATAGGTAAACTTGCATACTATTTAAAAGGAATAGAAGAACTACCAAACTTTAGAAAGCTTGATATAAAAATTAAGTCTGATGAAATGGAATATGAGGGCAAGATGTACTTCATGTTAGTATTCAATGGTCAAACAGCTGGTAATTTTAAATTAGCTACAAGAGCAGATGCAACAGATGGACAGCTTGATGTTATAATATTTAAAGCAATACCTATAATAGAATTAATACCTCTATTTGTTAAAGTATTGAAGGGTGAACATTTAGATTCAGATAATGTTATTTATTTTAAAACAAATAATTTATATATTGAATCTCAAGAAGATATTGGAACAGATATTGATGGAGAAAAAGGACCAGAATTTCCACTCCATATAAAATGTATAAAAGGTGGCTTGAAAATTTTAGGCGTAAAATAATATAAAACTAGAATAAAATGAGAATTTTTTTAATAATTATAAGTAGCAGTAATATAAAAAGGTAGGAGTAATAATTGTTAGAGTTTAGTTATTTATGTCTTTTGTTATTTATAATTACATTTATTTTATATCTAGAAAAAAAGAATATAGATTTATCACCAAAGAAAATTAGACTATTTGTAAGTATTTCGTTAATGCCAATAATATTAAGGTGCTTAGTTTTATTAGGTGGAGTAATAATAGAAAAACAAAGGATAATATATTTTTTGAGATACTATGTCTTACTTAATTACTTTAGTATTCCGTTAATTATACTTTCAGCTTTATACATTTTTTTAAGAAATGAAAAGTTAAAGTTTAATAGAAATTATATTTTTATGATAATCTTAGGATTACTATATGTTGTGTTAGTATATACATATAAATTTAGTATAAGTATAACTAATAAGTTTGGGTTTATTATTTCCTTAGAAAATGGAATGATACCAATTTTAATATATTTAATTATATTAGCTTCTTTAGCGGTGTTTATATTAATTAATTTGGATAAGCCGTTTTGTAATAAAGTTGGTATGAGGTTGCTTCTAGTAAGTTTAATTTTATATATAGTAGAATATATTTTGCTATTAGGTGGAATAAGTATATATCCTTATCCAATAATTGGTGAAGTGTTAATATTATTTTGCTTATTTAAATCTATATCTACATTTAAATAAATACTTAATTTAGAAAAGGAATTGTTGCAAAAGTTATGTAGCAGTTCCTTTTTTAGACTGATGACAAAGTAGCATCAGTCTTTTTATTTGAATTTTAAGTTTTGAGAATCAAAATATCCGTAAATTTTAACTATTCATTTTAAATTTTACATTCTTAAAAAGGTTGCCTTTTTAGGGTATTTTAATATAATATAGTATTGGAGATTGTATGTATAATAAAATGAAATAATATTTATTCTAAATAAATAAGGGGTGAATTTAAAATGGAGGGTGTCCCTCAGAGTAGTAACTTATCAAAATTGAATATTAGAGTTTTAGAGGAGATAGACTTCATTATAAATTAAGCTTATTAATAGTTGATTCATTGTCTACTCTTCTAAAAGTGAGGAGGAAAAGATATGAAGAAACTATCAGTATTTCTATATACAAATATCTTAGGGAGAAAGATATATGACGAGTTTGATGAAAGCATTGGAGAACTTAAAGATATTTATGTAACTACTGAAGATGGATATCCAAGGGTAATTGGCTACAAAGTCAAAAGAGATGGATATACTTTTCACTATGAGTTTAGGAGTATTAATTTTTATCAACAAGACAATAGGATAAAAATAGTTACAAGAGGCAGCAAAGAAATACTCCCAAGAACATATTCTTACCTTTTATCAGAGCATCTACTAGATAAAAAAATAGTAGATATTAATGGCAAACAAGTAGTTAGAGTTGATGACTTAAGAATAGCTGAAATTGCAGGAGAATATAGGGTAATAGCTGTTGAAACTGGTCCTATGGCAAGATTTAGAAGAATGAATTGCGCAAAGTTTGGTAGCTTTATCTATAAGATGCTTAGAAAAGATTATGAAGATAGAGTTTTAATGTGGGATGATGTTGAATCTCTTGAAATGGTAGACAACAACTTACAAATAGCAGTACCATATAAAAAACTATCAACTCTTCATCCAGCAGACTTAGCAGATATCTTAGAAAACTTAGATGCAAGTTCAAGAAAACAAATCTTTGAATCATTAGATGAGGATTTAGCAGCAGATACATTAGAAGAAATTGAACCTGAATATAAAGGTAGTATTATAAAAGATTTAAGTGAAACTAAAGCAGCTGAGCTTTTAGAAAATATGCCTAATGATGAAATTGCAGATATTCTAGACGAACTAGATGATGATGAAAGAGAAAAGATTCTTGTGAATTTAGAAAAAGAAGATGCAGATGAAGTTAAGGAATTATTAAGTTATGAAGATGAAGCTGTTGGTAGTATAATGAGTACAGACTTTATTTCATTTAATCTAGATATAACTGTTGGTGAAATAATTGATATATTAAGGGAAATGGAAGAACTTGAAGAAGATGAACTTTACAGGATTTATATTACTGATGAAGGTGATAGGATATTAGGAGATATAAGTCAATTAGATTTAATATTAAATAAGCCTAATGTTAAAGTTAAAGATATAATGAATGAAAATATTAATGTAATTAGACATGATATTAATATAGATGAAGCAATAGAAATTGCAGCTAAATATGATTTATTAGCTATACCAGTAATCGATGAAGAAGATAAATTAATAGGAGCTGTCAACACTCATGATTTAATAGATGAAATTTTATATCCAGTTTGGAAGAAAAAGATAAAATAGAAAGATTAAAGTGGGTTGACAATTAAAGCTTTAAGAATATAATGATAATATAAAACTTACTAAAATACTCAGAATTAAAAACTAAGAAAAAGAAGAGTAGTATAGAGGAAGGTTACAGAAAGAAAAGGAAGATGAGAACTTTTTACCTGCAATTTATATGAAGTGCACTTTGGAGTTGAAGTTTGAAATATAGTAGAACTTTCCGGTATCATCCGTTATAATGATGATGCATTATTTGCATTTATGAGTGAGATTAATTTATTAATCTAATTAGAGTGGAACCACGGAGTTAACTTCGTCTCTATATTGTTTAGAGACGAAGTTTTTAATTTATAATAGTTAATAAAATAGCGTGAATTAAAGACTATATATTGATATAGTAACTAAGTTTATTTTTTGAGTTTAGCTCAAATAGTAGGAGGAAATGATGATATATAATGGTGTATTAGATTTAGTAGGGAATACTCCTATACTAAAATTAAACAACCTGTATGATGAAGATAGTGCAGAGGTTTATGTTAAATTAGAAAAATATAATCCAGGGGGAAGTGTTAAGGATAGGGCTGCTTTAGGAATGATTGAGAAAGCAGAAAAGGAAGGATTATTAAAAGAAGGTTCAGTAATTGTAGAGCCAACAAGTGGAAATACAGGTATAGCTTTAGCTATGATTGGAAGATTAAAGGGATATAAAGTTATAATTGTAATGCCAGATAGTATGAGTAAGGAAAGAAGAGATTTAATAAAGGCTTATGGAGCAGAACTAATATTAACTGATGGTGCAGAGGGAATGAATGGGGCTATAGAAAAGGCAAAAGAGCTTTCTAAGCAAGATAATTATTTTATGCCTCAACAATTTGAAAATTTAGCAAATTCAACAAAGCATTATGAAACTACAGCAGAAGAGATATGTTCAGACTTAATCAATTTAGATGTTTTTATTGCAGGTGTAGGAACTGGTGGAACTGTAACAGGAGTTGGGAATAAGCTAAAAGAGAAGATGAAAGAGATTAAAGTTATTGCAGTAGAGCCCATTAAATCACCAGTATTAAGTGGAGGAAGGGCAGGAGCTCATAATATACAAGGTCTTGGATCAGGATTTATACCAGAAATATATAATCCAGAGTGTATTGATGAAATAATAAAAGTTTCGGATGAAGATGCATTTAAGATGACGAAAGAATTTGCGGAAAAAGAAGGAATATTACTAGGTATATCATCAGGAGCAGCTATATTTGTAGCACTTCAAGAAGCTAAAAGACTTGGCAAGGGGAAAAAAGTCTTAGTAATAGCACCTGATGGTGGAGAGAAATATATATCAATGGGGATTTACGATTAAAATTAGTAATAAGTAATTTTAACAAAGGGAGGAAAATAGCTGTGTTTAAAAATTTAAGTTATGATATAAATAATATATTAGAAAGAGACCCAGCTGCAAGAAGTAAAATAGAAGTACTTTTGTTATATCCTTGCATCCATGCATTAATTGCATATAGAATAGCACATTTTTTGTACAATCATAAAAGATTCTTTTGTGCTAGATTATTATCACAATTAGCTAGATTTTTTACAGGAATAGAAATTCATCCAGGTGCTAAAATTGGAAAAGGACTATTTATAGACCATGGTATGGGAGTAGTAATTGGAGAAACAAGTGAAATAGGAGACAATGTCACTATATATCATGGAGTTACTTTAGGTGGTACTGGAAAAGAAAAAGGAAAGAGACATCCAACAGTAGAAGATGACGTAATAATTGGGGCTGGAGCAAAGGTATTAGGTCCAATAACTTTAAAAAAGGGGGCTAGAGTTGGAGCAAATACCGTAGTTTTAAAGGAAGTACCTGAACAAGCTACTGTTGTTGGCTGTGCAGGAAGAAATATCATTAGAAATCTTAATGATATAATTGAGGTAGTAGATGAAGATGGAAATAAAAAAACAATATATAATAACATGGTTATATAAAAAAGTAGGATATTAAAAAGAGGATATGATTATATAAAGGTAATATGTTGAGGAATATGTTAAATAATATAATTATATAGAGGTTCGTTATGATAAAAGAAGATATAATTAATTATTGTAACTCATTAGGACTAGATACTTTAGGCTTTATAAAATGCAGGGAGTTTGCAGAACTTAAAGATTTCTTTTATGAAAGAAGAAAACAAGGACTTGAAAATGAGTTTGAAGAAAAAGATATTGAAAAGAGGATAAATCCTTTTAATTATATGAGTGATGGGAAAACTATTATATCAATAGCTTTCCCTTATCTTCATGATATAAATTACTTTGATAATGGTTTTTCAGTTTATACAAGAGGAAAAGATTATCATAAAGTAGTAAAATCATATTTAAGTAAAATATGTGAATACATAGAAAGTATTGGTGGAAAGGCCAATTCATTTGTTGATAGCAACTTTTTACCTGAAAGATATATAGCTTATTTAGCGAAGGTTGGATTTATAGGTAAAAATAATATGATTATTACAGAAAAGTATGGATCATATGTTTTTTTAGGAGAAATAATAACTGATTTAGAAATCAACTGTGATAATGAAAGAGGTTTTAATGAAATTTCTCTTTTTAAAGAATGTGGAGAATGTGATAAGTGTTATAAAAGTTGTCCAAGTAAATCTATAAATGCATATAGAAAAAATAGTAATATATGCGTTTCATATTTTACTCAAAAGAAGGATTTAGAGGATAAGCATATAAAATTATTAAAGGGAAGAGTTTTCGGCTGTGATAGTTGTCAAAACTGTTGTCCATATAATGAAGATATAAGTTTTTCAAGTATAAGTGATTTTTATCCTTTTGATTTTATGAATAAGGAAAATGCACTTGAATTAGCAAATATAAATAATAGAGAATTCAAAGAAACATTTCTAAATACTTCTTGTGGATGGAGAGGAAAAAATGTTTTGAAAAGGAATGCTTTAATTAAAATTAGGCATAATAATGGGGATATAAGTGATATAAAAACTGATTCTCCCTATTTAAAAGATTATGTTGATAGACTTTTAAATAGTAATAAAATATAATATTACATATAACAATAGGAAGTGAGGGAGATTAATGTTATCACCAACATTAGTAAAGGTAATAAATGTATTACCAGAATCATTAGTAGTAAAGATAACAAAAGTTATTGTAAACAAATATTTTAAAAAATATGCAAATATTAAAATAGAAGGATTTGAAAAAATAGAAAAGGCAAGTGGACCTAAAATATTTATATGCAATCATTTAAGTAATGCTGATGGGTTAATCTTGGATAAAGTACTTAGAGAAAAGTATGATCCAACATTTGTTGCAGGAGTAAAACTTTCAAATGATCCTGTAACTAGATTAGGAACAGCTATGATTAAAAATGTTGGTATTAAGCCTAACTCAGCTGATAAAGAGGCCATTACAAAGATAGTTAAGCTTGTTAGAGGCGGAGAAAACTTAGTTATTTTCCCAGAGGGAACAAGAAGTAGAACTGGATCAATGATTGAAGGAAAAAAAGGAGTGCTGTTAATTGCAAGGCTTACAAAGGCTCAAATAATACCAATTGGTATGTATGGAACTGAAGTCCTTTTACCTATAAATAAAGATGGTGATATGGGTGGAGAAAAGTTTAATTATGCAGATGTAAATATTAAAATTGGTGATCCTATCACATTACCAGGAAAAGAAAAGGATGAAGATAAGCACGAATTTGATGAAAGATCTATGCAATATATAATGAAGTCAATTGCAAACTTGCTGCCTGAAAAATATAGAGGAATATATAAATAGGTGATTTTATGAAGCAAAGAACAAAAACAATATTAGAAACATTGAAGGAAGATTATCCAGATGCAAAGTGTGAATTAAATCATGAATCAGCATTTCAGCTTTTAGTTGCTACTATACTATCAGCTCAAACAACTGATAAAAAAGTAAATGAAGTAACTGAAACTTTGTTTAGGGATTATCCAGATTTAGATGCATTTTTAACTCTTACAGTGGAAGAGCTAGAAAAAAGAATAAAACAAATTGGATTATATAGAAGTAAAGCAAAAAATCTAATAATGATGTGTAATCAACTTAAAGAAAAGTTTAATGGAGAAGTGCCAAACACTATGGAAGAAATAACTTCATTAGCTGGAGCAGGTAGAAAAACTGCTAATGTAGTTTTATCAAATGCTTTTGGAGTGCCATCGATAGCTGTAGATACCCATGTATTTAGAGTTTCAAATAGATTAGGACTTGCAGATTCTGATAATGTATTAGAAGTAGAAAAGCAACTACAAAAAGAACTGCCTAAAAGGGAATGGAGCTTAGCGCATCATTTATTAATTTTTCATGGAAGAAGATGTTGTATTGCTAGAAATCCAAAATGTGAAATTTGTAACTTAACAAAGCAGTGTAAGTATTATAAAGAAATTAAGAAAAAAGAAATTAAAAAGAAATAAGTAAAAATAGTCATAAAGCTAAATTGAGTTTTAAATTAAAAAAGTAAGAAAATGATTATGAAGATAAATTGAGTTTGAAATTAAGTCTAATGAATTAGAAAAATAGATTTAAAGTTAACATAACTTTAAAGATGAGATGGAGAAGAACGTAGCTATGAAATAGCATTTGGTTCAAGACTAAAGGTATCTGATGATGATCTTATTTAAGCTTTTAAGTTAGTTTTATAACAATATTTAAAAATAAATTTATTAATACAAGTATAAAATTTCTACATAAATAAATCTATAAATGTAATCATAAAAAAGATGTAAAATTTAAATTTAAATCTAGTAAGATAGATATAGGATAGTTAGTGTAATAATTAATAAATCCTATATCTTTTTTATTTTTAAAGAAATTATATTAACTTTAAATTTAAGGATAATTTTATGAGGATAATAATCCTTCATAGTATGAGAGTGGAATTTTAATTTTAAGTTTACTTTTATTACTTTAATCATAGACTGTATAGTGATATAATAATTAAAGATTTAAATCAGTAAATTTTATAGTAAAATGGAGGACTTGTTATGAAAGTTGGAGTTTTAATGGGGGGAATATCTTCAGAAAGAGAAGTATCATTAAATAGTGGAAATTCTATGATGCAACATATAAATAAGGAAAAGTATGAAGTTATTCCAGTTATTATAGATAAGAAGGAAGATGTAATAGAAAAAGTAAGAGATATAGATTTTGCATTATTAGCTTTACATGGAAAATTTGGAGAAGATGGTACAGTTCAAGCTGTATTAGAAACTTTAGGAATACCATACTCGGGTTGTAATACATTAAGTAGTTCATTATGTATGGATAAGGATTTAACAAAAACGATTTTAAAAGCTAATGGAATAAGAACTGCAAGATGGCTAAATGTTAGATCAATAGAAGAAATTGATTATGCTGCAATAGAAGAAATAGGATATCCAGTGTTTATAAAGCCAACTAATGGGGGATCAAGTGTTGCAACATTTAAAATAACAAAAAAAGAAGATGTTGAAAATGCAGTTAGAGAAGGTTTAAAGTGGGATAATGAAGTTATGATCGAAGAATTTATAAAAGGTGATGAAATAACTTGCCCTGTATTTGAAAATGAAATGTTCCCAGTACTTGCTATAAAGGCTAAAACTGATTTCTATGATTATGAGCAAAAATATTCTGCAAATGGAGCTGAACATTATGCAATAAACTTAGAAAAAGATATTCATAGTGAAGTAGAAAAGATGGCTCTTGACACATACAAGGCATTAAAATGCTCTGTATATGCTAGAATTGATATGATAATTACAGAAGAGGGTGTTCCATATGTATTAGAAGTTAATACTTTACCAGGTATGACAGCAACTAGTCTTTTCCCTCAAAGTGCAGGAGAAAAAGGAATAAGCTATTCTGAGTTTATAGATATGATAATAGAGCATTCATTAAATAAATAGAACGATAGTAGATAGGTATGATTTTTAAGGCGAAAATCATACCTATTTTTTATTGAGATCTGTTTTAACCTATAAGAAAGTATTACTGATATATCTAGTAATTAGCTAAAAAGGGTATAGTGACTAAAATTACTCCAAATATAATTTTAGATATTATATTTAGTTTGTATTTTGATTTGTAATTTTTATATACTAAAACATCATAATTTAAATTCTTAAATAAAGACATCAATTAATTGTTCAATACTTTATATTAAATTTCTATTAGATTAGAGTATTTTCCTAAAGTTTGAAACGTATAATAAAGTGAAGCTAATATATTTATATTAATATAATAGGAGGAATTATAATGAATTTCATTTTCTTAGTTTTACTTGGTTCTGTCTTGGGTTTAATCTTTGCAGCTTATCAAGCATACTCAATATTAAAAGAAGATGAAGGCGATGAAAATGTAAAAAGTATTTCAATTAAGATTAGGAAGGGAGCAAATGCATATCTGACAAGACAATATAAAGGAGTAGCAATATTTTTTGCTTTAATGTTTATTATCTTTTTAGTATTAAGCCTCTTTGATTTTGTATCAATATTTGTACCCTTCTCTTTTGTAGTTGGAGGATTTTTATCAGGACTTAGTGGGTTTATTGGAATGAAGGTTGCAACAAATGCAAATGCAAGGACAACTACTGCAGCTAAAAAGAGCTTAAATGGAGCATTAAAGGTTTCTTTTAAAAGTGGCTCTGTAATTGGTATAGTGGTTGTTTCTTTAGGATTACTTTATATAGGACTTGGGTATTCCTTCTTAGATTGGTATTATAGAGATTTGATTGAAGCAGAACGTGTAGTTAAAATTACAACAAATATACTAACATTTGGTATTGGGGCATCTTCTATGGCGTTGTTTGCAAGAGTTGGGGGAGGAATATTTACTAAAGCAGCAGATGTTGGAGCAGACTTAGTTGGAAAGGTTGAAATAGGAATTCCAGAAGATGATCCAAGAAATCCAGCGGTAATAGCAGATAATGTAGGTGATAATGTTGGAGATGTTGCTGGAATGGGTGCAGATTTATATGAATCTTATGTAGGTTCATTAGTTTCATCTTGCGCTTTAGCAGTAGCAGCAGGTTTATCTACTAAGGGGGTAGCTGTTCCTTTATTAGTTGCAACTTTAGGAGTAGTGGCATCTATTTTTTCTACATTCTTTGTTAAGACTAAAGAGGATGCAACACAAAAGAATCTTTTAAAAGCATTAAGGAGAGGGGTATATATATCATCAATTATTGTAGCTATAGGTTCATTCTTCATAGTTAAAACTGTAATAGGAACTGAGAATATAGGAATTTATTTTAGTATATTATCAGGTCTTATAGCTGGAATACTAATAGGATTTTTCACAGAATACTATACTTCAGATAATTATAATCCAACAAAAAAATTAGCTGATATGACTAAAACTGGACCTGCAACTACTATAATAGGCGGTTTGTCATTAGGAATGGTATCAACTGCAATTCCAGTTATAATAGTTTCTTTATCAGTTTTAATAAGTTTCAAGTTATCGGGTGGATCAAATGATTTCAACTTAGGATTATATGGGATAGCTATTTCAGCAGTGGGTATGTTATCAACCTTAGGAATAACACTAGCAACTGATGCTTATGGTCCAATTGCAGATAATGCAGGAGGAATAGCTGAAATGTCAAATCAAGATCCAGAGGTTAGAAGAAGGACAGATGCATTAGATTCACTAGGAAATACGACAGCAGCAACAGGAAAAGGATTTGCTATAGGATCAGCAGCACTTACTGCTCTTGCATTTATAGCAGCATATAAGGATTCTATTGAAAATATGGTGAAAAGTGGAGCTTATAAATTTGAATTTAATTTGTCTATATTAAATCCTCAAGTGCTTATAGGCTTGTTTATCGGAGGAATGGTTACATTTTTATTTTCTTCAAAGACAATGGATGCGGTTGGACGAGCTGCTTCTAAAATAGTTGTAGAAGTAAGAAGACAATTTAAAGAAATACCTGGGCTTATGGATGGAAAATCAGAACCGGATTATGCTTCTTGTGTTGATATTTGCACAAAATCTGCTCAGAAAGAACTTGTAACAATAGCTATAATAGCAATTTTAACACCACTTATAGTTGGATTATTATTAGGTCCAAATGGTGTTGCGGGATTATTAGCAGGTTCTACAGTTACTGGTTTTGCAGTTGCAATTATGATGTCCAATTCAGGTGGAGCATGGGATAATGCTAAAAAATATATAGAATCAGGAGTGTTAGGTGGTAAAGGGTCAGAGTGTCATAAAGCTGCTGTAGTAGGAGATACAGTAGGTGATCCGTTTAAAGATACTACAGGGCCATCAATAAATATATTAATTAAGCTTATGTCTATGGTATCAATAGTATTTGGTGCTTTAGTACTAGCTTTTGGAATGATTTAGATTTATTATTATTTCGAGTTTAAAGAAGTGCTGACTAAGAAAAATTAATCTTAGTTGGTGCTTCTTCATTTTTTAGATATTTACAAAACTTTAAATAATATTAATTAATTTTTTGCGGATTAAGAATCCAATAATATATAAATGTTTTTTATAGTATTTAAAAATAACAAAATATTTAAAAGTTATATAATGTCTAAATACTATATTGTTTTAAAAAATTACATAATGATTAAAGTATGCATAATATTTAAAGGATAAATAATATTAAAATTTATATAACAATAACAAATATAAAATAATGTTAAGAAAATATTTACATGTGTATATTGACAGTTAAGGATTACATTTGTAAACTTAGATTATGAATTACATATGTAATTAAAGATGGGAGAGAGATTTATGGGGAAGTTACCTAAAATATCTGATGCAGAATGGGAAGTTATGAAAATAATATGGGCTTTAGGGGAAGCAACATCAAGTGAAATTATTGAAGAGCTTAAAGGAAAGCAGCCTTGGAAAAGCACAACTGTAAAAAGTCTTATAAGTAGATTATTAAATAAAGATGCTATAAGTTTTAAAAAACTTGGAAAGGAATATTTCTATTTTCCTCTTGTATCAGAAGAAGAGTGTATTAAAGAGGAAAGCAATTCCTTTATAAAGAAAGTATTTAATGGATCACTAAATGAAATGATATTAAACTTTGTAAAGTCAGATAACCTAACTAAGGAAGATATAAATGATCTAAGAAGCCTATTAGATGAAAAATTTATATCGGGGGAAAAATAATGGATTATCTTAAAATAGTTAATTATATTTTAGAGACATCTTTAGTTGGAAGCTTATTAGTAGTTTTAATTTTAGCATTAAGACTACTAATAAAGAATCATATGAAAAAGTCAATAGTATATTATTTATGGTTTATTTTAATATTAAAGTTATTAATTCCATTTAGTCCTGAAAGTAAATTTAGTATATATAATTTTGTGAACATTAATATAGAAGAGTCTCTAATATTAGAAGGAAAAAACATTCAAAATCAAACCGATAACAAGTCTATAAGCGACATTTCAATTATGCCTAATTTAAATTCCTTAGAAATAAATGATAAAACGGATTACGAAAAGAATGAAGATGGAGATGCAGTAAATAAAAATTTGAATAATAGCATAACCGAAAGTGGTAAAAATAATTTTCAATTCAAACAAATTTTATTTACTATTTGGTTAATTACTTTTTCAATAATTTTGATTAAAATAATCACTTCATATATAAAACTTCAGATGAATCTTTTAAGAGAATATAAAAAAAATAATAACTATGATCTAAATATATCAATAGAAGAAGAGATAAAACTTCTATCTATAAATATCATGTAAAGATATTAAAAAATAATAAATAGAATAATAAACAGAAATACTTCATTATTTAAAGATTAAATGAAGTATTTCTTTTATTTTGATTTAATTAGAAATATTTTGGCATCAATACAGAGATATTAATAGTTAAATAAACTATATAAATGTGTTTTAGAAAATTGTTGTTAAAATAATTATATAGTTTTTGCTAGACTATTATTTAAATTTATAAAATAATAGTTAATAATATCATTTCGAAAAAAGTTTATTATTTATTATTAGAGTCCTTTTATCAAATCGAAGAATTATCCTGAATTAATGTATTGATATACAATTATTTTACATAAAAACAAACAGCCTAAACAAATACTTTGATTTAATATTCAAAGAAGATAATTATAGTGTAAGAGAAAAAAATTAATAGTTACCGTTTGAGGTATATTGATAGATTAATTTGTATTTAGGAAAGTTATTTATTTTTATATAAGTTGATTTTAAGGATAAACTTTTAAATAGTAAAAGCTGATTTAATGAATAGATTTTATAATCATTTTTGAAATCAATAATATGCCAGTTTAAATAGTTTTCTAAATACTTAGTTGCAACACCTTTAAACCTTACTAACCATCTTTTTATATTTAAAGAAAATTTATGTATAAAGATGCTATTAGAAGGTAATGTTTCATTTATATTTTTTAATAATAAAATGTTTGAATTCGTTAGATTATTAGAATCTAACTGATTAATTACTTTTGAAATAATTTGTGAAGATAGTGGAAAAACAGTATTATTATGATTTTTTGCATAAATATCAAAGTACCTATCATTATAAGCAGATATAATTGAAGATTTATCGATATTTTTAGAAAAGTTTTTGTTAATAGCTACTAAAGATATGGATCTTCTACTAATTGCTTTTGAAATAAGTGATTTGTTACTATCCATTGCACAAGCTATAAAAATATTTTCTTTATTATAATATCTAGCTTTTTTATCCCCTTTAAAATTTTCTTTAATAATTATTTTACTTACTTCTATATAATTTTTTAATACACTATAGTTATTTGATATTTGAGTGACTAAGAATTTATGCCTCCAATAGAAAGAAGTAGCCAAATTAATTCCTAAAATAGATGAGCACTTTCGTAAAGAAAATTTATTATTCATAAGAATTAAATATTTTAACCAAAGCTCCAATGGCTTTTTTGAGTTACTAAATATGGAGTTTGTTTTTTGGGAAAAGGTTTTACAACAATCTTTATTGAGACATTTAAATCTCTGTAGCCCTCTATATTTTCCATACTTTATGAAATTATTAGAATTACAATTAGGACATGCCTTTATCTTTTTATCTTTTAGAAAATCAATTATTGATAGTTCATTAAGATACAATTCTACTTGCTTAAATTTATTATTAATCTCATTATTAATATCATTATTAATTTCATCACAGTAATAATTAATAGTAATATTACTATTACTATTACTATTATAACCATAACTATATAGTGTTGATGGTGTTTCCATATTGCTATCTCCTTTAAATAAAAAGTTATTTGTACTAGATTTGCAAACAAATGTATATATAATTTGTTTATTTAAATTTTTAACATAAAATTTCAACTTTAATCAAAAAAATATGATGTCTTTAAAATTTGGTTATCAAAAACAACAATTTTTTAAAACAGATTGCTATAGCGATAAAAACTATATATGAGTAGTCGGATGTATAATTATGAAATCATAATGACTAATAATAAATAGGGTTTAGAAATAATAGGTATTAATTTTAAAGATATCTAGGTTGGTTTTATAAAAATTAACATTATATATTTTTTAATAGATAAATTCATTTATTAATTTATCTATGTATATGAAAGTATATAAATAATCTTTCTAAATTGTTTTTAATAGATACTGATATATTAAGGTTTTTTTAAGAAATTATAAAGTTTAAAATTAAGATATTTTAATTACAATGTAGATAAACAGTGAGAGTATAAATTAAAAGAATTCTTCTTTTGTGGTAAACTAATTTTAGAAGTAGAGAGGAGTGGATTTTTTTGAGTAAAGAAAGAATACTAATAGTTGATGATGAAAAGGAAATTAGAGATTTAATTGATATATATTTAAAGGGTGAAGGATACGATACAATAAAGGCAGAAAATGGTGAGGAAGCATTAAACATACTTTCAAGCAATGATGTGGATTTAATAATTTTAGATATAATGATGCCTAAGGTAAATGGCATTGAAGCTTGTTTGAAAATAAGAGAAGAGAGAGAAATGCCTATAATAATGTTATCTGCAAAGTCTGAGGATATGGATAAGATATTGGGGTTAAATACTGGAGCAGATGATTATCTAACAAAACCATTTAATCCATTAGAATTAGTGGCTAGGGTAAGATCACAACTTAGGAGATATAAGAGGTTTAATAATACATTAGCAAAGGAAGAATTAGTAGTTAAGCAAGATAATGTATTAGAAATTGATGAAATAAGTATAAATCTAGAAACTCATGAAGTTTTTAAAGATGGGGAGGAAATAAAGCTTACTCCAACAGAATTTGATATATTGGTCTTGCTTGGTGAAAATAGAGGGAAAGTGTTTAGTATTGAAAATATATATAACAGCGTTTGGAAGCAAGAGTTTATGCAGTCTGATAATACAGTTATGGTGCATATAAGGAAGGTAAGAGAAAAGATAGAAGAGGATCCAAGAAAGCCAAAGTTCATAAAGACTGTATGGGGGGTAGGCTATAAAATTGATAGGTAAAAAGAAAGAGGAGAAAGTTAAAAAGGAAAGAGTTGGGCTTATAAAGGGAATAAGAAACTTAATTTTAAAGATTTTTTATAAACTTTATAATTCAAGATTAGGAGTTAAAATTAGAGAAATTTTAGAGTGGATCTATAGGAGAATAGAAAAAAGTATAAGGTTTGAATTAATGCTTGTTTTTGCTATATGTTTTTTAGCAGCTTTTATGTTTTATGGATTTGCTAATAATGTTTTATCTAAAAATAAAACAATAACCAATCTTGAATATGATACTGGAGAAGTTCAGTCACAGGCTAATTCTATTGCAAAGGAATTAAGTGGAGAATATGGATATGAAATAGAAAGTATTAAAGAAGAAGAACAAATAAAAGAAGTGTTAAATAGATATAATGATGGAAAAGCTAAAATTTATTTGACGGATTTAGATGGCAAAATATTATTTAAGGTTAATGGTGAATTTCAAGAGAAATTAGACATATATGCAATAATAGATAAAAGTAATTCTGTAGCAGAAGACGGAAGTGAACGAGTTTTTCTTTATCCAGTAAATATAGGAGCTGATAGGGCTTATCTTATATATTCAAAGATACCTGTTCCTTATATATCATATGACTATTATGTAGATGAAAATTCATTTTTAGCACTTGTATTAGCTGTTATTATGTTTATATCTATATTTATTATAGTAACGAATAAGAAAATGAAGTATATAGAAGAAATAGCCTCGGGGGTAAGAATTATATCAAATGGAGATTTATCATATAGGATAGAAGAAAAGGGAAAAGATGAAATAAAAAAATTGGCTGAAAATATAAATAATATGGCATCTGAAATAGAGAGTAGAATTGATGGTGAAAGAAGAGCTGAAAAGACTAAAAGTGAGCTTATAACAAACGTTTCACACGATCTAAGAACCCCTTTAACATCTGTAATGGGATATATAGGACTTATTAAAGAGGGAAAATATGAAGATGAGAATATGATGAAGGAGTATTTGAATATAGCTTTTAATAAATCAAATCAACTTAAGGAATTAATAGAAGATCTATTTGAATATACAAAACTTAATAATAAAGGAATAGCTTTAGAAAGAACTAAAGTAAATATAGTTGAATTTTTATCTCAAATAATAGAGGAGTATATTCCTGTATTTGAAGAAAATGAAATAGAAGTAGTTAAAAAGTTTGTAGATGAAAAATGCATGGTAGAAATAGATGCAGGGAAAATGGTTAGAGTATTTGAAAATTTATTTTCGAATGCAATTAAGTATTCATTTAAGCCTGGAAATGTAATTGTATCTTCATATGAAAATAACGGATTTGTAAATATTGTTATAAAAAATAGAGGGGAAAATATACCACAAGAAAAAGTAGAAAGATTATTTGATAGATTTTACAGAGTAGATGAGGCGAGAAATTCTAATACTAAAGGAAGTGGTCTAGGTCTTGCTATATCTAAAAATATAATAGAACTTCATAACGGAAGTATATGGGCTGAATGTGATGGTAATGATGTAAGTTTCTTTATAAAGTTAAAAGTAATTAGATAATAAATACAAGTAACCTTTAAGAATAATTGTAATAAACTAATATAGAGAATATTTTTCTTGGAGGAAAAATGCAAAATAAAAATCCTAATAGTAGATTTGGAATAGACATAAATGAATACACACAAGATGTTAATTTTCAAACTCTAGCAAGAACAATAGATTTTTTGTATTTAAGAGCATCTGGCTCAGGATCAGGAAGATTTAGAGTTGATAGGAAATTCCTAGAATTTGCTAAAGCAGCTAGAGATTATGGAATACCAGTAGGAGCATATCATTATGCTTTACCTTCATATGATTTGACTACTGCAGATTCTCAATGTGATGAGTTCATAGACATATTACAGGAAGGTTTTGGAGAAAAAGATTACGGAGATTTATTTCCAGTAGTAGACGTTGAAGCACCAATAGATAACAAAATAAGCACAAAAGCATTAATTGATTGGGTAGATAGATTTAGGAAGAGGTTCGAGAGAAAAACTAGAAGAAGATTAATGCTATATACAGGAGCTTTCTTTATAGAACTGTATAATGATTTTAAATTACCTAATGGAACACAGCCACTAAAAAATATGCCTTTATGGATAGCTATGTACACAAATGTTCCAGTCAATCCACCATATCCTCCAAACTTAGGCGGTTGGACAAGATGGAGAATATGGCAATTTAGTGAAGGTCAAGTTGTTAATGGTGTGGGAAATCCTGTTGATGCTAATTGGGGGCCTGATAATTTAGATTTGCTTATGCAGCCAAGGCAAGTAAGAGATTTAAGAGCTGTTAAGGAAGGCGGATTATTAAAGGTTTCATGGAGAAAAAATGATGATGTAGATTTATTAGGATACAATATTTTTGTAAATGGATATTGGATAGGAACGGTGGGAAAAGACGACACAAGTTTCCAAATAAGATTATCTGAATTGCCTGTTAAAACAACTTCACCTGTAAATGTAACTATAGAAGCTTTTGATTATGATGGAGAAACATCTCGAATTAGAACTAAAGTTACTGTGTAGTATGTTCTATATTAAAAAAATAGAACATTGAAAACATTAGAAATAAAATTAGTTAAAAAAGCTTATAATATTAAAGTTATTATAATATTATAGGCTTTAATTATTTTATATTTATTTGGTAAAAAAATATGAAAAAACTTATTAAGTATTTAATTAAAGTTTATTATTTTATTCATATAAATATATTAAAATAAACTGTAGAATATAATATAATATTAATGATATAGTAATATTATAATTATAGGAAAAATATTATTTTCATAATTTATATTATGCTTATTTAGAAAAGGAGTGGGGCAGTTGGATGGACAAAAAAAAGACAATAAAAAAATAATATCTCCTAAAAATACAATAATAGCTGCAATAATTATAACTATAGTAGTTATAATAGGAATCATAGGTTATATTTTTTCAGTAAATAATAGAGTAGCAGCATGGGAGAATAAGGTTTATCCAGGAATTACTGTATATGGTGTTGATTTAGGTGGCTTAAGCAAAGAAGAAGCTATTAAATCTTTGAATGAAAAACTATCAGGTCTTATTATGGACAAGAAGCTAAATGTTTTGGTTGGTGACAAGAAGTTAGAATTGTCATATAGTGAAATAAAACCTAAGTATGACACAGAAGTAATAGCTGAAGAAGCTTTTAATTATGGTAAAGATGGTGGAATGTTTGCTAAAAATTCATTAATTAAAAATGATGATAATATTAACATGGAAGCTAAGATTACATATGATGAAGAAAGTTTAAAAGCTTTTGAAGAAAAAGTTAAGACAGAAGTAAATGTTGCACCTAAAGATGCTACCATAGAAATAAATTCAGGAAACATAGTTGTTACACCAGAAGTTATTGGGAAGAAAATAGACGAAGAAGAGCTTCATAATAAACTAATAGAAAGTATTAATGGAGATCCAACTAGTATTGTTGAATTAACATTTGAGTTAAAGGAAGAGCAAGCAAAGGTAAAAGCAGAAGATTTAAACAAAATAACTGGAAAGATAAGTGGTTATAGCAGTAGTTATAAAGATACTGGAGATGGTAGAGTTAAAAATATGCAAATTGCAACTCAAATTGTTAATGGAACTATAGTAATGCCAGGAGAAGAGTTTAGCTATAATGAATTAATTGGAGATACAACTCCAGATAAGGGATATGAAAAAGCTAATACATATGTTGGCAATGAAATTGTACCGGATTATGGTGGAGGAATATGCCAGATATCAACAACTCTTTATAGAGCAGCAATGAGAGCAAATCTAAGATCAACTGAGAGAATGAATCACTCCCTAACTGTTTCTTACTCAGAACCAGGATTAGATGCAACAGTTGCAAATGGTGTAATAGATTATAAATTTAAGAACTCATACGACTTCCCAGTTTATATTCAAGGATATGTAGGAGGAGGAACAGCTTCATTTAATATATATGGTAATGTAGAAGCTATGGGTGGAAAGACTTATGAACTTGTAAATGAAGTTCATGAAAAATATAATCCAGAAGTTAAGTATGAAGATGATCCAACTATGGAAGCAGGTACTGAGAAAGTTGTATCTTATGGAATGCCAGGATATAAGGCAAGCTCTTATCAAATAACATATGAAAATGGTGTTGAAGTTGATAGAGAGTTTATAGCTACAGATGTTTATTTAACAACAGATACAGTTATAAAAAGAGGAACTAAAAAGAAAGAAACACCTCAAAAACCAGCTGATAAACCACAAGCTCCAGCTGGAGATCAAAAACCAAATCAATAAGTAAGAGGAGAATGGATTAAATAAATCCATTCTTTTTTTATTATTTTGTGTTAAATAGGAATAATAAATGTTATTAGGGTGTTAAGCTTATTGTCGAAAATCCAGTAAAATGATATTATAATAATATGAAAAGGTGAATAAAGGAGTATTTTATGGAATACAAAATGGTCTGTATTGATATGGATGGAACCTTACTAGGTAAAGGGAAAGAAATATCTAAAGAAAGTAAAAAAATAATAAAAGAAATTCACGAAAAGGGTGTAGAAATAGTAGTAACTACAGGGAGAATTTACAATAATGCAGCGTATTACTCACATCTTTTAGGAGTTGAATCACCTGTTATTGCAGCTAATGGAGCTATTGTTAGAGAAAAAAACACAAACAAAGTTATATATGAAAAGCCAATAGAAACTGAGGAGTGCATTAAATTAGTTGAAAAGTTGTATAAGATGAAAATGCATTTTCATTTTTATACTTTAGATAGTATATATTGTAGTAATAAGCTTACAGAGCTAGGAACCAAATTATATATGACAAAGCAAATAGGATATGATAATTTAAAAATAAATTATTATGTTATAAATAATATAGAAAAGTGGAAAGATTTTTTTAGAAAAAATCATGGAAAAATAACTAAATGTATAGCTTTTTCAATGAAGCCAGAGAAGATTTTAAAAGTAAAAAAACAACTAGATACATTTGAAGGTATAGTATATTATGGCTCAGGAAAAAGAAGCGTTGAAATCAATAGTAAAGGTGCATCAAAAGGTAATGCTGTAAAAGCCTTAGCAAATTATTATGGTTTTAAAAGAGAAGAAATTATATGTATTGGAGATAATGAAAATGACTTATCTATGATTGAATATGCTGGAGTTGGAGTTGCGATGGGAAATGCAATAGAACCAGTAAAAAAATTAGCAGATTATATTACAGATACTAATATTGAAAATGGAGTCGAAAAAGCAATAAAAAAATTCTTTAAACTATAGAATCTTCAGTATTAAAGCATTTTAAATAAGCATATTAATCATTAAATATAATTATGTTTCCAGAGATAGTAGTATATTTCTAGAATAAAATAGTTTTTAAAGAAAAGATAATAGAATATTTATTTGATTAATGGTTAGAAATGTTTAAGTTATTATATTATTTTTATAATAGAAAATAATATTCTATTAATAATGCTAAATGTTTTGACTAATGAAGATTCATATAGTATCATTTTTTATATAGTTTCACTAAAGTAAGATGATTTCATCTTACTTTTTTAATCGGAGGTAAGAAAATTGAATTTAAATATAGTTTTATACCAACCAGAAATACCACAAAATACAGGTAATATTGCAAGAACTTGTGTTTTAACAAATTCAACGCTACATTTAATTAAACCTATGGGCTTTAAAATAGATGACAAACAAGTAAAGCGTGCTGGATTAGATTATTGGAGCGAATTAAAGCTTGAAATGCACGAAAGTTATGAAGAATTTATGAAAAAGTATGGAGATAAAAGAATTTTTTTAGCAACTACTCATGGTGGAGTACATTATGATGAAGTTTCATTTAAAGAAGGAGACTTTATAATGTTTGGTAGAGAGTCTTCAGGAGTTCCAGAAGAAGTACATAACAGTCATGAAGGAATAAGAGTGCCAATGATTAAAACAAGTACTAGAAGCTTAAATCTTTCAAATACAGTTGCTATTGTTGCATATGAGGCTTTAAGGCAAATAGGTTTTCCTGAAATGAAATAAATTAGGGGGAATAGAAGTGGAAAAGATAAAAATATTAACAGATAGTTGTTTAGATCTTCCAGAAGAGTTAATTAAACAAAACAATATAGAAGTTATACCTGTTTTAATTAATTTTGGTGATGAAAGTTATATTGATAGAGAAGAAATTAATTTAGAGCAAATGCAAGAAAAAATACAAATAGAGAAAATACTTCCAACAACAGCTCAAATAACTCCTATTAGATTTGAAGAAATTTTTAGAAAATATTTAGATGAAGGATATAAAGTTTTAGCAATACTTATGTCCTCTAATATGAGTGGAACATATAATTCTGCATGTATTGCAAAAGATATGATTGAGTCAGATGACATAGTTATAGTAGATACACAAGTTATAACATCAGCTCAAGGATTTTTTGTTTTAAAGGCTTGTGAACTTAGAGATAAGGGATTGAGTGCAGAAGCTATAAAGGAAGAACTACTAACTATGATACCTAAAATGAATGCATCATTATGCTTTGAATCATTAGAAAATCTAGTTAGAGGCGGAAGAATATCAAAGACAGCAGGCGCAATTGGAACTGCATTAGGTCTTAGGGTTATAATTGGATTCGAAGATGGAATGATGACTGCAAAAGATAAAGTAAGAGGAAATAAAAAAGCATTAAAGAAGATAATATCAGACTACGAATCAAGTAATCCAGATAAAAATGAGCCTGTTATATTAATTGAAATAGAAAGTCCAGAAATGAAGGATGAACTTAAGAAATATTTAGTTGATAACAATATAAAATACATTGAAACAAAACCAGGTTGTGCAGTTGGAATACATTCTGGAACAAAAGTAAGTGGATTGTTTTTTATGAGTAAATAAACTTAAAGTATCTATGAATAACTTGAAAGAATATAAATTTTTAGGTTAGAATTTAAGATTATAAAGTAAATTTATGGAATGATAGATAATTTTTAATAATGAATAACTTTTAATAATAAAATAAAAAAGATAAAGATTAAATTCTTTATCTTTTTTATTTTTTTGAAAAGTATAGACTGAATTTTTATATATTTATTTGGGTAACATAAAGTAAAAAGGAAGGTGGTTTCAGTGAAAAAACAAAAACTATTTTTACTAACTCTAAGTATATATTTAACTTTCACGCTCACAGGTTGTGGAGTTCTTAATAGTCACATAATAGATTTGGATAAATTAAAAGTAGCTTATGTTGTTAATAAAGGTTGCTTAGAAGATAAAGGACTTAATCAATTAGGATTAAATGGAATAAATAAATCTATTATAGAGGATGATATTAAATTAACTACTATAGAAATAGACAAAGACGATGAAGCAGATTTTCAAAAACAATTTATAAAAGCAACCAAGAGTAATGATTTAATAATTGTTGTTGGTGAAGAGTTTAAAAATGTAGTTAATGAAACTGCCACCAATTATAGAGACAAGAGGTTTATAGTTACTACTAATAAAATAAGGGAAAGTAATGTGCAAAATGTAGATTTTAAATATGAAGAAGGCGGATTTTTAGTAGGAGCTATTGCTGGGAAAAGAAGCTCTAATAAAGAAGTTGGTTATATAGCTATTAAGGATAATGAACCAAATAAATTATTATTATCAGGATATATGTCAGGAATTAAAGTATCTAACTCCAAAGCATTCCCCAAATTATTATCAGGGGAAAATGTAAAATATGTTGAAGATTGTGCAAATGTTGATTTAGCATATAAAGAAGCAATAGACCTTTATGATAAAGGATGCGAGGTTATTTTAACTGCGGCAGGTAGAGCTTCAGAAGGTGTTTTTAAAGCAGCTAAAGAAAAAGGAAAGTATGTAATCAACAGTGGCATGAATGCACAAGAAGTTTATAGTAATTATAAAGATAATGCACTTGCATCTTTAAAGATTAGGTTTGATGATATACTTTATAAAAGTATATCAGAGGCAAATGATGGGATGTTTAAGAGTGGAGAAATTAATAAAATAAATGAAGGTTTAAAAGAAAATACTATTGAAGTAATCATGAATGAATCATTATTAGATAAAGAAACTATAAATTTAATAAATAATTATAAAAGTGAAGTAATTAGAGAAAAGATTGAAATTCCTAAGAAAAAAGAAGAAGTATTAGAATTTAAAGTGCAATAATAACTTGATATAACGTTTACTTACAGTTTATACTAGTAATAAGGAGCACTATCCTTATTACTAGTATATTAAGCAAAAGTTATAGTTTATAGTTTGGAAATGAAGGTGTACTTTATGAAATTAGATTTTAATTTAAATCTCACACAAGAGCAAAAGTTAATAATGACCCAACAAATGCAGTTATCTATAAAGCTTTTACAAATGTCAACTTGCGATTTAAGAGAATATATAGAAAACGAGTTTGTAGAAAATCCAATACTAGAAGGAGATTTTGATTTTGTTCAAGAAGAAAAGGATTATCAAGATAAGATAGATTATAAAGAAATGATAAAATATCTAGAATTCGATAATTATGGATCTCAAAGTTATGGAGACTATAATAAGGATGAAGATGTATCACCTTTTAATTTTATATCAGAAAAAGAGTCGTTAACAGAGTATTTGCATGAACAATTGCTTGAAAGTGACGAAGATGAGTTAAAAAAAGCAATAGCATCATATATGATTGAGAATATTGATAGCAGAGGATATTTGGACATGCCTTTAGAAGATATATGCAAGGAATTAAATATCCCGATTGATTTAGGTCAAGAATCATTAGAGATACTTCAGGATTTAGAACCAGATGGTATAGGGGCTAGGGATTTGAAGGAATGTTTAAAAATACAGTTAATAAAAATGGGAATACTAGATGATAATCTAGAAATAATAATAGATGAATACTTAGATTTAATAGCAGATAATAAATATAGTGTTATAGCAAAAAACTTAAAAATAACTCCAAAAGAAGCTCAAGATTTAGGAGATATAATTAAAAGCTTGGAGCCAAAACCATCTAGAGGATTTTATACAGGGGACGAAGTTAAATTTATAATACCTGATGCAGCAATTAGAAATATTGATGGACAATATTTTGTTATTATGAATGATGGAGTTATACCAAGGTTATCAATAAGCAATATATATAAAGATATCTTAAATAATAAGGAAGATAAAAATACAGAAAATTATGTAAAAGAAAAATTAAATAGCGCTATGTTTTTAATAAAAAGTATAGAACAAAGGAAAAGTACTTTACTTAGAATATTAGAAAAAACTGTAGAGAAGCAAAAAGAGTATTTTGATAAGGGGCAAAAGTATTTAAAGCCAATGACTATGAAAGAAATGGCAGAAGAGCTTGGAATACACGAGTCAACAGTAAGTAGAGCTATAAAGGATAAATATATATTAACAAGCCTTGGAACTGTGAAAATAAAGGATTTATTTACAACAGGTTTAAGTAAATCTCAAGGTGATGGTGAAGATGTTGCTGTTGTTAATATTAAAAAACAAATAAAAGAAATGATAGATGCAGAGGATAAGAAAAAGCCTTTATCAGATCAAGCAATATGTGATGAATTAAATAAGAAGAGTTTGAATATATCTAGAAGAACAGTAGCAAAATATAGAGAAGAAATAGGAATAAAATCATCGAGTAAAAGAAAGAGAATAGAGTAAAAATAGTATCATAAAAAATAGAATAAAAAAGGATTATAAAGGGGAATTTATAATAGGGATGTTAGCTATTTATATCAAATATAATAGAAATAGAAGCTAGCATTTCTATTATATTTTATTTTTTTCGACCTTGTGGATACATGCAAATATAAGTTGAATCGTAGAAAAGGAATGGTATAAGGAAACTTACATATACGCACTTTTATAGGATATATAAAGTTATAATGCTAAAAATTTGTAAAACTTTTAGAAAAGTTTGCAGAAAGTACTTTTAAAATTCATAGAAGTGTTTTATAATAATAAATGTGGGACATATAAGTTATATGCGGGACCTTTTTAGACCAAAGGAGGGTTGAAAGTGCAGGAAATATTGTCTTTACAGAAAAAAATAGTTCCTGAACTTGTAGAAGTCCTTGAGAAAAGATATAGTATTCTTAGGACTATATATTACAATCAGCCTATCGGAAGACGTGTTTTAGCCAATCAGTTAGATCTTGGAGAGAGGATTGTAAGAACTGAAATAAGTTTTTTAAAATCACAAAATTTGATAGAGATTAATACTCCAGGAATGACAGTTACCGAAGAGGGACAAGAAGTAGTGAATAAGCTTAAAGATTTCATACATGAAATAAAAGGTTTATCAGATATTGAGGAAAACATTAAGTCCTTCCTTGGGTTAAGAGATGTAATAATTGTTCCAGGTGATGTAGAAGCAAACGAAATAATATTAAAAGAACTTGGTAAAGCTACAGCTAATTATCTAAAATCAATTATTAAAGATAATAATATAATAGCTATAACTGGGGGAAATACTATAAAAGAATTTGTAGAGGCATTACCTAAAATAAATAATATTTCAAATATTCTCGTAGTTCCGGCAAGAGGAGGTATGGGAAGAAAAGTTGAAATACAGGCTAGTACATTAGCTGCATCCTTAGCAAAAAAGTTAAATGGTGCTTATAAATTGCTTCATCTTCCTGAAAATCTTAGTTTAGAGCTTTTAGATACTTTACTAAAGGAAAAAGAAATAAAGGAAGTTATAGATAATATCCATAAAGCTGATATTTTAATTTATGGTATTGGTGATGCTTTAGTTATGGCAGAAAAAAGAGATGTTTCAGAAGAAGAATTTAATAAACTTAAATCTCTTGGAGCTGTTGGTGAAGCTTTTGGTTGTTATTTTAACAAAGATTCCAAAGTTGTTTCAGAAAATACTTCAATTGGAATAAATATTAATGAAGCAAGAAAAATTAACACACATATTGCTGTAGCAGCTGGGGAAAATAAAGTTGATGCTATTATTGCAACAATGATGAAAAATCAAAATGCAGTATTAATAACAGATGAAGCAGCTGGTAGAAAAATTGTAGAATTTATTAAGGAACACACTAAACAAGCTTAAAATTTTTAAAATTTTAAATATAACTATTTTTAGGAGGTAATTGCAAATGGTAAATGTAGCAATTAATGGTTTTGGAAGAATAGGAAGATTAGCATTAAGATTAATGATTGAAAACCCAGAATTCAACGTGGTAGCAATCAACGATTTAACTGATGCTAAGACTTTAGCTCACTTATTTAAATATGACTCTTCACAAGGAAGATTCAACGGAGAAATAGAAGTTAAAGAAGGAGCTTTCGTTGTTAACGGAAAAGAAATAAAAGTTACAGCTGAAAGAAATCCTGCTGACTTACCATGGAAAGAATTAAACGTTGACGTAGTTTTAGAATGTACTGGATTCTTCACTTCTCAAGAAAAAGCTGGTTTACACTTAGAAGCTGGTGCTAAGAAGGTTGTTATTTCAGCTCCTGCAACTGGAGACATCAAGACTGTTGTTTACAACGTAAATAATGATATATTAGATGGTACTGAAACAGTTGTTTCAGGTGCTTCATGTACTACAAACTGTTTAGCTCCAATGGCTAAAGTATTAAACGACAAGTTTGGAGTTCAAAAAGGATTCATGACTACAATCCACGCTTATACTAATGACCAAAACACATTAGATGGTCCTCACGGAAAAGGTGATTTAAGAAGAGGTAGAGCTGCTGCTGCTAACATCGTTCCAAACTCAACTGGAGCTGCTAAAGCAATTGGTTTAGTTATTCCAGAATTAAAAGGAAAATTAGATGGTGGTGCTCAAAGAGTTCCAGTTACTACAGGTTCATTAACTGAATTAGTTGTAACTTTAGACAAGAAAGTAACTGTAGAAGAAATAAACGCTGCTATGGCTGCTGCTGCAAACGAATCATTTGGTTACACTGAAGATGAAATAGTTTCATCAGACGTAATCGGAATCACTTACGGTTCATTATTCGATGCAACTCAAACAAAAGTTATGACAGTTGGAGATGAGCAATTAGTTAAAGTTGCTGCTTGGTACGACAATGAAATGTCATACACTAACCAATTAATCAGAACTTTAAAATACTTCGTAACTAGATAATTAAATAGTTAACTGTATAATTAAAGAAATATAATTGTTGGTCTGGTTTTATAGAAAATCTATGAGGCCAGGCCAATTTTAAATTAATCAAGAATTATAAATTTGTGTTTATAAAAATTGTATAGATTAATCAAAATAAATTTAAGAGGTGAAATCAATGAGCTTTAATAAGAAAACTATCGAAGATATAGACGTTAAAGGTAAAAAGGTTTTAGTAAGATGTGACTTCAATGTGCCACTAAAAGATGGCGTTATAACTGATGAAAACAGATTAAACGGTGCATTACCAACAATTAAGTACTTAATCAACAATGGAGCTAGAGTTATACTTTGCTCACATTTAGGAAAAGATGCATCAAAATCATTAGCTCCAGTTGCTAAGAGATTAAGCGAAATGCTAGACAAAGAAGTAGTTTTTGCAAGAGATGAAGAAGTTGTAGGAGCAAATGCTAGAGCTGCTGTTGCAGAAATGAAAGATGGAGATGTTGTATTATTAGAAAATACAAGATGCAGAAAAGAAGAAACTAAGAACATTGAAGAATTCTCAAAAGAATTAGCTTCATTAGCTGATATATTTGTAAATGATGCATTTGGTACAGCTCACAGAGCTCACTGTTCAACAGTTGGAGTTACTGAATTCTTAGATACAGCTGTATGTGGATACTTAATTCAAAAAGAATTAAAATTCTTAGGTGAAGCAGTAAACAATCCGGTTAGACCATTCGTTGCTATATTAGGTGGAGCTAAAGTTTCAGACAAGATAGCTGTTATTAACAACTTATTAGAAAAAGTTGATACATTAATCATCGGTGGTGGAATGGCTTACACATTCTTAAAAGCTCAAGGATACGAAGTAGGATCATCATTAGTAGAAGCTGATAGAATTGAATATGCTAAGGAAATGATCGAAAAGGCAGCTGCAAAAGGAGTTAAATTCTTATTACCAGTTGACCACAGAGTTGCTGCAGAATTTAAAGATGTTGAACCAGTAGTTACAGAAGATCAAAACATTCCAGCAGGAAGCATGGGATTAGATATCGGACCAAAAACAGAAACTTTATATGCTGATGCAATTAAAGATGCTAAAACAGTTATATGGAACGGACCAATGGGAGTATTCGAATTCGAAAACTTCAACAAAGGAACAATTGCAGTTGCTAAAGCTATGGCAGATGCAGATGCTACAACAGTTATCGGTGGAGGAGACTCAGCTGCAGCTGTTAATATCTTAGGATTCGGAGATAAGATGACTCACATCTCAACAGGTGGTGGAGCTTCATTAGAATTCTTAGAAGGAAAAGCATTACCAGGAATAGAAGCGCTAAATAATAAATAAAACGAGTTTAGTTATTAAAAGTGAAGAATGAAAAAGTGAAAATTATAGTTAAAAGTTATACTTTTAACTATAAGTGAAAGAATTGAGGAAATAATCCAGTGAACTGGATTAAGAAAATAAAAAAAATATTTATAATTCCACTTAAGTGAAATTATAAATTGAATTTAATTTTAATTATTCAACTTCGGTGAATAATTACCTTAACTTTTTCATTCTTTCACTCCTTCATTATTCAAATTAAATATAAGAGGTGATTTAAATGAGAAAAGCGATAATAGCAGGAAACTGGAAGATGCACTACACTCCAGCAGAAGCTGTAAAAGTTATAGAAGAATTAAAACCATTAGTAAAAGATGCTACTTGTGACGTAGTAGTTTGCCCTACTTTTGTTTGTTTAGATGCTGTATTAAAAGCAGTAGAAGGATCAAACATTAAGGTTGCTGCTCAAAATATGCACTTTGAAGAAAAAGGAGCTTTCACTGGTGAAGTTGCTCCAGGAATGTTAGAAGCTATGGGAGTTAACTATGTTGTTTTAGGACATAGTGAAAGAAGAGAATACTTCAATGAAACTGATGAAGCTTTAAACAAGAAAGTTAAAGCTGCATTTGCTCATAACTTAACTCCAATACTTTGCTGTGGAGAATCTTTAGAGCAAAGAGAAAATGGAACAACTAATGAAGTTGTTGGAGCTCAAATTAAAGCTGATTTAGAAGGATTATCAAATGAATTAGCAGAAAAAGTAGTTATTGCTTACGAACCAATCTGGGCAATAGGAACAGGTAAAACTGCTACTAATGAGCAAGCTAATGAAACAATAATGGCTATCAGAGGCGTTGTTGCTGAAATGTTTGGCAAAGAAGTTGCTGATAAAGTAAGAATCCAATACGGTGGATCAGTTAAGCCAAATACAATTAAAGATCAAATGGCTATGTCTGACATAGATGGAGCTTTAGTTGGTGGAGCTAGCTTAGTAGCTGCTGATTTCTCACAAATAGTTAATTATTAATTTGTAAGTTTTTCAAAAAAAGAGTTATGTAATGATTTATAAAATAAACATTACATAACTCTTTTTGTATTTTTACTTTCATTATATTATTAGTTGAAATTAATAATAGCTTTAATATCTAATTAGTAGATTGAAATAAAGTCTGGAAAAATAAATTAATATATTTAAAAAAAGTGCAATTTAGATTATAATTTAAACATAAATAATGTTTTAAAATAATAATACTGATTTTAATTATGTGAAAAAAGGGTATTAGTGTTATTTTAATCAAAAATATGCAAAGGAGAATGGGGAAAATGGATATTAAAACAAATTTTATAGAAACAAAAAGTGGGAATTTATACAAAGAAATTGTTTTAATCAATGGTAATGGGGTTGAAGTTAAATGCATTGATTTAGGTTGTATAATTACACAAATAAATGTTCCTGATAGGTATGGTAAATATGAAAATATAGTTTTAGGATATGAAAATTGTGATGATTATCTAAATACTACTGCTTATTTTGGAGCTGTTATAGGAAGAAACTCTGGAAGAATAGGCGGAGCTAAAATTAGAATTGATGAATTGGATTATGAGTTAAATAAAAATGATGGGAATAATACTTTACATGGTGGATATAATGGTTTTAATGTTAAAAAATTTAGTTTTAAAACTGTTAAAGATGAAGACTTCGTTGGTGTTAAATTTTATTGTATAAGTGAAGATGGGGAAGGTGGATTTCCGGGTAAGGTAGAAGTTGAAGTTTGCTATTTATTAAATAATGATAATGAATTTAAAATTTCTTATAATGGAATATCTGATAAAACCACAGTGTTAAATATGACTAATCATAGTTATTTTAATTTGAGTGGTAATTGTAAAAGAAAAATTACTACTCATACTTTACAAATACAAGCTGATAAGTTTACTGAATTAGATGATGAATCTATTGTTACTGGAAAAATGATTAATGTTTTAAATACACCTTTTGACTTTACTAGGAGGAAGAAAATTGGACAAGATATTTATCAAGATTATTATCAATTTAATATTACAAAGGGATATGATCATTTTTTCAAATTCAAAGATGATATGAAAAATGAAAATAGAGTAGAGTTATATGATGAAGAATCGGGAAGGGGGTTATTGATTTCTACTGATTGTAATGGAGTAGTAGTTTATAGTGGTAATTATGTTAGTAAAGGGAAGTTATCTATAGGCAGAGAAATAGAAGTTAGAGATGCTGTGTGTCTTGAAACGCAAAACGTTCCGATTGGAAAATCTAATTTGTTTATAGAAGATTCCATTCTTGAGGCGGGTAGAAAATATTCTAGTGAGACTATTTATAAGTTTGTAGTTAAATAGAGTTAATTTGATATTGTGTTATTAAAAATAAATAATCTTTTATTCTGAGTATTGTTGAATTAATATAAATTAAAAACCGTAATTAAAGGATTAGAAATCACTTTAATTACGGTTTTTGATTTATATTTTAGAATTGTATTCAATTCCTAGCAAGATAGATTGAGGATGATCGCCGAATTTTTCTCCGAATATATTTATTCCTCTTGAGTTTTCGGCATCTTCTTTTATTCCTATTTTTACTGCTAGGTATGGAGTTTTGGTAACATCTAAATCTTTTAAAGTAATTGATGAAACTAAAATTTCATCACAGTATGTTCCGGTATTATCTATTTTGTATGATCTCAAAAGTCCGTATTGTGTAGAACTATGAGGCCACCATACGGGGTTTAACTTTCCTGATCTTCCCCCGAAGTCTCCTGGAGATGTCCAAGTATGTAGTTCTACGTTGTTCATCCATACGGTTATATCTGATGGCCAATGTGGATTATAAGATGGAGCTTCGGAGCAACATTCGAAAGATAAATTAAAACTAGTTAAATCTCCGAAAGATAATATATCCAATGGAAAGCGGTATTCTAAGAAACCTTGTTCAAACCATATGATTTGTGCTGTATAACGATCTGGGTAATAGAAAGTTTGTGGATTATCCAAAATTCCGATTTGTGAATTTTCATTGGCCATACCACAAGTACCGTTGATGTCGCAATTTACATAAGAACCTATCGGCATGTTTATATAGTGACATCTGTGTTTGTTTTCTTCTGTTTGAAGATTTAAATCTATAAAAATATCATCTACGTTTCTAAAACAAACTTTTTTGGTTCCTCTTACAGCTGGTTCTAATCTTGTTAATATTAGTCCGCATTCTTCTAAAACTTTTACATGCATTGCGGTAGTTGAAAGGGGAATTGACAATGCTTCTGCAAGTTCATTAACTGTAGGAGCACTATTAGCAGTTATTTTTAATATTTTTATTCTATCTTCTGATGATAGAGCTTTGGCATAAGAAGCCATTTTATCAATATCATTAAAATTTACAGATAAGCTTTTCATTTTATTGTTCCTTTCCAAATTATAAAAATTGTTATATATAAAGTAAAAAATATAGAGATATATAATATCTATATAAATTATATCATGGTAAGTGAAATTAAACAAATGAATTAAAACAAATAATTTGGAATAAAGTATTTAACATTCAAAGTTTTCGGTAGTTTAAAACAGAAAAAATGTTTTAAATATATTAGAAAGTTAGAATAACACAATAAAAAAGGGGGTAATAAAACAAAAAAATTAGAAAAAACTTTCAAAATTTATTGAAAACGTATAAAGTAAATGATATAATAAATTTGAAATTAAACAAAAAAAATGTTTCAAAGGGGAGAGATTTTTATGAAAAAGAAAAAGATTTTAAGTGTTATTTTAGCTGGGATCTTATCATTTGGTTTAATATCTTGTGGTAATTCAAAAGAAGATTCATCAGGTAGTGATTCTGGTGGGAAAAAAGAAATAGTATTTTGGTCAGTTTTTACTGGAGCTGATGGAGAAAATATGACTAGAATGATAGACGAGTATAATAAAACAAATCCTGAATATAAAGTTAAACATATGCCTATTGAAGCAGATGACCTATATACAAAAATACCAACAGTAGTTGGATCAGGTAAGGATGTGCCAGACGTAACAATAGTTCATGCTGAAAGAATTGCTTTGTTTGCAGAACAAAATTTACTTCAACCGTTAAATAAATATATTGAAGCAAGTGGTGTAGTAAAAGAATCAAATTATGTGGAAAATGCATGGCAAATGGGTTCTATAAATGATGAACAATATAGTATTCCTCTAGATGTACATTCATTTGCAACTTATTATAATAAAGATCTTTTAGCTAAGTATGGTCCTAATGTATTAGATGATGGCATTATTACACTTGATGAAGTAAAAGAAGTTGGGAAAAAATCAGCAGCTGATAATATACCAGCTTTAGGTTTAACTTGGATGAGAGTTCAATATTTATCTTATTTAGCTCAATTAAATGGAGATATATCAAAAGATGGAAAAGAAGTTAATCTTGATTCTCCAGAAGCAAAAAAGATATTTGCAGAGTTAAATGGTTTAGTAAATGCTAAAATAGCTACTCAAGATGGCGATGACCCAGGTCAATTATTTAGAGCGGGTCAATTAGTATTTTGGCCAGAAGGAATATGGATGCAAAATTCACTTAAAGGTATAGATGTAAATTGGGGACTTACTCATATGGTAACAATGGATCAAAATAATCCAAAGGATTGGAGTTCTTCACATCAATTCGTAATGCTTAGGAATGATAAAATGACTGATGAAAAAGCAAAGGGAGTTATGGATTTTGTGAATTGGATTGGTGAAAATAGTTTAGAATGGGCTAAAGCAGGACAAGTACCAGCTAACTATGCAATTAGAGAAAATGAAGAATTCAAAGCTATGCCTCAAGCTTTTGTATTAGAAGATGCAAATAAATTAAAAATATATGATTATAAATACTATGGAAATGTTGTTGAAGCTTTAGATAAGGTTGTATTTGAAGCTGCTTTTGGAAGAATGACTCCTGAGGATGCTGCAGCAGCAATGCAAAAAGAAGCTAGTGAAAAAATTCAAATGGCTCAATAATTAGGATGTAATGATAAATTATTAAAATGTAGTCCTTAATTAAGATGTTACAATGCTTAAGTAATTAGGATCTTTAGTTAATATTATAGCTAAAGATCCTAAATTGAATATTCTAAAGGAGGTAAATATGAGTAAAAAGAGAGAGTTAGCACCATATTCATTTATAGCACCACATTTAATTCTTTTTGTTCTATTCTTTTTAATTCCAGCTGTGGTTGGAATATATGTTTCATTTACTAAATGGGATATATACTCAGCACCACAATGGGTAGGCTTTAAGAATTATTATGAAATATTAGTGAATAGTGAATCAGTTTTTTATGAGCAGTTTTGGAATGGATTAAGAAATACTTTTATTTTCTCAGTTTTAACAATACCTTTCTGCATAGCAATTCCATTATTATTCGCTGTTCTTTTAAATACTAAGCCTAAAGGCTATAAATTTTTTCAATCTGTATTTTATGTTCCGGGATTACTTTCTATTTCAGCAGTAATGTTAGCATGGAATTTCATGTTTAATAAAACTTTTGGATTAGTTAATAATATGACTAATTTAGATATAAATTGGGGGAGTACTTTCCCTTGGTATTGGATAGCACTAATTATAATAACTGTTTGGTGGTGTATTGGTAGTAACATGGTAATATATCAAGCGGCTATTGCAAGTGTTCCTACTGATTATTATGAAGCGGCAGCTATAGATGGAGCAGGAGCTTTAAAGCAGTTTTTCAAAATTACTCTTCCATCAATAAAAAGCCAAATTTTATATACGCTAGTTATGACAACTATTGCACAATTTAATATATATGGACAACCTCTTATGTTTAATAATGGTGGACCTAATGGAGCTAATAGAGTTCTATTAATGTATATAAGAGAATTAGGATTTGGACAAGGAAGCTCATTAGCAGGTATGGCTTCAGCAATGGCAGCAATGCTCGGTATATGTATTTTATTTATTTGTATTTTACAAGCGGTTTTATCAAGAGATGAAGATGAAGTTTTAGCTAAAAAGCAAAGAAAAAAGAATAAGAAATTAAATAAAGCAAAAATGAAAACTGCAGGTGCTACCTATAACTTAAGTGAGGGAGGAAAATAATATGGAGCATAAACTAAAAAAGAAAAAGTTTAATTATAAGAAAATAGCATGCTTTTTATTAGTTTTAGTGCTTGCTATAGTATGGATTACACCATTGATTTGGGCTATTTTGACATCATTTAAGTCTGAAGTAGAAGTACAAACAACTGGATTTAGTATCTTACCTGCAAAATGGGTAGTTGAAAACTATATAGATGTATTATCAGATACAACAGTTACACCAATAATTAAGTGGTTTGGCAATTCTCTTTTTGTTTCTGTAACACATACAATTTTAGCAGTAATAATTAGTTCAATGGCAGCTTATGCATATTCAAGATTGAATTTTAAAGGGAAAAATACTATTTTTGGATTTTTATTAATGACAATGATGTTTCCAGCTGTTGTAAACTTAATTCCGTTATATAAAATAATGGATACTTTAAATTGGGTAAATACATCATGGGCATTAATATTTCCTGGCCTTGGTGGAGTAGTTAATATATTTTTGATTAGGCAATTTATGATGGGAATTCCAAAGGAATATGATGAGTCAGCAAGAGTTGATGGTGCAAGTACTTGGAGAATATATACTAAGATTATAGTACCATTATGTAAGCCAATATTAATAATAGTTGGATTATTCTCATTTACAGGTTCTTGGAATGATTTCTTATGGCCAACAATTATTATGAATGATACAGCAAAATTAACATTAACAGCAGGATTAAGAACATTACAGACTGGCTATAGTATAAAAGTAGCTCATTTAATGGCTGTAACAGTATTAGCAATTTTACCTACTTTAATATTATATTTAGTAGCACAAAAGTATTTTATGGAAGGATTATCTTTACAATCAGGAGTTAAGGGTTAAAATTTAGGAGGAATAGATATGACAGTTAATATACCAAGAAATGAATATCCACGTCCACAATTCGTAAGAGAAGACTGGATTAATTTAAATGGAGAGTGGGAATTTGATTTTGATGATAACAATATAGGAATAAAGGATGGGTGGTACAAGAACCCAAAACTAGGTAAGAGTATATTAGTTCCTTATGCTTATCAAACTGAGCTTTCAGGAATAAATATAAAGGAGTTTCATGATATAGTATGGTATTCAAAAACTTTCGACTTAGATGAAGTTATGAAAAATAAAAGGAATATATTGCACTTTGGAGCTGTCGATTATAAGGCAGATTTATGGGTAAATGGTGAGCATTTATTTACTCATAAAGGTGGACATGTACCTTTTTCTGTAGATATAACAAGTGTTATAAAGGAAAAAGATAATTTAATTGTTTTAAGAGTTGAAGATTATGCAACTGATTTAGAACTACCAAGAGGAAAACAATTTTGGAGAAAAGAATCTCATGGAATATTCTATACAAGAACAACAGGAATTTGGCAATCTGTTTGGATAGAGCCAGTAAGTGAAACATATTTGAAGAAAGTGTGGCTTACTCCTGATTTAGATAAAAAGACAGTTTTAGTTGAGTATGAATTTGAAGGAGATATTACTGAAACTTCATTAGGTGTAGAAATATCAGTTAAGGATACAGTAATAGTTAATGATAAAATAGCTTTAATGAGTAGCAGAGAAAAGAGAGCTTTTGGATTAAATCAAGAATTAACATTAGATTGGAATCATCATGAATCCTTGGCGTGGAGTCCAGAAAATCCAATATTATTTGATATTAAGTTTAGTGTTTACAAGAAAAATACTATTATTGATACAGTTAAATCATACTTTGGATTAAGAAAAGTAGAAATCGTGGATGGGGTCTTTATGTTGAATAATAGACCTTATTACCAAAAGTTATTACTAGATCAAGGGTATTGGGAAGAATCGTTACTTACAGCACCAACAGATGAACATTTTGTTAAAGATATTAAATTGTGCAAAGAGATGGGATTTAATGGTGTAAGAAAGCATCAAAAGATAGAAGATCCAAGATTTTTATATTGGGCAGATAAATTAGGACTATTGGTTTGGGGAGAAATGGCTAATGCATATGTTTATTCAAGAAGATATGTTAAGATGTTAAATAATGAATGGATTGAAATGATAGAAAGAGATTATAATCATCCTTCAATAGTTGCATGGACTCCTCTAAATGAGTCTTGGGGTGTAGATTCAATAATGAATAATAAAGATCAGCAAGCTCATTCAGCTGCTATGTATTGGTTAACAAAGTCATTTGATCAAACAAGAGTTGTTATTTCTAATGATGGATGGGAACACACAAAAACAGACCTTCTTACAATTCATGATTATGAATATAGAAATGAAGTTTTAACCGAAAGATATTCTTCTTTAGATAATATCTTAAAAACAAAACACTCAGGAAGAGGTATGTTTGCTAAAGAATGGAATTATGAAGGACAACCTATAATTATTTCTGAAATGGGAGGAATTTCATATCAAAAGAGTGAATGGGAAGGCTGGGGATATTCCGCAGCAACATCCGATGAAGATTTCATTTTAAGATATTATAATGTAATATCTCCAATGCTAAAATCAAAATTAATTCAAGGATTTTGTTATACTCAAGTAACTGATGTAGAACAAGAAATAAATGGTTTACTAACTTATGCTAGAGAGCCAAAAGTAGACTTAAGTATTATAAAGGCAATAAATGAAGGAAGATGGACACCAGATACTAAATAAAGTTAATTTTTCTTTGAAATAAGTGGAGCTGTCGCATAAATAAAAATGCAAAATTTAGAATATGGAATTAAGGTAAAATCTATTGAAAGTAGTTTTGAATAATATAAATTTAAGTATTTTAATATAAAATACCACATCGATTTTAAATTTTACATTCTACATGTGGCATTAAGTGATTTTCTGCGACAGGTTCAACTATATATTATAAATTTGGAGGCATAATTATGAAAGTATTAAATAGAAAGCTTGAAAGAAATATGATTCTTATAGGTTCAATATGGCAATTACTATCTGGACTAGCTACTATATTTATTTATGCAACGTATATAAAAACTAAAGGAGTAGGGCTAGGAGATATTTCGCAAGTAGATATTACATCTATTCAATTACTATTAGATAATGTTTATATAGTTACAACTACTATAGGATTTCTATTTATGGCTATGGGATTAGTAAATTTATATATTTATAAAAAAACTAAAAATAATGTGGTTGAAAAAGGAAAAGGAATTTGGCTTATTGTTTGTTCACTAATTTCTTACTTCTTTATGGATATAATTTCTGCTATTTTATTTATGATTTCAGGAGTAATTATGCTATCTAAAAATAAAGCTATTTTAAAAATTAATAATGGATTAGTAAATTAAAAAAATAATTGGATCTTATAAAATCCTATATACTTAAAGTCATAGCTAGAGTGTATAAAAATATATTGAAAGATGTATTTAAAACATATCTGGCTTTTTGTATTTCTGAAATGAATATAAAAGTGTTAATGGTAAAAGAACTTATATTAATATGATTAATAACTAATGTGTTTTTATTAAGGGAATATTAAGCTTAGTATTAGTTCCTGATAATAATAAGCATTAATGTTGTTTATTATTATTAAAAAGATAGATTAAAAAAAGTAATGCTTTAAATGGAGGGTATTATGAGGAGGTTAACTGTGAGTTTGTTGATTACAACGGTGCTAATGACAGGATGTACATCAAAATATGTGGGTAATGAGAACAATATTAATGTTGAAAATGAATATTTAAATAGTTTTACTTTAGAGGATGAATGGGAAGATGGCTATGGAATAGGAGATCCATATATCTTAAGGTATGATGGAAGATATTATTTATATGTATCAACTCATGATTATAAGATAGGGGTAAAATGTTGGAGTTCAGATAATTTAGTGGATTGGAAGTATGAGGGACTAGTTACAGAGGAAAAGAAAACACTAGGAGCATATGCACCAGAAGTAATATATTGGGATGGATATTTTTATATGTATACATCTCCAGCTGGTAAAGGACATTATGTACTACAAAGTGATTCACCTACAGGACCATTTAAATTAATATCAGATAATATTGGTATGAGCATAGATGGTAGTGTCTTTATAGATGATAATGCAAAGTGGTATTTTTATTATGCATCACCTAAAGGTATAATGGCTGCTCCTATGAAATCTCCAACTGAAGTAGAAGAAACAAAGGTCGTTGATAATACATTTATGAACTGGTGGACAGAGGGGCCTAGTGTTATAAAAAGAGATGACATATACTATATGACTTATACAGGAAATCATGTTAAAAGTACTGGATATAGAGTGAATTACTCTACATCAGTAGAATCTCCTATTACTGGATATAAAGAAGGGATTAATAATCCTATATTAATTAATACTTCAGAAGACTTTAATGCATTAGGACACAGCTCGAGTGTTTTAGGGCCGGATTTAGATTCTTACTATATCACATATCATAATTTAGTGGGAGAAAAGGGGTTTCCACTAAGAAAGTTAAATATAGATAGATTAGTTTTTAATGGTGAAAAAATGTCTGTTTTGGGACCTACGAATTTTAATCAACCAAGCCCTAATATGCCGCAGTTTTACACATGGGTAAATAATGATACAGATAATAAAATGAAAGATATAGAAGAAGGAGAAGAAAAATTTACTGTTTCAAATGATGAAACAAGTGAAGTATTTACTGCTGAATTTTCTTTTTCAAATGTAAGAGATAGTAATGTCTGTATAGTTACATCATATAAAGATAGTAAAAATTACGGAGAAATTAATATAGATATCGAGGCTAATAAAGTGTCTATGAAATCAATAGAAAATGGTAATGAATCACTGATTAGTGAAAATACGTTACCATATAAATTTGATTTTAGTAAGATGCATACTATAAGGATAAAAAATAATCCAAATAAGACAGAAGTACTTTTAGATAATATAAAAGTATTAACTACAGATAATGGATTTAAAGCAGGTTCAATTGGATATAAATACGCAAAGGATCAAGCAGATTATTCGTTTTTAGCATTTACGAATGAGTCATTTGGAACAAGTGATAGTAAGACTATTAAGGCTATTCCAGGTAGAATAGATGCAATACATTACAGTGGAAGTGATTATGAAATACCTACAATAGAATATAAAGATAGTATTTCAGCAATTACATTAAATGAAAAAGGCAAATCAGTATTGTATAACATAAATATAAAAGAAGATTACAACTATGGAGTAGATGCAATAATAAAGAGTGCTGATACAAAGGGAAAAGTAGATATATTAGTTGATGGGAAAAAAGCTTTAACATGTACTATAGATGGAAATGAAAATAGTAATGAGTGGTTTAAAAAATATTTAGGAGAAATGAAGCTAAAGAAAGGTTATCATCAAATAGAGTTAAAGTTAAGAGAAGGTGCATTAAATATTGAAAGTCTAGACATTTATAAAGTAAACGCAAAGGTAAAGTATGAAAATAATTTATCTAAGGTACCAAGTGATGCAGAATGGAATTTGATAGCAGGATGGACAAGCTTGAATGATGCAACTGAAAATTTAGGGGATGAAATAAATAGAGCATTTTATGGAAACGATGAATTTAAGATACAGTCATTATCTGTTGATTTTGCTTTAGGAAATGTAATAAATGATGTTGGAATTTACTTTAATGCAACAAATGAGTCTGTATATAAAGAGCAAGTGACTGATTCGATGCTTGGATATTATCTACAAGTTCAAGAAGAAAAACTGACATTGTATAAATTAAATTATGGAAGAGAAGAATTGATAAGCACAGAAGTTAAAATAAATCAAAAAGAGTTCAATAACTTTAAAATAGAGATTAAAGAAAATACAATACTTGTTAAGCTTAATGATGAGGAAGTATTATCTTATGATGATTTGAATTTATATACTCATGGAAAAATTGGCTTTAGAGCAGATGGTTCAAAGATTTATATTAAAAATTTAGAAATTAAATAACGTAATACTGTTTGTATATATTAAATCTCAGAGAAGTAATATTAATATAATTTAACAAATCGAATAATTGTTGTGGAGGCAAAAATGAAGAAATATAAAAAAATATTAGTAGGCTGTATTCTTGTAGGAGTAGTTGGAACTTTAATTAGTTGTGAGGGGAAAGGAGATAGTTTTATTCAAGTTACCTCAGATAACTATGATCAAAGTAAGTTTTATACTAATCCACAAAATATAGAGTTAATAGCAGATCCTTTTATATTAAGAACTGAGGATGGAAAGTATTATGCATATGGAACAAGTGATAAAATTCAAGCGTCTGGATATCTAGCTTGGGAATCAGATGATTTAATTACTTGGAAAGAAGTTGGAGTTGCCTATATGGCTAAAAGGGGAAGCTGGTCCAATAGAGATTACTGGGCTCCTGAGGTATATTATAAAAATGGCAAGTACTATATGTATTACACTGCAAGAGATAGAGAAACAAAAAATCTTGGATTAGGGGTTGCTGCTAGCGATAATCCATATGGACCTTTTGAAGATATAACAAACAGACCTATAATAGGTGAAGAATTTGCAGTTATTGATGCAAATATACTTATGGAAGATGGTAAAATGTATCTTTATTATGTTAAAGATTGCTCTACAAATCAGATAAATGGGAAAAATACTAGTCAAATATATGGGGTAGAGTTAAGTGATGATATGGTAACTTTCAAAGGAGAACCAGTATTGTTAACTACTCCAGAACAAGAATGGGAAGATGTCCAAGGGGAATGGGTATGGAATGAAGGTCCAACAATCTTGAAGGAAAATGATAGATATTATTTAATGTATTCAGCTCATCCATACTGGGATAAATTATATTCTATAGGTTATGCTGTTTCTGATAATCCTTTAGGACCATTTGAAAAATATGAAAATAATCCAGTTTTAACAAGTGAAATAGAGTGGACACATGTTTCGGGTTCAGGTCATAATTCTGTTACAAAATCAAAAGATGGTAAGGAAATATATTCAGTGTATCATACACATATGAATCCAGAAGATGGAGGAAGTAGAAGGACGATAAATATAGATAAACTTGGATTTAGAGAAGATGGAACAATGTATATAAATGGTCCAAGTGTAACACCTCAACCTTTACCATCAGGAACTGGCAGTAGCGATAATCTTAATGATTTAATAGAATCTATAGAAGTAGAAGGTGAATCAGAAAAAGATGAAAAATTATTATATGATGGAGAAATAGTTTATCATAATAATTTTGAAGATTATGAATGGAGTGGTAAGGGGAAAAATAAATTGACTATAAAATTAAAAGAGGAAATAAAAGCTACAGATATACTTATGTATGGGAATGTAGAAGAAGGTAAAAGACCAGAGATAAAGAAAATAAAAGTTTCAAGAAATAAAACATTTAAAGGAATTGATTCTAGTTTGGCAAAATTACCAGGAGAAGCTACTATAATTTCTTTTGATGAAGTTAATACCAAAGAAATAGTTATAGAATTTAGTAATAAAGAAGAATTTGCTATTTCTGAACTTATAATAATGGGGAAAAAAATGTAACTTATCTAAATATCATTAATTTAAATACAAGTTTTATCAAAAAATAAATAATTTTAAATTTATATTAGAGTATTAAATGGTTTTGGAGAAACGAAAAATTTAAATTTTTAGAAAATATTCTAAAATATGTTTTATAGAGTTAAAATAATTTTCTGCAAAGGTTTACCTAATCAGTGCTTTTATTGTTTAAGGTCACTAATTATAGTATAATATATATATAAATTAAGAAAGATAATATTAGAATATTGTCAAATATAGATTTTAATAAAAATTTGGAGGGAATTATGGCGAAGAAACCTGTAATGTTAATGATATTAGATGGCTTTGGAATAGCTCCAAAGTCAGATGGAAATGCTGTTGAAGCAGCTAATAAACCAAACTTTAGTGGATTAATGGAAAAATATCCACACACTCAATTACAAGCTAGTGGATTATATGTTGGATTACCAGATGGACAAATGGGTAACTCAGAAGTTGGTCATTTAAATATAGGTGCAGGAAGAATTATATACCAAGAATTAACTAGAATAACTAAAGAAATTAGTGAAGGTGGATTCTTCAAAAATGATGCATTAACTCTTGCTGTTAATAATGCTAAAGAAAATAATGCAGCACTTCACTTAATGGGATTATTATCAGATGGTGGAGTTCACTCACATATAGATCACTTAAAAGGCTTATTAAAGCTAGCTAAAGAAGCTGGATTACAAAATGTATATGTTCACTGCTTCATGGATGGAAGAGACGTTCCACCATCATCAGGAAAAGATTTTATAATAGAACTAGAAAACTACATGAAAGAAATTGGTGTAGGTAAGATAGCTACTGTTGCAGGAAGATACTATGCAATGGATAGAGATAACAGATGGGAAAGAGTTGAACTTGCTTACAATGCAATGGTACTTGGAAAAGGTGAAATTGCAGCTTCAGCAGTAGAAGCAATAGAAAAATCATACCACGATAATAAAACAGATGAGTTCGTATTACCGGCTGTTGTAGATTCAAATGGAATGATTAAAAATGGAGATTCAGTAATATTCTTTAACTTTAGACCAGATAGAGCTAGAGAAATAACTAGGGCAATAAATGATAAAGATTTTGCAGGATTTAAGAGAGAAACTTTAAACTTAACATTTGTTACAATGACTCAATATGATAAGACTTTAGAAGGAGTACATGTTGCATACAGACCAGAAAGTATTACTAATACTTTAGGAGAATATGTATCAAACAATGGATTAAATCAATTGAGAATTGCAGAAACAGAAAAATATGCTCACGTTACATTCTTCTTTAATGGTGGAGTTGAAAAGGAAAATCCAGGTGAAGATAGAGCTCTTATAGCATCACCTAAGGTTGCTACTTATGACTTAAAGCCAGAAATGAGTGCTTATGAAGTAACAGAAGAATTAATTAATAGAATTAATGAAGATAAGTATGATATGATTATTCTAAACTATGCTAACCCAGATATGGTTGGACATACAGGAGTAATGGAAGCAGCTGTAAAAGCTATCGAAGTTGTAGATGAATGCTTAGGAAAGGTTGCAAATAAGATTCTAGAAAAAGACGGAACTTTATTTATAACTGCTGACCACGGTAATGCAGAAACTATGATAGATTTCTCAACAGGAAATCCATTTACAGCACATACTACAGATCCAGTTCCATTCATTTGGGTTTCAAACAGAACTGAAGGAAGAACATTAAAAGAAGGTAAGCTAGCAGATATAGCTCCTACTATGTTAAATGAAATGGGTCTTTCAAAACCAGAAGAAATGACTGGAGAATGTTTAATAGTAAATAAATAATATTTTAAAAGAAGGATAGACTTTAAGTTTATTCTTCTTATATATATATATATATTTTGATAATCAAAGGATTTGACAATGAAAAGTTTTGAATGTATAATATCAATTACTAAAACGAAAGTAATTGTAGGAGTTGAATATTATGAAAGTTAGACTTATAACTGATTCAGCATGTGATTTATCTTTAGAATATATAAAAGAAAATAATATAGAAGTAGTACCACTTATGGTCAATATAAATGGAGAATTTATACCTGATGACTTAGGACAAACTTTGAAACATGAAGATTTTTATAAAATGATAAAAGAGGGCGCAATGCCATCTACTACTCAAGTAAATGTTGGAACTTTTTTAGAAATATTTAAAAAGTATGTAGAGCAAGGAGAAGCAATAATTTATATAGGGTTATCTTCGGCATTAAGTGGAACTTATAATAGTGCATATACAGCTAGAGAAATGGTATTAGAAGAATATTCGAATGCAAATATAAAAGTTATTGATTCATTAAGTGTATCTGTTGGAGAAGGATCTTTAGTTTATAAAGCAAATGAAATGATAAAAAATAATATAGATATTAATGAAGTTGTAGAATATTTAGAATCAATTAAAAAGAATGTTATTCATGCAATAACAGTAGATGATTTAAATCACTTAAAAAGAGGGGGACGTATTTCAGGTACAGTAGCAGCAGTGGGAGGATTACTTGGGATAAAACCAACTTTAAAAATAGATAATGATGGAAAGGTTATTCCAGGAGATAAAATAAAGGGAAGAAAAAAAGCTTTAAAATATTTAGTTCAACAATTAAAAGAAAAAGTAATAAATCCAGAGAATCAAGTAATATTTATATGTCATGCAGATTGTTTAGAAGATGCTGAAGATATAAAAAGAATGATACTTGAGGAAGTTAAAGTTAAAGATGTTATTATTAACTCTATAGGTGCAGTAATAGGAACTCATGGTGGACCTGGAACTTTAGGAGTAGTATTTATAGGAAATCAAAGATAAAAGATTAATCAATTTGTTTTTAACCCTATAAAAATAATGAATTTTAAATAAAGAGTTGCCTTTTGGCAGCTTTTTTATTTTTTGTAGAAATTATAGAAAAGTTTATTATTTAGATAAGCTTTTATAAATTTTATTTTATATAATTGAACTATTTAATTGTATAAGCATACATTAAAATAAAAATGTTAGAAATAAAAAAATATAGAAATAAAAAAGATGGGAATAAAATGGTATAAATAAAATAGTAGAGATAAAAAATACATATTGACAAATAAACCCAAAAGAGTATAATTAAATTAAACATATCGGAATAGTAGGAAAACTGAGATGAAGAAAGTAGTATATTAATAGTGCTTACAGAGAGAAGGAGTTGCTGAGATCCTTTGGCAAAGTAATATATGAAGTGCACTTCGGAGTTTAAAGTATGAAATATTAGTAGTACTTTAACGGGTCGCCGTTTATAGCGAAGTTTAAGGTGGAACTATGTTCAATTAGAGTGGAACCGCGGAGTATGACTTCGTCTCTTATAAAGTATAAGAGAGGGAGTTTTTTTATTTATATAAATTCTCTTAAGAATATTATATTTAAATCTAATATAAAATTTGATGGATCTAAGAGAATTTAGTATTTTGAAAACTTTTATAAAGGCTTTAAGATTTAGGAGGGATTTTATGGAGCTAGATTTCAATTTTATTATTAGGAGTTTACCAGATTTTTTTCAAGCAACAGCTATCACTATAAAATTAGCAATTATATCGATTATCTTATCTATTTTAATTGGAGTAATAATAGAAGTGGCCAGATATTTTAATATAAAATGGGTAAATGTAATATCTAAAGGATATATAGAATTTTCAAGGAATACACCACTTTTAATACAAGTATTTTTTCTCTATTATGGCTTAACTAAGCTTGGAGTAAAGTTAAGTGGATTTGCTTGCGGCGTTATAGGTCTATCATTTTTAGGTGGGGCCTATATGGCAGAATCCTTTAGAGGAGGAATAGATGCAGTTGCTAAATCACAAATAGAAAGCGGACAAGCTTTAGGATTAAGTAAAACACAAATTTTAAGATATATAGTGATGCCAATGAGCTTTTCTATATCAATTCCATCTATAGTAGCAAATTGTATATTCTTAGTAAAGGAAACATCTATAATAGGATCAATAGCAGTTGCAGAGCTTATGTTTGTTACTAAAGATGTTATAGGAATGTACTATAAAACAAATGAAGCATTAATCTTAGTTGTAGTATTTTACCTTATGATATTACTTCCCATTTCAATAATCAGTAGGATTTTAGAGAGGAGGTTAAGGCATGGAGAATTTGAGCAATAATATAATTTTTAATGTGGACAATATGAAAAGGCTTATTGAGGGGTTACTAGTAACTTTAAATGTGGCTATTATATCTGTTGTTTTATCAACTATATTAGGAGTTATATTTGGAATAATTATGACAAGTAAAAGAAAGGTTGTAAAAGTAATATCAACTATATATTTAGAAAGTATAAGAATAATTCCATTAATGGTGTGGTTATTTTTGTTTTACTTTGGAGTACCTACACTTTTAAATATTCATTTAGAATCTACAATAGTTGGATATATTGTTTTTACTTTATGGGGAACAGCAGAAATTGGAGATTTAGTAAGAGGAGCAATTACTTCAATTCCTAAAATATATTATGAATCAGCCATGGCATTATCTTTAAATAAGATAAAAACTTATAGATATATTATTATTCCAATTAGTATAAGAAGAGTTATGCCAGGTATTATAAATTTAAGTACTAGAATGATTAAAACAACTACATTAATGACTTTAATAGGTGCAGTTGATTTAGTTAAAGTTGGACAGCAAATTATAGAAAGAACAGTATTAACAGAGCCACTAGCATCATTTTGGATTTATGGTGTGTTGCTTATAATATATTTTTTGATTTGTTTTCCAATTTCGTTGGGAGCAAAGGCTTTAGAGAAAAAACTAAATTAGGGGGGATTTTATGAGTGAAGAAATATTGCTTAAAGTGAAAAATATAAAGAAAAGTTATGGGGAGATAGAAGCATTAAAGGGAATAGACTTAGAAGTGAAAAAAGGCGAAGTAGTAGTAATTTTGGGTCCTTCAGGTTGTGGTAAAAGTACATTTTTGAGGTGTTTAAATGGCTTAGAAGATGTAACTGAAGGAGAAATAGTCTTAAACAATTATGGGATTTTAGGTAAAGAGGTAGAATTTGAAAAGGTAAGAGGAACAATAGGAATGGTTTTTCAAAGCTATGAATTATTTCCCCATATGAATGTTATAAATAATATTTTGCTTGGACCGACTAAGGCCCAAAATAGAAATAAAGAAGAGGCTGAAAAACAAGCAGATGAACTTTTAAAAAGAGTTGGATTATTTAATAGAAAATATGCTTATCCAAGAGAACTTTCAGGAGGTCAAAAGCAAAGAATAGCAATAGTTAGGGCTTTGTGTATGAATCCAGAAATAATGCTTTTTGATGAAGTTACAGCAGCGTTAGATCCAGAAATGGTTAGAGAAGTTCTAATGGTATTATTAGAGCTTGCTCAAAATGGTATGACTATGGTCGTAGTTACTCATGAATTAGAATTTGCAAAACATGTAGCAGATAAGATTGTATTTATGGAAGAAGGTAAAATAGTAGAAGTATCTTCTCCAAAAGAGTTTTTTGAAAATCCAAAAACTGAAAGAGCAAAAAGCTTTTTATCATCATTTGATTTTTATAAATAATAAAAAGGAAGGGGTAAATAAAATGAAAAAACTTTTATCATTAATTTTAACATTAGTAATAGCATTGGGGGCATTAGTTGGATGTGGAAGTAAGGCAGAAGAAAGTAAGTCATCAATAGATGTAATTAAAAAAGCTGGTAAGATAAGAATCGGAGTGTTTAGCGATAAGCCACCATTTGGATTTGTAGATGAAAAAGGAGCAAACCAAGGATATGATGTCTATTTAGCAAAGAGATTAGCAAAGGATTTATTAGGGGATGAAAATAAAGTTGAATTTGTATTAGTTGAAGCTGCAAATAGAGTAGAATATTTACAATCAAACAAAGTTGATATAATATTAGCTAACTTTACAGTTACACCGGAAAGAAAAGAAAAAGTAGATTTTGCAACTCCATATATGAAGGTTTCATTAGGCGTGGTTTCACCAGATGGAGCACCAATAAAATCAGTAGATGATTTAAAAGGCAAAAAGTTACTTGTAAATAAGGGAACAACAGCAGAAAGTTATTTTACAAAAAACTATCCTGATATTGAACTAGTTAAGTTTGAACAAAACACTGAAACATTTGCTGCATTAAAAGATGGAAGAGGAGCTGCATTAGCTCATGATAATACTTTATTATTTGCTTGGGCAAGAGAAAATGAAGGGTATGACACGTATATTTCAAGTCTAGGTGAAGAAGATGCAATAGCACCAGCTGTTAAAAAAGGAGATACAGAGTTATTAGAATGGCTTAATAAAGAAGTAGATACCCTTATTAAAGAAGGATTCTTTAAAGAAGCTTATGATGCAACACTTGCACCTGTTTATGGAGATACTGTAAAACCAGAAACAGTAATATTTAATTAATGAAAGAGCAAAGAATGAAAAAGTGAAAAAATTAAGGAAATAATTCTCCTACGTAGAGTTATGAAGAATTATTAAAAGTAATTTGCACTAATTGAATTTTAGTTCATGAAACACTAATTGAATAATTAGTAAGGTGCAGAGTTATAAAATTGATCTTAGTATAAAAACCCATCTACTAAAAAGTGTCTTAAGTAGATGGGTTTATTAATATATGGAAGAACTACTGTGTAAAAGTCTTGGTTAAAATTGCTATGCTAAAAGAGACTAATAATATAGGTCTAGAAGTTATTCCTTTAATCTTTCTCTTTTAATTAATAAGCCATTTGTTAATAAATAAAAAAGAAACTTGTTATAATATTTAAGTTTAAATAATAAGATGTAATAATAATATTTTTATGGGAGAGTTATATGGCTAGGACTTATTCTTATTCAGCAGACTTTGATGCTGAAACTGAAGAGCTTTTTAAGGAAGCCGTTTTTCTTGGTGAGGGTCATAATGGTATTGTTTATGAGTTACCTGATAATAAAGCAGTAAAGATATTTCAAGAATCGAAATGTTGCAAAGAAGAAGGGGAGATACTTAAAAAAGTAAGTAGATCTAAGTATTTTCCAAAGGTATATAATATGGGGAAGTTTTATATAGTAAGGGATAAAGTTGAAGGACATAGGTTAGACCATTATATCAAGAAAAAAGGTTTTAATTATGAAATTGCAGAAAATCTATATTATTTAATAGAAGAATTTAAAAGGCTTAAATTCACTAAATTAGATGCTAGATGTAGAGATATTTACATAACAAGGGATAATAAGGTTATGGTTATAGATCCAAAGCAATGCTACAAAAGGAAGGTAAACTATCCAAGGCATCTAATGAAGGGACTTGATAAAGTTGGAGTTTTAGAAAGCTTTTTAGAGGATATTAGATTGGTTGATAAAAAGGTTGCAAGAGAATGGGAAAAGAAATATAAGCAATACTTACAAAATGATGAAGTAGAGTAAAAAGAGCCTAGAAAGGCTCTTTTTGTTTTATAAAATAATTATATATCGATATATATAAATTAAATCAATTATGGAAAACTCCTTTTGATAATCAATTAGTTTCGATAACCTAATTAAAAATCAAAAGGAGAAATTTAAATGGATAAATATAGTTTATCATATAATAATAAAAATTGTTAAGAAATAAACTTAAAATTTAAATTATTTTAATATTTAAATAGGAAATATTTAAGAATAAGGATGGTAATAGTGAGATTTAGAATAGTAAAATATTAAAAGTACAAAAATAATTATTTTTAAATGATTACACAAATAAATAAATATTGAAAATTATGGGCAAAGTGGTATAATAATAATGAAAATGTGATAATGATTATTATTTGCTAGAAAATGTTATTTCTTTCATAAAACCCTAGATACGTGTCGATTTATGAATAAATTATTATTCATAAGAAATAATATAAAGGTATAGTTATAGGTGAAGAAATTAAACATTTCAAATATAAGGAGGAAAAAGTAATGAAAAATTATTGTGAAATAGTAGACGTTGTAGCAAGACAAATTCTTGACTCAAGATGTTTCCCTACAGTAGAAGTTGAAGTATACTTAGAAGATGGTACTGTAGGAAGAGCAGCAGTTCCATCAGGAGCATCAACTGGTATGTATGAAGCAGTTGAATTAAGAGATGGAGATAAAGATAACTACCTAGGAAAAGGTGTTTTAAAGGCTGTTCAAAACGTAAATGATACAATTGCTGAAGAATTAATTGGATGCAACGTATATGATCAACCATATATAGATAAAATGCTTATTGAATTAGATGGAACTCCAAACAAAGCAAAATTAGGTGCTAACGCTATATTAGGTGTTTCTCTTGCTGTTGCTAATGCAGCTGCAAAATCATTAGATTTACCATTATACCAATATGTAGGTGGAGTAAATGCAAAAGTTTTACCAGTACCTATGATGAACATAATCAATGGTGGATCACATGCTGATAACTCAGTTGATTTACAAGAATTCATGGTTATGCCAGTTGGAGCTAAGACATTTAGCGATGCATTAAAGATGTGTGCTGAAGTTTACCATACATTAAAGAAAACTTTACATGATAAGGGATATTCAACAGCTATCGGTGATGAAGGTGGATTTGCTCCAGACCTTAAGTCAAATGAAGAAGCTATTGAAGTTATTATAGAAGCTATAACTAAAGCTGGTTACAAAGCTGGAGAAGACATGTTTATAGCTATAGATGCTGCTTCATCAGAATATTACAAAGATGGAAAGTATGTATTAGAACATGAAGGAAAAACTTTAACTGCAGCTGAAATGGTTGACTTTTTAGAAGATTGGGTTAACAAATATCCAATTATCTCAATCGAAGATGGTATGGCTGAAGAAGATTGGGAAGGTTGGAAGCTAATAACTGAAAGATTAGGTAAGAAAGTTCAATTAGTTGGTGATGATTTATTTGTTACTAATACTGAAAGATTAGAAAGAGGAATCGACATGGGAGTTGGTAACTCAATCCTAATCAAGTTAAACCAAATCGGTACTTTAACTGAAACTTTAAATGCTATCGAAATGGCTAACAGAGCTGGTTATACAGCAGTTATTTCTCACAGATCTGGTGAAACAGAAGATACTACAATTGCTGATTTAGTTGTAGCTGTTAACGCTGGTCAAATCAAGACTGGTGCTCCAGCAAGATCTGAAAGAGTTGCTAAGTACAACCAATTAATAAGAATTGAAGAAGAATTAGACGATGTAGCTGAATACAGAGGAAGAAAAGCATTCTTCAACATTAAGAAATAATTTATTTAATATATAAGGATAAGATTATAAAATCTTATCCTTATTTTTATTCAAGATTTTTATGTAAGAGTATGATTTTATAACTATTTACTTGTAATGTAGCATTTAATATGTTAATATAAATTTATGTAAATATGACCGTTTTGAGTAACCATGGGAGGTATAAAAATGAAAGATGTTTTATTAATATTAGAAGTGATCTTAGGGTTAGCAATTATAATATCAGTATTATTACAACCAAGTAAAACAGATGCATTAAGTGGACTTATTCAAGGAAGCAAAAATGAAACTTTCTTTTCAAAAAATAAAGCTAGAACAAAGGAAGCTATGCTATTAAAAGTAACAATTGTAACAATGACTTTATTTGCTGTGAATACAGTAGTATTAAATTTAATATAATGTTATAACAAGAGCTGCTTTTCATAATAGGTGGCTCTTTATATTTATTTAGTATTTAAAATAAAAGGAGTGTTTTTATGGGTATATTTAATGGATTAATGGGAAATGCTTCAGAAGTTAATCTAGAAGCTTTAAAAAAAGAATATGGAAAAATATTAGCATCAACTGAAACTATAGAAAAAGCTTATAAGTTAGTAAGAGATATGTTTATCTTTACAAATAAGAGACTTATTTTAGTTGATAAGCAAGGAATGACAGGAAAGAAGACTGAATATCATTCAATTCCATACAAATCAATAACTCATTTTAGCATTGAAACTGCTGGACATTTTGACTTGGATGCGGAATTAAAGATATGGATTTCAGGAACAGCTTTGCCAATAGAAAAGCAATTTAATAGTAGCTTGGATATTTATGAACTACAAACTGTACTTGCAGAATACTGCCTTAGATAAATGGGAAAAGTGAAAGAGTGAAAGAATTAAGTAAATAATTCATCTTCTTTGAATTATGCAAAGGTATTTGTTTGTAGATAAATCTCCAAAGGCAGGGGAGATTAATGTATAACAGATAAGTGTAGGGATAATTTAGCACTCTGAATTATAGGGAAAAGTGAAATAGTATAGGAAATAATTCGCCTTTGCTGAGTTATGGAGAAGGGATTGTTTGTAGGATAAATCTACAATAATCAGAGTATTAAGAGATAATTTATAGTTGATAATTGATGTGGACAATTGACAATGATGGTTGTTGAATGTCCATTTTTTTGATTTAATATATTTTGGTAATTAAATTATTTAGAGGAAAATTAGTGAAGTAATTAGGAAAGTACTTTGAAATTGTGTAATATGAAGAGAAGATGGATAAACTAGAGAATAGTGAAGTGTGAGAATAAACTTTAAGGAGTTTAGCTTAAGAGGAAAGAGTTATGAAATAAACTCAAAAAGATTTTAATAAATAATAAAAACTTAAGAGTTTAAAAAATAATTTAGACGAGTTGAATTATAGGAAAAATGAAGGAATTAATTATTTATGTTCTGTAGTTTTATAAATTATATAGATTTAAGAATTTACATATAATAATTATATAAGCTACTAAGAGAACAAGATTAAAATAGATTTAAATTATATGGAGGAAACGTATATATGGGAATTAAACAAACGTTATTAAGTTTTATGAGAGAGGAAGCATATAGACCAATGGATATCCAAGAGTTGGTTGCAGTATTTGATATAAATCCTGATGAGTATAAATCTTTTAAAAAAGTTTTAAAATCAATGGAAAGAGAAGGCCTAATTGTTAGAACCAAAAAGGATAAGTTTGGTGTGCCTGAAAGACTTGGGTTAATAACTGGTAAGTTACAAGTGCATCAAAAAGGATTTGGATTTTTACTTCCTGAAACAGAAGGAGAAAAGGATGTCTTTATTCCAAGTTCATCTATGAATGGAGCTATGAATGGAGATAAGGTTTTAGTTCAAATAACAAGAGAAGATTTAAATGGTAAAAAGAGAGAAGGAGAAGTAAGAGAAGTTTTAGAAAGATCTAATAATAAGATCATAGGAGTCTATGAAGATAGTAGAAACTTCGGCTTTGTAGTTCCAGAAGATACAAGATTAAATCAAGATATCTTTATTTCTAAAAAAGATAGAAATGGAGCTAAAGATGGAGATGTAGTAATTTGTGAAATAGTTAAATGGGCAGATAAAAGAAGAAGTCCAGAAGGAATAGTTAAGGAAGTATTAGGTAGAAAGGGAGATAAGGGGTTAGATATTCTTACAATAATTAAGAAGTATGGATTACCAGAAGAGTTCCCAGAAAAAGTTTTAAGTTATGCAGAAAATATTGAAGAAGAAATAGATTCTAAAGAATATGCAAGAAGAAAAGATCTTAGAAATTTAAGAATGGTAACAATAGATGGTGAAGATGCAAAAGATTTAGATGATGCTGTTTCAATAGAAATACTTGATAATTGTAAGTTTAGATTAGGAGTTCATATTGCAGACGTATCTCATTATGTAAGAGAAAAGAATCCTCTAGATAAAGAAGCTTTAAAAAGAGCTACTTCAGTATATCTAATAGATAGAGTAATTCCAATGCTGCCTAAGAAGTTATCTAATGGTATTTGTTCGTTAAATCCTAAGGTAGATAGATTAGCGTTAAGTTGTTTTATGGTTATTGATAAGAATGGAAAAGTGATTCAACATGAAATTGAAGAATCAGTTATTAAGACTAGTGAAAGAATGACTTATACAGATGTAACAAAAATTCTAGAAAATAATGATGAAGAACTTATAAAAAGATACGATTACTTAGTAGATGACTTTAAAGCTATGGAAGAGCTATGTAATATTCTTCGTGAAAAGAGAATAAAAAGAGGAGCTATAGACTTTAATTTTGAAGAATCTAAGATAATATTAAATGATTTAGGAAAACCAATAGATATTAAGCCTTATGACAGAGCTATTGCAAATAGAATAATAGAAGAATTTATGCTTGTATGTAATGAAACAATAGCTGAGCATATGTTCTGGACTAATCTTCCATTTGTTTATAGAATTCACGAAGAGCCAGATGAAGAAAAGTTAGAAAAATTTAAAGAGTTTGTATATAACTTAGGTTATATTGTGAGATGGGGTCAAGAAGCTCATCCAAGAGCTCTTCAAGATATATTAGAAAAAGTAAAGGGGAAAAAGGAAGAAACAGTAGTAAGTACTCTTTTATTACGTTCAATGATGCAAGCTAAATACTCACCAGAATGCGTAGGACACTTTGGCCTTGCAGCTAAGTATTACTGTCACTTTACATCACCAATAAGAAGATATCCTGATTTGCAAATTCATAGAATTATAAAGGAACAATTAAATGGAAAGATAGATGAAAAAAGAGCGGGAAGATTAACTAATATAGTTGAAATAGCATCAAAACAATCATCAGAAATGGAAAGATTAGCTCAAGAAGCTGAAAGAGAAGTTGATGATTTAAAGAAAGCAGAATATATGCAAGAAAGAATTGGAGAAGAATTTACAGCAATTATATCTTCAGTTACATCTTTTGGTTTATTTGCAGAATTACCAAATACAATAGAAGGATTAATTCATATAACAGCTCTAGATGATGATTACTATATTTATGATGAAGCTCATTTATGTTTAATTGGAGAAAGAACTAAAAAAGTATATAGATTAGGTGATGAAATCAAAGTTAAATGTACTAGAGTTGATATAGATAACAGAGAAGTTTATTTTGATTTAATTGAGGAAGAACAATCTAAAGAAGAAATAGTACCTAGTGAAAAGCTTAGTGAAAAAATTCAAGAAGCAAAAGATGAAATGAAAAGCGAACTAGTCCATGAAGATGATAATGAAGATTTCATTTCCTAATTATTTCATTAAAAATAAATTGCTTCGCAATTTATAAATATTTTGTTATACTAAAAGAAAAATAAAATGAGTGGTGAGAGTATGGTAAGGAAGAAAAATAGTAATACATTAGCTGAAAATAGAAAAGCTAGGCACGATTATTTTGTAGAAGAAACCATAGAAGCTGGAATAGCTTTAGTTGGAACTGAAGTGAAATCGATAAGAGCAGGAAAATGTAATTTAAAAGAATCTTATGCAGATGTAGAAAATGGTGAAATCACGATAAAAGGTATGCATATAAGTCCTTATGAGCAAGGAAATATATTTAACGTTGATCCATTAAGAGAAAGAAAGCTTTTACTTCATAAAGAGCAAATATCAAGATTTGCAGGACTTGTTTCACAACAAGGATTTACTTTAGTACCATTATCATTATATTTAAAAGATGGTAAGGTAAAGGTTGCACTTGGATTGTGTAGAGGTAAAAAGAATTATGATAAGAGAGATTCTATGTTAGAAAAAGCTCATAAGAGAGATATAGAAAGACAATTGAAAAATTCTACAAGATATTAATAAAAATCAGTTTTAATAAGACTATAATCTTATTTTTAGAAAAACTTAAGATTATAGTCTTATTATTTTGTAGAAAATTTATCAATCTAATAGTAAACTTATATTATATGGAATAAAAATTAAAGAAAAAAGGGTCAAGAGGTATAGTGCTATGTATAATAAAAGTTTGTTAATCGAAAATTCGCATAAAAGAAGTGAAAATTACGGAGTTGAAAAAAGTAGTGATCATTCAAAAACCATGGTAAAAGGAGAAGAACTAAAAAAAGTACTAGAGATAAATAAAGAATTAATAGAAATATCTAAGCCATATATAGATATGGTAGTTGAATCTGTAGAGGATAATGACTTTATCATAATTTTAACAGACAATAATGGATGCATACTTTACATAAAGGGCGCTAATGCTATTAAAGATGAACTAGAAAAATTAAATTTAAAAGTTGGTGCTTATATGGATGAGAAAAATATAGGTACAAATGCAATGGGGACAGCTATAACGGAAAATAGATGTATTCAAATAACTGCAAATGAGCATTATGCTACTATATTTCAAAGTTTAACTTGTTCTGCAGCTCCTATCCATAATAGTAAGGGAGAAATAATAGGAACTTTAAATTTAACAGGAAAAAGTAATATGAAGCATCCACACACCTTAGGATTAGTTATTTTTGGAGTTACAGCAATAGAAAATGAGCTTTATAGAATAAAAACTAATTATATTTTAAATCAAACCTATAATTATATGAAAACTGTTATAGAAAATGTTGATAAAGGAATAATGATTATTGATATACATGGAAAAATTATAAATATAAATGAATTAGGATTAAATATTTTAGATAAAAGAAATCAAAACTTAATTAATGAATATATAAGTCATATAATTCCAAATTTTCAAAATATAGTAGATGGAATATCGAAAAATAATGAAACTATAACAAAAGAAATAAAATTAAGTCATGCAAGCAAATATAAAACTGAAATTACTCTTAAAGGAATTAAATGTAACGAAAAAATAATAGGGATTGTAGCAACATTAACAGAATTAAAAGAAAAGAAAAAAGAAAATAATTTTACAGGAGCATTTTTTACTTTTAATGATATTATAGGAGAAAGTGATGCTATAAAAAATGTTATAATAAATTGTAAGATTATAGCTAACAGCCCTTCAACAGTATTAATTCAAGGAGAAAGTGGGACAGGTAAAGAAGTACTAGCGCAATCTATTCATAATTATAGTATAAGAAAAAATAATAAATTTATTGCTATAAATTGTGGAGCCATACCTGCTAATATAATTGAAAGCGAGCTTTTCGGATATGAAGATGGAACTTTCACTGGAGGAAAAAAAGGTGGGAAAATAGGAAAAATAGAACTTGCTAATGGTGGAACTTTATTTTTAGATGAAATAGGTGAAATGCCACTTGATATGCAAGTAAAGCTACTTAGAGTATTACAAGAGGGGAGAGTAACTAGACTTGGAGGCAGCAGAGAAATTCCTGTAGATATGAGAGTAATAGCAGCTACAAATAAAAATCTAAAGAAGGAAGTTAAAAAAGGAACTTTCAGAGAAGATTTATATTATAGACTATGTGTTATTCCAATAAAACTACCACCTCTTAGAGAAAGAAAAGGCGATATAAGAAAGTTTATTGAATATTTCTTTAGCATGAAATCAATAAAATTAGAAAAGGAAATTCCTGAAATAACTAAAGACTTATTTAATAGATTGCAAGGATATAATTGGCCAGGGAATATTAGACAATTAGAAAACTGTATAGAAAATATAGTGAATTTAAATGGTGAGCTATCAGATGATATATTAGAAGAATCAGAAGAAAAAATAAATGAAATATTAGATATAGATAGCAAAAATATAAGTTTAGATGAAGTAAAAAAAGAAGAGTGTTTTAATTTAGAGGAAATTGAGAAAGTAACTATAAGAAATGCTATAGAATATAATAAATATAATATGACAAAGACTGCAAGAGCATTGGGGATAAGTAGGAATACTTTATATCTTAAGGTAAAAAAATATAAGATAGAAATATAATGTCGTGTAATAAATTAAGACAATGTCCTAAAATATAACAGTGAAAAATAAATAAACTGTTATATTTTAGGACATTTTCGATTGGAGTATTTTAGCATTTTGAAAGAAAGGTTAATATTTTAACGATATTGTTAAAATAAAAACATTTGGCATGACTCTTGCTTATTATATTTATGTAAAAAAGTAAAAAATAAATTATATAAATTTAGGAGGTTTTATTATGGCTCGTTTTACATTACCAAGAGATTTATATCATGGAGAAGGATCATTAGAGGCATTAAAGACATTAAAAGGAAAGAAAGCATTTGTTGTAGTTGGTGGAGGCTCAATGAAGCGCTTTGGATTCTTAGATAAAGTTGAAACATACTTAAAAGAAGCTGGAATGGAAGTTGAACTTTTTGAAGGAGTTGAACCAGATCCATCAGTAGAAACTGTTATGAGTGGAGCAGAAGCAATGAGAAAATTCGAGCCGGATTGGATTGTTGCAATGGGGGGAGGATCACCAATAGATGCTGCAAAAGCAATGTGGATTTTCTATGAATACCCAGACTTTACATTTGAACAAGCAGTTATTCCATTTGGATTACCTGAACTTAGACAAAAGGCTAAATTTGTAGCAATCCCATCAACAAGTGGTACAGCTACAGAAGTAACAGCATTTTCTGTTATAACAGATTACAAGGCAAAAATTAAATATCCTCTAGCAGACTTTAACATAACTCCAGATATTGCCATAGTAGATCCAGATTTAGCGCAAACTATGCCAGCTAAACTTGTGGCACATACTGGAATGGATGCATTAACTCATGCTATAGAAGCTTACACTGCATCATTAAGATCAAATTTCTCAGATCCATTAGCTATGAAAGCTATTGAAATGGTTAAAGAAAACTTAGTTGCTTCATACAATGGAGACAAGCAAGCTAGAAACTTAATGCATGAAGCTCAATGCTTAGCAGGAATGGCATTTTCTAATGCACTACTTGGAATAGTTCACTCAATGGCTCATAAGACAGGAGCAGTATTCCATATTCCTCATGGATGTGCAAATGCAATTTTCTTACCATATGTAATTCAATATAATAGAACTAAATGTGAAGATAGATATGCAGATATAGCAAGAGCATTAAAATTAAAAGGTGAAACTGATGCAGAATTAACAGATTCATTAATAGAAATGATTAATGATCTAAATACAGAGTTAAACATTCCACATACAGTTAAAGAATACGGAGTAACAGAAGAAGACTTTAAAGCTAATCTAGAATTTATTTCTCATAATGCAGTTTTAGATGCATGTACTGGATCTAATCCAAGAGAAATTGATGATGCAACAATGGAAAAATTATTTGAATGCACATATTATGGAACTAAAGTTAATTTCTAAAATACTTTAAGTTTTATAAGTTAATAGATTGAATTTTTTAAGGTTATCTTAAACTGAAATAATTTTCTTTTTGAGGTAACCTTAATTTGAAAAGGTAGAGACATATAATCTGGATAAAAATGCGGTAATCTAGATAAAAATATGGTAATAATAAAGGCATGCAATTAATATAAATAAAATAGTTGATATAAATAAAATGATTGAAATGAATCAAAGTACAGTATTTAGTAATACAGAATAATATTTACATTAAGTAATTGTGTGAATATTTAAAAAATGATAAGATAAGATTGATATGAAAATAAGCCAGGGGGGAACAATCATGTATAAGATAGTGAATAAAAGAGAACTTACTGATAATATATATCTTATGGATATAGAAGCACCAAGAGTTGCTAAGTCTGCTAAGCCAGGACAATTTATAATTATTAAAAATAATGAAAAAGGGGAAAGAATTCCTCTAACAATAGCTGATTATGATAAAGTTAAAGGAACTGTTACTATAGTATTCCAAGCTGTAGGAAGAGGAACAAAAGAATTAGCTAATTTTGAAGAAGGAGATTATGTAAGTGATTTTGTTGGGCCTTTAGGACAACCAAGTGAGTTTATACATGAAGACCTAGAAGAGCTTAAAAAGAAGAATATAATATTTATAGCAGGTGGTGTGGGGGCAGCACCGGTATATCCTCAAGTTAAATTGATGCATGAAAATGGTATTGCTTGTGATGTAATAGTAGGAAGTAGAACTAAGGACTTATTAATATTAGAAGATGAAATGAAAGAAGTTGCAGGCAATTTATATATAGCAACAGATGATGGAACATATGGATTTAATGGTAGAGTAACAGATTGTTTAAAGCACTTAGTTGAAGAAAAGGGAAATAAATATGATCATGCAGTGGTAATTGGACCTATGATAATGATGAAATTTATGGCAATGCTAACTAAGGAATTAAATATACCAACAACAGTAAGCTTAAATCCAATAATGGTAGATGGAACTGGAATGTGTGGAGCATGTAGAGTTACTGTAGGTGGAAAAGTAAAATTTGCATGTGTTGATGGACCAGAATTTGATGGTCACTTAGTTGATTTTGATGAATCAATGAGAAGACAAGCAATGTATAAGAGCGAAGAAGGAAGAGCTCAACTAAAAATCGAGGAAGGGGACACTCATAATCACGGCGGTTGTGGATGCAAGGTGGAATAGTTATGAATATGCAAGATAGAATGAAAAGAGTACCTGTTTCAGAACAAGCTCCAGAAGTAAGAGCAAAAAACTTTGAAGAAGTATGTTTAGGATATATAGACGAAGAAGCAATACAAGAAGCAAATAGATGTTTAACTTGTAAAAATCCAAAATGCGTAGATGGATGTCCAGTATCAATAAATATTCCAGGTTTTATATCATATATGAAAAATGGAGAATTTGAAAAAGCAGCTAAAGAAGTAGCGAAATATAGTGCATTACCAGCTGTTTGTGGTAGAGTATGTCCACAAGAAAGTCAATGTGAAGGTAAATGCGTATTAGGAATTAAAGGGGAACCAGTTTCAATTGGTAAATTAGAAAGATTTATAGCAGACTGGTCAAGAAAACATAACGTAGAATTAGCAGATAGAGAAGAAGATAAAAATAAAAAGGTAGCAGTTATAGGTAGTGGTCCAGCTGGATTAACTTGTGCAGGAGATTTAGCTAAAAAGGGATATGATGTAACTATTTTTGAAGCTTTACATGAGCCGGGCGGAGTTTTAGTTTATGGAATTCCTGAGTTTAGATTACCTAAGGATGACGTAGTAAGAGCAGAAATTGAAAACATAAAAAAACTTGGAGTAAAGATTGAAACTAATGTTATCATAGGAAGAACTATAACTATAGACGAGCTTATGGAAGATGAAGGTTTTGAAGCAGTATTTATAGGATCAGGGGCAGGTCTTCCTAAGTTTATGGGAATTTCAGGTGAAAATGCAAATGGAGTTTTATCTGCAAATGAATTCTTAACAAGAGTAAATTTAATGAAGGCATTTAAAGAAGAATATCATACACCGGTTAAAGTAGGCAAGAAAGTAGCGGTAGTAGGCGGAGGAAACGTTGCTATGGATGCTGCAAGAACTGCTTTAAGACTAGGAGCTGAAACTCACATTGTTTATAGAAGAAGTGAATCTGAACTTCCAGCAAGAGTTGAAGAAGTACATCATGCTAAAGAAGAAGGTGTAATCTTTGATATATTAACTAACCCAACAGAAATTTTAGTAGATGAGAATGGTTGGGTAAAGGGAATGAAATGTGTTCAAATGGAACTTGGTGAACCAGATGAATCAGGAAGAAGAAAGCCAGTAGTTAAAGAAGGTTCAGAATATGTTATGGATGTTGACACAGTAATTATGTCACTTGGAACTTCACCAAACCCACTTATATCATCAACAACAAAAGGTCTTGAAACTAATAAGTGGAAATGTATAGTTGCAGATGAACATGGACTTACAACAAAAGAAGGAGTTTATGCAGGTGGAGATGCTGTAACTGGAGCAGCAACTGTTATTTTAGCAATGGGAGCCGGTAAAAAGGCAGCTGAAGCTATAGATGAATATTTAAATAAATAATATTAAAGAGTTATTTCTAACGAAATTTTATTAGTCTTTATGACTTAATGCGTTAGCGAATAACTCTTTTCGCATATATTTATACCTGATTATATTAAGAAAAAACAAACTTTGTTAAAAAATTGTAAATATTGTACATTTTTTTGAGTAGTTTTATGTGAAAGTATAGTATAATTTAAAAGGGTGGTTTTTGTATAAAATATAAGTATAAAATCTTTATTTATATACTTATATAAAGATTACTAGAGATTATTAATAAGGTTATTATAATAATTGTACGAAAGAGAGGAATTTTCATGTACTTATCAAAATTTACCGATTACTCATTCAGAGCTTTAGTATATTTAGCTGAAAATAGAGACAAGCTATGTACTGTTGAAGAATTAGCAAAAAAATTAGAGATTTCAGAGCATCATTTAAAGAAAATAATACACAAACTTGCTAAAACAGATTTAGTTATATCTATGAAAGGTAGAACTGGTGGATTAAAATTAGGTTTAGAACCTCAAGATATAAATTTAGGAGAAGTTGTTCGTATAACAGAAGATAACCTAAATATTGCACAATGCTTTAGTAAGGAAGATTGTTGTCCATTTATAACTTCAGGCTGTAAGTTAAAGGGAATAATGAATGAATCTTTAAGTGCATTTCTTCATGAATTTTCAAGATATACATTACAAGATTTGCTTGTTTAAATTTTAAGTGTTTTAAGTTTAGTTATTTAAAGTTATATGGTTAAAACTAGGCTATAAGTTAAATTTAAAATTAACTTTAGCCTAGTTTATTTTTATAATTTATTTTAAGGACACTATGTAAAATTCGGAAGTATCGTTGTTCCAACCTAAATCAAAAGGCATTTTAAACTTATCAATAGAATTAGAATTAACTAAAGGATACCCAGCATTATCAAAACCTGTAATTATAGCACTATGTTCAATATAATCACCTTGTTTATATATAACTAAATCACCTAAGTTTATTTCATTACTTGATTTAGACATACTATCTAAAATTTCATTAAAAGATCCTGAAAAAGATATAAATGCTTTATTACTAGATAAAAGATATTCTAAAAGTTTCTCAGAGTTAACCCAAGTTTCACTTGCCATTACTCCTTTAGATTCATTAAATTTATAAGACCAATTTTTATCTTGTGGTATTCCACCACCTTCAAGGCTATCAGCTAAGCATTGGGATATGAAATTAGTACAATTTCCAGATCCAGCAACATAGGTATAATAATTTGAATTATATTTACTATCCAAGTTATTTGCAAAAGATATTCCAGAATACTTATTAGCATAATTTACAGCAGCTTCCCTATTATAAGTAGAGCTATTTTCAGGTGTAGGATTAATTTTAAAGTTTAAATTATAAGCCCTATATTTAGTTATTGGAATATTCTTTTCAGTTAAATTAAAATCATATTGCCCTAGACCACCCTCAAAGCAATCTTGATAGTAATCTTTAGTAACTATAAAAGAGTTTCCAAATGTCTTTAACTCTAATGTGTGTATTAAAGAAACACCAAAATTATTAATCTTTTCAGATGCATCATTATATATGTAATCAATTTTATATTCTTCACTTAATGTTAGACTATATGTGTTATCATTTCCTTTTAAAGACAATATTTTAGGTGTGGATTCTATATTTTTAAAACTTATATTCCTTTCACTTGCCCAATCTCTTAAAAAAGCAATCCTTTTAAACTCATGTTTCAATGAGTAACTACTAAAGGTTTGAGAAATATCATAAAACTTATAAAGATCTTCAACATTACCAGTAGTAAAAGATTTATTACGAGTACTATATAAATCATTCAAGAATGAAATTATAGAAGTTTCTAAATTTTCATCACTATCGGTTATAAAAGTACCAGCATGCGCAATTGGTTCATTTTCATAGCCTTCACTGAAAAATACAGAAGGCACAAAAGACGAATTTGAGGTCTTAGAAATAAAAAACACAAAATTAGTTATAAGAAAAATTGGAAATAGTAAATAACTACTTGCTTTTAATATCTTTTTTTTATCTATATCTTTAAAGATATTTCGCATATAAAAAACCTCCCTATTAATAACCATATAAAATATAATCAAGCTTTATCGTATTTTAAAATAATACATATTATGAAATACAAGAATTTAATAATAGTAGTATGTGCAGTTAGGAGAAAAATTATTATATTAATAAATAATTGACAATTGATAATGGATAATTAATGAAATAATTCAGACGGGCTGAATTATGAAAAGTTAAAGAGTTAAAAAGGGAAAGTGGGAAGGTGTTGGGGAGGAAATTCACTTTAGTTGAATTATAGAAAATGAAGGAATAGAGTTAATATATAATTGAGTGGTTAAGTCTTGATAGAAAATATTAGTAATATAATATATAATTGAAATGAGTAAATAAATGGTACAAATGAGTTGGAGGGATTATTAATGATTAATATTGGTGTTATAGGAACTAATTTTATAACTGAATGGTTAATAGCTGGAGCGAGAGAAGTTGAAGGTGTAAATATATCTGCTGTTTATTCAAGAACTGAGGAAAGAGCCAGGGAGTTTGCAAATAAGTTTAATATTGAAAATATATTTACAGATTTAGAAGAAATGGCTAAGAGTGATTTGATTGATGCTGTTTATATAGCTTCACCTAATGCAATGCATGCTGAGCAAGCTATATTATTTTTAAATCATAAAAAGCACGTGCTTGGAGAAAAGGCTTTTGCTTCAAATACAAAGGAAGCTGATGCAATGATAAAAGCAGCAAAGGAAAATGATGTTGTCTTAATGGAGGCAATGAAAACGACATTACTTCCAAACTTTAGAGTTATTAAAGATAATCTTCATAAGATTGGTAAGATTAGAAAGTATTTTGCAAGCTATTGTCAATACTCTTCAAGATATGATAAATATAAGGCTGGAGAAGTGTTAAATGCTTTTAAGAAAGAACTATCAAATGGAGCTATTATGGATATAGGAGTTTATTGTATAGCACCAATGGTAAATCTTTTTGGAAGGCCAAATACAATAAAATCAAATGGAATAATGCTAGAAACTGGAGTTGATGGAGAAGGTAGCGTAGTCTTTGGATATGATGATATGGAGGGAACTGTAATATACTCTAAAATAAGCAATTCATATCTTCCATCAGAAATTCAAGGGGAAGAGGGTAGCATTATAATAGACAGAATTAATACATTTAATAATGTAAAAATAATATATAGAGATGGTAGAGAAGAAGATTTAACATTAGAACATAAAGAAGCTAATATGTGCTATGAAGTAGAAGAGTTTGCTAATTTAATTAAAAATGGAGAAAGAGATTCTAAGATTAATTCATTAGAAGTTTCTAGAAATATAATTGAAGTTATTGAAGAAGCGAGAAAACAAATTGGAGTAGTTTATCCTGCTGATAATAATTAAGAAATGAAAAAATGATAGAATTAATACTATATAGACTTGAAGATGTACATGGAAAATTTTTTGAATCAAAAGTATTTGAAAATCTAAATCCAGAGAAGGTAGAAGAATTTGATAAGCAATTTCCTTATATGAAAAAATTGAAATTACTAGGTCAATGGGAATAGTATTTATATAGGTTTGCTATAACTTAGAAACTAGTGACAAAATAAGCAAACTTATATATATCTACTTTTTATTAAGAAATTAATTATAAAAATAGTAATATAAGAAGCTTTTTCCCTTAATGCTAATAAGATTAGGTTTAAATTAAAAGGAGTTTGTTATAATATAAGTATGTAGAAATTGTGTGTTATATAAAGTTGATTTTAGATTAGAAATAAACTTTCATTTTTTATTAAATGCTAGCTATCTTATTAATGAAGAAAAATTAATAAGTTGGTTATTATTTTTAAATTTTAAAAAGAAAATTGTGGTAAGCAAGGATTAAATCTAAGTTGACATAGAAATCTATATAATATATAATTTACACGTAGTCAAAATTGAATATTTCGCGTTAAACTAATTCTTAACCTGGGGGCGTTTTGGCTTCGACGGGGGTAAGATGGGTTTGATAAGCGAGCCGAGGCAAGCATGTCACCTCGATAATAAAGTATGCATTAAAGATAAACGCAGAAGACAATTTTGCATTAGCAGCTTAATATAGCCGCTCATCAGCCCAGGGTGCCCACGCTCTGGATCACTGGTGTCATTGAAGTGGGAAACGAAGTTTAGCAAAGCTTTGAGCTAAAGGGGTATTCATGAAGCTAGGGAATTAGGAGTTTGTTTGTGAGCGAACTAAGGACCGAAATTTTAGTCACAAACTACGCTCGTAGAAAGTCAGGCTGGTCTGCTTTCGGACAGGGGTTCGATTCGTAAGATGAGTCGCCTTATGAAGTGATTCATAAGTGATAACTTGGCTTTATCGGTGAACCCGTAGTAAGTAGTGCTACTTACCGGCAATACCGAGAGGTATGTGAAGAAATTCAACAGCCTCGTATCGACTTATAGGTTCCTAAAGCGAAAGCAATGGAATACTAGGATAGAAGACATAAACTATACTGAGCTTCTATAAGACGCCAAGAGTGTATAAGATTTATACACTAAGATATAGTCAGTGCCATTAAGAAATTATGGATGCACATGACCCCTCGCCTCCACCATGAAACCCTCGACAGTACATATATGTGTTGTCGAGGGTTATTTATTTTAGAATAAAGATAATGAATCTTACCATAAATAAGGTTTTTTTATATTACAACCTATGTACTAGTCAGGAGCATAGGTTATTTTTATGTGTAAAATACTGTATCTTTATCTTTTTAAGTTAAAATATTGATTAATGTGGAAAATTTGGAAGTGTGTTATAATTTAATTAAAAGATATAATGTAGGGGGATTTGAATGGGGGAAAAAATAACAGAAAAAGAAATTACGCAGCAGAGATTTACATGTTTTAACGTAAATTATATCAATAATAGCTATTCATTTTTACATGTAGATATAAGAGATGATAATGATTTTTATGAAAACGAGGATATTTGGCTTTCAACACATAGAAAGAAGAACCAATATACTTGGAGAAAGTATGATTATAAGCAGAAAAGTAATCTCTTTAACCTTGATTCACTGTATAGAAAGATGCCGAAGAAAGCATTTGTCAAAGGAAGCAAGAATTAGAATATTGATATCAAATATTAGGGGTATATGTATGAAATTACTATCTAAAAATAAGAAAAAATTATTGAATTAGTTAATACCTAGATTTCAGATAGTGCATAAGATTGTAAAAATGGAAAAAGAATCAAGTTATTAGTTAAGGTATGAAATTGATAAGAAGACTATCAGTGAAATAAATGTGGTATTGGAATTAGTGAAAAGAGGATGAAAGTTATGTACATAATAGAGGAAAAATTAAATGAGATGCAACGGATTTTGAGAAAAACAAATAAGAAGCCTATGTTTTTTATAGGATCTGGTTTATCAAGAAGGTATTTGGAATTACCAAACTGGGAAGGTCTACTAAATAAACTATCAAATGAGGTAAACTGTAATTTTGATGTTATAAAGAAAGCATGTAATGAGGAAAATGAAAAAATTGCTCAAGAACTTGAATATTATTTTTTTAGGCAAGCAGATTCTGAATCAGTAGAAAAAGGAAATCATAGAATGTTTCTCAGAAATTATATTTCTGAATTTATTAAACAATATTCTGATAAATATAAAGAAAAGTATGATTTTGGAAATGTAGAGGAGTTTAGAGAAAATATAATAAAAAGGTTATATGATATTGTAGAAAAATTTGATAAATATGACTCATTCATAATTAGTGAACAAGCAAAACTATATGATGAAATTGCATGTGATATTAGTGGTGCCTCAGATATTCGAAAAAAAATGATTGAAATATTGGAATTAAGTAAAACGCATCCTAAAGCGATCATAACGACTAATTATGATACTTTACTAGAAGATTTTATTTTTAAGGGTAGATGTGATGTTCAGATAGGGCAAGAATGGTTTTTATGTGGAGGAGAAAATACGGAAGAGAATAGGAGTAATCTGTATAAGATTCATGGTTGTATTACTAAACCTGATACTATTGTTATTACTAAAGAAGATTATGATGGATTCTTCAATAAAAGTAAATATTTATATTCAAAAATATTAACAATGTTTTGGGAATATCCAGTTATTTTTATCGGATATAGTATTTCTGATAGAAATATAAAAGATATTTTGACAGTGATGATTGATATTATGACAGAAGAACAAAAAGAGGAATTTGAAAAACGTATATGGATAGTGGATTATGTTGTAAGTATTGATGATGAGCGAGTAGAGCAGAAAAAAATTGAATTATTAAATGGAAAAAGTATCAACATAACATGCTTCTATCTAAATTATTATGATAAGTTTTATAAAGCTATAAATGATGTAGTATTAAGTCAGAGTTTTGGAAAATTGAAATTTAATATTTCGGATAATGTTATTGAATTATTGATAAAACCATTGTATCAATTACAAAAAAAGACTAAAGTTGTTGTGAGAGAATTGCTTCAAAATGCATTAGATGCATGTAAGATTAAGGGGGTTAATTCAGCTATAAGTATAAAACTAATCAAGGATAGTGAAAGAAATGAGTATTTACAAATTGAAGATAATGGAACAGGAATGGATATTAAAGTTGTAAGGGAATGCTTTCTAACTGTTGGTAAAACTAGTAAAGATAAAAATGAAAAGGGTTTAGTGGGTAAATATGGTGTTGGAATATTGTCGTTATTTTTGTTAGGAGAAAATGCAGAAGTTTATACTAAAATGGAAAATGGAATACTGCTATCTTTTAGACTTTATATTAAGAATGAAAAAAAGCAGGTCACTTGGATAGATGAAATACCAGATGATATAATGAAAGTGGACAAACCTTCATTTACAATCGTTAGATTACATCTAAAAGATAATATAATAGATGAGAAAAAGACAATTGAAGATTATATCCAGGAATTGGGGTTAGAGAATTATCTTACAAAATCTCAAAATTCAATAATAATTGAAGTTGATGGTGAAAAGCAAGAAATAGTGAAACTAGATAAGGATGATTGGTTTATTGAGCCAGAGGCTGGAATTAAAGTATATAAAGGGGATTGGCTAGAAATTGATTACGATGAATTAAGTGATAGTGATAAAAAATTAAAGCAAATTTTAGACAAACAAAATACAGTGTTTTATAATGATATGATTTCCAATGTGATATTTGATGTGAAAAATTTTAAACAATTAAGCGGAATAGATATTCCTTTTGTTGCATTAGATATATTGAATTCAGAACCATATGAAAATGAGATTGTAACTAGTTTATCTAGAGAAAGCATGAATATTTCAGGAATTACTATGCGGAGTATTGGAAAAGCTATTTATGAACTTGAAATAGATGAGATAATAAAAATTTTAATAAATTATAAAAAGCGAATAAATGAAATTGAAATCATTGATATTATGAAGCATTTGAATGACAAGTGCGGTATTATTAAAAAAAATTGTGATATTTTAATTAGCAATAAAAAAATTAGTTTCTCAAAGCAATACATATGTAACCATATTGAAGTATGGGGTGATGAAGAGAATTTTAAGAAAGTCTATGAGAATACATCTTTCCCAATAAAATATTGTCAGTATAGAATGCATAAAACATCGATAGCAGATTTAATTATTAATGGTAAAGTAAAGGGAATTTCGACAAAGTATTTGGACGATTATATTTGTAATGCACAGAGTTCATATTATGGATTAAAAAAACAAGCATTGACAAAGATTTTTGACTTAATAGGAATACCTTATGGTGAAACTACTATTAGCAGTGCGGCTCTATGGGATTTTATAAAAATACATAAAGATGAGATTAAAAGAAAATATGATCTACAAGCTAAGAATGAGATTCTCTGGTTGGAACCCAATACAGTGTGGGAAAGTATATTGTCAACAAGAAATAGTTATTTGATAATTTTTTCCGCATTTCAGGTGGACAAATATTTAGATGATTTATTTTCTGAAAATTTACAAAGGAAAATAGAAGAAAACAATCTTAGTGAAATTATCCAAATACTTTAATATAAAGCTCTGTTAAAAGTTCTATTATATAAAGCTGTAGATATTCAGTATAGTATAAACTTGCTCATGCTAGATTTGCTCTATTGAAGTAAATTTTAGCAATCAGTAGCTACCGACAACCAGAAACACCAGTGCTATTAAAAATCAACAGTATCTTAAAACATAGCCTAATATAAAATTGATTTATCATATAAATGTTCCAGGGAGCGACTAATGGCATTTTACGTACTTTCTATCCTCTCGAGCCATATGCTAAAAGTAAACATATCAAGTTCAAATATTTATTTAGTACGCTTTTTAATTATTTTTACCGACATATCGGATATATGTAAATGGTTATAAATGCTAAGATAAGAATGTACAGAGTGACCAATATTTTTATGTATAATACTAGGTAAAATTTAACACAGTATTAATGGTGATGAAGAGAAAGTGGGCCTCTTTGAGCCCCACAAGCCCCCCGGGCCAAAAGAAAGTGGGTCGCAAAGCTTCCCACAAGCACCCTAGGGGCAATATTAGTCAATGTTGTTGAAGCAATCGATACACAAGGGGATGGGTGTTCATTCTTATGTATTCTTTGTAGCATTATACTACCTTCTCCATCAATAATTCCAGTAATATAGGCCTTTTCTGTTTCAGTCATAAAATTACCTTTTTTAAAACTAATATCTTCATAATGATAGTTTATGATTATTAGTAAAAAATATTATGCTAATTATGGAATATAACTAAAGGTATTTTTAGAGGATTATTTAGAGACTAATATGTTTGGAGGGAAATAAGTCAAATCAATCTATTCTATTAGTATTTAATAGATAAATGTAGTTACTTTATCTAAAAATATAGTAACTACAAAATTATTTAATAAATGAAATATAAAATATGAATATAAGATATGTAGTTGAAAGCATAACAGAACAAAGATATATCGATTATTTAAAGATTGGAAATAAAATAGCTCTATTTGGTAGAATGTATAAATCAAAGGATGGTCTAACATCTCCATTCACATATTTAGGAACTTGTGAATATAGAAGTCATACTGGAAATAAACCGATAAGCTTTATTTTGGAATTACACGAGGAAATCCCAGCAAAGATGATTAATAAAGCAAATAAATCAATTGTAATTTAAATAATAAATGTAGTTACCTTATCTAAGAATGCAGTAACTACAAAATTAGTAGGATAATAATCTTATTATGAAAAGATAAATGTAGTTACTTTATTTTAGAATACGGTAACTACATTTTTATTTAGCAAATTAGAAAGAAACTTTAAATAACAGGTATATGTATTTTAATATAATTCCGTCTAATAATATTAATAAATAAATATTAATTTTTAAGGAAGAAATTATGAGTAAAATAACTAGAAGAGGTTATGTACCTACAGATGAAAAAGAATTTAGAAATGAAAATTTAAATAAATTATATGAAGCATCGGAGGATTTATTGTATCTTTTAAATAGAGGATACAAAATTAAAGGAACTTCAACTTTTATAGGTAATCATTATTTGTTATCTGAAAGGCAAAGACCTGCATTGGTTAGAGGAATATCTAGATATGATGATGTTATAAAAAGAGAGTCTAAGGAAATTACTAATCTTTCAAATATTGAAGAAGTACATATAGATGGGTTTAATACAATAATAACTTTAGAGGTTGCTTTATCTAATTCTTTAATTATTAAGTCTATGGACGAAACAATAAGAGATTTAGCAGGACTTAGAGGCACTTATTCAGTTATAGATAAAACTGAAGTTGCAATTAAGTTAATAGGTGAATTTTTATTAGAGCATAAAATTAAAAAAGCTATATTTTATTTAGATAAGCCAGTTTCTAATTCTGGTAGATTAAAAATGAAGATTCTGGAGATGCTTGAAGGTTTAGAATTTCAAATTGAAGTATGGAATATTGATAATGTGGATAACGTTTTAAAATCAAAAGAAAATGTGGTATCTAGTGATGCAATAATTCTTGATAGTTGTATTAGTTGGATTAATTTAAATATGTATATTATAAAAGATAAGATAGCAAATGACAACTGCATAGATTTTAATAAGTTATAGTAGGTTTGCCGACTACAACTATAATACAAGGAGGTGTCCAATATGGATAATAGTAGGTTAGCATATCGTAAATAGATATGTAATAAAGTCACAGAAGGATATATATTAATCTGTATAATTAAATAGTAAAACTGTCATAAATAAATTTAAGGGGGATATGCATGAGCAGTTTAATTAAAATTTGGAAAAAGTGGTCGTATGTAATTCTAATAATTTTTTTGATTTTGGGTATGTTTGATTTTAGAATTGGATTGATTGCATCAATTTGTATGGTTGCACCTATAATAGTTGCTACATTTAGAGGTAGATTTTGGTGTGGAAATTTATGTCCTAGGGGAAGCTTTTATGATAATGTAGTATCTAAGTTTAGTAATAAAAAGAAAGTTCCTAAATTTATTAAATCAGTATATTTCAGACTAGTTGCTATAGTACTAATGCTTACTGTATTTACTACTGGTATGATAAAAAACTGGGGGAATTTATATGGAATGGGATTTGTAATATACAGACTTATAGTAATAACAACTATTATAGGTTTAATATTAGCTCCATTTTACAATGAAAGAGCATGGTGTAATTTTTGCCCAATGGGAAGTATAGCTGCATTTATATCAAAATTTAGAAATAAGCAGAATAAAAATATTTTATTAAGCATTAATGATTCTTGTGTATCATGTAAGTTATGTACAAAAACGTGTCCTATGGGAATAAACGTTCATGAATATAAGAATGAAAGTATAACTTATTATGATTGCATACAATGTGGTAGGTGTGTAAATAAATGTCCTAAAAAATCTATAGGATATAAAAAATAAAAATATATAAATTCTTTAAGTGGAGTGTACTTTTTATAAGTAATTCCTAACATTAAGAGATTTAGAGTTATACAAAAGGTTAGAGAATTCTGCAGAGAAAATGATATTCAAGTTGAAGCTTGGTCACCTTTAATGGCTGGAAATGGATTGTTAGAAAATGAGACATTAAAAGAAATAGCTAATAAGTACAATAAAACAGCAGCACAAGTAAGTACTATGTTGGGATTTACAAAGTCGAATAGTAACTATCCATAAATCTACAAATGAAAGAAGATTAATTGAAAATATAGATATATTTGATTTTAATATGAGTGACGATGATATGGAAAAGATAGATAACTTAAATAAAGATTTAAGAGTAGGACGAGACCAAGATAATTTTGATTTCTAATTTATAATTAATAGAGTGTGGCTAAATTATTTATAGTTACTTGAAATTATTAATTAGTAATGGAACAAAGGGAATATTAAGTAATAGGTTTTGAAGTAAATAACACAAAACAAGAAACGTACAGATTTTTCTGTACGTTTTTTTTGGTTTTATCACTTTTGATTAAACCCATTATATTTTTAAGAGTTGTGACTTTTCTATATACATTACTGTATCCAGGAAATTACTTTATAGTTCAAGGGTAATAATCTATAAGCTCAAAAGAAGTTTCTTGTCAATTTACCAAGAAATTTTATAATTTTGTTTTAGAGAGGACTCTATATTTAAATGTAAGATATTAAAATCAGTAGCACAATAAATGTTCATGAATAATATATATTATGAAAAGCGATAAGGATAGGTAAGTAAAATGAAAGTAAAGATATTAAAAGGTGCAAGTCCAAAAAAATTGGAATGTGAAATTAATGAGTTTATAAAAGATAAATGTATTATAAATATAAGTCATGAGATAGTTACTTCAAATATGTATGATAGGTGTGTAATTACTTTGATAGTTATAATTTTATACGATGAATACAAGAATTGTGGATATTCAGATCTTGATTCAATACTAGATTTGAAAAATAAAAAAACTAATTAAGATAATGGAGGGCAAAAGATGAAAGTTGTTATACTTGCTGGAGGAAAAGGAATTAGAATGAGTCAGTTAACAATGAATATTCCCAAACCTTTATGTGAGGTTGGGGGTATGCCTATAGTATGGCACATAATGAAAATATATAGTCATTATGGATTTAATGACTATATGTTTTTGTTAGGCTATAAAGGGGAAAAAATAAAAGAATATTTTATAGATTATTCATGGAAGACTAGAAGTTTTCTTTTAGATATGAAAAGCGGAGATATTAATGTAGATTCTGAACCAGAGCCATGGAGAATAAACTTCATTGATACAGGTATTGAAACTATGACAGGTGGAAGATTAAAAAAGGCTCAAAAGTATATTGGAAATGAAACATTTATGTTAACTTATGGAGATGGACTAGCTGATATAAATATAGATGAATTATTAAAATTTCATAAAGAGCAGGGGAAAATAGCAACAGTTACAGGCATATATAAGAAAAGCCAATATGGAATTTTAAGTGTAGAAGATGGGTTAGCTAAGTCTTTTGAGGAGAAAAAGAATATTGATGGAATAATAAATGGTGGATTTTTTGTTTTTGAACCAGAAATATTTGACTATTTAGAAAACGATGCAACATGTGTTTTAGAACAAAATCCATTAAAAAAATTAGTTAAAGATAATCAATTAGCAGTATATATTCACAATGGATTTTGGACTGCTATGGACACTTTAAATGATATAAATAATGTAAATAAAATTTGGAACGAAGGAAAAGGAGCGTGGAAAATATGGTAAGTACGTTTTGGAATAATAAAAATGTTTTTATAACTGGTGGCACTGGATTTTTAGGAAGTTATTTAGTTAAAAAATTAGTAAACTATGGAGCTAATGTAACTATCTTAGTAAGAGATTATATACCACAATCAAATATATATGTTGGAGAAGAATATAAAAAGGTTAATGTTGTACACGGTGCCTTAGAAGATTATTTATTAATAGAAAGGACACTTGGAGAATATGAAATAGATACAGTATTTCATTTAGCTGCTCAGGCCATTGTTGGAGTTGCAAATAGAAACCCACTTGGAACTTTTAAATCTAATATAGAAGGAACTTGGAATATACTTGAGGCAGCAAGAAAAAGTCCATTAATTAAACAAGTAATAGTAGCATCTAGTGATAAAGCTTATGGAGATCAAGAAAAACTTCCATATGATGAAAATATGCCGCTTCAAGGAAAGCACCCTTATGATGTTTCAAAAAGTTGTGCAGATTTAATTGCTCAAACTTATTATGAAACTTACAAATTGCCAGTATGTATTACAAGATGTGGAAATCTTTATGGTGGTGGAGATTTAAATTTTAATAGAATCATTCCACAAAGTATTCAATCTATATTAAATAATGAAGCTCCAGTAATAAGAAGTGATGGAAGCTTCATTCGTGATTATTTTTATATAGAGGATGCAGTAGATGCATATATTAATTTAGCTGAAAAGGTTGTTGAACTTAATTTAGAGGGACAAGCTTTTAATTTTAGTAATGAAATACAATTAACAGTTTTAGAGCTAGTTAATAAAATATTGAAGATTATGGGAAGTAGCATGAAGCCTATAATATTAAATCAAGGAAGTAATGAAATAATACATCAATATTTATCAGCAAAGAAAGCAAGAACTGTATTAGGATGGAGTCCAAATTATACGATTGATGAGGGGCTAAGAAAAACTATAGAGTGGTATAAGGATTTCCTTAAAAAGGAGATATAAATGATGCAAAATAGTGTTTTTTGTATGGTTGTATCAAGAACTAGATTAATTCAGGCAATTGCATGTTGTTTATCTTTATATAAAAATATGGAAAACTTTAAAGTATATATCCTTTGTGTAGATGAAAAATGCTATGAATTTCTTAAAGAAATAAATTTAGATAAAATAGTGTTAGTAACAATTGCTGAATTAAATAGAGAAGATTTGTTAGAAATTAAGGCTTCGAGAAAATTAAACCAATATTGTTGGACATTAAAGCCTGGATTTATAAAGCATATATTTACTTTAGATGATTCAATTAATAGAGTAACTTATATAGATTCAGATTTATTCTTTTATCAAAATCCTAATGTAATATTTGAAAATCAACCAGATGCTTCCGTTTTACTATCTAGTGGAGAAATATTTTTGCCTATGTATTCGAAAGAATTTAATAATACTATGCAAACTCTCACTGGAAATTTTAACTCAGGGTTTATTAGCTTTAAAAAAGATATTAACGGATTACAGTGTGTTAATTGGTGGGATAAAATGTGTGTAGATAGTTGTACTTCAAATCCTGAAGATAATAAATTTGGAGATCAAAAATATCTTGATGACATGCCATTCCTATTTAATAATGTTTACGAAATAACAACTCAAGGAATAAATATAGGGCATTGGAATTATTTGAAATATAAGTTTACAGTTTCAAATGATAATGTAATGGTTAATAATAACAAATTAATATTTTATCACTTTAGTGGATTTAGAATAATTAGTAAATATGATATTAGGCAGGTGCATGAAGAAGATAGAGTGAATATACCATTTATTTACCAAATATACAAAAGATCACTTGGAAAAATTATTGATGATGTTGAAAAGATAGATCCAAATTTTAAGGAATATATTACAGTAGCTGCTATTGATGATAATTAAAAAAGAAATTTGTTAAGAGTAAGGAGGGAAGAAAAATATATGAAAGCAAGTGTTATAATACCATCATATAATTCTAAAGAGCGATTATACTACAATCTTATATCCTTAAATAATCAAGATTGTGACTTCAATATTTTTGAAGTTATTGTAGTTGATAATGGATCTATCGATAATACTCTAGAAATGTTAGAAAATTTTAATGCTAAATTTGCTTTTAAATTTGTGAGACTTGAAAAAAATAGAGGAATTGCTCGTGGAAGAAATGAAGGCATAAAAAGAGCAGTTGGTGATATTTTAATATTTCATGATAGTGACATGATAGCTAGTAAAGATTTTATAACTAGGCATTTAAAACATCATGAAGAAAAAGATATAGTTGTATGTGGAGTTCCATGGAAAAGAATTTTTACTTTTTATTATAAAGAATTAGCTTCAAGCATTGAAAATTATTTAGATCAAACTGTGCCTAAACAAGATGAAAAGCTTAATATGGTAGATAAGTCTCCATTAATAGATGTTGAATCAATAATTGATGGAAGTTATATAAATAAGTCTTTTGACTTAGATGCAGAATTTATGAGAGGGCTAAAAAATATATTAAAAAATCATAATGAAGAATTAAAAGATTATCGTCTGCCATGGAGATTTTTTATAACTAATAATGCTTCTGCAGAAAGAAACAGAGTAATAGAAGTGGGAATGTTTGATGAAAGTATAGTTGGATATGGATTTGAAGATTATGATTTAGGAATAAGGCTATATAAATCTGGGAGCAAATTTATATTTGATAAAAATATATTAAATGTTCATCAAGAACACCCTACCAATATTAATATACCTGAAACACGTGAAAATATAAATTATATATGTGAAAAATACAATAATAATTATTTTTTAGATGTGATATTAGTTTGTACCTCTGGTATAACATCAATTAATGATTATGATTTTAATGAATTAACTAAAGATATAAACAATATGATATCTGTAAGCTATTTCAAACCTCTTTTAGATATATTTTTAGAATTACTTCAGACATGTAGACGTCGCTACGTTAGAGAGGATTTTATAAGTATAAATAAAGTTATTTCAACTATAGATACTGATGTAAACAAATTAATTATGGAAGTTAAAATTTTAAGAGATAAATTTGGAATTAAACACTTTACAGAAGCCATGTTAGCTTTAATAAGAGACGTTTATAATGTTTATTATTAAATTCTAAAAATATACTGAAGAGGAGGGTAGGTATGAGTAAATATCATTTATCAATGATTTTATCGGAATCAAATTTATTTAAATTAATACCAATGTATGTTTCTTTAGAAAACTGTTGTAGTGATTTTAAGTTATTTATTTTATGTATGAATGATTCCGTTTACCATATACTAAATAAAATAGGATTTAAAAATATTGTTTTAGTACAATTAAAGGATATAGAGGAAAATAATTATGATTTAGAAATGGCTAAGTCTAATAGAATATTTCATGAATATTGTTGGACACTAAAACCTATATTTTTATATTATGTAATTAATAAATATGACAATGCGAAATATTATGCACATGTAGATGCAGATTTATTCTTTTTTTCTGACTTAGATTATATTTTTAATGAGAATCCTGATGCATCAATTTTTCTAATAGATCATAGAAACTCAGAAGAGTTTAAGATGTATTATGAATTAAGTGGATTATATAATACAGGATTTGTAGGATTTAAAAATAATGATGAAGCAAAAGCTGCACTTAGGCTTTGGGGAGATAGGTGCTTAAAGAAATGTACAGTTGAATATGATGTAGCTAATAAAACTTTTGGAGACCAAAGGTATGTAGAAGATTGGCCTAGTATATTTAAAAATGTGCATATAATAAACTCTATTGGAGCAAATGTTGCATTGTGGAATATAAAAAGTTATAAAGTTTCAAAAAAGAATAATGTTGTTTATGTAGATGATTCACCTCTATTATTTTACCATTTTTCTGGTGTACTGTTATTGGGATCAAGAGAATTTGATTTATGCCCTTATTATCATATAGAGGATGAAAATTTAATAAAAAATATATATGATCCTTATGTTAGATGGCTTTCACAATCAATAGAAAATGTAACTAAAGAGTTTCCATGGTTTAATGCAGGATTTGTTGATAAAGCTAATATTGTGAATTTGCATAACTATAAGATATAATTAAAATAGATTAGAAAAAATAAAATGGAGAATGGTACTGTAGTTAAGAATTAATAAAAAGGTAGCAGGTGCTACTGTAATAATAGATATGTTTTGTTTCCACAGGCGAAATCAATGACAGAAATGTCGTGGATTTTTATTTATTAGTAAATTAGTAATATGATTAATTAAAATATATGTAATTAGTATTGTTGGAAAGGAATTAAGTTTGTATAAGAAAAATTGTCAAAAAGATTATTAAAAAACTTAATGAAAATAGTAAATGGATATTATTGACTAACCTTATAGTAACTTAATAATCTTTTTTAGCCCTTTAGATAAAGATTTTCAAGGATAAAATTATATTTATTAAACAAATAGTGGTATAAGCAAATTATTAACATTCTAAAATAAATTTCATATAATGCTTATGAAAAACTATCATAGGATGTGTACAAATATGTCCATAATAAGTAAGGTACTTTATAGGACAATTATTGGTTGTGGAGGAGTCGTCGAAAGAAATTTTAATAAAGAAACTAAAAACTTTAAGAAAGTTAATAATGACTTGTTGTTTGATATCTTATCAAAAAATGCTAGGAGTGAAATAGGGGACAAATTTGAATTTAAAAATATACTTTCTGTAAGTGATTTTAAGAAAAAAGTCCCCTTAACTGACTATTCGTATTATGATAATTATATTGAACGTATGGCTAATGGTGAAAAAAATATATTAACAACACAGAATGTTGAGTATTTTGGAAATACTTCAGGAACTACAGGTAAACAAAAATTAATTCCAGTAACAAAGTCTAGCAGAATGAAAGCTGCAAAATATATGGCATTATTGATGACTAGATTTTCTTATAATAATTTTAAAGAAAATTGGAATTATGGTAGGGGATTAATGATTGCAGATGTAGTAATGAATACTTATACTGATGGAGGAATACCCATTTGTTCAGCTACTTCAGGCGGGATCAATGGCATGAAAAGTTTTTTACCATATTTATATACTTCACCTTATGAAGTGATGAAAATTAAAGATAAGGAAGTATCACTTTATTTACATGTACTTTTTGGATTAATAGAGAAGAAGCTATTATATATATCTGGTATTTTTATTTCAAACATATTAGATTTACTAAGGGTTATGGAGAAAAATTCTGATATGTTAGTAAAAGATATTCGTAAAGGGAGAGTAAGCAAAGCATTAAATATTGATGAAGAAACTAGAAAAGCATTAAATAAATATTTATCTCCAAATGCTAGCAGGGCAGATGAATTAGAATCAGAATTTAAAAAGGGTTTTAAGGGAATTTGCAGGAGAGTTTGGCCAGAACTACAATATATAGCAGCAGTTACAGGAGCTAATTTTACAATTTATGATGAGATGGTTAATTATTATTCAGGATCAATTCCAATACATTCACCTTGTTATGCAGCATCAGAAGGTATCATAGGTATGAATCCATATGTTAAAAGTATAAGATATGTAATAATACCAGATACAGTTTTTTATGAGTTTATTCCATCAGAAGAATTAAATAAAAATAACCCAATGACATTTTGTGCTGATGAATTAGAAATAGGAAAAAGCTATGAATTAGTTATTACTACTTATACAGGACTTTATAGATATAAGTTAGGTGATGTTATTAAAGTTATAGGTTTTTATAACAATTCACCTGAAATAGAATTTTTATATAGAAGAAATCAAGTGTTAAATATGGTATCAGAAAAAACAACTGAAGAGCATTTAACAGCTGCAATTAATAATACGAAAAATAAGCTTAAACTTAATTTAATAGATTATACAACAGTTGCTGATAATTCAAGAACACCTGGAAGATATCAATTTTATTTTGAAATTAAGGGGAAGGTTACAAAAGAATTAGTTAGAAATATTGAAACCACTTTAGATGAGGAGTTAAAAAGTTGTAATTTAGCATATAAGAGATTTAGGGGCAAAAGCGGACTAGCTAGACCAAAGGTAATAATACTTAAAGAGGGAACTTTTAATAAGGTAAAGGAATTTTTACTTATGAAAGGAATTTCAAAAAATCAAATTAAGATACCAAGAGTAGCTACTACAAATAAAAATGTTTTATATACAATTGAATGTAACAAATTGCACTATTAGAATACTAATAGTTGAAAATGGCATTATAAATAGTTATTTAATGGTTTAATAGATATTTTTAAAAGGAATTTAGAGATCATTTTAGATTCGAGTATTTTTAAACAAAATAATTTTTAATAACTATGTTTTTTTCAATAAGAGGATGTACCAAAATGAATTGATACTACCTCTTATTTTTGTTTTAATAAAGTTTTAATTTCATTTAATTCTTTTGTTAATTCCTGAATTTGTTTTTCTAAACTTTCTATTTTAGCTATGCTAATATCATTATTTTTGGAGCTGGAAGCACTTGAAGAAGTTGGAGTTACTATATAAAAAATCATTAAAACCCTCGACGATACAGGAATACGTTGTCGAGGGTTATTTATTAAAAAATATAGGTTGAACTATTTTTAGTGCAATAGCCAATTAATTTCATTAGAACAATAGTAATCTTTATTAGATTTAAGGCTTAATAACTTTAAATCTCCACATCTTACTAATAAAATCTTTTTTTACTCTAGGAATAGTTATACCTACATTCATAAGTTCATCTCCAGCAAAAATTTCTGAAGTTTCAAGGTTCTTATATAAGAAATCTGCATTTAGACCTTTGAATTTTATTATTCTAATTGAGGTACCAGGTTCTGATAATATCTTAAAGTAGAATGCTACAAATTCTTCTTGGGTTTTAGATACAAAATTCCAAGCAGCTTCATTAAGATCGAATGGGGAAAGTACTCTGTGGAAAGTGCCAAATTGTATTATATTACGTATTTCTTTATAAACAGAAATTTGTTCCTTTATAAGTTCTTTTTCTTCATAAGAAAGAGAGGTTAAATCTAATTCATATCCAAAGTTACCAGACATAGCTACATGCCCTCTAGTTTCAAGAGGTGTTATTCTACCTACTTGATGATTAGGTGATGTTGATACGTGTGAACCCATTGTTATTGGAGGATAAACTAAACTTGTTCCATACTGTATTTTCAATCTACATATAGCATCAGTATTATCACTAGTCCAAGTTTGAGGCATGTAGTAAAGCATTCCTGCATCAAAACGGCCACCACCACTAGAGCAACTCTCAAAAAGAATATTAGGGAACTTAGAAGTAAGAGTTTCTAATATATAATAGAGTCCTAACATATATCGGTGAGTAGTTTCACGTTGTCTTTCAGATGGTAAAGCTGAAGAACCAATATCAGTCATATGGCGGTTCATATCCCATTTAACATAAGTAATTTTATTATTTGAAAGTATAGATGATAAAGAATCTATCAAATAATCACATACTTCTTTTCTGGATAAGTCTAAAACTAATTGGTTTCTTCCGACAGTAGGTTTTCTGTTAGGAACATGAAGGCACCAGTCAGGATTAGATCTAAATAAATCACTGTTTTCAGAAATCATTTCAGGTTCGAACCATAATCCAAACTCCATTCCTAAACTAGCAGTATAATCTACTAATTCTTCCAATCCATTAGGAAGTTTAACTTTATCAACAATCCAATCTCCAAGAGAAGATAAGTCGTTGTTTCTCTTTCCAAACCACCCATCATCTAAAACAAACAGCTCCATTCCAAGTTCTTTACCTGCCTTTATAATTTTCTTGATTTTTTCTGCATTAAAATCAAAATAAGTTGCTTCCCAATTATTAATAAGTATTGGGCGTACTTTATTCTTAAACTTACCACGACATAAACGAGTAGTATATAAATCATGATATGTTTTTGACATCTCTCCTAAACCGTTAGATGAATAAGTCATAATTACTTCAGGTGTTTGAAATGACTCATTAGGTTCTAAAAGCCAACTAAAATCAAATGGATTTATACCAATATTTACTCTAGTATTACCATAAGGATCTAGTTGAGTTTGAGCTGTAAAATTACCTGAATAGACTAAGTTGAAAGAATAAACTTCTCCAGTATCTTCAGTGGTATTTTTTCTAACTAAAGCTAAAAATGGAGCTTGTTGAGGGCTACTGGCACCACGACAGCTATCTACCATTTGAATCCCTGAAACTATAGGTCTTCTTGCAATATTTTTTTCATTTGTGTGTGAACCATATAATGTAATAATTTCAAATTCATTATCACGGAAGTCAACACTAGCACTTAGAGCCCTAAGAAGTTTTAAATCTTCATTTCCGTTATTGTAGAAACGAACAGAACGAGAAATTACATTAAAATTATTAAATACGGTGTATATTAAAGTAGCCCTTAAACCAATTAATGTATCTTCTAAAGTGATCTCTAAGGTTTCAGCATCATTAATATCTAAAGTATATGTACAAGGTAATCCTTCTAAAGTTGGTTTGCCACTATAAATTTTATGAGATTTGTAACGTAAATCAGTAACGGTAGAGCCATTTTCAAGTTGAAGTTGATATGCTGGAATTCTAAAATCACCATTTCCATATGCAGGATATTCGCATGGGATAGTATCAAGTGAAAATGTTCTATCTAAAGGGTCTGGATTAGGTGAAAAACCTCTATCTATAAAAGCAATTGGATTACTTCCATTATAATGTTTTATTTTAGCTCCCCAGTATAAATGAGCTAAATATCCATCCCTTATAATTTGAATTATATAGCTTGTGTTTTTTCCCTGTAAATGAAAGATTCTATTTTTTGAATCAAAAATAATAGCCATTTTAAAAACTCCTTTATTGAAACTTTTTAGTATGATTTAATAATATTAAATGATAATTAATATAACAAGAGTAAAAAAGAAATAGGAGGGTAATATATTGCTAAGTGATTTAAGGGCAACATCTATAGGCTTTAAGTTTGTAGCATCTACACCTTTGATTATGATAAAGGGAATAGGTTGGCAAAATAATAAGGACAGTAACTACATTTGGGATAATAGAAATAGAAGTGGAGAATATTGCTTATTTCAATATACATTAAGTGGTGAGGGAGAAATCGAAATTGAAGGAGAGATACATAGATTAAAACCAGGGGATGCTTTTGTGATAGAGATTCCAGGAGAACATTGTTATAGGCTTCCTAGTAATTCGAGTTTTTGGGAAGTTGTATATATAGAATTTTCAAAAGAAGCAGTACCATTTTTTCATAAAATTTATAATCTTAAGGGAAACATTTTTTCAGTAGATAAGAATTCATATTTTATAAAGCTTATGTGGAATTTTTATAAAGACGCAATAACTGATAACATACAAAATGTATATCAATGCTCAAGTTATGCTTATCAATTAGTTATGGAATTAATAAATGAGTTTTATCAAGAACAAAAGGATAAAAGTACAGATTCAAAAATAGAAAACTGTAAAAAATATATAGATAAAAATTATAATAAGCCTATTACTTTAGATGAAATAAGCTCAGAAGTTCATTTATCAAAATATTATTTAACTAGAAAATTTCAAGAACAAATAGGGCTAACCCCAGGTAATTATATTATGAAGACTAGGCTGAAAAAATCAATGGAGTTATTATTACTTGCAAATGATATGGGAATAGATACTGTTGCAAGGGAAGTGGGATTTTCTTGTGGAAATTATTTTAGTAAGGTATTTAAGAAGAACATAGGTGTATCACCAGGAGAATTCAGAAATAATAACAATAATTATGAGGTAAATAGAATAATTTTTGATAACAATTACAAAAAATATTGAAAGGGTATAGACAAAACAGAAAAAATATTGTAAAATGAACTCGTGAAAAAGGTTACATGGTTTTGGAAATGTGGGAACGATACCTTACAAAATATAAACTATGTAATGATATCAATGATTTGGTAAAATAATTATTTAACAAATAAAAATTTAAGTATTGTGGGAACGATACCTTGATTTAGGGGGAAGAAGAATGACTAAAAAATATTCAAAGGCAGCTGCTGAAATACTAGAAGTATTAGGCGGAAAAGATAACATTGTTAGTGCAGCTCACTGCGCTACAAGATTAAGAGTAGTTTTAAATGATCAATCAAAGGTAGATATGAAAACTCTTGAAACTATAGATTTAGTTAAAGGAAATTTCTTAAATGCAGGACAATTCCAAATAATTTTAGGTGCAGGAATTGTTGATGAGGTTTATGCTGAATTTATTAAGATAGCTAATATATCTGAAACTAGTAAATCAGAGCTTAAAAAAGTGGCAGAAACAAAATTAAATCCACTTCAAAGAGCCTTAAAAAGTTTAGCAGATATATTTGTACCAATAATACCAGCAATAGTGGCTGGTGGTTTGTTAATGGGTATAAATAACATATTAACTTCATCAGGGTTATTTATTGAAGGTATGTCACTTGTTGAGGCGTATCCACAAATTGCTGATTTAGCAAGTTTGATAAATACTTTTGCTAATACATCGTTTGTATTTTTGCCAGTATTAATTGGGTTCTCAGCAGCAAAAATATTTGGTGCTAATCAATATTTAGGTGCTGTAATAGCTATGCTTATGGTTCATCCAGATTTGTTAAATGGATGGGGATATGGATCTTCGTTATTTGAAGGAACGATTCCAGCTTGGAATATATTAGGTTTTAGTATAGAGAAGGTTGGTTACCAAGGAACAGTATTTCCAGTACTTGCAGCAACTTATATATTAGCAAAAACTGAAAAGGGATTACGTAAAGTTATACCATCAGTTTTAGATAACTTACTAACTCCATTATTTGCAGTATTTATTACAGGTATTTTAACATTCGTAGTAGTAGGCCCAGTTATGCGTGGTGCTGGTAATTTATTAACAGATGGTATTATGTTCTTATATAATACATTAGGACCAATAGGTGGAGCAATATTTGGAGGTCTTTATGCACCAGTTGTTGTTACTGGAATGCATCACATCTTTATGGCGGTAGAAACTCAACTTTTAGCGGATGTGGCAGTTACAGGTGGAACATTTATATTCACAGTTGCAGCAATGTCAAACATTTCACAAGGAGCAGCATCTCTAGGAGTATTCTTTACAAACAAAGATGCTAAAATGAAAGGTGTTGCATCAGCTTCAGGGATATCAGCATTATTAGGAATTACAGAACCAGCAATGTTTGGGGTAAACTTAAAGCTACGCTATCCATTCTATGCAGCAATGATAGGTGCAGCAGTTTCAACAGCATATACAACATTTGCTAATGTATTAGCTGTTTCACAAGGACCTGCTGGATTACCAGGAATTATAGCAATAAGACCACAATCAATGATTCAATATATAATAGGTATGGCAATTTCATTTGCAGTAACATTTGTGATGACAGTAGTATTTTCAAGAATGAAGAAATTTAACAGTGAAATTGAAGTAGCATAAAAATAAATATATATAAGTATTAGGGATCTAGAAAATTAAATATCTAGTCCCTATAATACTTTAATTATAAAGAAAGCAATTAATGAATTATAATTAAGGAGGAGTCACTATGATAGAGTGGTCTAGAGAAAAGAGATATAGAAAAATAGAAGAAGCAAAAAAAGAAGAAATATTTGAACTAAATAAAAAGGTAAAAGAATGTCCATTTCGTCAAATGTATCATATACAGCCTCCAACAGGATTGCTAAATGATCCCAATGGATTTTCATTTTATAACGGAAAATATCAATTGTTTTATCAGTGGTTTCCATTAGGTCCAGTTCACGGATTAAAGTATTGGTATCATACATCATCAACAGATTTAGTTAATTGGGAAAATCATGGGATTGGAATAGAGCCAGGAGATTGGTTTGATTCGCATGGTGCTTTTTCAGGCTCAGGAATAGTAGATAATGATAAACTTTATTTATTTTACACAGGAAATACTAGAGATGAAAACTGGAATAGAGTTCCTTATCAATGTTTAGCAATAATGGATAAAGAAAATAATATTGTAAAACATAAAGAACCTATAATAAGCACAATACCAGAAGGATATACAGATCATTTTAGAGATCCAAAGGTATTTAAAGTAAATGGAGAGTTTTATTTAGTAGTTGGTATTCAAAATAATGAGTTTAAAGGAAGAATAGTTTATTATAAATCAAAGGATTTAATTAATTGGGAATACAGAGGAGAAGTAAAGACTTCATTAGATAATTTTGGATTTATGTGGGAATGTCCTGATTATTTAGAGCTGGATAATAAAGGGGTTATTATATTTTCACCACAGGGATTAGATAAGGAAGGTGATAAATATGCTAATATTTATCAATCTGGTTATATAGTAGGAGAAAAGTTAGATTTAAATACAGGTGAATTTAATCATGGAGAGTTCGTAGAACTTGATAATGGATTTGACTTTTATGCACCACAAACAACTGAAGATCCAGATGGAAGAAGAATTCTAATTGGTTGGATGGGTCTACCAGAGATAGATTATCCAACTGATAAAAATGGTTGGGCACATTGCTTAACATTACCTCGCGAATTAAAGTTAAATAAAGATAGATTAATTCAAACACCTATTAAGGAGTTAGAAAAATTAAGAAGTAATCATAGAAGCTTAAATGAAAAAATAGAAGCTACAGAAAAATCTTTTGATGAATTTCATGGTGAACAATATGAATTAAACTGTGAAATAAAGGACTTTGAATCTGGAAAATTAGGTTTAAAGTTAAGAGTATCGGAAAATGAGGAAACAGTTATTTCATATGATATAGATAATAATAAATTAACGATTGATAGAAGTAAGTCAGGAGAAGAATTTGCACTAGAATGGGGAACAACTCGTAGCGTAGATATAACTTGCAAAACATTAAAGTTAAGAATATTTGTTGATACTTCATCAATTGAAGTGTTTATAAACGATGGAGAAAAGGTATTAACTTCAAGAATATTCCCATCTAAGGAAAGCAGGGGAATAAAGTTCTTTGCTACTAAAAAATGTAGTATAAGTGCAGATATATGGAGCATTAATGAAAAATAGGAGTGATATATAGTGAGTAAAGTTATAGCAATAGGTGAAGCGTTAATAGATTTTATTCCACATGAAAAAGGAAGAAAATTAAAGAATGTAGATAACTTTTTAAGAGTACCAGGAGGAGCACCATTAAATGTGGTAGCTGCAGTGTGTAAGCTTGGTGGTAATGGTAAGATGTTAACAAAACTTGGGGAAGATGCATTTGGAGATATAATAATCGATACAGTTGAGGCGTTAGGTGTTGATGTATCAGGGATATTAAGAACAAAGGAAGCAAATACAGCATTAGCATTTGTATCCTTAAAGGAAGATGGAGAAAGAGATTTTTCATTTTATAGAAATCCAAGTGCAGATATGTTATTAACAGCTGAAGAAATAAAAGAAGAGGATTTTATTTCAGGAGATGTTCTGCATTTTTGTTCTGTAAGCTTAATAGATGCACCAATAAAGAGAGCACATAAAAAGGCTATAGAATATGCTACAAAAAACAATTGCATAATAAGTTTTGATCCAAATATTAGATTACCATTGTGGGAAACATCAGAAAAATGCAGAGAAGCAATTTTAGAGTTTATACCAATGGCAAATATACTTAAAGTAAGTGATGAAGAATTAGAATTTATTACAGGAATAAAGGATGAAAATAAGGCATTAGAATCATTATTTACTGGGAATGTGAAAGTGGTAATATATACAAAGGGGACAAATGGAGCAGATTTTATTACTAAAAATAATATCTCATTTGCACCATCATATAAGGTTAAAGTAGAGGATACTACAGGAGCTGGGGATTCATTTGTAGGATCTGTGTTATATAAAATTTCATCTAACAATTTAACTATTAATGATTTAGTAGATTTAAGTGAAGAAGAGAAAAAAGAAATTCTTGTTTTTGCAAATGCAACAGCAGCAGTAACGGTATCTAAAAAAGGTGCAATTGGAGCATTACCAACTATAGAAGAAGTTAATAAAATGATAGCAAAAAAATAAATAACTTTCTAGGAGATGACTTTTATGGAAAAGAGATGGTGGCATGATTCAGTAGTTTATCAGGTTTATCCACGTAGTTTCATGGATAGTAATAATGATGGTATAGGTGATATAAATGGAATAATATCCAAACTTGATTACTTAAAGGAGTTAGGGATAGATGTTATTTGGTTAAGTCCTGTTTATAAATCTCCTAATGTAGATAATGGATACGATATAAGTGATTATTGTGACATAATGGATGAGTTTGGAACTATGGAGGATATGAAAAATCTAATAAAAGAAGCAGAGCTTAGAGGTATAAAAATAATTATGGATTTAGTAGTTAATCATACCTCAGATGAACATATGTGGTTTAAAGAAGCGAGAAAAAGCAAAGAAAATCCATATAGAGATTTCTTTGTTTGGAGAGATGCTGTAGATGGTAGAGTTCCAAATGAATTAAAATCAAATTTTGGTGGAAGTGCATGGACGTTAGAAGAAACAACAGGACAATACTACCTACATCTTCATGATAAAAGACAACCTGATTTAAATTGGGAAAATGAGACTTTAAGGAAAGAAATATATAAAATGATGAATTTCTGGCTAGAACTTGGAATAAAGGGATTCAGAATGGATGTTATAGATTTAATAGGAAAAGAGCCAGATAAACTAATAACTCAAAATGGGCCTAAGCTACATTATTATATACAAGAAATGTACAGAGAAACCTTTGGAAAATATGATGTATTAACAGTAGGAGAGACCTGGGGAGCAACACCAGAGATAGCTAAGTTATATAGTGATCCAAATAGAAATGAACTTAGTATGGTTTTTCAATTTGAAGTTATATCACTAGATAAAAAGCAAGGGAAAAGAAAATGGGATTTAGCACCTCTTGATTTTATAGCTTTTAAGGATACTTTTAGAAAGTGGCAGGTTGAATTACATGATAAAGGTTGGAATAGTTTATTTGGAAACAATCATGATTTGCCAAGAATGGTTTCAAGATGGGGAAATGATAAAGAGTATAGGGTAGAGTCAGCAAAAATGTTAGCAACTATGTTACATATGCAAAAAGGGACTCCTTATGTGTATCAAGGTGAAGAAATAGGGATGACAAATGTAAAGTTTCCATCAATAAATGATTATAATGATATAGAAGGCTTAAATATGTATAAGGAAAGAATAGCATTAGGGTATTCAGAAAAGGAAGTAATGGAGTCATTATATGCAAAAGGAAGAGATAATGCAAGAACACCTATGCAATGGGATGGAAGTAAAAATGCTGGATTCACAACGGCAAAACCTTGGATTGGTATAAATGAAAATTATAAATATATAAATGTAGAAAAAGATATGAATAGAGAGGATTCAATTTTTGAATACTACAAAAAGTTAATAAAATTAAGAAAAAAAGAGGACATTATTAAATATGGAGCTTTTGAATTATTATTAAAAGATCACAAAGAAGCGTTTGTTTATACTAGAAGTTATAATGATGAAAAGTTACTTGTAGCTTGCAATTTTTATGGTAATGATATTACTATAGATTTAGGTGAAGAATTTGAATCTAGAGACGCATACGTATTAATATCAAATTACAATGAAAATGATGTATTAAATTCACAGATAAAACTTAGACCGTATGAGGCTGTAGTTTATAAATATGTTTAAAGTTTGATAATAGGAGTAATAAATAAAATAATTAACTAGTATTTTATTTATTATGTATAAGGTAATGAAAAAAACACTTTCATTGCCTTATTTTAATATACTCTTTATAATAGAATTATGTTTTATAGAGATTAGTAACATAGGTTAAAATACTTATGTTTACTGAAAAAAAGTGAATTTAGGTGATGAATATGAATATAATAGAATTTGCTAAAATAGCAGGAGTTTCAAAATCAACTGTATCTAGATATTTTAATAATGGCTATGTAAGTGAAGAAGCTAATGAAAAGATAAAGATTGCTATAGAAAAAACAGGATTTAGACCTCAAAGGCAAGCACAAAGTATGAGAACTAAGAAAACAAATTTAATAGGAGTAATTGTACCTAAAATAAGCACTGAAACAGCTCCAAGAGTTGTAGAGGGAATCTCAGATGAGTTAAGTGTTCATGGATATGATATATTGATAGCAAATACTAACCTTGTTATAGAAAAAGAAATAGAATATTTAAAGATGTTTAAAAGTAATCATGTAGATGGAATAATTTTTATGGCAACGAAGGTTACAGAGGAACATTTAAAGGTTATGAATGAAATAGCTGTTCCTATAGTGGTAGTAGCTCAAAATATAGATGAATATCCATCAGTATATAATGATGATTATAATGCAGCTAGAGAAGTAGTTAAATATATAATAAATAAAGGATATAGAGAAATAGCTTTTATAGGAGTATATGAAGAGGATATTTCAGTTGGTTTTGAAAGAAAAAGGGGATATCTAGATGAATTGAAAAGTAATAAAATAAAGATTAAAAAAGATTTTATTAAGATAGGTGACTTTAATGTTGAAAGTGGGTACAATCTTACTAAGGAATTAATGAAGTCTAAAGAAAAGCCAAAGGCAATATTTGCAGTTACAGATAATATTGCAGCAGGTGCTATTGAGTATTTAAAGGAAAATAACTATAATATTCCAAGTGATATAGCTATTATGAGTATTGGTGATTCGAAAATATCTAGATTTATAGATCCAAAACTTACAACAGTACATTACTACTATAAGACAGCAGGTGTAGAAGCAGCTAATATGTTATTAGAATTAATAAAAGATTCTGTAGTATCTTCAAAACGTATTAATAAAAAAGAAATATTACCTTTTCGAATAGTAGAAAGAAATAGTATATAATTATAACTTCTTAAAAGATGAATATGGGTGGGTGAAATAGACTTTTGTATCTGTTTCTAAATCAGCAAATTCTGAGAATTATCACCAGTTATAATCTTAAATACTTGCTTAAATTGTTCTCCAAATAAGTTACGAACTCTACTAAGAGTATCCGTAACTACATAAGCAGTTTTAGTTACAATATCAAGAATAATAGCATATCTAGTTTTATGCTCTAAAATAGTTAAAAGTACATTGTCATTGTTTGATTTTTCGCCAATAATAGATCATTCAGAACAGTGTTTATAGATATACCTAGTTCTTTTGCCATTTTATATACTAAAAATCCATCTTTAAGTCTAATTTTAATAGTCATACGTTACTTGAAATCCAAGTGCTTATTTTTACGTGATTCTGTGTTACTATTTGGCTAGTTGATAGTGATTATCCGCCGTGTTGAGTTTTGCTTAGAGATTAAATCATAACACAGATAATCCACTATGGATTTTTTTATTTACAATTAGTTCAATTTCATTTTGAAATAAGTAAATAAATAATTTTTAATAACTATGTTTTTTCAATAAGAGGATGTACCAAAATGAATTGATACTACCTCTTATTTTTGTTTTAATAAAGTTTTAATTTCATTTAATTCTTTTGTTAATTCCTGAATTTGTTTTTCTAAACTTTCTATTTTAGCTGTGCTAATATCATTACTTTTTGAACTAGAAGTACTTGAAGAAGTTGAGGTGCTTGAATCATTGCCATTTGTGTTTGTAGAATTATTACTACAAAAAGGATTACTAATATTATAATTTTTTGGATCATAGTATCTACCTGGCCCTGATTCGAAATATTGTTGTTGAGCATTAAATACTAAAATAACTTGACCAATTAATTCCAACCAGTTTCCAATAAGGTTTTGAACATTAAAAGGAATATTTCCAGCTATTATATTACCAATTATTTCACTTATTATTGCAAAAAGCTCTGGTGGTATGGTTTGGAATGGGCTTGGTGGTATGTCATTACAGTTAGTAGTATTATTATTGTTATTATTATTGTTATTATTATTGCTATTATTAGTATTGTTATTAGTAGTAGTATTATTACTATAAGATCTTATTAAATCTTCAAAATTTCCCCAACCATTAAAATTCATATTTTACCTCAATAAAAGTGATTATATTTATTATATTAGATATATACTAAAAAGTACTAGATTAAAATATTATCTTTCAAAAATATTAAATATTATTTATGAAGATGCTATTGAATTTGTGCTGATAAAAGAAATTTTTTATTGAGCAAATAGAAACTTACTTAGTGCAAAATAGTTCACAAATATATATAATATTAAAGATATATAATTTATTATTATAAAAGAAAAGTCATCTACATAGTACAAAAGCACTGTAGATGACTTTTTAAATTTATTACTTTGTATAATTATCGAAATAACCTTGAATGAATATAATAGGAGTTCCTTTATCTCCACTTCCTGATGTTAGATCAGATAATGATCCTATAAGGTCAGTAAGTCTTCTTGGAGTAGTACCTTGGGCTTCCATAGCTCCAACTAAATCTGATTCCTTATTTTTAATATATTCTGATATTGCTTTCTTAAGTTCTTCACCTTTTAAATCAGCAAAGTTATTATCAGCAAGATATTTTAATTTTATTTCATTTGGTGTACCATTTAAGCCTGATGTATATGCAGGGGATACTACTGGGTCAGCAAGTTCCCAAATCTTACCCACTGGATCTTTGAAAGCTCCATCTCCATAAATCATAACTTCAACATCTTTTCCTGTCTTTTCTTTAAGAATAGCTTGTATATTATCAACTACAGGTTGACAGTTACGAGGGAAAAGTTTAACGGTTTCTTCTGTTGATTTGTTTGAACCTAATAATCCATAAGCTTCATTACATCCACTTCCATCAATAGATTCACATAATATATTATCAAGGCTATAAATTTTTTCTCCGCCATTTGCTTTTAAAATTTTCTTAGTTCTAAATCTTGTATGAATATCACAAGTAAGAACACTCTTTGTATAATTTAAGATAGTTTTAGGATTGTTTGAGAATATTACTTCACATTCAACACCATATTCTTGAATTAAAGATTTATAATAATCAATATAATCAACCCCTGTAAAAGGATGTTTATTATATCCAAATAGATTACGGAATTCTTGTTCTGTTAAAACATCTGTCCAAGGATTAACACCTTTATCGTCTAACATATCTAAATCAACTAAGTGATTTCCAACCTCATCAGATGGATAGCTTAACATTAATACTATTTTCTTAGCTCCTTTTGCTATACCACGAAGGCAAATTGCAAAACGGTTACGACTTAAGATAGGGAAGATTACACCAATAGTATCGTCACCAAATTTAGCTTTAACGTCCTTAGCAATATTATCTATAGAAGCATAATTTCCTTGTGCACGTGCAACTATTGATTCAGTTACAGTAACAATATCTTTATCATTTATAGTAAAGCCTTCAGCTTCTGAAGCTTTAAGTACGCTTTCTACAACAATATCTTCAATTTTATCGCCTTCTTTAATGATTGGGCAACGAAGTCCTCTAACAACTGTACCAACAACTCTTTCCAAAATAATCTCTCCTAACAATTTAAATTTATTTTCAAATATTCTTACTATTGTAATATACCTCAAAAAATGATATAAGTAAAATAAATAGAATGAATATATGGTATAAGGAGTACTTATATGATTACTAAATTAGATTTATATAAGGTGTTTTGTCAGGTAGGAAAAAGTAAAAGTTTCTCTAAAGCATCAAATGAGCTTTACATGACACAACCAGCAGTGAGTCAAGCTATAATGCAATTAGAAAGAGAATTAGATATTAGACTTTTTAATAGAACATCAAAGGGAGTAACCTTAACTAATGAAGGAAGTCTCTTATTTGAATATGTAAATTCAGCAATTAATTTAATTAATGTAGGAGAAGAAAAAATATTAGAATTTAAAGATTTAACTGTTGGAGAATTAAAGATTGGTGTAGGAGATACTATATCTAAGTATTTTTTACTTCCATATTTAGAAATATTCCACAATAAATATCCTAATCTAAAGTTTAAAATTATAAATGGAACCACACTAGAACTTTGTGCATTAATTAAATCAGGAGAGATTGATATTTCAATTTGTAACCTTCCAATTACTGATCCATCTTTAGAAGTAATACCATGTGGAGAAGTTAGAGACATTTTTGTTTGTGGTGAAAAATATAAGGATTTATCAGAGAAAAAAATTTCTCTAGAGGAATTAGTTAAGTATCCTTTAATATTTCTAGAACCTAGTTCAAATTCAAGAAAGTATGTAGAAAAGTTCATGTTATCAAATGGGATTAAAATTTCACCTGAATTTGAGCTTGGATCCTTTGATTTATTGCTAGAGTTTGCGAAAATAAATTTAGGGATAGCTTGTGTAGTAAAGGAGTTCTCAAAGGATTATTTAGAAAAAGGTTTGTTATATGAAGTTAATACTTTAGAAGAAATTCCAAGTAGAAGTATTGGTGTTTGTCATTTGAAGAGCGTTCCACTTTCACTAGCCTCTACGAAGTTTGTTGAGATATTAGAAAGTTAATTTGAGTTTCTGTAAATATAGAAACCTTTAAAATTATTGCTTTAGAACTAAATTAAAAATTTAATAAAGGGTGAGTGAGAAAATGATGAAAAAAGTATTAATAATTTTTTCGGTAATATTTATTTTAATAGCACCTAAAAGTGTATACGCAAATACTAAAGAATATTTTGTTGATAAATTAAATATTGAAGCACAGATTCTTGATAATGGTGATGTAGTTATAAATGAAATAATTGAATATAGGTTTAATGGTGATTTTAATGGGATTTATAGAAATTTAAATTTAGATGGGGCAAATGACTATTTAGTAAATGGAATTTCAATTATTGATAATTCAGGTAATATTATAAATATTACAGAAGATTATAATGATGAAAATAATACTTATCAGATAAATAGAGATTATAATTCTGCTCAGATTAAAATTTTTAGTAAAAGTAATAATGAAAGTAAAAAGTTTAATTTAAATTATACTATAAAGGGCGCAGCTAAAAAGTACACTAATTATTCTCAATTATATTGGAATTTTTATGATGTCGAAAATATAGAGTCTGTTAAAGAGGGAACAGTTAAAATTTCATTAAAAGATGAAAATTTTGATATCAATAATTTAACTTATGATATTTATGGTGACGGTGAAATTATAACAAATAATACAGAACAATCTATTATTATTAACTTTAAAGGCTTAACAACCTTAATAGGCATAAATATGAAGTTTCAAAAAGATTACTTATCAATGGCAGAAGAATTAGCAATTGATGATAATAGTGAAGATTATAATTTGGGGTATACAGATTATTATAAAGAGCAAGGAAATGATGAAGGATTTGGAATTTTAGCAGTATTTATTTTTATAGGAGCAGGTGTAGGTGCTTTGATTTTTGCTTTAAATAAAAGTAAATTTAATAAGGAAGTTAATGAGTATAGATCAAAATATATATTTACTAATGAAGAGTTTATTATGGAGCCACCATCAGATATTCCACCTGGACTAGTGAATTTATTAATAGATGAAAAAAATGTATCTAATAATATGCTAATTGCAACATTATTCTATTTAGCCAATAAAGGCAATTATACAATTGAAGAGATAAATAATAAGTCTAGTAAAAAAAAGAATGATTTAGTATTTACTAGAACAGATTATAACAAAAATCAAGAATATAGTCATTTACAATATATAATAGATTGGTTTGAAGAATATGAAACTAATGGAAAATTCTCTATGAAAGAAATAAAAAATATAGTTTCTTCAAAAAGAAATGCAAATAAATTTATAAAAAATCTAGAGAAATGGATTTCTAGGGTAAAAGAAGATGGAGAAAAAATAGGTTTTTATATTAAAATTAAAGATAAAAATGTACTTGAAAATAGTTGGTATAATGAAAAGAAAAGATGGATTTCCTATAAGAATTACTTAAACAATATATACAAAATTGATAATATAAATGATGATTCATTAAGTGATTTAACAATAATTTATGCATTAGCTTTAGAAATTAGTGAGAATGATTTAAATGAGATTGTTAATTTAATAATAGATAAAGCAAGCTTTAATATTGATTCATTTAATAATTTGAATTATATGTATATGAATAATTATTTTTTCTATATAGCAATGTTTAATAGCATTACTGATAAAGCCTATAATACAGTAAATCCACCTAGCTCAACAATAGACAATAATAGTACTACTCTCTTTAGTGGTAGTGATTTTTCAGGCGGTGGAGGTGGAGGATCAGGAGCTTTTTAATATTGAGCAATTATTGATATTGCTGAAGAATGAAGTAAAGAGATAAGTTATAAAGACTAATAGGATAAGCTAGTATTTACTTAAAAAGTTATACTAGCTTATTACATTTATAAATTTCTACTGAAAAGTCTTATATATATACATAAGTAAAATATGTTATTATGATTAGGTAATTTCATTAATTTATATTATACTAAATATTTTATAGTTAAAATTGAAATAAGATATTGTGGTATAAGAATAATTTTCTAAAATAGAGAGGATATTTGACTTTGAGGATAAATAAACTATTAAGCAATTATGGATATTGCTCAAGAAAAGAAGTAAGTAGATTAATTGAAGATAAAAGAATAATAGTTAATGGAAAGCTATGTGAGCAAGGACAGTGGGTTGAAGAAAGTGATGATATATTTTTAGATGGAGAGAAAGTTAAAGAAAAAGAAAAGATATATTTAGTTTTAAATAAGCCAAAAGGAATAATTTGTACTTCATCAAGAGAGATAAAAGACAATATAATTGATTTTTTTAATTATAAAGATTATGTATTTCCCGTTGGACGTTTAGATAAAGATTCAGAAGGAATTATACTTATGACTAATGATGGAGACCTTGCAAATATGATATTATCTTCGGAGAGTTATCATGAAAAGGAGTATATTGTAACATTAGATAAAGATTTTGATGATGAGTTTATTTTTAAAATGTCAAATGGTGTTAATATACTAGGTACAGTTACAAGACCATGTAAATTAAAAAGAATAAATAACAATACATTTAGTATAATTTTAACCCAAGGGCTAAATAGGCAAATAAGAAGAATGTGCAAAACCTTTGGCTATAATGTTATAAAACTAGAACGAATAAGGATAGTAAGTATAATTTCAAAGGGGTTAGAAGTTGGGACTTGGAGATTTTTAAATAAAGAAGAGATAGACACTTTAAAGTTGGAAGTACAAAAGAAATTTTAACATTTTTCATAAAAGGTATTGACATAATACAAATTTTGTAATAGAAAAATTTTGAAAGTTATTTATTAATATGATAATATATGCTTATATATGAGTATAAGCTTGAGGGAAGTGGGACAATGTACAAAATTTTAATTGTTGATGATGAGAATAATGAGAGAATGGGCTTACAGAGACTAATTAGCAAGTATCAATATCCATTAGAAGTGAGACAAGCTCCAAATGGGAAGATTGCTTTAGATATAATGGAAAAAGAGGATATTGATATTTTGCTTACAGATATTAAGATGCCTTTTATGACAGGAATTGAACTTATTGAGCAGGTAAATAAAAGAGGATTAAATCCAATTTGTATTATATATAGTGCTTATGGAGAATTTGAATATGCGCAAAATGCCATTCAATTAGGTGTTCTTCAGTACCTTTTAAAGCCAATTAAATTAGAGAAGTTTGAAAAGCTTTTTAATAAGGTTATGGAAATATGTAAGGAAAAAAGCACGCAAAAAGTTAGAAATGAACAGTTAAAGAAAACTTTAAAATCTATTGAAGATGAAAAGTATGCACAAAGAATTTTAAGATACTTAGAGCTGGAATATGGAGAAGAAAAGTTTAACGAACTTGAAGAAACTTTTTGTCCAATTATAATATCTTTATATTCATCTTTAATATTTAATTACTGGGAAAATTATGAACAAGATATATTAAATTTAGTTGGACAAGATACTTTATTTATTAATAAAAGTGATACTCAGTTTTTAATTTTAATAAGAAATAAAGATTTAACTTCCAAGCAGATTTCAGAAATCTGCAAAACTTTTATTAAAATATCGAAAAATAAGTATCAATCAGAGGTGTATATTGTAGCAGGTAATTCTTGTAAAGGTATTAAAAAATTAAAAGAAGAGTATATAAAAATGTCCAATCAATTAGACTATCAATTTTTTGTGTCTAAAAGTATGTTTTTTATTCATAATGAAAACGGTGTAATTAGGAAAACAAGCGAAATGCTTTCTTTGTATTTTGAAAGAATACTAACATTTGCTAAGTTGAAAGATTATCAGGGGATGAGTGATGAGTTTAAAAAAGCTTTTGAGTATGTAGAAGAATCAGAAGGCTTTACTTCTCTTTATATAAAATATAATTTTTCGGAAGCTATAAAAAAATGCTGTGAAATTCTTCATAGTGAAGAACGAATGATGGAGATAGTTGAGGAGATATATGGAGCTAGTTCTATTATGCAATTAAAAGAATCTATTTTTAGTTTAATAGATACTTTATCTAAATATGGAAATAAGCAAGGTGATGAAAATAGACTTATTGTTCTAGCAAAAAGCATTGTTCATGAAAGATTTAGCGATTACAATTTAAATGTTTCACAAATTGCAGAAGATATGGAGATGTCAGCGGCATATTTAAGTACTCTTTTTAAAACGGAGACAAACCAAAATCTTGCAAAGTATATTTCTCAATATAGAATGGAAAAGGCAAAAGACTTACTTAAAACTACAAATATGAAGATTGCTGATGTTTCAAAAAAGGTAGGATATATGAATCCATCATACTTTATATCATTATTTAAAAATAATGTAGGGTGTAGTCCTGCTAAGTACAGGGAGAAGTATTTTGATAATGAATAATAAAGTAAAATCTTTTCGTGAGCAATTAAAAAGGTCATTTATAGTGGTGGTTGTTATACCAGTTTTATTTCTTGGGGCTTTTATGTTTTATTCATCTTTTCAATTTATCGAAAAACAAATGTTAAATGAAAGTATGAATTTAGTTAAACAAAGTACTATGGATATGAAAAATAGAATTGAAGTTTGTGATGATTCACTACGGTACTTAGCTGCAAATTATGATTTAAGGGATTTTCTTTTAATTAATAGACAAAATTATTTAGATATAAGTAGATCATCTAAAAATATTAGAGAATTAATTTATAACGTTCTTATGGTAAATAGATACTATAAATCATTAACTATATATACAGATAAAGAATTTTATGTTTTAACGGATTTTGTTAAAGTATCATCTGATGTAGAAAATGAGGAGTGGTATAAAAATGTAGTTAAATCGGAAGGCAGTTATTGGTGGCGTGAAGGAGATAAAGTGTTTTTAGGAAGAAAAATAATGGCTGCATATCCTCCAAGTCCAATTGGAGTTATTAAAGTAGAAATAAAAAATGATATGTTTTTAGATAGTTTTCGTATATTTCAAAATATCCCAATCAGAATAGAGGTTAAAGATAAGAAAGAATCATTCTATAATTATATAGATTCACAATGGGATGAAAATCCTAGATTCAGAACTGGAGATGATTTGGGAGTTAGTGATTGGAAGATTTCATATGAAATTGATGAAAGCTACTATGAGGACTATATGAGAATAAGTTTAGGAACACCTATTTTAGTTATACTTATAGTCTTAATATTAGTTTGGTTTTTAATACATTATTTCCCGAGACGATTGACTAGAGATTTATCTTCTTTAGTTGAACAAATAGAAGAAGTACAAAAAGGAAATCTTGATGTTTCTATTAATTTATCAGAGACTACAGAAATTAATATTTTGGTAACCAGTATACAAAATTTAATTAATAAGATTAAGCAGTTAATTAGAGAAGTTTATACAAAAGAAATTGAAAGACAAAACTTAGAATTAGACTTATTACAATCAAAAATGAATCCACATTTTTTATATAACAATTTGTCAGCAATTAATTGGATTGCACTAGAAAATGGGCAAGAAAAAATTTATGTTATAGCAACTGAGTTAGCTAATTTTTATAGAACGGCTTTAAATAAAGGGAAAAATATTGATAAGCTTTTTATAGAAATAGAAAATATTAAAGCCTATATTAATTTGCAGCTTATTTCTCATGAAAATTCTTTTACTGTAAAGTACGATATTGATGAGAAATTGCTAAAGAAAGAAGTTCCGCTTTTTATTTTGCAACCTTTAGTGGAAAATGCAATTGAGCATGGTATTGATCAGCTATGGGGAGAAAAAGGAAAAATTGAAATAGCCATTGAAAAATATGGAGAGTGGCTTCAGATGAAAGTTCATGATAATGGAACAGAGTTATACGATAAAATAGGAGAAGCTGAGTTACCTGAAGATAAGTTTGGGTATGGAACTAGTAATGTACAAAAGAGAATTAAATTATTATATGGAAGTGAAAGTGGACTAAAAATACGGGCAAATAAATTCGGAACAACTGCAATTATAAGGTTTCGAGTTGAGCATTTAAGAAAAATAATGTGATAAAATTAAAAGCCTTTAAACTGATAAGCTTCTTCAGTTTAAAGGCTCATTTTTTTAGTGAATTTTATATTGAAATAAGTGATTTGTGTTGTTAATTATAAAATTAATATAAAAATTTAAATATGAAATATAAAAAAATTGATATATTTCTATAAAGATTTGGATAGAAGGAGTACACAAATAAACTTAAAATATAAGTATAGAATAAATCAAAGAAAACGTATAGAAGGTTCATTGAAAACGTATAAAGGTATTTTATAGTATTGCTCATTATTCTTTTCAGCTATAGAAAAGAATAATGTTTATATAACTTAACATAATGTATAAGAGTGAAAGGGGAAAAGTATTATGAAGAAAAAAATAATAAGCGCTTTAGTTAGTGCGGCATTAGCAACAACTATGCTTGCTGGATGTGGTAATAGTAGTAATGGAGGTGCCTCTAATAAAGAAGAGGGGAAAGGTGGTACTACAGTTACAATGACTGGATGGTACACAGAAGAAAATATGGCACCTGTACTTGAAAAAGTAAATAAGATGCTAGATGGTAAATACACTGTTGAGTACACTTACATCAATCTTGATGAATACAACAATGTAATAAGTACCCAGCTAGCAGCAGGAGAAGGTCCAGATATTTTGACAGATGGAACAAACTTCCCAGCAAGAATTAAAGCAGGTAACTTAAAGGATCTTACAGGATCTGAGTATCTAAATGGAATAAATGAAGCCGGATTAACATTATCTACTTCCGAAGATGGAAAAGTATATGGTATCCCTTCATATGGATGGTTCTCAGGACTTTGGTATAACAAAGAGATTTTTGAAAAGAACAATATTACTGAATTACCTCAAACCTTTGATGAATTTGTAGCTGTTTGTGACAAGTTAAAAGCTGCTGGAGTTCAGCCACTTGGATTTGGACTAGCAGATGGTGACCAAGCTATGCACTCATTAATGGGATATATAGAAAATACATTCTATCAAACAAGTGAAGAAGGTAAGAAGTTTGATGAAGAGTTCTCTTATGGAGAAAAGAAGATGGATGGTACTCTAAACAAATATGTTAAGGATTGGAGTATATTAATTGAAAAAGGATATATCACACCTGAAATGGTTGGTACTTCTAATGAGCAAGCATTAAGCAACTTTATTTCTGGAAAAACAGCAATGTTTAATGCAGGACCTTGGTATTATGCAAATCTAAAGGATGCAAACATGAACGTAGGTATGATGCCACATCTTGGAAAAACAGCAGATGTTAAGTATATGCTTGGTGGACCAGCAGCAAGTTTTGGTATTAATGTAAATACTAAAAATGAAGAAGGTTCAGAGGCAGTTATGGCAGCACTTGCTTCTGTAGAAATACAACAAGCATTTGCAGATGCAAACGAAGGAAGCTTTAGTTACAAAGAAGGCGTAAAAGTAGATATGCCAGCTGAATACGAAGCAGTAAAACCTGTTTTAGAAGCAGGAAATGTAGCATGTAGCTGGGAACGTTGGGGAGTAAATATGCCAGCTCAAACTTTAGTTGATGAATTATTATCACAACTTCAAGGTCTTGTAACAGGAGACTTAACTGTAGACGATTTTGTAAAAGCTTTAGATAGTAGAGCAGATGCAATAAGATATAAAAATTAGGAATATGAAATAAAAAGTCTGACAATGATGCCAGACTTTTTATTCCAAAGGAGGTACTATGAATAGGAAATTAAAAATAAAAAGTAATCTGCCATATATACTAATGGCACTTCCGGCTGTAGTATTATTTGTTACATTTTTCATAATCCCATTGATTTTTACCGGAAGATACAGCTTTTATAACTGGACTAACTATTCACAGGATATTCCATTTATTGGTTTAACCAATTATAAAGCTATATTGGGAGACACAACACTTTTTATAGGTATTAAGAACTCATTGATTTATGCATTTTCAACAGTAATTCTTCAAAGCTTCATTGCTTTACCTGTTGCAGTTTTACTTAATAAGAAGTTTAGAGGAAGAAACTTTTTTCGTGCATTATTCTTTTGTCCAGCAGTACTAAGTACTTTGGTTGTAGGATACTTATGGAAGTACTTACTTTCAGCAAGTGATTTTGGATTTGTAAATCAAGTATTAGTTAATCTTGGATTTGATAAAGTGAACTTTTTAGGAAATGGTAAAATTGCACTTGCAGTTATCATATTAACTCAAGTATGGCAATGGTTTGGATGGTCTATGGTTATATACCTTGGAAATCTTCAAAGCATAAGTGATGACTTATATGAAGCTGCATCTATTGATGGAGCAGGTACTTTAAAGCAGTTCTGGCATATTACTATTCCAGGATTAGCTCCAGCAATTAAAATAAACTTAATTAATGGAACAATAGCAGGGTTAAAGGTGTTTGATATAGTACTATCTATGACCGGTGGGGGACCAGCACATAAAACAGATACAATTCTTACTTTGATGTTTGCTAAATTCTCAGAAGGTAATTATGGATATGCATCAGCATTTGGTATTGTATTTCTAATTGTTAGTATGATTGTTGCATGTATCATGCTTGGAGTATTTGGAAAATGGGAGAGGAGGCTTGGACAATGACGATGAAAAAGAAAAATAAAAAAATAATAGCGAATACAGCAAAATATATAGCATTAGGTTTTCTTTCAATAATAGTGATTATTCCTATTTATTATTTAGTTGTTACTACATTTAAAACATCAACTGAAGCAGCAGTAGCACCTATGGCATTGCCATCACATATAGATTTTAGTGGATATGTGAATGCATTTCAAAAAATGCAATATCCAAGAGCATTTAAAAACACATTAATTATAACAGGTTGTTCAGTAGTAGGCCTTATTATAGTTTCTTCTATGTGTGGATATGTACTTAATAGAAAAGGAAAACATAAAGTTGCACAAAGCGTTTTTCTTCTTATTTTATCAGGAATGATGTTCCCATATCAGATGTCTATTCTTGGATTATATAAAGTAATTCAACAAATGCATCTTATGAACTCACTATTTGGTGTAATTTTAATAAATATTGCAATTAATATACCTTTTGCAACATTCTTAATTAAGAGTTTTGTAAATACAATTCCAATTGAATTAGAGGAAGCAGCTAAAATTGATGGGTGCGGAACCTTTAGAACGTTTTGGACTATTACATTCCCACTAATGAAGCCAACAATTGCAACGGTTGCAATTTTAAATACACTTACAATTTGGAACGATTTTATGGGACCACTTTATTTCTTACAATCACGTGAAAATAACGTAATTCTTCAAGAAGTATATAGAAATATTGGACAGTTCTCTACAGATTGGACTAGCTTATTCCCAATGATGGTACTTGGTGTTCTTCCGCTAGTTGTATTCTATCTGTTTATGCAAAGATATATTATAGGCGGAGTTATGAATGGATCAGTGAAAGGATAAAGAAAATGAAAGAGTTAGTAAATGAAAAATTTATAATAAAGTCAGATAAAGAAAATAAACTTATTTTTTTAGGACATAAAAGTGATGTAACTAATATGAATTGGATAGAAGGAAAAGAAAAGTGGGGAACTACTTTTTGTCCTGAAGGAATTAAGTTTTCAATAGAGAGAAAATTCACAGAGGATGGAAACTTAAGAGAAAAATATAGTTTTAAAAATACTACAGAATTTCCTATTGGTTTTAAAAGAACTGATATTGGAATTTACACAACTTTTAATGATAACTATGAAGATACAGATATTTGTATAGAAGAAAAATGCCATGCTCATATTTTTTGTGGAGAAGAAGCCTTTTATGTTATGGCTATGCAAATGGGAGGTAGAGCTCCTCACTTAGGAATGAAGGTTATAAAAGGAAGTATTGTATCTTATAGTGTAGAACGTGACTTAAGTGAAGAAAGCAATGACAGAGGAGATTTTATTCTACATCCAGACTTACCTATTTTACAACCTGAAGAAACTGTAGAAGTAGAATGGGAGCTTTTCTGGTTTTTAGATAAAGAAGATTTTAGAAAAAAGCTTATGGAAACTCATGGTTTCCCTGTAGTAAATTCAAAGCAATTTACTTATTTTATAGGAGAAACTATAAAGTTTGATGTAGTGGCAGCAGGAGTTTTCAAAGAAGAAGAAATTGAAATTAAATATAAGAACAGAAAAATTCCATTTGTATTAAGATATGAGGGAGATACTACTATAGTTACCTGTGAATATCTAGTAAATTCTGCAGAGGAAATTAAAATTGAAATAAAATTTTCAGAAAGAACTACACATGCAAACTTTCTTGGTCGTAAACCTTTATACGAAATGATAGAGGAAAGATGCCGTTTTATTGTGGAAAAACAACAGTATCATAAAGAAGGAAGTTTTCTAGATGGAGCTTATTTAATTTATGATAATGAAGAGAAAAAGCAATATTACAGTCATTTAGATGATCATAATGGAGGACGTGAGAGAATTTGTATGGGAATACTTCTTGCAATATACTTGCAAAAGAAAGAAAATGCAGCTTTTCTTAAGAGTCTTAAGAAATATATAAGTTATATTTATAGAGAACTTTATGATTATAAGACTGGATTTGTGTACAATGATGTAAATCGAAATTTAGATTGGCATAGGTTATACAATTATCCCTGGATGTCTGTATTTCAATTAGAGTTATATCGTTTGTTTAAAGATAAAAAATACTTAGGTGATTCCTTCCATACAATGGAGCGTTATTATAAGGAAGGTGGAGGAAAGTTTTATGGAATTGCAATTCCAGCAATAGAGTTATTAAACTATCTTAAACTAGAAAATATGAAAGAAGAGGCAGAGGCATTTGAAAAAGATTTTACAGCACATGCTCTTCATATTTTAGAAAATGGATTGCATTATCCACCATTTGAAGTACGTTATGAACAAAGTATAGTGGCTCCTGCTGTTAGTTGTCTTATTCAGGCTTATGAGATTACAAAAAATAAACGATTTTTAGAAGAGGCTGAAAAACAAATGGCAGTTCTTGAATTATTTAATGGAGAGCAACCAGACTATAATCAATATGAAGTTGCTATAAGACATTGGGACGGTAGATGGTTTGGAAAGTATAGAAATTACGGAGATACATACCCACATTATTGGAGTTCATTAACAGGAATGGACTTTATACAGTATAGCAAAATTATGGGTAATGAAAAATATAAAGAAAAAGCAAAGGCTTCTTTTAGAGGATGTTTAAGTTTGTTTGGAACAGATGGAAGTGCTTCCTGTGCAATGGTGTATCCAGAAATGGTTAATGGGAAAAAAGGACATTATTACGATCCATGGGCAAATGACCAGGATTGGGCCCTTTATTTTGCACTAAGATATGAAGAAGCAACTATAGGAAAATAGAAGTTTGGAGAGGTAAACTATGAGTAAATTAATTTTAAATGTTATTCACAGACCTGAAATGGTTCCAGAATATGCTGAAAAGGTAACGGGACATGGAAAGGAAGAAGATATATCTAGAGAATCTCTATTAACAGAAAGTTTAGATATATTTAAGACACAACAAGAAATTGCACATAAAAATGGAATAAAAACAACAATACAAATGACGTATGCTAGTTTGTTTAATGATGAAGCAGTAAATTTAGCAAAAGAACATCATGAAAAATATGGTGATGAAATTTCTCTAACTTTATTAGGATTACCATGTGAAGAGTTTAGAAAAAAATACAAAACTAAAGATTTTTGTATTTGGATGTTCTCAATGGAAGATAAAAAAGCAATAGTAAAAGATGTATTTGAAAAGTTCTATGAAAGATTTGGGTTTTATCCAGAATCTACAGGAAGCTATTATATAGATGCAGAACTTATGAATTACATTAAAGCTGAGTATCCATCAGTAAAATCAGCTGTTGCAACTTGTTGGGAGGAAGGGCCTAAGGCTTATAGAACTTGTAATAATTCTTGGTACACATTATTTGATGGAGGTCCTTGGAATCCATGGATTCCTTCAAAACAAAACACTCATGCTCCAGCAGCTAATGAAGAAGAAGACTGCGGTATAGTTGCAATACCACATCTTTCAAGAGACTTAATGGCATGCTTTGATGGAAATGGGTCAAATTTTGGAACTCATCCTCAAAATGTACTAAGAGGGATGATTTATCAAGACGGAGAGTATCCATATTTATATAATTTAATTGATCAATATAGAAGCTTAGAAAAATATAACAGAGGTTATGCATATAACATGATGTTTGTGGGACCTGGTTGGATGAATAAAATGGGACGTTGGGAAGCTCCATATGAATTGCTTTTAAAGAGTTATGAAGATGGAATGGCATATTACGGAAAGCTTAAAAAAGAAGGAGAACTTGAAGACCTTACTATGAGTGAATTTGCTGATCATTATAGAGCAACTCATACTTATGAGCAACCAGAATGTGCAATGTGGAAGGATATTCTATATGGTTCAGATAAACAATATTTCTGGTATGCAGATCCATACATGAGAACTTGTCTTGATATGAATCAAGGAGGAGCAATTATTGATTTACGTCCTTATGCAGCAAAACTTGAATGGCCAGTTGGAATTGGGACAAAGCATGTTCAAGATGCAAGCTATCCATTCTTAATTCAAGCCAATTATAGAGCAGGATATTTTACACACTATGCTGGTGAAGGAACAGTAAAGAGCTTAAAGGTAAGTTACAAAGGAGAAGAAGTAGACCTTTGTTTATGTAGAACTAAGGGCAATTATAGTGAAGATGGAAAGAAACATATTGTGACTATGGATCCTGTAACTATTGAATTTTCAGATTTAACTATTGAAATAACTTCTACTTTTATATTTGAAGAAGGAAGCTCTAAAATAGAAATTATCCGTGAGGTAACAAATAGTAGTAATCCTGATGCACAGGTTGAATTTAATGAATATATGACAGCATGCTATGGAACAACTGAATATCCAGAAGATATGAGTAATGTTGTTCTTACAGTTAAAAATGAAGAAAAAATTGAAGAAATAAAATATTCATATAAGTGCAGAGAAACAGAACTTCAATCAGCCAATGAAGTTTGTGCAATTATCCCTGAAATTGAAACTAAGGTAACAGTTACTCCTGATGGAAAAGACATGGAAGGATATTATAGAGAAGGATATGCATTTAGTCCTATGTTTACTTTAGGTCTTAAAAAAGAATTAAAGAAAGGACAGGTGATGAGAACATGGCTCAATCTACAAAAGGAAAACTAAATTATAGATGTCCATCTTGCTTTATGAGAGATTTGGATATAGACATGTTTTATGACAAGGAAAAGAAAGAATATTATTGCTTAAGATGTTGTTACACAGGAAGCGAAGAAGATGTAAAAGCAAAGAATCAAATGGCAAGATTTAGATATAGGAGTATGATGAAACGTTATACTAAGTTTGACTAATAAAGGGATTGACTGAGTAAAAAAGGGGATTAGCTTAAGTTTATCTTTTGTGAAATATTCTACTAATAGATAAAAAATAGAATAAAAGCACAGAGGATAAACTTAATTAATAATAAATTATTTATTAAAGGAGAGGAAAAGATGAGTCAAAAAACAAGAAAAATAATATCTTTTTTTATGTTTCTATGTTTTAGTATTGTATTGATAAAGCCTTTTAAGGTTCAAGCAGCTACTATACCATACGATGAACTAAAAATTGATAAAGATGGGTTAAAGAAAGTTTATGACACATTATTTAATGAAAGCCTTGCAAAAGAAAATGTGAAAACGATATCTGAAGGAGATGCTCAAAGTCATCCAGTTGCTATGGTTAAATTAGAAAATGGTAAGGTTGCATATTATGTTGATGGTAAACCATACTATCCATTAGCAGTTGAAACTGGCTGGTGGGATACACGTGTAGATAACAATGGCAAAATGAGTTATAATGATCCTTCCGACGTAGGCGATGACTTTAAAGATATTACAGATGAAGAGTGGAATTCATATTTTTCAGATATGAATAATATGGGATTTAATACAGTGCAATTAATGACTTATTGGAGAGACTGGGAACCTGTACAAGGTCAATATGATTTTACATTTTTAAATCATGTAACAAATCTTGCAGCACAAAATGGATTAAAAACAGAATTAATTTTATTTTTCCATAGTCAAACAGATAATATACCAAGAGTAATGGATAAATTCTGGGGATATGATATGGATAACCAAGAGATTAATGGTAAAGAATATTCTTTATCAATGCAATGGGGAAATAGTTTAACATCAGCAGAAGATATTAGAAATCATAGAGATAGATATAATCAAGCTGGGATAGAAAATTTTTTAGAATATTGGCATCCAGAAGTATTTAAGGGCGTTACAAATGCATTAGAAGCACTAGGAAGAAATTTTAAGGATTCATCTAATGTTATAGGATACCAAATTGGAAATGAAGAAGGATTTAATTTTTATGTAGATGGTGGAGATGATAAGAATCCATACTATAAAGAAATAAAGAAAATGTATGAAGCAGATGAAAATAATGCGGGAAAGAATACTGATACATTCCGTGCTGATTTAATTAATAATTTATGGAAAGCTTTTAGTAATGCACTTCACAAAGGGGATCCATATAAACCAACTACAACAAATATACAAAGTGGACATACAGAAAAGCAAGGAATTATGTATGGAGATTTTTCAAACGACGGAACAACTATAGATTTCTATAAAAGTGTTGATATGATTGGTAGCATGTTCTATGGTAGTGCTGCTTCTCTTTATCCTAATCTTGATAAGGTTTACAATACTTATAAAACAGAAGGTATTGAAAATACTTATGCAACAGGTTTTCCAATTTTATTCCCAACTGAAATTAGTGGGACTATGAATGATGGAAGTGTTGCAAAGCAAATTACAGCTCAAACTATAGCAAGAGGTGGACAAGGAATAGGTATATATTGCTATGGAGAGTTTTATGATAATTTTGAAAAGAATGGAATGAAGTACCCTAAACCTGTTCTTGGAACTATTGAAACAATGCTTCAAATTTTAAAAGATAATATAGATATAATTCATTCAGGTGTACCTGTAACAAAAGAACTTACAAGTAACATTTTTATGGAGATAAAGTCTAATGAAAATATACAAGGAAAACCTACATTAAATGTGCTTGAAGGAATAGATGGAAAAGGATTAGGAGTATTACATTTTCCAGGAAACTCAAATGCAGGGAATTCTTCACCAGCTAATATAAATAGAACTATAACAATTGCTCTTTTAGCAAAGGAGCCGGGAAACTATAAAGTAAATATAGCTAAAACAGATGGAACTGTGGATGTGAAAATAGTTAATGTCCAAGAGGCTAATGGAGAGGCTGAATTTACAATAGATACAACTGGTTTAGATGTTTCTTATATTACAGCTGAAAAAACAGATGAAACAGAAATTGGTGAAGGTACTTTAGAATCCATTGAAATTTATGGGAAGATAACAAAAACAGAATATACTTTAAATGAAGAGTTTGATCCAACAACCATTAAGATTAGAGCAAAATATAGTAATGGATTAGTAAAACTTCTTAATGGAGAAAATGAAATTCAATTTGTTGGTTTTGACTCAGAAACAGTAGGAGAAAAGACAGTTACAGCCCAATATAAAGGAAAAGAAGTTAGTTTTAAGGTTTTTGTGAAAGAATCTGATTATTATACAAATATGAGAGAGGTTGCTTCATCTCAATTAGAATTGTTATTTGATGGGGTAATAGATAACGGAGATAGTGGAAATTTTAAAGCAGAAGCAACAGATTTAGAAAAAATGAGATCTGGAGATGCGTTTATTGAATATAACTTTAAAGAAAAAGTTCAATTAAATGGCATTGATATGTGGACTAACTATGGATCTGACCAAGGTATAAAGAAATTTAAGGTTGCAACCTTAAATGAAAATGGAGAATGGGTTTTCGTAAAAGATGAAGATGGAGTATTAGATAAGGAATTTACTTTAAATTGGACTACTAAAGTAGAGGATTGTGAGAAGTTAGGAGTTACATTTAATCATGTTACCACAAATAAAGTTAGAATTTATGTAACTGAAGTTGGGAATACCTGGGGAAGTAAGTTCGCAATGCGCGAAATTAAGTTTAATACAGAAGAAATATCAGTGCCAGCTCCTGTTTTAGATGGAATAGAAGTAAAATTACCAAATAAGACAGAATATGTTGTTGGTGAAGATTTAAACTTAGAAGGAATGCAAGTAACAGCAAATTACAGTGACGGAAGTAAAGAAGATGTAACAGGAAAAGTAGAAGTTACTGGGTACAATGGAAAATTAACAGGGGAACAAATAATAACAGTAAAATATCAAGAAAAGATAGCTGAATTTAAAGTTACAGTAAAAGAAAAAAGTTTACCAGAAGAGATAGTATTAACGGATATTGAAATAATAGCACCTAAAAAAGTAGAATATAAATTAGGTGAAAAACTTAATCTTGAAGGAATGAAGGTTACAGCAAAATACAGTAATGGAAGAGTAAAAGATGTTGCTTTAGATAATCTTTTAATAAGTGATTTAGATTCTACAACCGTAGGAGAGAAGATTATTACTGTGAAATATGAAGGAAAAGTGGCAGAGTTTAAAGTTATAGTAAAATCAGAAGCAGGAAGTCAAAGCAAGCCTTCAGACAATGATAAGCCATTAACTGATATTAATGTAAGTAATGAAAGTGCTGATGGACAAAGTAGTGAAACTTTACCATCAACAGGTGGAAATTCACCAATAGCTGTAGGATTATTAGGAACAATAATTTCTTTAGCTGGTGTATTTATGATAAAAAGAAAAAACTAATTTTTTAGAATAGTAAATGAACCTCAGATTTGTTTATATATCAATTCTGAGGTTTTTAAATTTATCGCTATGTTAAAGATATATGTTGATATTTGATTAAATTTTCAAAAGTAGGTTATAATATAAATACAATGTAAACGATGGAGGATTATACTATGTCTGGAGAGAGTTCTATAATAAAATTTCTTTCAACTTTAACTAAATCTGAACAAGAAAGAGTTTATAACTATCTTGAAAAAGAGTTGATTTTAGGCTCTATGGCAAATGAAATTCAAGATGAAATAAAAGAAAATAGGTTTTCTTCAGGAAGAGTATGCCCCTATTGTAAAAAAGATAAAGTATTAAGAAATGGGAAGTATAACAAGAAGCAAAGATATATCTGTAAAGAGGTCATAAGACTTTTACAGATTTCACATACTCCCCTAGTTATAATAGTAAAAAAGATTTTACAGCATGGTTATCTTACATCAAGTGTATGATTGAAGGTAATTCAATTAGAAAATGTGCAGAAATAGTTGAAATTAGTGTACCTACATCATTTTTGTGGAGGCATAAAGTTCTAGATGCTTTGAGACTATACATAGGTATTGGTTCAGTATCTGGAGTAGTTGAAGCCGATGCAACATTTTTTAGACTTTCTTATAAAGGAAATCATAGCAAAAGCAGTATCTTTATTATGCCCCGTAAGCCATATAAGAGGGGACCTAAAAGTAAGCCTTCAAATCAAGAAGACAAGAAAAAGAGGGGCATTTCTAAAAATCAAGTATCTGTAATGTGCGTTACTGATAGGTTAGGAAATATTATGTCTGAGTTAGTTTGTAATGGCAGAATGCGTTATACAGATGTAGAAAGACTTTTTAAAAATAGAATAGAAGATAAATCAATCCTATGTGTAGATTCTCACAAGAGTTACATCAAATTTAAAAATAACTTTAATGTTGAAATGCAACAAATAGAAACTGGCAAATACAAAAAAGGCATTTACCATATTCAACATATCAATGCTTACCACAGTAGATTAAAGGAATTTATGATTGGATTTCATGGTGTAGCAACTAAATATCTTGCAAATTACATGTACTGGTTCAAATGGATAGAATTATTTAAAACTGAAAAAGATACAATAAGGTGCAAAAGGTTATTTGTTCAATCTCATAGTTCTTATTCTAAAACTAAAATAAAGGATTTTAAAGAGCGAGAAGCAATTTATATTTAAATGATAAATAATGTTTTATTTTTACCATTATTTGTGTATAATTAAATAACAAAGTACTATTCAATTGTATTAAATTGTTCGTATTTAGGAAGGGTAATATGAGAAAATGTTTAAGATGTGATGAGGTTATGATTGAAGATTATGGACTTAGGACGGAAAATCTTACTGCTGTAGCATCAGTAGTTTTAAGTAAAGGCGATGGTTTTTTTTTAGCAAAAAACATGGGCAAAATTAAGGCTACTGTATGCCCAAAGTGTGGAGAAATCTCAATATTTTTTGACGAATTATATAAAATAAAGTAGTGAATAACTTTAAAGTATTACGAACTAAAAGGACCAAAAAATTTTGGTCCTTTTTAAATATATTATTTTTCAACATTATTATTAAACATAGCGAAATTTATATATAATAAGTTATATAGATAATAAAGTCAGCAGTAAAAGAAGAGTATGCCATTAAATAAGTGATATAATATTAAAATAATAATTATAGAAGGTGAGATACATAAATGAAGAAAGTATTAGAGTTTAGAGAGCAAGGATATAATTGTGCAGAATCTATAGTAAAACATTTAATGAAGAACATAATTTAAATATCCCAGTTCAAGTTGCAACTCCATTTGGAACAGGTATGGCAGTTGGAGGTACTTGTGGCGCTATAGCAGGGGATCTTATTTTTCTTGGAGCTATAAAGGGAAGAGAGGAAGCAACCGATACTAATGAGTCAAGAAAATATACAAAAGATATTGTTAATAAAGTAAAAGAAAAATATGGAACACTTGAATGTATTGAATTAAAGAAAAAAGGAATATCTTGTGGTGAAATAATAGAATATACATATGAAGTATTAAATGAAAGTATAAAATAAAGTTAATAGAGCTAGTAACTATTTATAATGGAGTTCTTAGATTATTATTTTAATATAGATATAAAGGTGAAATTAGAAAATATATTTAATATAAATTTAAAAGGAGAATAAAAAATGAGAATTTATTATTTTACAGCCACAGGAAATTCAATATATGTAGCTAAAAAATTTAAAGATAATATAGAGGATTGTGAGCTAATTTCTATCCCAAAGGATTTGAAAAATAAGGATTTTAACGTAGAAGATAGTGTAATAGGTTTTGTTTATCCAATTCATTGTGGTTCATTACCTATAGTGGTAGAAGACTTTATATCTAAATTAAATATAAAGGATAAAACATATATTTTTGCAGTAGGGTTACTGGAGGAGGAGAGGCTAAAATAAGCTTTTCTCATATAAATGAACTTTTAGGGGAGAATGGCAATCTTAGCAATTATATTTGTGTAAAATATATTTCTAATTATACACGAGCAGGAAAAAATCCAACAAAGGAAAGAGCTCTTAAAGCAATAAAATTAAATGAAAATATATTAGATGATTTTATTGAAGGTATTAAAGGTAAAGAAGTAAAAACAGTTGATTACAAAGCAAGTAAGAGAATATTATATAATGGGTGGAAAAATTTATTTAAAAATAAAGATAAAGGATTTAATGTTAACGATAAATGTATAGGATGTAAAATGTGTAAATCAATTTGTTCAGTAGATAATATTGAAATGGTAAACAATAAGCCAATATGGCTTGGAAAATGTACTGATTGTATGGCTTGCATAAATATATGTCCTAAAGAAGCAATAAATATTGGTAATAAAACTTTAAAGAAGAATAGATATAGAAATCCATTTATTGATGTTAAAGAGTTAGTATAATAGAGATATAAATATCATTGATAATATTAGAAAAGAACAAAATAAATCTACTACTAATATAAAGATTAGCAGTAGATTTGTTTTTTGCGTGATTCTAATATATTCTATCGCCATTAAAAATTGAATTTTTAACAACTACGTAATCAACAGTTCTTATTGCGTCCAGTTTCTTGCCTCCTGCATAAGAAATAGATGATTGAAGGTCTTGCTGCATTTCTACTAATGTATCTTTTAATGAACCTTTATATTCAACATACATCTTCTTTCCTTCAACATTTTTTCTTTCGCCTTTTTGGAATTCTGAAGCAGAACCAAAGTATTCTTTATAAAGCTTACCATCTCTTTCAACAGTTTCTCCAGGAGATTCCTCATGTCCAGCAAATAGTGAACCTATCATAACCATAGATGCACCAAATCTAATTGACTTAGCTATATCCCCATGAGTACGAATACCTCCATCTGCAATAATTGGCTTAGTTGCAGCTTTTGCACACCAACGAAGTGCAGCTAATTGCCAGCCACCAGTACCAAAGCCTGTTTTAATTTTAGTAATACATACTTTTCCAGGACCAATCCCTACTTTTGTAGCATCTGCACCGGCATTTTCTAATTCTCTTACTGCTTCTGGGGTTCCTACATTTCCTGCGATAACAAAACTTTTAGGTAAATGCTTTTTTATATGCTGAATCATATTAATAACTGCATTAGAATGTCCATGAGCAATATCAATTGTTATATATTCAGGTGAAAGGTTTTCTCCTTCTAATTGTTCGATAAATGCATATTCTTCATCCTTAACTCCAACACTTATAGAAGAAAATAAATTTTTTGCTTTCATATCTTTAATAAATTGTATTCTGCTCTCTGGATTGAAACGGTGCATTATATAAAAATATCCGTTTTCTGCCAGATAAACTGCGACTTTTTCATCTATAATAGTTTGCATATTTGCTGGAACTACAGGTAATTTAAAAGTTCTTCCTCCAAGAGTTATAGATGTATCACATTCAGAACGACTGTTTACTATGCATTTTGCTGGTATTAGTTGTATATCTTCATAATCAAAAACGTTATCCATTTTTACCTCACTATATCCGAATAATTTTTGCAAATATATATTTATAATTCGTTTATAGGATATATTATACATATATTTCAGAGAAATGTCAAAATTAATTAAAGTCTTTTTTATACTTATTTTATTATGACTATCAAAATATTATTTGTTTTAACTGTGTAACCTTTAATAAAAAACAATACAAAGCAAAGGAAGTTTATTATAATAAGTATATTAAAATTAAATTTGAATATGGAGTTTAATATATGAACAAAATAGAAAATATCTTAAAGATAAAAGGATATGATAAATTTAAGTGTACAGCAGATAAATGTAAGTTCACTTGTTGTAAAGGGTGGGATATAAATGTAGATACTAAAACTTATAATAAGTGGAGGGAAAAAGATGATCTTAATTATCTTTTAGATAATGTAAGGTTTATAAAAAGTAATGGGGAAAATACATATTTAATAAAAAAAGAGACAAAGGGGAAGTGTCCTTTATTAAGTGAAGAAGGGCTATGTAATATAGTTATAAACCATGGTGATGAAAATTTATCTTTAACTTGTAAGAACTTCCCTAGAATAGAAAATAAATTTGAGGATGTAAAAGAACTTACTTTATCATGTTCATGTCCTGAAGTAGTTAATATAATTAGTGATATGAAAGAAAAAAATTATATAGAATTTAATGATTCTCTTTCTTATATTGAAGATTTGGGGTGCTTAAAAATAAGAGAGAGTTTAGTTAATATGCTTCAAAAAGATGAAATAAGTATAGAAGATAAGCTTATCTTTTCTTATAGCATTCTTTTTAATATGCTGAATAGTGATGATTTAACTTATGAAGAGTTAATAGATTTTTTAGATAAGTATAAATCTAAAAACTATATAAAAGAAGAATTAAATAAATACAAATACTATGAAAATAAAGATACTATAGAATATTTAAAAGAAATAAATACATTATTCATAGATATAATAGAAAACTATAGAAATGTTTCTATTTTTAAAGAACCTATAAATGATATTTATAAATATACTAAAGAAATTAGTATAGAAAAGCTTTTTAATGATTGGAAAGATTTTAAGGGTTTATTTAAAGAATATGATAAGTTAGTTGAAAACTGTATTGTATCAAAAGTTTTTAGTAGCTGTGTTAGTGATGATTTAGAAGAAATGATTATTTCTTTCGAAATGATTATATTAGAATATTTATTTATAAGACATGCTGTATTTTTAAGATATTGTGTTAATATAAATAAAGATATTAATATGCAGTATGTAAAAGATTATATTGTAATTTTTTCGAGGATTATAGGTAACAATTCTGATGCAGTAATAGAATTTTTGATGGATATTTTTGGAAGGGAAATATTAGAATTTGATTATATATGTTCTTTGGTTTTAGTCTAATAGAAATAATTAAAAAGTTATCAAAAAAAGCTTAATTTTGAATAGGTAAAAAGTAGTAAACAAAGGGTAAGTAGGGAGATGATATAAATGGAAGAAATAAAAAATAGAATAAAAAAATTTAGAGATGATAGGGAATGGTCACAATTTCATACGCCGGATAATTTAGCAAAGGCAATAAGTATTGAGTCTGCTGAATTATTAGAACATTTCCTTTGGGATGATAATTATAATAAAGAAGAAGTATGCGAAGAACTAGCAGATGTTATGATTTACTGCTTACAGATGGCAGATTATTTAGGAGTTAATATAGAAGAAATAATGGATAAGAAAATGGATAAAAATGAAAAGAAGTATCCAGTGGAAAAAGCTAAGGGAACAAGTAAAAAATATACAGAATTTTAAAGAATAAGCTAGTAACTAGTTTTGAATGTTATTAGCTTAATTTTATTTGGAGTAATATAAATAAGTTTTTCAAATAGTTTAAGGATTAATTAAAATTTACAATAGTATATATAGAAAGTAAGTATTTAAAAGAGGAAATTATTTTGAAAGTCATTTCTATTGTAAATTTGTATTGTATATTATCTAACTATAAAGCATTTAGAATACAGTTATTAATTTGAGAAAAATATAATTAAAATATTTTGTAATTAAGAAGCTAATTAGCCCTGTTTACAATCAAGAAAGAGAACTATTATCTAAATATGATGATAGTTTTTTTATTTATAGAGGTATTTACTTATTAAGAGTATAATCATATCTTTTACTTCGCATAGTAAGTGTATATTTGTTAAGAAAAATTGTAGAGTATAGTTGTTATAAATTGTAATTGACCTAATAATAAGATATAATTAATTTGAAATATTATAATAAAGATATATTATAATATACATTTAAATATATAATTTATATTGAATATAAGAAAAATGATCTGGAGGAAGAACCATGGGTAGAAAAGATTTTTCTGATTTAGAAGATCAAATTGTATCGACAGTAAAAAGTGCACTTGATGCTATAGATTTTGTTAATTTGAAAAAGGATATTAGTAATAAAACAGAGGATACTTTAAATGAATTTAAATCAAAGCTAAAGGAATATAATGTAAAAGTAGAAAATAAATATGAATTTTTAAATAAAAAGTCTAAAAATGACATATCGGAATATATTAGCAAAAGGCCAGCGGGAAGTGTATCGGGAATACTTTATTCAATATTTGGCTTGATTGGAAGCGTAGTTTTTGGAGTTTTGGTATTTATATTTCTAATATTCATGTTATTTTTTAACGGAATTATACCAGGTACTTTTGCTACTTTTGGTGTTTTGCTTGGATTTTTAGTATTAAGCTTAGGTTTATTTTTTAGAGGAATAAATTTAAGAAACAGATTAAAGCGTTTTAAAAAGTATGTAAGATTTATTGAAGATAATAGTTATTGTTTAATTAAAGATTTAGCGAGATTTGCTAAAGAAAAAGAAGAGTTTGTTCTTAAAGATTTAAATAAAATGATTGATTTAGGTATGTTTATAGAAGGACATGTTGATGAAGAAAAAACTTATTTTATATTAAATGATGATGTTTATAGTGACTACCTAAATTTAAAAAAGCAACAAATTGCTAAAGAAAGTAATAAAGAAAAATTAAATAAAAAAGAAGAAGCAAATGAAGGTTTAAGTGATTCAGAAAGAGAAGAAATAAAATCTATAATTGAAATGGGAAGAAATTATATTGAACAAATAAAGAAAGTAAGGAATGAACTTTATAAAGAAGAAATAGCTATAAAGTTAGATAAATTACAAAATATTGCAAATCAAATACTTGATTATATTGAGAAAAATCCTAAGAAGCTTCAAGAAGTTAATAAATTTATAAATCACTATCTTCCTATTACAATAAAACTTATTAATTCATACAAAGATTTAAGCAATCAATTAGTTCAAGGAGAAAATATAAAAAATGCTAAAATTGAAATTGAAAAAAGTATTGATATTATAAATAATGCTTTTGAAAATTTGTTAGATGATTTATTTGAAGATATTGTTTTAGATATTTCCACAGATATTTCTGTTCTTAAAACTTTATTTAAACAAGAAGGATTAACAGAAGAAGATTTTAAAAAATAAGTTTAAAGTAAAAGGGAGGAAATTTAAATGAGTGATGAATTTAAAGAACCTATTAATATAAAACCAGAATTAAGCTTTGAACCATTTCAAGAGGAAGTTCTTGATGTAAAAGTACAGGAAGAAAAACCAGAAGAAGAAAAAGTTGATGAAATCCAATTAACAGAAGAAGAAAAAAGGATGGTAGATCAATTTGTAGAGAAGATAGAAATAAAAAATTCAAATTCTATTTTGCAATATGGAGTAGGTGCTCAAAAGAAAATATCTGATTTTTCAGAAACAGCATTAAACAATGTAAAAACTAAAGATTTAGGAGAAGTTGGGGATATGCTTTCTAATGTAGTTCTTGAGTTAAAGAGCTTCGAAGAGTCAGAAGAGAAAAAAGGGATTTTTGGTTTTTTAAAAAAAGGAAAAGATAAGATTAATCAAATGAAAGTAAAATATGATAAGGTAGAGGATAACATTAATAAAATGTGTAATATCCTCGAAAAACATCAAATACAGCTTTTAAAAGACATTGCTATGCTAGATAAGATGTATGAAATAAATAAAGTGTATTTCAAAGAACTTTCTATGTATATCTTAGCTGGAAAAAAGAAGCTTCAAATATTAGAAAAAGATGAGCTTCCTATATTACAAGAAAAAGCAAAAAGAAGTGGACTTCCTCAGGATGCTCAAGAAGTAAATGATTTTATTGCACTTTGCAATCGCTTTGAAAAGAAAATTCATGATTTAGAATTAACTAAAATGATTTCTCTGCAAATGGCACCTCAAATTCGTTTGATTCAAAATAATGATTCGTTAATGTCTGAAAAAATACAATCAACAATTGTAAATACTATTCCTCTTTGGAAAAGTCAAATAGTTTTAGCTCTTGGAGTTGCTCATTCTACTAATGCAGCAAAAGTTCAAAGAGAAGTAACAGATATGACAAATGAACTTTTACGTAAAAACGCTGAAATATTAAAAACTTCAACTATAGAAACTGCTAAAGAAGCTGAAAGAGGAATTGTTGATATTGATACACTTAGAACTACTAATGAGTCATTAATTTCAACTCTTGACGAAATACTTAATATACAAACAGAGGGACGTCAAAAGCGTAGAGAAGCTGAATTAGAATTAAGAAATATTGAAGACCAATTAAAAAATAAGCTTTTAGATTTTAAATATTAATATTTAATTTTAATAAAAAATAGAATTTTATAAGAATTTAATAAAAGAAAAACGTCTATGTACAATATGATTACATAGGCGTTTTTAAATTTTGATTTAAAATTTTTTTGCTTATGCCTTCAACCATTCTTTGAAGTTCTAAAAATCTTTTAAGTTTATTATATAAATTACATAGTATAAGAGCCTTCCATTTACCACGTATAAAAACCATCTCAAGATCTAATAAATAAACATATTTTTTATTATTGAAAGAAATCATTAAATTACTTACTTTCAAATATTTTTAAATAAAACATTATACTAAAATTATTAATATAAATAAAAGAATATTGATTATAGTAATAATTTATTTTCCTATGTAACTAAGATATTATAATAAATCTTACCCTTAGGTAAGGTATCTAACTTAAAAGTGCGTACTTGTTAAATAATATAGGTGTTTATATAATTAGTACATGGTTGAGCAAAAAACAAAAAAATAGGGAGATGTAATATTAAGGTAGTTGCTTTTAATGGGAGGCCTAGAAAGAATAGTTTAATAGAGATTTTAGCAAAAGTGATAGAGAAAGAATAATGAAAAATACGCCATTGCTTAAGATAAATACATTAATAAAAAAGATTCAAGAAGAAAATAATATGATAGATAATATGAATAGTACAATTACTTTAAATAATGGTATTTAAATGCCAAGATTAGGACTGGGAGTTTTCAGAGTAAGAAGATAGTGAAGAGTTAATAAATGCATTAGAGTAGCAATAAAGAATGGATATAGAAGTATTGATGGTGGAGCTATATATGGAAATGAAGAAGCTATGTGAGAAGGAATAAAACAAGGGATAAAAGAAACAGGAATTTCAAGAGAAGATTTATTTATAACTTCTAAAGTTTTGAAAACTGATTTAGGATATGAATCAAATGTAGAAGCTTATGAAGCAATCTTAAAAAGATTAGGTGTTGATTATTTAGATTTATATCTTATCCATTGGTTGGTAGAAGAAAAATATAAAGAAGCTTGGAAAGCATTAGAATATTTATATAAAGATTCTTATTCATATGAAGTTCCAAGTGTCTATCTTATGTTAGGTGCAGGTACAAAGCAAGAAAATACTTTATATGGTGAACCAATGCATAATAAAAATATAGTAATTAATGAAGATACATTAATTACAGAAGCAGCTATGCATACATACTGTGCTATTATGTGGTTAAAAAATAATAAGTAAATAATATAAATAATAATATATAAGAGGTTAAGGTAATGAGTACAAAATATAGAAATAGTAAGAAGAAAATGCATTTTTAGGACTAAAAAAAGACAATAATGGAGACTATGTTTATATTGATTCAAATGATACTACATCAGAGTTTGTACCAGTAAGAAATAAAAATAAAAAAAGTAATAAAGAGAGTTAGTAAATAAAATAATATTCGTATTATAAGCTAAATAAAAACTATTCATGTCATTAGAGTATTTATAAGATATTGAAACATTAACTTTATCTAAATGCTATTGATTATAAATTATGTACTATAATATTAATATTTTTATTAAATTGTTTATGAAAATACGATATTTATATGAAATTTATGTTAAAATAATTGACTAATGAGGAAAAAAATGCTAAAAATAAGTATAATAATTATTTAAATTTTGTTAAAGTTGGAGCGAAAATGGATAAAATTAAAAGAAATATCATCTTACTTATATTAGAATTAATGTTTTTATGTATCAATGTAGATATAGCTTATGCTGATATGATAGAATTTTATAAAAGTTCAATTGCTCAAATAGATAAAGTGAATTTTTATAATTTAACGACGAAGGATGGATTATCAAATAATATTATAACTGATATCTATCAAGATTCATTGGGATATATTTGGATAGGAACTGAGGATGGATTAAATCAATATAACGGAAATATAGTAACAGAATATAACTATGAAAGTAATGATGGAAGTAGTCTTACCTCAACTTGTATTACTAGTATAAATGAAGATGGTTATGGGAATATCTGGGTAGGAACTGATGCAGGGTTAAATATTATAAATAGAACTGACTATAAAGTGACAAGGATAGAAGAAAATGAAGATCCTAATGCTATGTTATCTGATGATTCAATAACTTCAATATATAGAGACAGTAATGATACTATGTGGATAGGAACAACAAATGGACTTAATAGATATGATGAGGAAAATAATAAATTTATAAAATATTATTCAGATGGAACTAATAGAAGTATAACAAATAATTATATAACAGATATAGATGAAGATGAAGATGGATACTTATGGATATCTACTATAGATAGATTATATATTATAGATTTAGACAATTATAATATATATAATAAGGAAAATGAGAATAATAATGATATATATATATATGAAATGGATAAAGATAATGAAGGAAATATTTGGACTGCAAGTAAAAATGGAATAATAAAAATCTCATCTAAAAATTATGAATTAGGTAATTACAACATAGATGTTGGAGAAAATTTAAATAAAGATATAACTAAAGTATTATGCGACAGCAAAGGAAACGTATGGTTTGCTAGTTCAAGTGGTCTAATAAAATATATACCAAGTAATAATACAACTAAATTATATCAGTCATAGATTAGCACATCTAATCATTTATTAAGTAATTCAATAAGATGTTTATATGAAGATAGAAATGGAACTTTATGGATTGGAACAAATAATGGTATTAGTATATTAAATCTTAGACAACAATTTAGTAATAAAATAAACAATATATTAAGAAAAAATGAAATACATGTAAGTAGTATAACATCATTTTTACAAGATAGCGAAGATGATTTATGGATAGGCACGGAACAAAATGGGGTAATTTATTTTAATATAGATGAAAATAAGATGATAAGATTTAGCTATAATGAAAATGATGAAAATTCATTAAGTAGTAATTCAATAAAATATATTACTCAAGGAAAACCAGGAGTAATAATAATATCTACAGATAAAGGAATGAATAAAATTGATAAAGAAACAGGGAAGATAATTAAATATCGTGTAGAAAAGGAAACACGTAATCCTTTTAATCAAGGTTTAAAAATGATAAATGATGGTCAAGATGCATGGATTGCAACCGAGGGGGGACTTTATAGAAGTTCAAATAACACTTATGAATATGAAAATTATAAAGAGAATTTTATTGAAAATGGAATTGAAAATTATAAAGTTTTTGATATTTATCAAGATGATAACGATGAAAATATTCTTTGGCTAGCAGGAGGAAGTGGTGGAGGTTTAATAAAGTTCCATAAAACTAAAGGTGTTATTAAAAATTATTTATCATCATCAGAAAATAATTCATTAAGTTATGAATCTATAAATTGTATTCAGGGTGATGGAAAAGGAAATCTTTGGATAGGAACCGAGTCGGGGTTAAATAAATTTAATATTAAAGAAGAAGCTTTCATTAAATATTATGAGAAAGATGGCTTAGGAAGCGATTATATAAATAGTATAATAATAGATAATAATGAAGATATATGGTTAGGGACAAGCAGGGGGTTAAGCAAGTTTATTTTAAGTGAAAATAGATTTATAAATTTCACAGAAGTAGATGGAATATATGGGGATCAATTTAATAAAAGAGCTTCATATAAGACAAAAGAAGGACATTTATTATTTGGAACAACTAAAGGTGTAGTTTCATTCAATCCAAATGCTATAGAAAAGGTAATTTCTAAAGAGGATAAAGTAATTTTAGATAAAGTATTCATAAATAGTGATTTATATACAATAAAAGGAGAAAATGTAGAGCTTAAGTATAATGAAAATAATATATCTATTGAGTACTTCATTCCGGACTATACAAGGATGGAGGGGATAACCTATTTTTATAAAATGGATGGAGTAAATAGTGAATGGATTAGTGGTAATAGGGACGGTTATGCCAATTATACAATGTTAAAACCAGGTAATTATACATTTAGAGTTAAAGCATCTAATAGTGATGGAAGTTTAACTGAAGAATCGTCTATAAGATTTGTTATAAAAGAACCATTCTGGAAATCTAATTTAGCATATTGCACGTATATATCTATTGCTGTAATACTAATTCTATTTTTTATTCAGCGTGTAAAAATTCTAAAATCTTTAGTAGACAAACAAACAAAGGAAATAAATTCTCAGATGGAGGAAAATAAAAAGCTTTATGAGAGAAATATTAGAAATGAAAAGTTTAAGAATGATTATTTTATCAATTTATCTCATGAGTTAAGGACACCTATAAATATAATTTTATCAATAGTTCAATTAATAAATTCTTTAGAAGCAAGCGGTAGCATGAATAAAGAAAAGGCTTTAAAATATATAGATGTAATAAAGAAAAACTCTAATAATTTATTAAATATAATAAATGATATTATAGATAGTTCAAAAATAGAATCAGGTGCTTATAAGATAAATAAGCAAGAAAATATTGATATAGTATATTTAGTTGAAGAAACTGCATTAAATATGAGTAATTATATTAATAATAAGGGAATTGATTTAATTATTGATCCTGAAATCGAAGAAATGCCGATATGTTGTGATCCTAAAGAAATAGAGCGATGTGTTATAAATCTTATTGGAAATGCAGTTAAGTTTACAGAAAGTGGCGGGAAAATCAAGGTTTTAATTAAAGAAAATGATAATAATGTAAGTATCTCTATAGTAGATACAGGACTTGGAATATCTAAAGATGACCAAGAGTTTATATTTAAGAGGTTTGAACAAGGAAAAGGTTTTAATTCCACTCAGGTAAGCAGTAGCGGAATAGGATTAACATTAGTGAAATATATTGTGGAGTTACATGATGGACAAGTAGTTTTAGAAAGTGAATTAAATAAAGGAAGCACTTTTACAATAATATTACCAATAAGTTAGAGAATATTAGTTAAAGTAAAACTTCATTATAAAATAGGTATCTTTAAAGGGGTTAAGACAACTTTGGTCTTAACCCCTTTATGTAGATTATATCTGAAACTTTATGGACTGTTTATGAAATATATTTTAGTAAAAACCGAGAATGAGTAAATTAAAATACTAGAAAAGTAATTGTAATAAAAGTGTATAATATTTAGTTATTTTTTAGAAAATATAATCATGTTATAATATTAGGCGCTAATAATTAGAGTATAGTAGGTGAACATATGGAAGAGTTATTAAAAAAACAAAAGGATATAGAGCACAATATAGAGAGTAAGTATTTAGAAGGTAACTATACAGAAGAAAATCCTTTTATAGTATTGAATCCATTTGAAACTTGTCCATTATCAGCTTTAATGAAATTTAAAACTAAAGAAGAGTGTTCAGTAACTGTGTTTATTGAGGATGATATTGAAAAAGAGTTTAAAGAATTAAAAAAGGATCATGAAATACCTATATTAGGTTTAATGGAGGATAGGGAAAATTGTATAAGAGTTATATGCAATTATAAAGATAATAATAAAAAGGAAGTTATTCATTATATAAAAATCTCAAAATTATCTATAGAATATCCTAGTATAGAGTTAATTAAATGTGATGAAATTGATATGTATGATGGAATGATAGCAATGTCTTTAGGAAGATCAGAAGCTGTAAAAACTATAGAGCACTTATATTCTATCATAGATAATAAAGCAAGATTAAGATGGCTATACACAGGGGTATCCTGTCATGTGTTTATGAAACTTAAAAATGGAAACTTAATAGTAGATGCACCAATATCAAGCGGTATTTGTGGTGCTTATACTTCAGCTGGATTTATAGAAATTGATATGCTTGGAAGAATAAAAAATTTCTTTCCTATAAGGTTTGGTTTACATCATGATGTTATAGAATTAACAAATGGAAACTTTTTAGCTATTACTCAAAGAGAAAATACTAAACAAGATTTATTAGTCGAGATAGATAGAAAAACTAAAGAAGTAATTAATGAATGGGATTTTAGAAAAATACTAGATTTTAATAGAGAAACAGTAATTGATAAGATATCGGTAAATCATCCATTGGATTGGTTACATTTAAATTCATTAGTATATGATGAAAAAAGTAATTGCATAATTGCATCATCTCGAAATCAAAGTACTGTAGTAAAGTTTAACAAGGATACATCTGAAATAAAGTGGATATTAGCTCCTCATTATGGATGGGATAATAAGCTTAAGAAGTATTTACTTAATCCAATAGGTGATAATTTCGAGTTTAGCTATGCTCAACATACTCCTTCATTAACTTATAATAGAAATCTTGTTATATTCGATAATGGAAACTTTAGAAGCTATAAATTAGAGGATGCTGTTTTAGCACACAATAATTATAGTCGTGCAGTTGAATATGAAATAGATGAAGAAAAAATGACAGTTAAGCAAGTATGGCAATATGGTAAGGAAAGAGGTAATGAACTTTACTGTGCATATTTAGGGGCAGTGAGAGTTCTTGAAAATAATAATAGATTAATATGCTTTGGTGGTATAACTAAAGATATATTTGGTAATCCAATTGATGATATGAAGAGTAATAGAATGAAAAATCAAATAACTATAATAGAAATAGCAAATGATAAAGTAGTTTTTGAAATAAAAATTAAAGATACAGATATAACTAAGCCAATAGGCTATAAATGTTATAGAGCAGAAAAAATAAATTTATACTAAAGGAGAAACATTATGAAGAATATTAAGAAAAGCTTATTATTAGTAGTGATGTCACTAGTTATGACAATTTCATTAATAGGATGTACTTCTAATAAAGTAAAAGTAGAAGAAAATAATACAATTAGATTAGGAGTAATGTCTGCATCTGACTCAGCACCAATTTTATTAGCACAAGAAAAGGGATACTTTGAAGCAGAAGGTGTAAATCTAGAATTAGAAATATTTACAAATGGAGCTACAAAGCAAAGCTCAATTCAAGCAGGTGAGCTTGATGCGGCAATGCTTAGTATGATTCAATTTTTAAATAATGTTAAGGGTGGATTACAAGCTAAGATAACTACAACTACTGATGGAATGTTCCCAATTGTATTATCAAAGGATTTTAAAGAGAAAAAAGATGTTAAAGTTGGATTAATGGAAGTTAGTGTAATAAACTTTTTAGCAGATCAATATTTAACTGATTATAATGTAGAAAAAGTATTTATTAATGAAATGCCTTTAAGAATGCAAGCTTTAATGGAAAATAAGATAGATATGGCAGTTTTACCAGAACCTTTAGCTTCAAATGCGGAGCTTAAGGGATTAGAAAAGAGAGTATATGGAGATCCAGATGATTACACTCCAAATGCAATTATATTTACAGATGAATTTATAAAGAATAATCCTAATACTGTTAAGGGATTTCATAATGCTTATAACAAAGCTATTGAAGATATAGTAAATAATCCAAATGAAGCAAAGGATATTTTAATTTCAAAATTAGAGTTAAACCCACAAATAAAAGATTTAATTGTATTACCAACATATCATAAAACAAGAGTACCAGATGAAGCTTACATAAAAGAAATTGAAGATTGGACTGAAAAATTACAAGGAAGTGAATTAAACTTAGATTACAATGATATAGTAACAAAGGATTATGTATCTAAGTAATGTTAGAAATAAATAATTTATATGTTAGTTATGAGAAAAGAGATATTTTAAAAAACATCTCTTTTTCTTTAGCTAAAGGTGAAACACTTTCAATAATAGGTCCATCAGGATGTGGGAAAAGTACGCTTTTATTATCTATTGCAGATTTAAAGAATAATAAATCAGGAAATATTTTAAATAAATTTAATGATACTAGTCTCATATTACAAAGTAATGGTCTTTTTCCTTGGAAGACAATTAAAGAAAATATACAATTAGGTCTTTTAATAAGAAATGCATCTAAAGAGGATATAGAAAAATATACAAAAAAGATAGTTAAAGAATTAAATATAGAACATATTTTAGATAAATATCCTTCTGAAGTTAGTGGTGGAGAAAAACAAAGGGCAGCAGTTGCAAGAGCATTAGTTTTAAATTCAGAATTATTATTAATGGATGAACCATCATCAGCACTAGATTCAATTAATAAAGAAAATTTTCAAAATTTATTATGTAAAATACAAAAGGAATATAACATGTCATATATTATAGTTACTCATAATATAGAAGAGGCTGTAATACTAGGTAAAAAAATAGCTATTATGATAGATGGAGAAATAAAAGAAATTATTAATAATCCATACTATGGGCAAGGAGAAGCAAGGAAAAGTTATAATTTCTTTGATAAGTGTAATGAAATAAGAACTATTTTAGAAAGGCTTGGAGATGGGACTTATGACAAGATTTAAAAAGGCATATAAATATATCTATGCTGTATCAGTAGTATTAGTATTTTGGTATTTACTCCACATAATATTAAATTCATTTGTTGTTCCTAATCCAATTGATGTATTAAAAAAGTTATATCAAGTAGGATTTAAAGTTATGTCTACTCATCTTGTAACAAGCTTATTTAGATTATTTGTAGCTGTGATAATAACTATAACTTTAGGATATTTAATAGGATTATTAATTGGAATAAATAATAAAATAGACAACTTGGTTAGTCCAATAGTATATTTATTTTTCCCAGTGCCTAGAATAGCGTTTTTACCAGTGTTTATGATTCTTTTTGGACTTGGTAATACTTCAAAAATAGTACTTATAATAGCTATTGCTATTTTTCAAATAATAATATCAGTTAGAGATGGTGCTAAAGAAATTTCAAAAGAGTTAATATTATCAGCAAAGTCTTTAAAATTATCAAAAGCTCAAATGATAAAGCACATATATATTCCAGCAACTTTGCCAAGATTATTTACATCTCTTAGAATAGCATTAGGTTCAAGTATAGCAGCGTTATTTTTTGCTGAAAACTATGCTACTAAGTATGGAATTGGATATTATATTATGAATTCTTGGATTAAGGTAGACTATGAAGGTATGTATGCTGGAATTATCCTAATAAGCCTTTTAGGGATAACCATGTTTAAGATAATAGATATTTTACAAAATAGAATTTGTAAATGGGAATCGAAATAAAAAAGTTACTTATAAATTTTTATGTTTCAAATAAAATACAAAGGAGGATATCTCAAAATAATTTTAAAATAGTTTTAAAATTATTTTGAGATATCCATTTATTTTATATTATTAACAGTTTTTAAAAGATCTTTAAGCTTATCAATAGAAACTATTCTTTCGTTACAATCTTTACTGTTTAAACAGATATCAAATCCTATAGATTTATAAGCATCTTTAGATGATTGTTTACATATTGGTGAAACAAATGCCACTTCATTTTCTTTGCCAATATGATTACAAAGTACACATCTATGAGAGCTTTTAGGTTCAGGATTAGATATCCTACAAGCCATACCAACAAGATTTCCATCTAAATTATAAGCAATAAATAATTTTCTTATTTGATTATCAATCCATCCTAAGTAAGTGGTTTTGATGTTGAAAATATCTTCACTAGGTAATTTGAATTTTTTTTCTTTTTTAAATAACCTATTGATTTGTGCATTTGTTATATTAGGTGATTCATATACGTAATTTAGCAATTTTTCTAAATAAAAATCAATTTGATATTGTTCTGTTATTTTTGAAATATCAAGTAGATTCTTTTGCTCCTTAGATAAATTTGAGAATTTATCTAAGACTTTTTGATTTATATATAATTTATTAGCTTGAATAATATCTTTATCTACACAGGATACCAAAGAATTACTTAAATCCTTCATACACCTTTTTATATAATTAAATTTATGGTTTTTAACAAAAGTTTCCATTAATTTTCCTCACTTATCAAACTTATTTTATGTTTTACAAGATAAGAATATAGTGGTTATAAGATATATTCAAGCTATTAAACGATTCTGCAATAATTAAGAGCAATTTTTTTGCATATAAATTATTCTTCTTATACTTTTTTCAGATAAGAAGTATTCTTCACATAATTCATGAATACTATAACCTTTAAGATACTTTTCATAAATTTCATCGTTTCTAATTTTTAATGAGGCTTTTATGCCACTTTCTTCTCCCCAAGATTTATGCGTAGTATTCTTTTTAGGGATATAAAGATATTTTCCATCTACATATTTTTGTATTAATTCAATTATTTCATCTGGTAACACATCATTTGCTTTTGCATATTTCATTTTTCTTACTCCTTAATTTTTTAGTAAAGAATTAAGGCAAAGAATACAATAAAACTATGTGTTACAGAACTTAAAAAGTATAAAGCTTTCAGCTAATTAAACAGTTTAAGCTCTAAACAAAGCATAGCTGACTTTTGTAGTCCTTGCAAAGAGCAAACTGATTTAAGGTTGAACGTATTATAACCCTTCATTAAAAAACACCCCCTAATATAAAAAACTTAAAAATATTATAGCATAGTTAACAAATAATAATAAAAGCTTTTATTATTTAAAATATAAAACTAGAATATATTTTGAAAGAACAGATAAAAAAAGTTAATTATAAAATTACGGCGATTAAGAAATTAATCAATTTAAATTATAATATAATAGAGTCTTATCTATTTTGAAAAATTATAGAAGTAATTTATGAATGAAAATATTATTATGTTTTGATTAAAAGATAATAAAAATTAATAAAAATATGAAAATATTTTCAATAAAAAAATAAAAAAAGAAAACTTATACTAAAGAAGTTCAAAAGGTTTACATAGGGAGTTAGTGATGGCATAATTGGAACTGTGATGAGGAGGTAATGATTTATGAATAGAAAAATTATAGCAGTTACAGCATGTGCAGCAGGTATTGCACATACATATATGGCAGCAGAAAGCTTAATTAAAGCTGGAAAGAAAAAGGGGTATAATTTAAAAGTCGAAACTCAAGGATCAATTGGAGCAGAAAATGTATTAACTGAAAAAGATATAGAAGAAGCTGACTTAGTAATCATAGCAGCAGATATAAATATTGATTTAATGAGATTTTCAGGAAAAAGACTTTTATCAGTAAAGTCAATAGATGCAATTAAAAATCCAGAGGGTTTAATTGATAGAGCATATAAAGAAGCAACAGTTTTTGGAGCTAAGGGAACTAAAGTAGGTAAAGTTACATTAGGAAAAACAGAAAGTAGTTTTGTTAAGCATATAATGAGTGGAATATCATATATGACACCAATGGTTATTGCATCAGGTATATTACTTGCAATTGCAAATATATTTGCATTCCAAGAAAATGAACTTGGCCAAATAGTAAATTGGGGATTTGATAAATCAACTCAAATTGGATTCTTTATGTCTAAGCTTTTCGAAGTTGGACAAGTTGGATTTAAATTAATGATACCATTATTTGCAGCATTTGTTGCTAATTCTATAGCAGACAAACCTGCAATTGCACCAGCTATGATTGGAGCATATCTAGTTAATGATGCAACATATTTAGGAACTCAAACAGGTGGAGGTTTCTTAGGAGCAATTTTAGTTGCATTTATTGTTGGTTATTTAGTAAAAGGATTAAAGAAAATTAAATGGCCTAAGGTACTACAACCATTATTAGCAATAATGATAATTCCATTAATAGCTACATTAATAATTATGATTATAGTAACTTATTTAATTGGAAATCCAATAGCCAATTTAATGGATGGATTATATAGTGGATTAACTACATTAAATGAAACATTTGCTGGGGCGCCATTTATAATTGGAGCAATAATTGGAGCGATGATTGGATTTGACTTTGGTGGCCCTGTAAATAAAACAGCACTTATATTTGGTACAGCAGTTTATACAGATACAGTTGCTAAATTTGGCATAGCAAATGCAAATTTTGTGCCACAAACAGCATCACAAGCAGCAATTTCAGTTGCACCATTAGGAATCTGGTTAGCATCAGTATTGTTTAAGAATAAATTTACTAAGGATGAAAAAATATCAGCAAGTTCAGCATTTGGAATGGGAATGGTTGGTGTTACTGAAGGAGCTATTCCATTTGCAGCTTCTAATCCAGTTCAAATGATTACTGCATCAGTTGCAGGATCAGCATTAGCTGGTGGACTTGTTTCAATATTCGGAGTTAAGTTCTATGGTGGAATTGGCTCACCTTTAGGAGCAATAATTGGATACATAGAACAACCAATTCCATTTATAACTTGGATTTTAAGTATATCAGCAGGTATTTTAGTAACAGCATTAATTATTGGTTTCTGGAGAAAGCCAGTTGAAGATGAAGAAATAGAAGAAATAGAAGTTGATACAAAAGAAATTATTGAAAGAAATATAAATTCAGATAAAGAGTTATTTGCGCAAAATCATATATATGTTGATGAAAATTCAACTACACAAGATGAAGCATTTAGGTTTATTGCTTCAATAGCTAAAAAACATGGATATGTAAAAGATGAAGAAGCTTTTTATAATGGATTACATGAAAGAGAAAAAGAAGCAACAACAGGATTTAATGATGGAATAGCTATACCTCATAGCAAAAATAAAACAGTTATTGCACCAGGAGTATTTTTAATAAAGTTCAAAAATAAAATAGAATGGGATTCTCTAGATGGACAAGGAATAACAACAGCCTTTGCTCTAACAATTCCAGAGGACGGAGCAGAAAATCATCTTAAGGTATTAAGCACTATTGCTAAAGAATTATTAAATGATGATTTTAGAAACAATATCACTACTGAAACTGATACTAAATGTCTATATGACTTAGTAAAAGAAATAAAATTTTAATAAATAAGTAAATCCACTGGAGATTATTAATAATCCCTAGTGGATATTTAATATAGAACTATATTAAATAAAGGAGACCGATAATGAAAAAAATACACGTTTATCCACATACCCATTGGGATTACGAATGGTACTTTACTTCAAATGAATCAATTATACAATTAATTTATCATATGGATGAAGTAATGGAAGCATTAGAAAATGGTGAGTTAGAAACTTATCTTCTTGATGGGCAGTTAAGTATATTAGAGGAATATATAAAATTTATACCAAGTAATTTTGAAAGAGTAAAAAATCTTGTTGAATCTGGCAAGTTATTAATAGGACCTTGGTATACACAGACAGATGAATTAATTATAGATGGGGAATCAATAGTAAGAAATTTATTCTATGGAATTAAAAGTGCATCAAAGTATGGTGATTATTTAAAAATAGGATATTTACCAGATTCATTTGGTCAAACTAAAGATTTACCAAAGATTTTAAATGGATTTGATATTAATAGAAGTATTTTTTGGAGAGGGGTAGCAAATGATGTTTGCCCTAATAGAGAATTTATATGGAAAGGTGAAGATGATAGTTCACTTTTAGTTTATAACATAAAGAATGGGTATTTTTATGGTGGAAATTTAATTTATAGTGATGATGTAAAAAAGCTTGAGAAAACTATTTTAGATGGATCTCAAACTGAAAATATTCTATTACCTGTTGGGGGAGACCAGAGGTATGTTGATTTTAACTTAAAAGAAAGAATTGCTTACTATAATGAAAGAAGTAAAAATAATTTTGACTATGTAGAAAGTGACTGTAATAAATTCTTTGATGAGCTAGAGAAATCTAAAGATTTAATAGAAGTAAAAGGTGAATTTGTAAATCCATCTAATTCTAAAATACATAGATCAATTTATTCATCAAGATATGATCATAAATATTTAAATGATAAGGTAGAAAGAAAGTTAATTTATCATTTAGAGCCACTTATGGTTATTGCTCAAAACTTAGGTATTGATCCAAAGATAGAAATGATTGAAGAGATTTGGAAGAAATTATTAATGAATCATGCTCATGATAGTGCATGTGGATGTAATAGTGATAAAACTAATAGAAGTATTTTAGCAAGACTTATAGAGGCAGATCAACTGTCATATTCAGCTTGCGATTATATTATAAGAAAGATTAGCGAGTCTCTTAATTGCAGTGAAGAGGACAATATAATTTTATTTAATACATTACCACACAATAGAGAAGAAGTAAGCAAGATTATAGTAACTACAAAGACTAAAAACTTTATAATTAAAGATAAAGATGGAAATATTATTGAACATCAGTTGCTTGAGAGAAAGAGAGAATATGCAGGAAGCATTAAAAAGGATGAATCTCAATATGATGATAGTTTATATTATTATGTTTCCAAAGTTGCTATAAAATGTTCTTTAAAGCCATTAAGTATAGAAGTATTGAAAGTAATTCAATTAGAAGAAGAAATAAATATAAAAGAAAAAGCTTCTAGTAATTTTATAGAAGATAATTTCTATAAAGTTGAAGTTGTAGATGGTAAAATTAATATAATAGATAAAATAAGCAATAGAGAATTAAAAGATTGCTTATATATTGAAGAATCAGGTGATGATGGAGATACTTATGACTATTCACCACCAGAAGAAAAATATGATTTTAGATATAACTTAGATTTCAAAAATGCAAAAGTAGACATTAATAATGGGAAACTTTATAAGGAAATAAAGATTTCAGGAGAATTTAAAGTTCCTATGAATCTTAAATATAGAGAGGAAAATATAAGAAATACAGAAATACCATATGAACTTATATTAATGCTATCTAACAAAGAAATAGTAGAATGCCATTTAGAGATAGATAATAAAGCTTGTGACCATAGAATGAGAGCTGTTTTAAAAACAGATATTACTTCTAAAGAAAGCATAAGTGATACTTCATTTGGTACAATTAGAAGAGATAATGTTCCAGCTCATATTAATGATTGGAGAGAGCTTGGTTGGAAGGAAGAACCATCGCCAATATATCCAATGTTACATTTTGTTGGCATTGAAGAAGAAAATAAGTCTGTATTTACGTTAGCAAAAGGAATAAAAGAATATGAAATTCTAGAAAATTCAAATATTGCATTAACTTTATTTAGAGGTGTTGGATTCCTTGGTAAACCTGATTTAATTAGAAGACCTGGTATTGCTTCAGGAAATGAGTTTAGATATATAGAAACACCAGATAGTCAATTAAAAGAAAAGCTTAAATTCAAATTTGCTATCACAATAAATAATGAAGTTAATATAACAAAGATAAATAAGATTTGGAAAAACTATAGTATTACAATTCCAAATTATCAAATTCAAGAAATAAATAGGTTTACTAATACTTTAAAATATTTTGTTATGCATCCATTAAAAGATAAGCTAGAAGAAGTAAAAGATATAGTAGATTGTAATGACTTAAATGATATTGTAGTAACTTCAATAATACCAGTAGATAAAAATTCATTTACTGTAAGATTTGTAAATTACACAGATAAAGTTATAGATGGTGGAAATATCAAAGTTTCAAAAGGCAAAAGCTATGAATGGGTAAATATGAATAATAAAGAAATATCTAATAAAGAAAATATAGATAGCTCTATTAATATTGGTAAATTTAAAAGTGGAGAAATTAAAACTTTAAAAATAAATATTTAGTTGATTAATTAACAAGAGACATATAACATTTAAGGTATAATAATTGTTTTTGGAGGATACTATGGAAAAAGAAATTATACTTAGAATAACTCATGCAAAGGTAAAATTCACTTATGTAGAGGAGCAAATAGCAGAGTATTTTTTGAGTAATAGAGAACCAAGATCAATAAATGAATTATCTAAATTGTTATGTGTCTCTCCTGCTTCTATAACTAGATTTTGTAAAAAAATAGGATTAAATAATTATAAAGAACTAATGTATTTATATAGTGAACACTTAAAAGAAAATAATGGCATAAGATCAAATAAAATATCCTCAGATTTACAAAATTCCTATTTTAAAATTTTCAATAATATTGATACAAATTTTGATAGGGATAAAATAGAGAAAATTTGTGAATCTATACATAATAATAGATTTATGCATATATTTGCATTAGGGCTTAGTGCTACGGCAGCTCAAGATTTTAAGTTTAGATTTTCAAGAATGGGTAAGCTTGTAGAAGTAATATATGATAAAGAGGCAATAGAAATGGCATCAACTCTAATAAAAGAAGGGGATCTTGTATTTATCTTTACATTAAGAGGAAATAAGCATCTTCAAAAGTGTGCTAAACTCTTAAGAGAAAAAGGTGCGAATATTATTCTCATTACTGGAAATAGAAATAGTAAGATAGTTGAATACTCAGACATTAGTGTAATAACAGATAATCTTTCAGGAGAGGAATCCACTGGAATGATATCTGCACAAATACCTATATTAATTCAAATTGATCTTATTCACTATTATTATGTTAGAAAGTATAGTGAAGTTCTTGATGAATGGGTTTCAACAGAAAAGGTCTTTAATAAATAATAGATTTAAAAGGATAATATTATTTAATTAATTCCTTTTAGAATGTAACAAAGATAGGAGATATCTCAAAATGATTTTTAATTCAGTTTGAGATATCTCTTTTTAATTATACAATAGACCATTTATATTATATGAATAAGATGTTTTTATGAAAGTTTTCTATATTTGAAGAATTGCAATAAATTGTTAAATTATTTAAATAAACTTTGTACTAAGTTAATATATTATCTTTTTTATTGAAATTAATAATATTTATTATGAAAAGATAATTGAAAATATACAATATGGATATTGCGTATAAATTTAGATGAAAAAATATAAAAAAAATGTTATTATTATATGTAATATTGATATAACTAACGTTTTTACTAAATAGAATTATAATTATATTAATATAAAAGCGATAGTACCAAAGATATGCAAGAGTAAGAATGAGAGGTAGTAAATGCATGAAATTCAAATTACTAATATTTGTATTATTAACATCTTTTATAACAAATATTTTAATGTCTATAAAGGTGTCAGCAGAACCATTAAAAAAAGAACAGTTTGAAAATTTATCTATTGATGATGGACTTTCTAATGAATATGTAACAACAATCATGCAAGATAGTAAAGGATATATGTGGATAGGTACAGTAGATGGCCTTAATAGATATGATGGTGAAAGGGTAAAGATTTATAATTCTAGTAGCAAAAATAAAAATACTTTGAGCTCGCCATATATAAATGATGTAGAAGAAGATTTTTGTGGGAATATATGGATAGCGACTGATTATGGACTGGATTTTTTAATTAGAGATACAGATACCATTGTTAGAATGAAAGACTTGCCAATAGATAAATATAATTTGGGGCGCTTAAAAATTACTTCTTTATTAAAGAGTAAGTATGAAGAAGATGTTATGTGGGTTGGTACTGAAAATGGATTAATGAAAATAAATATTAAAAATAATAGTATCAAATATTTTTATAATAATAAAGATGATATAAACTCATTAACTAGTTCATTTATAACATGTTTAGAAGAAGCTGAAGATGGTTCAATATTTGTTGGGACAAACTATGGAGTGAATTTTATAGATAAGGACTATAGAATAATTCGGAAGGAAATAAAAGAAGATGATGGAAGACTATTTATTTATAATATAGAAAAGGATAATTTAGGTAACTTAATAATTTCCACTAAAGAAGGTATTTTTGTTTACGATATAGGAAAGGTTGCTGAATGTACAACTGATAATAATAGTAAAAAAAAATATGAGGTTAAGGAAAAAAACTTTAAGTCTTTCCATACTGAAGAAATTAAAGAATCGGGGATTCTTAATAATAACAGTTTTATTATGGTTGATAGTAAAAATAATGTATGGGTATCTAGTAGTAATGGCATATTAAAATATTCAAGAAGTAAAGATGAACTTGACATATTGAGGAAAGATACTAACATTCCAAATTCTCTTAGTAGTAATGTTATAACGTGCTTTTATGAAGATTTTAATGGTACAATATGGATTGGAACAGAAAAAGGTGTAAATATATTAAATAACAATAAAAAATTTGGTTATTATAAGGAAGTATGGGATATACAGGATAAAAATGTAGTATCTATAATGGTACATAATGAATACTTGTGGATAGCAACTAAATTTCACGGAGTATATATATATGATATAAAAACAAGCAATTTAATTAAGCATATATATCATAAGGATAGTATCGCAATTTCAAATAATGAATATATAAATAGTTTAGTAAAAATAAATGATGAGTGTATTCTTATTGTAACTAATAAAGGCTTAGTAGAAATTGATATAAAAGAGGGTACATGTGATTATCATCTAACTGACGATGGATATTTTCCAGAATTAAACTATATATATAGTGACGAAAAGCTTGTTTGGATAGCAACTACATCTAATTTTTATAGCTATAATATAAATACTAATAAAGTTATATATTATAATGAGGAATTAATAAAGTCTAATATAAATCCTAGTAATATTAAATATATATTACCAGATTATAAAGATGAAAATATTCTTTGGTTGGGTGGGATTGATACAGGAATAGTAAAATATCATAAGGAAAAAGGTGTTGTGGAAAACTATATAAATAATTATTTATATGATAACTCTTTAGGTTATAGCTCTATAAATTCTATGGCATTTGATAATACAGGAAATCTGTGGATAGGAACAAATATAGGACTTGGTAAATTTGATACAAAAGAAAAGCAATTTAATTCTTATACTATAGCAGACGGATTAACTAATAATTTTATAAATTCAATTTTATTTGATGACAATGATAACCTTTGGATAAGTACTAATAAAGGGTTAAATAAATTTGATGTAGAAAAAGAAGATTTTATAAACTTTACAAAAAAGGATGGGATATATGGATATCAATTTAATTCCAATTCAGGTATAAAGCTAAAAAGTGGAGCAATGATATTTGGCAGCACAAGCGGTTGCACATATTTTCATCCAGATGATGTAGTTGTTCAGAAAGAAAATAAAAATAAAGTTGTAATTGGGGACATTTTTATTGGAGAAAATAAGGCTATTTATGATGGAAAAGAATTAGTTTTAGAATATGAAGATAGAAATTTATCTGTTAATTATTTCTTACCTAATTATGAAAGTTTAAATAGTACAACTTATGAATATATTATTGAAGGAGTAGATTCAGACTGGATATTTATAGACTCTAAAAGTGAATTAGACTTTAAATCATTAGATCCAGGTAAATATATTTTAAAAATAAGAGCTAGAGATGGTAATGGTGAATTAAGTGAAGAAGCGATGATTAAAATAATAGTAAAACAGCCTATTTGGAAAACACCTTTAGCGTATTTTATCTATATATTTATAATAATAGCATTAATTATTTCTATATTAAGTTATGTTAAGATACTAAGAAAATTAATAGATAGAAAAACAATGAAACTAAATAATCAACTAGAAGAAAATGAAAGATTAAGTAAAGAAATAATAGATAAAGAAAAGTTTAAAAATAGTTATTTTGTGAATCTATCTCATGAACTTAGAACTCCAATAAATGTTATAGCATCAACTGTACAGTTAATAAATAAACTTAGCCAGGATAAATCTATAACACAAGAAAAATCTAATAAATATATGAATATTATAAGTAAAAACTGTGATAATCTATTGAAAATAATAAATGATATTATAGATAGTTCTAAAATAGAGACAGGCAATTATAAAATTAATAAAAAAAATAATGATATAGTGTATATAGTTGAAGAAACTGCACTTAATATGAGTAAGTTTATTGAAGAAAAAGGGCTATCACTTATAGTTGATCCTGAGATGGAAGAAAAAATTATTTCTTGTGACAGTACCGAAATAGAGAGATGTGTAGTTAATTTATTAGCAAATGCAGTTAAGTTTACTTCTGAAGGTGGAGAAATACGAGTATTTATTAAAGAAATTGAAAATAATATTGAAATTATTGTAGAAGATACAGGTATAGGAATATCAAAAGAAGATCAAGAGTTTATATTTAAGCGTTTTTCACAAGTTGAAGGAGCAAATGTTACAAAAGTAAGTAGTAGTGGAATTGGACTTACTCTTGTTAAGTATGTAGTAGAACTTCATGGTGGATATGTTAAACTTGAAAGTGAACTAAATAAGGGAAGTAAATTTACTTTAGTACTTCCAAGTACATTGGAAAATAATGTAGGTAATTATGAAGATTACAATATTATGAAACTTTAATTACATTATATATTTATATTGCTTAGTAGTTGTAAATAAGTTTTAAAGTAAAGTCAAAATCTAATTGAAGATTTACTGAATAAGGCTAGATGAGTAATTAATAATTCATCTAGCCTATTTTTAATAAATATTAAGTCATAAAATGTCAAAAAAGAGATTTATAATATTAAAAATATATTTATCATTAATGGAAAAAAGTATATAATGAGTATGAAAAAAGTATTAATAAAAGTTGTAAAATGATTAAAAAATAAATAAATTAAGTGAGAAAATTATTTTGGAAATAAGATTTAATTCTAAGGAGTAAAAGTTTGAGGATGGAGAGTATAAAATTTTATGATAAGTGTAGCAAAGTTTAATGATAAATATAAAAAAAAATTATGTATATCAATAAGTATCTTGTTTATTTTATTTCTTTTTATAGGGATATTTTTATTTAGATACCACAATGAGCGTTTAATATCTTTGATTGATAAAGAAGCAAGAGCAACACTTAAAAATGTTTCATCACAAAATGTTATTACCATGCATACAGGAGTTGAAGCAAAGAAGAAGTTATTAGAATCTCTAGCTAAAAACATAGAAACACGTAATAATTTTGAAATCTTGAGTATAGTTGAAGACTTAAAGGTTTATAGTGAATCTTATGGGTTTTATAATATGGGTATAATTGATAAAAATGGTATATGTTATAATACTTTAGGAGAAGTATTAGATTTAAGTCAATATGATTATTACAAAAATGGAATGAAAGGAATTGCTAGCATATCTGAAAGTTACATTAGTGAAGATAAACAGCTTATGCTTAATATATTTACTTTTCCGATTTATAAGGGAAATAATGTAGATATGATATTAACAGCAACATATAGATCAGATGATTTTTCTAAGATTTTAAATATTAGTTCTTTTAATGGAGAAGGAGAAAGTATTGTAATTGATAAATCAGGAAATTTTGTTTCTAATTCAAACAAATTTTATAATAGCGACTTTAATATATTTTATAATTTGAAAGAAGGGAATCCTGAGTTATATAAAACAGTCAGTGAGAATATTTCTAGGGGAGGGAGTGGATATATTAATTATAGTAATTTAAATGAAGATTATTTGGCATATTATGAGCCTCTTAATATAAATGATTGGTATTTAGTATCTTATGTACCTAGTAGGTGTGTATATCAAAATGCTAGTATAATATTTAGAGGTATTCATCTAGAAAGTGTATTATTGTATATTACGTTTATTGCAGCTGCTGGAATATTTATTTTAGCTTATAATAAATATCAAAAAAAGATTTCTTATCTTATTTTTATAGATGAATTGACAAAAGAAAAAAATTATCAATATTTGAGATTAAATTTTGAAAATATGAAGCAGTATGATAGAAAAAATAAATCATTAGTAGTTTTTGATATAGATAAGTTTAATGTTATAAATATAATGTATGGAACTAATATAGGTGATGATGTTTTAAAATATATTGTTAGAATATTTAAGGAAGTGCTGCCTAATGATGAGTTGTATAAAGATAATGCAGATGGATTTATAGGGATTATATATCATGATGATAAAGAAGAAATAGTTAAAAAATTAAATATGCTTGATTATAGAATTAAAAAAGATATTGAAAGAAATAAAGTAATACCTATAAAAATATCTATGGGTATATGTTCATTAGATAACTCTGAAAGTCTGCATAGAATTTATAGTAACGCTCTTATAGCAAAAAGAGAGATAAAAGACAAAATGAATCAAATTTATAAGTTTTTTGATGAGAGAAATAAAAAAACTATAATAGATAATCAAAAAATCGAATCTGAGTTTCTAGAAGCGTTGAAAAATGATGAATTTGAAGTTTGGTATCAGCCAAAATATGATATGAGAAATAAGAAAATTTGTGGAGCAGAAGCATTAATAAGATGGAGAAAACAAGATGGATCATTAATACCTCCTGATAAGTTTATACCTGTATTTGAAAATAATGGACAAATTATTCAACTAGATGAGGAAGTCATAAAAAAAGTATGTAAGGATATTAAAGAAATGGGTTATTTAGGATATAAAATTCATCCAATTTCTATTAATTTATCAAGGCTTCATCTTGAATATCAGGGAATAGTAAAAAGAATTGAAGCTTTATTAAAAGAATATGATATAGATTCATCTAAAATTGCTTTTGAAATGACAGAAAGCGTATTTCTTAATAATAATGATAAATTAAATAATATTGTTGATGAATTGCATAGATTAGGCTTTAAAGTAGAAATGGATGATTATGGAACAGGAATTTCTGCACTTAGTTCAATATCAGAATCAAGCTTTGATACTTTAAAACTTGATAAATCATTTATAGATAATATAGGAAATCTCAAGATGGATATTATTATAAAATCTACAATAGATATGGCAAAGAAATTAAATATGAAAATTATTGCTGAAGGAATTGAAACTCAAGATCAAGTTGAATTTCTGGTAGCAAATAATTGTTTTATTGCACAAGGATATTATTTTTCTAAGCCAATCTCCAAAAATGATTATTTTGCATTATTATCAAAATAAGTTGTTTATTCAATATTTAATTATATAGTTTTCTAAATGCTAAAAAACTCCATTTTTGAAAGAGGGAGTTTTTTATTTTTATTAAGAAAATATTTTATTTCTGACTTTTATATTAAAACATTAAGGATGGAAAGAAATAATATTATTTATAATTTTAGCTATTTCTTCAGGTGATTCCTTTAAATCTTTTTCTAGCCATGTTTGAATAACTGAAACAACTCCACCTACAGTATATTTTATAAAATAATCTAAAAAAATATTATTAACATTTGAAGTTCCAAGCATCTTATCAATTTCAGATTTACTTGCTACGTAAATAATACGATCCATAAGGCTAGTTTCCATTTGTTTACTAAATAATATTTTACATAAATCTTTATTATCATAAATTAGTTCAAGGGCTTTAAGTAATAAAACGTCTTTGTAATCTTCTACAGGGGTCTCCTCAATATATATAGATATTTGATTAAATAGTTCATCTTGTATGGATTTAAGTAAATCATAAGCATCTTTATAATGAGAATAAAAAGTTCCTCTATTAATATCTGATTTTTTACATATATCAGTAACAGTAATTTCGTGAATTCTTTTATCTTGAAGTAAATCAATTAAGCTTTCTTTTATTATTTTTTTAGTATATAAAGTTCTTCTATTGCCTTTAATTCCTGCCATTTTACTCATCCTTTTATGTATTTATTTAAAAATTTTAATTATATGTTAATAAGTAAACAAAAATAACTAAAATGTATATTTAATAACATTAAGAAAATATATGATTATTGTAATTGGAGTTTAGATTATTTATACTTAATTATAGCATTAACCAAACAAAGTGTCTATTTAATAACATTGAGTATTTTGAGTAGATAAAGATAAGGGAGAGAGAGATGTCATATATAGAAATAAGAGATGAATATAAAAGATACAAAATTGGAGAAAACACTATTATAGCAAATAACGGTATTGATTTTTCAATAGAAAAAGGAGAATTTGTTATTATTTTAGGGCCTAGTGGAGCTGGTAAAACAACTGTATTAAATATACTTGGAGGAATGGATACTTGTGATGAAGGTAAGGTAATTATTGATGATGTTGATATATCAAAATTTAATAATAAACAGCTTACAAATTACAGAAGATATGATGTAGGATTTGTATTTCAATTTTACAACTTAGTTCAAAATTTAACTGCAAAGGAAAATGTTGAACTTGCTACACAAATTACAAAAAATGCTCTAGATGTTGATAAAACTCTTGAATTAGTTGGACTTGGCCATAGAAAAGGTAATTTTCCATCTCAATTATCAGGAGGGGAACAGCAAAGAGTAGCTATAGCAAGAGCCATAGCTAAAAATCCTAAATTACTTTTATGTGATGAGCCAACTGGAGCCCTTGATTATAAAACAGGTAAGCAGATTTTAAAGACTTTACAAGATACATGTAAAAACACAGGAACAACAGTAATTGTTATAACACATAATTCAGCGCTTGCACCAATTGCAGATAGAGTTATAAAAATTAAAGATGCAAAGGTTAGAAGTATTGAAGTAAATGAAAATCCTGTTTCAGTTGATTCTATAGAGTGGTAGAGGATAAAGATGAAAAATATAGCATATAAAAAATCAATAACAAGAGAAATATTATCTTCAAAAGCAAGGTTTATTTCTATATTAGCCATAATATTTTTAGGGGTAGCCTTTTACGCTGGAATAAAATCTAGTGGACCAGACTTAAAAGAGTCTATAAATGAATTTTTTAGTGAACAAAATTTAATGGATAGCAAGATAGTATCTAGTATAGGGCTTAATGATAATGATTTAAAGTTACTTGAAAATAACGATAAAATTCTAGATTACTATGCAACACATAGTGTAGATGTGAATTTAACTAATACAAATAATGTTGTTAGATTTATGGCATATGATTCAAGTGATTCTACTAATATGAATAAGCCTATTGTTACAGAGGGTAGATTACCTGAAAATAGTGGAGAAATAGCTTTAGATGAAAATTCCTTAAAGGAAAATAAAAATCTAAAAATAGGTGATGATTATACAATAGAATCTGATGTAGACTTAGATGAATACTTTAATAAGAAAACTTTTAAGGTTGTTGGATTTGTACAAAGTCCTATGTATATAGAAAATATATCTAGAGGGACAACTAATGTTGGAAAAGGAAGTATAGATTATTTTGCAATTTTAAATAGCAGTGATATATCCATGGATGTATATACTGAGATATATGTAAGATTTAAAAATGTAGAAGATATCGGATCATATAGTGATGAGTATAAAGAAAAGATGGAAGAAAATAATAAATATCTTGAAGGTTTATACTCAAATAGAGTTGTAGAAAGAATTGAAGAAATAAAATTAGAAGCACAAAAAGAACTTGCTAAAGCTTATAAAGAAATAGAAGATGCAGAAAAAAAGCTTGAAGATGCTCAAAAAGAAATAGATGATGGTAAGATTCAACTTAGTGACGGTAAAAATCAATATGAAGAAGCTATAGAAAAGTACAATCAAGAAATTGAAAATGGTGAATTGAAACTAATTGAAGGTGAAAAGCAATTAGTTGATGGGCAAAATGAACTAGATAAGCAAAAAGAACAATTTTTAAGTGGTGAAATAAAGCTTCAATCAGCTAAAGTTGAACTTGATAAAGCGAAACAAGAATTTTTAAATCAAGGAATTGATCCAACTCAAAGTACAAAAGAGTATGAAAATCAAATAGAAGGATTAAATACTTTGATTAGAACATATGATGCACTTTCTAAGGATATAAAAGAAACAGCAAGTAATCTTAAAGAAGGTGAGAAAATTCCAAATGAGAAAATTCAATATTGGAAAGGGGTTATATCTAATCCTAGTTTAGGGCTAAATGGTTTAAGTGATTTAGTAAATGGATTAGAACAAAATCCAGCAAATATTTCTTTAGCACTTAATATTTCAAAGGCAGTAGAAGGTGCTAACAAAACTTTAAGTGAAAATAAATCTAAGTTAGAAATTTTAGTATCTGGAATAATTAAGTATCAGCAAGGAGTAACTGCTTATGAAGAGCAAGCCCGTATCTTTAATGATGGAAAAGTACAACTTGAAGAGGCCGAAAAGCAATTAGATAAGGCTCAAGAAGAAATTATAAAAGGAAAAGCAGATTTTGAAGAAGGTAAAAAACAAGGGCAGGTAGAACTTGATAAGGCTGAAAAAGAACTTGAAGATTTAGAACAAAAACTTCTTGATGGAGAAAAGGAAATCAAAGAAAATAGAGAAAAATTAATAGATGGACGCAAAGAAATAGATGAAGAAAAAGAGAAGTTAAATGATTTAGACGATAGTAAATATTATTTCTTTGACAGAGAGGATAATCCTGGTTATTCAACTTATAAAGGTTCAATTGACAGTTTAGATAAAATAGCCTCAGTATTTCCTGTATTTTTCTTTTTAGTTGCAGCACTTATATGCTTAACTACAATGACTAGAATGGTGGAAGAAAATAGAGTAGAAATAGGAACGCTAAAAGCATTAGGATATAGAGATTTAGAAATAGCTAGAAAATTTATAGTTTATGCAGCATTAGCTAGTATTGTAGGAAGTATTCTTGGAATAGTAATTGGAAGTAGTGCCCTTCCATATATAATTAAGCAAGCATATTCATCTTCATTTACTTTACCAGATGTAAATATATATTTTTATCCATCATATGTAATTCAATCTTTAGTAGCTTCAATAGTTTGCACAGTAGGAGCAGCATTAATTGTATTAAAGGGAGAATTATTAGAAAATCCTTCTAATCTAATGAGAACAAAAGCTCCAAAGATTGGTAAGAAGATATTACTAGAAAGAATTACACCATTATGGGAAAGATTAAACTTTAATCAAAAAGTTACATTTAGAAATCTTTTTAGATATAAGCAAAGAATGTTAATGACAATACTTGGTATATCAGGATGTATGGCTATGCTTGTTGCAGGATTAGCTCTTGAAAAGTCTACTTCTTCAGTTATGGATATTCAATTTGGTAAATTAATAAAATATGATGCTATGGTTGTATTTAATGATAAGAATATTGAAAAAGAAAATGAAGAATACAATGAAGCTTTAAAAAGTTTAAAAGGATATGAAAGTAGCTTAAACATTTACCAAGATTCAGTTACTTTTAGTAAAGAATGTATAAGCAAGCAAACTGCCACTATGTATGTACCTGAAAATACAGATGACTTAAATGATTATATATTATTAAATGATAGAGAAAATGGTACACAGTATAAACTATCAAATAATGGTGTGATTATAAATGAAAAACTTGCAAAAATTTTAAATGTATCTGTAGGTGATAATATAATTGTAACAGATTCGGATAATAATGATCATGAAGTTAAAGTTGATAATATAGTAGAAAATTACGCTGGACATTATATATATTTATCACCATCATATTATAAAGAAATATTTAATAATGATCCAATATATAATGCACAGTTACTAAAATTAAATACAGATAGAGAAGATGATAATAAATTGTCTACCACTCTTATGGATAATGATAAAGTAATAAATGTTACACTTGCTTCAAAGATGAGAAGTTTAAGTGAATCTGCTGATTTAGGATTAGTTATGATAGTAATAATAGTTGCTTCAGGAAGTTTAGCTTTTGTTGTATTATACAATCTGATAAATATAAATGTATCTGAACGTATAAGGGAAATATCTACAATAAAGGTATTAGGTTTTTATGATAGTGAAGTAGCAATGTATATATTTAGAGAAAATATAATACTAACTATACTAGGAATACTTGCAGGGTCATTCCTTGGAAAAATATTGTATGTATTTTTAGTAAGCACAGCAGAAATGGATAATATGATGATGATACCAACTGTAGACATAATTGGTTATGTAATTTCTGGCTTAATTACAATGTTTTTTGCTATGCTAGTTATGATAATGATGCATTTAAAACTAAAAAAAGTAAATATGGTAGATGCATTGAAATCCATAGAATAAAAGTTATATTAAAGGGAGACGCGTTTCGCGACTTCCTTTATTTTTTATTTTGTACTGTCCATTTTGTTTTTGAAAAATACTTTACTGAAAATTAATACAAGGTTTTGTGTTATTAGCAGAAAAAAAGGCTCCGTTTGACATAGCTCTGTTTGACAAATATATTATCAATTTATTCTAACATAGCTTTTATTAACAATATGAAGAAAAATTAATTTGTTGAAATAATAAAATAATAATATGGAACTTAATATTAAAAATTTTAGTAACATAATTATAACTGTGTAGTATACTATAACATAAGGTTTTTCAATAATTTTGAGGTGATTCAATATGTTAAATGATTATTGCTTTAATAATGAATTAGAATTTAAGTCATTAATATTCAATTCTGGTAATATTAATGATGCTGAAGAGACATCACCTGATACTGTACCTCTTGGAAGTGCTAATTCTAGCATTAGGATATTAGGATGGCTTCTTCCTCAAGGGGATACAAACGAGTATTCACTAACTTTTAGTGTCCCAAGGGATGCTATTAGATCTTCAAGAGCTAGGGTGTTTGTTCATTTATTAACTGATAATTCAAATACTCCAACTGGAAATAGGTTTGCAATCAGACTTTCATCATTATTTACTAGAGCTAATGGAGTAGTAAATATAGCAAATTTAAGGACTATTAATAGAGTTAATATTCCAATACAAAACTCACCAGGAAATTTTCAATATAATCATTATGTATTAGAGTTTGAACTAAATAATGTTATTAGAGCTGAAGATTTTGCTCTTTTAAGTGTTGCACGTATTGCATCCAATAATGACTATGCTGGTGCATTACTTTTAACAAGTATAGAATTTAGATATTTAAGCAATTAAGAAAAAAGTTAATTAAAAATAATTGGGCTGTCACACAGTTAAAAATGTAGAATGTATAATGAATTTAAGTTTTTCATTATGAAACACTAATTTCATTTTAAGTTTTACATTAAACGGCTGTTTGTGATAGCCTTTGTTATTAAATTTTAATTTTTTAATCTAATTTTAATCTTTCTTATATTTTAGATTAATCTTCTAAAAGTATTATATAAACATGATAAATGATTAACAAATATATGGAGGTAAATCAAATGGAAAGAAGTGAAATGATTGAAATTATAATTGCAAAGGCTAATGTAACTCGTGAAGAGGCAATAGAAGTATTGGAAAAGTGCAACTGGGATGTTGTAGATTCTATTATATATTTAGAGAGAAGTGGAAAAATAGAAAATAATGAGAGTACTACAATAATTGAGGTTAAAGAAGAAGATCAAAAGCAAGAAAAAAATGAAAAAAGTAAAAAGAATGAAGAAAGATATTGTGGAATTGGTGAAATAATAGGTAGAATATTTAAGTTTATCGGTAAGTTTATAAAAAAGGGAAATGAGAACTATTTTGAGATTAAAAAGGAAAATGAAAAGCCAATAAGAGTATCAGTAACTATATCAATACTTTTATTAATATTTTTATTTGTACCAACTATGGTATTATTAGTAATTGGATTATTCTGTGGATATAAATATTCATTAGTTGGTTCTAATATCAATTATGATGAAGTAAATAATGTTTTTGAAAAAGTGTCTGAATCAGCAGACACTATTAAAAAAGACTTTAAAGATGGCTACGAAAAGTAATGAAAAAGTGAAAGAATGAAAAATTAGAGGAAAATAAAAAATACCGTATATTCTTTTTAAACAATACGGTATTTTTTTATCTTATTGATTAATTGGCTCAAATGATATAGCCACGTCGCCTTCGCCTACTATTCCTACTATTTGATTTATATGAAAACCGCGAATGTAGAGTTTATTTTTATATGGAAGATCACTTAAAAATTTAATATTCATTTCATCATCAAATATAATAAGTTTAGTTGGAACATCGGTATTCAACATTACTATCATATCAATATTAGTTGTATTATCAAACCTATAAAACCCTTCTTTATAAACATTTGAAACAGGAGGTATATTAGTGTTACTAGAAATTGTGCTTGCACTAATATTGTTAGGTAATGTTATTAAAAGCATAAGTAATGTTAATGAATATATTTTTTTAATCATATAAATTCTCTTTTTTTGCTTTTAATATTAGTATTCCATAAAAATATTCTTTTATGTTTTATATAAACTTTTTATAATTAATATATATAGATTATTGTATAATTCAAATTAAATATTTTATTTGAATTTCCACTAAAATCTTTACATTATTTGCATTTAGCACGAATATCAATAAGTTGTAGTACATCTCTAAATGTTTTATCTTTATCTTCCAAATCTATCATTAATCAACGTTGACACATTCATTCTTTAGTTTCATGATAGATACTCTGGATTAATGGAGATAAATTTATTAATAACTCTTCAGTTGTTTCTTTTTCTTTTTTTCCAATTACCACTAGCACAGTAAAATAATTTTCCCTAGGATATACTGTACATAACGTTTTCTGGATTTCTTGAATTTAATATTCCATCCTGATCCCCATGAACATTTACTAAACTCAAGATTAGGTTTCACATTGTATAGTTTAATTATTTCTGCACAGAAATCATCAAATAATGAATTTCTAATATATATACTTATCTCATCTATATCTGGGCAATAATTATATTTTTTTATATCTATCATAGTATAGTTCCTTCTAAATTCAAATTATATATTAGGTTTTATTTATAAAATTATAATACAATTTATTAAAAATCAATATACTTAGCACAATTTAAATAGTAAAATTAAAATAGTATATGTTATTTTTTATGCTATAGATAAGGAGGTTTATTTATGGATAAGCTTAAATTAATAGATAAACTAAGAGAAAAATCAAATATAAGTTATGAAGAAGCTAAAATAGTTTTAGAAAATAATAATTGGAATATATTAGATGCTTTATTATATTTAGAAGAGAGCGGAAAGTTAGAAAAACCTTCTGTTAGCATTTTTTATACAAATGAATCAAGATATAGTGGTGAAATTCAAGTAATAAAAAATAATGATGAATATAAGTATAAAGCTCAAAGTGGCTATCAAGGAATTTTTGAAGCTATATGTAAGTTTATAGATACATGTAATAATATTTTTCTAGAGATAAAAAAGGTAGATAAAGTATTTTTGAAAATTCCACTTACAGTTGTTGCTATACTTTCATTCTTTATGTTTTGGATTATTATACCTTTAATTATTGTTGGATTATTTTTTGATATAGAGTTTTATGTATATGCAAATAGTATTAATACAAATAAGGTTAATAAAATATTAAGGGAAGTTTCAGAGCATGTAAAAGATATAAAAGAGAAGTTTAAAAAGGATGTTAAGAATGATTAAGATTTTAATAGTTGAAGATGAAGAAAAATTAGCAAGATTTATTGAGCTTGAGTTAAAACATGAAGGGTATGAAATATTAAAAGCTAATAATGGTAGAACAGGTCTTGAAATTGCAGAAAAAGGTGAGGTGGATTTAGTTCTTCTTGACATAATGCTTCCAGAAATTAATGGTCTTGAAGTATTAAGAAGGCTTAGAAGAAGCTCAGATATTCCAGTTATAATGCTTACTGCAAGAGATGCAGTTATGGATAAGGTATCAGGACTTGATGCAGGGGCAGATGATTATATAACTAAGCCTTTTGCAATTGAAGAATTACTTGCAAGGATAAGAACATCACTTAAAAAGAGAATAGTTACAGTAAAAAAGAATGAAGATACAATAAGATGTGGTTTATTATCCTTAGATAAAATGAAACATAAAGTAATGTATGATAGCACAGAAATAGAGCTTACTAATAGAGAATTTAATTTGTTGCAAATATTAATGGAAAATAAGAATATAGTTTTAACTAGAAATACACTTATGGAAAAAGTATGTGGATATGATTATATTGGAGAAACTAATGTTATAGATGTTTATGTAAGATATTTAAGAATAAAAATAGATGATGTTTTTAAGGTTAAAATAATAACTACAGTTCGTGGAGTGGGGTACGTAATTAAAGATGAGTAGAAAAATTAAAAATAAAAATGTTACATCTATTGCAATAAAGCTAAATTCTATTTTTGTAAGAGATTTATTTTTTAAATTTCTTTTAATTGATATATTTATAGTTATTGGGTTTATTGGAGTTTGGTGTATTGAAAGTGAATTAAGCTTTTATGGGGAGTTTGTAAAAAATGCTAAAAGGTCATTTAACTTTTATCCTATAGAAACAGCAACATATAAAGTTATTTTTGATAATGGAAGCGTGATGATAAAAGAAGCCAGTACTTTTTTAAATCTTCTTATAAGAGTAATTGCTGTTATTGGAATTATAGAATTAATAATGCTATTAAATGAAATGATATTTGGTACTTCAAAGAATAGAAGAGTTTTAAAACCACTTAATGAAATAGCAGAAACAGCAAGTAGGCTTAGTGATATAGCATTTGATGAGCAGAAATTTCAAAGTCTTGAAGATGCTATAGCTAAGATTAGTCCTGTTACATCAGATGAAAGAATTCATATTGGAGATAATGAGCTTCAAGGGTTAGAGGAAGCAATTAATAATTTATTAGATAGGATGAGGGAATCTTATAGGCAACAAGCAAGATTTGTTTCAGATGCATCACATGAGCTTAGAACTCCTATTTCTGTAATTCAAGGTTATGCAAATATGCTAGATCGTTGGGGAAAAAATGATGAAGAAGTATTAGAAGAGTCTATTGCAGCTATAAAAAGTGAATCAGAAAATATGAAAAACTTAGTAGAACAATTATTATTTTTAGCTAGAGGCATTAATGGCAAAACTCAACTTAAAATTGTAGAATTTTCACTTAATGATATGATGAAAGAAGTATTGGAAGAGTCTAAAATGATAGATAGATATCACATATACACATATATAGATTCAGAAAATATAAATGTTTATGGTGATATATCATTACTTAAACAAACAGCTAGAATATTAATAGAAAATGCAGCAAAGTACACAGATAAACGTGAAGAGATAATATTAAAATGCGGAAAAAATGATAATAATGAGCCTTATTTTTCAATTCAAGATAATGGAATAGGAATGGATGAAAATGACGTAGTTCATATATTTGAACGTTTTTTTAGAGCAGATACTGCAAGGGTTAGAAAAAATGGTGGTACAGGACTTGGACTATCTATTGCTAAATGGATTATTGATAGTCACAATGGATATTTTAGCGTATTGAGTAGGAAAGAAATAGGTACGAGAATAACTGTTTTTCTACCCATAAGATAATAAAATTTATTATTTGATGATTTTATGTGGTTATTAGATAGTTATTAATTTGAATCTTAAAATAGATTTAAATTATACATAGGCTGAAAATTAATAAGATAGAAATCAATGTGATAGTTTTCTGCAGTAAAATGAACCTTTTAACAAAGTTCTATTAAAAAATTTATTTTAATTTGTAAGAGAATAAAATACTTAAAACAAACTAAAAATATATGTATTCAGTTTATTGGATTAAAATTAATCAATAATTAAAGATGATGTTGTTAAAAGGAGTGTAAATAACGATGCAGAAAAAAATAGGTCGCTTCATAATATCTGTAATAATTTTAACATTCACTATTACTAATATTCCATATGCGCAACCAATAGAGCCACCAGCACCATATGGACCAAAAGTTGAGGATTTGAAAAATAAGGAAGAACTTGTAAGAAATTTACGAGATATTGAAAGAATAAGAAAAAATTTAAGTGCTGTAAATATAAGTGCTGATTCAACCCCTGACGATTTGGAGGCTATTAATAAAGATTTAGAATATTATATACAACAATTTGAGGTTATTGAAAAAAATTTACAAAACCATAAAGTTTCATATAAAGATTCTTTTTCAGATGTATTTTTTTCAGAGCAAATTTTATTTGTAGCTGAAAGTTTTGTTATAAGCATAAGACAACAACAAAATTTAATAAGAGAATTAGGAATTAATAGAGAAGAAGCAAAAAAACTATTTTATTCATCATATTTAATACCAGTATATTATTACCTTACTTTAGGAGATAATATGATAGCTTATATTGAAACATATTTTAGGATAACTTAAATTTGTTTTTTAATTTTAATGACTATTAAATTTCTTTATAAATGCTTCTATAAAAATAATGACAACAAATATACTAATATAGTATATTTGTTGTCATTTTAATATTAATAAAAATTCAAATGTTTTTTATCAATTACAAAATTTGATATAACATTATTTTACTTGATTATTTCCCTTATCTTTATTATTGTTGTCCCTATTTTGGCCAAAGTTACTCTTGTTATTTTTATTCTTGTTATATTGAGAACTTCCCATATATATCACCACCTTAATTCAATACTTATTATTTGCGTAAAGAGTTTTTGATATTCACCTAAAAGCAAGTGTAAATTAAAGCAAATTAGTAATATATAGTTTGTTTATTTTAGTGGGTGTGAAATTAGAATAGTAGTGGTTTTTAGTATAAGTGTTATTAATTTTTGTATAATTAATTAAATACAATGGAATGAATAATTTTCTTATAAATATTATTTTGCAGGATAATTAGTTGCCCGGAACTAGGTACTATACTAGATAATTTTGAAGTGAGAAATAGTATGGGACTGTATAAAATAAAGTTTATACAGTCCTAGACTTATATATTTTAATATTATTAAATTTTTACATATTTACATTAATTCACGCCATCTCTAGTACAAGTATATTTAAAAGGTGGTTGAGTTTGAAGATAAAATCCATTTCTAACTTGAGAAATCCAATTTTGAAAAATTTGTAACCAAGCAGTACTATTAAAAAAATCCTCTAAAGGTAAATTCGGATTCCATTCTAGCAATAAGAAAGGTCCTATTCCAAAGGACCAAATTCCAGTTTGTTCAACCGTTGATTCTCTAATTAAAAGCATAGGAAGACCAAATTGAAAAGCCATAGCAGGTTCAATTTGAGCAAAAGGACTACCCTCCCAAGTTGTGAAATTTAGTTCTTCTCCTAAATTGTTTTCTAATGCTCTAACTTCTCTTTGAGCGAGGTTAAGAGCTATAAAGCCGTAGCTTGATAATATCATTCTTCTTATATTAGTTAGTGGTGGTTCAGGATATTGTTCAGAAACTGGAAGGGTTCTAGGAAGTAGTAGGGCTTTTTTGATTTCCATAATGATAGTGCTTACAAATTCTTGTTGAATTGAATTTAATCTACTTGGATGGCTAAGAAAAACTGGTATTCTATATAAAAGACTTGAACATTCTTGTATTACATTATTGCCCGATGGCATAAAAGGATTTTCAGGATTTAATTTATTTAACATAGTTATCTCATCTCCATAATAATTATTATTTTATCTTTTGATTCATATTACAGTATATAAAATGTATAAATGAAATGTTAATTAAATTGAGTAATTTATGAGATCATTATAAGCAAATATTCAGATTTATATAGAAATAATAAGAAAATATATATTTTTTTTGATAAAAGATATACAATTGTATGTAAGATTTTAACAAGTTATATTGACGTTTTTATGGAGGTTTAATATGGAGTATGTAATTACTAAAGAAATGATAAAGAACTCATTAGTTAGTAAAGGGGATATATCAAGACTTACTGAGGTTTTAAAGAAAGCACAAAGTGGACAAGATATAACAGTAGCTTTTTTAGGCGGGTCTATAACTCAAGGATGTAATGCAACTAGACAGGAAAATTGCTATGCAAGTAGAGCATATTTATGGTTTAAAGATACGTTTAGCAATACAAATGTCAATTTTATAAATGCAGGTGTTGGAGCAACTGGATCAATTATAGGAGTTCATAGAGTTCAAAGACAAGTATTAGATAAAAATCCAGATATAATATTTATTGACTTTGCTGTAAACGATAAAAGTACTATTTATGACAAGGTAGCTTATGAAAGCTTAATAAGAAGTATATTATCAATAGAAAATCCTCCAGCTATAGTGGAAGTATTTATGAGTAATTTCGATGGAAGTAATGTACAAGCTCAGCAAATAGAAATTGGGAAAAAATATAATATTCCAATGATAAGCTTCAGAGATACTGTACACTCAGAAATAGAAAAAGGAAATTTTAAATGGAGAGACGTGGCTACTGATGAAGTTCATCCAAATGATTATGGTCATTTCATAATATCAGAGCTATTAATTGATTTTATAAAAAACGTATTAGATGATATTAATAAAACTGATAATACTAAGATTGATAAAAAAGAAATCGATTTTGAAAGCACAGTCTTTGGAGAAAAATATAAGAATGGATTTATAGAAAATAATAAGTGTTTAGAAGTTAGTAAAATAGAAGGATTTATTAAAGATAATGAAGGCTTCCAAGTATTCCAGGATGGATGGAAATGCAATTTAGAAAAAGGAAAGACAGCATCCTTATCAGTTAATATTGAAGGAAAAAATATATTTTTATTATATAAAAAATCAATTAAAGAAACAGCAGGTGAAATAGAAGTAATAGTAGATGAAAATGATCCGATTATAATTGATACTTACTTCGAAGATGGATGGGGAGATTATTCGGCAACAGAGTTATTAGTTGAATCTGAAAATACATCTAATCATAAGATTCAAATAAGTGTAGTTGATGAAGAAAAATTAACAGAAACATATATAATGGGATTTTTAGTATCTTAGGAGGCAAGGATTTATGTACTTAGAAGAATTTAATATGAAAGATTATAAATTTATAGAAGCTGATAATTCTCATTATAAATATATGGGAAGAATTGATTTTGAAAATTCGAAGACACCAACAATTATTTACGCTGGTAGCATGATAAAAATTAAATTTAGCGGGACAAGTTTAAAAGTTGCTTTAAAGAATTACCATAATCATTATGAAAATGCTATTGGATTTATTATTGATAATGAAATAGAGGGCAAAGTTGTAATAAAAGAGCATTATAAAGATATAGTAATAGATATTGCAGAAGATTTAGAGGATAAATTACATGAGTTAATTTTGTATAAAAGATCTGATTCAGCTCATTATTTTGACTTTTACGGAATCATAATAGATAAAGATTCTTATACTGAAGAAACAAAGCAAAAATATAATAGAAGAATTGAGTGCTTTGGTGATTCAGTTTCAGCAGGAGAAGTATCTGAAGCACTTGATTATGTTGGTAAAGTAGATCCAGAAGGGCATGAAGGAATTTACTCTAATTCATGGTATTCATATTCAATGATAACAGCAAAAAACTTAGGAGCAGAAATTAATAATAATGCTCAAGGTGGAATTGCAGTAATGGATGGAACTGGTTATTTTAATCCAGATAGAGGGTATTTAGGTGCAGAATCTACTTACGATAAGCTTAGATATAACCCAGAGCTTGGATATTGTAATGATTGGGATTTTTCAAGATATACACCACATGTAGTAATTATGGCACTAGGACAAAATGATGCTCATCCTGAAAATTATATAGATAAGAATAGAGAAAAAAGGGAAATATGGAAATCTAAATATGCCGAGATAATAACAGATTTAAGAAGCAAATATCCAGATGCTTTATTTATAGTTATAACAACTATTTTAGATCATAGTAAGGGGTGGGATGATGCTCTTGATGAAATGGTTGATAAGTTAAATGATGAAAAGATAGTTAGATATAAGTTTAAGAGAAATGGATGTGGAACTCCAGGTCACATAAGAATTCCGGAAGCAGAGGAAATGGCAAATGAATTAACTAGCTATATAGAATCTTTTGGAGAATGTATATGGAAGTAAGTTTGTTATTAAAAAATATAACATTATTACAGAAATATAAACAATAATAAAGTATAAACAGCTTAAATATAGAAATTAAAGTTAATAGATAGTAAATTTAATATGTAATTGTTAACAAGTTTGTTTAGCTAGTAAAATTATTAATTTATATTCAATATAGGAATATTTAATTTGAAAACAGTAAGATTGGGAGGATTTTTATGGAAAAAGTAAAGATATTTGGAGAAAAATTAAGTAATATGCCTTGGCAAGATAAGCCAGAAGGCTTTGATGGAGTTATATGGAGACATGATGGTAATCCAATTATAAACTGGAATCCTACAAAGAAATCAGCAAGAATATTTAATAGCGCAGTATTACCTTATGAAGATGGATTTATAGGAATATTTAGAGCAGATCATAAAAATGGTAAGCCACAACTACATGTTGGTAGAAGTAAAGATGGACTAGATTGGGATATTGAAGATGAAGAAATTCATTGGAAAGATGAAGATGGAAATGATTATCAACCAAACTATTCTTATGATCCAAGATTAGTTAAAATTGAAGATACTTATTATATTGTTTGGTGTGCTGAATTTGGCGGAGCTGCACTTGGGCTTGGAACAACAAAAGACTTTAAAGAATTTGTTAGGCTTGAAAATCCATTTATTCCATTTAACAGAAATGGAGTTTTATTCCCAAGAAAAGTTAATGGAAAATACATGCTTTTAAGCAGACCGAGTGATAGTGGGCATACTCTTTTTGGAGATATATTTATAAGTGAAAGTCCAGATTTAGTTCACTGGGGAAGACATAGAAGAGTTATGAGTAAAGGTGGCTCAGGCTGGTGGCAAGGAACTAAAATTGGTGGAGGAACAACTCCAATAGAAACATCAGAAGGATGGTTAATGATTTATCATGGTGTATCTGGAACTTGTAATGGATTTGTTTATAGTATGGGAGCTGCAATTTTAGATAAAGAAAATCCTTCAAAAGTTTTATATAGAACAAGAGACTACCTATTAACTCCAGAAAAGGATTATGAAACAACAGGGTTTGTTCCAAATGTAGCATTCCCTTGTGCAACATTACAAGATGCTGAAACTGGAAGGATGGCTATTTATTATGGAGCAGCAGATACTTATGTAGCAGTAGCATATACACAAGTTGATGAGTTAGTTCAATATATAAAAGAAAATTCTGAGTTAGTATATGGAGATGAAATAGAATTTAAATAATCATTAGTTAATAGATAAAATATATTTATAAATTTTGCTATACTTTTATTAGGGGCCGTTATATATTATAACGGCTCTTATTTTTTATATAAAGCAAATTAATAAATATTAGAATCTATTAAATTTAAATAATATTTCATTAAAAAATATAAAAGATCTCATGTAATGATTTAATTTAATATTAGGAAACTTTATATTATAGTATCAGATAAGTATTTATATGTTATAATCTCATAAGAATATATAAAATTAGATATAGTAATGAATACAAACCTTACACTTGTGCACCAGAGTTTATTTTATATGATATAATTTCTCGTGTGATTTAGAAGAAGGACTTAGAAATTTTTTACCTAAGTATTGAGAAGCTAAGGCGGATCATATAGAAAATTTATCAACGCCAATTATTATTGATCAAAGTAGACTTGGAGGTAATTCAAGATTAACTTTAGGTACTATTACAGATATAAATTCATATTTAAGAGCTTTATATTCAAGATTTGGAAGTACTTATATAGGAAAAGCCAATATGTTTTCTTTTAATGATATTAATGGAATGTGCCCAGAATGTGAAGGACTTGGGAAGAAGTTAGTTCCTAATATGGATGAAATACTTGATATGAATAAGTCATTAAATGAAGGAGCTATTTTACTTTCAGGCTTTGGAGTAGGTTCTTGGCACTGGAAGATATTTGCTCAATCGGGTTATTTTGATAATGATAAGAAAATAAAGGATTATACAAAGGAAGAATTAGAAAAATTTTTATATGGAGAGTCACATAAGATTCAAATAGATGAAACAGGTACAACAAATATAACCTATGAAGGATTAATGAATAAGTTTAATAGATTATATTTAGGTAAGCAAGGTGATACATCTGAAGCAACAAAGAAAAAGTTAAGTAAGTTACTTATAGAAGACAAATGTCCTCTTTGTCATGGAAGAAGACTTCATCAAAGAGTTTATGATTGCTTAATTAATGGATATAATATTGCAGATTTAACTAGTATGCAAATTGATGAATTAGTTAAAGTGATAAAGGAAATAAATGAGCCAGAAGCGGAGCTTTTGATAAAAGGAATAGTAGAAAAATTGAATAACATAATTGATATAGGACTTGGGTACTTAACTTTAGATAGAGAAACATCAACATTATCTGGTGGGGAATCTCAACGTATAAAAATGGTAAAGTACTTAAATAGTAACCTTATAGATTTAATGTATATATTTGATGAGCCAAGTGTAGGGCTTCATCCAAGAGATGTACATAAATTAAATGATCTTTTGATAAAATTACGTGATAAAGGTAATACAGTAATAGTTGTTGAGCATGATCCAGATGTTATAAAAATTGCAGATCATATTATTGATGTAGGACCAAGAGCAGGAAGATATGGTGGAGAAATTGTATATGAAGGAAGCTATGAAAATCTTCTTACATCACGGACTTTAACTGGAAATACATTAAATAAAGCTTTAACTATTAAGGAAAACGTAAGAGAACATAAGGGATACTTAGAAGTTGTAAATGGTAATAGGAACAATTTGAAAAATGTATCGGTGACAATACCTAAAGGAATATTAACCTTAGTAACAGGTGTTGCAGGTTCAGGGAAAAGTACATTAATTAAATATGAATTTTTAAAACAAAATAAAGATGCTGTACTTATAGATCAAAGCCCTGTATCAGCTAATTCCAGATCTAGTTTAGCAACATATAGTGGAATTATGGACAATATAAGAAAAGCCTTTTCAAAAGTAAATAATGTTAATGTATCATTGTTTAGTTCGAATTCAGAAGGAGCTTGTGAAAACTGTAATGGAACTGGAGTTATAGAGACAAATCTTGCATTTATGGAAAATATAAAGAGTACTTGTGATGTCTGTGAAGGTAAAAAATTTAAAAAAGAAGTTTTAGATTATAGATTCCAAGGAAAGAACGTAATAGAAGTTCTTGAAATGTCAGTTACAGAAGCAATTGAATTTTTTGATATAAAACCAATAAAGACAAAGCTACAATCTATTGAAGATATGGGAATTGGATATTTAACTTTAGGTCAAACACTTGATACACTATCTGGAGGTGAGTGTCAAAGGTTAAAGCTTGCTAGTGAGTTACATAATAAGAGTTCAATATATATTTTAGATGAACCTACAACAGGTCTTCATATGTCTGATATAGAAAAGTTTGTTAATATAATAGAAGGCATTGTAGATAGAGGAAATACAGTTATAATAATTGAACATAATATAGATGTAATAAAAAGAGCAGATTGGATTATTGATATGGGACCTGAGGGTGGAACAAGAGGTGGAGAAATAATATTTGAGGGAACACCAAAGGAGCTATGTAACTGTAAAGAATCATTAACAGCAAAATATATAAGTTAGCTTTTATAGATTATAAATTACCAATTAAACTTAATGATATGTAGTAACTTTTCGAATTTAATATAATATCGAATACAATTATGAAGTTAATGCATATCATTAATGAGGCTAAATCTTCATTGGATAATCTTAAGTGGCAAGGTATAAGATGGAGAAGATAAATAGTTTATGGACATATACTATTTATCTTCTCATTATATTCGAATTTAATATAATGAGATAGCCAATAGTCACCTGTCTATTCTATACTTTTCTGTAACTTCTTTTTAAGACCATTAGCGAATACTGCAATTATTATTGAAATCAAGATAGGTAAGGCTCCTATCAGTATCGCTCCTGGTGCATCATCTTTATCTGCCAATAGAATAATGAATGGCATAACTAATAAATACAAGGTGCTGATTGTAAGCGCACAATATTTTATACTAATTAAAGCTTTAACAGAAGCTTGTGAGGAAATTTTGTTTTCGGAAATATAGTTTAAAAGTTTAAAAGATTTATACAATGCAATATAAAACGGTATTATTGATGTATATATACCTATTAAAATTGGATATAGTATATAGGCATAATTTGGATTTGCTGAATTATTAGCTAAAAAATAAAAACCAAATACACATAAAGCAAAAACTGTTATACTAATAACAATAATAGCTAATTTTAAAAAAACTGTTGTTCTTTGTTTCATAATAGCACCTCAATCATTTATTAATAAATTATATAATAATACAATATTTATTATTAATCAATATAAAAATATCATTAAACAATATATATTTATCTTAATTAGTAATATTCTCTTTATTGATTAAGAAGTAAGAATGTTACTAATTAAGATAATTAAGTAGATAAATATTATTATGGTAGTAGTATTATAAATGATTTTAAATTAGCGATTATAAGTATGATAATATTTACAGTATTTAGTTTGACAACAAGGAAGGTTGGCAAATGTAGATGGAAGGTTGCATTAGATAGTCAAAAATGATATAGGAATTAAATTAATTAGTTAAAGAAACTTTAAGCATTAGTGGATAAACCTTAATAAAAATTTTCACTAAAGTAAAAGATGATTATAATAAATTCCAAAGCACCAATAAAATAGAATAAATGATTAAAAGTTGACGCAGAATACCTTTTTATTTATAATTTCTTTAGAATTAAACTTTATAAGGAGAATAGCTAATGACAAATTTGGATTTTATTTATAACCGTAAAAGCATAAGACAGTTTAAGGATATACTAGTGAAAAGAGATGATATATTAGAGATAATAAAAGCTGGAACTTATGCACCATCTCCAAAGCATCAACAAAACTGGCATTTTGTTGTGTTACAAAATAAAGAAGTGATAGATGAAGTAGCTAACATAGTTACTAAAAGCCATGAAAGAATCGGACAACTTGCAAAAAATGAAAAAGATTTTAAAAGACATATGAGTGTAATAAATTATTATACATGTTTTAAAAACGCACCTGTTGTGATATTGGTATATGGCAGTGAATACAAAATGATAGAGTATAAGATATTAAAAGAAAATAATGCACCAAAAGAAGTTTTAGATGTATTATTATCACCACAATCAGCTGCCCAAGGAATAGGAGCAGCAGTGGAAAATATATTATTGGCGGCAACAGAAATGGGATATGGAACTTGTTATATGACAGGACCTACTCATGCAAAAAGTGAGATTGAAAGTTTGATTGACTTTAAAAAAGAGGGGTATGAACTTATGTCTATGGTTGCTTTAGGTTTACCTGAAGAAAATACTCCAGAACAGCCACCACGTAAACCATTAGAAGAAGTTGTAACATTTATAGATTAACAATAAAAATATATTTAAGCTATAATAAATAAAGTGTATAAAATTAGTATAGTTTAAATATTAAAACTGAATAGTATACTGTGATTTTGAGAAAACAGTACCCGAATTAGGATAATTTAAATTTATTTCAGTTTGGGTACTATTTTTTTATTAAAAATTAATGTAGATATATATTGACAATTTTTAAACAAAGTTATATAGTAGTTACTATAGGTAGCTACTATGTTTAAATTCCGATAAATAATTTGATAATAAAGTTATATGTTATAATAATTAATATTTAATATTTTATGAATTATTTGGAGGTAAATATGGAAAAAATTATAAATTTATTAAAGCATTTTAATTTTACTGAATCAGAATCGAAAATCTATATTGCATTATTACAAAATGGTCCAAGAAGTGGATATGAAGTAAGTAAAATATCAGGAGTACCTAGATCTAAAGTATATAATATATTAGAAATTTTAATTCAAAAAGGTGCTGTAATGGTAACTCATGTAGAGAAGTCTTCTTTATATAAGGCTGAATCCGTTGAATGCGTTATAAATAATCTTAAAAATCAAAATAAAAATATACTTTTAGAATTAGAATCTGAGCTAAAGCATTTTGATGAAAAAGTTGATAATGAACAAATTTGGCAAGTTAAAGGATATAGTAACTTGCTTGCAAAATGCTTTAGTATGATAAGAAATTCACAAGAACAAGTGCTAATTCAGGTTTGGAAAGAAGATTTGTCAAAAGAACTTGAGGAGATTTTACGTAGAAAGCAAGAAGAATTAGGAAAAGTATTAGTGGTTCTGTATGATTCTAAAGAAGAATACAGTACGAGCATCCCTTATTTCTATAGACATGGATTTGAAGTAAATAAGATTAATGATATAGGTGGAAGATGGATAACTGTTACTATTGATTCAAAAGAAATGTTTTATGCAACAATTAAAAATGATAAAGTTGCAGAAGGAATCTATACAAGTAATGATAGTATGGTTTTCTTTGCTAATGAATACATAAAACATGATGCATATTGTATCAGATTAATTGAACGAATGAGTGATGAGGAAAAAAGAAGTTTTGGTAGTAAAATGCTTGGAGTGAGAGATTTGTTTAATATTCAAAGGGAGTGAAGTTAATGATATTAAAAGTAGTATTATTATTCGTTATTATCATCAATGGTTTATTTGCAATTACATTCATAAGAGATTTAATAAAAAATAAAGGTGAATTTATGAAGGAAGATGGTAATCCAATTATAATAGCCATTTCTTCATTCATTATATTTGTGTTATCAACTTTTGGGATTTCTGATTTTGCTGTAAGTACTGTTTTTTATAGAAAAATGAAATTTGTTAATGATAAAAAATTGCCAGGTACTCTTAATACACAATGTGTTTTACCAGTTGCAGCAATGGCACTTATATATATATCATCAATAGATGTCGAAATAACAACTTTATTAGTTTGTATAATAGCTCAAGTTATAGGAGCATATATTGGACCAAGATTTGTTGTTAAAATGAATGTTACGTCAATAAAGAAATTTATTTCAGTTGGACTAATAATAGCAGCAATATTAATATTAATGGGTAAGTTTGGAGTATATCCATCAGGTGGAGCTGAGGTAGGGCTTACTGGTTGGAAACTAGTAATGTTAGGATTTTTATCTCTACTTTTTGGTGCATTTAATAATGTTGGCATAGGTTCATATGCTTTAACAATGGCAACAGTATATGCCTTAGGATTAAATCCGGCTGTAGCATTTCCTATAATGATGGGTGCTTGCACATTTTCAGTACCAATAGGAAGTATGCAATTTATTAAATTAGATTCATATTCACGTAAAATTACATTCTTTACTTCAACTTTTGGAGTCTTAGGAGTTATTGTAGCTGCATATGTTGTTAAAAGTTTAAATGTTAGTATGTTACAATGGGTAGTGGTTATTGTGCTATTATATAGTGCATACAATATGATTTCAGAAATACTAAAGAATAAAGCAATAAAAGAATTAAAAGAGAGTGTATAATATATAAATTTTATTAAAAGTTTTAGAACAGTGTAAAGGAGAAAATAATGGATATAGTAATACTAAGAGAAGATGATATAAAAAAAATTTTTACAATGTCAGATGCAATTCAAGCGGATAAAGACGCACTTGAGATATATTCAAAAAATGGAGCAGATATTCCACTAAGAGTAAATATAAATGTACCAGAGAGCGAAGGACAGAGTTTATATATGCCAGGGTATGCTGCTGATACAAATGCTTTAGGAGTAAAAATTGTTTCTGTATATCCTAAGAATATAGAAAAGGGGCTAACATCTGTACCAGCAACTATGGTTCTTGTGAATAATCAAACAGGGGAAGTTTGTTCATTGATGGATGGAACGTTTTTAACTAGGATAAGAACAGGAGCAGTATCAGGAGCAGCTACAGATATTTTGTCTAGAAAAGATTCAAAGGTATTTGCTCTTTTTGGTACTGGAGGACAAGCTGAAACACAACTCGAAGCTGTATTAAATGTAAGAGATATAGAATTGATTAAAGTATATGATATTTCAGAAGAAAGAACAAATAGCTTTGTAAAAAATATGAGTGAAAAATTTGAAGAAAAATTCTCGGTTAAGATAGTAGCGGCGAAATCATCAGATGATGCTATATACGATGCTGATATAATAACTGTTGTAACAACATCAAAGAAACCAGTATTTAATGGTAAGTTAGTTAAGAAGGGCGCTCATGTAAATGGAGTTGGTTCATATACACCAGATATGCAAGAAATAGATGAAAATTTAGTATGTACTGCAAAGGTATATGTAGATACAAAAGATGGTGTTTTTAATGAAAGTGGAGATTTAATAGTACCAGTAAATAAAGGTATCTATTCTTTTGATAAAGTTGTTGGAGAATTAGGTGAAGTTATCTTAAGTAAAGTACAAGGTCGTGAGAATGAAGATGAAATCACATTCTTTAAAACTGTAGGAAGTAGTGTATTAGATGTTGTTACTGCTCGTAGAATCTATGAAAAAGCTTTAGAGAATAAGGTTGGCGAGATAGTTAAATTATAGAAATTAAAAGAGTGATCATTAAAAATTATATAAAGATATTAATAGATAATAGAGATAAACTTCTTCTAAGACTAAAAAATCATCTTAGAAGAAGTTTTTTGATTAATTTCAAGGGGATAGCAAAACTTTAATCCCTTATTAAAAATATTACTATTAAAGAGTTATTATTTTTCAGATACTGGAATATTTTTAATAAGCTTTATTATATAACTTAGTGTATAAAATTCTCTATTTAATTCATTAGTAATAAAATTCAATCCTTTAATTAATGTTTCTTCATCAAAGTTTTCTAAAAGAATCATAATGTTTAAGTAATTAAGATCCCCATCTTTTGTGTCTAGAATTCTTGAAGCTTTTATGTATTTATTATTGAAAGTATTAAAAGCTGCATTTTTAAGTTCTTCGCTTATTTCTATTTTAGGCATTTCATCAAAGATTCTTATTCCTGGATTATCAATATCTAAATTTTTTGCTTGACTTATGTCTGTTGATACAAATATAGTATTTACAAATTTAGCATCTTTAAAGTCAACGTCTTGTAACTTAGCTGAGTCAAATATAGTGTTTTCAAAGGTTGCATTTTTAAAATTACTTTTTCTAAAATTTGTTCCTATAAATTCAGACCATTTAAAACTACATTTTAAAAAGCTAGATGATTTAAAATGTGCTCCTCTAAAATTTACATAATCAAAATTTGAGCCTGCAAAGTTACAGTTATAACAATTACTTTTCTCAAGATTTTGATACATGAAGTTTTTATCTTTCTTTTCTATATTATTATAATGAAAATTTCTTTTTACATTTTTATTTACAGCCATTAGTGCCTCCATCTTAATCCATTTGGATATAATAAGTTTTATTTTGGACATATTCAGTCTAGTTAATATTATCATACTGTTAAGATTATTACTAATAAATAATAAGAACTGATTAGAAAGTTAGAAATATTACACTTCATTCAATTGTAGAATCTAATATAGGTTTCAAGCATGATAATGTTTACTCAATGGTGATTTGATGATAGTATAAATTATAGTGTAAATATAAGTTATATTAAAAGATATACTTAGAATAGGAGAGGATTTAAAGTGAAGGAGTATAAGGGGTATGGCGGAAATAAAGAGCAATGACTTTACAAGTTACTTTAATTATAAGGATAAAAATCATGGGGTTTCTAGAAATGCAAATGATATGTATAAATACTGTATAGATAATAATTATGGAATGGGAACAGATAAAAGTTGGGCACTAAAGCATTTTCAATTAATAGAAAAATCTTTAGGTTCAGATGAAGAAATACTAATGTGTTTTATTGGTCTTCATAATTATATTAGCAGTAGTAAACATGATTCCAATTTTGCTTATGCTGTTATTAATAAAAGAATTATAATGGCACAAAAGAAGATGCTAGGAGAAATAATTCAAACCGTATCATTAAAAAAATATTAATGATATTACTATGACCACAGGTGCAATAACTGGTATTATTACTATAGATACTGTAAAGGAAACTTTTAATGTTGCAATAAATAAAAGTGAGCAAGAAACATTAATGATAAAATACATGAATTGATTTTAGATATACAGGAGTCTAAAGTAAATTCAGCAGAACAGAAAATAAGAGTGGAGCAGACCTACAGTTCAGTAGATGAGATTTTAAAATTTAAAGAATTGTTTGATATGGGTGTTATCACAGAAGAAGAGTTTAATATTAAGAAAAAACAAATCCTCGGTATTTAATTTACCTGTAAAACTATCAGCCATATATAAGAATGGTTTATTAGGTATAAGTATAATTTTATATTGCAGATATAAAATAAGCCCATGAGAATATCAATAGTAGATTTTCATGGGTTAAACTCATTATTTTGATAATATTTTATTAGAACTATAATTATTAATTTTAGTAAAATCTAAGTTATTTCAGTTAAATAGAGAATAGAAAAAATATAAGATAAGAGTAATAAAAAGTTTTATTCTGTAAATTGGGAAATGGTGTATAATTTATTTATATTAATTGTTTACAAGGAGGAAGAGGATTGGAATGAAAAAAAGTAAACAAATCACGATTTTTAGTAAACTATTATCTATAATAATTAATCCAATATTTATACTTGTATATTGGATATCATTTTATGAATTATATACTCTGTGTAGGTTTGGAAGAGTTGATCATAATATTACAATTTTATTTATATGTATGTTATTCTTTTTGGCTTGCATTATTTATTTAATAGTTGCTGTTAGAAAGAAAAATATGATTTCTCCACAATATCCTACAGATGATTATACTTTTGATGAGAACAGTAAAAGGAAGTGGAGTAAATTTTCATTAAAAACTATTGGGACATATATAGCTATAATTATTATGGTTATTATAACAGTATTTTATGGAGCAAAAATATATCATAGTGCAACAAACTTTAGGGGAAAGCTTTCGTGGGTTTTACATGATTTAGGTCATAAAAAAGAAATAAAACTTGAACATAATAATATATATGAAGATGGTATAGAAGGATTATTTAATGATATTAATGACAAAGTTCATATGCCTGAAACTTTATATGTTTCTGACGACTTTAGCCTTGAGTTTGATTCTGATGGAACAATTCAGTCAATTTATGGTTTTCTTTATGGAAAAAATGATAAAGATGAATTAGAAAGTTATTTAATTTCTTATGATAGTAACAAATCTAAAAAGATTATTATATCTTTAAATGGCTATGTTAATGCAGATTTTAATGAGGATAAGCTTTTAAAACCATTAATTGATACAATGAAAACTATTCCCCTTAAGGAAACGGTAAGTAATTGGAATGAAAATCAATATGGTATTCTTTATTATGGGAAAAGAAGCTTTGGTTTTAACAAAGAAGGAATTGTTTATATAGACTCTGAAGGAAATACAAAGTCACCAAGTGAAATACGTTCTGAAATAATAGGATATACAGTTTCAGTATATGTTCCAGGAAAAGAGGATATATATACTCCTGTTAGATATAACTTAGTAGAAGATTTAAATAATATAAAAGGCGATAAGCTAAATAAAAATGAAAATAGAAAACCTGTGAGTACAGCAAATAGTGAAGATAAAGAATTTTATTTATCTGATAGTATTGGATATAAATTAAGAGTTGTTGGAGCAGCAGCAGGTAGTAGGTTTTATTCTTTAGAAGGAACTAAGGATGGGGGAGCTACATGGGATATTATAAATAAAGATCCATTTATGGGAAGAGGTGGCGGAGCATCAGGTGTAGCCTTTATAAATGATAAGCTTGGATTTATAGCTTTATCTCATAGTGGTGGTAGTTATGGTGAACTATATCGTACTGAAGATGGAGGATTATCTTTTGAGATAATAGATATTCCTAAAATAGATGTAACTATTAATAATGGAAGTGTTATTTCTCCATTTGATTTTCCGGAAATGCCTTATGAAGAAAATGGAGTTTTAAATGTATTAGTTGGTCAAGGTTCTGATGGAGACTATAATGGAAATTCTAGTGCATTATATCAATCAAAAGATAATGGAAGTACATGGGAATATATTGAAGAAGTTAAGAAGGCAAGAGAATAAATAATAAAAAATATAGAAGCTGATAAATATAATGGTATAATTTCAATAAAATATAAATATTATGGAGGATAAATATGCTTACAATTGGTTATATTGGAAATGGAAAAAGTACTAATAGATATCATTTACCATTTGTTTTACAAAGAAAAAATATAAAGGTTAAAACAATATATCAAAGAAATCCTAAAAATGAAGCTTGGGATAGAATAGAAGGAGTAAACTATACATCTAACTTAGATGAATTATTAAATGATAAGGATATACAATTAATCGTAGTTTGTACAAAGCAAGATAGTCACTATAATTACGCAAAATTAGTATTGGAGCATAATAAGCATTGTTTAGTTGAAAAGCCATTTATGAAAACTTATGAAGAAGCAAAAGAAATATTTGACTTAGCAAAGGAAAAAGGGCTAATAGTTCAAGCATATCAAAATAGAAGGTTTGATAGTGACTTTTTAACAGTTCAAAAGGTAATAGAAGAAGGTAAGCTTGGAGATTTGCTAGAGCTTGAGATGCATTTTGATTATTATCGTCCAGAGGTACCAGAATCAACTCACAGTTTTTCACCTTATGATTCATATTTATATGGTCATGCTTGTCATACATTAGATCAAGTTATAAGTTATTTTGGAGAACCAGATAAAATTAATTATGATGTTAGACAATTACTAGGAACAGGCAGAATGAATGACTATTTTGATTTGGATTTATATTATGGAGTATTAAAAGTATCTGTTAAATCTAGTTACTTTAGAATAAAAGAAAGACCTAGCTTTGTTTTATATGGCAAAAAAGGATGCTTTGTAAAAGAAACTAAAGATAGACAAGAAGAGCATTTAAAGATGTTTTATATGCCAACAAATAAGGACTTTGGAGTTGATACCTTTAATCATTATGGAACATTAACATACATGGATGATGAAGGAACAATTCATGAGGAAAAAGTTAAATCTGTTAATGGTGATTATGGAAGAGTGTATGATGATTTATATGAAGCAATAGTAAATAATAAAGATAAAACTATAACAGATGAGCAAACTTTACTGCAACTAAAAATATTAGAAGAGGGAATTAAGAATTTAAAGTAAGATAATATTGTAGATATCTTTAAACGTAGTAGATTAAAGATATCTTTTACTTTAAATTTTATAGTATTATAGGATACATTCAGATAGTATGTGAATATATGGCTCTGAAGTTGTGAATTTATAAGTTAGTAGGGAAGGGGATGGTTATATGAAAGTTGCATTAATTACAGGAGCAGCAAAAGGAATAGGATACCACTTGGCAAAAGGCTTTGTTGATAAAGGCTATAAAGTGATTGCAATTGATATTTTAGATGCTAAATACAATAATGAAAATATTGATTTTTATAAGGCTGATTTGAAAAGTGAAAGTGAAATAAAAGAAGTTTTTTCTGAGGTTATTGAAAGGTATGGAGCTATTCATATATTGATAAATAATGGAGCAATAAGTTCATATAGTAAATCTATATTTGATATAAATGTAGAAGAATTTGATAATGTTCTAAATACAAATTTGAGAGGTAGCTTTATTTGTTGCAAAGAGTTTGTAAAAGCAAATAAAGGAGAAAGTTTTGGAAGGATTATAAATATATCTTCAACTAGATATAATCAAAATGAAGCAGATTGGGAGGCCTACGGAGCTTCGAAAGGTGGAATAGTTTCCTTAACTAACAGTTTAGTTATATCTTTATCAAAGACACCGATAACTGTAAATGCTATAAGTCCTGGATGGATACAAGTAGATAAATATGAAGAACTTAGAGAAATAGACCATAAGCAACATCCATCTGGAAGAGTAGGAAAGCCGAGTGATATATTAAAAACATGCTTGTTTTTATGTGAAGAAGATAATGATTTTATAAATGGAGCAAATATCATTATAGATGGTGGAATGACAAAAAAGATGATTTATGAAGAATAATTTTTATAAAATGTAAATTAATCATAATAATATGTATTAATTTTCCGATTTTCATATAATATCGAATACAATTCTAAATTTAAGATAGCTAAGATGGCTAAATTTTTATAACTCGCTATGCTCAAACAATAAAAACTTTTAACACAATCCTAGCTATCTTAAATAAGAATTGTAGTTTCTCATTATAATAAAATCTCCAATTTAATACATATCATTAATGAGGTTAATTCTTCATTTGATAATTTAAAGTGGCGAAATATAAGTTGGCTAAGATAAATAGAATATGTGAAATAAGCCTAGTACTTCTTTGCGTAGCTATTTAGCTTATAGAACATATCTAGTTATCGTAGCCTTTATATTTGTGCTACAGGCATTTTTGCTATTATAAGATTTCTAATATCTCAACAGAGTATTTATCTTCAGGAGCATCAACTTCAACAATATCTCCAACTTTTTTACCTTTTAAAGCCAATCCAAGGTCTGATTCTATGCTTATACACATATTTTCAGGGTCTGAATCCATAACAGTAACTAAAGTAACAACGTCTTCAAAATCATCTTCAATGAATTTGATTTTGGCCTTACTATTTATTCCTAAAGTAGATTTATCGATTTCTTCGTCATCTATAATAGTTGCTGTTGAAATCATATTTAATAAGTATTGAATTCTATTATCATTTTCTCTATAGTTTGCACAAGCTTCCTTGTATTCTGCATTTTCAGATCTATCACCATGTGCAGCTGCTATTGCTTTTTCTTTTGCAATTTCAGCTCTTTTTACTGTCATTCTATATTCTAATTCTTCTCTTAATTTTTTTATATTTTCTTCAGTTAGCGTATTATTCATAAAACTAAACCCCTCTCAAAAGATATCATGCTAATATTATATAATATATAGAAAAAAATAAAAGATTATTTAGATAAAAGCAATATAATATATTATGTAAATAATTTTAAGGAGGAGAAAAAATGAATAAGAAATTAGCAATAATAATAGTTTCCATAGTTTCTGTATTAATTATATTTGGAGTTATACTATTCAATATGATTAATAGAAGTAAAGATGAAAATGTAAATGAGAATAAATATGAAGCAAATAATATAGAAACGACAGAAAATCAAAGTGAAATAATTAACTTTATAAGTTCAATAGCTGGTCTTCAAGCAAGTAATATAGAAGTAATAAATGATCCAATAGGAATTAAGGGTGAGTTATTTGCCCCAGAAGAAACTATATTAAATGGAGTAGATTATTTTTTAGAAAAAACTAATAATGAAAAAATGAAAGATGTAAAAATAAATATAGAAGAAGGAGATATAAGTATTTATGTAAATTATGAAGTATTAAATAACATAAAAACACCTGTTGAAGTAAAAGTTAAGCCAAGCATTAATGATGACGAGGATTTAGTAATAACAATAGATGAAGTAAGGTTTTTAGATTTAAAAATAGCAGATTGGATAGTTAATTTAGCTTTAAAGAGTTTCGTAAAAGATTGGTTTCCTGAAGACGGAAAAATAAATGTAAAATTCAATAAAGGAGATGTAATAGTATATAAGGATAATTTTAAGGGAGTTAATTTACAATCAGTTTTATTAGAAGAAGCTGGACTTAAAATAAATGCTATTATAGATTTAAAATATGTTATTAATGATTCAAAGTTAATTAATAAAAATTAAGATATAGTATTTTAAAGTTAATTTCTATAATACTAATAATGAATGCCAAATAAAAAAATAAAATTTACATAAACTATAACTAAGACTTTTTAAAAAAGAAGTATATAATATAATGTATAAATAAATTCGTACATTAAAATTATGGGAGGTATAAATATGTTTGACTTAAAGGGGAAAATAGCAGTTGTTACAGGTGCATCAAGTGGACTTGGAAGAGATGCAGCATTAGCATATGCAAAAGAAGGTGCAAATGTTTGTGTATTAGCAAGAAGAATTGAGAAAATAGAAAGCTTAGCAAAGGAAATAGAAGCTTTAGGAGTAGAGTCCATTGCTATTAAATGTGATGTTACTAATGAAGAGGCAGTTAAAGTAGCAGTAGAAACTATTGTTAATAAATTTGGAAGAGTGGATATTTTATTAAATAATGCAGGAATAGCAGTGCGTGGTGGAGTGGAGACACTTAGTGAAGAAGAATGGGATAAGAGTATGGATACTAATGTGAAGGGCATTTATTTAGTTAGTAAATATGTGATTCCAGTTATGAAGAAGCAAAATTATGGGAAAGTAGTTAATGTTAGTTCTATTAATGCATTATTAGCAGATAAAGCTGATATATTTATTAGACACTCTTATAATGCATCTAAAGCAGCAGTTTTAGGATTGTCAAGAGGTATGGCGGCATCCTATGCTCAATTTGGTATCACCGTAAATTCTGTTTGTCCAGGGTTATTTGAATCTGAAATGACTGAAGATACATTATTTAAATCTCAAGAATTTTTAAAGAGCTATAATACGCTTTGTCCAGCTTCTAGACCTGCTAAAAAAGGTGAGTTAAATGGGACTATTTTATACTTCTCATCTGATGCATCAAGTTATGTAACAGGACAGCATATTGTAGTAGATGGCGGATTATCAATAGTTTAAAGTAGATAGAAATAATTTTAAAGAGCAATTTATAACAAGGGCGAAATAATCGCCCTTTATTTTTTATAATTTAAAAGATTCTCTTTGAGTTGAGGAATGAAAATAGAGAATTACGTTCAACAGAAGAACCCCATACTTTATCATAGATACAGCTTATATTATCACCAATTAAAGGTGCAACTTTATAGACTCCAGGCACATCGTAGTAAGATGCGATAACATGAAATATATTACTGATAGAATTATCTTGATAAAGTTGTAAGCCAGCATAATATCTTGAATATTCTTTTAGAAGATAACTATTTAGTTCTTTGCTAAAATCTATATAAGAAGATTCAAGTCCAGGTCTGACGATAATTTCATTTACATTATAGAATAAATTTTTGTTTTTCATATCAAACACCTCTTAAATGAAGTTGTTTTATTATAATTTATAATATGTAAAATACTCATTTAAAGTGAGGGTTTCTTAGGATTTTATATAATTATTTTAATTATGATATAAATAGAGAAATATATTTATTATAAAGTTATTATGGTAGAATAATATTATTAAATTAATAGCAAGGATACATATTACGATATTTGAAAATGATAATAGAGATATAAATTGGGGAGGAATTTAAATTGAAAAAATTATTAGTAGTTATTGATTATCAAAAGGACTTTGTTAATGGAACATTGGGATTTGAAAAGGCTATATCTTTAGAAAATGGAATTTATGATAAGGTAAATAAATATCTAAAGGAGAATAATAAGGTATTATTCACTTATGATACGCACTTAGATAATTATTTAGATACTAGAGAAGGAAAAAACTTACCTGTTGTTCATTGCCTAAGGGGGACTGAGGGTCATGGACTATATGGAAAGTTAAAAGAGTTTTCATATAAAGAAAATACAATTCATTATGAAAAATATGGATTTGGAATGGCACCAATTGATATGATTAAGCTTGCAAGTGAAATAGGTGATGATATCAATGAGATAGAGATAGTTGGAGTAGTTACTAATATATGTGTAATAAGTAATGTGGTAATGTTTCAGTCACAATTTAGAAATGCAGAGGTAGTAGTTGATGGAAGCCTTTGCGCTAGCTTTGATGAATCATTACATGAAAAGGCTTTAGATGTAATAGAAGGATTACAAGGTAAGGTAATAAACAGACAAAAATAATTTAATCTTTTTGTTTATTACCATGGTACAGTTGGCTCTGGAAGTGAATATCATAGTCATGAAAGGAGTTGATAAAAAAATGTCTTTGGAAAGAATTGATTATTACAGAGACTTACAACCATTACATGATAAATGCAAAAGGCTTATATCTTTTCATGTTATTATTACATTGTCAGATGGAAGTACACTTGACGGAATTATTGAGGATGTAGATAGAGAGCGTATTATAATATTGGTTGGAGAAGATGTAATGGAATCAGAAAATGAAAATGAACCTGAGCAACAACGCCAATTCCCTGGAGGAGGCCGTCAAAGAAGAAGATTTAGACGCTTTAGGAGGAGAGGTTTTCCACTAGGTAATTTAGCTGCAGTGGCTTTATTAGGCTATCCTTATTTTATTCCACCATTCCCATTTTTCTATACTTTCTAGATTTATTAGAGAAAACACTTAATTAAAAAAGACTTAATTAGAAATATAATTAGAAATAGAAGAACATAAGTATTGTTGTTATGCACGGACAACAGATTTTCTAATAATAACTGGAAGCGATTTTTTATTTAAAAATTGTTTTCAGTTATTATTTTATATCTAGAATATTTTATTTAAAAAGTTTATATAAAAGTTATTTAAATTGATTCCACATATTGACATTTTGTATTCAACAACATATAATGAGTTATAATATAACTCATAGGAGGCGAAGCATATATGAAATTTGATATGCTGTATCTAATTCAATTAGTTTCTATTTTTAGTATTGCAACTTACATATATATATGCTTTAAAGGCTATGTTTATAAGAATAAGGGGAAATTTAATAAAGTCATTTTTAATAATTTGATTAACAAAGAAAAATTGGATTTTTCTAAAAATTTAAATTCTGATAAATATAAAACCTATGAGAAAATAGATATATGGCGATATTGTACTTTATTTTAAAATGATGTCTTATAAATTAATTTTAAATTGTTTAAATAATTAGGAGGATTTTTATGGACATCATTATAAATATATTTAAAACTATGATAGAGTTTGCCTTTCAAATAACAGGGGATTGGGGGATAGCTATAGTATTGCTAACAATAACTGTAAAGCTATTAATGCTACCTTTTTCTATAAAACAAAGAATTGCTATGAAAAAGCAGATAGTTTTTTCTAAGGAAATAGAGGCTGTTAAGAAAAAGTATAAAAATAATAAAAAAAGGCAAGATGAGGAGTTAAATAAGCTTTACTTAAATAACTCTAAAGGAATGTTTGGATGTTTTCTTTCATTATTACAATTGCCAATAATATCGGGATTATATATGTCTATATCAAGGCTTCCAGTTGAAGCTATGACAATGCTGATTCCTTGGGCTATAAATATAGGTAGTACAGATGATAAGTTTATTGTTCCATTAATATATACTATAGTTTCCATATTACCAAGTATAATTTCATACTTGAAGATTTTTAATAGTAATGAAGAACCTATAAGTATAAAATCTATTATTCCAATGTTAATATTTGGATTAGTTATAACAGTAAAAGCACCTATAGGACTTGGAATTTACTTTATAACTTCAAGTATATTCACATTATTAGAGGATATTGGTTTTAAAATATATAGTAAAAACAAAGTTTTCGCTTAAATTAAAAAGGAGTTAAAGTTTTGCTTTAAATCCTTTTATTATTTTAACCAGCTTTTATAAAACTTAAGGTTTCGTAAGAAATTTTTATAAGAGTCGTAAGGTGTGTAATTTAAAATTAGCACTATAAGGTTAGAAGAGGAGTGTAAAACATGAAAAGAGGATTAAAAAGATTTTTAATATTTATTTTAGTAGGTTTTGGAGTATTGTACTTATCAAAAAGTGATATTTTATTTACAAAGGGTTTAATTTATAATGAAAATAAGAGTAATTTAAATAAGAGTGATAAGCTATCAAATGGAAATAATATTAATATAAATAATGATGTTGATTTAAATGACTATTTACTATTAGTAAATAAAGATCATGAATTAAGTAAAAATTATAAACCTAAAAATTTAATTATTCCTGATATTCCATTTACTGATTCAGTAAATAATGAAGAAAAATACGTTGCAGGAGTTATTGCTAAGCCATTAGAAAATTTAATTAATGAAGCTAAATATGAAGGTATAATATTAATAGGAAATTCAGGTTATAGATCCTATAAGTCACAAAAAAATACATTTAATGATAGAGTAAAATCTCAAGGAATAGAAAATGCTAATGCATATGTTGCTAAGCCTGGATTTAGTGAACATCAAACAGGGTTATGTATTGATATCACTAATGAGGAAAATTTTTTGATTCAAGGAACAAGAGAAGGAGATTGGCTTGCAGAAAATTCTTATAGGTTTGGGTTTATTATAAGATATCCATTAGGAAAGGAAGATATAACAGGAATTGAGTATGAGCCTTGGCATATAAGGTATGTAGGTGAAGAAGCTGCTAAATATATATATGAAAATGGAATTACCTTGGAGGAATATTTAGGAAGATAGTTATTTAGATGGAGGGCAAATGAATAATAATATATTGGTGATAGATGATGAAAAGGAAATAAGGGATTTACTAGAAATAAATCTTAAAAATGAAGGATATAATGTTTTTAAGGCAAGTAATGGCGAAAAAGCATTAGAAATATTAGATAAAGAAGAAATTCATTTAATGGTTTTAGATATAATGATGCCGGGTATGGATGGATTAGAAGTTTGTAGGAGGGTGAGGGAAAAATATAATATACCAATACTTATGTTAAGTGCTAAAACAGAAGATATGGATAAAATACAAGGAATTATGACAGGTGCTGATGATTATGTATGTAAGCCATTTAACCACTTAGAACTTACAGTTAGGATAAGAGCATTACTTAGACGAGCATACTTTTTAAATACTAAAATTCAAACTTTAGATAATATAATAAGAATTGAATCGATGATTATAGATAAAAGTAAACATAAGGTAACAATAGATGATAATGAGGTGTCATTAACGGCAAGGGAATTTGAAATTTTATATTTGTTAGCGTCAAATAGAGGAAGAGTTTTTAGTACAGAAGAAATATTTGAAAAAGTTTGGAAGGAGAGATACTACCAATCTAATAATACTGTAATGGTACATATGAGTAGACTTAGAGACAAATTAGAGCAATATATGGAGGGAAATAAAATAATTCATACTGTATGGGGAGTTGGTTATAAAATTGAAAAATAAAAGGATATATAGAGTATGGCTATATTCAGTAACTGATATAGTAATTTCTTTAATATTAACTGCCTTGACTTTTTTTATTGTAAAAATTATATTAAATTATTTATACGTAAACAATGAATATGAATTTGTATGGCATATTTGGAGGCTTTGGCGGTTTATAAAGTATGAATTTTTAGATGGATTTATAGCTATAATTATAGGAATAGCAATATTTACAATATTTTATTTATTGGTAACTTATAAAAAAGCTAAGAGTTTAGTAGCTATAATAAATGAGACCGAAATTATAGCTAAAGGGGATTTAGATAGATCAATACAAGTTAATTTTAAAGGGGATATGAAAGTCTTAGCAGAAAATATAAATAGTATTTCAAATCAACTTAAAAATAGAACGATAGAGGAAAGAAAGGCTCAAAAAACTAAAAATGATTTAATAACAAATGTATCACATGATTTAAGAACTCCATTAACTTCAATAATGGGGTATTTAGAAATTATTGATAGTGATAAATATTATGATGAAGTAACTCTTAGATATTATGCTAATATAGCATATGAAAAATCAAAAAGTTTAAACTTACTTATAAATGATTTATTCGAACTTACTAAAATGCAAAATAACACTATAAAATTAGATAAAAATGATATTAATTTAGTTGAGTTATTAGGTCAAGTGGTTGCTTATTTTGAAGTACAATTTAAAAATTCAAATATGGAATCAAGGGTTAACTTTTCAGATGATAAGTTGATTGTTAATGCAGATGGAGGAAAATTAGTTCGAGCATTTGAAAATTTATTATCTAATGCAATTAAATATGGTGAAGACGGTCATTATGTTGATATAGTTACAAAGGCTGAGGAAGAAAATGCTGTAGTTCAAATTATAAATTATGGGCAGTCTATACCATCAGTGGATTTACCATATATATTTGATAGATTTTATAGGATAGAAAAATCAAGAAATAGCAATATAGGTGGCTCGGGATTAGGTTTATCTATAACAAAAAATATTATAGATCTTCATAATGGAAATATATCTGCATATAGTGATGATTATAAGACTATATTCGAAGTAAGATTACCAATAAAACTAATTTAAATAATAAATAATTATTATGTAAATAATCTGTTTTGTAAAAAAATAGTATGTGTTAAAATATATATAAGTTTAATGAATAGATTATATGTAACTAAAGAATGTATCTAATTAATAGTGCTTAAGTATGGTTAGCATTAAAAAATATTTAGGTAAACAATAAAGTTTAGACTTTTAAAGGGATGAGAGTAATGAATGAATTTAAGGTTAGTGATTTTCTAAAAAGAGTTTCAGTAATAATACTGGTAATTTTGATTGTGAATGGACCACTAGTTGCTTATGCTAGAGCCGGAGGTGGTGGAGGCGGCGGCGGAGGTGGTGGAGGTGGCGGCGGAAGTAGTAGTTCATCTCACGGGGGTTCAGCCGGTGGAAGTTATAGAGGAAGAAGTAATCCAATAGCTTCAATAATTAATCTTAGCATGTTTGCTATCATTGGATCAGCAGGAACAATTGTTTTAAAGGTAAGACTTAGCAAAAAGAAAGCAAAAAGTATTTCTGCTATAAAAAATTTATCTAAGAGGGATTACAATTGGGATTATGATAATATAAAGAATGATATTGAAGAAGCATTTTATAAAGTTCAAGTTGCTTGGATGGAAAGAAATCAAGATTTAGCTAAAGAATATATGAGTGAAAAACTATACATAAGGCATAGATCAAAAACAGAATGGATGAAAGTAAGAAAAGAAAAAAATATACTAGAAAAAATGAAACTAGTAAGTGCTATTCCTATTGCATTACAGGATAAGGATGGAACTAATGAAGATTCCTTATGGGTTCATATAAAGGCAAAATCAATTGATTATACAATAAAAGAGGAAACAAATGAAATAATAGAAGGCAATAAGTATAGAATTACTCATTTTGAAGAGTATTGGAAATTTATAAAAAATGAAAAAAGATGGGTATTAGATGAAATAAGGCAAATTGATGATATTAATAATTTGGATATCTTTGATATAAATATCAAAGATAAAGAATCTAAGTAACATTAAATATTTTATCTCATTAAAAAGAATCCACCTATAATATTTTTATTGTAGGTGGATTTTTTTAGTTCACTGAAGCTTTAGTAGAAGTATTATGTATTTAAAGTAGTTACTTTAAATCTCTTTTTAGTAACTACAAAAGTTATAAAATTTTTTGAAAAAATAGAAATTTAAAATATATATTAATTAAAAAGTATATATTAATTAAAAAGTCTTAACTTTAGTAACAAATAAAAACTTATATTATTAATATTTTTATAAATTTAATGACTATGATTAATATTATTTGTAATGTATAATATGAAGTATTACATATATGAGTAACATTAGTAGCAAGGAGAAGGAAAATGAACATTATTATAGTCGGTGCAGGTAAAGTAGGATATACCTTAGCCAAATATCTATCTACAGATGGAGATAATATAACTATTATAGATAATAAAGATGCAGCTTTAGAACATATTAATAACAATTTAGATGTAATGTGTGTTAAAGGAAATTGTACTAGTTTAAAGGTTCTTGATGAAGCAGGAATAAGAGGTGCTGATTTATTAATTTCAGTAACTGATAGTGACGAATTAAATATGCTTTGCTCTTTAGCATCTAAGAAGTTAGGAGTTAAGCATACTGTAGCCAGAGTTAGAACCCCAGATTATGATGAAGATATAACTTTACTAACTGAAGCTGTAGGAATAGATTTAGTAATAAATCCAGAAAAAGCTGCAGCAATAGAAATAGCTAAGTTAATTAAATATCCATCAGTATGTAGTATAGATAATTTTTCCGATGGTAAAGTAAATTTAGTTGGATTTAAGGTATCTGATGATACAGCTCTTGAAGGTAAAAAAATAAGTGATATTACCTTTATTAGAGGAAATGTACTTTTTTGCGGTATTGAGAGAAATGATGAATTTATAATGCCTAAAGGAGACTATATTTTTCATAAAGATGACAGAGTATATGTTATAGGTGAACATAAAGACATTCAAAATTTATTCAATAAATTAGGTAAATATAAGAAAAAGGTAAAGAGAGCCATGGTTATAGGTGGGGGTAAAATAGGATATTACCTTGCTAAAATTATTGGTGAAGTTGGAGTTAATTGTAAGATAATAGAAAAGGATCTGAATATTTGTGAAGAGCTTAATAATCTTTTACCAAACTCTATAATAATTAACGGAGATGGTATGGATGAAGAGTTATTATTATCTGAAAGTTTACTTGAAGTTGATAGTTTTATTACATTGACAGGAAGAGATGAAGATAATATAATAGCTTCTCTTTTAGCTAGTAGTAAGTCTGTAGATAACGTAATAACTAAAATAACAAGAGATAATTATAGAGAAATAGGAAAAACTGTAGGAATAAATTCTATAGTAAATCCAAAGTTAGTTACTGCATATAAGATATTAAGATATGTAAGAACTTTAAGAAGTAAGAAAAAATGCTCTATAGAAAATATATATAGGATTTGTAATGATAAAGCAGAAGCAGTAGAGTTTGTAGTTGGCAATGATACAAAGAATATAAATATAAAATTTAAAAATGTAGAGTTTAATCAGGATATTTTAGTAGCTACAATTGTTAGAAATAATAAGATAATCATTCCAACAGGAGATGATTATCTAAAAGCAAATGATAGAGTAATTATTATAACTAAGAATATGAAACTTTTAAGTATTGATGACATCTTCTCTGGAGGTGGCAGATACTATGAACTATAAAATGGTTCTAAAGGTTTTAGGAAATGTATTGTTATTCGAGTCAATTCTTTTACTAATTCCTTTGGGAATAGCACTAGCATATGGAGATGGAGATAGTTTTTCATTTTTAATAACCATTATTTTGATGATGCCAATAGCTTTATTGTTAAGAAGAATAGAAGTTAAAGAAAAAGGCATATATGCTAAAGAAGGATTTTTGACTGTAGGTTTAACATGGATTGTAATAGCAGCCTTTGGAGCCTTACCATTTGTTATAAGCGGAGCAATGCCATCTTTTATAGATGCATTTTTTGAAACAGTCTCAGGCTTTACAACAACAGGTGCTACAATTTTAACAGAAATTGAATTATTACCAAAAGGAATATTATTTTGGAGAAGCTTTACTCATTGGATAGGTGGAATGGGATTCTTAATTTTTATATTAGCATTAGCACCATCATTAGGGTCTAATACAATATATTTATTAAGAGCAGAAAGTCCTGGGCCAAATCCAGGTAAAATAGTTCCTAAAATAAGTGAAACTGCTAAAATTTTATACATAATATATTTTATTTTAACTATAATACAGACGATTTTATTAATGGCATCAGGACTTTCAGCATATGATGCTATAATACATGCATTAGGAACTGCAGGAACAGGTGGTTTTTCTAATATGAATACAAGTGTTGCTGCTTTTGCTAGTCCTTCTGTTGAATGGATAATAACAATATTTATGATATTATTTGGAATTAATTTTGCATTATATTTTCAAGTAATAAGAGGAAATATTAAAAACTTCTTTAAAAGTGAAGAACTAAAATATTATTTATTAATGATTTTTATATCTATAATATTTATAACAGTAAATATTTTGGATTTTAATAATGGAAATTTAAATGAATCAATAAGACAGTCATCATTTCAAGTTGCATCAATAATTACAACGACAGGATATGCAACTGTAGATTTTAATTTGTGGCCAACGCTTAGTAAAATGATAATTATGATGCTTATGATAGCTGGAGCAATGGCAGGTTCTACTGGTGGTGGAGTAAAAACAATAAGAATAGTAATAATGCTAAAAGCTATAAGACGTGGTATAGATAAAATATTACATCCTAAAAGAATACAAAGTGTTAAGATAGATGGAAAAGTAGTAGATGAAGAAACTATATCTGGAGTATTTTTATTTATAGGAGCATATATTGTAATTGCATTAATTGCTATGTTTATTGTTTCATTTGATGGATTTGATTTAATTACAACATCAACATCTGTACTAACTGCTATAAGTAATGTAGGTCCTGGTTTTGAAATGGTTGGACCAATAGGTAACTTTTCAGCATTTTCACCATTAAGTAAAATAATACTATCTTTTTGTATGCTTGCTGGTAGATTAGAAATATATCCGATGCTAATTATGTTTAGTACATCAATTTGGAAAAAGACTTATTAAATAAAATTCGATATAAATTAAGGATATCTAAAGTAAATAGCTTTAGATATCCTTTTTTTATTAACTTAAGTTTAAAAAGGAAGAAGGAAATTTAAAATGTGAACTAGTTTACTGTAAACTGAATAGAATAATACGAAGAATATTCCTTAATATTTCTATTTAGATTTTTATCAAATGAATAATTGAAATGAGTGGTAAATTATGTTTAACGAGAGAAGAATGTTTTGTAAATACATTGGTTCAGGTTCATCAAGAAATGTATTTGACTTGGGAAATGGATATGTGATGAAAGTAGCAAAAAATTTAGCAGGAATAGCGCAAAATAGGGTGGAATATCAAATTTCGTCAATGGATTCCTCGGATTTGTTTGCTAAGGTTATGCAGGTCTCTTCAAATTTTAATTATCTAGTAATGCAAAAAGCAGATAAAATAAACAGTATTACTGATATTCTTTACTATTTTAATGTTAGAAGTATTGACGAACTCTTTAGTTTGAGGGAATTTCAGAATATTGTATATAGATATAATTTATTAGCAAATGATCTATGCAGGACTAGTAGTTGGGGAATAGTTAATGGGGAACCAGTCATTATTGATTATGGTTTCACAAGAGAAGTTAGTGCAAGATATTATTAAGGAGTACAGTTAAGAGTGTAAAATAGTATTAAACATTTATAATATCTGTTTATGAATTTTACACTCTCTTAAATATGAATTAATTATTATTTACTAGTTTAACTTTAACCACCAAGAGTAATATCTTGATCATTATACCAATTTAAGGCACTATAGAAGTCTTGAGAATTAAAATCAGGCCAATATGTATCTATTACGTAAAAATCTGAATAAACAGATTGTACTGGCAAAAATCCGCTAAGGCGTCTTCTTCCTCCCCATCTTATTATAAGATCAATTCTAGAAATATCTTCTGAATGAATACAAGGTAAAATATGTTTTTTAGATGAGTCTGATTCTTTTAATAAATTTAAATCCCATTCCCATCCATAATGAATTAAAAAATTTACTTTGATACCTCCATCTCCAAATTTTTGTCTTGTTATAAAAGGAAGTAACTCCTGTGGAAAGACATCAGATTCAGTATTTCCAATTACTAATATTTCACAATCTTCTTTGGTTAAAAGCATAACAGAATCAATGCAAGCTCTTATAAATGCTTTTTTTTGTTCAGAAGGACGTTTAGTATTATCTATGGTAAAGCCATAAAATGTTATTTCTTTAATATTTTCCTTCTGACAAAGTTTAAATACTTCAAGTCCTGGATTAATTCCATGTGAATATCCTTTATCTTTACTTAAATTATTTGAAAGTGCCCAACGTCTATTTCCATCAGGAATTATTCCAATATGTTCTGGTATTCTCATATATCCTCCATAAAAGTAAAAATTAATAATAGTATTTTATCCAGAAGAATATAAATTAGTCATAAATTTATATATATTAGTAAAATTTAAATAATTAATAGTGCTTTTTGTTTTTTACTGTAGAAAAAAGCAATATCATTGAGTATAATTGTTTTATGAAACCCTATGTTAAATTATAGTGTAACTAAAAGGAATCGTAATAAAAAGAATACAAATAAATACAGAATGAATAATTTATTTTATGGTTAGGGGGATGCAATGGGTGGAAAATTGAAAAAAGTGATGTTTTCATTCATAATATTTTTATTTATTATCTTAAATTTTCAAGTCCCTATAAAGGCTGAATCAGGTAAAAAGATATTAATTTTGAATTCATATAGTGAAGAATTACAATGGACTAGAGATATTCAAGAAGGTATAGAAAAAACTATAGAAGTAAATGATAATTTATTAGTATATTATGAATATATGGACTTAAAAAATAATAGCGGTGAGGCATATATAGGTATATTAAATAAACTTTATACTGAGAAATATAAGAATACTAAATTTGATATAATTATATGTTCAGATAATGATGCACTAAATTTTATGATTAACTATGGAGAGGATATTTTTGGAGATATTCCAGTTGTGTTTTGTGGAATAAATAATTTTAATGATGAAATGCTTCAAGGAAAGTCAAATTATACAGGAGTAGTAGAAGCTATAGATGTAGAGTCAACAATAGATAGTATATTATTTTTTCAAGAAAATGTAAAAGATATCATTATTATATCAGATTCTATGCCTTCTGGAAATTTTAATGAAGAATTAGTTAGAAAATCAATATCTAAATATAGCTATGATATTAATTTTAATTTTTATAGAGATGTTGATGTTTCGAAAATTTTAGATAAAAGAAATACTTTAAATAAAGAAATAGCGATTTTAATAGTAGGACAACTAAAATCAGAAAATGGTAACTATGTTCCTTATGATGAAATTAACGTCTCTCTAAAAGAATTGAATATACCCATCTATGTATGTTGGGATTTTTTATTATCGAATAATATTGTTGGCGGAAAAGTAATAGATGGATATAGTCAAGGAAAAATTTCAGCAGAGATGGCCTTAAATATTTTAAATGGGGAAAATGTACAAAATGTACCTATTCAAAGAGAATCACCTGGCAAATTTGTATTTAATTATAATGAATTAAGAAAATATAATATATCTATAGATAAGATTCCAAGTAACTATAATATTATAAATAAGCCTTTTTCATTTTATAATACATATAAACTTCAAATATATATAGTTTCTATAATAATTTTGTCATTAGTAATTTTTATAGTAATATTAATTGTTAATATAAGGAAAAGAATTATAACTGAAAAAGAATTAAATAGAAATTATGATGAACTAAATGTTGTTTATGAAGAGCTTGCGGCTACAGAAGAGTCTTTAGAAATGCAATATAATGAAGTACAAGCTAGTGAGGAAAGATATAAACTTGCTGTTGATGGAGCAAATGATATAATTTGGGAATATGATTTTAGAAATAAAGAACATTATTTATCAAATAAATTTGAAGGATTACTTGGATATACAATTTATAATTCAGAAAATTTAATAGATACATTTAAAAAAATAATATTAAAGGAAGATTTGGGAAAAGTATTATTATTGTTTGAGGAACATTTAAATAGAAAATCTTCTTATTTTTATGTTGAATGTAGAGTAGTTGACATATTTAATAATATTAAATGGGTATTTATAAGAGGTAAAGCACTAATTGATAGCGAAAATAATCCTGTAAAGATTTCTGGATCCATTTCAGATATTACTGAGAGAAAAAAGGCAGAGGAAAAAATTGAAACTTTAGCTTTTTATGATCAGCTAACAGGTTTACCTAATAAGCATATGTTTTTAGATAAAATTGATGATGAATTATTAAGAGGTTTAAAAAATGAATATATTGGTGTAGCATTTTTAATCGATATTGATAATTTTAAAAATATAAATGATACGCTAGGGCATGATTATGGAGATGAATTTTTAAAATGCATAGCAAAAGAATTTATAAAACTTCTAGATAATGATGAATTTATATGTAAATTAGATGGAGATGAGTTTCTAATATTAATGCTTGATGTTAATGGAAAAGCAGAAGCAGAAGAGATGGCAAATAAAATTTTAGAATTATTTAAAAATCCATTTAAAGTTAAAGAAAAAAATATTTTTACAAGTGTAAGTATTGGTATAAGTATTATTCCAAATGATGCTAGAAATAAATCAGAGCTTCTTAAAAATTCAGATATAGCTATGTATAAAGCTAAAGAAAATGGTAAAAATAGGTATTTGTTTTATCGTGAGAGTATGGCTAAAGATATAGTTAGGAAATCTCAATTACTAGATGGACTTAGAAATGCTATTTGTAAATCAGAATTTGAATTGCTATATCAACCTCAAATAAACATGAATGACTCCAAAGTTATAGGTGCAGAAGCTTTATTGAGATGGAGAAGCAATTCTTTTGGAAATGTTTCGCCAATAGAATTTATACCACTTGCAGAACAAAGTGAATTAATAATATCAATTGGGAAATGGGTTTTGAAGAATGCTTGTATAAAGAATAAGGAATGGATTGATAAAGGAATTACTCCAATGACTATAGCTGTTAATGTTTCAGTTATCCAACTGTATCAAAGTAATTTTTTAAATACAGTAAGAGATATATTAGATGAAAGTGGATTACCAGCAGAATATTTGGAAATTGAAATAACAGAAAGTATAGTTATGAATAACATAGAAGAAAATTTAAAGGTACTTAATGACATAAAAGACTTAGGCGTTAAAATAGCATTAGATGATTTTGGAACTGGATATTCATCTCTTAGTTATTTAAGATTACTTCCAATTGATAAGCTTAAATTAGATAAATCATTTATAGATAACATACACATAAGTGAAAATGATAGGGTAATAGTTGAATGTATAATAAAGCTTGCACATGAAATGAATATACTTGTTGTTGCAGAAGGTGTGGAAATAAAAGAACAGTTTGATATTTTATATAAAATGGGTTGTGATAGAATACAAGGATACTATTTTAGCAAACCTATTTCACCAGATAAATTTGAGTTGATTATGAAATGAAGAGTATTAAATAATGCTCTTCATTTTTTATATTAAAATAGAAAAATAACAATACTTTTAAAAGTAAGTAATTTATTTAATTTAATAATAAAATAAATTAAAAATATAATATGTAAAATATTTACATTAAAGATTAGGTGTGATAGACTTTATGTAATGATATTTCGTTTTAAATTTATAATGATGAAATAAAATCTATAAAGGTTTGTAATAACGTGAAATACTGCAATTAAACTCTGATATATTAATTTCAGGGGTTAAAATATATTTATAAAATATTTTAATAGGGGGATGTTTTATGAGTAAAAAAGTAAAAATGAGAATTGCTAGTTTATTAATTGCTATTTCTATTTTAATTAACTTTATTCCACCACTTAATGTAAAGGCTTTGGGGGACTTTGGTATTTCATCACCAATTATATCTAAAGCAATAAATAACTATAATTTTAATTTAGCACCAGGTGTTATTGAAAAAGGTTATACATTTGAAGATAGTACAGGTAAGAGAATGGAAAGCTTCGTAATAGAAATAGATACTAAAAATAAAAATGTAAGTATAGAAGCTTCGACTCCTAATGATGAAAGTGCATATGGATTACAATCAGTAAGAAAGCAAGCAGAAGCACTTTTAGCAAAAGGAGAGAATGTAGTTGCTGGTGTAAATGCTGATTTTTATAATATGGCAACAGGAGAGCCAAATGGTGTTTTAGTAAAAGATGGAGTAATAATTAAAAATCATCCAGAATCAAGGAAGTTTTTTGGAATATTAAAAGATGGTTCAGCAGTAATTGGAGATTATAATAAATTCAATGAAGTAAAAGATAATGTGGAGGAAGCTTTAGGCGGAAATGCTATATTAGTTAAAGAAGGACAAGTTTTTGAAACTCCTCAAACTGGAGCCGATAAAGAACCTAGAACTGCAGTTGGTATAAAAAGTAATGGAAACGTATTCTTTATAACTGTAGATGGAAGGCAGGAGCCATATTCAGCAGGATTATCAATGGATGATTTGGCGCAGTTAATGATTTCTATGGGTGCTATTCAGGCACTTAATTTAGATGGAGGTGGATCAACTACACATTTATCTAGAATACCTGGAACAGATAATTTAGAGGTTAAAAATAGACCATCAGATAACTCAGAAAGAAGTGTTGCTAATTCATGGATGATAATATCTAAGGAGCCTATTACCCATGAATTTAATTCAGCATATATTGAACCAAATGAAAGAAGCTTTACACCATATTCGGATATACAGTTTATCGCAAAAGGAATGGATGTATCTGGAGCTTCTGCTAGTTTACCGAAAGAAAGTTTAGAGTGGAGTATTTCTGATAATTCTTTTGGTGAAATAGACAGTAGCACTGGACTATTTTCGTCTACAGGTAAAGAAGGACAAGCGAAAGTATTATTAAGATATAAAGAAAATGTTGTAGGAGAGGCTAATTTTGAAATAGCAAAACCAGATGAGATTTATTTCTATAATAAAGAGGTAAGCTTAGATAAAAATCAAAGTAAAGATTTAGGGTTAAATACTTTATTTAATAAAAGAAATGTTAAATGTAATGAAGAAGATATAATTTGGGAAGTACCAGAAGGCATGGGAACAGTAGATAAGGATGGAATTTTATACTCATTTGATAAAAATTCTTCTGGAGAAATTAAAGCTACTTTAAAAGGGACAAATATATCTTCAAGTATAAATGTAACAGTAGGTCAATTACCAATAATATTAGAAGACTTTGAAAATGGATTAGAAAAATGGGGATTTTCTACAGCTAATAGAGGTGAAAGTGGTTCTTTAGAACTTACAAAATATCCGGAGGAACATACAAGATTTGATGTTCATTCTTTAAAGATAAATTATGATTTCACAAATGCACAAGTAGGGACTACTCTTGGTGTATATGCTGGTCCAGGAGAAAATATAGCAATTCAAGGAAGTCCAAAATCAATTGGTATGTGGATTTATGCTACCAAAGAGGCAAAGGGATACTGGCTTAGAATGAATTTAATAGCCGGAGATGGAAAAAGTAAAACCATTGATTTATCAAATCAAAATCCGGGAATTGATTGGGAGGGGTGGAAGTATATAGAGGCGGAAATACCTGATACTTTTATAGGACCGTTTTCTATACATCCAACTCAAGCAATAAGACTAATGTCATTAAAGTCAGGGCTTCCAGGAGATGGTCCTATGACTAAAGGAAGCATTTATGTAGATAATATTAGAGCTGTATATGGAAATAAAGTAGACGATTTATATGCACCTGTAATTGAATCTATTAATATAGCTGATAATGATTATAATAGAAATGACGTGAATATTACGGCTAGGTTATATGATTATGAAGATGATCAATATAAAACAGGAATTAATTGGGACAGAGTAAGAATATTAGTCGATGGAATTGATTATACGGGAAAAGAAGGCCATTTTTCTTATGATAAAGATGGAACTGTTTCTTTGTCAGGATATAAGTGGGCTGATGGAACTCATAGAGTAGAAGTAGTTGCTCAAGATAATTTTGGAAATGAAACTACTAAAACTGAGTATTTTAATATAGATACTAATTCATCAAAGATTACTATTGATTCTATTAATAATGAAGCAGTATTAGGAGGATATTTAGATTTAGCTTTAAAGTCTATTTCAGGGAATGAGATAAAAAATTTAAAGACAAAAATAAATATAGATAATGGATTTTTAGTAGAAAGTGTAGATTTTTCTAATTTATCTAAAAATGGTATATGGAACTACAATAGCGATTCAGGAGAGCTAGATATATATTGCGAAAATGAAGGCTTAACAAATGGAGAAAATATATTAGCTAATATAAAAGTTAAAATACCTAATACAGCTAAACTTGACTCAGATGTTAATTTTGAGATTATTAATTCATTGATGGAGTATACTCTTGAAAAAGAAGATAACTTTATAGCAACTTCATCTTCTAGAATAGGAAAAGTGCCAGTAGTTAGTGCATATAACATATCTATAGAAGAAATATTAGTAGGTAAGCCAGGTGTAATTAAGGTTACTGATGTTCTTGGTAATGCGGTTAAAGATGTAAATATAATTATGGAAAATGAAGATGGAAATAAACTTGATTTAGGCAAGACTAATTCAAAAGGTATACTTTCTAGCGATAAATTGACTAATAAAGTACAAAAGTTTTTTATATATGCTGAAAAGGAAGGATTATCCTCAATAAAAATTAAGATTCAATCTTATGCACCATTAAAAGATAAGATTCCTTCAAACATACTATTTGGAACTACGGAAGATGCTAAGACACAAAAATCAATATCTTGGATGTCTAATCCATTAACATCTAAAGATAAAGTAGTAGTTCAATATATAATGAAATCTAAATATAATTCAAAAGGATTATTACGAAATAAAATAAATACAAAGGAAGTGGAAGGAGAATATACAAATCTTACTTTTAGTGGTAATAGTGATATAAATTTGAATGGAGTAGTAAGATCAAACCAGATAAAGATAACAGGATTAGAGCCAGGAACAACCTATATGTGTAGGGTTGGTGATGGTGAAAATTGGTCCGAATTTATGGAGTTTACAACACTAGAGGATAAAGAAAATATGAAATTTATTATTTTGGGTGATACACAGTCTCCATCAGAACAGGGTTTATCAGAATTAGATAAAATATTGAATATAATTGAAAATGAGCATAGTGATTCTGATGCTATAATACACCTTGGAGATTTTATAGATGATTCATCATTGTTTAATCAGTGGAATTTTATAACTTCACTTTTGGGAAAGTATAATAGAGCTAACTCAATTGACATGATAAATGTTTTAGGAAATCATGAATATATGGGAGATCCGAGTGCGGACAAAGCAAAAAAAATATTTAATACTCCTACTAATGGAATTAAAGAAAATATTGGAGGAGTTTATTCAGTAGATTATAACGATATTCATTTTAGTGTAATTAGCTTTACATCTAATAAAGAATTACTTAAAAAGGAATTAGAATGGTTAAAAGAAGATATAAACAATTCAGATAAGAAGTTAAAAATATTATTAACTCATCAACCTCCATATTATACTAATCCGGACGGAGGAAATGAATTAATAAAAGAAATGTTACCACCTGTAGCTGAAGAATTAGGGATAGATTTAGTATTTTCAGGACATGACCATGCTTATGGCAGAACAAAGAGATTAAAAAATGGAATAGAGGATAAGAGCGGAACAATATATATAGTTGGTGGAACTACTGGACCAAAACATTATCAAGCTGTTAATGATGGAAGTTTTGAAGTGTATAATGATGAAAATACAGCCATATATACTACTTTAGAGTTTAATAAGGGTGATATTAGAGTTATTTCTAAAAAGCCTGATGGAACTATAGTAGATGATTTTAACTTGGATAAAAAGGCTCCAGAAATAACCATAAATGGAGTAGAAGATAATGGAGTTTATATAGACTCTAAAATTAAAATTGAAGCATCCGTTGATGAAGAAGCAGAAATAATAACAACATTAAACGGAAGCCCTTATAATGGAGAGGAAATAGCAAAGGCAGGAAAATATGAGTTTGCTGTAGAAGCTACTGATAAATCAGGAAACAAATCTACTAAAACCATTAATTTCATTATTAAAGAATCAGATGAGAGTGGTGAAAATAGTTCAGAAAATGGTGGAAGTAATAATGAAAACAATAATGGCAATAATGAAAATAATAATGGTAATAATGAAAATAATGTTGGTAGTGGCGAGCAGGTAGGTAACAATGAAAATAATAATGGATCTATAAATGAAAATAATTCGCTAGGAGAAAACTCGAAAGGAGAGCTTGTTCAAACTGGAGATTTATATAGCTCTAAGTTAATAATTATTATTTCATTGGCACTAATATTAATTGGAGTCACACTAAATAAAAAGTATAAAAAGAATTTAATCTAAAAATTATACCTCTAATCTTTTAATATAAGGTTAGAGGTACTCTTTTAGGGAAAACAAATTTATTTAAATTACTTTGAAATGATTTTAAAATAATTATTATATCAGATATTATTTGAACTTTTCTGGAAATTGTTTAATTATACCATCAGTAAGAACATCAGCAAAGTTAATCATATGATCTTCTCCTCTATCATATGCATCAATATCTGCTTTCCAATCTTTATTTAATCTAGCATTGACTGCTTCTAGAATTAAGTCTAAATGTTTATGTAGCATATTCTTTAAAATCTTGTTTGAATATTTAGGATTAGCAGAACTTAAGAAGTCGGCTATTTCGTTTACATTTTGATACCATAATTTATTATATTTTTCAAAATCATTCTTGTTCCCACTTTTAGATGCATCAAGAACTTGCCCAGCAAGTTTTATATGTTCTCTTAATAAAGAAGAGAGTTTATTTCCTGCTTCTTCACCATAATATGGCTTTATAGAGTTTCCAATATCATCTTGATTTTTAAGAAGTCTTTCTAAAACTGCTTCCCTATCTTCAAGAGAATCTATATCAGCTATAATATAATTTCTAGTCCATAGAACATGATCAATCCAGAGTTTTCTTTCATTCATTTTTAAATCACATTTTGATTTGTTTAGAGAATCTTCATTGAAACATGTGGTTTCTATGGCTTTAGCTTTTAAAGGAATGAAAAATAAATTTAATAGAAATAGTAGTAATAATGATTTTTTTAAAACTTTCATCATTTGTATATTCTCCTTTTGTTTATAGAATTCAATGTTAGTTTTTTCAAATATATACTGATATATACTCATAGTAATTTGGGGCTTATTGGAAAGGACATTTAAGCTAAATATAATTATTCAGTTATTTTAAAGCTAGGGTTTCATACAACTTGAACTGATATAGATAGTCATATTTTAGCATTTGTAAAGAAATAGGGTTTATATCTAATAATTATGGTATGAATTTGATAATTCTTAATATTTATATAGTTATGTTATAAAGAAAAATAGTAATAAATATGTATATAAAAATTAATTTTATAAGAATAAATTAGTATAATAATTGTAAATATGGTGTTGGTATGATAGTATAAAAATATATAAGAATTTCCTTATATATTTTTTGGTAAAGAACAATATTTTAATTAATATATTGTATAACTTTAAATATTTAACTAATGGAGGAAATGAATTAATGCTAAGTTTACCAAATTGCCCAAAATGTAATTCAGAATATACTTATGAAGATGGAAGTCTTTTAATATGTCCAGAATGTGCACATGAATGGACTTTAGACTCAGCAAATAATGAGCATGAAGATGAAAAAGTTGTAAAAGATGCAAATGGAAATATTTTGAATGATGGAGACTCTGTTACTATAATAAAGGATTTAAAAGTAAAAGGAAGCTCATCAGCATTAAAACAAGGTACAAAAGTAAAAAATATACGTTTAGTTGATGGAGACCATAACATTGACTGTAAAATTGACGGATTTGGTGCTATGAAGTTAAAGTCAGAATTTGTTAAAAAGATTTAATAAAGTATTGACAGAAAATAAAATTAGATATATTATATTAACAAATATATGGAAATAAAAATTCTATGAAGAGAAAAAGTAAGTTATTATTTTGTTCAACAGAGAGTTGGCATATGCTGAAAGCCAATGTTCAAAAATTAGCTGAAAATCATCTCTGAGAAGCAGTGCTGAACGGTTAGTAGGTATTGCCGGAGTCTTTCACCGTTAAAAGATAGGCGTATTGTTAGATACGTAGCTAAGTGCTATAAAAGGTTTATTATATTTATAAACTAATTTTATAGAATTAGGGTGGTAACGCGGATATTTCCGTCCCTTGTTTTTCAAGGGACGGTTTTTTTATTTCCTAAAAAGAGGGGGATTTTTATGGATATCGAAGGTGAGATTATTAAATTAAAAGTATAGAGACAGTTAATTAGGGGGAACATTAATATGAAAAATTTATCAAAAAGAGATTTATTATTTATAGGACTTATGCTTTTTTCTTTATTTTTTGGGGCAGGAAATTTAATCTTTCCTCCATTTATGGCTCAGGCAGCTGGGGAAAAAACTTGGATAGCTATGAGTGCATTTTTTATAACAGCAGTGGGATTTCCAGTACTAGGAGTGATAGCAGTAGCAAAATCTGGAGGATTGACTAATTTAGCAAAGAGAGTAAATCCAGTATTTGCAAGCATATTTACTGTGTTAATATATTTATCAATTGGACCAGGACTTGGAATTCCAAGGGCAGGTAGTTTACCTTTTGAAATGGCAGTAGCGCCATATTTACCAGAAAGTATGTCAATTAAGATATCTTTATTTATATATACATTTTTATTTTTTACAGTTGCATATTGGCTTTCACTATCACCAAATAAATTAGTAGATCGTATGGGGAAGGTATTAACTCCAACTTTATTACTTTTAATTATAGTTATGGTAGTGGGATCATTTATAAAGCCATTGGGTGAATATGGAGCTGCAACAAATGGTTATGAAATATCACCATTTTTTAAAGGATTTTTAGATGGTTATTTAACTATGGATACAATAGCAGCTTTAAATTTTGGAATAGTGATTGCTTTAGCAATAAAATCTAAAGGTATTAATGATGAAAAAACTATAGTTTCTTTATCTATAAGAGCAGGATTAATTGCAGGTGGTTTATTATCAGTTATTTATGCTTTACTTGCACATTTAGGTGCAGCAAGTGGGGGAAAATTTGGATTAACTGAAAATGGAGCTCAAACATTAACAAATGTAACTAATCATATATTTGGAAAACCAGGTGCAGTATTATTAGCTTTAATATTTACTTTAGCTTGTTTAACAACAAGTGTTGGACTTATTACTTCATGTAGCCAATATTTTTCTACTCTAACTAAGAAAATATCATATAAAAATTGGGTTAGAATATTAACTGTATCGAGTATGCTACTTGCTAATATGGGATTAACAAAAATTCTTAGTATATCAGTACCTGTATTAAATGCAATTTATCCAATAGCTATAATGCTTATAGTACTTTCAATGTTAGATTTTATATTTAAAGAAGATCATTTAATTTATAGTTTAACAATTTTATTTACAGGTATTGTTAGTATAATTGATGTGTTGGGACAAGTTGGAATTAAAATAGGGTTTATTACAAAATCTATTACTTTTTTACCTCTTTATAATGAAGGATTGGCATGGATAATTCCAGCTATAACAGGAATTGTTATAGGGCTATGTATTAAATTTGCTAAAGAATTTTTAAAAGAAAATAAGATTTTTTCAGAAAAAATAAGTGATTAGTATAATGTATAAAAAGTGATATGATATTTAATTTGAAAAATAAAATATAAAAAATAGAAAAGGAGCTTTATAAGTTCCTTTTTTGGAATAACAACCTCATATTTAATAAAGTATAAACTAATATATATTGAACATCATATTAATGTAGTTTAATTTATAGGAGGTATTACAATGAAAAATAAGCCTGATGATAGAAGTAATAATGTAGAAAGAATACAAGAAAATATCGATAATGTTTTAAAAAATATTGATTTAGCTAATGAAATGATTGACAAAACAGATGATACTAAAACAGTTGAGACTTTAGAAGAAAGAAATGAAAATAGAGAAAGAGCTCTAAAAGGACTTCGTAAGGAAATTAGAGATGAAAAAATAGCAAATGAAATTAAATCAGAATTGTTATCAAATGAAAATTCTTATAAATAACCAGCTTATATTTATAAGAATTTAAATCATCATAACTATAAAAAATTAAAAAGCCATACAAAAATGAAATATAAATTTTATTTAATGTTAATACTTAAGATAAAATTTATATTTAATTTTTTAGTATGGCTTTTGTTGTATTTTTATATGTTTTATTGATTTAGAGTAAAAGTACTTTAAGCATATTAGTACAATTAATGCAGTACAAATATCAATGATAAATAAGCTGTGTTTATATATAATAAGACTATACAGTAATTTAAAATCTGTGTGGGAGGAATAAAAATATGGAAAAGAATAAAATTATAATTAGAAAAGGAACAAATCAAGATGTTGATGCAATAGCTAATCTGATTTATTGTACAGAAGTTCATCCTGATTATGTTTGAGGGGGAGAATCTAAGCAGGAGAGTTTAGATAATTTAAAAACATTAATAAAAACAAAAGGATCCAGATATAGCACTGAATATATAACAGTAGCAGTAAAAGATAGCAAAGTATTAGGTGCAATGATATTAATACCCTATGATGAACTAGATAGATTAAGTATAAAAACTGACTTTAAGCAAATTAAAAAAATGGATGGCTTTAGTGAAAAGTTTTATTACTTAATTACAAGAGTTAAATATATGTTATTTAGAGAATGTAGAAGAGGAAATTTATATATAGCTAATATTGCTACTGACGAAAAAGCAAGAGGCCTTGGAATAGGTAAAAAACTAATGAAATATGCAGAGCAAGTTGCTAAAAAAGAAAAGTATGAAGGTATATCATTACTTGCAAAAGATGAAAAAGTAAGTAAATTCTACGAAAAATTAGATTACGATAAAGTATTTGATAAAGTACTTTTAGGTGAAAGAATAATAAAAATGGCGAAATGCTTTTAATATATAGATAAAGTTCCTTAGAGTTTCTCTAGGGAACTTTTTTGCTGTTAAGAAATATATAAAAATAATAGATTATTTAATAGATTTCTTAACAGTAAAATAAAGAGAGATAAATATATAATATTAATTATAGTAATCACTACTAGTGGGATTTATAGGTGGATTGCATACCCTTTAAATTTATTTTATTATATAGTGATGTAGATAATTTTTTAAAACTAGCAGAGGATGATTTAATAAATAGTGTATATATAGATAATGTTAAATTTTCAGTATTACAACGATAAAATACTCTTATTTTAAGAATCAAGAATATAACAATTGATATTCCTGATTCTTATTTCTATGGTAAAATCAAAATAAGAGTAAAGTTAGTGCAGATTTAGAAAAAGCATATTTAAGAAATGGAGAATGAAAAATGAATTATAGAGTATTTGGTGATAAAATTGTTTTAAGATTAGAAAAAGGTGAGGAAGTTATTGAATCTATTAAAAAAGTTTGTGAAGAGCAAAAAATAATAGCAGGTTCAATATCAGGGTTAGGAGCTACTAATCATGTAGTTGTAGGTTTATTTAAGCCAAATGAAAAGAAGTATTATTCAACTATTCATGAAGATGATTTCGAAATCACAAATATTACAGGAAATATATCAGAAATGAATGATGAGGTATATTTACATATACATGGAACATTTGCTAATTTAGAAGGAAGATGTATAGGTGGACATTTAAATAAAGCAATAATTAGTGCAACGGCAGAAATCATAATATATAGAATCAATGGATCTATAGGAAGAAAATTTGATGAAAATATAGGATTAAATCTTATAGAATTTTAACTATAATAGATTATTTAAAATATTAGACTAGACAAATTAAAAATCAAATGATAAATGAATTAGTAACTAAACTAAAGGGAGAATTCTTGATGGGGACATTATTAAATAGATTATTAATTATTTTAAATGATGGGAAAGAAAGTTCCACTTATTATCATATAGCTAATATATTACTTTGTAATTATGATTCTATACAAAATATGACTATATCAGAAGTAGCAGATTTATGTTTTGTATCAAAATCTACAATTTCAAAATTTACAAGACATATAGGATTTGATGATTTCCTTGAACTGAAGGCAGCAGCGTCCTATAGAAGTAACAAGTCTTCTAATTATTTAAACTATAATGATAATATAATTGGATTTATGGAAAATCATACAAAGGAAGAATATGTAGATACAATTATTAATGATTTGGAACTTATTAAATCAAATATAGATATGAATAAAATCGAAGAACTAGCAAAAGATTTAATTAAATATGATAAAGTAGCAGCTTTTGGACTTTTATATTCAGAATCAGCAGCTATGGATTTTCAAACAAAGCTTGCATATAATGGTAAATATATTATTTCTCATATGCATGATATTAAACAAGATGAATTTATTAAAAATGCTAAAGAAGATACATTAATTATTATATTCACTAATTCTGGTAATTATATAAAGAAGTATCAAATGATGCAAGGAAATATAAATAAAAATGTATTTAAGCAGACAAAAGCTAAAATAGTAGTGATAACTGCAAATAGGAATATGGAGAATCATCCTTATGTAGATTTGTGTATAGACTTTCAGCATAGTTCTGAAGTTCAAACACATGCTATATTGTATCAAGTTATTACAGATTTTATAACCTTTAAATACAAAAAGTTAAAGGAAAGAATTAATATATAAACTTTAGCATGGGTAATTTATTAATTATACCATGCTTTTTTTTATTTTTCTAAAGTTTCCAAAAATCGAAATTTTATAATGTAAAACTTTTCAATGCTATAATTTCAATATAAGGTGTAACCGGTGTCATCAAAGAACAAACTATATAGGAGGGATTATAATGGCAAAGAAAAACTATGATTCACTAGCAAAAGAAGTAGTTAAAAAAGTTGGTGGAGTAGAAAATATAAATAGTTTATTCCATTGTGTAACAAGATTAAGATTTAAGTTAAAAGATTCATCAAAAGCTGATAGAGAAGCAATCAAAGATATACAAGGTGTTTTATCTGTAGTAGAAGGAAATGGACAATTTCAAGTAGTTATAGGAAATCATGTTACAGATGTTTTTGATACGGTTTTGAAATTATTCCCGGAAATTAAGAGTGAAGCAATGAATACTAACGATGTAGAAGAAAAGCCTTCAGGAAATATATTAACTCGTATGTTTAATACGATGTCTTCTATATTTAATCCAATCATAATAGCACTTGCAGGTGCAGGTATGATAAAAGCATTACTTGTTATTTTAACAACTTATGGGTTCATGGATAATACAGGAAGTACTTATAAAATTTTAAGTGCTGCTGGAAATAGTGTGTTCTATTTCTTACCATTATTTTTAGCATTTAGTACTGCAAAAACATTTAAAGTAAATCAATTTATTGCAGTTGCTATTGTAGGAGCATTAATGGAGCCTAATTTTGCTGGACTTATGAAGGCGACAGGAGATGTAGTTGATTTCTTTGGGATTCCTGTTGTGCTTATGGGATATTCAGGTACAGTTATTCCAGCAATATTAACTATTTGGGTATATTCATACGTTGAAAAGTTCTTAAAGAAATTTATTCCTAAGAGTATAGAAATATTTACTTTATCAGCAGTTGCTTTATTAGTTATGGTACCGTTAGCAGTTATGGTTATAGGACCAATTGGAGTTACTTTAGGTAATGGAATGGGAGATTTAATTAATTTCTTAAGTGACAAGAGTGGATTAATAGCAGGTTTAGTAGTTGGAGCAGGTTGGACATTCCTTGTAATGATGGGTATTCACTGGGGAGTTGTGCCTATAATGATAAATAATATTGCAAATCAAGGTTATGATGTAATAAGACCAATGATTGCAGCTGCTACTTTTGCAAGCGCTGGTGTAGCTTTAGGTGTATTACTTCGTTCTAAGAAAAAAGAAACAAAAGCTTTTGCAGCATCAACTATGATTCCAGCTTTATTAGGTGGTATAACAGAGCCAATAGTATATGGTTTATCAGTAAAATATAAGAAACCTTTAATTGCTCAAACAATAGCAGGTGGTATAGCAGGAGCATTTATGGGAATGTTCCAAACTAAAGCTATAGTATATGTATTCCCAGCATTAACAACTTTACCAGCATTCTTTGGAGATACATTTGTAATTTATTTAATTGGTATAGCAATGGCATTTGGATTATCAGCAATTTTAACATATATTTTAGGATTTGAGGAAAGCGGAGCAAAGTCTAAAAAGAGTACATTAAAACCATCAGAAATAGCAGCTTGTGTTAAGGGGGAAATGATTCCATTAGAAGATGTAAAAGATCCTGTTTTTGCAAATAAAACAATGGGAGATGGAATAGCCTTTATACCAGAAAAAGGAGAAGTGACATCACCAGTTGATGGAACAATAGAAGTGGCATTTCCAACAGGACATGCGATAGGGTTAAAAAGTGATAATAATGATGAAATTTTAATCCATGTTGGTATTAATACAGTAGAGTTAAATGGAGAGTGTTTTAAGCTTTTAGTTAAGCAAGGAGAAAGAGTAACAAGAGGACAAAAATTAATAGAATTTGATTTAAATAAGATTAAAGAAAAAGGTTATGATACTACAACTATGCTTTTAATTACAGAATCAAATAATAAAACATTAAAAAAAGAAAATTATCGTAATGTAGAAAATGAAGATAAAGTTTTAGAACTAGTAGGTGAGGGGGCATAATAAAATGACATTTCCTAAAAACTTTTTATGGGGAGGAGCAATTGCAGCTAATCAAGCTGAAGGTGCTTATAATGAAGATGGCAAAGGCTTAAGCGTTGCAGACATACTACCAGTTGGAGCAGATAGATTTAAAAATGTAGAATTAGAAATTAATGAAAATAAATATTATCCTAGTCATGAAGCTATAGACTTTTACCACACCTATAAGGAGGATATTAGGGAATTATCCGAGCTAGGTATGAAGTGCTTTAGGACTTCTATAGCTTGGAGTCGTATATTCCCTAATGGAGATGATAAAGAGCCTAATGAAAAGGGATTAGAATTTTATGATAATTTATTTGATGAATTATTAAAGAATGGAATGGAGCCAGTTATAACAATTTCACATTTTGAAACACCTCTTAATTTAATAACTAAATATGGTGGATGGAAAAATAGAAAACTTATAGATTTTTATGTTAATTATTGTACTGTGATATTTAATAGATATAAGAATAAAGTTAAATATTGGATGACTTTTAATGAAATTAATCATGCTCATACATTACCACTTATAGCTGCAGCAATAGTAGTTAAAGAAGATGAAAATAAGCTTCAAGACATATATCAAGCAAGCCATAATATGCTTGTAGCAAGTGCGAAAGCTGTAATTATGGGACATGAAATTAATAAAGACTTCAAAATAGGATGTATGTTATCTCTATCTCCTATATATCCAGCTTCTTGTAAGCCTGAAGACGTGTTTGAATCCTATGAACTAAGAAGAAGATCATTATTTTATAGTGATATACAAATGCTTGGAGAATATCCTTCATATTTTAAGCGTATTACTAAAGAAAACAATATAAACATAGAAATGGAAGATGAAGATATAGAAATTCTTAAAAAGGGTGCTTGCGATTACTTAGGATTTAGCTATTATAGATCATCTTTACATGAAGCAGGGATGAAGATACTAGGTAATACAGGTGGATTATTAGGAAAGAAGAATCCTTACTTAAGTGAAACAAAGTGGGGATGGCCAATAGATCCATTGGGATTAAGATATGTATGTAATGAGTTAACAGACAGATATCATAAGCCTTTATTTATAGTTGAAAATGGCTTAGGTGCTATAGATGAAGTAACAGAAGATGGCAAGATACATGATGAAGAAAGAATGGAATATTTAAAGAAGCATGTAATAATGATGAATGAAGCAATAGAAGATGGAGCAGATATAATAGGATATACTTGGTGGGGCCCAATAGATATTGTTTCAGCAGGTACTGGAGAAATGAAAAAGAGATATGGTTTTGTTTATGTAGATAAAGATAATAACGGAAATGGAACTTTAAAACGTATAAAGAAGGATAGTTATAATTATTATAAGCAAATTATAGCTACAAATGGAGAAAATTTAGAAAGATAATGGAGGCAGTATTATATGAAAAAAATATTATCTTTTCCTGAAGGATTTTTATGGGGAGGAGCTATAGCAGCAAATCAAGCAGAAGGAGCATGGAATGTTGATGGTAAGGGTATGTCTGTAGCAGATGTAGCTATGTACAAGCCTGATATCGATATAAAAGATTATGTAAAACAATGGCATGTTGGGCTAGAAGATATAAAAAATGCAATGGAAGCTACAGAGGATACTTACTATCCAAAACGTAGGGGAATAGATTTTTATCATCATTATAAAGAAGATATAGCTTTATTTAAAGAAATGGGATTTAAAACTTTACGTGTATCTATAGCATGGACTCGTATTTTCCCAAATGGAAATGAAGACAAGCCAAATGAAAAGGGGCTATCGTTTTACGAGGACCTTTTTAAAGAACTAAGAAAAAATGATATAGAACCTTTAGTAACTTTATCACATTATGAAATGCCAATTTATTTAGTTAATAACTATGATGGATGGGTATCTAGAGAAGTTGTAGATATGTTTGTAAAATATGCAAAAGTATGTTTTGAAAGATATAAAGATTTAGTAAAATATTGGCTTACATTTAATGAAATAGATAGTGTTTTCCGTCACCCATTTACTACAGTTGGAGTAGTTGAAGAAAAGTATGCAAGTAAAAAAGAAGCAGAAGAAGCAATTTATCAAGCGCTGCACAATCAATTTGTAGCAAGTGCACTAGCAACTAAGTATTGTCATGAAATGATACCAGGTTCACAAGTAGGATGTATGGTAACTAAAACTTTAACATATCCTGAAACTTGTAATCCTGACGATATAATTTTAGCTCAAAGAGATAATAGAAATAACTTTGTTTATACTGATGTACAAGTATTAGGTAAATATCCTAGACATCTTCTAAATTACTTCAAAAAGAATAATATTAATTTGAAAATGATTGAGGGTGATGAAGCTATACTACAACAATATACAGTAGATTTTATTTCCTTTAGTTATTATATGTCTATGGTTCAAAGTATAAATGCAGCACAAAGAGAAAAAGTTGGTGGAAATTTAGTTACTGGAGTTAAAAACCCATACCTACCAACAAGTGAATGGGGATGGCAAGTAGATCCAAAGGGATTAAGGGTTTCTTTAATAGATTTATATGATAGATATCAAAAACCACTATGGATAGTTGAAAATGGAATTGGTGCTTATGATACAGTTGAAGAAGATGGCTCAATTAATGATGATTATAGAATAGAATACTTCAAAAAACATTTTGAGCAAATTGCTATAGCTATAGATGAAGGTGTAGAATGCATGGGATATACATCTTGGGCTTGTATAGATATTGTAAGTGCATCAACTTCACAAATGACAAAAAGATATGGATTTATTTATGTTGATGCAGATGATTTAGGAAATGGAACATATAAAAGAAGCAAAAAGAAAAGCTTTGAATGGTACAAAAATATTATAAAGAATAATAATATAGAAATAGAAGAGTAATTTTTAATATAGAAAAAACATCGTAGTTTAATTTAATTGCGATGTTTTTTCTATATTAAAGTATATAAATTTATGAATTATTGGAAAAATATATTGACTTTATTTTAACATGAGTGTATTATAAAAACATAATAGTAATGATAATCATTCTCAAATGTGGAGGGAGGATATATATGAAAATTATTTATTGGAGTGGTACAGGAAATACAGAAGCAATGGCAAATTTAATTTTAGAAGGTGTTAAAGAAGCTGGAGCAGTAGGAGAATTAATAAATATTTCAACTACTGATGTTGATTCAATAGCTAATGAAGAAGTAGTTGTTTTAGGTTGTCCTTGCATGGGAGACGAAGAATTAGAAGATGGAGAATTTTTACCTTTCTTAGAGTCAATAGAAGGAGATTTAAATGGTAAAAAGGTAGCTTTATTTGGCTCATATGGATGGGGATCTGGCGAATGGATGGAAAATTTCGAAGAGAAGATAAAAGATTTAGGAGCTAGTTTACCATTAGAGTCGTTAATAGTCAATTATACTCCAGAAGGTGAAGATGAAGAGAGATGCAGAGAGTATGGAAGGCAAATAGCTGCATTATAAGATAAGCTATAATTAAAAATAATTGTATATATTTAAAACTAATATATAAACATTTTTCTCATCAATTAAATTAATTTCAATAACCCCAAAATAAAGAATCCAAGTATAACTAGGATTCTTTATTTTTATAAATGGCTAATAAATATATAGATTTTATTATATTATTCTATATTAATAATTTTTATCTTTTAAATTAATTATTAACTATTATTATATTTTTATAAAGCATTAAAATTGTTGATATAATTTTTACTTTGAAGTATGAATTTTAATGGATGTATTTAATATTGGTAAATAGTGTTTATTAAGGGCTATAGGATATTCAGTATTTTTATATATAGATTCTTCAATTAAGTAATATTGCTTTTCAGAGGAAATTAAATGCCTTTTAGTTGCAAACTTTCCTGATGATGAAAACTTAATATCTAGAGAGCTGTGACTACATTTATTGTAAATATCATTTTCAATAAATTTAAGAAGACTATTAGTATCATTTAAATTTATATCAAAAGAGGATATAGTTTCTATGGGGATAATTGTATATGTATATGCAACTGCATTTCCATTACTCATATACCATCTATCAATATTCACTGCAGCAACAGTCTTTTTACCTAAGACTTCTACAAAGTAATCAGATGGAGGTTCTATATGAAAATCCATTTCTACATGATCAATTTTATCTTCTAATGATTTATATATAATATGGCCTAGTTTTTCAAGCCCAATCTTTTTATTTTTTTGATTTCTTATTATAAAGTTGCCTTTTCCTCGAATGTTTTTTATTAAGCCATCATCTTGTAATAATGATAAGGCTTGACGTAAAGTTGTTCTACTTACTCCTAGTTCCTTAGCTAAATCTGGTTCAGAAGGGAGTCTATAATTATCTGGAAGATCTTCTTCCTTTATCATTTTAAATAATGTATTGTACACTTCAACATATCTTAACTTTTTAGACTTTTTCATAATATCAGTATTAATCATAATAAAACCTCTCTTTATAAAAATAAACAAGTTAAATACAAGTTTATCTTTATCTATTATAATATAATTATAGAATAAATTATCAAATTTTTCTAATAAAATATCAATAAAATACACTGGTGAAAACGTTGACCAATGCAAGTGTATTGTAGTATTATAAATATATATAATAGACAAGTTTAAGACAAGTTTAATAATGTATTATATATTTAAATATGCTATAATTTATTTAATTAAGATTAAATAATTAAATTATAACAAATAATAAATAATATATTCTTTATAGTCTTAAAAAGAAGATTGGAAAGGAGTAATAACATGAAGAAATATAAAAGAATTTTTACTATTGTAATAGATTCATTAGGTGTTGGAGAAATGGAGGATGCAAAAGAGTATGGAGATGTAAATGTTGATACTCTTGGTCATATTGCAGAATCAGTAGAATCATTTAAAGTGCCTAATCTTGAAAAAATGGGAATTGCAAATTTACGTCCAGTAAAGCATTTAAAAGCTCAAGAAAAGCCATTAGGATATCAAATGAAAATGAGAGAAGCTAGTACAGGCAAAGATACTATGACAGGACACTGGGAAATCGCTGGCTTACACATTACTAAGCCATTCCAAACTTTTACTGATACAGGATTTCCTAAGGAGTTATTAGATGAGTTAATTAAAAGAACAGGTCATAATATAGTAGGAAATAAAAGTGCTAGTGGAACAGAAATATTAGATGAGTTTGGTGAACATCAAATGAAAACTGGAGATATGATTGTATATACTTCAGCGGATTCAGTATTACAAATATGTGGACATGAAGAAACATTTGGATTAGAAGAGTTATACAGATGTTGTGAAATTGCAAGAGAAATTACCTTAAAAGATGAATGGAAAGTTGGTAGAATAATTGCAAGACCATATGTTGGAGAAAGAAAAGGCGAGTTTAAGAGAACAAGCAATAGACATGACTACGCATTAAAGCCATATGGAAGAACAGTATTAAATGAGTTAAAAGACAGTAATTATGATGTTATTTCCGTAGGAAAAATAAATGATATATTTGATGGTGAAGGAATTACAGAATCACATAAATCAAAAAGCTCAGTTCATGGAATGGAACAAACATTAGAAATAATGGATAAGGATTTTGAAGGATTATGCTTTGTAAACCTAGTTGATTTTGATTCACTATGGGGACACAGAAGAAATCCACAAGGATATGCAGAAGAGTTAGAAAAGTTTGATGTTAGTCTAGGTAAAGTTTTAGAAAAACTTAAAGAAGATGATTTATTAATTATAACTGCAGACCATGGAAATGACCCAACATATATTGGATCAGACCATACAAGAGAACATGTACCATTCTTAGCTTACTCACCTTCAATGAAAGGAAATGGAGTATTAGAAACTTGTGATAGTTTTGCAGCAATAGGGGCAACAATAGCTGATAATTTTGATGTTGAAATGTCTGAAGGTACTATTGGAGAATCTGTTTTATCAAAGTTAAACTAGTTTAAATAAAGTTAATAAGATTTTTTTATATAAAAGTTTTATAATTATTAAACACATTTATTAAAAACAAACTATTACTATTAAGATTTTATAGTAGTAGTTTGTTTTTATTAAATTATTCTCTTATTAAAATTTTTTCTACTTCTGCAATATATAAAGTATGATAATCTTTTTCAGGATAAAATTGTTTATTAATATTTTTGTCTATAAAGCATTGAGGATCTAGTTCTTGAGCATATAACTTTTTACAGATAATTGTAAGCTTTGATTCTTCAAAAGCAGGAGTAGTATCGATATAAGTAACTGTTAAATTAGTTTTAGAAAGCTTATCTTCATTTCTTCCAGAAACTGTTCCTAAATAGCTTAAATCCTTTTTGTAACTTTTATCAAAGAATGTAAGTGAAAATGTAGAAGAAGCATCTATAAATTCTTTAGTAAATCTTTGAGGTCTTACAACTATAGAAACTACATTTTTTCCCCACATAATACCAAAGTTACCCCATGAAGCAGTCATTGTATTAATTTTATTTTCTTTTTCTGCTGTAATAAGCATCCAGTCATGACCAATTAATTTAAATGCACTTTCATTTAAATCTTCAGGTTTAATTTCTCTAAAATTACTCATAATATGTTCCCCCGTATTAAACTTATTAAAAAAATATATTATATACATTATTATACATATATACATAGAAATTGTATGTACTATAAATTAAAATATTAAGAGATATAATACTATTTATTGAAAGGATAGTGTGACCTATACTAGTGCTTAACAAAATGTTATTGTTATGAAGAAAAAGTTGGATTAGTAATATTAGAAGTAATAGAAAAGAGAGTAATATATAAATTTTACTCTCCATCTATTGAATATGAAATATGTAATGTGGACTTTTAATAAGAAAAATTAATTTAATTATTTTCCCATAAGACATCTTGAGGCATTACTTCAAGGATAGTATTAAGTATTTCTATAATATTTTCTTTTTTTACATTAGAAGAAGATAAAAGTTGCTTATACTTTTTACTTCCCCTTTGTCCTTGGAATAGGCTTTGAAGTGGGGCAATTAAAGAATGAATACTATTGCCTTTTTCAATTTCTTCTATAACATATGGAGTATAAGACTTTATAATTTCTCCTCTTGAAATAGCTTTTGTATTTTGATTATTTTCATAAAGTTTATGGAAGTTAGCCAAAAGATAACAATCTTCATATGAAGCTCTTCCTATCATTACTCCATCTACCTTAGTAAGAGCGTCCCTAATTGAATCTAATGTTTTAAAGCCACCGTTAATTTCTATATTTAAATGACTAAATTCTTGTTTCAATCTATAAACCATATCATAATCAAGTGGTGGAATTTCTCTATTATCTTTTGGGCTTAAGCCCTTTAATATAGCAGAACGTGCATGAATTGTATATCTATCAGGCTTAGCTTTAGATACAACATCTAAAAACTCTAATAAATCTTCATATCCGATCATTATAATTTTACTTTTTTCATCTTCTATAACACCAGTTCCATCTATTCCTATTCTATGCTTTATAGTAATAGGTTTAGTAGTTGCTTCTTTCATAGCACATAGGATTTCATAAACTAATTCTTTAGAAGACATTAGAGCTGCTCCCATTAAATTACCAGAAACTCTATCAGACGGACAACCACAATTTAAATTGACTTCGTTATAATTATAATCATTGGCTAATTTAACAGCTTTATAAGCATCTTCAGGATTAGAAGCTGCAATTTGCAGTGCAACAGGGCCTTCTTCTTCCCTAAAGTAAAGTATCTTATCTCTATCACCATTGATAATTGCTTGAGCTGTAACCATTTCTGTATAAAGTAGAGCATCTTTAGTTAAAAGTCTTGAAAAATATCTAAAATGCCTATGGGATTTGTCTACCATAGGGGCAATACTAATCTTAGGAGTTTTTATATTTGAAATATATTTTTCCATCATTCGTTTCCTTTCGTAGTTGTATTAAATTGCGAAGCAATTTATTAGTGAAAAGTTAGGAGTGAAAGAGTGAAAAGCTTAGGATATTTTGCTACGCAAAATTTAATCTATAAGTGCAAAACATCTTTTATTCAAAAAAATCCTGTAAGGATTTTCTCCTTAACTTTTTCCCTATTAACTATTTCACTCTTCACTATTTTGCTTCGCAAAATAATACAAATATTCACAAGTTATTTTTTATTATTATAGCATATAGAGTTAATAAAATAGTACTGTAATAAAAGTAAAATGTGATAAAATAGTAATTGGAATTAATATGGGAATGGTTGGTGATGGTCATGGTAATAACTACTTTAGTTGAAAATACTTCATTATCGAAAGAGTTTAAATGTAAGCATGGGTTATCTTTACATATTAAAACGAATAAGCATAATATATTGTTTGATTTGGGCTCTAATGGATTGTTTATTGAAAATGCTATAAAACTTAAAATTGATATATCAGATGTGGATATTCTTGTTATATCTCATGGACATAAGGATCATGGAGGAGCTTTAAAGTTATTTTTACAATACAATAGCAAAGCAAAAATATATATTCATAAAGATGCATTTAATAAGTATTATACTTCAGTTTTAGGAGCACTTAAGTTTTATGTAGGATTAGATGATAGACTTCAATTTAATGAAAGAATTATATTCACTGAAAATATATTTGAAATTGATGAAGATATATGTATTTTTTCAAACGTCCCAAAGAAATATGAGACATCGAATCTAAATGACTCATTGTTTATTAAAATTGATGGGAAATATTATAAAGATGACTTTACTCATGAGCAAAGCCTATTGATAAGGGAAAATGATAAATATATATTAATTGCAGGATGTGCCCATAAGGGAATAGTTAATATAATAGATAAAGCGGAAGAAATAATGGATTTTAATCTATCAACTGTTATTGGTGGTTTTCATTTATTTAATCCAGTAAATAAAAAAAGTGAAAGCTTAGAATTTATTAGTGATATAGCTAAAAATTTAAATAATAAGAATACTATTTTTTATACTTGCCATTGTACTGGGAATAAGGCATTTAATATATTAAAAGAAAATCTTAAGGATAAAATAATGTATTTATCCACAGGACAAGTTATAGAACTTTAATAAAAAAATCGTACCGTAAGGTGGTACGATTTTATTTTTTATTAGAATCAAATAATAGCATAGTTACAAATATAGCTAGTAATATTCCTCTAGCGATATTAAAACCTATTACTCCTAAAGTTAAAAAATCTATTAGAACGTAACCAACTATGTAAATAGCACAGCAGATGATTGTCCAAATTATTTTACCCTTAGTTGTTTTTGCAGCTTTAAATGGAATTTTTCCACTGCTTATTAAATATTTTGATAAGTAATTAAAAATTACACTAGCTATAATAAATGATAATACAAGTGTTAATATATTAGCCAAATCATTAGCTCCTTTCAAATTTATAGTAATATTATAACATTTATTATGAAGGCTAAGTGTAACTTTATTTTGAATTTATAATAATTAGTTTTCTAACTCTAATAACATTTCGTATTGACCAATAAAATTTTGACATCCAATAGAGGAGAGCATTTCTTTCATAGGCGCATAGATATTATCTACATTAATAACAGATACTATATTTGCTTTTGTATTTTCAATTAAATTCGTAATAATGCTTTTTCCAACGCCTTTATTTCTATAGTCATTATGAACTGCAAGTTGTGGAATATCTCCTGTATTTTTATCAATAATACCGTAACCAATAATTTTATTATTTTCTTTTACTAGTGAGAATATGAAGCTATCTATAGTGGATTTTACTGAATCAATAGAATTTTGCCATGAAGGCTCAATATCCCAAAAGTTTATTACATCATTCCATTCTTCTTCTGTTAATGTAGATTTATTTTCAGTATTATACATTTTAATAGGAGTATAGGAGGATTTATCTAATTTAAAGCAGTCAAATTCTCTTACAACTTTAAATCCTTGTTTTTTATATAGTTCAAAAGCTACAGTATTAGTTTTTAATACTTCAAGCAAATAATATTCTACATTATTTTTAATTAGCTCTTTTTTTAGATTGTTAAACATTGTTGTAGTAATTCCGTGCTTTCTATATTCTTTAATAACCCCTGTTCCTGTATCATATATAGTTTTTTTATTATTCCAAATTCTTAATCCGTTATAAATAAATCCAATCAAATCATCTTCTTTAAATGTGCCAATTGAAATTTTAGGATTATAACCTCTTCTTAAAAGCATGTTTTCAAATTTAGAAATGGAGATATCAATCTCTACTTGATAATCTGAAAAAGCCAATATAAATGCTTTATGCAAAATATCAATAGGCGTATTTTCTAAAGTATTGTAGCTATACATTTTAAATCCTCCTTAATGTAATAACCATATTTTTACTGTTTATATTAGTCTATTATAGAAAATAAATTGTAGTATATAAAATAAATATTTACAATAATAATTGACAAAAAAGTAACAATAAAATACACTTAAAGTAATATAATAGAAAAGGAGAGTTTTTAGTATTGTGTCTTTATTGACTACATACTAAAACTTATAACAAAATATAAATTAGTTCATATACATACCGATAAAAAATGAAATAACATAGGAAATATAGTTTAAAAATTAACAAATTATATCTTCGTTATAAAGTAAACGTTTGATTTAAAATAAAAATAATTATATTTGGGAGGTATTATATATGAAACTTAATGGTAAAGTTGCTGTGGTTACAGGTGCTAGTTCAGGGATGGGAAGATCTATTGCTCTTCTTTATGCAAAGGAAGGAGCTTCTGTTATTGTAGTTGCTAGAAGAAAAGAAAAATTAGATGAAATAGTTGAGATATCAAAGGATTACAATGGTACGATAATAGCTATGCAAGGTGATGTTTCAAAAAAAGAAGATAATGAAAAGATGATAGATTTTGCAATTGAGAAGTTTGGTAAAATTGATATTTTAGTTAATAATGCAGGCATAATGGATGAAATGATGCCAGTTGGTGAAGTTGAAGATGAATTATGGGCAAGTGTAATGAATGTTAATTTAAATGGCCCATTTTATGCTTGTAGAAAGGCAGTAAATTTAATGATACAACAAGGTGGAGGAAATATAATTAATGTTGGATCTATAGGCGGTTTAAATGGTTGTAGAGCTGGGGTTTCATATACAGCTTCTAAATATGCGTTATTAGGATTAACTAAAAATATTGGATTTATGTATGCTGATAAGGGTATAAGATGTAATGTTATTTGTCCTGGAGGAGTAGATTCAGAAATTGGAGTAGGGATAAGTCATCCTAGTCAATTTGGATTTTCAAGAGTTAAACTTGGGATGGAAAGCGTGCCTAGATCAGGATCTCCAGAAGAAATTGCAACAATAGCTTTATTCCTTGCAAGTGATGATTCTAGTTTGATCAATGGAGCAGAGATAGTTGCAGATGCAGGATGGACAGCATTTTAATACAAAAAGTTAAGTAATTTATAAAAACTTTATTTCGTGAAAATTCCAATGAAATCGTTGACGAAAGGTGGGCATACCTTATAATTCAAATATAGTAAATTGGATAGTGATTGTTTAAGTGAAAACTAAACCTATTTACATGGGAAATATTCAACTTCAAGGTTGGTTTTATTTTGCATGTAAATGGGCTTTTTTAATAAATAGGGTATTGTAGAGTAAATATAATAATCAGACTAACATTAGTTACTTTTGATATTGAAGCTATTAAAAAAGAAGGATATAGTTTAGAAACTCCTATCATAGTTACTAATAGCTCAGATTATCTTGATTTTATAGAAACTGACAAAAAGTCAGTAAAACAAAATGATGAATTATTAACAGTTCTTAATTAAAAAGCCAGAACAAGAGTAGTAATAAGTTATTGTATAAAAGAAAGGAAGATGAAAGATGGGATTTAGAGAAGATTTCTTATGGGGTGGAGCTACTGCTGCAAACCAATGTGAAGGTGGATATAATGAAGGAGGAAGAGGCCTTGCAAATGTAGATGTAGTTACTATAGGCAAGGATAGATTTCCTATTATAGCTGGAGAAATGAAAATGTTTGATTTTGATAATGAGCATTTTTATCCAGCAAAAGAAGCTATAGATATGTATCATAATTATAAAGAAGATATAAAACTATTTGGAAAAATGGGTTTTAAGACTTATATATGTTCAATTGCTTGGAGTAGAATTTTTCCAAATGGTGATGATGAAACTCCAAATGAAGAAGGATTAAAATTCTATGAAGATTTATTTAAAGAGTGTCATAAATATGGTATTGAGCCATTAGTTACAATTACTCATTTTGATTGCCCTATTAATTTAATTGAAAAATACGGTGCTTGGAGAAATAGAAAAATGGTAGAATTCTATGAACGTCTTTGCACAGTTATATTTAATAGATATAAGGGCCTTGTTAAGTATTGGCTAACATTCAATGAAATTAATATGATACTACATGCACCATTTATGGGAGCGGGTATATGATTTGAAGAAGGCGAAAATAAAGAGCAAGTTAAGTATCAAGCAGCACACCATGAGTTAATAGCAAGTGCATTAGCTACAAAGATTGCTCATGAAGTAGATCCAAACAATATGGTTGGATGCATGCTAGCAGCTGGTGACACATATCCTTATACTTGTAAACCAGGCGATGTTCTTGAAGCAATGAATAAAAATAGAGAAAATTACTTCTTTATAGATGTTCAATCAAGAGGAGCTTATCCGGCATATGCTTTAAAGGAAATGGAGAGAAAAGGTATTAATATTAAGATGGAAGATGGAGATTCAGAAATCTTAAAGAAATATACTGTAGACTTTATATCATTTTCTTATTATTCTTCAAGATGTGCAAGTTCAGATCCAGAAGTTAATAAGCTAACAGAAGGAAATATATTTGCATCACTTAAAAATCCTAACTTAGATGAAAGTGAATGGGGATGGCAAATTGATCCACTTGGACTTAGAATAACTTTAAATTCATTATATGATAGATATCAAAAACCTTTATTTATTGTAGAAAATGGACTTGGAGCAGTAGATACTCCAGATGAAAATGGGTATGTTGAAGATGATTATAGAATTGCTTATTTAAGAGAGCATATTAAAGCTATGAAGGATGCGGTTGATATCGATGGTGTTGACTTACTTGGATATACAACTTGGGGATGTATTGACTTAGTAAGTGCAGGAACTGGTGAAATGAAAAAACGTTATGGATTTATTTACGTAGATCGTGATAATGATGGTAAAGGAACTTTAAAGAGAAGTAAGAAAAAGAGCTTTGATTGGTATAAAAAAGTTATTGCTTCAAATGGAGAAGAACTTTAGTTATTAGCATAAAAAATTTAGTTATAGATATAAAATAAGAAATCTAATAAATAAAAAATTAAGTTATAGAATTTATTTATAGATAAGTTTTTAATGAATGTATATCTTAATGGTACAAGGCTATATCAAATTTATTTTGATATAGCCTCTTAATATTTATAAAAAAATTATGAGATAAATAGTAAAGACATTTATCTAGTAAGTAATTACAAAATTTGATATTCTATAAAGAGAAAGTGATACAACCTAAAATATTATAAAATAAGTAAAATATATAGAGTAAATGGGGAGTATATTATGAAAAAGTTAAGTCATGGTTGCACGTTAGATTGTTTTGATTGTTGTAAGTTTAATATTTACGTTGATAAAAATGAAATAGTAAAAATTCAAGGAGATAAAGAGCATCCTTATACTAAAGGATTTATATGTAAGAAGGGATTAGCACATTTAGATAGATTAAAGCACAGGGAAAGAATATATTCTCCAATGATAAAGATAAATGGTGAATGGAAGGAAATATCTTTTGATGAAGCTTTAAATATTATGGCTCAAAAGCTTGAGTATTACAAAAATAAATATTCTTCAAAGTCGATATTATACTATGAGCAATATGGAAATGGTGCATTACTTAAAAGTATGGGAGATTTATTCTTTAATTTTTATGGGGGAGTGAGTAAATCTAAAGGTGGACCATGCTGGAGTGCTGGAATTAAGGCACAAACATATAATTTTGGAGATGTGAAAAGCCATTCATTAGATGATATGATAAATAGTAAAACAATATTTGTATGGGGGAAAAACCCTGCTTTTACAACTATACATACAATGCAAAGTATAAAAAAAGCTAAGAGTAATGGAAGTAAGATCGTAGTAATTGATCCAATATACACAAAGACTGCAGAAATGGCAGATAAATATGTGAGAATCAAACCTAATGGCGATGGAGCTCTTGCGCTTGCAATGGGAAAAATAATAATTGATAAAAATTTATATGATAGAAATTATATAAAAAGCTATGTTAATGGTTTTGAAGATTATAAGAATTATGTAGAAAGCCTAAATCTTGAAGATTTAATAGAAATTTGTGGTGTAAGCAAAGACGATATAGAAGAATTAGTTATGCTATATACAAATAAGTATTCTACTATATTGCTTGGATATGGTATGCAAAAATACAAAAATGGTGGAAATACCATAAGCTTAGTAGATATTTTAGGAGCTATCACAGGTCAAATTGGATTTGCTGGCGGTGGTATTAATTATGCTAATAAAGTTTATCCAAATGTAATTGATTCTGACCCTTATAATAGCGAGAAATCTTGTGAAAATAGATTTTTTTATGTAAGTCATATGGCCGATTTTATAAATGATTCATTATTAGGAAGAGACTTTTATGATGATGATAAAGTTTATTTGAAAGATGCTAGTTTAGACAAAGAAAGTAAAAAATATAATACACCAATAAAGATGTCTGTAATTACAAAAAGTAATTTATTAAATCAACTGGCTAATTTAAATAATTTAAATGATGCATTTTCAAAAGTAGAATTTAAAGTATGTTTTGATATGTTTATGACTGATACAGCTAAGGAATGTGATTTGTTTATTCCAACTACAAGTACATTAGAAAGTGAAGATTTAATATATAGTTCTATGACAAGTCCATATATAATTTATAATGAAAAGGCTGTTGAACCTAAAAATGAATTAATGGATGAATATGAATTTTTTAAAGAGCTTGCAAAAAGAGTTAAGTTAGATAATTATCCATATGTTGATAAACAAGAATATTTATCAAAAGTTATAGAACCATTAAAGAAGTTTAATGATGAAGTAGATATAGAATATTTAAAAAATAACTATTTTACAATTCATAAACCTGTAGCTTGGGAAGATAAAAAATTTAAAACAGCTTCAGGGAAATTTGAAATATTCTTTAACGAAAGCTTATATTTAGAAAATGATAATAAAAAAGATAATAAATTAATTTTTAAATTACTTACTAACCATAGTAGAGATACTTTATCAAGCCAACATATGATGGATGAAGATGGAATTTCTGTTGCTTATATAAATGAAGAAATGGCAAGGAAGCTATCATTTAATGAAGAAAAAATAGTTACTTTAAGAAATCATAATGGAGAAATAAGAGTAAATTTAAAAATTGATAATAGTGTAGCTGATTTTATAGTTTTAATGTATGTTGGATGGTGGACAAAACATGGAAATCCTAATTATTTAACAGACTCAGGAGTATCTGATATAGGTGGACAAGTAACTTATAATGAAACAGAAGTAGAGATAGATTTTGCTATTTAAATAAAAATATTGTAGAGAAATAATTATAGATAGTTTGGAAAAGGTAATTCAAGTTTGAATTATTGAACTTATTAAAAAACAGTATAATGACATATTTATTTTAAACTATAAGTTATGTTAATTATTTTATAAGAAAAGGATATTAGTTTTACTTGTAATTAAGTAAAATTAATATTCTTTTTTTATCTTAAAGTATATAAATTTGAGCTTCATAAATTCTTCATAAATTCTTTAATATTTATTGCGAAATTTAATTAAAAATATTTAAATTTGATATTTAGAATTTAGTATATGGAAGATGAGTTGTAAATGGAGGTAATAAAAATGAAAATATTAGTTATTATTCCTGCTTATAATGAAGAGAAAAGTATATATAATGTAGTTTCATCTGTTAAATTAAATATTCCATTCGCAGATGTTCTGGTTGTAAATGACGGCTCATGCGATAACACCTATGGTGAGGCTAGAAGAGCAGGAGCTAAGATTATAAACTTAACCAATAATTTAGGGATAGGAGGGGCAGTTCAAAGCGGATATATTTATGCATATATCGAAGGATATGACATTGCTATACAGGTAGATGGAGATGGACAGCACAATCCAAGGGATTTAAAGAATCTTATTAATGAAATAGAAGACGGGAATACTGATATTGTAATAGGATCTAGATTTGTTGAAAGAACTGAATATAAACCGAGTTTTTTTAGAAAAGTTGGGATTAAATATTTTTCTATGTTAGTTTCAATATTATGTGGAAGAAATTATTATGATACAACATCCGGATATAGGGTAGTAAAAAGAAAAGGAATAGAACTTTTTTCAAATTACTATCCAAAAGATTATCCAGAAGTTGAAACAATAGTATATGCATGTAAGAATGGATTAAATATAAAAGAGATTAAAGTTGAAATGAATGATAGAAAAGCAGGAAAATCATCTATCACTCCTATTATGGCGATATATTATATGATAAAAGTAACAGTATCAACTATAAATGTTGCACTTTATTGTAGTTATAGTAATGTTAGATGTCTAAATAAGAAGGAGAGTGAAGTGATTAGATGAAATCATTAATAACTACGATTTTTGTAGTCTATATTATTTATGAAATCTTTAATTTGAAAAAAAGAGTTATAAGATTAACACAAGAAAATGCAATTCTTTTACAGCTATTAAAGGAGAAAGAAAATAAATGATGTATTTATTAATAAGCATAAATATTGTTTTATTACTTTTAGGACAAGTTATATGGAAACTAGGTACAAAAACAATAAATTTTGAAATGAATTTAAAAGGTATATTTAATTTTATTCTTAATCCCTATGTTTTAGGAGGAGGAATTATATACGTAATTGCAAGTATAGTCTGGATTTATATACTATCAAAAGAAGATTTGAGTAAGGTATATCCATTACAAAGTCTTTGTTATGTGTTTGGTGCAATTATTGGAGTATTTATATTTAATGAGAATATAAGTGTTCTTAGAATACTAGGATTATTTCTAATATTTTGTGGAGCATTTATAATAAGTTTAAGTTAGGGAGAGAGAAATAGATGTTTTCAATAAAGAAAGAAGAAAAGAATATAAAAGTAGCTCTTATTTTAATAGAAGTAATTTTTGCTTTAATAGCTTTACTTTATATATTAAAGTTTGGAGATTCAACGCTTCTAGGAAGCATGGAAAGTTTTGATAATGATGATGTTAAATATATAAGAAGTGCTTGGAATTTAGTAGAGAATAAAATATTATCCTATGAAAATATAACTGAGCCAACTGTATATATTATGCCGGGATTAACTTTTATACTATCAGGTTTTGTTGCATTATTGGGTAAGTTTAATGCAATAGTAGCATTTAGAATATTTCAGATATTTATTCAATGTGGTTCCTTATATATAATTTTCCTTATAGGAAGAAAATTATTTAATAGTAGGATTGGAATAATTGCATGTTTAATTAATTCGTTGTATGTAGTAGAGTTTTATGTTACAAGTTTAATTCTTATGGAAACTATTTTTAAATTTTTATTACTTTTATTAGTATATTTAAGCATGTATGCAATTGAAAGAAAAAATACAAGGTTATATATAATAGCAGGAATAGTATGGGGTACAGCATGTTTATTTAGGCCTACAATCGCAGCATTTCCAGGAGTAATACTATTAGCTTGGATAATGAAAAAGGAATACAAATTGAAGGATATGTTTAAGTATGCTAGTATTGTTTTAGTAATATTTTGCTTAATTATGACACCTTGGTGGATAAGAAATTATAAGCAATTTAATACTTTCATACCTTTTACAGCATCTAGTGGAAATCCATTTTTACAAGGAACATTTGTAAACTATGATCAAAGTGGTGGTTTTGGAGTTCCATACGAAAAAGGCGAAAATTATATTGAAAGCAATAAAAATGAAATTAAAGCAGGAATAGAAAGATTAAAAATTTATGGTAGGGAAAAACCCATTAAATATATATACTGGTACACTCTAGGTAAAACATTTTATTTTTGGAAATCACCATTTTATTGGAATGGTGTAATAGGTTTTATATTAGCTCTGATTCAACATTATTTTATTTTAATTTCAGCAATAGCGGGAATAGTAATGTGTAAGAAAAAGTCAACTTGGAATTTTGATATACTTATTATATTAGGAACGGTAATACTATTTAATCTTGTTTATTTACCTTATTTCACATTTGAAAGATATTCTTATCCATTAATTTCATTGCTTACAATTTTTTCAGGATATATAATTGATAATTTGATAAAAAAGAAGAGAGTAAAAAAGATTTATTGAAAGAAGGATGTTTTTTATGGATGATAATAAAACAATATTAGTAGTTGATGATGAAAAAGATATTAGAGAAATAATAGAAATTTATTTAATTAATGAGGGATATAATATTGTTTTAGCTAGTGATGGGATAGAAGCTTTAGAAAAATTAAAAAAAGAAAAAATAGATTTGATAATTTTAGATATAATGATGCCTAAACTTGATGGTATTAGAACTTGTATTAAAATAAGGGAAGATAAAAAGATGCCTATTATAATGCTTTCAGCTAAAAGTGAAGATAGTGATAAAATATTAGGACTAAACATAGGGGCGGATGATTATATTATAAAGCCTTTTAATCCACTTGAGCTAGTAGCAAGGGTGAAATCGCAGTTAAGAAGAGTTACTAGTTTTAGTGAAGCTAAAGAAATTAATGATGAAGAAATATATATAGATGGCCTTAGAATCAATAAAGCAAATAGAGAAGTTTTGGTAGAGGATAGAAATATAAAATTGACGCCTAGGGAATTTGATATATTAGAAGTTTTAGCGATAAATAGAGGTAGAGTATTAAGTACAGAACAAATATATGAAAAAGTATGGAACGAGCCATTTTATAATTCTGAAAATACAGTGGCTGTCCATATTAGAAATATAAGAGAAAAAATTGAGATTAATCCTAAAGATCCTAAGTATATAAAACTTGTATGGGGAGTTGGATATAAAATTGAGAAATAAAGGACAAAAAAAATTATTTGTATGGAGTTTAAAAAAAGAGTTTTTATTATTAAGTATAGTTACATTTATAATAGCTATTAGTGGGATTATTCATAGTATTAATATTGTTAAATACAATTCCAATGAAAGTTTAATTAATATTTTTAATAAAACTTATATAGATATACAAAGGTATGTTAATAGACTTGATGATAACAGTAAGGAATATTTAAATGAAGTATGCGAATTGAATAAAGTTAATGCAGCTATTATAGATACACAGGGAAATATTTATATGAAATCAAAAAATGTATATTCAAATATAATTGATGTCAATAAAATTCAAAATATATTTCAAAATAAATATTCTGACGAGAATATTTATCAAAGATATGACATTAGCTTAGATAATAAAGATTACAATCTTTTAATATGGAGAGAACAGGGAGGAAATGAGGTAATTATAAAAGTAATTTCATCTATTTCATTAAGTTTTCTACTAGCAATAATAATAATATATATTTATACAATTAGAAAAGCTAGATATATAAGAGAATTAACCAAAGGAATAAATGAGTTTTCATTAGGTAATTTAGATTATATAATATCAGAAAAAGGAAAAGATGAATTAAGATCCTTAGCAAAAGGAATGAACTTAATGGCTAAGAATTTAAAAAACAGTATAACTTCAGAGCGAAGCCAAGAAAAATTTAAATCTGAATTAATTACAAATGTTTCTCATGATTTAAGAACTCCACTAACATCAATAATAGGATACTTACAACTTATTGATAATGAAAAAACTTCGGAGGAAAATAAAAAAAGATATACTAAAAGTGCAATAGAAAAATCTTATAAATTAAGAGAGTTAATTGGAGATTTATTTGAGTATTCTAAGCTTCAATCTAATTCAGTTACTTTAAATAAAAGTAATGCAAATATAATTGAAATAATAGAGCAGAGTATAGGAGAGTTATATATTGAAGCTGTAGAGAAAAATATAGTATTTATTAAGAAATATGAGTATTCAAACATAAATTTGAATGTTGATTCCAGTAAAATAGGTAGAGTTTTTCAAAATGTTTTATCAAACTCTGTAAAATATAGTAAGAGAAATAGTGATATTTCAATTAATATTTTAAAAGATAAGAATAATATCATAATATCTTTTGAAAATGAAATAGAACACGAATCATTGAAGGACATAGATAAAATTTTCAATAGGTTTTATAGATGTAATGAATCTAGGAATTCAGATATTCCAGGTTCTGGGCTTGGCTTAGCAATAGCCAAAAATATTATAGATCTTCACAGTGGAGATATTTACGCAGAATGTAACAATAATACATTTAAATTATATATTAAGCTATCAGTTGTTTAAGATGAGAGCATTAATGGTATAAATTCATTAATGCTCTCATTTAGTTTTAAATTAATAGTATTCAATCTACTAGATAGAATACTAAAAAATTATATCTGATTTTTTCATTTTCAAATAGTATTGATAATAATTAATATATCTAGAGTAAGTAAATAATAATTTAAATTATACGAAATTAAAGAAATATATATTTAATTGAAATTCATTGTATTTATTATAATAAGGATATAAAAGATAAATTTGACATTTAATAAATAAATGTTTAATAATAAATATGAACAAAAGTTTAACAGGTAGGGGGAGACATATGAAATTTTATAATAACTTAAAACTATCTACACGATTATTAATTTATTTCTTAAGTACTATTTTTTCAATGGGGGTAATTGGAATAATAGGTATATACAATATGTATAGTATTGATAAATCTGTAGATTATTTAAATAATATTACTATAAAATCAATTGATTCAATTAATAAGATAGATAAAAATCAATTGAATATTTATAAAGATATACAGTTAATGGAAAATTCGAGTAGTAAGACTAATTTAGATGAATTAATAAAAGAAATTACTGATGCTTCAGAAGAAAGTGAAAAGCAAATTGCAATTTACGAAACTACAATAGATGATGAAGATGAAAGAAACATTTTTAATGAATTTAAAGTTAATTTGAAAGTATTTAACGAGTCTGTTAAAAAGTATATAAATTTTATATATAATGGGAATAAAAAAGAAGCAGAAATGCAACTTTCAACTATGAACCAGGCAAGAGAAAATATGAGATATGAGCTAAATAAATTATTAGAGTTAAACGAACAATGGGCAAATGAAATTAAAGTTGAAGGTAATGAAACCTTTAGTAATTCACTAAATCTAATTATTTTTATTATAGTAGTATTATCGATATTTGCAAGTTTATTTGCATTTTTAATGCAAAGTTCAATAAAGAAATCTTTAAATAAAATAAGAGGATTAGCTAATAGATTATCTAATTATGATTTAGCAGATCCAATTATAATAGAATCAAATGATGAGTTTGGGGAAATAGGAAATAATTTAAATAAGGCGCAAGAAAATATTAGTGGATTAATAAAAAATATTATGGATACTTCTCAAGATATGAGTGCTTCAAGTGAAGAGTTATCAGCTACAGTGGAGGAAATGACTGCAAAATTTGAAAGTATAAATGCTTTAACAAGTGAAGTTAATTTAGGTGTACAAGAAAATAGTGCAACAGCTGAGGAAATATCTGCAGCAGTACAAGAAGTAGATGCAAGTGTTAATATACTGTCAAATAAAGCAATGGAAGGTAGTAATAATGCAGTTGAAATAAGAAATAGAGCAACAAAAATTGAAAAGGCTAGTAAAGTAGCAACCGAAAATACAAAAGAAGTTTACAGTGAAATGGAAAAACAAGTTTTAAATGATATAGAAAAAGGAAAAGTTGTATCAGATATTAAAGTAATGGCAGAAACTATTGCAGACATAGCAGAGCAAACAAATCTTTTAGCACTTAATGCAGCTATAGAGGCAGCAAGAGCAGGTGAGCAAGGAAAAGGATTTGCTATAGTCGCTGAAGAGGTAAGAAAATTAGCAGAACAATCTTCAGAAGCTGTAGGTAATGTTAAATTTACTATAGAAAAGGTGCAAGAAGCATTTAAAAGTTTATCGGGCAATAGTAATAAGCTATTAAAGTTTATGAATGATAATATTGTTCCTGAATTTGAAACATTTGTAGAGATTGGAGAACAGTATCAAGGTGATGGAATATTTGTAAATAATATGTCAGAAGAGCTAGCAGCAATGACAGAAGAAGTTTTAGCGACAATGAATCAAGTTAATGAAGCAGTTCAAGGTATGGCAGATATGGCTCAAAAGTCATCAGGTAACTTAGATGGAATAAATGAAAGTGTTGATGAATCTACTAAGGCTATGGAACAAATAGCAGATACAGCTCAATCTCAAGCGGAGCTTGCACAAGATTTAAATGAAATGATTCAAAAGTTTAAGGTCTAAAATTATATTAGTATATATGTTAAACTATGTTATAATTAATAAGATATATTATATAAAGTTATTGAATTGAAGTATAAAATTAGCATTTATAAGTACTTTTGCATATGTTTTAATGTATAAAAAATATATAAGTTTACTCAGATTTGAAGACAAGTTACTGAATAATTAGATTTATATATATTGGATTTTTTATTCTAGCAATAGAATTATTATTAATTTTTATAAAAGTGTATCGAAAGGTACGCTTTTTATAATATGAAAGATATGATAGGGAGGAGATGAACTATGGTTATATCATATTTTAAAGACTTATTTGATGATAAAAAATTTCTAAAGAAAACTGTAGCTATTGGAATTCCTATAGCAATACAGGCACTTCTTAATACAACTTTAAACCTTGTTGATACTATGATGATAGGAACTTTAGGACAAAGTGCTATTGCAGCAGTTGGATTAGCTAATAAGGTGTTTTTTGTTTTTACTTTATTATTATTTGGTGTTGTAAGTGGATCTTCAATACTAACTGCTCAATATTGGGGGAAGAGAGATGTAAAGAATATAAGAAGAGTTCTTGGGATATCACTTATTATAGGACTTTTAGGTTCTATTATTTTTATGTTATCAGGACTTTTAATACCAAAGCTTGTCATGAGAATTTTTACTCCAAGTGAAAATACAATAGCTGTTGGAGCCTCTTATCTAGTTATAGTAGCTTTAAGTTATCCTTTAACTGCAATTACAAATTGCTACATATCACTTTTAAGGGCAACCAATAGAGTTAAGGCTCCAGTTTTTATAAGTGTAGTAGCTATTGGAGTTAATGTAATATTAAACTATACATTTATATTTGGTAATTTTGGAGCACCAAGACTAGGGGTTCAAGGGGCTGCAATAGCAACTGTTATTGCTAGATTAGTTGAATGTTTATCTATTTTGGCTATTGTTTATATAAGCAAGGGTCCAGCAGCTGCTAAGATAAAAGAACTTATTAGTTTTGATAAGGAGTTCATTAAAAAGTATTTAGTCACAGTATCACCTGTTATTGCTAACGAATTTATGTGGGGGCTTGGAGTTACTATGTATTCATTAGTTTATGGAAGAATGGGAGATGAAGCTGTTGCATCAATTACAATAACTCAAAATGTTGAACAAATATGTGTTGTTTTATTCCAAGGATTAAGTTCAGCTACTGCTGTTATTTTAGGAAATGAATTAGGTGCTAATAAGCTAAAGGAGGCAGATAAACATGCTAGGAGCTTCTTTGTATTACAGCTACTATTAACAATAGTTATGGGGTTAGTATGCTTTATGATAAGAACTCCATTAATTAAGTTATTTTCTGTTCCAGATAATATAGCATTAGATATAACTAAATGTTTAACTGTATTTATATGTTATTTACCATTTAGAATGTTTAACCTAGTTAATATAGTAGGTGTTCTTAGAAGTGGTGGAGATACAAAGGCATCTTTACTTTTAGATATTACAGGAGTATGGTGTGTTGGAATACCAATGGCTTTCTTTGGAGGAATTATTTTAGGATTACCTATTTATTACGTTTATGCAATGATAACACTTGAAGAGGTTTATAAGTTTATATTAGGATTTAGAAGGTATAAACAAAAGAAGTGGCTTAAAAATATAGTTGGAGCTTAGATATTAAAAGCAGTTTTTACTTAAAAATATACTTTAATCGTAATAATGAAAGTATCAAGGGGGCTTTTAGTTGAATGCAAAAAAAGTAAAGATAAAAGGCATTATTAGGCGCATAAGAGAAAAGATACCTAGTCATGAAATAACATCTGAATCATTAAGGTTAGGAATACTATTAGCAATAGTTGGAGGGTTTTTAGATGCATATACATTCATATGTAGAGGTGGTGTATTTGCCAATGCTGAAACAGGAAATATTGTATTAGTTGCACTTGGAATTACAAATAGGAATTATAAAAATGTATTTATGGCTGCACTTCCTATTTTTGCATTTGTAGTCGGTGTTATAGTGACAGAAATAATAAGAGAAAAATCAATAAAGAATTATTCAGAATCAGCAAGGGCTGAAAAGTTTATTTTAATTATTGAAGCAATTGTACTTTTTATTATTGGATTCATACCAGACACTGTACCAGATATATTTGTAACTACAACTATATCTTTTGTTTCATCAGTGCAAATTTCATCTTTTAGGAGATTAGTTGATTCACCATATAGCACAACTATGTGTACAGGAAATTTAAGAACAGCTTCACAAGCTGCATATTTAGCAATAACTAAAAAGGATGAGGCTGCATATGCAAGATCAATAAGATATATAATAGTAATTGCTTCGTTTTTATTTGGTGCATCTTTAGGCGGGATATTAACTGTAAATTTTGGTGTCAAATCAATATGGACATGCTCTATTATATTATTTATCTCAAAAATTTTATTTAGCATAGATGAATACAGATTAATCAAAAGAGATATATAAAAATGGAAAGAAATTTCCATAGAATTAATTGTTGAAATTATATTAATGTTTGTGTATAATACGAATATAAATTAAGAAATGCTCGTATATCATCGGTGATATGGACCGAAAGTTTCTACCTGCTAACCGTAAATAGGCAGACTACGAGGTATTGGATTTGAAAAAGAAATTATTATAAATAGATTTGTAATATAAATTTATGATTTTATTTCTATTTTAAGACAACACCTCGATTACGAGGTGTTTTTTTATTACTTAAACAATGGAGGATGAAGTCATGGATAAAGCAAAAGCAACAGATGGAATTAACCTAACATATGGAGTTGATGATAATCCATCAATATCAGAAAAAATATTGTTTGGAATTCAGCATATATTTGCTGCATTTGGTGGAATAATAGTTGTTCCATTAGTTATATCTAGTGCATTAGGTTTTGATGTTAAAACAGGGACAGCATTAATAAGTGCATCAATACTTGCAGCTGGTCTTGCAACAATAATACAAGCTAAGGGTATAGGCCCAGTAGGTTCAAAAGTAGCATGCATAATGGGGACAGACTTTACTTTTGTATCACCATCTATTACAGTTGGATCAGTTTTAGGATTACCGGGAATAATTGGAGCTACTATTTTGGGTGCAGTTTTTGAAGTAGTACTTAGTTATTTTATAAGACCATTAATGAAGCTATTTCCACCACTAGTTACAGGAACAGTTGTATGTTTAATTGGGTTAACATTATTACCTGTATCAATAGATTGGGCTGCAGGGGGAAGTGGAGCTGCAGATTATGGTAGTATAAAAAATATATCAATTTCAATGCTTGTACTTATTGGAACATTATTACTAAATCGTTATGGAAAAGGTATGCTTAGTAGCGCATCAATACTTATAGGAATGATTGTTGGATATGTTGTGTGCATTCCACTCGGATTAGTAGATTTTACAGCAGTTAAAGAAGCAAGTTGGATTTCATTCCCTAAGATATTTGAATATGGAGTTACCTTTGATTTAAAAGCACTTATAGCATTTATTCCAGCATATTTCGTTACTGCAATTGAAACAGTTGGATGCTTAAAAGCAGTGGGAGAAGTTTCAGAAGTAGATATGACTGACAAACGTATAGGATCTGGCGTATTATCAGATGGTATTGGAAGTATGATAGGTGGTGTCGTTGGTACATTACCGAATACTACATTTAGTCAAAATGTTGGATTAATACCTTTAACAAAAGTAGCTAGCCGTTATGTAGCAGTTATGGCAGGGATTATATTAGTTATATTAGGATTTTTACCTAAACTTGCAGCAATAGTTAATAGCATTCCTCAACCAGTTTTGGGGGGAGTTGGAATAGTTATGTTTGGAACTGTTGCAGCAGCAGGAATAAAAACATTAAGTAAAGTAAAAATAAATGAACGTAATCTTTTAATAATAGCTACATCTATTGGATTAGGACTTGGAGTAACATTTAGACCAGAGTTTATTGCACAACTACCAGAAGGATTAAAAATGATTTTTGCATCAGGAATATCAACTGGGACAATAACAGCATTAATATTAAATGTAGTTTTAAAAGAAGACAAAGAAGAAATAGAAGTAGCAGATGAAAGTGATATAGAAGCAGCATAATAAATAAATGAAATAATAAAACCCTCAACAAATGAAATTGTTGGGGGTTTTAATTTATAAGTGAAAAGTTAAGAGTGAAAAAGTGAAAAGTTGAAGAAGTTTTGCTATGCAAAACATAACTATTGTATATTTAAGTATAATCAGTTATTATAATGAAATTTTATTGTATCTATTATATAATGAAATTATGTTCAATTTAGATATTTAGGGGGAGAAAATGAAAAATATTAATAAAGCTTTAAAAATTTCTATTGCCTTAATAGGGTTATCTTTAATAATAACACTTTTAGTATTAAGCAAACTGAAATTAGATAAGCCTGTATTTTTGAAAAATTATAAAGAAGTTGAGATTATGGAAAATGAGGAAGCCTATTCAATTTCAGGTTTTGATATTGAATTGAAATACATAGCAAATATAAAAGATAAAAGAAAAGTATCATCTGTAACTTTTAAAGAAGCACCAGAATTAAATTTTTATGCAAGTGAAAATAATTCTATGGGATTAATGAGTTCTTATGATTACAGTAATGATAATATTGAAAGTCATGGTAGATATGGAGTACATACAGTTTTTTTAAGTTTAAACTCTCAAAAGTATGATTATGGATTTGATAAAGAAGTTGCATTAAGTGAGGCAACTGTAACTTTTGATGATGGGCTTACTATGGAGGTTGATTTAGGAAAGGTAATACTATATAAGTACCATATGGATAAATATGATTATGATAAAAAGATATTGAAATGGCATAGTGTACAAAGCTCAAATGATGGCATTAGTAAAGTGGGATTTTTAGTTAATGATTACATAAGAATATCAAATGTTTATTCACCATTATTTGAGGATACTAAGGACTTATTTGATTTTAATATAGACAAGTTGGGAAGTATGAATAAGAAAGAGTTGATTTATAATAAAAATGAGAATTTATATTTTACTTCTAAATTTTATAATATAGATGATAAAGAAAGAAAACTTTATAGTTACAATATAAAGCCTGTTATTTATTTTAAAGATGGAAGTGGAAATGATCATGAACAGAGAATAAATAATTTAACTTATAAACCTTACTTTAGTTTTAGTGATATTTATAAATATTTAAAAGTAAAGGGGGAAATATAAATGATTCGTGGTTATAAAAAAGTCTTTTGGGGAATATTTTTTACAGCTTTTCACTTTAATTTTGGACCTATTAAGATTTTACCAAACTTTATTGCAATATTGATTATGTCATCTGGAATAAGAGAAATATTGATTGATAATGAAAATGACTCACTTAACATGTCACTAAAGTTAAATAATATAAGCGCCTTTATTTCATTTATTACATTTGTATTACCATTTATGGGGATTGAAAACTTAGAGAGTAATATAATTTTTAATACTATATGGTTTAATTTAGGAAGTATTTTAGAAATTATAATTATAGTAAAGCTTTTAGAAGGAACATCACAAATTTTATATGAAAAATATAATAGTGACTTAGGAAGAGAATATGAAAAGAAAGTAATAAAGTATCTTTGGTTATATTCAGTAGTAGTAATAGTAAGTAATTTTAATTTTATATTTATTTCAGAGGCTGTAGCACTAGTAACAGCTATATATGCATTAATAATAAAAATATGGATAATGTTATCATTTAAAAAACTATATAAAGATGATTTACAAATAGCTAAATAAATTTATGAAAATTTACTAATAATACTTTTATAGAAATATGGAGGTGTTATTAATGATTAAAGATATATTAAATGAATTGATACTTAAAAATTCAGAAAATCTATCTCAACATAATTTTGAGAGAAATACAGTATTAGGAATGAATAGAGATTTGGATAAATTAAAAATAAATGATGATATTTCTAATGAAGATATAATAGTTGATGAATATTCATCAAAAATAACCAATGCTTATGTAGAACTTAAGGACGTTGTAGAAAATAAGGACAAATATGAAATTTCAAAAGATAATAAAAATAAGGTTGATTTAAATTCATTAACTTTAAATAAAGAATAATATATTTAGAATAAAATTTAGATAGAACGTCTATGAAATGATAAGCTCTCTTTATAGTATACAGTTTAAATACTAAAAACTAATACTATAGAGGGAGTTTTTTTATTATTTTAGTTAGTACATACAAGATTGCTTTGGATGGGAATAAAATAACTGAATAAGTAAACTCATATATGTTTAATTTTTGTAAGGTGGAATTTAAAAATCTTTTAAGATTAATTTAAGGTAATAATGATATTATTTACTCAATGAAATTGTAGGAGGAAAATTTATGAGTAAAAAACTTATTGCTATATTATCAGTAATTTCTTTATGCATAGGAGTTACTGGATGCACAAATAAACAAGCGAATACCAATAAAACTTCCATAAGCAGTGAAAGAATTGAAAATGTAAATGCTACTATAACTTTAGGAGATAACATTTCTATAGAAGGAAATGGAGCAGATGTAGAAGGAAACAAGGTTATAATAAATTCAGCAGGAACTTATAGCGTTTCAGGAACTTTAAGTGATGGGCAAATAGTAGTAAATGCTGGAGATGAAGATAATGTAGAACTTATATTAAATGGTTCTAATATAAGTTGCTCTAATAGTTCAGCAATATATGTTAAGAATTCTAAAAATACATATATAATTTTAGCTGATGGAACAGAAAATCAAGTAACAGATGGAGAAAATTACGTGTTTGAGGATGAAGCCACTGATGAACCAAATGCTGCAATTTTTAGTAAATCTGACTTGTTTATTAATGGTACAGGGTCTCTTATAGTAAATGCTAATTATAATAATGGAATAACAAGTAAAGATGATTTAGAAATAGGAGATGCTAATATATCAGTAACTTCTGTACATGATGGTATTAGAGGAAAAGATTCTATTACAATAGCAAGTGGAAATATAACTATAAAATCACAAGGTGATGGAATGAAATCTAACAATTCAGAAGATGAAGAAAGAGGATATGTATTAATTCAAGGTGGAACTATTAATATAACATCAGGTGAAGATGGAATACAAGCTGAAACAAATACTACAATCACTGGAGGAGATATAACTATTAAATCAGGTGGAGGAAGTGAAAATAGCAGTAAAGCTAGTAGCTCATGGGGAGCATGGGGAAATCCTAAAGACTTTGGACCTCAAGAAACAACACTAGAAGAAACTGAAACAGCAAGTGCTAAGGGAATAAAAGCTGTAGTAGGAATAAAAATTGATTCTGGAAATATAAAAATTGATTCATCTGATGATTCAATACATTCTAATGGCAATGTAGAAATTAACGGAGGTAGTATTAATGCTTCATCAGGTGATGACGGTATTCATGCAGATTCAGTAATAGATATAAATGACGGAGATATTAATATATCAAAATCCTATGAAGGAATAGAAGCTGAAACAATAAATATCAATTATGGGAACATAAAATTAGTTGCAAGTGATGATGGTATTAATGCTGCAGGTGGAAATGATGGATCTTCAATGAATGGAAGACCAGGACAAAATAGTTTTGCTTCATCAGGTAATGGAACAATCAATCTTAATGGTGGAAAGATTATTGTAGATGCAAGTGGAGATGGTATTGATGCTAATGGATCAATATATATGAAGGAAGGAACTGTTATAGTAAATGGACCTGAAGATAATGGTAATGGAGCTTTAGACTATGATGGAAAGTTCGAAATTTCAGGTGGACTTCTAATAGCAGCAGGAGGAGCAGGTATGGCTCAATTACCAAGTACAACATCAACACAAAATTCAGTTAATATATTTACAAGCTTATCAGCAAATACATTAATTCGTATTGAAGACGAAAGTGGAAATGAAGTTATAACATTTGCACCAAGTAAAAATGCACAATCAGTTGTTATATCTTCACCAAATATTAAAACAAATGAATCTTATAAAGTTTATACAGGAGGAGAATCAACTGGAACGTCAAGTGATGGATTGTATTCAGAAGGATCTTACTCAGGAGGAACTGAATTAGAAAGCTTCACAGCTTCAAGTACAGTTACAACTGTAGGGCAATCAACAGGAGGCTTTGGAGAACCAGGTGGAGGAAGAATGCCAGGTCAAGGCGGTGGTATGAGGGGGCAAGAAGGAATGCCACAAGGAGAAATGCCTGTAATGCCTTAATATAAAGTTTATAAAAAGATATTACCTATATAGATTATAAGATCTGTAGGTAATATCTTTTTATTTATGCTAACAGGGAAAGCGTATAAGGAAGTAGTTACTTAAGTAAAAAATGTAGTAACTACATAGTACAAATAATTATGAATTTTATTCTATAAAGAATACTATTGACAAAATAAATGATAGAGTATAATATTCTTTATATGAACATGGTTCAATTTAAACTCAATATATAAAATATAGTCAAAATTTAAAAATAGAAGTTTTTAAAATAAGTTATTAGTATATTTTAAAGATATGTTTTTTATAATAAATATAATAGATAAATATATTGTATAGAGGCTTTTAATACAAATGGTTTCTATAAAAATATAATTCAATATGAACAAGATTCATATTACAAAGGAGGAATTTTTATGAAAATAAGAAAGGAAAAGCTATTAATGTTAGCGAGTGCAGTATGGCTTATTGCAGGATTCAATATATTGCGAATAGGATTTATAAGTTATGTTAGCCATATCACTTTCTTGAACTTAATTCTTTCAACATTGGTGTTTGTGTTTTTTTGGTTCATAATTTTTAATAAACTCGTTACAAAGCATACAAATAGAATTCAAAACTATAAAGAAGAGATGCAGTTTGTTTTGAAATTTTTTGATATAAAATCATTTTGTATAATGGCTTTCATGATGACATTTGGTATTGGGATAAGAGTTTTTAGCCTTGTTCCAGAAGTATTTATTGCTGTTTTCTATTCTGGTTTAGGTTGTGCATTATTTGGTGCTGGAATTCTATTTGGTTATAACTATTTTAAGCTTGAAAGAAAAATATATAAAGTATAAGGAGGAAAATTAAAATGCAAGCAATTATGGAAACAACATTTGATGTTGTATATCTAATTACAGTAGTTACTTTAGGAATCATAATGATTATGAAAAACAATGGGAAAAAACAATATTTTTTATTTGGGGTTATGGCAGTAACATTAGGGGTAGGAGACTCATTTCACTTAGTTCCAAGAGCAATTGCATTATGTACTACAGGACTTGAAAATTATACATTTGCATTAGGAATTGGTAAGTTTATAACTTCAATAACAATGACTATATTTTATATACTACTTTATTATGTATGGCGTTTACGTTACAAAATTGAAGGGAAAAATGGAATAACATTAGCTATATATTTATTATCAATTACACGTATAATCTTATGTTTATTTCCGCAAAATGGTTGGACAAGCATAAATGCATCTTTAAGATGGGGAATTTATCGAAATATACCTTTTGCTTTGTTAGGAATATTGATAATTATTCTATTTTATAAAAGTGCAAAAGAAAATAATGATAAAAGTTTTCGTTTTATGTGGTTAACTATTGTATTAAGTTTTGCATTTTATATACCTGTAGTATTATTTGCAGATACTATTCCATTAGTAGGAATGTTGATGATTCCAAAAACTTGTGCATATGTTTGGACTGTATTAATAGGATTTAATAGTATGAATTCAAGGAGGTAGTTTTGTATGAAAAAGATATTGAACATTTCATTTATATATTTTTTACTAGCAATGGTAGGTGGAGTTTTTTACAGAGAATTTACGAAAGTTTTAGGATTCACAGGCCAAACAACATTGGGATATATACACGTACATTTAATAGTATTAGGTTCAATACTATTTTTAATTATAGCTCTATTTTGTAGAGATACAGAACTATTATATAACAAAACTTTTAAGAAATTCATGGTTATATATAATATTGGACTTCCACTTATGGTATGTATGATGCTAATTCGTGGAATTATACAAGCATTAGAATTACAAGTAACTAGTGGAGTGAATGGAATGATTTCAGGAATTGCAGGAGTATCTCACATACTTTTAATGATAGCTTTATGGATGCTATTTACATCATTGAAGAAAGTATTAGTTAATGAGGAAAAGTAGAGATTATAAATTATAATTAAAAATTATAGTTAATAGCAATTTGTAAAAGAATGTGTATATTATTGTTAAGCAGTGAGGGGTTAGCCACGCACTGCTTATATAGTTCTTGAAAAAATAGGGGATAGAAAGAAAGATTATAATACCAATTTCAATATTAGAAGATAATAGCGAAAGAGATAATTTCATTAATGAATTAAAATCAAGGATAAGAGAATGATTTTATTAAAATATTGGAGCAATTAAAAAAGTATTCTAAAATAAGAATAAAGTTTAAAGTTTAAATATATGGTTTAGTTATAAATTAAAGGGTCTCATTTCGTGAGTCCCTTTGTTTGGTATTGGAAGAAGGAATATTTTAAAAGTTTTATTGACAATATTGATACTCGATATTAAACTTGTTATATAAGATAAAAAATTTTTTTTTATATTTTTAATATCGAGTATCAATGTTTGGAGGCGATTAAAGATGCCAAGAGAACAGTTTCAAAATTTAACTGAGCCAATGTACTATATATTAATATCTTTAATAGAAGAGCGATGTGGTGTAGATATAATGGCATCAGTTGAAGAAATATCAAAGGGAAGAGTTAAGGTCGGACCAGGAACATTATATGCTTTACTTGGTAGATTTGAGAAAGAAGGAATTATTAGAGAAACTGAAGTTGTAGGGAGGAAAAGAAGCTACATAATAACAAATAAAGGATTAGAAATATTAAAAGATGAATATAATCGTTTAATTCTGTTAGTTGAAGATGGGAAATCTTTTTTAGGAGGATATAATAATGGTATTGGTAAATAAGAAGTGGGTTATATTTAGTTTTTTACCTTATGAGTATAAAAGTTTAGAAGAATATCTAGAAAAAATGGCATTAAAGGGATGGGTATTAGAGAATATGATGGGATTATTCCTAAAATTTAAAAGAAGTGAGCCTAAAAATTTGAAATATTCAGTTGATATAATGGATAGTGTATCGTTCTTTGATGGAAAAGATAGCGAAAGTTTATTAGAGTACAGAGAGTATTGTAAAGAAGCTGGATGGGAATTTATTTGCGGAAGAGAAAAAATACAAGTTTATTGTAGTGAAATAGATCAAGAAAGAATAGATATTCATACAGATGAAGTTGAAAAGTTTAATACTATTCGTAAAGCATCATTAAAATATGTTAGCTTAAATTTTATAACTTTAGTATTTCTTTTATACTCACAATATATTATAACAATAGGAAGCTCAGATGGGCATTTTTTAGCAAGTCCATTAAGTTTAGGAAGTCTTTTATTTGTTAGTACTTTCTCAATACATGAGATTATAGGATTAATAACATTTTTAATATTCAATATTAGAGGTAAATTATTAATAAGTAAAGGAAAAAAAATATCTTATAATTTTAAAGTTATTGCTTTGATTAAGAGAACTATTTATAAGGCGCTATTTATCGTAACTGTTATAGCTTTTATATTTTATGGTATGAAATCTGATATAGATTTTATTAAGATATGTGTTACGTTTATCTTATTAATAGCTTTATTAAATTATATAGTTAGATTTGTTAAAAATAAGAATTATAAAAATAAAAAAACTATAATTTCAAGTGTATATATATTATTAACATTAGTGATATTTTTTATTATGACAAATATAATTTTTAGAAATATATATACAAGAGATTATAAACTTGATGATGAAATGTTAGAAAAAGTAGCTACTTTAAGATTAGAGGATTTTAATGATATTAGTAAAGATGATTCACTATACTACAGATTAGAAAAATCTCCAATAGCATCATATTTATTTTATAGCTGTGAAGGAGAAAATGATTATTTAAGTTATCATGTTTTTGAAAGTAAATATAAATGGGCAGTTAGATATAATTTGAATAAAACAATAGATTTTGATAATAAAGCTGGTATAGAATATATTGAAAAGCAAACTAGTTTACCAAATGACATAAAAGTTTATATTAATGAACGTGGACATCAATATATAATTATTTCACCTAATAAGATGGTAGAGATATCAACAATTGAAGGAATAAGTGAAGATGAATTAATTAATATGGCTTATGAAAAATTATTTAGTAATTAGTAACATCAGTAATAAAATATAGATAAAAGAAGATAAATAAAATATGTGAAATAAGTATATATCGAGCCTAGTACTTCTTTGTACAGCTATTTAACTTATGAAACATACTTTATTTATCTTTGCTTTTATAGTAATTTAGCTATAAACTTTTTCTTCAAAACCAGCAAAATTTAATGAAATGTTTAAATTACCGTTTTTGCATCTTAATTCATCTATAAATTTCTTTTGATTAGCGTCAAGTTTCATATGGATTATATAATGAATTTCAAATAGTGATCCAAAATCTCTAGTTTTAATAGTTTCAATATGCCATGAATTTGTGTATTTATTAAGGATATCATCAAAAATACCATCATAATTTAAGTCTTCAGGAATTGTGATTTTAAGCTTAGATGTTTTTGTTTTTGGCATAGCAAATTTTGTTGCATCTAATATTAAGGTTAAAGCACATAGTATTAATGTAAATATAAAAGCATATCCTATATAACCCATGCCACAAGTTAGACCAACAGCTAAAGTAAAGAATACATAAGTTATATCCTTTGGATCTCCAGGTGCGCTTCTAAAACGAATAATTGAAAAAGCTCCAGCTAAGCTAAATGCTCTAGCAACATTATTTCCAACTAGAAGTATGATAATTGCAATTATAACAGGTAACATTATAAGAGTTATTGTAAATCCTGTTGCATATCCTTCTTTTTTATGTGTCTTCATATATGCAAGGCTTATAATTAAGCCAAGAACAATTGAAGATATTATAATAAATAGTGCGTTAAATAGTGTGAATGATTCTCCATTCGTTGATGTAATTATAGTTTCTAACATACATCTTTCCTCCCTGTATCATAATTTTTATTTAAACAATATCTCATATATTCATTTCCATATTTAGAAAAGTGAGTATTGTATATCTCTAAATCTGAAAGAATTTTAGTAAACCAAACTGGAATAGCACCTAATATTTTTACTTCCATAAGGTAGTGTTTTTTATCTAATAGTCTATCACCAAAACTACCAGCTTCAAGAAAGAGGTTATCACGTCTAGTTATTATATTAGAATCAAAAGTTATTCTGAAATCATTATCATTCTTTGCAAAGAAAGCTTTCCTACTATAGCTTATATATACAGTTGGATGAATATCATGATTACTTATGTGATATTCTATTTCATTGAGAACTTGATTATTTAAATAATCAGAAGTCTCAGGTCTTTCCCCTAACTCTAAAAATTTATAAGCTTCATTTAGAGTTAAAGTAGCTCTACGTTTATTTACAATTCCATTAATTTTTTTCTTTAATTCAAGAAAAACTTTATCATCTTTACTAGTAGGTATACTGTAACTTCTTAATCTAAGTTTTTCTTTATAGTAAGGTTTATTAATAGAATGTCTAATTATTTGATTATCATCAGTATCATAATATATATTGTAAATACTGTAGTTCTGTCCAAACTTACAGAATTTATCTGGATTCATATATTTTGATAAAATTGGAATAAGTGCGTTATATTGATTTTCATCTAATATAAATTTTTTTTCATATCGTTGAAATGATTTTATTGCCATATAAATACCTCCCATAGAATTGATATCTTATGAGGTAATTATATAAAGATAACCTTAAAGAAATCTTAAATTAGTAATTACTTTTGTTAGATTAAGATATAATTGAATATGTAAAAATAGTAAAATGATATTAAGTATAAAACTGGAAAGATAAATATATATTTAAAGGGGATGATTATGATAAGTGGTAAAAAGGTATATTTGATTTTATTAATATTTATTATATTTATGATTTCAGGCTGGGCTTTAACTAAAGAAAATAATAATAAAGTAGCTATAAGGGGATTAGTAACAGAAAAAAGTCAAGAGGATAAAATCGGTTATATCTTAGTAGAAGGAGATATTGAAGAAGATACAGAGTTTGATAAAGCAAGTGTTTCAATAAACAAAAAGACGAAGATAATAAATGAAAAGAGTAATAAAAAATTAAAATTATTAGATATTAAAGTAGGGGATATGGTAGAGGTAATAATAACTGGTCCAGTAAGAGAAATTTATCCAGTTCAAGTTGATGGTAAGATTATAAGAATAAAGTAAAATATAAATATAATCATAAAATTTAATTATAAGCATGTATGAGTTTTTATTTATTATAATATGATAGTTAATATATTATTTAAGTAAAATATAATTTTTAAATATATAATTATAATTAAATATTATTTCAAGATAAGTAAGTAATATTACAAAAATGTAGGGAGAAAGACAGTGAGAAATAAAATTAAAATATATCAAGTAGATGCATTTACTAGTGAATCATTTAAAGGAAATCCAGCAGCAGTTTGTATTTTAGAAGATGACATAAGTGATGAATTAATGAAAAATATTGCCCAGGAAATGAATTTATCAGAAACAGCATTTGTTAAGCATTTAAAAAATTCTAATATAGGTAAGGGTAATTTATTTTCTTTAAGATGGTTTACTCCAGAAGTTGAAGTTGATTTATGTGGTCATGCAACTATAGCAACATCTAAAGTTTTATTTGATGAGTTTAATATAAAAGAGCAATATATTAAATATGAAACTAAAAGTGGACTACTTACAGCTAAAAAGAAAGATGAAAAGATAAGTTTAGATTTTCCAATAGATAAGGCTTTAGATTTTAATTTAACACAAGATATATTAGATGCTATGGGAATAAGAAGTTACTCAAAAGCTATAATAGGTAAAAAAACAAGAAAGCTTGTTATAGAAGTAAAAGACAAAGAGAATATAATAAATTTAAAACCAAATTTTGAAATATTAAAATCACTAAAGTTTAAAAGTGATGTAAAAGGAATAGGTGTTACTTGTAGAGGAAATGAAAAATATGATTTTATTTCAAGATATTTTAATCCATGGGCTGGTATAAATGAAGATCTGGTTACAGGCTCAGTTCATACTTTACTAGCAAATTATTGGAGTAATAAATTAAATAAAATGGATATGAATGCTTATCAAGCTTCAAATAGGAGTGGAGAAATTTCATTAAAATTATTAGAAAATGATAGAGTAAGATTAAGCGGAGAAGCTGTTATAGTACTAAGAGGAGAGTTATATTTATAATTTCAGGATATCTAATGTGATATCCTTTTATTTTTATAGAATTAATTAGAATGAATATGCTAAAGGTAATTTAATTATATAGTGGAGATTATTTTTAGTAATAGCGAGAGGAAAAAGAAGACGTATTAAAAGCAAAACTAAATTTTAAATATGTTTTTTATATGTCAATTTAAATATATATGAATATACTATTGTATCTAATAGAATATCGATGATATACAAGAAAATAATTCTTTAATTAGCAGGAGGATATAATTAATGAGAACTTTTTATGATGAATCTGAATTAGATACAGTTGATGACGGAGAATTTATAAAAATGCATTTAGAGTTGGAAGAGGATCTAAAAAAAGAAATGGGAATATTTAAAAAAGATGATAAAATTGAAGAGGAAGAAGAAGATTGTTTTGAAGAAATTTCAAATCAAAACTACACACCACTTGAATCAAATTGCAAATCTGAAATTCATATTAATCCAGAAAATAAAATAATATATGTATGTCCAAAAACAGCTCAATATTTTTTAGCATCTTCATCAAAATGTTGTGGTCCAATTAATGTAAAATATATCGGTCATGGATTTAATCAAAAGTTTAAGAAGGTTAATGGAGACCTAGGAACTTATTTTATCTTAAATTCAGGAATATTATTTATTCCGAATGAACGCTTAAGGCCAGGGGAAATTGATGTATTGCCTTTTGAAGCATTTGATGGATGTAATAAATTTAAATTTGATGTGGTTTTTACATTTGATCCATGTAAGTGCTGCAAAAAATAAATTGCAGCTATAAAAGATAGGGGCTAAACAGACATCTTAATGGGCGTTTAAGATGTCTGTTTTATATAGAAATTATGCTTAAATCAATAAATAAAACTTTCTTAATAGTTTACTATATGAATGTTTTAAATTTCAAACATATTATAATGTGTTTAATTTAAGGTTCAAATGTATGTTATTAAATTAAATCTATATTAGGAGGATATGAGTGTGGAAAGATTAGATTATAATGATCTTAATAAATATAGAGAAGAAATAAATGGATATTTATTTGAAAATATAAATAAAGAAACATATGAGATTAAAGAAAAAAGTGAAAAAATAATACCAGATATAAAACAAACTCCACTACAAGCAAATTGTAGATTAGAAATGCATATCGAATCTGAAAACAAAGTAATATATGTACGTCAATGTAGAGCTCAATATTTTCTGCTATCATCATTAAAATGCTATGATAATGTTAACGTAAAATATATGGGACCTAATTATAATGAAAGGTTCAATGAAATATGTGGAGCTATCGGAAATTATTATATATTAAATGCAGGAATACTATTAGTTCCCAAAAAAAGAATAAGACCTGGTGCAATTGATATATTACCTCTAGTTGCATATGATGGTGATAATTATTATAGGTTTGAAGCTATATTTAATTATGTACCATACCAATGTTGGAATAGATAAAAATATGATAGATTTATAAGTGAAATGAGCTGTTTTTAATTTAGCAGCTCATTTTAATTTATAATTAATTATTTCTTAATTAAAAAGTAATTATGAAAAGTGAGAGCTCTAATGTAAAATTAACTATATAAAGGAAATTATTTGAAAGGGGTTTTAAGATGAGAATCATAAGGGTAAATAAAAATATAGTTTTTATATTAGGTTTAATATTTTTATTATTAGTTGGAATTGTAGTATTTAATAATTTATATAAGAAAGATAATTATGAAAATGAAGGTATAAATATGACAGAAGAAGAAAAGGCAGTTGTAAATAAAGTTATAGAATTGGCAGAAGAAAAAATAGGATTAGAATATGTATGGGGTGGAAAAGGTGAGATTATGAGTAAGGAGAGATTAGATGAACTTATAGGTTATTATGGAGAAGACTATTATCCATTAAAGAGAGAAACATACATAGGAAATCAGGCTTTTGATTGTTCAGGATTAACTTACTTTGCATATAGAGAAGTTACGGGTGTTGAGATTGGTTATTCAACTTTTGATCAAGAAGATATATTACAAGGGTATGAAGTTGATAAAGAAGATATACAGCCAGGAGATCTAGTTTTTACACCAGGACATGTAGTTTTATATAAGGGAAAAGGTGAAATGATAAATGCATATAATAAATTACCATATCCAATTGGTGGAGTAAAAAAAGGCAAGATTTATTTAAATGATGAAAGTGTAATATATAGACCAATAGATTATATAAATTCTTTAAAATAATAAAAGCTTAGGGAACTTTTTAGTCACTATACAACTCTTAGGTATATAGGTTAATATTTAAGGAGACAAGGTTTGGGGGGAAGAAGCTTGGAACTAGAGGTTAAGAAGGCTATAAATGGTGATAAAGAAGCTCTTTTAAAACTGATCATGAGTGAAAAAGATAACTACTATAAATTAGCTTATGTATATATGAAAAATGAGCATGATGCCTTAGATATATTACAAGAAATGATAGTAGTTTTATATAAAGAAATTCCAAAGCTTAAAAAGCTTGATTCGTTTTACAGTTGGAGCAAGACAATACTTGTTAATCTATGTAAAAAGGAATTATCTAAGAGAAAGAAATATGAAGAAGTTAATTTAGAGAATATGACAGCTGAAAATGCTTTTAATAAATCGGAAAATAAAATTTATTTAAAATCTCTTATAGAAAATTTAAATGATAATCAAAAAGAAGTTATTAGGCTTAGATATTATTTAGATTATACTTATGAAGAAATTTCTGAAATTATGGAAATACCATTAGGAACTGTAAAATCTAGAATAAATAAAGGTATTAACAAAATAAGAAAAATTATAGGTGGTGATATAAATGATGGATTTAGATAAAGAGTTAAATAACCTAAAAGAAAAGGATTTAAAAGCTCCACCACAATTTGAAAATTTAATGAAAGAAGCATTAAATGATGCAAAAAGAGAAAATAAGAAGAAACTAAATTTAAATAATAAATATTTAAAAATAGCTTTAATATTTATTGCATTTATATTTATTTTTAATTTAAGTACAGTTTCTGCAATGATAAAAAAGTTAATTGGATATGATGATTATTTTTCTTATAATAGCTACGTAAAAAAGCTTAATAATAAAGGAGAACTTCAAGAGGTTAATGAATCAGTAGAATTTAGTAATGGTAAAAAAGTAACAATAGAAGCAATTGTTTATGATAATAAGTATCTTTCTGTTTTTATGAGAGGAAGTATTGCTTATGCAGATAGATTTTTACCAACAGATGAGCCACCTGAAGAATATGATTCTATTAAATCTAAATCTTATATAAGAATTTTAGATGGAAATTTTGCATCAGGCTCAAGTGCATTTAGTGAAAAAGATAAAAATGGAGATACATTAAGTGTATGGACATTTAAAATAGGAGAAAGCAAAAATGAGTTTACTTTGGAAATTACAGAAGAAGGAGAAGCTAAGGAGATAACTATAGATATAGACTCATCTAAGATCGTTGATATTAAAAATATAAAACCAGATAATAATGAAATTGAAATAGATGGAGTAAGGTTTGTAGTAAATAATTTGAGGATAAGCCCTTTAGCTATAAATTTAGATTATTCAGTAGTTTCAGATGATGAAGAAAAAATTAAGGCTATTCAAAAAAATGATGGGAACTTCTTTAATGAAGGCATAAATTTCAGTCCTAATATAGAAGGAAGAAATATTGAAAGAATGGGGGTAGTTGCATATGATGAAAAGGAAATATTAAGTAATGGAATTAGAATAGTTGAAAACTTTGTTTTAAAGGATTTAGCTATAGATAAATTTAATAAGGCTAAGATAGTTGTTGAAAGAGCTAATTTTAGTGAAGATTTAAATATTGATATTAAGAGTAATATTAAAGATACTTGGATAAATGATAATTTATTTATAGAAGAGTTAAAATATGATGAAAGTAGGGAAGTAGTAGATATAGCTTATTGGAGCAAGTATAAGAAAATATGGTTTGAAAAATATTTACCTTACGAAATAATTCCTTATAATGGAATTATTTCTCTTGAACCATCTTCTAATAAAAGTAATATAAAAGATTATTTAGGAGAAGATTATAGAAAATTTGTATTTATGAGAAGACAGTTATACATTGGAGACGGAGATAATTTATTTGATAGTAAGAAGCTATTTGTTTCCAATAATAAAGCATTAAATATTAAGAAAAAAGATAGAAGCATAAAAATTAAAATTAATTATTGATTAATTAAAAAGTTATAAGAATATTGACAATATTAAAAATAAGATTTATAATCCATATTAATAATAAGCATAACGAAGATTTATAAGTAATTATATTTCGGAGTATAAGATTATGAAAAGCTGTGATAAGAACAAGTAGTAATTAGTAAGGCTTACAGAAAGTAACCGGTTGATGAGAGGTACAAGATAAGCTAATTATGAATACATCTTTGAGCTTCACACCAAATGGAGTTGTTTTAAATACAATGATATGAAAAATGAGATTTATCTTAAATTTTAATTTTACATTATTAATTTTTCATTGTACTACAGCACCTAGTAGGCTGTGACGTATTCCTTGCACACGTTATAGTGCTAGAGTATTACCTAGATATTTTATGGAGTACTTGAAAAGGTAGACAATGTGAGTTGTCTATGAACTTAAGGTGGTAGCACGAAGATTTATCTCTCGTCCTTTTGATATAAAGGACGGGAGTTTTTTATTTTTATATGTAAGTTTGCGTTGACTTGGAGCGAAGCGCGGAATAAGTAAACTTATATATGTCCACTATTAGTTCAAATAGTTTTATTAAATAGCCTTTCGTAAAGTTATTCTTATAGAACTTGCTTGTATTTTAAATAATATAAGAGGAGTGTTAAAAAAATGAAACAAACAATTGATGAGCAAATTAAAATTATTAAAAAAGGAGCAGATACAATAGTTAATGAAGAAGAGCTTAGAAAAAAATTAGAAAGAGCTGAAAAAAATAATAAATCATTAATTATTAAATTAGGTCTGGATCCAAGTGCACCAGATATACATCTTGGTCATGCTGTAGTTTTGCGTAAAATTAAGCAAATGCAAGACTTAGGTCATAAGGCAGTAATTGTTATTGGAGATTTTACAGGAAAAATTGGAGATCCAACAGGAAAGGCAAAGGGAAGAAAAGCATTAACTGATGAAGAAGTATTAAGAAATGCAGAAACTTATAAAACTCAAATTTTCAAAGTTTTAGATGAAAGTAAGACAGAAGTTCGTTTTAATAGCGAATGGCTTTCAAAATTAAATTTTAATGATGTTTTAAAATTAGCAGCAACTACTACTGTAGCCCGTATGTTAGAAAGAGATGATTTTCAAAATAGATATAAAAATAATGTACCAATAGGAGTTCATGAGTTCTTTTATCCTTTAATGCAAGCTTACGATTCAATAGCTCTTAAGGCTGATATAGAACTTGGTGGTACTGATCAAACATTTAATATTTTAATGGGAAGAACACTTCAAAAGACAATGGGAGAAGAAGGGCAAGTTGCAATGTTTATGCCGATTTTAGAAGGCTTAGATGGAATTGAAAAAATGAGTAAAAGTTTAGGAAATTACATTGGTGTAAATGAACCTGCAAATATTATGTTTAAAAAAGTGATGGAGGTTCCAGATAGCTTAATTATAAAATACTTTGAATTAGCTACTGATGAACATCCAGATAAAATAGATGAAATAAAAAATAGATTAGATAGAGGTGAAAATCCTAGGGATATTAAATTAGAACTTGCACAGATAATAACGAACTTATACCATTGTGAAAATGAAGTGAAATCAGCAATGGAGTTCTATAATTCAGCTTTTACTAAAAAGGAAATTCCAGATGATATACCTAATTTAACCGTAGAAAGTAATAAGCTTAGGGATATTGTTTCAAATTTAGTAAGCGAGAAATATGTGTCAAGTAAAAAAGAATTTACTAGGCTTGTTGAACAAGGTGGAGTTCAAATTAATGGAGAAAAAATAAATAGTTTAGATATAAATTTATTAACACAAGATGTAATAAAAATAGGAAAAAAGAAGTTTGTAAAACTTAAAATAAATGCTTAAAACTAATAAAAATAACCCTGCAATATAAAGCAGGGTTATTTTAGTAGGTTTAAATTTTTTACTATATCTTTCTTTAACTATTAATTATATAATTAATAGTAGCAAAATAGTAATTATTATATGCTTATTTAATCAAAATATTAAATGAAAGCATATATTATTTATTATGAGATAACTTTGATCTTTTAGTAAATTTTTTGCCGTTTGAATGAGCACCTTTCTTTTTACCATTTTCAATTCCAATTTCTGCACCAGATTCTGAATACATTTTTCTAAGTTCAGCATTTGATTTAGGACGATCTTTTCTTCTGTTTTTGTTATTATCCATTTCAATTACCTCCTAAAGTATAAGTGTCTATGTTAGTTTCCCACAAGATAATTAAAAAATATTATTAAAATATGACTTGAAATAGTATTTATTATTACTATAGGGAGAAGTTGTATGTTTAAATTTGAAATTTAAACATATATAAATAGATAATTATATGAATAAATTTAAATAATTAGTAAAATGAGGTTAAGATTAAATGGTTTGCAAGGGGTACCTATATGGATGAGAGATAAATTTATAAAGGGTGTAACGAAACGTGATACCAATTGAATGATAAAATTATTAACTTTTATTATTTGATATGGATAATGTCAGCTTAGGAAGGCTTATAAGTTATGACTATGACATAGATGAATATGCTGTTGTATCATCAGCAATTTTAGATAAAGATTACATAGAAAAAGAATCAAAATATAGATTGATAAAATAAATTCAATTATATAAACAATCAATATTTTTATTAAGATACCTCTTTTAATTATATTTAAGAAATAAATATCATCATATTTTTAAATTTAAATAGAAGTTATCAGAAAAAGTTAATGGTATGTATTTTGAAAATAAATATGATAATATATTATAGATACTTTGATTAAATACTTTAATACCTAAAAGTAATAACATATTAAATAAGTTTTTAAGCAGAAGTTCAAATTAAAAGTATAAATTATTTGATTTTTTATATAGGTTACTAAGAGACTAACTTTATTTATATAATCTCAATTACTTGTGGATTTTATTAAAACGCTCTCTTTATGTTAACTTATATTATGGTCATTTAAATTGGAGGTATCTTATGAAGTTTGATATTTATAAAATTGCTGATAATTATAAGTTAACAGAAACAGAAAGACAAATACTTGAATATATATTAAAAAATATTGATAATGTCTTAGATAAGGGAGTAAGGGAAGTTGCACAAGCTAATTATACTTCTGCAACAACAATAATTAAATTATCAAAAAAGTTAGGATACACTGGATATGTTGATATGCTATATAGATTGAATTTTATAATAAAGAATAATGAAAAAAATCAGGAGCGTACATCCGATATAACTAGTTTTATTGATGAAATAGATAAAAGTACAATAGATTCCTTTATTGATAATCTTATAAAGCATAGACAAGATATAATTTATATTACAGGTACAGGATTTTCATCACCAATTGTAGATTTTTTTTGTAGGAAGATGCTTGTATTAGGTTTTAAATGTATTAAAACAAATTCTTATGGAGTATATGATAATAACCAGATAGGAGGAGCTTTAGTAATAGGTATATCCAAAAGTGGAGAAACAGAAAGTGTAACAAAAGTTATAGATTATGCAGCAAAAAATAAATTAGATATAATAACCTTTACTGGCAGACCTAATAGTCATATGGCAAAACAATCTACGATACATTTTTCTATATTAGATGATAAAGAGTTAGATGATAGAAATATTACATCAAATTACTTCTATGCAAGAGTAATGATTGTAATGGAATACTTATTAGATAAGGCAATGAATAGTTTATAAAGGTTTAAAGAAACTATTATAGGAGAAATTCTATGATAGTTTTTTTGTTTTATTGTAAAGGTAAACATGTTTACTTTTTGAGTAACATGTTCCTGAAAAGGTTAAACCTATTAACAATGTTTGTTTAAAATGTTATTCTATCTTCAAGGTAATTACCAAGCAGAAATTTTAAAAAAGATAGGGGATATTAGAATGAAGGATAAGATTTTAGATAGTATGCAGAAATTTGCTAAAGCTATGATTGGACCAGTCTTATTTTTACCAATAGTAGGTATGTCAATTGCACTAACAGCTATACTTACCAATACAACTTTTGTTAGTGAAGGCGGAGTTATATGGACAATAGGAAAATTTTTTAATGGGATGTTATCACCTATTATGGGAAACTTAAGTATCCTATTTTGTGTTGGAATTGCCATAGGTATGGCTAAAAAGAAAAAAGCAGAAGCAGCTTTTGTAGCAATTATGTCCTATATATTATTTTTAGGAGCAAATAGTAAATGGTTAGAATTATCAGGTAAATTAATAGCTGGTAATACTGCAAGTGAATTATATGGAACTGGACAAACTATTCAATTAGGATTTCATGTAACAGATATGGGAGTTTTCCTAGGAATGATATTAGGAATAGCAGTAGCTGTAATTCATAATAAGTATGTTAGTAAGGAATTCAAAGGTGCTATGGCATCTTATGGTAATAGTAAATTTGTATTTATAATTATGATTCCAATAGTTGCAGTATTAAGTATATTAGCAACATATATTTGGCCAAGCATAGCTAATGGAATAACTGCTCTTACAGGCTTTATGAGTACAGCAGGTGCCTTAGGAGTATTTGTTTACGGGTTCTTAAATAGATTCTTAGTACCTACAGGATTACATCATTTGATTTGGTCTCCATTCCTATATTCAGCAGTAGGAGATCAAATGATAATTAATGGAGAAAACGTTATAGGTGCTAAGCCTGTATTCCTAGCATTACTTAATGATCCTACAATAACAATGATGCCAGATTCAGCAAGGTTTTTAAATTATGGTTTAGTTAAAACATTTGGAGTTATTGGTGTGGCTTTGGCATTTTATTTCACAGCTAAGAAAGTAAAGCGTAGTAATTTAAAATCACAATTAATTCCATCAACATTAACTGCAGTAATAGCTGGTATTACAGAGCCATTAGAATTTACATTTATTTTTGCAGCTCCATTATTATGGTTTGTATATTCTGTTATAGATGGATTTTTCCAAATGATAGTTTATGTACTTAATGTAAGAGTTTGCGCAACAAATGGTATTTTAGATTTTCTTGTAATAAATTTACCAGCAGGTATTGGAAAAACTCATTGGCCAGTATATATTTTAGTAGGTTTAGTTGAAATAGCAGTAATTTTTATAGTATTCAAATTTATGATTGAAAAAATGAACTTAAAAACACCAGGTAGAGAAGATGATGATAGCGATATTGCAATTGATTTAAAGGAAAATGCAGCAAAAGTTAAAAAAGAAATGAAGTCATCAAACAAAGAAATTGATAATGCTGAAAATGATAGAGAAAAAGCTTTAACTATTATTAAAGCATTAGGTGGAAAAGAAAATATAATAACTGTAGAAAATTGTTTTTCAAGACTTAGAGTAGATGTTATTGACGATACTGTAATAGATGAGCAAACATTAAAAACTACAGGTGCATCAGGTGTAGTAAAAAAAGGAAAGAATATACAAGTTGTATATGGACTTTCAATAAGTAAAATAAGAACAATAGTAGACGACGCATTAGAAATAGTAGAATAAGGAGGAATATTTAGAAATGAAAAAATTTAAATTAGTTATAGTTGGTGGGGGAAGTACTTATACTCCTGGTATTGTGAAAAGCTTATTAGCTAAAAAGGAAGAATTTAAAATAGATGAATTAAGATTATATGATATAAATGAAGAACGTCAAAATAAAGTAGGCGTAATAGTAAAAAAAGTTGTTGAAATGTTTGATCCAGAAGTGAAATTAATATTCACAACTAATCCAGAAGAAGCTTTTAAGGATGCAGACTTTGTTTTTGCACAAATGCGTGTTGGTTTATACAAGATGAGAGAAATGGATGAGAAGATTCCACTAAAATACAATGTAGTTGGACAAGAAACTTGTGGACCAGGAGGATTAGCATATGGTTTAAGAACTATATATCCTATGGTTGAAATGATTGATTTCTGTGAAAAATATGCAAGTAAGAATTATTGGATAGTAAACTATTCAAATCCAGCAGCTATTGTAGCAAAAGCTATGTACAAGCTAAGACCAAATGCAAGGATCTTAAATATATGTGATATGCCAGTTGCAATTATGAGAAATATGGCAAACATTTTAGATTGTGATAGACATGATATAGAAGCAGATTACTTTGGACTAAATCATTTTGGTTGGTTTACAAACATAAGAGTAAATGGCGAAGATAGAACAGAAGAACTTAAAAACTATGTTCTAGAGCATGGATATTTACCTCCAGATTCAAGAAGTGAAGTAAGACATAATGATGCATCATGGCTTCATACATTTACTAATGCAAAGCATATGATGCAAATGTTCCCTAAATATCTTCCTAACACATATATGCAATACTATTTGCTAGGAGATGAGGTTGTTGGACATTCTGACAAAAATCATACTAGAGCAAATGAAGTAATGGAAGGAAGAGAAAAGAAGATATTTGATTCAGTAGATCAATATACTGCTACAGGGGAAATTGATCTTTCACAATTCTTTACTGGAGTACATGGAGAATTTATAGTAGAAGTGGCTATGAGTTTAGCATTTGACCTAAGAAAAAGACATTTAGTTATGGTTGAAAATAATGGTGCTATTAAGAACTTACCAGATGACTCTATGGTTGAAATTCCAGCTTATATAACTAAAGATGGCCCAGAAGCAGTTCGTGTTGGTGAAATTCCTACATTCTATAAAGGATTAATAGAACAACAAGAAGCTAGTGAAAAGTTAGTTGTAGAAGCTGCAATTGAAGGATCATATGAAAAGGCTCTTATGGCATTTACTATGAATAAAACAATTCCATCTGCATTTGTAGCTAAGCAAATATTAGATGAAATGATTGAAGCTAATAAAGAATACTGGCCAGAATTAAAGTAAGAGAAAAAGATACTCTTCATAAATTTATGAAGAGTATCTTTTTATGATTTTTAAATAAAAATCAATTAAGTATATATTAAATTAATTTTAATATTAAATAGTGCAACTGTTAGTTGACAAAATTGTTATCTTTAGGTGATAGATTATTAAGAGATTTAGCATTAAAATTAATATGAGGTGAGAGGAATGGGGTTTAATGAAAAACTACAAGGATTAAGAAAAGAAAAAGGTCTATCACAAGAAGGATTAGCTGAATTAGTAGGAGTATCGAGACAATCAGTCGCTAAATGGGAATCTAAAAAATCATATCCAGAGGTTGATAAATTAGTTCAGCTAGGTAATGTATTTGGAGTAAGTATTGATAAGTTATTAAAGAATATTGAAGAGGAATGTTGTAATAAAGAAATAAAGAAAAGTATTAATGGTATAGATGAAAAAATAATAGATTTTTTATGTAGAGCAAAGAAATTAACTTATGCAGGTGGTGGCAATGAAAGTCAATCATCTAGACCAAATTCCCATGATCTTAAATATATTGAAGAAAATTTTAAATATATTGATACTTATTTAGGAAGTGAAAAGTTTATAGGTGAAGAAGCAATTTGGATTAATGATAGTCCATTTTGGGCTATGAACTATTAAGGAAGAATTACTGAGGAAGGATTTTCAGGTAGCTTTTTAAAGGAAGTATTATCAAAAGTTACAAAAGAATATCCTTATAGGGGACCTATGCTATATCAAAATCAAAATCACAAATATCATTGTATAGTTGAAGGGGATTTTGAATGGTTTAAAGGTTATGAAGAAATATATTTTAAAGATGTTAAAGTATATGAATGTATATTTCATGGAGGAATTATATTATAAGTTAAAAATAGCTGGATTATCTTAAAAAGTAATTTTACATAATTTCTTATGAGTACCTATATGCTGAGAGATAAATTTATAAAGGGGGTCGCGAAACGCGACTCCCTTTATTTTTTAAATTTAAGTTCATTTTTACATAAATAACAGCCTATAAATGCAGTGATTGGAACTGCTAGTACTATTCCTATACTTCCAGATAAGCCTTGAATTATTTCTATGCCTAAAAGGTCTAAATTTATTAATTTATTAAAAGGCATATTTGCTGAAAAGACTAATATCAAAATACTTAAAGAGCCACCAGCAAATGCTAAAATCAATGTATTAGTCATTGTTCCAATAGTGTCTTTACCTATGTTCATAGCACTTTTAAATAATTCATTAAAGCTTATTTTATCGTTTACTTTATGGATTTCAAATATTGATGAAGCAATTGACATTGCAATATCCATTACAGCTCCAAGAGTTGCAACTAATATTCCAGTAAACATTATTCCCTTAATTTTCAATCCAGTATCCTCAGCAATATATGCTAAACTTTCTGCTTCACTCATATTTAATCCTGAAAGATTGGTTAATGATCCGAAAATATAAGCTATTAATCCTGCTATGATAACCCCTGAAACTGTACCTAAAATAGCAGTTAAGGTCTTTTTGTTAAATCCAGAAACTAGTACAAGAGTAATAGTTATACTTAATATGCTCATTAGAATTCCTGACAGTATGGGATTTACACCTCTAAGCATTAAAGGAACCATTAGATATACACAACATATTAAAGTGAAAATTAGAGCTACTAAAGATTTAACACCTTTAAATCCACCTATTACAACAACTGACAAAATAAATACTGCTATTAATAAATAAATCATATTACTTCGATCATAACTATATAAATTCATTTGAGTAGAACCATCTTTTTCAATAACTCCTACTATTACTTTAGTGCCTTCTTTAACTTTTAAATTATATAATCTACTGATTGGATTTTCTATTTCAAATGTATTTCCAGAATAAGGCTTTGATGAAATTTTAACTACTATCTTTTGAAATCCTACTTCAACATCTTCTATATAAGGATCTTTTATCAAATCTTCACTTAAAACTTCTGTAACAACAGCATTATAGTATTTCATATGGCCATTATATTTATCAGGTAAAAATCCACTGCTAAATATAGATTTTGAAATAATAATTAAGATGATGCTAAAAAATATAACCCCTATCAATAAAATAAGATTTTCATTTGACTTGATTTTTACAAAATTTTCTCTTTTGTTAATTTTTTTGTTTTTCCCACCCTTTTTACCCATATTATCCTCCAAAGTAATATATTTACTATAATAATTATATTACAGTAAAATTGAAAGGTAAATTAGAGTATTAAATATTATTTAAAGTAATTTAACTATATGTTTTAATTAACAGTTAAAACTATAATTATATTAAATAGTAATATAATTATTTAAGTAAAATACAAGATTAAAAGTAGATAGAATAGTTAATTCTTATATTAGTTGTTAGATATTACCGTTATTCAAATCTTATTAATTACTTATGGTTAGATATATATATATTAGATATTTATTGTAAATTATATAGAAATTTCGTCAAATATTACTTTAAGTTGGATAATATTGTATTATAATGTAATAAGATCGAAATTTATAAGCTATAAGGAGAATGGTATGATAAATATATTAATAGTAGATGATGAGAAAGAAATTGTAGACTTAATTGATCTTTACTTAAGGAATAAGGGATATTGTATTTTTAAAGCTTATGATTCAGATAAAGCATTAGAAATCTTAAATTTAGAAAAAATTAATTTAGCAATTATGGATTTAATGATGCCAGGAACAGATGGATATGATTTAATAAAGAAAATTAGAAGCACTAGTAATATACCAATAATAATTATTTCGGCAAAATGTGAAAACCATGATAAGGTTATAGGGTTGGATATTGGAGCTGATGATTATATAACAAAACCTTTTGATCCATTAGAATTAATAGCTAGGGTTAATGCTCAATTAAGAAGATGTTATTTATTAAATTTAGAGGATAATAATGAGAATATTATTAAAAGTAGAGATTTAATATTAGATAAAGATAAAATTATTGTAACTAAGGGAGGAGAGGAAGTATTCTTAACCTTAAAAGAATTTAAATTATTAGAATTATTTATGGAAAATAAAAATAAAGTTTTAACAAAGCAAAGGATATTTGAAAATATTTGGAAAGAGGAATATCTATATGATGATAATGTAATAATGGTACATATAAGTAATTTAAGAGATAAAATTGAAGACAATAACAAAGAAAATAAATATATAAAAACAATAAGAGGAATAGGGTATAGATTTGAAGAAAAATAATCTTTTTAGGAATAAGAGTTTAAGTAGAATATTTATTGTTAACTATATATATACAATAATAATATTTATTATAGCTTTAATATTATTTATTTTTATTTTAATTTGGGGAATTATATCTAATATGCATTTGACAAAAGAAGAAGAAAGGCTTATGGAAGAAGAATTTTTTGTTCAAAACTATGAAGATATTAATATTAATGGAATATTAGAAGTTGGTGGATGGATAGAAACCATAGAAAATAATAAAGTTATTAGTGTAATTGGAGAAAAGAAAGATAATATAAATGACTATAATTTATTAAATGTTATAAATTTCTATGAAGATCAATTAAAAAAAGAAGAAAAGTTTTTTGATTCAAAAGTATATAAGCAAGATGATAAATTATATATAGTGAAAATTCCTAATAGTGAATTTTTTTTAACAAAACAATTAAAAATAAAGAGTTTAGGCAAGAGAGTTAGAGAAACTATAAAATATTCATTAGTTATAGCAGTTGTGTTTATGGTATTAGCCTTATGGGGGGTTTATTATAAGTATATAAAGAAAATTAGAGAGCCTTTAAATCAAATAAATTTAGGTATAGAAAAGATGAGTAAAGGAAACTTATCAGTAAGATTAGACTTTGAAGGATATAAGGAAATAGATAGTATAAGAGATAGCTTTAATTATATGGTAAAAGAAATTAAATTAGTTAATGAAAATAAGGATAAGCTTGAAAAAAGTAAAAGAGATATGATAAGAGATATAGCACATGATATAAAAACCCCAATAACTTCTATTATGGGATATTCACGGGCTTTAAACGATGGAACTGTACAAGATTCAGAGGAGAAAAGAATTTATTTAGATTATATCTATAATAAAACATGTAGATTAAACTACTTAGTAAATGAACTTTTTATATTTACTAAATTAGATAGTATAGATTATAAATTAAATATTAAACAAAATGATATTTGTGAATTTTTAAGGGAAGTAGTAGCCCTTTATTATGGAGAAATTGAGGAAGCTGAATTTAACTTAGAAATAGATATTCCGGAAGATCCAATTTATTATAAATTTGATGCTAAAGAATTAGAAAGAGCTATATGTAATTTAATTATTAATTCTTTAAAATACAATGAAAGAAATACGACTATTTTTATTGGACTAAATAATAATGAAGAAGATATAGAAATAATAATTGGAGACAATGGAATAGGAATTAAAAAAGAAATACTAGATAAAGTTTTTGAGGAATTTGTGAGAGGAGATATTTCTAGAGAGTCTAGTGGTGGAAGTGGACTTGGATTAGCTATTACTAAAAAGATTATAGAATTACATAAAGGAAAAATTATTTTGATTTCTGATGAAGGGGGCGGAAGTAAATTTAAGATAATTTTAAAAAAATGAAAATAGGTGTATCAGAACTATAATTTACTATTTTATTTTTAGATTTTCTAAACTAAAAGAACCAAATGAGATGTAATGATTCTTATTTTGTGTTCTTTTTTATAATTATAAAGTATTTAATTTTCAAATAGAATAAGATATTATTTTTGTCCATTAGATATTTAGAGGTAGATTCTATTTTTGCTTAAACTAAACTTAAGATAAACTTAAGGTAACTAATATTGTATTTATTTGAGGTAAATAGTACTATAAAAATGAATATTTTGGAGGGGGAAATAGCAATGGAAAATAATGTAGAAAGAAAAAGAGTAGGTGCTGGGATTATTACAATGTCTGTGCTTTATTTAATTGGACAAGTATTTGTTATATTTGGATCTATAATTAATATCTTTTTTAAAGATGAAACAAATAAGATTTTAGCTGATGCAGGAATGGGGACTCAAGTAAATATAGCTCAAATTTCAATAACATTAGCTATAGCATTAATAATAACTATAGCTGTAATATTAATTTTATGTAAAAAACCTATTGGAGCATTTGTATTTATAGGTATAGAGGTATTATCATTCATTTATTCAGCAATAATTTCTGGAGTTAATTTATATACACCATTAAATCTAATTTTTCCAGGATTAATGATTTTCTTTATTTATAAAAAGAAAGATATATATTTTGTTAAGGAATAATGTGCAAGGGGAGTAAATCTATTTATTAGATTTACTCTATTCATTTAAGAACATTATATAAGAGGTGATGTTATGAAGAAGAAACAAATTATAATAGGAATTAGTATATTTATAATAGCTTTAATTGTAACAGTAAGTGGAGCACTATATGTTAAGAATAAATCAACACTGGATAGTAACAAGGAAAATAAAGTTGATTATTTTGAAATAGAAGACACTAGCGGATTAAAATTTAAGGGAAGCAGTATTATAAGTAATGAGCAAAAGATAATTTTAGATAACTCCAATGGAGAGTTAAATGAAGTATTTGTAGAAGATGGACAAATTGTAGAAAAAGATAAAGTGCTTTTTAATTATTATAATGAAGTTATTCAAGAGCAAATAGATGAGCTAAATAGACAAATTAGTTCATTGAGTTCAAAAATTGATAGAGAAAAAGAAAGAATAAGTAAGTTAGAATCACTAAAAAAAGAAGAGCAAGCATCTTCAGAAATAATAAATCAAGGAGAACAAAACTTAAATCAAGGTGTAAACATACAAGGAGAGCAAGTTGAAAATGCTAGTATGTTAGAAGAGTTAAATGCAAATTTAAATGATGTTATTTCTAAAAGGGATTCTCTTAAAGGAAAAGTAGTGAAAAGTGTAAAAGCGGAAATAGGTGGAAAAGTTTATATAAATAATGAAGATCCTACAAAAGAGTATATGAGAATAATTTCTCAGGATTCTTTAATTGAATCAGAAGCGTCAGAATTTGATATAGAGGAACTTAAAATAGATGATAAAGTAGAAATAAAAATTATAAGTAATAATAAAAAAGTTACAGGTAAGATAACAAAGATTGAAGAAATTCCATCAATGTCAGCAGATCAAAAATCTGTGGTATATAAGTTTTATATTAAGCCGGATGAAAGTATAAAAATAGGATTTAGCGTAGAGTTAACAGTAAATCCAGCAGAGATAACAATCCCAAAAAGTTGTGTTATAGAAGAAGCGGGAAAACTATACGTTAAATTGATTGAAGGTGAAAATAATAAAAAAGTAGAAATATCAGCAACTTTAAAGAATGATAACTACATAATTCAAAATGACACTTTAAAAGTAGGAGATAAGATACTATTAAATCCTTCCGAAGATAGTAAGGAGGAAGTATAATATGATAAAACTGAAGGGTATAAATAAGTATTATTCTTCAGGAGAAGAAAAATTACATGCATTAAAAGATGTAGATTTAGATGTAGCTAAAGGTGAATTTCTAGCTATAATGGGTCCCTCTGGATCAGGTAAATCTACAATGATAAAAATATTAGGCTTATTAGATAAAGAATTTCAAGGAAGTTATTTTCTTGATGAAAAAGAAGTGAAAACTCTAAATGATGATTTACTTAGTAATTTAAGAAATGAAAAAATAGGTTTTGTATTTCAAGATTTTAATTTAATTGATAGATTAACTATTAAGGAAAATATAGAGCTTCCTATGTTATATATGGGAAGAGGAATTAAAGAAACTAAAGATAAAGTAAAAGAGCTCTTAGAAAAAGTAAAATTATTAGATAAGATTGATAAATATCCAAAACAATTATCAGGAGGACAGCAACAAAGAATATCAATAGTTAGATCATTAGTAAACAATCCAGATATAATAATTGCTGATGAGCCTACTGGGGCTCTTGATAGTAAAACTTCAGAAGAGATAATTGAAATATTTAACAAATTAAATAAAGAAGGAATAACTATTATTTTAATCACTCATGATATAAATGTTGCAAAAAAAGCAAAAAGAATAGTAAAGATTTTTGATGGACAACTTAAGGAGGTAGATAATAATGAAATTTAGAGTTTTAATTTTTACTGCCTTAAGAAATTTAAATAGAAATAAGAAAAGATCAATTCTTACAATGATAGGAATAATTATTGGTATAGCATCTGTCATTACAATAGTGGCACTAGGACAAGGGTATAAAAATAAGACCATTAAGGAATTTACAGGAGAAACAGATGGAGCTGTTGTTCTTATGGCAAGCTTTAGTCCAGAAACTTTTACAGAAGAAGTTTCAAGTATGGAGTTTTTTAATAATAAACATAAAGATTCAGTTGAAGGATTAGATTCGGTAGAATCAGTTGAATTTCAATATAGTAGCAATTCTTTTGGAGAATATATGCAAATGGATGTTAGAGGAAAAGTGATTAATGTTTTAGTTAAGCCTGTAGAAGAGTTTGATATAGCAGAAGATGCTTTTGGAAGAAATTTAACTAAAAATGATAACCTTCTTAAAAATAGAGTTATATTTGCTTCAGAACAAACATTAAAAAGTAATTTTGATGATGTAGAGAAATTAGTAAGTGGAATAGCAACTATAAATGGTATATCCTTTGAAATTGTAGGTATAAAAAAAGCACCACAGGAAGAGGAGATAAGTTTCTTTAATATGGGAGGAGATGTAAGCATTCCAAAAGAAACTTATGATAAATACTTTTCTAGTATTAAAAAAGTGGAAGGATTAAAGATTACTTTAAAAAATGATAGTGATGTAAAAGCTAGTATAAAAGAAATAGAAAATACTTTAAATTCAATTGAGGGAAATAGAATTAAGGGGAAATATGAAATAATAGATACAAGTGGAATAGTAAATTTATTAGGGGGAGTACTTAATACTATAACTATGTTCATTGCATCTGTTGCAGGTATTTCTTTATTTATAGCAGGAATAGGCCTTATGAATATGATGTATACTTCAGTCTCAGAAAGAACTAGAGAAATTGGAATAAAAAGAGCACTTGGGGCAAGGAAAAAAGATATTAGACGGGAATTTTTAATTGAAGGAATAGTAATTACTATGGTTGGGGGAATCGTAGGATATACATTAGGAATTATGATTGCCAATATAATATCAATGTATTTTAAATTAGTAATTACACCAAATTTATTTACAAGCTTACTGGCAATAGGAATATCAATTGTTATAGGACTTGCATCGAGCTTTATTCCAGCCAGAAAGGCAGCAAATGCAAATACTGTAGACATACTAAAATAGAAAGTGGTTAATTCACTTTCTATTTTTTTGTTTAAATTATATAATATATTTATAAATAGTTGGAGGTATTATTTATGTTTAGACCAATTTAACTTAATTTCTAAACTCATATTTTTAGCCTTTTTATGAAAGGTTTATTTGTTGTGTTTTTAGGAGGAAAGTTAAATTGAATAATAAAAGAAATATATATTTAATGAATCTGATAGTATTTTTACAAGGGTTCGTATTTTATGCTCCAATAGCGACAGTGTTTAGAGAAAACAGAGGTATATCCTTATCACAAATTTTCTTGATAGAATCTATTTCCATGCTTTTGATAATAGCATTAGAAATGCCCTGGGGAATTTTTGCAGATAAATTTGGGTATAAGAAGACATTAATAATATCAAATTTTATATTTTTTATATCTAAAATTATATTTTTCAAGGCAAATTCATTTGTAATGTTTTTATTTGAAAGAGTATTGCTATCTATATCAATATCTGGCTTATCAGGATGTGATTATAGCTTAATATATTTATCAATAAATGATGAAGAAAATAGTGAGAGAGTATTTGCTAGATATGAATGGTTTTCAACTATAGGTTTTTTAATTGGTTCAATAATGTCAACTTATATAGTTAATATATCTATGGATTTAACTGCTTATTATACTATAATTCCTTATGGATTAGCTTTTTTAGTATCTTTATTTTTAATTGATGTTAAAACTGAAATTGTTAAAAAAGAAAGTATAAAAGATAATTTTAAGTTTGTAATAAGTAATAAATCAATAATAATATTTATAGTTGGAACTTCTTTAATTAGCGAAGTAGTTCAAAGTATAACCGTCTTTTTAAACCAGGGGCAATATATTAAAAGTGGAATAGATATTAAATATTTTGGCGTTTTATTAGTAGCCATTCAAGTTATGAACTTAATATCAGTAAAGTCTTATAAATTAAGTAATATACTTGGGCAAAAGAAATCAATAGTATTTTTAATGATTTTAATATTAGTAAATTCATTTATATTAATAATTGTAGATAGTCCAGTATTGAGTTTTTTATGTATAGCATTAATTGCTATTAGTATGGCAGTAATGGAACCAATGATTATTGATATAAAAAATAAATCAATAATTTCTAGAAATAGAGTAACTATCTTATCTATATATTCTATGATAGGAAGTATTATATCAGCAGCCATTAACCCAGTTATAGGATTTTCATCAAACACATCATTAGGGAATGGATTAATTATTTGTGCTTTAATTAGCTTAGTTTCAATAATTTTGATGGGATATTTTATAAAAATTACTGATAAAGAATATAAATAATTTAATTTTGTATTGACCATAAATAATTTGTATCATATATTATATTTAGATAGATTTTAAAATAAAGAGAGGTATTTTTGTGAGTGTTTAGTATCTAAAATAGTAATTTAACATTAATTCTAAAAAATAGGGTGTTATACCTTTATTTGTTGTGGAATTAATAAAACTATAATAGATACAAGTCCACGAATATACTTTTGAGTGTTTTAAATACTCTTATTAGTGTTGAATTTATAGCTGTGGAAGTATCCATGGCTTTTTTATTTGTATAAAATTATTTAGTTTTCAATTATGAATTATTAAAAATATAAGAAAAAATATTATTTAAAATCTATCTAGATTTCGTAGACTTGTAAATAATACAAGGAAGGTTTTTTAACATGAATAAAAGTACACTAGAAAAATTACATTATTATAAATTAAAAGAAATTATTAAGGGATATTGCGTTAGTGGGCTAGGTAAAGCCTTAATTGATAAGCTTGAACCTACTGATAATATGAAGATTGTAGAACAAAGGTTAGAGGAAACATCAGAAGGACGAAGATTATTAGATGCATCTTATCATATACCCTTAGAAGGAATTTTTGATGTAGTACCACTTATTGAAAAGATTGATAAAGGGGCATCATTAGATCCAAATGAATTAGTAATGATATCTAACTTTTTAAGAGGATGTAGAAAAGTTAAATTATTTATAAAAGATAAAGAGGGATATGCTAGAACATTAAGCTCATATGGAGAAAATATAACAGATTTAAGCTATATAGAAGAGGAAATAAATAATTCGATTAAAGGTAGCACTGTTGATTCCAATGCTAGCAAAGAACTTAAGAAAATAAGAAGACATATTGATATTTGTGAAGGTAAAATAAAGGAAAGACTTGAAAAGTTCTTAAAGAATAGTGCTAATAGAGAATATATTCAAGAAAGTTTTATAAGTCAAAGAAATGGAAGATATACCATACCAATAAAGGCAGCATTTAAAAATCAAGTTCAAGGAACTATAATTGAAACTTCAGCTAAAGGGTTAACTGTATTTATAGAACCGAATATAGTAACAAAATATACAACAGAACTTGCAACATTAAGGATAGAGGAGAGCATTGAAGAGTATAGGATTTTATCTACAATTACTGAAATGATTTATGAAAGAATTAGAGATTTGAAGATAAATATTGAAGTAATATCAGAGTATGATATGATTTGGGCAAAAGCTAAATATAGTCGTGAAATAAATGGAATTAAACCTAAAATAAATAACCATGGATATATAAAAATAATAAAAGGAAAGTATCCATTAATTAAGGATGGAGTACCATTAGACTTTGAAATTGGAGAAGATTACAGAAGTTTAATAATTACTGGACCAAATGCTGGTGGAAAAACAGTTGTGTTAAAAACAGTAGGACTCTTAACTTTAGCAACGCAATCAGGATTTCATATAGGAGCAAAGGAAGGAACTGAAATATCTTTATTTAATAAGATATTTGTAGATATTGGAGATGATCAAAGTGTTGAAAATGCTCTAAGCACATTTTCATCTCATGTTAAGAATCTAGCACAAATTTTAAAAGAAAGTAATAAATCTACTTTATTATTATTTGATGAAATAGGTAGTGGAACAGAACCAAATGAAGGAGCAGCACTTGCAATTGCTATATTAGAAGAATGTTATCATAAAGGGTGCATAACAGTAGCATCTACACATTATGGAGAAATAAAAAATTTCTCAAAGGAACATCCTGATTTTGAAAACGCAGCAATGGAATTTAAGAAAGATACACTTGAACCACTATATAAGCTTTCAATTGGGAAATCAGGAGATAGTAATGCCTTATATATTTCAAAAAAGATAGGAATAGATGATAATATTATTGAGAAAGCAAGAAAATATATAGACTCTAAAGAGTATAATTATGATCTAGTTAAAGAAAGTAAGATTTCTAAAAAGAAAATTCAAAATAGTACAATTGAATATAATTTATATTCAATTGGAGATAAGGTTAAGCTTTTGGATAACAACAAAGAAGCAATAGTATATAAGGAAATTAACGAACTAAATAATATAACAGTTTTATGCGATGGTGAATTTATTGAAGTTAATTATAAAAGATTAAAGTTAGAAATAAAGGCAGAAGATCTTTATCCAGCAGGATATGATTTAAATCAATTATTTGTAAGTTTTAAAGAAAGAAAGCTTGAAAGAGATATCGAAAGAGGATCTAAAAAGGCTTTAAAGAAGATAAGAAAAGAACATTTTATAAAATAATCGTAAAGCTAGGTATCTAAAATAGATGCCTAGCTTTTTTTTATTTATTAATATATAAACTTTTGGATGAAACTGTTGATGATATAATAGTTATAAGGTTAGAGTAGTTATAATATTAATTATATACAAAATAGATAGTTTATTTATTGGCTTAAGGAGGAATATAAAGTGCTAGATTATAATTCATGTATAAAGATAATAAATAGATTAACACCAATATTTACCAAAGATGTAAATATTATAGGGTTAGACGGAATAATAATTGCATCAAGCAATAAAAAAAGGGAAAATACTTATCATGAAGCTGCAAGAATAAGTGCTAGTAGTAATAGAAATATAATTATTACTACTAAGAATATGCATATGTATAGGGGGTGCAAGTGTGGCGTAAATATGCCAATTACTTATAATAATAAAGTTATAGGTGTAGTTGGAATAACAGGAACAGCAGAAGAGGTAATTCCATATGGACCTTTGATTAAAGAATTAGTTCAAATGATTATAAATGAAATTGGTGTAGAAACTCCTCAAAAGGCTCAAAAAAACAACGAGAAAATGTATTTTAAAGAAATAATACAAGGAATACAAAAGGAAGATTTAGAGTCATATAAAACTAGAGCAAAATTATTAGAAATAGATATGAAAGTTTCACGTAAAATGGTTGTCTTTAAAATGTGTAATAATTATAAGAATAACTATAAAAAAATAGAGGATTTATTTAATAAATATTTATCTTCTTTGAATGTACTTGTATTAAATTTGAATAATGAAAAAATAGTATTATTGTTTAATAACAATATAGATATAAAAAGTTATATAAATGATTTAATTAGTAAAATGAAGTTAAGCAAAACAAATAATTATATTTTTATAATAGGTAAAGAGTGTAAAGAAATTTTAGAGTATGAAAGAGCTTATTATCAAATTGGCTTAGTGGAGTCAATTGAAATTGGTAATAGCTTTAAGAAAGTGATTGATGTAAATGAGTATAGTTTAAAATTGCTTATTAAGGGAATTTCAAGTGAGTATAGAAACAGATATATAGAAGACTATTATTATGAAGTTTTCGAAGGTAAAAATAAAGCATCCAATGAAATGTTAAAGACTATAAAGGGATATTTTATTAATGATATGAAGATAGGTGAAACGGCTAAAATGATGTATGTTCACAGAAATACAATTATGTATAGGCTAAATAAATTTAAAAAAATGTATGGAATAGATATAACTAAGCCATATGAATGTACAAAGATATATTTAGCTATATTGATATATGAAGAAAATACAAGAAAAATAGAATCTAATAATAATAAATAAAATATTATATTAAAATTTTTTGTGCATGGTGAACAAAAAAATGATAAAAAGTGTTTTTAATTCTTATGCAGATGACACATTGAAAGTAGCTTTGTAAACAATTACTATATAGTTGTAGATTATAGAACTTATGAGGTGGTGAACATATGAAAGTAGTTATTGCTCCAGATTCATATAAGGGAAGTTTAACAGCTATGGAAGTAGCAAATTCCATTGAAGAAGGGATAATTAAGTATAACAAAAATATAGAAGTTGTAAAAGTTCCTATGGCGGATGGGGGAGAAGGAACTGTCCAAGCCTTAGTTGATGCAACTGGTGGTAAAATAATAAATTTAAAAGTTTGTGATCCTCTATTAAGAGAAATAGATTCATTTTATGGAATACTTGGAGATGGCAAAACAGCTATTATAGAAATGGCTGCAGCATCTGGATTAAACTTATTACATAAAAACGAGTTAAATCCATTAATTACATCAACATATGGAACAGGTCAGATTTTAAATGATGCAATAGAAAAGGGATGTAGAAAGATAATTGTAGGACTTGGAGGAAGTGCAACTAATGATGGTGGAGCAGGAATGCTTAGGGCTTTAGGAATTAGATTTTTGAATAAAGAAGGAAGAGATATTCCAGAAGGGGGAGGAGTACTAAAAAATTTATATAAAATAGATAAAAAAAATTTTAATACTGAAATTTTAAAGTGTGAGATAATTGTGGCTTGTGATGTTGACAATACTTTATGTGGAATAAATGGAGCTACAAATGTATTTGGTCCACAAAAAGGAGCTAGTGAAGATGATATTAGGATTTTAGACGAAGGGCTGTCAGAGTATTCTAAGATTATAAAAAGAGAATTTGGAGTAGATGTGTTAAATGTATCAGGATCAGGGGCAGCAGGAGGGACAGGAGCAGCATTTTTAGTAATAGGTGCTAAATTAGAAAGTGGAGTCGACATAGTTATTAGGGAGACAAACTTAGTAGAAGCTTTAAAAGATTCAGATATAGTATTTACTGGTGAAGGAAGAATTGATTTTCAAACAAAATTTGGTAAGGCTCCTTATGGAGTAGCAAAAGAAGCTGAAAAAATTGGACTACCTGTAATAGCTATTTGTGGAGAAATTGGTGAAGGATATGATGAACTTTATAATCATGGTTTTACAAGTATTTTTAGCATAGTGAATAAGCCAATGACATTAGAAGAGAGTATTAAAGATTCAAAAAAATTAATAAATGATATTTCAGAAAGAGTAATAAGGTTAATATGTGAAGGAGATAAATATCTTGATAAAAATTAATTAATAAATAGAGGTGAGATTATTATAAAATATATTTTATTTATTTTAGTTGCTCATGCAGTTGGGGATTACTTATTTCAAACTCAACATTTAGCAGAATGTAAAGGCAAAGATAATTATGTTTTATTCATACATTCTATATTATATTCTTTTGGAATAATGGTTGTTTCGCATTTAATGAATTATAATGCTACTTTATATCAATTAGCATTAATTTCAATAACACACTTTCCAATAGATTATGTTAAGGCAAGAGGAATAACACCTAAATATTTTGGTGAGAAAAAAGCTTTATATATAGACCAAGTTATTCATTATGTTATTTTAGCAATAGTATTTAAATAAGTTTTAATTAAAATTTAATAGTTTAACTTTAATAGTTCAACTTAAAGGGGTGTTAAGGAAATGAGGATGGAGTTAGGTTCGAAATATAATTTAAATAAAGATAAAAGAATGTCCTTAAAAACAAAAGAGGCTTTAACAGGATGGTTATTTTTATCACCAGCTTTAATAGGATTTTCAATATTTACTTTTGGATCGATAATATATTCATTATATTTATCATTAACTGATTATGATCTTATGACTAAACCTAAGTTTATAGGATTAGAAAATTATATAAGAGCTTTCACAAAAGATGAATCTTTTTATAAATTTTTTGGAAATACATTATATTTTGTGGTGTTTTTAGTGCCAATAGTATTAGCTATATCATTATTTCTTGCTTTGCTTATAAATAAAAAAGCAGGAAAGATTACTAAGGCATATAGAGTGGCATTATTTCTTCCAAGTATAACGTCTACAATTGCTGTTAGTATGGTTTGGTTGTGGATATTTAATCCTGATATGGGATTAATAAATAATATGCTTACAGCAATAGGATTTAATAACCCACCTATGTGGTTGAATAGTCCAGATACAAGTAAGATGGCGCTAGTTATTATGCGTGTATGGCAGATGAGTGGTTATTATATGATAATGTTTTTAGCTGGTTTACAGACAATCCCAGAAAGCTTGTATGAATCAGCACAAGTAGATGGTGCTAATAAGATTCAAAGTTTCTTTAAAATAACATTACCAATGTTATCTAATACAACATTTGTAGTTATTATTTTACTAGTTATTGAAGCATTTAATATGTTTGAATCAATTTTTATAATGACGAATGGAGGACCTTTAGGTTCAACTAGTACAATTATGTACTATATATATGAGCAAGGGTTTGGAAATTATAATATGGGATATGCATCAGCTATAGCTTGGATTTTCTTCGTAGTTATTATGATAATAACATTAATTCAATATAGATTTAGAAATGAACAGGGGGGAGAATAAGGTGAAGATATCTAAAAGTAAAGGTAAATTTATAGGGAATACAACATATCACATTTTTATGATTATATTAAGCATAATAATGATTTATCCATTTTTATGGGCAGTTATGTCTTCTTTTAAGCCTGTTGAACAGCTATATTCAGGAAATCCTTTAAACTTAATACCAACTGAATTTACATTACAAAATTATAAAAGATTAATGGAAGTTTTACCATTTAATAAGATGATTTTTAATTCAATATTTTTATCTATTACGATACCAATAGCTATGATAATAGTAGCATCTTTAGCAGCTTATGCAGTTACAAGAATAGAGTTTAAAGGTAGAAATGTATTATTCTTTGCTTTTATAGCAACGATGATGATACCAAGTCATGTTACTCTTATACCTAATTATAAAATAATTGTGGATATGAATTTATATAATAGTTTTACTGCTTTGTTCTTATCAAGTATGTTTACTGCTTCAAATGCATTTAATATATTCTTTTTTAGGCAATATTTTTTGAGTATTCCAAAGGACTTAGAAAATGCTGCAATAGTAGATGGATGTTCTAAGATTGGTGTGTTTTTTAAGATAGTGCTACCAAATGCAAAACCAGCTATAGCAACAACAGCAATTTTATCTTTTAGAAATGTGTGGAATTCATTTTTATGGCCAATGTTAGTTATAAATGATTATGATAAATTGCCTCTTACAGTAGGGTTAAAATATCTTAAGGGAAGTGAACCTAACTGGGCAGTATTATTAGCGGGGGCAACTCTTAGTATAATACCTATTGTAATCATATTCTTAATGTTCCAAAAATACTTTATGGCTTCAACAATGAACTCAGGATTTGGTGGAAAATAAATATATTACTTAGTAAGCAAAGAGAAATTAATATTACTCTTTGAATATATAAATTTATAATAAGGGGGATCATTATGAACAAAATATTAAAAAAATCATTAGGAGTTTTATTATCATTAATGATGGTTATTGGTCTTGTAAGTTGTGGCTCTAACAATGAAAAGGAGAATGCTAATTCAGGTGAACCGAAGACATTAAAAGTTTATACTTGGTGGGATATAACTAAATTTGCACATTTACAAAAGATGAAAGAGGATTTTGAAAGTAAGAATCCAGATATTAAGCTTGATTTTATAACAGTTTCTGGTGATGGTTATGCAGATACTATGATCACTAAATTAGCTGGAGGAGAAACACCAGACGTAATGATGCTTGCCATGGATCAAGTACCACGTTACGCAAAAAAGAATATGATTATGCCATTAGATGATTTAGCAAATCAAGAATATAAGGATTCTTTATATCCAGTTGTTAAGAATGCTTTAACTGTTGATGGAAAAATGTATGCAGCTGGCCGTGATGTTACTCCTAAGGTTATGTATATAAATACAAAAATGTTTAAAGAGGCAGGAATTGAAATTCCAAGTGATACATGGACAATGGATGAGTTTGTAGAAATTGCAAAAAAACTTACTAAAGGTTCAGGTGCAGATTCTCAATGGGGATATTATTGGAAGAATTATAGTGACCAAACATTTGCACATATAGCTGCATTTGGAGGGAAATTATATTCAGAAGATGGAAAAACAAGTGTATTATCAACAGATGAAAATACAAAAAAAGCAGTACAATTTATGTATGATTTAACCAATACTTATAAAGTTTGTCCAACTGGTGCACAGGCATCACAATTTGGTGATAATGAATACTCATCATTTATGGCTAATAAAGTAGCAATGCAAATAGGGTCACTTTCAACTTCTTCAACTTTAGATGCTAATAAAACAGAATATACTGTATTACCAATACCATCTGTTAATGGGGTTAGTACATCTTCTTCCTTTGTAAATACATGGACTATACCAAAAGGAGCAAAAAATCCAGAATTATCTTGGCGTGTAGTTGAATTTTTATCAGGAAAAGAAGGACAACAAATTGCTTTAGATATGAAGTTTGGTTTGCCAGCATCAAATAAGGTTGATACAACAAAGTTTATAGGAGAAAACAATTATAATAAATACTTTGTAGATGCTTTAGAAACTGCTGTTCCATATCAAGTAAATATAAATGGATCAGAGTTTCAAAATATGTTTGAGAAAGAATGTGAATCTCTTTGGGCAGGAGTTATTACTCCTGATGAATTTGCACAAAGAGTAGATAATCAAGGAAAAGAAATATTGAGTAAAGAATAAAAATTAAAATTTGGGAGGCCTATAGGCATCCCAAATTTAATATTTAAGGTTAGGGAGAGTAATATGAGAAATTTTTTAGTTTGTGATGGTGGTGGAACAAAAACAGATTTTCTTATATTTAATGAAAAAGCAGAAATATTAAGCTATTACAAAAATGCAGGAACTAATGCTTTATTTATAGATGAAGAAAAAGCTATTAATAATGTTATTGAAGGAATAAACAAATGTATAGAAAAAGCAAGATTATCAATTAAAGATTTAGAACTAGTATGCTTATTTATACCAGGTTTTGAAAATTGTATCCACAAAATCAAAAAAAAGATTAGTATGAAAAATATCAAATGTTTATCGGATGTTAATAATGCTTTTTTTGGAGCTATGGGAAAATCATATGGAATTGTAGTTTTAAGTGGCACAGGATCCTTTGCTGTAGGAATATCAAAAGACAATAAAGAAGTAGTTAGTGGTGGATGGGGTCCGTTAATTGGAGATAAGGGTAGTGGATACCATATTGGAATTATGTGCCTTGAAAAGCTTGCATATTTTTATGATAACGATATAAAAGATAGCAAATTAAGAAAAATATTTTTAGATAAGTTTCAAATTGAAGATGAGTATAAAATAAGAGAAATAATATATTCTAGTGATTTTGGAAGAGAAGATGTGGCTAAGATTTCTAAAATTGTGGCTGAAGCAGCAAAGGAAAATGATAAAGATGCAATTGATATTTTAAGAAGAGCAGCAAAGGAATTGGTAGAATTAGTTATAACATTAAATAGAAAATTAAACTATGAAAAGTTACCAGTTTCATTAATAGGAGGAGTTACTAATATTGGAGATTTGTTTATAAATCTTTTCAAAGAAGAACTATCAAAGAAATGTGAAAACTTGTATTATGAAGATCCTAAATATGATCCTTTAATAGGAGCAATGTTATATGTTTTATTGAAAGAAGCAAGTATAGATATTGATAGTGATAAAGATATATTAAATAATTTAGATAAATACAGGAGGGATTAAAATTATGTTAATGGATAAGTATTTTGAGGAAATGAAAAAGGTATTAGTAAAAATAGAAGATACACAAAAAGAAAAAATAATAAAAATATCTGAGGAAATAGCAGATAGGTTAGAAAAGGGAGCAGCTTGGCACATAATGGATACAGGTCATATGCTTATGTTTGAAGGTGTAGGTCGTACCGGAGGTATGATGGCACTTCAACCTATAAAGATAACATGTGAAATTGAAAATCCTGTAAGATATAGGTCATCTGTTTCAAAAGGAGCAGTAGGATATGATAGTATCCCAGGATTTGCAGATTTCGTAATTGGAAGATCTAATATATTAGCAGGAGATATTATAATGATAGGTTCAGTGTCAGGATACAAATATTTTCCTGTAGATTTAGCAATTAAGGGAAATGATTTAGGATGTTTAACTATAGCCATAACTACAGTGGAATATTCTAATAAGCTTAAATCAGATCATCCAAGTGGATTAAGACTATTTGAAGCATGTAAATATTATTTAGATAATTGTAGTAATTATGGGGATACATTAGTAAATGTTGATGGGTTAGGACAAAAGATTTGTCCAGCAAGTGGGATTTCAGCAAGTTATATAATGTGGGCTATACAAAGCACTGTAGTAGAAAAGCTTTTAGAAAAAGGTCTCAAACCAAGTGTATATATATCAAATCACATGGAAAATGCATCAGAAATAAATGGAAAAGCAATTGATAATTATACAAAGTACGGATACTAAAATGAGAGGTGTATTATGAAGCTAAGAGGAAATACGTTTATTTGTGAATATTCAAGTGAAATTAATAATTTTATTAGTATTAAGAACTCTATTACTGGAGATGAATATATAAAAAAGGATATAAAACAATCTATTATAGAATTATATGGGATAAGTGATAAAAATAAGATTAAATTAATTCCAGAAAAAATTGAAGTATCAGAAAATGAAAATGAATTAGTGATAACAATTAAAAAGTTTTCTAATAAAAACATAATCTGCAATATATATATCAAGTCAATTGAGGATAAAATTATTATTAATGCAGATATTGAAAATTTAGATGAAAGTATAGAAATAACTGAAGTTTTAATGCCACGTATATCAGGAATATATCTTGGAGACAGTCATGAAGATGATGTGATTATTTATCCTCATCATGCAGGTGAAAAAACAATAAATCCTGTAATAGGATACGGAAAAAATAAAAAAGATTTTTGGAGAGCTAGTAGCGTAAAATTCGAAGATATTTATAGGAGAGAAATAAATTACTGCGGATTAGCTTCAATGAGTTGGATGTATTATTATGATGACAATAATGGACTATATATAGGTAGTCATGATGAAAGATTCCCTGTAACAGGAGTAATTGCTGAAACAAGTGGACAAGAAAGTAATCCATGGATGGGTTTTGGATTTAGAAAATATAAAAGAATAACTAATGGGCAAAAGTATAATACAGGAGATTATGTTATTGCAATTACAGATAAAGATTGGCATTATGGCTCAAAAATATATAGACAATATATAGGCAAATATTTAGATTTTGATCATAATCCAGATTACTTAAAGGAGCAATATGCTTTAAATCAATGTTATAACTTTAAAAGAAATGGAAAAATAGAAAATACATTTGATAAAATTCCACATTTATATGAAAAAGGTAAGGAACTTGGAGTTAACCATATGTTTTTAGCTAGCTGGAATAGAACAGGATTTGATTCATATTATCCTGAATATTATCCAGATATGGAACTAGGATCAGCTATGGAGTTTAGAAGAGGACTTGAATATGTAAGAAACAATGGTGGACAATCTACATTGTATATAAATGCTAGAATTTTTGATGTTGAATCAAATTTCCATGAAACTGTTGGTAAAAAAATGGCTGTTTTAAATGAAAATGGAGAAATGGTTTATGAAACATATGGCCCAGCTAAATTTACAGTAAACTGTCCAGCAGATAAGCTATGGAGAGATTTTCTATTAGATACTGCTGAATTTACAGCTAAAGCTTATGGATGTGATGGAATTTATCTTGATCAACTTGCTTCAGCTGAACCTTTACCTTGTTATAATAAAGATCATAGCCATGAAGATATTGGCGATTTTAACAATGGATATATTTATGTTTTAAAGGAATTGTTGAAAAGGTTAAGAAAACATAATCCAAAATCATATATAATGACAGAAAATTGTGGAGATATTTATGGAAGTTATACATGGGGAAATTTAACATGGAATGGTGCTGAGTATGATGAATTTTATAATGTATTTAAATATACATTCCCTGAATTTGTTCAAGTAAATATGGTTAATCCTAGAGGATGGGAACAAGATGATGAGAAAAGATATAAGTATTTCTTTAAAGATATGCAAAGAGCTATAGTTTTAGGAAATATATTATGGATGGGAATAACAACGAGATTAACAGAAAAGGCTGGAGAAATTCATAACTATGCTAAAAAAGCACTAAATTTTAGAAAGAACATACAAGAATATGTAAGCAAGTCTGATTTTATTGACAATAAATATATCGAATTCATTAGTGAAGAGTGTGAAGCAGCTGGTTATAAATTATCAGAAAACAAATATGTTTTTATAGCTGGAAACTGGAATAAGATTGATAATTCGATATTAAATTTAAAATTTAGTAAAAAGATAAAAAATATTGAAGTTTATGATATAGACTGGAATAAAGAAGAAATAAGTGTAGATAGTAATGAAGTAAGTTTATCTATTGGAAGTAGTAGACTAAAATGTTTTGTTATAAATAGCTAAACAAAAATGAAATAAATACGATAAAGATCATAGCTAAAACCAAAAAGTATCTAAACATAATATGTGAAAAATTATTATTTTTAGGGGGATGTTTAGGATGAGAGTTAATAATAAAAGAGGTTTAGCATTGATAGTAGCAATATGTTTGATAATATCGATAGTACCATCTAAAATAATACTTGCAGAAAATAATTCTGAAAAAAATGTAATTAATTTGGTTATTGATGGATTGTCAGATAAAATGTATGAAGAAATAAAATCTAGGGGTGTAGATACACCTAATATTGATTTACTAATTTCAAATGGAGCGAGATTAAGAGAAGTTGAAACAGTGATTCCATCATATGGAGGTTCACAAGCTACAGCTTTAACCGGGGCTGACACAGATACTAATAGGTTTTTATACAGGTATTATGATAGGGAAAGTAATACCTGTATAAATGATACTAAAAAGACTTTTAATATGGAAGCTCAAACAATATTTGAAAAATTTATAGAGGATAATAATGGAGCAAAAGTATTAGCTACAGGTTGGCATTTGGGAGATAAATCAATTGATGGTAGAGGGGTATTTAAAGAAGGAAATGAAAATTATAAGTTAAAAGAATATGAAAGAGGAGATAAATTAATATCCGTTGAAAGTGTTACTAAAGATATAATTGAAGCTATCAATACAAATGACACTCCAAAGTTAATAATGGCATATTCAAATGATATAAAAATGGCAGGATGGGGTGGAACTGATTCATTAATAAATAATAAGTTAGATGAAACTATAAGATTAATAGATAAAAATGTGGGAGAAATAGTTAAGGCTCTAAAAGATACTGGTAAATATAAAAACACAACTATAATATTAAATTCATTATCTAATGTTTATACTATAGGAAGTAAAATAACTACAGGAAGTTTAGCTTCAAAAATTACTTCGTCAACAGGCGTAAAGGCAGTAGAGAGTGGTGGAGGAAATATTGAATCAGATGTTAAGGTTGTAATAATTAAGCAATATATAATGGCATATGCACAAATATATTTTACAAATAATGCTACTGAAGAAGATAAAGAAAAAGTGCTAAGCTATTTAAAAGATAAAACAAATGATATTGGAGAAAATATAGAAGATATATATTCTTATGAAGAATTAGGGATATCTAGGGATTATTGTGATTACTTAATAAATCCAATATCAGGTAAAAGTTTTTCAGCGGCAGGGTCAGGAACTTTTAGGACAGACAATTTAGATTATAGAGAAGTTTTTTGTGTTGTATCTGGAGAAGATATTGAAAATGGAAGTGGAGTAAAAGGAAGTTTAAGTATTAAAGATATAGCAGCAACTATATGTAGCATTTTAGGGGTAAATCCTCCTAATAATAATGAGGGTAAAGCATGGGTGTTTGAGCAAGTGTCCGAAGCACCAATAATTACAGTTATTTATCCAAAAGATAATATGACAGTATATAAAGATGTAATTACATTAACAGGAACTATTAATATGGAATCGATAGTTAAAGTAAATGGAGTAGAAGTTAATGTAAGTGATAATAAATTTTCTGCAGATGTTACTTTAAGTGAGGGGAAAAATGATATTGTCATAACTGCTACTAATAGTGATGGTAAATCTTCTACCAAAGTAGTGACTGTAAGATATATGATAAAGCCTGAAATACCAGATGGAAATATAGCAGTATATATTAACTGGGATGGTTTTGCAAATTACTATATAGATTTAGCAGAAAAAGAAGGGAAAATACCAACTTTAAGTAATATTAAGAATAATGAAGGTGTATATTTTTCTAATGCTAAAACAGGAATACCATCAATAACTAATCCTATGCAAGCAGCAATAGCTTCTGGAACAACTTCAAAATATACTGGGAATAGCTATAGGTATTTTGATAAGGAAAAAAATGTAATTGTTCAAGAAACACCATCAAGAAAAAATGAAAGTGAAACTATGGCAGAAAGTGTTGTTAGACAAGGTCTTAATGCTATATCAATAAATCAATTTGCTTTTGAAGATAGAGGAACAGTTATAGGTGATGAGTTAAACCCTTATGTTAACTCTGATATTGGAGAAAATGGATATTCTGATGCCATTGCACGTTTTGACACAGCAATAGAGTTAGTTAAAAATTTAAGAGCTGGAGATATTAAATTAGATGCTGTACCAAGATTTATAGCTTTATACATGGATGATTTGGATGGAATAGGACATAACGAGGTAGAGACTTATGGATCAAAACTTGCTAAAACAGAAGATGAAAGGATTAAGAATGTAGTAGATAGATTAGAGTTAATGGATAAAAAACTTGGAGAGTTTATTGAAGCTTGTAAGGAAGCTGGAATTTATGAGAAAATGAGTTTTGTTTTAACAGCCGATCATGGAATGGCTAACTTTGGATTACAGAATTCTACTAATGATGATAGTTATAAAAGTAAATTAGAAGATTTAATTAATACCATTGAAGGGCTAGGGGATGGATATGAATGTGAATTTTTACATCCAAGTCAAATACAATCTCCTTCAGCGGGAACTGATATAGCTATTGTAACAGTAGGATTACAGGCTCAAATATCATATGTTAATGAGTTTGATAGCTCTGTTATTGAAGATAAGAATAAGAAAATACTAGATGCATTAAAGGAAAAGGGTTATATTGGAGAAATTATGTATCCAGAAGAAATGGAAGAAAGAGGAGTAAGAAGTGGATTTGCTGATTTAATTATCTCACCAAAAACTCCATATCATTTTCATTCATCAATTGTATCATCATTTACTGCAAGAGGACAGCACGATAGTTTAGAAGATAGAGCACAAAATATTGCTGCATTCATGTGGGGGAATGGAATTAAGAAGGGATATGAGTGTACTGATATAATTTATAATACAGATTTCATGCCTACAATGTCAAAGCTATTAAATGTAAATGCACCTTTAGACTCTACAGGTAATATTTTGTATGAAGCTTTAGAGGAAGAAGTAGTTGAAGATAAGTATATCGAGAAAATAGAAGCTGAATGTGCGACATTAAATGGATCAGCAAGTAAGTATTTTGATACGAATGCTTCAGATGAATTGGCTGTTACTGGGTTAAATAGTGAGGGATCTTATATAGAGTTTATAAATGTTCCCAAATCAACCAAGATGCTTGTAAATTATTCTGCTGGAAATAATGGGAAATTAGTTATGTATAAAAATGAGAAAGTTGTTAGAAATATATACTTTCCAGAAACTAATTCAGAAAGCAGCTATGAAGAAAAAGTTATTAATATTGATCTAGAAAAAGGAGATACTGTTAAGTTTGTTTTTGAATCATCTAATGGATCAGCAAAGATTAATATAGATAAGATAGATTTTTATAGTGATAAATTACCAGAAAATGAAGAAATTAAAACAGGTAATCCATTTACAATTGTTATGAGCCCAAATGGGGATACTACAAGGTCAATGGGATTTGCTTGGTACACAGATGAAAATGTTAAGGGAACAAAAGTGGAATTAATTGAAGATGATGGACAAGAGGTAGACTTTTCAGACAGTATTGTTTTTACAGGAATATGTGAAACTGTTGGAACTAAGTTAAATGGTGATAGTAAGGTATATGAAAGCCATAAAGTTATATCAGATAAATTAGAACCAGGAACTAAATATTTTTATAGAGTTGGAGATGGAGTTACTTGGAGTGAAGCTGGAAGCTTTACAACCTCTGATGAGGGAGAATTCTCATTTCTGTATTTAACTGATTCACAAGGTAAAAATGAGGGTGATTATGAAGTATGGGCAAGAACACTAGATAAAGCTTTAACACAATTTCCTGAATCTAAATTTATGGTAATGGCTGGAGATATGGTAGATGCAGGATTAAATGTACCTAATAATGAACAAGAGTGGATATATTTCTTCGAAAAAGCAAGAAAGAGTCTATTAAATTTACCTATGGCACCTGTTATGGGAAATCATGAAGGAAGAAATAATACAGGATTTGCTAATCATTTTAACTTGCCAATAAGAAAAGATGTTAAAGCAACACCATTGAATTCTGTATATTCTTTTGACTATAATGACGTTCATTTTGCAATGTTAAATACAGAAATGGCAGATAGTAAAGAAATGTTTGAGCCACAAATTGAATGGCTGAAGAGAGACATGATAGCTACAGATAAGAAATGGAAAATTATAGTTCTTCATAAACCTCTTTATAGTACTTCATCACATATAAAGGATAAGGATATTGTAGAAGTTATCAAACCAATGTTAGAACCTGTTATAGATGAACTTGGAATAGATTTAGTACTTCAAGGACATGATCATATATACGCTAGAACAGCACAAATTTATAATGGAGAAAAAACTGATGATATAGTTACAGATGGAAAAGTTAAAAATCCTGAAGGTACAATGTACTTAATTAGTAATACATCAGGATTTAAATATTATGATCAACATCCAGATGCAAATTTTGAATTATTTGAAAAGACTGAACAACCAAAGGATCAATCTTATACTGGGATAACAATTAATAATAAAGAATTAAAAATAGAATCATATTTATTAAATAACTCAGAAGTATATGATAGCTATAAAATAGAAAGAACCGATATAGCACCACAAGCAGTAGAAGATTTTATTGTTATGAAAACAGATAATGGGAAGATAAAACTTAAATGGGATCAAGTAAATGATATTAATGAATATGTTATATATGAGTTAGATAATAAAATTGATAACAATTGGTCAATTAGGGTAAATTCAGATGAAAATAAAGATTATAATGAGTTAGTATTAGATATGGATTATTCAGACGAATATAAATTTGCTATTAAATCGGTTGTCGAGCGTTCATATTCGCATTATACAGAAGCTGTTACAGAAGAGGTAATGAATCTTATTAAAGATATTGATAATTTACCAGAAGAAGTTAATTTAGGAGATAAAGCTTTAGTAAATTCTTTGATGGAGAGATATAATAACCTATCCGATAAGGATAAAGCTTTAGTTAGAAATTATAAGAAGCTAGAAGATGCTGCTATAAAAATAAAGGAACTAGAGGCTGAAGGTGGAACAGGTAATGAAGAAAATAATAATGAAGAGAATAATTCTGAAAATGGAAACAATAGTGGAAAACCAGAGGTAATAGATCCTGAAAAAGATAGTAACTTAGAAAATGAAATAGAAAAAATTCCAAATACAGGCTCAATTATAAGTTATGTTAATATTCTAATATTAGGTTGTGTACTAATAGGATTAGGATATTATGTTATGAAGAAGAAAAAAGAAGTTAGCTAATGTTAAATTGATAGTTTAAAGGTATATTTTACCGTATTATTTTAGGAGGAGAGTTTATGAGATTTAAATATTTCGAGAAAATTAAAGAGCTAATAGATGAAGTTGAAAACGAAGAAAAAGTTGTAATGAATAAAACTGTAGATTTATTTGTTGATGCTATTTTAAATAAAAAATCTATATTTGTATTTGGAGCATCACATGCAGGAATTATTAGTGAAGAACTATATTATAGAGCAGGAGGATTAGTTGTAATTAACCCGATTTTTGCTAAATCATTAATGTTAGATACATCTCCAATTTCTTTAACTAGTAGTATGGAAAGATTAGTTGGATATGGGAAAACAATTTTAGAAAAAGTTCCAATGAAGGAAGGAGATATATTAATAGTTCATTCCGTTTCAGGAAGAAATCCAGTATCAATTGAAATAGCATTAGAAGCAAAAAAAAGAAATGTATCAGTTATTTGCATAACAAACTTAAAGTATTCAAAGACTGTTACATCAAGGCATCCTTGTGGGAAAAATTTATATGAGATAAGTGATATTGTCATAGATAATCATGGTGATATAGGTGATGCTTGTATTGAATTAGAAGGGTTAGAACAAAAGGTTAGCCCTACATCTACAGTAATAGCAGCTACTATTATGAATTCTATAATAGCAGAAGTTACACAACAATTAGTTAATGCGGGAATAAATAAACCTCCTATATTTTATAGTGCTAATATTGATGGAGGCGATGACTTGAATAAAAAAATATATAATGAGTATAAAGCAGCTATACACTATAAATATTAATTAGAAATATAGAATATGTATTCAAAAATTATTTGGCAAGTATTTTTATGACTCTCATTTTAAGATTATAATTTTAAAATGGGAGTTTTCTTATGTGTAAAATTAGATATATAAGTTTTACTTAGTTTTAAGAGATGAGATGGAGTAAAAAAAAAATTATATATTTATAATTTGTTATTATTTAAGTTATTGCAATGAATATTCTATAATCCTACTAAAAAGGTATATAATAATACTAAGATTAAAAATGTCTTAAGGGTAGTGATTATAAATGAAAAAGATAATAAATAGAGAAATAAATAAGCTAAATAAAAAAGAAAATAAAATGCTTAATAAAAAGGAAAATAAATTTATTAAGAGTAAAGTGGTTCCTATTTCAGATAAGATAGAAGAAAAAATACCACAAAAGCTTAAAGATACATTAGAAAGTGCTTTTTATAATGGATTTAAATTAGTTTTAGAAAAGGGTAGTAAGTATATAGAAAAGCTATATGATAAAGATCAAATTCAACTAGAACATGATGTAAATAATTATTCATTAGATAAAAAGGTTACTAGAAAAAGTCTAAAAGTAATGGATTCTCAAGGAAAGAAAAGTAAGATTATAAATTCAACTATCTCTACAATAGAGGGAGCTGGTCTTGGGGTATTAGGGATAGGGTTACCTGATATACCATTATTTATTACAATGATATTAAAAACAATTTACGAGATTGCATTAAGTTATGGATTTGATTATGAAAGTGAAGAAGAAAAGATTTATATATTAAATTTAATAAATGTTGCTTTAACAAATAGTGAAGAAAAAGTAATATTTAATGAAAAGTTAAATGAAATTGAATATAAAATAGATTCAAATATAGACATAAATAAAGATATAAATTTAGAAATTAAAAGTACATCACAAGTACTATCAGAAAGTCTGTTAATGGCTAAATTTATTCAAGGGTTACCTATTGTCGGTGTCTTAGGAAGTATAACTAATTATCAAGTTATTAATAAAGTTAGCAAATATGCAAGGATTAGATATAAAAAAAGATATTTAAATAAAAAGCTATAGACTATAATAGTATTTAAACATAGTATTAGTTTAATTAAATATAATATTTAATAGTAAAACTATAGCAAAACATTTGAGGTAAGAGTATGAAGTTAGTTATAAAAGAAATCAATGATAAAAATTATAATGAAGCATTAAGATTAAAAGTTAAAAAGGGTCAAGAAGATTTTATTGAAACCAATGATTTAGCAATTAAGATGTATGAGAAAATTGGATTTCAATTTAATGGTGAATTAGATATAAATGGTGAGAAAATAATGAAATTAGAAGTATAATAAATATATGATAGGGAGATGAATTAATGATGAATATTAAGTTTGTCACAATTACAGTGAAAAATTTAAAAGAATCAATAAAATTTTATGAGGATGTATTAAATTTGAAAATTGCACGAGAATTTTCACCAATGGAAGGAACTAATATAGCATTCCTTAAAGGAGAAAGTTCAGCAATGTTAGAATTAATAGAATATGAAAATAAATCTATAAAAGATGAAGTTAGTCATTCAAAAGTGTCTATAGGATTTGAGGTTACAGATTTAGATAATACAATAAAAGAACTAGAAGAAAAAAATATAAAAATTATTAGAGGGCCTATTAATACTCCTGGTGGAGAAAGATTTATATTTATAGAAGATCCAAATGGAGTAGAAATAGAGATGATAGAGGGATTTAAGATTAACTAAGTGAGGATTTTTTTATGATAATTATAAGACAAGAAGTAAATAAAGATTATAAAGAAGTAGAAAATGTAATTGAAGAAAGCTTTAAAAGTGCAGAATTTACAGATAATGATGAGCATAACTTAGTTAAAAGGCTAAGAAACAGCGATGAATTTATAAAAGAGTTATCTTTATTAGCTGAAATTAACAATAAAATTGTTGGCCACATTCTTTTAAGTAAAGCTTTGATAAAAAGTGAAAATAAAGATGTAGAAACTCTTGCACTTGCACCTCTAGCAGTATTGCCAAATCATCAAAAGAATGGTATAGGCAAGAAGCTTGTGAATGAAGCTATAGAAAAATCAAAAGAGTTAGGGTATAAATCAATAGTAGTATTAGGACATGAACATTATTATCCTAAGTTCGGATTTAAAAAAGCAAGTAATTATGGAATTAAGGCTCCTTTTGATGTTCCAGATGAAGCTTATATGGTTTTGGAATTAATTCCTAATGCACTTAATGAAGTTAATGGTGTAGTAGAGTATTCAAAAGCATTTTTGATTTAAGTTAAAAAATAATGGAGATATGTATGAACACAGAATTATTATGTGAAATTTCAGATGGATTAAATAAAATAGGATGTGCTTGGGGCATTGGAGGCTCAATCTTATTAAAATATCATGGATTAATAGAAAAACCAAATGACATAGATATTTTAATTAATTCAAAAGACTGTGAAAAAGTAATTGAATTTATGAATACAATAGGAAATAAAGTAGAATTGTACTCAAAAGATCCATTTAAAACGGAAAATTTCTTTGGATATAATGTAGATGGAGTTATGGTAGAGTTTATGGGTAATTTTAAAATAAATTTACAAGGCAATAAAATATATGAATTTATTTTAGATGATAAATCAATTGTCGATAATTTAATATTAGAAGATAGTAAAATAAATTTTACTTCTTTGGAAGATTGGTTTGTAGCATATTTAGCAATGAATGACCCAAAGAAAAGAGTTCCTTTAATAAAAGAGTATTTTAAACATAATGGATTAAAACATAAGGATTTATTACAAAGAAATTTAGAAAAGAATCTATCAGAGGATATTAATTTATCAATAAAAGAGATTTTGGCATTAGATAAATATTATTTAGGTAACAATGAGTAAAGGCTATTATTTCGCATTAACAGGAGTGAAATAATAGCTTTTTTATATAAGTTTATCTATAGTAAACTGAAATATGTAATTTTTTAAATTTTTATAGTTTCAAAACGGCTTAAAATCATTATTTTTTATTTTATCGTGAAAATATGATTTAGCGAAATTATTTAGTTATATTACAGTTTATTTTAATTAAATAAGGTTTCAATCTACAGAAAAAGAAAACGTATACAAAAATGTAATATTATGGTAATATAATATTAAAAAGGAGGCGATTTTATGAAAAAAAGAAAATTATTTTTTACAAGTTCAATTTTATCTTTATTTTTATTTTTATTTAGTTTTGGTAATGTGGTATATGCGTATTCAATAATTTATGGATCTAAAAATATGCCTAATCAGTATGATATTCAATTATATCCTGTGTTGAATAATATTGATTATAGTACAAATTTAAGTATTGGTAAAAATGCTTGGAATTCTTCAGCTGCTAGAGTATATTTTAATACTTATTCAACACCAACTAGAGCGCCATATGTAAAAGTAACTGATTTTTATTTTGGGAATACTCAGTGGCATGCAATGGCATATTGTTATACGGCTGCGAATGTTTCGCCTAACATACAAATTAATGATTCTTATTATCCATTTGGTGGTAATGGAGCTGAATTAATTGCTCATGAATTAGGTCACATTCTTAGATTAGATGATATTTCAGATAGTACTTCGCTAATGTTATCAGCTGGATATAAAGGGAATCCAACTCCAGCTCAAGATGATGTTAATGGAGTAAATTCTGTATATCCGTAAATATAATGGAGGTATAAATATTATGAAAAAGATTATATTAGGTTTTGCAATAGTATCATTTTTATTTTCTATTGGATTTCTATATAATACTATAAATGTAACACAAAAAGCACATGTAAAGTTAGATTATGAAGCAAAAGACTTAAAAACACTTTCTAAGGACTCGGAATTCATAGTCTCTGGAATTGTAGAAGAAAGTAGAGATGTAGATATTAATGGAGTAAAGTTTCAGATTTCAAAATTTAAGATAGATCAGTCTATAAAAGGAGATTTTTTAAATAAGGATTATATTGAGATTATACAAACTGTTGGTATAGCTGAGGAGTCGTTAATTATCAAAAATGATAATTTATTATTGTTTTTAGAGAAATATGTTGGTCCTATTGAAAATGAAGCATATGTTATTAAAGGATTATATCAAGGTCAATATAAGATAAAAAATAATAAGATTAAAGGTGTTAATAATTTAAATAAAAAACTAAATGATGAAATAGAATCTTATGATTTAAAATTATTAAAAGATTCATTAAAAAAAGATAAGGAATAATTTAAGTTAAATTAATATATAGAAATATTTATAAAGAATAAACACATTAATAATACTAACAAAAGGATAATTAGAGTATATTGAAAAATATACTTGTTATAAATAGAAATGAAAAATAAATAACTGCATCAGTAAGTAAAGGTTTATGGTTATGAGCTTTACGATGAAAATAGTATGAGTATTTTTTATATAAAATATAAAAGTATTTGAATCTAAAGAGTGTACAAGGGGGGGGGGATTTTGAAAAAGCTAAACTTTTTAATTATTTTTCTAACTTTTACTACACTTCTATTGATTGGTTGCACAAAATCACAAAATGAAATGGTAATAAATCCTTTTAATGATATTTCAATGGATTCTGTTAAGAAAATTGAATTTAGAAATTTTGATGTATCTAGTAGCAAAAATGAAATAGGAAGAAGCAAAATAGTTATTGATGAGAGTGATATAGAAAAACTTGGAGAGTATCTAAAATCTATAAAAGCTACAGAAAGTAATGAAAAAGCTAAAGAGGCAGTGTTATCAATTGGATTAATTGATAATACCGAAAAAGATAAACATTTTATATCTTCAATAATATTTTGTAAAAATCAAATAATTATTTATAAATATAATAAAGAAAGAAATAGTGAAACTGTAGAAAGCGTATATAAAAATACAAATAGTGAAATTATAAAAGAATTAAGTGATATGTATAATGATATGAATTATAAAGAAGAATTTTTATATAAAAAATAAACTTAATTAGTGAGATTAGATATTAAAAAAAATAATGAGGGTGATCAATAGCTGTGTAAAAACCGGTGATTTTATGGAGGTTTATTCCAGAAGATGCCGGTTTTATTTTTTTAATTTCACATCTTATATTAATAATATATAAAAATATAGAACAAATAAAAATAGACATAAGTTAAGAGTTCTGAATACGTAGTGCACATCATTACACTAAAGTTGAATTTAGCTTAATTAAAAATCCAATGATCATAAATCATTGGATTTTTTTATTTACTAAAGATACTTTTAGCAAAATAATTATTTCTATAAAGAATTTAGGGATAGTAGATAGATTTATTGGGACAGTCTGATGTAGATTAATTATCTACCTTTTTTATTGATTTCTTAGTTCCTTAAGCTGCTTTAATAATTCTAAATATTGATTATCTAATAAAGTCTTTTTATTTGGATCACTTTCAAAGGATAATAAAGAAATAACTTCTGAAAGCTTATTTTCTAATATTAATATATTTTCTTTAAGGATCTTTTCATCTTTATCAAATTTGGGATTAGATTTAAAATTAATATATTCATCGTAACTACCATCAAATTGAATAATTTTATTATTATCTATTTCTAATATATAATCGCAAATATTTGAAATAAATTTCCTATCGTGTGACACTATTAAAAGAGTTTTATTAGTATTTTTCAAAGCATTTTCAAGAGATTGCATGCATTTAATATCTAAATAGTTTGTTGGTTCATCAAGAATTATTATATTATTATCTGAAAGTAAAAGCTTACAAATAGCAACTCTTACTTTTTCACCACCACTTAAATATGAAAGCTTTTTAAATACAGTATCTCCCTTAAAGCCAAAGCCATCTAAATTTGTTCTTATAAAACTTTCTTTGAAAGAAGAGTCAATTTTAATATTATCTAATATTGTTTTATCTGGATCTAGTATATCTTGAGATTGATCCAAATATCCAATAACAGCATTTTTAGAAACTTTTATATTTTCATTATTGTTATTGATAATTTCTTTTAGTAAAGTACTTTTACCACTTCCATTTTTCCCAATTAAAGCAACTTTTTTACCTTTTTTTATTTTAAAGCTAGATTCATTTAATAGAATTTTATTACCTATAGTAATGGTTAAGTTTTTTGCTTCAATAGGGTTTTTAGAAGTAAGCTCTAAATTTTCAATAACATCGATTTTTATATCTTTATCTTCTTTAGGCTTTTCTTTTACATCCAATTGCTCGATTCTATTTTGAATAGCTTTTATATTATTTTCTAATTTCTTTTTACCTTTTTGACCACCCATTTTATGAAGTCTAGCTTCTGAATTTCCCATTCTTTTAGGTGTTCTTCTAATACCATCTCTTATGTTTTCTTTTGATACTATAGCTTCTTCAAGTCTTCTTTTTTCATTAATATATTGATTATATTCAGTAATTTCCCTTGCTTTTTCTGCTTTCTTAAGTTCTATATACTTAGAATAATTTCCATTGTATATATTTATCTTTCCATCTTTAATTTCAACAATAGTATTACATAAAGAATCTAATAGATTTCTGTCATGTGAAACTAGAAGAAGAGCTCCGGAATAATTTTTTAGCATATCTTCAAGGGTTTCAACGCTATTACTATCTAAATTTGAAGTTGGTTCATCAGCAATAATAAGTTTCTTATTTTCACTTAAAGCATTAGCAATTTTCATTTTGACTTTTTCTCCACCAGAAAGATAATCCTTATATTCAGTTGGAGCATTGAAAATACTTTTGATTTTGCTAAATGAACATTCATTTGAACTATTACCAAATTGATTAATATAGGAGTAACTTTTAGTTAAGTAAGATGTTCCTTCATCAGAAGGTTCATCACCAATTAAAATTTTTAAAAGCGTAGTTTTTCCTGCACCATTATCACCAACTAATCCTATTTTATCTCCATCTAGTATTTCAAATTTGTCTATATCCAATATTAATTTATCACCATAATATTTCTTTATTTTATTTAATAATGCTAATTGCATAAAAAAATCCCTCCTTAAAATGTAGGAGAGAGTATACGACTTTATAGAAGGGTAAAACAAATAAACCTTAAGCCAGTAATCCACTCTCCGTAAATTTTTACACAACAAAAAAGGCTAATAAAGCTCTTAAATTTTATTGTGAATTAAAAATTATAAAAGTAGATTACATTCTCATGTTTGAAATTACCTTTCCCTTTCTTAAAATTGTTTTCATTTTTCATTATAGCACTATTTTAAGTTATTTCAAATATTTCTATGATATAATTAATAATAAAAAAATATATATATTTCAATTAATTATCTTAATCAATATAGATTTATATTATAAAAAGTTAATAGGCTTATATAAATAAAGTAGCAAAATTGAAATCATATATTATTAAAATTTTTATATAAGTTGCTAAAATAATGGCTTTACTTAAATAATCTTAATTTATAAATATAATTAAGATAAATGTAGACTTTATTACAACTTATATAGTAGTTAAGAAAAGGTGATTTAATGAAAAAGACAATAGGAATTCTTGCTCACGTAGATGCTGGTAAAACTACGTTTTCAGAGCAAATACTTTATCATACAAAGAGCATAAGAAATAGAGGAAGAGTAGATCATAAAAATTCATTTTTAGATACACATGACATTGAAAAAGAAAGAGGAATTACTGTTTTTTCAGAACAAGCTACATTTCAAATTGGAAGTTCCACTTATTATCTTATAGATACTCCAGGACATATTGATTTTTCCACAGAAATGGAAAGAGCATTAAGTATATTAGATTATGCAATTTTATTAATTAGTGGAGTAGAAGGTATCCAAGGACACACAGAGACAATATGGAATTTACTTAGAAAATATAATATTCCAACATTTATTTTTATAAATAAGATGGATAGAACTGGAGCAGACTTAGAAAGAACACTTGAAGAAATTAATGAGAATTTAACTAAGGATATATGCCATATAGATTCTATTCATGGAATGAGTGAAGAATTAATAGAATTTATTTCTGAGAGAAATGAAGATCTTTTAGAAAGATATTTTAATGCTGAGTATGAGGAAGAAATTTGGATTACTGAATTAAAGAAACTCATAAAAGAAAATAAAGTATTTCCATGCTTAAGTGGAAGTGCTCTTCAAGATGAAGGAATAGATAATTTTTTAAATATATTCAATGAACTTACATATACAAATTATGATAAAGATGATGAATTTTCAGGAAGAGTCCATAAAATACGATACGATAATAATGGAACTAGAATTACTTTTATAAAAGCTATTAGCGGGAGTCTTAAAGTAAGGGATGAAGTTATTTATGGAACATTAGATGAAGAAATAGCTGAAAAAGTAAGTAGTATAAGATTTTATAATGGTAGCAAGTTTACAACAGTTGAAAAAATATCAGCTGGTGATATTTTTGCGGTAACAGGAATTACTAAGGCAATGCCAGGGGAAGGTATAGGAAAAAATAGAGAAAACATTCAATTTAATATGATCCCAACACTAATGTCAAAGGTTATTTTTGATAAATCTTATAATGTAAAAGAGGTTTTGGGATATTTTGTAATATTAGAAAGTGAAGATCCAGCATTAAATATAATATGGAATGAGACACATCAGGAAATTCAAGTTTCTATTATGGGTAAGATTCAACTTGAAGTACTTAAAGAAGTTGCATTAAATAGATTTAATTTAAAGATAGAATTTGGGCCTTGTGAAATTATGTATAAGGAAACTATAGATAGTAAGACATATGGATACGGACATTTTGAGCCATTAAAGCATTATGCTGAAGTTCATTTGAAAATGGAGCCAAACAAAAGAGGAGAAGGAATAACTTTTGAAAATAAATGTCATGCTGATGATTTAACTACAGGAAATCAAAACTTAATTAAAACACATATTTTTGAAAGAAATCATCATGGACTTTTAACGGGATCACCAATTACAGACATGAAAATAACATTATTAACTGGTAGGGCACATAATAAACATACTGAAGGTGGAGATTTTAGAGAAGCTACATTTAGGTCAATAAGACAAGGATTAGAAAAGGCTAATAATATACTTCTTGAACCATTCTATAAGTTTAAAATAGATGTAGAGCTTGATTATATGGGGAAGGTTATATCTGATATTCAAAGGTTAAATGGGAGTTTTGATCCTCCAGAAACAAAAATAAATAAAGTTTCTATAACAGGAAGAGGACCAGTAGCTACATTTATGGATTATAGCTCAGAAATACTTACATTTACTAAAGGCAAAGGTAGTGTAATTTTAATATTTGATGGATATGATGTATGTCATAATACAGAAGAAGTAATTGAGAAAATAGGATATGATAAAAATGAAGATATAGAATATTCATCAAGTTCTATTTTCTGCTCAAAGGGACAAGGATTTGTAGTTCTATGGGATAAGGTTGAAGAATATATTCATTGTGAAGTAAAAGAATAAAAAATGGGGAGAATAGGGCTATGTATAAAGAAATAAAATTAAAAAATGGGGAAAATTTAATTTTAAGAAAAGCAGAAGTAAATGATGCTGAAAAGATGATTGAATATTTAAATATAGTTGGCGGCGAAAGTGATAATTTACTATTTGGAGAAAATGAGTTCCATTTAAGTATAGATCAAGAAAAATCACATTTAGAAAATATGGCTAACCAAGAAACTTCTATGATGCTAGTAGGGATAATAAATAAAAAAATAGTAAGTATAGCACAAGTATCCACATCAAATAGAAAAAGAATATCTCATAATGCAGAAATTGCTATTTCAGTAAAAAAAGAATATTGGAACCTTGGTATCGGAAGTGAAGTAATGAAAATATTAATAGACTTTGCTAAAGATACTAAAAAAATAAAGAATATAAGCCTAGGAGTAAAGGCAAATAATATAAAAGCAAGAAATTTGTATAGCAAGTTTGGATTTAAAGAAGTAGGATTTCATAAGAATTTCTTTTATGTTAATGATGAATATGATGATGAGATATTAATGGACTTATATATTTAGAATAATGAAAGAGTGAAAAAAATAAAAAAGTGAAAGAATTGAGAAAAAAACCTTAACTTCGTCACTCTTTCACTATTAACTTTTCACTAAAACAAATGTGCCATAAGTTTATTGCCATCTTCATAAACAGTGACAGTAAAGTAATTCCAAGGAACTATTGTTGCTCCTACTCTTGAAATTGCAACTCTTATCTTAAAACTATGTCCAGAATTTGTATTAGGGTCTAAGCCCTCATAGGTTACTCTATCTAACCTAACCACCATTTCTTCGCCATTAGCAAGATCCATTTGGCTTCTTAATGAAGATAAGTCTTTTTTTAGTTTTTCTTTATCGCTCTCAGAAATAGGCTCGTATCCTTTTTCATTAGTATTGCTATATGATATTAAATAGTTATATATAGAATTATCTTCATTTAAGTATGAATATAGCAGGTCATTTATAAAATCTATTTCTTTGTATTCACCAGCAGTATAGTAAATAGATGTTTGATCATCATAAATATTAGTACTTTTTTCTATTGAATTAATGTCTTTAGAAGAAGTATATGATTTCCCGAATGCTTCAAAAGAAGTAGGTACTTTAGGTTCTTCTTTTATGGGATCATCTGATTGAATATTTTCTTCAATAGAATTATTATCAGCTGTATTATCTTTTGAATTTGAGTTTTTGCATGAAGTAAAATTAAAAGTAATCAATAATGAAATCAATAATAAAAATATTTTCTTTGTTGTCATAAGAACTCCTTTCTAGGTAATTATTTAAAAATACTTATGTAAATTTATTCTATGATAAAATATAAGAAAAGTAAATTATTAAAAGAAAACCTTTAAATAATATTTAATATTTAAAAATATTTATAAATTAAACAATTAGTTGATTAAAGATAATTTCACCAATATAATTGAATATATATTAAATAAATTAAAAATAGGAGGACAAAAAAATGTCAGTTAAAATGTTACACACTTGTATAAGAGTTAAGGACTTAGAAAAGTCATTAAAGTTTTATAAAGAAGCATTAGATTTAATAGAAACAAGAAGAAAGGAATACCCAGAACATAAATTCAGCCTTGTTTATCTATCTAATGAAGAAGGCGGATATGAAATAGAATTAACTTATAATTATGATGTTGAAAAGCCTTATGACTTAGGAAATGGTTTTAGCCATATTGCAGTTGAAGCTGAAGACTTAGAAGGAATGAGAGAAAAGCATATAGCTTTAGGATATGAAGTAACTCCATTTAAAGGACTACCTGGAACAAAACCTTCATATTATTTCGTAACAGATCCAGATGGATATAAAATTGAAGTAATAAGAGCTAAATAAATTTTAATAAGTCTAGTAACTTTACAAAAGTTACTAGACTTATTTTTTTATATAATACACAAACTACTAAAAGGAATATAAATTACACTAAAATATGGATTTCACTAAGTTAGATACAAGTTATAATATTATGATAAATAGCAATCAAATTAGTTCAAATAAATATATTAGTTATATAATAAAAATTATTTAAAAAAAGTATAAATTAATTAATAATTAGTATATAATAGAAATAAATAACAATAAATTAAATAAAAGGATGAAGGAGTATTATATATGAGTAAAATATCAATAATTGGAGCAGGTTCAATTGGAGCAACTACTGCCTTTGCCTTACTACAAAAGGAAGTAGCAAGAGAAATAGTTATTAATGATATTAATCAAGAAAAAGCGCTAGGTGAAGTTCTTGATTTAATGCATGGAAGTTCTTTAAATAGTCCGTGCAATGTTACATTAGGAGCTTTAGAAGATACTAAAGATTCAGATATAATAATTATAACTGCTGGTGTTGCACAAAAACCAGGAGAAACTAGACTAGATTTAGTAGATAAAAACTATAAAATATTTAAAAGTTTTGTTCCAACAATAGCAAAATTAAGTCCTAATGCAATATTACTAGTTGTATCAAATCCAGTGGATATACTGGCATATATGACTTATAAATTATCAGGATTTCCTAAAGAAAGGGTTATTGGTTCAGGTACAGTTTTAGACACAACAAGATTAAGGAGCTTACTTGGAAAGTACTTTGGTATTGATGGAAGAATTGTTCAAGGATATGTTTTAGGAGAACATGGAGATAGTGAGTTTGTTCCATGGTCATCATTAACAATAGGAAACATTCCAATAAAAGATTTTTCAGAACAATTAAAAATAGAATGGGATGAAGCAACAGAAAAAGTTATTGCTGATGATGTTAAAAATGCAGCTTATGAAGTTATCAATAGAAAGGGTGCTACTGCCTTTTCAGTTGCAGCAGTTCTAACAAGAATAGTAGAAGCATTTTTAAAGGATGAAAAAACTGTATTATCAGTATCTACTTTATTAAATGATTATTTAGGTGTTAACAACACATATTTGAGTGTTCCAACAATAGTAGGTAAGAATGGAGTAGAGAAAGTATTAAATATAGAATTATCAAAAGAGGAAAAAGACAAGTTCGTTTCATCTGCTAAGATAATGAAGGAATATATTGATAGAATTAATAATAATTAGAGTTGAAATTAAAATCAAAAGGTATGGAAATTTTTATTCCATACCTTTTTGTAGTTTTATTTCATATAATTTCCAAGAAATAAGTATATTTAGAAATAAAAATAATATAATTCTTTATATGTCATGTTGCTAAATAGCTAAAAATCTATGATTCAATCATTAAATTTTAATTAAATATTAAATCTTTATTGTAACGTATATTAAGTTTTAAAATGAAAAATACAAGCATATTATAAATTAGAAATTATGTTGGAATAAAATACTATTAATGAAAGGTATGGATCAATGAAAAGTATTAATCTAAAAGAGCTTTTTAAAAATAAAATTACAGGGAACATAATTATTATAGTGACAGCAATTATATTTACATACTTACTTATAGCAATATTTTTTACAAATCATTTCTTTTTTAATACGGAAATAAATGGAATTAATTTATCATTAAAATCATATGAAGAGGCACCTGATATATTGAAAAAATCAATAAATGATTATAAGCTACAGATAATAGAGCGAGATGGAAAAATAGAAGAAATATTAGGAAAAGATATAGGATTACAGTATAACGAAAAGAATAGTATTTTTAATGTTCAAGATAGACAAGCTTCATTAAAGTGGATTGTGGGGTTAATAAAAAAACAAAATTATAATATAGGTGATTTAGTTGATTACAATAATGAGAATTTAAATAATAAAATTAAAGAATTAGATTGCCTAAATAAAGAAATTATAGAACCTAAGAATGTAGGATTTAAATACTCAAATGGTTCATATGAATTGATTGAAGAAGTTTATGGTAATAAAGTAAAGAAAGAGAAATTATATGAAGCTATAGAAAATAGCATTTTAAATGGAGAGGTGAAGATCGATTTAAATGAGAAATTATGCTATGAAAATCCAGAGTATACAGTAAACTCTGAAAAAGCAATGATAGCAAAAGATATATTAAATAAATATGTATCAACTAAAATAACATATTTATTTGGAGATAAAAGTGAAGTATTAGACGGAAGTAGAATAAATGAATGGCTTAGTGTTGATGATAATTTAGAAGTAATAATAAATGAAAAATCAGTAAAAGATTATGTGTTAGAGTTAAGTGCTAAATATAATACAGTTGGAATAGCAAGAAACTTTAAATCTTCCACAGGAAAAATGGTTGAGGTTAAAGGTGGATACTATGGCTGGAAAATTAATTATGTAGCAGAAACAAGGATGTTATTAGAAAATATAAAGCTTGGAGCAATACTTGAAAAAGAGCCAATATATACACAAAAGGGTTTAAATAGAGATGAAGATGATATAGGGGACACCTATGTAGAAATCAATTTAACAAGTCAGCATTTATGGTTTTATAAAGATGGTAAACTTATTACTCAAGGAGATGTAGTAACTGGAGATCCTGGGAAAGGATATTCAACTAAACTTGGAACGTATATGCTTAATTATAAGCAAAAAGAAGCAACTTTAAGAGGTCCAAATTACGAAGCAAAAGTAACATATTGGATGCCTTTCAATGGTAATATAGGGATTCATGATGCAAGTTGGAGATATTCTTTTGGAGGAAAAATATATAAAGGAAATGGGACTCATGGTTGCGTAAATTCTCCGTCATATTTAGCAAAAACTATTTTTGAGAATATAGATGAGGGAACTCCTGTTATTTGTTATGAAGAATAGAAATATTAAAAAGGACATATGTAACTTTACATTAACTACAAGCAAGTGACGTAATAAATAAACTTACATATGTATCCTTTTTAATCATTATAAAAATATAAATGATTAAAGGCATTAGTGGACATAAAGATATTTATGAAGATATAAATATAGTGAAAATTAAATATAACTTAGTATTATCGGATATTATATATAAAATAATATCCGATATTTTATCTCAAAAAATATAATAAAGGAAGAGTATCAAAAGATATATAGTGTATATAAAAATTATAGTGATGAATTAAACAACAAATATAATTAAATTTACTTAAGTAAAGTAAAAGGTTTTATGAAAGAAGATAAAAATTATCTTGTATCAATTTCCTCTGACTTTATGATGGGGGAAAATGGTATATTAGAGAAATTAATTAAAGAATGATATAAAGTAGAAAAGGTTGATAAAAAATAATTATTTAAAAATTTAATCTTATGGATAAAATATAGTTTGAGACATTAATATTAATAGTATATTTTGGAGGTGCATTATGAAAAGATTAGATAATAAAATTTCTTTAGTAACTTCATCAACAAGAGGAATAGGATTAGAAATAGCTAAAAAATTAGGTGGAAATGGTTCGAAAGTTTATCTTGCTGTAAGAAGATTAGATGCAGGTAAAAAAATTGCAGATGAAATTATTGCAAATGGTGGTAATGCAGATATAGTATATTTTGATGCAAGTAAGCCGGACACGTATAAAACTATGATAGAAGAAGTTATTAATAAAGAGAAAAGATTAGATGTATTAGTAAATAACTATGGAGGAACTAATGTAAAAGCAGATTTTGATGTAGTTACAGGAAATACAGAAGATTTTTTTAGAATAGTACAAGATAACTTGCAAAGTGTATACTTACCTTGTAAAGAAGTAATACCTCATATGATAAGAAATGGAGGTGGAAGTATAATTAATATATCGACTATAGGCTCAGTAATTCCTGATTTATCCCGTGTAGCATATGTTGTATCAAAAGCAGCTATTAACTCACTAACTCAAAATATAGCAGTTCAATATGCGAAGCAAGGGGTTAGGTGCAATGCGATATTACCAGGTCTTATAGCAACTGATGCTGCTATGGACAATATGTCAGAGGAATTTATAAAAGGATTTTTACGACATGTTCCATTAAATAGAGTTGGAAAGCCAGAAGATATAGCAAATGCAGTAGTATTTTACGCTAGTGATGAATCATCTTTTATTACTGGAGATTTAATTGAAGTTGCAGGAGGATTCGGACTTCCAACTCCATTATATGGGGACTCTATCACTAAGTAAATTGAATTTATAATTATTTTATATAGTAATATATATCATAAAGGAAAATAATGTTATAATAGTAAAAAAGGGGGTATTTAGTATGAAGGATAATAGAATAAGCTTAGTTATAAAATCTTTTCTTTGGGGTATAGCTTGGTTTGGAGTAGCAGTATTAATAGGATTTATAATAACTAAAGTAACAGCCTATAAAAACTTTGAAAATATTTTATTTATAGAAGGTATTATATTAGTTTTTGTAGGAATCTTTGCATCAATATCAGGTGATCCAATGGGACTTTCTATGCAAGGGCTTGGACAGAATAGTGCTCAATATTCAGCTAGTGCAAATCTAGAAGTTACTAAAATGGAAAGAGAAAAATCTAATAGAAAGTTAGATGTAGCACTAGCAGTTAGTACATTTTCTTTAATATTAGGTGGAGTGTTTAGTGCAGGTTTAACTTTTATTATATAGTTTTATAGAAAGCTATTAGGAGTTATAGAAATTAGTATAAAGCTTTTTATTTAGTATTATTTATAAAAATATATAATTATAAAAAGGGGAAGGTTTATGAAAAATAATAGAATATCCTTGTTTATAAAAGCTGTGATTTATGGTTTTGGATGGCTTGGGGTAGTAACGATGATGGGATTTATAATAACTAGTAGTACACCTTACAATAGCTTTCAAAATATATTATTTATAGAAGGCTTGCTACTAATTTTTATAGGGATTTTTTCATCAATATCAGCAGATTCAATTGCTCTTTCACTAATGGGAGGGGGTAGAAGCTATAGAACAGAAATAGATATATCATTTGCTTTTAGTAGTTTATCTTTAATAATCGGTGGAATATTATCTACTACATTAACTTTTATAATGTAAATTAAAAACAGTGTTTTTTGAAAATAGAGTTGTTATTTTAATTATAACAACTCTATTTATTAAATTTAAATATTAAATTTATATATATTTATTAAGTAATAAAAATTATTAATTAGTTCTTGATTTAGTATAGACTATTATAGTATTATTTTATATAACTAACAGTTAATAGAATTAGTTTATATATTATAAATCTGTATATGAATATGGTAATAAATATTTTATAAAAGATTATAAAATATAGAACATTATATAGAATATTGAAATAAGACTATACTTTGGAGGTAATTATGTTAAATATAGGATGTCATTTATCAACTACAAAAGGTTTTGAGAATATGGGAAAAGAAGCACTACAAATTGGAGCAAATACATTTCAGTTCTTTACTCGTAACCCAAGAGGCGGTAAAGCAAAAGAAATAAATATGGAGGATATGGAAGGACTTTTAAAAATTGCTAAGGAAAATAACTTTTCAACTATTTTAGCTCATGCTCCATATACATTAAATGCATGTTCAGCAGATGAAAGAACAAGAGAATTTGCAAGAGAAATGATGGTTGATGATTTAAATAGAATGGAACTTATGCCAAATAACTTATATAATTTTCATCCAGGAAGTCATGTAAAACAAGGGGTAGAGATAGGGATTAATTATATAGTAGATTTACTTAATACTGTATTAAGTAAAGATCAAACTACAACAGTTTTATTAGAAACTATGGCTGGAAAAGGTTCAGAAGTTGGAAGAACATTTGAAGAAATAGCAGAAATAATTTCAAGAGTTGAATTAAAAGAAAAAATGGGAGTTTGTCTTGATACTTGCCATATTTATGATGCTGGATATGATATAGTAAATGATTTAGATGGAGTTTTAGAAGAATTTGATAGAGTAATAGGATTAAATAGATTAAGGGCAATTCATTTAAATGATAGCAAAAATCCATTTAAAAGTCATAAAGATAGACATGAGAAAATTGGAGAGGGTTCTTTAGGATTAGAAGCTATAACAAGAATAATAAATCATCCAAAGCTAAAACATTTACCATTTTTCTTAGAAACTCCAAATGAACTTGATGGCTATGCAAAAGAAATAGAACTATTAAGAAGTAAATACGTAGAATAAGAAAAATTCTTGCTATCTAGTAATTTCTTGTGTAATATTTACTTATCAATACGGAATTTTTATAAATTGCGAAGCAAAATAATTAAAAAATGAAAAAATGAAGGAATGAAAAAAATTAAGGTAAAAATCCTAAAGGATTTTGAATATAAAGTGCTTGGCACCTATAGTTTAAGTTTTGCGGAGCAAAACAACCTTAATTCTTTCACTTTTTAATTCTTTCATTAATAAATTGCTTCGTAATTTACAACAAGGGGTTGTTTATATATGGAAGATTTAAAAAATGCTATTTATGAAATGTTAAAAGAAGAAATTATAAAGATAGTTATTAGTAATAAAGCAAATAAAGAAGTTGAATATAATAAAATAAGTTTTTTACTTAAGGAAAATAATAAGGGGAAAAAATATTATCAAATAGAAAAATTTACTGATAAGCAAGTTTTTCATGAAAATATTGAAGTTAATCAATTAGAAAAAGCACTATTTGATATTGTAAATGATAATTACAAACAATTATCAGCGTGGTCTAATGAAACATCTTTTGATTTGAAGATATCAAAAAAAGGGAAAGTATTTTTAGGGAAGAAAAAGAGCAATAATTCAAATCTTTCTAATAAGAGCCATAATAAAGAAAAAAATTATATATTAAAAGAGGGAATGATAATAGAGCCTTTAATAGATTTAGGGGTTTTCACTAAAGAAGGTAAAGTTATAAATTCTAAATATGATAAGTATAAGCAAATAAATAGGTTTATTGAAATAATAGATGATGAAATAAAGAAAAATGATTATAAAGAACTTACTATATTAGATTTTGGATGTGGAAAATCATACTTAACTTTTGTTTTATATTATTATTTTGTAGAAATAAAACATATAAATGTTAAAATGATAGGCTTAGATCTTAAGGCTGATGTAATTAAAAAATGTAATGAAATAGCTAAAAGATATAAATATGATAATTTACATTTTGAACTTGGAGATATAAATGGATACAAGTATGAAAATAATGTTGATATGGTAATAACATTACATGCTTGTGATACAGCAACAGATTATGCATTATATAATGCAATAAAATGGAATGCAAAGATGATTTTTTCAGTACCATGTTGCCAACATGAATTTAATCATCAAATGGAAGCAAATACATTATCTATATTAACTAAATATGGTATAATACAAGAAAGAATGGCAGCATTAATGACAGATGCAGTAAGGGGAAATCTTTTAGAAGCAGCTGGATATAAAACACAGCTTTTAGAATTCATTGACATTGCACATTCACCTAAAAATATATTAATAAGAGCTTCAAAATCCAAAGTTTCCAAGGAGAAAAAGGAAAAAGCTTTAAAAGAAGTTGATTCACTTATAAGTGAATTTAATTTCAATCCAACATTATTAAATTTATTGAAGAAAGATAATTTAATATAATTCATGGTGCTGTGCTTTCAAAAGTACGGCATTTTCTATATTAATGACTAAGTCTCGACAACTTTGATAAAAATAATATAGAACAGTTCAATTAGAGTATATTAACAAATGAATGGAAGGACATATATGGATAAGAATGAAATAATATTAGATATTGAAAAGAAGCTAAATAAAGAGTTTATTGGCCAAAAAGAATTTTTTAAAGAAATATCGGAATATTTTATAAATAAAATAGAAAATGAAGAAAAAGGAATATCAATTGTAGCAGGACATAAAAATACATTTAAGAAAGTAAGTATAAGGACTATTTTTGATGAATTATATAAAAAGAAGTTAATAAAAAATAAGAATTTAGATGAAATTGATTTAGCATCCTATAATTTTAATCTGGGCTATAATGCTTTTTTAACAGATTTATATGAAAAGTTAGGCAATGATAAATCTGAAGGGGTAATTTTTAAAAATACCGAAAAAGCATCAAAGGAAATAATGAAGCTATTATCAAGTATATATCCTAATACTTGTATTAAGCTAAATAATGACTATGTAATTAAAAATAAATTTTTAGTAGAGGCAAAAGAACAAGATAAAAATAAAATTAATAAAATAGTTTGCCATAATAAGTTCTTTATATTTATTTATAATTACGAAGATAAAAATGAATTTGAAGAATTTTTAGAAGTATCATTAAAAAATAGCGATAGAAATTTTCATACTAGAGAGCTTACCCAAAAAGAAAAAAATATAATTATAAAAAAGAAGTTAACAAATGAAATTGAGAAGATAAAAGATGATTTAGGGATACAAGTTCTATTAGGATTTAAGGATAATAGTAATGAAAAAGAAGAATTTGGTGTTGGTGAATATCTTCAAAAAAACTTCAGTAAAAATAGTGGCTTTGAGATTACAGAATATATATATTATAAAGTAAGTGATCCATTAAGAAACTTAATATTAAAGGAAGCTATAGAAGATGGAGAAAAAATACTAATATATGTAGATCGTAATAAACTATATTGTAATGTAAATAGCGAGATATATAGATTAAATAAATATTCTACTCCTACTTTAGATGAGGTCAGATATAAGTTAGAATCTATAATAGGTGTTAAGGATTTAAAAGAATTTTTAATAAATATAGAAAATAACTATAAGGTACAGAGGATAAGAGAAAGACTAGGGCTAAGAACATCTAGAATATCTTTAAATATGATATTTGCAGGAAATGCAGGTACTGGAAAGACAAATGCAGCAAGGATAACTTATGAATATTTAAATGCTTTAGGATTATTATCAAAGGGAGTATTTGTTGAAGTTAGCAAGGCAGATTTTATAACAGAAAATGTCAATGAAACTGCTAAAAGAACAAATGACATAGTCAATTCAGCAATAGGAGGAGTGCTATTTATTGATGAAGCATATGCTTTGTGTGAAAGCGAAGATGATAAAGTTGGAAAAGAAATAGTAGATGCTTTATTAAAAGGAATTGAAGATAATAGAAATAATTTAACAGTTATATTGGCTGGATATGAAAAAGATATGGAAGAGTTTTTAAGTTTTAATCAGGGACTTAAATCTAGATTTCCAAATACAATTCATTTTGAAGATTATAATCCAGAAGAAATGTATAGAATTGCTTTACAAATTGCAAAAGCAAAGGGATATAGAATTGCAAAGAATGTAAAAAATGATTTAATAGACTTGTTTACTAGAAATCAACTTACAGGAAAAAATGATTTAGGAAATGCAAGGTTTGTAAGAAATATAATAGAAAATGCTATTATATATTCATCAAGAAAATATTTAAACAGTAATAAAAGTGAAATAGATTTATTAGAAAGAGAAGATTTTAACTTTAAAGCTAGTGCTAAATTTGATTTAGAAGAAAAGTTAAAAGATATAATAGGCCTAGAAGAAGTTAAAAATCTTTTAAGAAGTCAATATAAGCTTTTAATTGCTCAGGAAAAAAGAAAATCAGTTGGAGTAAATACAGAAATAGAGCAAAATTTAAATATGGTGTTTGCAGGTAATCCTGGTACAGGAAAAACTAGCATAGCAAGATTGGTTGCACAAATGCTTAACAGTATGGGATTACTAAAAATAGGTCAGTTAGTAGAAACAGATAGATCTAGTTTTGTTTCTAATGTGCCGGGAGAAACTGCTAAAAAGACAGAAGAAAAGTTTAAAGAAGCTTTAGGCGGTGTCTTATTTATAGATGAAGCGTATACTCTTGCTAATGATAGTTTAGGAAGAGAAGCTATAGAAACACTTCTTAAATTAATTGAGGATTATTCAAGAGAAGTAATAGTTATTTTAGCTGGATATGAGAAAGAAATGGAAGAATTCTTTGATGTAAATATTGGACTAAGGTCAAGATTTCCATTATGGACTAATTTTGAAGACTATAATCCAAATGAACTTTTAGAAATGGCTATAAGATTAGTTGAGTCAAAAGGATTTAAATTATCTAAGAATGGATATGCAGCACTTAAAAAGAGTTTTGTTGATATATATGAAAATTCTGATGCACAATCAGGAAATGGTAGAATGGTAAGAAATTATGTTGAAAATTTAATAAGAATTCAAAGTATAAGAATTGCAGAAGAAGATATAAGTGTTTATGAGATGAATTTAATAACATCTAAGGATGTGGAAAGGCTTAATACTTCTCAATATGACAATGAATTTGATTTAGAAGTGAGATTAAAAGATTTAATTGGAAATGAGGAAGCTAAAGAGTTTTTAAGAAATCAATATAAATTAATGAGAGTGAAGGAAAGACGAAAAAGACTAGGTCTATCCACTGATATAAATAGATATATGAACATAATTTTTACTGGAGATATCGGAACAGGTAAAAAAACTGTACTAAATATATTATCAGAAACATTATATAGTATGGGAGTTGTAAAAGCTAAAAGTATAGTGGATTTAAGCAAAGAGGAAATTATAGATAATATGAAAAATGGTATATCTATTGAAGATATTTTAAATAGGCAAGTTGGTAAAGTAGTTTATATAGATAATGCTGAATTCTTATTAGAAGATACATCAAATAGGATAATTAAGGATTTAATTAAATTTATAGATAAGCATAGTAATAGAATAGTTATAACTTTATCAGGAAAAAGCAAGGATATTAAAAGACTTATGCAGGTAAATCCAGAATTAAATTATAGATTTCCATCAATGCTAAACTTTAAAGATTATAAGAAAGATGAATTATTTAATATGTCATTAAGTATTTTAGAAAGCAAGAAATATATTTTAGACGATGAAGCTAAAGAAACTTTAAATAAGGCAATAATTGAATTAGATGAGAACAGAAATTTGAGTTTAAGAAACGGGTTAATGATAAAACAATATTTAGATATTCTTATTAGAGAACAAAGTATTAGAATTTGTGACCATAAAATAAATCCTAAAGAAATGAGTGTAATAATTTCAAGTGATATTATTAAAAGTAAAGATCAATTTTTATTAAAGAATATTTTTGAGTAATTGTTTTAAATATGAAGTTATAAAGAAATAAGGAGAAATAGAAAAGCAATATTGGTAATAGGGTATTTATATATTTTATTTATTCATTGCTTGTAGTTACTATTAATTTCTTTGTAGTAACTACATATCTTCAAAATTTAGAATATGATTTAATAGATGCAGTAGTTAGTTTGGTATAAAAATAAAACTAACTACTGTTTTTCTATAAAAAAGTATGATAGGCTTTGTATTTCAATTATTTAATTATATAAGAAAATATTTTATTAAATATTTAAAGGTTTAATATTATCTACATTAATGTTAATACACTCATTTACTTCCAAAATTATATGACTACCGGAATAAGGTTTTCCATTTACTAATATTATAACTTTATCAATTCCATAATTATATCCATAAGTTAAAGCCAAAGATTTTAAAGCAGCTGATTCACCTCCAGAGCCAAGTTTACTTAATAAATTATAATAAGACTTTGATAAATCAACGGTTAGTGTATTATTTTCTTTATCTAATTTAGCTGAACGAATAGCTAAGTCATTGCTAAAACTAAATAAATTTTGGCTTGGAGGATTCTTTAATTCATTTGTTAAGGCAGTTATTAAGGCTCCATCTATTACTTCAATTGGCTTATTTATATAATAAAATATATCATCAGTGCAATTGTAGTAATATATTCTAGAATTCATAGTCTTTTTTACAGTATCAGTTTCTTCATTATTTTCAGTATTAGGATTATTGTAAGAATCCTTAGAATATGGAATAGCAGAACTAAAATCTACATCGAAATAGCCCTTAGGGAGATCACCCTTCAAAGAAGTGTATAGTTTATCTCCAAAATAAATAGCAACCTTGTCAACATCTAAATTATATGCATAAGTAGATATCAATGAAGACAATAGTCCACTTTCTGTTGAAGATCCAAGAAGCATTTTATCTACGTAGGAAGAAGAAAATACTATAGTTAGAAGTTTTTTGTTTTCATCTAATTTAGCAGAGGTAATTTCTACTTCATTAGTTAAATTTAAAAAATTATTGTTAGGAGAATAATCTTGAAGTTCTTTTGTTAAAGCTTTTACTATAGCCTTGTCGGATACTTGAATCTCTTTATCTACATAATAAAGCTGCAATTTTGAAGAGTCGAAATAAAACAAACGAACTTTAGTATTAGTAATGGATTTATATTCATTAGAATTATTATCTAGCGTTTTATCATCATTTGGTTTATCTTTGTCCTTACCTGAATCTTTCTCTTCATCAACAATATTTTGTGAAGGATTAGATAGGGGTTCGTTTTTACTTTTATTACATCCAATTAAAATAAGTGAAAATACTAATGAAAATATTAATAAAAATAATCTTTTTTTCATAAAATCACTTCCTAAATTTAATATCAATATAGTGTATTACTATACATAAACATTATTGACAGAAATACAAAATTAAAATAAATAATTAATATATACTATTTTAGTCATTACAAAATAAATTATATTCTTATTAAATTTAATAAAAGTTTAATTTATTGTATAAATATTTAAAATATAATATAAATTAAAATAGTAAAGAATCTATTATATTTATGGAAGGAGAAGTAATGAAGAAATTTTTTAAAGTTATAGGGATAGTAATTTTAGTAGTAGTTATAGCAGGTGGAGTTTTTATATATTCTATAAGGGATAGAATATCCTTATACACAAGTGTATTAAAGAAATACAGTGAGTTTGCAGAAAATGGGCAAAACTTAACAGAAGATTTGTCATTAAAGTCAATAGATTCTATTGATTATGATGATATTATATATAAAAATACTAATGGAACTTCGTTAACTCTTGATATTTATGGACCTAAAAAGAGTGTTAAGGGTGGCTCACCAGTAATATTATACGTACATGGTGGAAGTTGGGTATATGGAAATAATGAAATACCAGAAGCTATATCTCCACTTTTAGATGCATTTAGGGAAGAAGGCTTTACAATAATAAGTACTAGCTATGAGCTTATGAATGGAGAAGAGAACTTCAGTAAACAAATTAGTGATGTGAAGGATACAATAAGATGGATACATAAGAATAAAGATGATTTTGGATTTAATGCAGATAGAATAGGTGTTATAGGAGCATCATCTGGAGCACATTTAGCATTAATGGCTGCATATAGTGCTGAAGATCAGTTTATTGATTCACAGGAATTAAAAGATTATCCATCAAATATAAAGTACTTAATAGACTTTTTTGGACCAACGGATTTAACAACATTAGATACTAGTAATGTTCAATGGGATTTAGAGCAAATAATAAATTCAGTAGGAGAACAAAGGGAAGATATCTTAAAACTTTATAGTCCAGTGAATTATGTAGATAAAAATGAGCCAAATACTTTAATAGTTCATAGTAAACAAGATAATACGGTACCTTATGAAAATGCAGAAATATTATATGATGAACTTAAAGAAAAAGGAAATAAAGCAGAACTTATAACCTTAGAGGGAGCTAGTCATGATTTTTCACAAATAAACATAGATGAAATTGTATCAGTTGGTATAAAAATGCTAGAGTTTATTGCAAAGAATATGTAGGAGACATTATAAATGAATATTAAATAATTTTTAGCAAACTCTATTTATATAATAGTAAAACTAATTATATAAAGGAGAATAATTTATGAAAGTAATTGTAATAGGATGCACTCATGCTGGTACTTCAGCAGTTGTAAATTTAAAAGAAGTATATCCAGATTCAGAAGTTGTAGTATATGAAAAAAACGATAATATTTCATTTTTATCATGTGGAATAGCTTTAAGTGTTGGAGGAGTAGTTACAGAGCCCGAAAAGCTTTTTTACAATTCTCCTGAAAACTTATCTTGTAGTGGGATAATAGCAAAAATGAAGCATGAAGTGCTAGATATAGATTTTGATAATAAAAAAATTAAAGTTAAGAATTTAGTAAACTCAGAAGAATTTGAAGATGATTATGATAAGCTTATTTTAACTTTAGGTTCTTGGCCAATAGTTCCAAAATTAGAAGGCTTAGACCTTGAAAATATATTACTATGTAAAAATTATAATCATGCTAAGATAATTGATGAAAAGAAAGACTCAGCAAATAATGTAGTTATAATTGGAGCTGGGTATATAGGAGTAGAATTAGCTGAATCATTTGAAGTGTTAGGGAAAAAAGTAACATTAATTGATGCAGAAGATAGAATCATGTCCAAGTATTTAGATAAAGAATTTTCTGATATTGCAGAAAAAGAATTTACTAATAGAGGAATTAAATTAGTTTTAGGTGAAAAAGTAGTAAAGTTTAATGGCAATAATGGGAAGGTTCAAAAAGTAATTACTGATAAAGGCGAATATGAAGGTGATTTAGTAGTACTTTGTATAGGATTTGCTCCAAGTACAAAGTTAGTAAAAGGTAAATTAGAAACTCTGAAAAATGGAGCCATAATAATAGATGATTATATGAGAACTAGTAAAGAAGATGTTTTTGCAGCTGGGGATTGCTGTATGGTAAGATATAACCCAGCAAAAGATAGTAGATATATACCTCTTGCAACTAACGCAGTTAGAATGGGAATGTTAATTGCTAGGAATATAAAAGAGCCAACATTAAGATATATGGGAACGCAAGGAACATCTGGCATAAAGATTTATGATGAATGTATAGCATCTACAGGACTAACAGAAGAAGTTGCGAAACTTACTACTAATTTTGAAGTAGAGAGCGTAATATTAAAGGAAAAGAACAGGCCAGAATTTATGCCTACTTTCGAAGACGTTATGATAAAATTAGTTTATGAAAAAGATACAAAGAGAGTTGTTGGAGGACAAATTGCTTCTAAGGTAGATATGACTGAATTTATGAATACTCTTTCAGTGGTAATTCAAAATGAAATGTCTATTGAAGAACTTGCAATGACAGATTTTTTCTTCCAACCACATTTTAATAAACCTTGGAGTATCTTAAATTCTGTAGCATTAAAAGCATTAAAATAGTGTGAAAAGTAATAAAAATGGATAATGATAAATTATTAAAAATTTTACATTATCAAAATGATAAAAATGTAAAATTAACCTCGAAAACCTTATAAAATGCTGGATTTAACCAAAGTGATAAAGGATTATCAAAATGATAATCCTTTATTTTTTTAATAAAATAAGAGGTGAAAAATGGCTTGAAATCATAAAAATACTAATAAATCATATTAATAATTAGTAAAAAAGTTGGCATGAGTTTTGCTATAGATATAAATGATGATTTTAATAATAATATTAAATAATTAAATATATTCAAACTATAAGGGGGAAAAGAATATGGATTTTACAAATATTAAATCACAAGCAGAGGGATATAAAGTTCAAATGACTAAATTTTTAAGAGATTTAGTTGCTATTCCTGGAGAAAGTTGTGAAGAAAAAGGTGTTATTAACCGTATAGCTGAAGAAATGAGATCATTAGGCTTTAATAAAGTTGAAATAGACCCACAAGGTAATGTTCTAGGATATATGGGAACAGGAGAAACATTAATAGGATTTGATGCACATATTGATACTGTTGGTATAGGAAATAGAGCTAACTGGAACTTTGACCCATATGAAGGATATGAAACTGATACTGAAATAGGTGGACGTGGTACTTCTGATCAATTAGGAGGAATAGTTTCAGCTGTTTATGGTGCAAAAATAATGAAAGACTTAGATCTTTTAAGTGAAAAATATACAGCATTAGTTGTTGGCTCAGTTCAAGAAGAAGACTGTGATGGACTTTGCTGGGAATATATAATTAAAGAAGATAATATAAGACCAGAATTTGTAGTTTCCACAGAGCCAACAGATGGTGGTATCTATAGAGGACAAAGAGGTCGTATGGAAATTCGTGTCGATGTTCAAGGAGTTTCATGCCATGGCTCAGCTCCAGAAAGAGGAGATAATGCAATTTACAAAATGGCTGAAATATTAATGAATATTCGTGACCTTAATGAAAATAATGCAGCTGATGATAAAGAAATTAAAGGCTTAGTAAAAATGCTAGATGAAAAATATAACTCAGAATGGAAAGAAGCTAACTTCTTAGGAAGAGGTACAGTTACAACTTCTCAAATATTCTATACTTCTCCAAGTCGTTGTGCTGTTGCTGATTCATGCTCAATTTCTTTAGATCGTCGTATGACAGCAGGGGAAACTTGGGAAAGTTGTTTAGAAGAAATTCGTAATCTTCCAGCTGTTAAAAAATATAATGCAACAGTAAGTATGTATAACTATGATAGGCCAAGCTATACAGGATTAGTATATCCAATTGAATGTTACTTCCCAACTTGGGTAATTCCAGAAGATCATATTGTAACAAAAGCAATGGAAGAGTCATATGAAGGTCTTTATGGAACAACAAGAAGTGGGGCTGCAGTAACTGACGAAATGAGAAAAGCTCGTCCACTTACAGATAAATGGACATTCTCAACAAATGGTGTTTCTATAATGGGACGTAATGGAATTCCTGTAATAGGATTTGGACCTGGAGCAGAAGCAGAAGCACATGCTCCAAATGAAAAGACTTGGAAAGAAGATTTAGTTAAATGTGCTGCTGTATATGCTGCATTACCAACAATTTATTGTACTAACAAAGAAAAATAATAAAATAATTTAATTTTAAATTTGTATAAAAAAAATTAAGATAATGAAGGGTAGGAATTTAAAAATGGCTTTAATGGACAAATATATTAATGAACTTAATCAATTAGATTTCTCAAAAATGCATAACGAAGACTTTATGGAGACTTGGAAAAAAAGCGACGATGAATTAAAAGCTGTATTTACAGTTGCAGAAGCTTTAAGAGATTTAAGAAAAAATAATATTTCTACAAAAATATTTGATAGTGGACTTGGAATTTCTTTGTTTAGAGATAACTCAACAAGAACAAGATTTAGCTTTGCATCAGCTTGTAACCTTTTAGGCTTAGAAGTTCAAGATTTAGATGAAGGAAAATCACAAGTAGCACATGGTGAAACTGTTAGAGAAACAGCAAACATGGTTTCATTTATGGCTGATGTTATAGGTATCAGAGATGATATGTATATCGGAAAAGGAAATACTTACATGAGAGAAGTATCAAAGGCTGTAAGAGAAGGATATGAAGAAGGAACTTTAGAACAAATTCCAACTTTAGTTGATTTACAATGTGATATTGACCATCCAACACAAGCTATGGCTGATGCCCTTCATTTAATTAATGAATTTGGTGGAATAGAAAACTTAAAGGGTAAAAAAGTAGCTATGACTTGGGCTTATTCTCCATCTTATGGAAAACCATTATCAGTTCCTCAAGGAATAATTGGATTATTAACAAGATTCGGTATGGATGTTGTTTTAGCTCACCCAGAAGGATATGAAGTAATGCCAGAAGTCGAAGAAATTGCTAAAGAAAATGCTAAACTTTCAGGTGGATCATTTACAAAGACTAATTCAATGGAAGAAGCATTTAAAGAAGCTGATATCGTATATCCAAAGAGCTGGGCTCCATTTGTTGCTATGGAAAAGAGAACAGATTTATATGGAAATGGAGATTTCGATGGAATAAAGGAATTAGAAAAAGAATTATTAGCACAAAATGCTGAACATAAAGATTGGCAATGTACTGAAGAATTAATGAAGACAACTAAAGATGGAAAAGCATTATATTTACATTGCTTACCAGCAGATATTACAGGTGTTAGCTGTGAAACTGGGGAAGTTGATGCTTCAGTATTTGATAGATATAGAAAACCTCTTTACAAAGAAGCTAGCTACAAGCCATATGTAATTGCAGCTATGATTTTCTTAAGCAAAGTTAAGGATCCACAAGAAGTTTTAGCTAAATTAGAAGAAGCTAAGAAGGATCGTCAAGTTAAATAAGCTTAACACTATATAAAATATATGGGCTTTTATCCAAAGACAATATAAGGATAAAAGCCCTAAACATTCAAATTAATCATATATTCTAAGAATTTGAGGGAGAGAATTATGAAAAAGAAAATTGTAATAGCATTAGGTGGAAATGCGTTAGGAAATAATTTAGAAGAACAAATGGGTGCAGTTAAATCAACTGCAAAGGCTATAGTAGATTTAATTGAAGAAGGACATGATGTTGTAATATCTCATGGAAATGGACCACAAGTAGGTATGATAAATCTTGCTATGGATGCACTAACTAAAGCAGAGCATAAATACTCATCAATTCCAATGTCTGTATGTGTTGCAATGAGCCAAGGATATGTGGGATATGATTTACAAAATGCACTTAGAGAAGAACTATTAAGCAGAAATATAAATAAATCTGTTGCTACAATTATTACTCAAGTAGAAGTAGATAAAAATGATAAAGCATTTGAAAATCCAACAAAGCCAATAGGAAGCTTTATGACAAAGGAAGAAGCTGATGTTTTAATTTCAAAGGGAATTAATGTTGTTGAAGATGCTGGTAGAGGATATAGAAGGGTTGTAGCTTCTCCAAAACCAAAGAGTATTGTAGAAATTGAAACTATTAAAAGCTTAGCAGATTCAGGAAGTGTTGTAATTGCTTGTGGTGGTGGTGGTATTCCAGTAATTAAAGAAGGAAACCATTTAAGAGGAGCAAGTGCTGTTATAGATAAGGATTTTGCAAGTGCTACATTAGCTAAAGATTTAGATGCTGATTTTTTAATTATATTAACAGCAGTAGAAAAGGCTGCCATAAATTATGGTAAGGAAAATGAAGAGTGGCTAGATAAAGTTACAGTAGAAGAAATGAAGAAATATGTTGAAGAAGGACACTTTGCTCCAGGATCAATGAAGCCAAAGGTAGAGGCAGGTATAGAGTTTGCAGAATCGAAAGAGGGAAGACATGCACTTATTACATTGTTAGAAAAAGCTAAAGATGGAATTCAAGGAAAGACTGGAACAAGAATAATTAGATAGTAGGAGGCTTAATAATGGGAGAAAAGATACTATGGAAAGAAAATACAATGCCAAAAAGCAAAATAGATGGTGATTTGGATTTTTTAAATATGGATGAAATAAATAAAGCTAGAAACTTTCATAAGAGTTTTCCAGAATATAGTGTTACACCATTAGTTAATTTAGAAAATTTAAGTGAAAGACTAGGACTTGGCGGAGTTTATTTAAAAGATGAATCATATAGATTTGGATTAAATGCTTTTAAAGTTTTAGGTGGATCTTATTCAATGGGAAAATACTTGGCACAAAGATTAAATATGGATATATCAGAATTACCATATGAAAAGTTAACTTCAGATGAAGTTAGAGAAAAGCTTGGAGATATAACTTTTGTAACTGCAACAGATGGGAATCATGGTAGAGGTGTTGCATGGACAGCTAATAGATTAAAACAAAAATCAGTAGTTTATATGCCAAAGGGCTCTTCATTAATAAGACTAGAAAATATCAGAAAAGAAGGAGCAGATGCTTCAATTACAGATATGAATTATGATGATGCTGTAAGACTTGCAGCTAAATATGCTGAAGAGCATAATGGAGTAGTAGTTCAAGATACAGCTTGGGACGGATATGAAGAAATCCCAGCATGGATAATGCAAGGATATGGAACTATGGGACTTGAAGCATTAGAGCAATTAAGAAATGATTATAAAGTAGAAAGACCAACTCATATTTTCTTACAAGCAGGGGTTGGATCACTAGCTGGTGGAATACAAGGATTCTTTGCTTCAGTATTTGGTGAAGATTGCCCAACTACTGTTGTAGTTGAAGCTAAAGAAGCTGCATGTTATTATGAATCAGCTATAGCAAATGATGGAAAACCAAGAGCTGTTGGTGGAGATATGCCAACAATAATGGCTGGACTTGCATGTGGTGAAGTTAATATAACAGGCTTTGAAGTTTTAAAGAATCATTCAAAAGTTTTCGTTTCAGCTCCAAATTATGTTGCTGCAAATGGTATGAGGGTTCTTGGAAATCCACTTAATGGAGATAAGAAAGTTGTTTCTGGAGAATCAGGAGCAGTTACTTTAGGATTAGTTTATGAATTGATGACAAATCCAGAGTATAAGGATTTAAAAGAATCAATTGGTTTAGATGAAAATTCAAGAGTTCTTTTATTTAGCACAGAAGGAGATACCGATCCAGCTAAGTATAGAGAAATTGTTTGGGAAGGAAGCTATAATAGATAATTGACAATGGATAGTGCATAATTGATAATTAAGCAGCTTTTTAGGAATTTTAGGTCTAGAAATTTAGATAGTATAAATGTGTAAAAAGGGGCTGTATCAAAATAAATTTTGATATTAGCCGATAAAAAGGGAAGTTCGAATCTAATCAGAACTTCCCTTTTTGCGTATATATAAATAACAGAAAAAATTTCTATTTAAGTTTAAAAAGGTCTTTAAGCAAGTAAAATCAATTGATTAAAAGGGAGTCGTTTCGTGAGGCCATTTATAAAATAAGAGATTAACTTTTTAAAGGCAATAAAGCTTACTAAAATTGAATAAAGTCTATATTAAATAAATTTTTGAGACTGGGCCTATTTTATTTAAAATTATTTAAATAAAATATTAAGAACAAAAAGAGAAAAAATACTTGAAATTGCTTCCAGTAGTATATATACTGTATATATAAATATAAACAGTATATATACTGTTGTTTATAAGGAGGGACTTTAATGATTACTTTGATGGAAATAGAAAACTTAGGAAAGAAAATAGGAAGCTTACATTTAAGAGGGATTAATTTGAAAATAGAGCCTGGTTATATAGTTGGATTAGTAGGGGTAAATGGCTCAGGTAAAACAACTCTTATTAATACTATATTAAATTTATATAAGAAAGATAGTGGAAGTGTAAAAATTAATGGCATTTCTATGGATGCTAATGAAAAAGATGCAAAAGATCAAATTGGTTTTGTTCTTGATGAAAATATGTTTGAGGATAGCATGAGTGTAATAAGTAATGGAAAAATTTATGGAAGTCTTTATAGTAAGTTTGATGAAAATTTATTCCGTAAATTTTGTCAGCGTTTTGAAGTACCTCTTAAGAAGAAATTAGGTAAGTTATCTGCAGGTTTAAAGGTTAGATTCCAGTTAGCCTTTGCTTTATCTCATGATGCAAAACTATTTATAATGGATGAACCAGCAGCAGGATTAAACCCTTTATTTAGAAAAGAGCTTATAAATTGTATGCAGGAAATTGTAGAAGATGGAACTAGAAGCGTGTTATTTTCTACTCATATTACAGAAGATCTTGATCAAGTTGGAGATTATATAGCATTACTTCATAATGGAAAAATATTTTTCTATTTAAGTAAAGAAGAGCTTCAGGAGAAATATCTAATCATTAAAGGTACTAAAGAACAAATTGAAAATCTTAAATTCTCTAATATTATTTATAGAGAATATGGAGAATATCATAATTGTGCTTTTATTGAAAAGGTAGAAGGAGAAGATTATTTAGATATGGAAGTTAAAGTGCCAATAATAGAAGAGGTCATGTATTATTTAGACAAAGGAGGGTACTCTAAATGCTAAAAATTATTATAAATGATTTATTAGTAAACTTAAAAAAGACATGGGTAAATGTTGGACTTAACATTATTTTATTTATTTTCTTAACTACTTATATATTAACTATTATAATTGTTCCACAAATACCTATGGATATGCCGAGAACAAATGATACTATAATTAAATTACTTTTAGAGGAGCATATATTAAAATCGATTATTCCTGCTATTTACGGAGTAGCATTTATTACTATGTTCGATATAACCAAAAAAATCCCGTTAAGGCTTAGTAAAGCAATGTTTGTATGTGCAGCAGGTGAAAAGGAAAAAATGAAATATATGTATTTACAGTTAGCTATAAAAATTATTTTGGGATTTATGTTTATTTTTATAGCAAGTTATAGTTATATAGGAAGAATCTTTCTTAACAGAGGTATAATATTAAGTTTAGTAGAGCTTATTTTATGGTTCTTTATTATATTAGATATTAATTTAAAAATAGGTATAGGTGAACAAGGATTAAAAAAGAAAGACAAAGAAGGATATATAATATATTCTAAAGAGGAAGAAATGGTTAATTATTATTGGATTTGTTTATTAATGCTGGAGGCTATAGTTTTTTATTCATTGTCTATTCTTAATGTGCAATTGAATTTTTTAGGTGTAATAGGTTGGAGTGTAGCTCTTATAGTAAATGCGTACATTGCTTATCGTTGTATAAATCCAATTCTAAAGAAATCTCTTTCATATGAAGATGTTTATAGACAAATACCAGATACGAAAGAAGGTTAAGAATGAATATTATTTTAGATACAGAGAGTAATATTTCAATTTATGAGCAAATAGTTAAATCTATAAAAAATTCAATTATACAAGAAGAGATAATGCCAGGAGATTTGTTACCATCTATTAGATCTCTTGCTAGAGATCTTCAAATAAGTGTAATCACCACAAAACGTGCATATGAAGAACTAGAAAAGGAAGGATTAATTTATTCAGTTCAAGGCAAGGGATTTTACGTAAAGGAGCCAAATCGTCAAAAGCTTAGAGAGGAACAGCTTAAGGATTTTGAAAATAATTTTGAAAGTTTAATTAGTGAGGGTAAAAAATTAGAACTTACACTTGAAGATATGCAAGATATTTTAAAGACTTTATATGAAGGGAGATAGCCTTTATGACAAATAGTATACAATGTGAAAATATAGTAAAAAAATATAAAGAGTTTTCACTTAAATCAGTTTCTTTAACAATTAAACCAGGATATCTTACAGGACTTATTGGAGTAAATGGAGCTGGGAAAACTACACTTATTAATATTATATCTGGATTAGATACTGACTTTGAAGGAAAAGTAAATATAAATGGAATTGATATAAAAAAGAACACTTCTGAAGCAAAACAAGAAATTGGTCTAATTTCTGAAAAACTTTCATTTTTTATGGATAAGACAGCATATGAAAATGGAGTACTCCTTGGAGAATATTTTAATAATTGGAGTATGGAAGATTATTATATATGGCTAGATAAAATGAATATTCCTAAGGGGCAACCCTTATATCAGTTTTCTAAAGGTATGAAAATGAAATTTCAAGTAAGCTTTGCTATGGCGTATAGTCCAAAGTTTCTTCTCTTAGATGAACCTACTGCTGGATTTGATCCTGTTTTTAGAAAAGATTTTTTAAATATGCTACAAGATATATTAAATCAAGATATAGGTATTCTTATGTCAACTCATATAACTAGCGATCTTGATAAGATTGCAGATTATATTATTTTAATTGATAATGGTGAAATTAAAATAAATGATACTAAAGAAGCCCTTGAAGATAATTTTAAAAGAAAGCAATTAGAAGATTCCTTAAATAAAAAATTTCACATAAGTGATTTACTTTAAAAATAAGGAGGTATAATAAAATGAACTATTTGGAAAATGAAAAAGAAAGAATAAAGTATCATTATCAAAAATTATTGATTGGCGTATTATTATTTTTCTACTTTGTAGTTATTCAATCAGATGTTTCTTCTCATAAAGTTATATGGGGAAAGGGATTAGATCCTAAACCTATTTCTTTTATAAATCCTATATTAGTTTTTGGAGTAATTATATTGACACTTTATCTTAACAATCATTTATTCTGGATAAAGGAACAAGGAAAACGAGTTTTTATATTAAGGAAATATGATACTATACCATTAAGTAAAAAGGAAATGTATAGTTCGAAATTTAAAATAATAATTAATAATTTACTAACTTTCTTATTAGGAGATATCATAATTTATATAGGAACTATGATGTTTAATTCTTATTTAGAAATTGATATTTTGATGAATATTGTGGAGATATTGCAAGTTTTTTTAGTATCAGTAATTTTAATAGGATTTCTTTTAATAATAAATCTTATCCAAGATAATAAAACTAAAAGAGAAGTTTAAGTAAAATAAGTATGAATTAATAAAGATATAATTTTATTAATTAAAAATAAAAAATATTAGAATGTTATTTCCTATGAATTATGATAGAAAAAAATTTTTATCTACCATAATTCATAGGAAATTTTTAAAATTAAGTTTTATTAAATATAGCTATAATCATATATATAATAGTTTTACTAAGTTCATATTTAGTTCATAAAACTAAAATATTATATAAGTTATAGTAAGTATTCTAAGTTTATCTTAATTATATTCATAACTTATAATATTTAAGTAAAGTCATTATTTTAGCAGCTTATATAAAATTTAAATAATATATGCTTTCAATTTTGATATTTTACTTAGATAAGCCTATTAACCTTTAATCATATAACAATATAGGGATGAAGATAATTAATTGAAACATATATTTAAATTATCGTAGTAAAATTTATTGCAGGAGGGAAAGTATGTTATCGCTAAAAAATATAAAAAAATCATATGTAACAGGCGAATTTAAACAAGTTGCTTTAGGTGGGGTAAGCTTAAACTTTAGACAAAATGAATTTGTAGCAATACTTGGACCAAGTGGTTCAGGAAAAACTACTTGTCTAAATATCATTGGAGGATTAGATAAATATGATAGTGGAGACTTGATTATTAACGGGAAATCCACTAGAGAGTTTAAGGATTCAGATTGGGATGCTTATCGTAATAATAGTATAGGATTTATTTTTCAAAGTTATAATTTAATAAGCCATTTAAGTATTTTAGACAATGTGGAAATGGGAATGACATTAAGTGGAGTTTCATCTGCTGAAAAGCATAAGAAGGCATTAGAATCATTAGAAAGAGTTGGGCTTAAAGATCACGTTCATAAAAGACCAAATCAACTTTCAGGTGGACAAATGCAAAGAGTTGCTATTGCAAGAGCGCTTGCAAATGATCCAGATATAATATTGGCAGATGAGCCAACAGGAGCTCTTGATACTAAGACTAGTATTCAAATAATGGACCTTATAAAAGATATAGCAAAAGATAAATTAGTTATAATGGTAACTCACAATCCAGAACTTGCTAAGGAATATGCAGATAGAATAGTTGAGTTTAGAGATGGTAATGTTATTTCAGATACTAATCCATTAGAGTCTGAAAAGAATAATACTTCATATAGTCTTAAAAAGACAAGTATGAGTTTTTTAACAGCATTAAAGTTATCAGGAATGAATATAAGAACTAAAAAATGGAGAACTTTTTTAACAGCATTTGCATCAAGTATAGGTATTATAGGAATAGCTCTAATTTTATCACTTTCAAATGGATTTGATAAGCAAATAGATATTTTTGAATCAGATACCTTATCAGGCTTTCCAATTATGATAACTCAAAAGGCTGCCGAAGTTGATATAAATAGCATGATGGAACATAGCAAAGAAATGAGAAAAGAGATGTCTGGAGATAGTGAGGCAGAGGGAAAATATCCAGATACAGATGTTATTTATCCATATAATACGAAAGAAAATACATTTATGCATACTAATAAGCTAACAGAAGAATATATAGATTATGTTGAGAAAATTGATAGCAATTTACTTTCAGGGGTATCATATACTCGCTTAGTCAACATGAATCTTTTAAAGAGTGATGGTAAGGTTGCAACTCCAGTAAGTGTTTCAGATTTAAATTTATCATCTTATCCAATTAAGCTAGATAATAGTACAGAAGGATATTTAGAAACATCATATGATTTACTTTCAGGTGAATATCCAAAAGAAATGACAGATTTAGTTTTAGTTGTAGATGAATATAATAAAATAGATACAACAATTTTGGATGCACTTGGAATTGATAGCAATAAAGAAGAAATTAACTTTAATGATATTATAAATCATGAATTAAGAGCTATATTAAATAATGATTACTATACTAAGGTTGGAAACTACTTTACACTAGCAGGAAATCCTAGTGATATGAGTGAAATATATAATAATGAAAGAGCAATTCCACTTAAGATCACAGGAATCTTAAGATTAAAAAAAGACGTAACAATTCCTGTTTTATCTTCAGGACTTGCTTATTCAGATGAATTAAGTAAGCACTTTATAGAAGATGCTAAAAATTCAGAAGTAGCAAAGGCACAAGAAGCTGCTGATTATAATGTATTTACAGGAGAAAGATTTGATAAAGTAAGTGATAGACCAGATAGCAATAATCAAAATACTAAGGAGAATATACTTTCTTCAATAGGGGCAGTTGGTACTCCATATATGATTACTTTATATCCAAAAGATTTTACAACAAAAGAAGCTGTAACTGACTATTTGGATGATTGGAATGAAGGAAAAGAAAAAGAAGATGTAGTAATATATAATGATATGGCAAGTACATTTGTAAGTTTATCAGGTGGAATAATGGATGCTATAACAATGGTTTTAATAGCATTTGCAGCAATATCTTTAGTAGTTTCATTAATAATGGTTGGAATTATAACTTATATTTCAGTTCTTGAAAGAACAAAAGAAATAGGAGTTTTAAGAGCATTAGGAGCTAGAAAAAAAGATATAACTCGTGTATTTAATGCAGAAACATTTATTGTTGGAAGCTGTTCTGGTATTTTAGGAATAATAATTGCTTGGCTTTTAACATTCCCAACAAATAATATATTATATAAAATAACTGACTTAAAGGGTGTGGCAATTTTAGATCCAGTTCATGCTATTATATTAATAGTTATAAGCGTATGTTTAACTATGTTAGGTGGATCTATACCAGCTAAGATGGCATCTAAAAAAGATCCAGTTGAAGCATTAAGAACAGAATAAATTCAAAAGTTATAGGCAAATATCTATTAAGGTATTTGCCTATGTTTTTAACTGTACTATAATATTTATTTAAGAGATGATTTTTTTAGTTAAGAGGTAAATTTTGAGGAGAATATAATGATAAATATATTAATTGTTGAAGATGACAAAAGCTTAAGAAGATTAATGGAAGTATTTTTAAAGCAAAATGGATATGAAGTATATTTAGCAGAAGATGGAGAAAAAGCTATTGAAATATTTGAAGATAAGCATATTGATTTAGTAATATGTGATATTATGATGCCAAAAGTAAGTGGATATGAATTAGTAAAAGATTTACGTAATTCCAATTATGAACTACCAATTTTAATGGTTACAGCAAAAGAAACTATAGAAGATAAGAGAAAAGGATTTTTAGTTGGTGCAGATGATTATATGGTAAAACCAATTGATTTAGATGAAATGCTTCTTAGAATAAATGCACTTTTAAGGAGATCTAGAATATCCAATGAACATAAGTTAATAATTGGAGATGCAGTTTTAAATTATGATACATTAACAATAACAAAAGGGGAACAGATAATAGAATTAGCTAAAAAAGAATTTTATTTACTATTTAAACTACTTAGCTATCCTAAACAAATATTTACTAGAAATCAGCTTATGGAGGAGATTTGGGGTGTGGATATTGAAAGTGACGAAAGAACTGTAGATGTTCATATTAAACGAATTAGAGAAAAGCTAAGTGATTTTAATGAATTTAAAATTGTTACAGTGAGAGGGCTTGGGTATAAGGCGGAAAGAAATATATGAAAAAGATATATAATTACTTTAGACACACTTTGCAAGGAAAAATAATAGTATACTTTTTTACAACAGTTCTTTTAAGTAATATAGTTACATTTTTTATTGTATCTCCAATAGTAAATAGAAAAATTTCAGGTAGTGAACAATATTTAATTCCTATACTTAAAGAATTTCATGGATTAAAGTTTGTAATTTTAGGAATAAGTTTTATAATTTCTTTAACATTATTATGTTTTATTTCTACATTAGCTGTTAAACAAATAAAGAAATTAACTAAGGCAACAAATGAAGTTGCAGAAGGGAATTTTGATGTTAAATTAGAAACAAAGGAAAAAGATGAAATAGCTCAATTGATTTTTCATTTTAATGATATGGCAAAGAAATTAAAAAATACAGCATATATTCAAAAGGATTTTGTAAATAATATATCTCATGAATTAAAGACTCCAATTGCATCAATTCAAGGTTTTGCTAAGGTTCTTAAAAATAAAGATTTAACAGAAGAAGAAAGAAAAGAGTATTTAAATATTATAATTGAAGAATCAAAAAGACTTGAAAACTTATCAAGTAATATATTAAAAATATCTAAACTAGAAAATCAAGATGTATTAGAAAATCAAAGCAAGTTTGCCTTAGACGAAAATATAAGAAGAGCTATACTTTTATTACAAAATAAATGGATAGAAAAGAATATTAAATTTAATTTAGATTTACCAACTACTTATTACTATGGTAATGAAGAATTGTTTTTACAGGTTTGGACTAACATTATAGAAAATGCAGTTAAGTTTTCACGTGAAAATGGAGAAATTAATATTGGAATAGAAAAAAATTTTGATTTTATAAAAGTCTATATAGAAGATAAAGGGATTGGAATGAATGAAGAGGTAGTAAGTCATATATTTGATAAATTTTATCAAAAAGATGACTCTAGAAGTGCTTCAGGATATGGATTAGGACTTGCAATAGTTAAAAGAATAGTTGAACTTTCAAAAGGAAGCATTTATGTAAAAAGTGAATTAAATAAAGGAAGTACTTTTATTATAAGTTTAAGCAGAGGATAAGGGGAGAATTGCTAATAATATAAAGTAGTCTGAGAATAAATTAGATATTGTATTAGTTAAAAGTAGTTATTTATTTAATTTTATAATATAATTATCTTACAAAAGTAAAATAGTAAAGTAAGAGGGATATAAATGAAATCTTCATTAGTAAAAGATAGAAGTGAGTTAACTAAAGCAGAAAATAAGATTTGTGATTATATAGAAGAGTATATGAATAGTAGTATATACATGACAGTTACAGAGATAGCAAATAATTGTGGGGTAGGAGAAGCAACGGTTACTAGATTTTGTAGAAAATTAGGATTTAGAAGTTTTCTAGAATTTAAAATGACAATGGCTCAAGAGTTTAAGAATAGTGGATATGATAATGAAGATATTATTGAAAGTGAAGTAGTATCTGAAAATGATTCTTTAGGTGAATTTGTAAAGAAATTCTATGAGATTAATGTAAATTCTTTAGAAGAAACCTTAAAGAAAATAGATTATTCAATGATTGAAGAAATATCAGAGATTTTAGTTAAAGCAAAAAGAGTTTCTTTCACTGGTGTTGGCCATTCAGGTATAATTGCAGAAGATGCTTATTATAAATTTATGAAAATAGGATTAATTTGTAATTGTTATAGAGATAGTCATACTCTAGTAATGATGGCATCGTTAATGAAAGAAGGAGATGTTCTATTTATTATCTCGAATAGTGGTAATACAGAGGAGATTAATATAGCAGCAGAAATAGCTAGAGAAAATAATGTAAAAGTAATTTCTATTACAGAAAATTTGTTATCTAAATTAGCAAGGGTTAGTGATTATGTTTTAAATTATACAGACCAAGAAATAAAAATTGATATGGAGTCTTTTGGAATAAGGATATCACAAAATTTTCTTATAGATTTAATATGTACTAATGTTATAAGAAAAAATAAAGAAATAGCAGTAGTATCTAAGAGTAAAACTGAAAAAGCAATTGAAAAGTTAAATATAAAGCGATGAGAATTATAAAAATCTCATTGCTTTTATTTTTTTGTAGTAATAATTGAGAAAAATATTTTCAATTAAAAAGAAAAAAAATTTCAAAAATCTATTGATGAAAAGGTTTTATAATGTTAATATTAAATAAATAATATAGTTATATTAACATTTAAGTAAAAATAAGTTATTTAATTTAGTACTGCAGACTAAAATTATATATTTTCTTAGTAGACATAATAAAATGCATCATAATACAAAAGATGTAAAATTATTATTAAATGGTATAAAAAGGAGAGAGAAAATTGAGAAAGTCTACAAAAAAAATAATATGCTTTTTTGTCGGGATATTAGTTATATTAGGAGTTTTTTCAAGAAATGTATTTGCTAATTCCATAGAAAAATATAAGGGAAGTATTGTAGCAGACAGTATAAATAGTAAAATTCCAGAAGAAGTAAGAGAAGAAAATACACCTAACTTAGATTTAATGTATATGATTTATATTGAAAATAGGGATGGAGGAAGTATTTATCAAGAATTTCCAGATGGATCAAAAAGAAGTATAGGAAATGTAATAAGATCAGGTAAATATCCAACAAATTCATCTGCAGGATTCTGGGCATCACACTATGATGCAGCAAATGACGGAACTCATTCCTGCATTACTGCATCAGCTTCAAATAACGTACATGTTAGGGTTGGTCCTAATGAAAGTTACGATCCTATAAAAGCTGCAGAAATAACAAAAGCATCAGTACCAAGTCTTTCCCCATCTGATATTGAAGCAGCAGGAGTTTGGATGCCTAAGCAATTTACTATTGGAACAGAGGATGATTATGTTTATGCAGAAATAAATAATCCATCAAAATTTACAGATAGCATAATTTATACAGATATTCTTGGAGGAAATGAAATATTTGGTGGAGAAAGCGGAGCCTTTGTTGGGAATCCAGTACAGTTTTTAGATAACGATGAAGAATGGAAATCTCTAGATTACTACTATAATGGAAGTTATGATAAGCCTATACCTGAAGATTTAAGGATAGTGGTTAGTAAACCATCTATATCAATTGGTTCACCTGTTAGTATTGAATTTGAAAACTGGGCAGCAGGAGATACTGTAAATGGTGAATATAAAGAATCTAACGGAAGAGTATTATTGAATTATGCTGATGGAACTAGTAAACATATAGCAGATATAATTCAAAGAGTAAGAGGAACAGGTAGATTTGGTGGAAGTGAATATTCACATGTGGGAACCTTTAGAGCAAGTCATCCTGGGGTTATTTGTTTATCAACATCTCCAAAGGTGGGAAGGTCAAATTGGGGAACTTATATTGATTATTCTGGAGGAATTCAGCTAGTACCAGCTAACCATGCCAAATTTTTAGCTTATAATGTTGATCAAAAATCATTTATAGATGGAGCTTACTCTCAGCAACCTCACTATGGAATAATAGCAAGTATCGGATCAAATAAGGAAGATCTTTATAATCCAGAATATGCACCTAATGGAGAGATTACATTTGATCCTATTTTAGAAGCAGTAGCACCACTTTATTCTCAATATTTAAAACCTAAATATATAGATGGAGATATTGAAAGTAGTACTATGTTTGTTATATCAGAAGACTTTGGAGTAAATTGGAAAGAAACTCCGACAATAATGGGGTTAACTGGTTTTGAAAATCATTCAGCATCATTTGAAGAATCACCGGTTGCAAGTTGGACAAACATAAAGATACTTTTAGAATATTAATTATTTAAATGAGGTGAATAATATGAGAAAAAGGTTAAAATTTAAAGTAGCGGCTGTGTCTGCTTTACTATTATCAATTGTGTTAGTATCATTTTTTTCAGCAAATAAATTAGTTTATGCAGATGAAAATATAATTATCAATATTAATGAAGAAGATTTGGATAGAGAGCTAAATGATGATGAACTAAAAGGAATGTTTCCAGATAAGAAATTAAGAGAGGTAATTGTTAGGACAGCTACTCATACTAGTTTTAGTAATCCTCAAAAGATACCAGATATAGAATCTAATAAAATTACTTTAAGAAAGCTTCAGTCTATAAAGTATTTATTAGCAATGGAAGAAAAAATAGAATCATTACAAGGGATATCATATTTACCAAACTTATTAGAAATGAACTTAGATGGTAATCACATAAATGAAATTCCAGAAGAGATAGTTAAATTAGAAAGCTTGGATAAGTTGATTCTTTCAAGAAATAGATTGAATAAAGTTCCGACATATATAGGTGCTATGAAAAAGCTTCGTTGGCTTGATGTATCCAAGAATTCATTAACATCTTTGCCAAAGGAAATTGGTAATATTATAACATTAGATAGATTAGATATTTCTCAAAATAAAATTAAGGAAATTCCATCTGAGATAAATAATTTAAAAAAACTTATAAGACTACTTGCTTATGAGAATGAGTTGACAACTTTTCCAAGTGATATAGTAGGATTACCAGTTTTAAGAGAACTAAATCTTTTTAATAATATGATTACGGAATTACCTGATAATATAGGATCTTTTCCTGAACTTATGTATTTAAGAATAGGAGAAAATAAATTGACATCTTTACCAGAAAGTATAGGTGAACTGGAAAAACTATTCACCTTATCTGTAAATAATAATGAATTAATAAATCTTCCAGATAACATAATAAATCTCAGTAAATTAACAGAAATAAATTTATCAAATAATAAATTAGAAAGATTACCAGATAATATAGGAAGATTAACTTCAGTAAAAGAATTGAATTTAGATAATAATAATATAAAAATATTCCCGGATTTATCTAATTTAGTTGACTTAAAAACAATATATATATCAAACAATAATATAATTAATTTTCAAATAGATTTTTTACCGACATCAGTACAATATATAGATTTATCAAGAAATCTATTGACTTCAGTACCGATAATAGAAAATATAAAACACTTAGATTTATCTTTTAATAAAATTGAGAATATTCAAGAAGGGATAAAAAGTATGAATTCAATTTCATATTTGGGGTTGAATGGAAATTTAATAAAAACGCTACCTAAAACTATAGGAGATATGATAACTTTAACAGGAATAAATTTAAGTAATAATAAGCTAGTAGAAATACCAAGTGAATTTGGAAACTTGGTAAATTTACAAGGTCTATATCTTAGTAATAATGAATTATTAGAAATACCCAATACATTGGGAAGCATCACAGCATTAAGATTTCTTTCTTTAGATAATAACAGATTAACTATAATACCAAAAGAAATAGGAACTATTGAAAAGTTAAAGAAAGTTGATTTGAGTAATAATTATTTAACTAAGTTAGAATTTAGTGATAAAGCTAATGTTTTAGCAGATGGTAATTTTATTGAGAATATGGAAGGACAATTAAGGTTAGAAAATATATCAAATAAAAAAATAGATTTAAAAATAGGAGAAGAAATTAATTTATTAGATTATATAGAAGTTAAAGGTATGGATAGAGAATTACCTGTAGAAGTAATGGAAATTGAAGATATGTCTAATAAAGAGTTCTTTAAAACAGGAAGCAATTCTACTAGCATAGTAGGAGAGAAAAAGGGAAATGGTAAAGTAATAATAAAAATTAGAAATTCTGTAGGAGAAAATTCTAGTAAAACCTTAGGTGTAAGAATTAAAAGTAAATAAAAATGAAAGAGCTTGATGAAAATCAAGCTCTTTTTGAAAAAAATTTTCTGAAAAAATGAAAAAATATTTCAAAAAGTATTGAATTGGTATTTTTATAATGATAGAATTGTATTAAGGAAATTTAGAAAGGAAGGTATAGTATGAATTTAATTAATATTTTGAACGAAAAAGAAATATCACTAATAGTAAGTCTTCCAGAAAATAATGTAGAATTAGCAAAAGCAGCATTATTAGCAGGAGCAGATGTGTTAAAGATTCATATAAATGTTGAACATAGAGCTAGCAAAACTAGATTTGGATCTTTAACTGAAGAGTTAGAAGTAATTAAAAAAATTGTATCACTTTGCAATGAGTATGATAAACCAATAGGAATTGTAGCTGGAGGTCATGATAAGATACCAATGAAAGAAATTGAAGGTATAATGAATGAAGGGTTTAGTTTTATATCATTATACGATAAGCATATGAATCCATTAATATTCAATAAAGACATATATAGAATGGTTGCAATAGATAATAATTATAAATTAGAATATGTAAAAGCTTATGATGAATTACCTATAGATGTATTAGAATGCTCTATTATGGATCCAGAAACTTATGGAGATGAGCTTACAGTAAGAGAAATATTACAATATCAATCAATTCGTAGTACAACCTCAAAGCCGATGGTTATACCAACACAAAGAAATATAACACCAGAACAAGTTCTAATATTACAAGAAATGGGTATTAATGCAATAATGATTGGAGCAATAGTAACTGGTAAAACAAAAGATTCAATTTATGAAAGTACATTGAAATATAGAAATATGATAGACAACTTTAATAGTGAGAGGGTTATAAATGAATAATAATAAAATCTTATATATCCCATTAGATGATAGACCGGTTAATTTAGAAGTAGTTATTCAATTAGCCAATTTAGCAGAATTAGAGATTAAGGTGCCCAAAAAAGAAAACTTAGGGAGCTTTTTTAATGAAGGAAATGTAGAATTAATAAAAGAGTGGATTAAAAGTGAAAAGTGTGATGCTTTAATAATATCTCTAGATATGTTGATTTATGGAGGCCTAATAGCATCTAGAACAGATAAAAAATCATTAGAAGAATCTACAAAGATATTAAACTTTTTAAAAGATTATAAAAAGGAAAATAAAGAAATAAAAATATATGCATTTTCAAATATTATGAGGTTATCTATATCAGTTTCAAATGACGAAAGTCAAATATGGTGGGGCAAAATAAATGAATATAATGAATTAAGATATAGAGTAGAATCATTAAATGAAGTGAGTCTAAAAAATAAGTTGAATCAAATAGAATCAGAAATACCACAAGATGTTTTAAACACTTATTTAAGAACACGAGAAAGAAATCATAAAGTTAATATGGAATCAATAGAGCTTGTTAAAGAGGGGATAATTGATTTTTTAATATTATCACAAGAGGATTGCTCAAAATATGGACTTCATTTAATAGAGCACAAAAGAATCCATGAAAAAATAAATAAGTATAAATTAGAAGATAGAATATATGTTTATCCAGGTGCTGATGAGATCGGACAAATTCTTGTTAGTCGCTATGTAAACGATATAAGAGGATTTAGACCTAAGGTATATGTGGATTTTGATGACAAGGAAGCAGAAGATAGTATTCCAAAGTTTGAAGATAGATCACTTAAAATTAATATAAATGAACATTTAAAAAGTACTAATGCTTTGATTATGGATAAATATGATGAATGTGATTATATACTGGCTGTAACTACTCCTAATATTCCTTATATAGATATGGCCTCTGATACTATAGAAAACTATAATAAGAAAATAGTAATTGATAATTTTATAAGTAGAATTAAGAACTATATAAATTTAGGTAAAAAAGTATCAATTGCAGATTTAGCCTTTTCAAATGGTGGGGATGAATATCTTATAAAAAGATTAAAAGAAGAAAATTTACTATTAAAAGTAATAGCATATGGAGCTTGGAATACGGCTGGAAATGCAATGGGAACGTCTATAGCTCATGGAAATATTATTTCAAATATAAATTCAAATAATAATCTAAATTTTAAAAAATCATTAGAGAGTCTAAAATTTTTAATAGAGAGATATTGCGATGATTATATATATCAAAGTAGTATTAGAAATGAAACAAATAAAGAAGTATTAAAAGAAGGATTAAGTATTTTTAACATGAATAAAAGAGTTGAAAAAATAGATTCTTTTGTTGAAAAGTCATTAAATAGAATGACTAATGATTATTTTTATAAAAGTAAAGTTAGCTATTTAGAAGCTAAAGGAGAAATAGAAGAGGTAATAGTAAAGGCTAAATTACCATGGAATAGGACATTTGAAGTAGAATGTGAGGTTAATATCAAATTTAAGGAGGGAAGATATGAAGATTAAAGGAAGCAAAAGTTGCGATATTTTGATTATTGGCGGAGGGCCTTCAGGTATTATAGCTGCAAAAGCAGCAGCTGCTAATGGGAATAAAGTAATTTTAATAGAAAGAGGTGGATACTTAGGTGGGTGTGCTACTAAATCCTTAGTTATTCCTCTTATGACTTTCCATGCTGGTAAAAAGCAAATAGTAATGGGATATGCAAATGAACTTATTGAGAGAGTCAAACAAAATGGAGGAACAATAGGGCATATAGAAGATCCACTTGGCGTAGCAGCAACAGTGACACCTATAGAAACAGAAGTTTATAAGTATATAGCTCAAGAATATTTATTAGAAGCAGGAGTAGAAGTTTTATATCATACAGAGGCCTTAGATGTGGAAGTTAATGAAAAAAATATAAACTCAATACTTGCAAAGACTAGATCAGGGATATATGAGATAAATGCTAAATACTATATTGATGCTACCGGTGATGGAGAAATAGCATATCTTTCTGGAAATGAAATGAATATAGGTAGAGAAAAAGATGGTAAGTGTCAACCTATGACTATGATGTTTAAAGTAAGCAATGTAGATATAGATGAATTGGTTAAATATGTTGAAGACAATAAGGATGAGTTTGTATTAGGTAAAAATATAAAAAGCCTGTTAGATACAAAAAGAGTTGCAATTTCAGGATTTTTTTCAAAGATAAAAGAAGCTGCAAAAAATGGTGATTTTACTGTAAATAGAGATAGAGTTCTTTTTTTTGAACTAAATAGAAGAGGCGAAGTTGCAATAAATATGAGTAGAGTTATAGATAAAATTTCAGTCAGAGATTTTGATTTATCTGAAGCTACTATAGAAGGTAGAAGACAGGTAATTGAAATATATAACTTTTTGAAAAAATATATACCAGGATTTAAAAAAGCAATATTAGTTCAATCTGGAGATGAAATTGGTGTTAGAGAGTCAAGAAGATTAGTTGGAGAGTATCAATTAACCGAAAAGGATATTGTTACAAAAAAGATGTTTGAAGATACAATAGCGCTTGGAAGTTGGCCTATAGATATTCATGATCCAGATGGTAAGGAATTAGATCTTATGGAAATGAAAATTGGTGACTATTACGGAATACCATATCGAGCATTATTGCCCAAAGAAATTAACAATTTAATTGTTACAGGCAGAGCAATAAGTACAACTCATGAAGCATTAGCATCCATGAGAGTTTCTCCAATATGCATGGCTTTAGGGCAAGCAGCTGGAATAGCAGCTAAAATTTGTTTTAAATTTAAAAAAGATTTTAGAGAATTAAGTTATGAGGAGCTTAAAGTAGAGTTGTTAAAAAGTAATCAAGTTATTGAATAAAATAATTTGCTAAACTATTTAATAAATTATCAATTGTAGGGATGTGATAAATGAATTAATATAAAATAATTTATAAGAACTCATGACATAAATTTTAACTTTAAATTTACTAAACCTAAATTATTAAAGTGCAATTATAAAAATAATATTAAAAAGGGGAATGAAAATGGGAGAAGTTTTAAATATTCAAGTTATTCTTATATTATTAGTTTTTGCTGTGTTTACAGGACTTATGATAGCTAAAAAGTTGCCGACGCTTTTAGCATTACCACTGCTAGGAATTATAATAGCGGTTATTGCAGGAGTTCCATTTATGACTCCAACAGAAGAAGGTGGACAAACTCTGATGGCCCACGTAATAGGAGCAGGATCATCTAGGCTTGCAGGAACTATGATGGCGGCTATTTTCGGAGCTATGTTTGCAAAAGTTATACAAAAACAAGGTATATCGAATACTATAATTAGAAAAGCAGCAGAGCTTGCAGGGGATAAGCCTTTAGCTATTGCATTTATTTTAACAACAGCTTGCGCAATAGTGTTTTCGGCTTTAGGTGGAGCTGGAGCGGTAATAATGGTTGCAACTATAGTAATACCGCTTATGTTATCAGCAGGAATAAAACCAAAGGTTGCAGCAGGATCATTTCTTATGGGGTTAGGACTTGGAGGTTTATTTAATGTTGCCAATTATCAATTTTATGTTGATGTAATAGGGATGGATATGGAGCTTGTAAAATCTACTTCATTAGTTTTAGGTTTAATATCTATTGTAGTAACAGCAGCTTATATATTAATTAATGTAAGAAGCAAGAGTGTGAGAAGTACATGGGCAATGCCAAATAGTAATTTTGAAACAAAGACTCATGATGATGTAAATGTATTTGCATTGATATCACCATTACTTCCAATATTATTAGTATTCTTCTTTAAATTTAGTGCGGAACTTTCATTATTGATTTCAGTAGTATATACAATTCTAGTTACTAAACCATCGCAAATAATACAAATAGCAACAAGCTCACTTGTAGAAGGTATACAAGATGTAGCAGGAGTAATCGGATTGATGATTGGAATTGGTATATTATTAAATGGTGTATCAGCAAATGCAACAATAGCATTAATGCAACCACTTATAGGAGCTATATTACCTACTTCTCCAATACCATATATTATAATATTTACTATAGCATCACCACTTGCATTGTATAGAGGACCTCTTAATTTATATGGATTGGGTTCAGGTATTGGAAATGTTATGGTTGCAGCAGGAACATTAAGTCCAGCAGCTATAGGTATGGCTTTAAGAGCTACAGGAGTAGTACAAGGAATATCAGATCCAACGAATACTCATAATGTAATCGTTGCAGATTTTGCGAAAGTAGATGTTAACTCAGTATTGAAATCTACACTTCCATATACTGTTATAATAACATGTTTATCATTAATTTATACAGCTTTAGTGATATTTTAATATTATGTAAATAAAGAATACTATTTTAGAAAATAAAGGTGCGTATAGGTGCACCTTTAATGATAAATGCATCAGGAGGGAAATATAATGGGTAAGGTAAGGATTGGAATAGATGTTGGTGGAACATTCACAGATGCTGTAGTAATAGATAATAATAGTTATGAAGTAATAGGCAAAGCTAAAATACCTACAACTCATCATGAAAAAGAAGGAGTTGCAAAAGGGGTAATAGAAGTTATAAAAAAGGTACTAGAAGAAAATAATATTTCTCCTAATGATGTAGTTTTTATAGCTCATGGAACAACTCAAGCAACTAATGCCTTATTAGAAGGTGATGTTGCAAAGGTTGGTATAATTGGAATGGGAAAAGGAATAGAAGGTGAAAGAGCTAAAAATGAAACTAAAGTTAATAATATAGAGCTATCACCAGGAAAATATTTATATACAGAACATAGATATATAGACTCTGGAAATATATCGCAAAAGTCTATAGGAGAAGCTATAAGACAGCTTAAAGATACTGGATCAGAGGTGATTGTGGCATCAGAAAGTTATTCAGTTGATAATCCAGAAAATGAAAAAATTGTTATAGAACAATCATTAAATAATGGTATATATGCTACTGGGGGATATGAAATATCACAGCTATATGGATTAAGAGCAAGAACTAGAACTGCAGTGGTAAATGGAGCATTAATTCCTAAAATGATGGAAACTGCAAATATGACAGAAACTTCAGTGAAAAATGCGAATATAAAAAAGCCACTTATGATAATGAGATGTGATGGCGGAGTTATGACCATTGATGAAGTTAGAAAAAGACCAATTTTAACAATGCTATCAGGTTTAGCAGCTGGTGTTGCAGGCGCATTGATGTATGAAAAAGTTTCAGATGGAATATTTTTTGAAGTTGGAGGTACTTCTACAGATATATCTGTAATAAAAGATGGAAAAGTAATGATTAAGAATTCTCAAGTTGGAGGACATAAACTTTATTTGAAATCTTTAGATGTTAGAACACTTGGTGTTGCAGGTGGAAGTATGATTGTTGTTGAAAATAATAAAATAGTAGATGTAGGACCTAGAAGTGCACATATAGCAGAAAAAGAATATGAAATATTTGCAGGTATAAATGAAATATCAAATCCACAATTAATTTATATATCTCCAAGACCCGAGGATAAATGTAATTATGTAGCTATTAATTGTGATGAAGGGAAAAGTTTTGCATTGACTTTAGCAGGGGCAGCAAATATTTTAGGTTATGTAAATGAAGATGACTATGCAAGAGGAAATATAGAAGAAGGAAGAAAAGCTTGGGAAGTATTAGCTAAAGAAGTTAATATGTCTATAGAGGAAACTGCAAAGACTGTTATGGATATAGCTATAGGAAAAGTGAAGAAGGTAGTTGATGAGCTGATTTTAGAATATAAATTAAACAAAGCTATAATAAGACTTGTTGGAGGTGGAGGGTCAGCATCTATAGTAACTCCATATCTTTCAGAAGTTATGGGTGTGAAATTTAATATCGCTAAGAATGCACCATATATTTCTACAATAGGAGTTGCTTTAGCATTAGTTAGGGAGCAAATAGAGAGAAGTGTTATAAATCCTACAGAGCAAGATATAAAAAAAATCAGAATGGATGTATTTGAAGCAGTTGTGAAATCTGGGGCAAACCCTGATACAGTAGAAATTACTGTAGATGTTGATGCTAAAAAGAATATTTTAAGAGCATCAGCAACAGGAGCAACAGAGCTTAGGACTAAAGAGCTTGGTGCTGAAAAAAAGTCAACGGATGAACTAATAAATGTAGTATGCAATTCAACTGGAGTATCTAAAGAAAATGTTAAGCTTATTGGAGAAACAGGAAGATGGAGTATATTTAAGTGTATTGAAACTACAAAAAAGCTATTTGGATTAATATGTAGCAAAAAAGAAAAAATAAGAATTCTTGATGAAGATGGTGTCATAAGATTACAAAAAGATAAAGGTAAATTACTATTTTGTACAAAGAAAGAACTATATAAAACTTACAATAATTTTATAGATGAAAATACATTATTCACAGATGCGGGGGCACAACTTCCAAAGATATATGTAATATTTAAACAAAAGCTTATTGATCTATCAGGAGTTATTAGTAAAGAGCAGCTATTGACATTAACAAATCTTGAAATAGAACTTTTAGATGAAGATACAAAGATTGGAATATTGGCAACTCAAGAAATTTAGGAGTGATTATATGAAAAACTTATATTTTTTGACTGATGAAATATTAGCTTTATTAGAACTTAAAGAAGATAGTTTGTTTCATAAGATACCTAAAGAAAAGATAAAGTACTATATTAATGAAGCTAATAGAATAGGAAAAAATATTGCAAGTAAATATAAAGATGAAGAGATAGAATCACTTTTAAAGAGTAATAAAGTGAATGTATTAATAAAGGATAATTCTAAATCTAAAAGTTTAGATATTAGAGGAGAAATAACTTTTGATAAAAAGGAAAAACAAATAATAATATATAAAAATTCTATGGATCAAATAATAGGAACATTAAAAAAGTATGGATTCAATATATCAAAGCAGGAAGTATATAATATTCATTTAGCTCATGAATTCTATCATTTTTTAGAGTTCAAAAATGAAGAAAATACTAATTATTTATTAGATGAGATAGATGTAATTTTTTTAGGTCCAATTAAAAGAAAAGCGACGATACTAAAAACAAGAGAAATAGCAGCACATGCTTTTTGTAAAGAGTTATTAAATTTAAGCTTCCATCCAAAGATATTGGATTATATATACTTAATAGAAAATAAGAAAATTAACTTAAAAGAATTTAAAGATTATATAGAAGAATTAGAATTAAAATATATAAAATAATTAAATATTTTACAAATATGTTGAGATTGAAATAAATTATTTTAAGGACGCTTTTAATAAATTAGATATACGAACTATAGCTTTAGTAAAAATGATTTTAAAATATCAACTATTTTAAAACAACAATCTGTAAATATAAAAAACAGTAGTTAGTTTTTCATTTACATAAAACTAACTACTGTCATTTTTTATTGTAGGAAAGTCATATTTATAATAATATTAATTTTTGTATTTATTTAAAAATTCTTTTAATGTATTAACTATTTTTAATATGTCTTCTTTAGTAATCCAGTAATGAGTTACAAATCTAATTTGACCATTTTCAACATCATTTATCTTAATATTATTATCTAAAAAGTATTTTACTAACGCTTTAGTGTCTATATTAGAATCTTTAAAACTGAAGAATACCATATTTATCTTAACATTATCTAAATTAACATTAAGCTCTGGTATTTTATTTAATTCATAAGCTAACAATTTAGCATTTTCATGGTCTTCTTCTAATCTTTTAGACATATCATTTAGTGCAACAATTCCTGCAGCTGCAAGGAAACCAGCTTGTCTTAGACCACCACCCATAAGCTTTCTCTTTTTTCTAGCTTTAGCTATAAAATCTTTACTTCCAGCTAAAATTGAACCAACAGGGGCACATAATCCTTTTGATAAGCAAAACATAACAGAATCACAATATTTAGTGACTTCTTTTACATCAACTCCAAGGGATGTAGATGCATTAAATATTCTTGCACCATCTAGGTGAATAGGAAGATTATATTTTTGGGCTGCATTAAACACCTCCTCCATATTTTCAAGAGTTAATATATTACCACTTGAGTGAGCATTTTCAATACAAATTAAAGATGTAGAAGGAAAGTGTATATCATCATCTTCAAAACGAATTCTTTTTTCAATTTGATCTGAGCTTATAATACCATTTGGGGAATCTATAGTCCTTAATTGTACACCAGCAATTACAGAGCTTGCCCCAACTTCATGAGCAACTATATGATTAGAATCAGCTATAATTACCTCACTACCTCTTTTGCAATGAGTAAATAAAGCAAGTTGATTGCCAAAAGTACCACTTGGAACAAAAAGAGCAGCTTCTTTACCTACTATTTCTGCAGCAAGAGTTTCAAGTTTTATAACTGTAGGATCATCTCCATAAACGTCATCACCGACTTCAGCATTAAACATAGCTTCCTTCATAAAATCTGGTTGTTTAGTTACAGTATCACTTCTTAAATCTATAAAGTTTTTCAATTAAAGCACCTCGTTTACATAAATTTATAACAATTATTAACACTATTATAATATAATAGAAGTAACTAGTGAAAGAAATTTCTGAAAAATATGTATATTATTTATATTAATAAGGGAGTAGTTTTTATGGGATCAGAAAGAAGAAGCTTAGAGAACATGAGGGTTTTTGGAGCTTTTGGATTAATTTTGGGATTCATAGGCAATATATCTTATTATTTTAAATATAGAGGAATTAGTATTACATTTCTTGATAGCATAGATATAGATTCTATAAGCATAATGATGATATTTTCTATAGTTATATTAGGGATTTTTTCTATAAACAATATTAGGTTAAATATAGATGAGAATATAATTATAGAAGTTAAAAGAAAAACTATTATTTTCAAGATATTATGTATATTATTTGCTATATATTCAGTAATTGTAGCTCTAATATCTAAGGATTTAGTATTAGTTAGAATAGAAATACTGATTGAAATAATTTTAATTTTAATATATATAATAGAAAGAAAGATAAGATTATTGCAAGTTACTGATAGGCAACTAAAGTGGAAGAGAGATTATGAATATCCAGGAAGCTATAACAAAGAAAGTAATATATTTTGGAGAATGAAGTCTAAGTTTTCACCTCATATAAAAGTTAAATGGAAAGATAGAGTTGATAGGATCAGGTGGATAAAGTTATTATTAATAATATTTTTATTATCAGGATACTTTGATAAAGAAATTTATATATTTTTAATAATATTTATTCCAGATTTTATATACTTTTTTGAAGTATTGTTTGGACTATACACAAAAACTAGTGGAATATGTACAGGTATAGTAGAAGCTACAAAAGGATCTACTAAAGTACCAGTTTATAAAATATATATTACTGATTATGAAAATGAATATGAAATAGCATTTAGTGTACGAGATTATTGTTATATTGCTGAGAGGGATGAAGTAGTTGTAGTTCATAGTATGATAACTAAGAGAGTAATAGAAATTCAAGGAATAAGAATGAATTTTTTATAAAATAATAAGATAGGCTGTCGTGAATTAATTATTAAGTATTTTTTTAAATTAATTTATGATAGCCTTTTCATTCGAAGTCTGAAAATAGAAGTTAATTTAGATATATGTTATTATATTAGGTATGTAATAAATACTCAAATGAGGGAAAAGGATAGGTGAAGAAAATGAAAACTAATTATCATACACATAATTATAGATGTAACCATGCTGTTGGAACAGTAGAAGAATATATAGAGGAAGCAATAAAAGAAGATTATGATGAAATCGGAATATCAGATCATCTACCTCATCCAGGTAAAAATATAGATAATAGAAATAGAATGGCATATGAGGATTTAAAAGTTTATTTTAAGGAAATAGATGATGCTAAAGAAAAGTATGGAGATAAGATATCAGTAAAGAAAGCAATAGAATGTGAATATTTTGAAGATTATCATTGGTTATATGATGAATTTAAAAAAATTTATAAAGTTGACTATTTATTATTAGGAGTGCATTTTTTCCCTTATAAAGGTGAATGGCTTTATGTAGGTGGAGTTAAATTAACTCCAGAAATTTTAGAGTGCTATATAGATTATGTAATAGAGTCTATGGAAAGTGGATATTTTGCATATATAGCTCATCCAGATTTATTTGCTGTATCATATAGAAATTGGGATGAACATTCAATTAAAGCATCAAGAAGAATTTTAGAAGCAGCAGAAAAATTAAATATGCCACTTGAAATTAACATAAATGGATTCAAAAGAGGGAAAGTTAAATATAACTTAGGTGAAAGATATTTTTACCCGGTTGAAGAATTTTGGAATTTATCAAAAGAATATAATGTTAAAAGAATACTTGGGGTAGATGCACATGAGCCTGAAGATTTAAGACTTAGATTTAGGGGAGAAGAATTTGCAAAAAAATTGAATTTAGAAATTATAGATAGAATATAAAATAAATCAAGGGGTAACAAATGTTACTGAAAATGATGTAACCCTATGCTACACTATCATTATAAGATTAATGATAGATATTGGAGGGAAAAAGATGAGCTTATATTTAGGAAAAATTCACTATTGGTTATTTAATAAAATAGTTTGGTTTGAAGGACTTGAAGAAGAAATAATTACTTTAGCAAAAAATGAAGGATTAAATATAGAAAATTTATCAAAAGAAATAAATAATAAATATGGAGAAAAATTACCTAATCTTCCTCTTGAAGAAATGATTGATACATCAAATATTCATGGATGGTTACAAGACAAGATTCATTCTGCTGAAGGAAGACTTGCAACATGGACAGGAAAGCTGTTAGAAAAAGAAAATGTATCTTCTAAATTAGAGTCGTTATATATGAATCAAGGTATAAAGGCTGCAAAGGAAGCAAAAGAAGAAGGAAAATCTGTAAGCAACGCTGTTGAAATATTTAATGCAGTAAATGACTATATATTAGATGGAATGCCTTGTGATAGAGTAAATGAAGTAATTTCACAAGATGAAAATAAAGTTGTTTGGAAGAGAAGGCTTTGTGTTCATAAAGATATATGGGATGCTGCATACGGAGATGTAAATTATTTTTATACTTTAAGAAATCTATGGATAACATCTTTTGTTAATGAAGTAAACAAAGATTTTAAATATAATGTATATGAAAATGATGAATTTTCAATAGAAAGAGTATAGGGGATGAGAAAATGAATGCGATAGAATTAATGATGGATGAGCATAAAAATATAAAAGAAATGCTAAAGGTAGTTAGAAAAGCTTGTTTTTCTGTCTTAGAAGGGGAAGAAGTTAATTATGAAGATTTTTATAATATGATACATTTTATAAGAAACTATGCAGATTCTCATCATCATAAAAAAGAAGAAATAATGTTATTTAATAGAATGGTTGATGAAATTGGGGAAACAGCTGAAAAAGTAGTTAGATATGGAATGTTAGTAGAGCATGATCTTGGCAGACTATATGTAACAAATTTAAATGAAGCATTAGAAGCTTTAAAGAATGGAAATGCTGAAGCTAAATTAGACGTAATAGCTAATGCGGTTTCTTATACAAACCTTCTAGAAAGACATATTCACAAAGAAGATAATGTAATTTATAAATTTGCACAAAGAGAATTAAAAAAGGAAACTGTAGATATAATTAATGAAGAATGTGTAAGTTTTGAAGAGGAAAATAATAATGTTAAAGATGAAAATCTAGATATACTTAAAAATTTAAAGGAAAAATATTGCATTTAGTAGTTAAGATAAATTAAAATTAATATGATATTAAATCAAAAAATATTAAGGATAGGTGATATTATGATAACTAAGGACATGACTATTGGAGAAGTTATAAAGGTAAAGGAAAATGCACCACAAATTTTAATGGACTTTGGAATGGGATGTGTAGGTTGCCCATCATCACAAGCAGAAACAATAGAAGATGCAGCAATGGTACATGGATTAGAGCTAGAAGCATTACTTGAAGCTCTAAATAGATAAATGGCTAAAATAATTATAATAAATGAATTAATATGAATATACACTGAATTTATTTAAGGAATGACTTTATAAGTCTTTATACTTAAGTAAATTCAGTGTTTTTTTTATTTTATACACAATTTTAGGTAAAAAAAAGGTACATTATACGACTTTTTAATAGCACCACTTTTATATTTCAACATAACATGTATTATAAATGAATATTAAATTAATTTAGAGTATCGTAGTTTTAAGGAAAGGAGAATTTATGTCCATTAACTTCAAAAAATTCGAGCCACGCCCAGGTCTTGTTAATAAACAAGGGCGTTTACCAGATCCATCGGAGTTAGTATGCATAGAAGTACCTAAGGTATTTGATCAATGCTTAATAAAAAGATGTCTTGTATATGGAGAAGGTCCAGATACAAATACGACAGATAGTGAATTAAGAAGTGATCCACTAATTGAGCCTAAGAGATATATTTCTAGTAGGGACTTTAATGTAACATTAACTTCAGTAGATAAAATACCTGTAAAAGGAAGCTCTAATTTCAAAAAAATAGTTCTTAATTACGTTATCTCTTTCTATTCTGATTATATTGATGATAATGGTATAAATAGAAGTGAATTCTACGAAATACACAGAACAGATATAATTGGAAAATTCTATTGTCCTGATTCTATAGCTCAAATTTCAGCAAGCACTGAACCAGAACAATGTGAAGGTGAGGATAGTAATATTATAAAACTTGAAATGGTAGCAGAGGCACTAGATGGTCAAATAGTTGAAGATGAAGAGGGTGACGAAGTTCTAGATATAACTTTAGGTTACTATATAGTTGTAAAATGTGAACTTATTGTACAACTATTAATACCAGCTTATGATTATTGTCCAGTTCCTAGGGAAGCCTGTGAGGAAGACCCTGAAGAAGATCCATGCGAAAGATTCGAGAGAGCACCAGTTCCTAAGTTCTATCCTGACCAAAATTTAGATCCACTATTCCCAGAATATGATGAAGCTTAGAGATAAGTAGTTAACAAAATTTAGATTACTACGAAAGCAGTATAAAAAACAATTTTCATAAATATTATCAATAGAATAAGCATTAATAAAGCTTTAATAGTAATAATATATTAATTCAGCATAATATTTGTGATGAAAAATAATAGAATAACTAAAAACTAAAGGATACTAAATTAATAAAATAAGATATTTTATAAAAGATAGATAAAAGGGAGGATTCAATTTATGAATTCAATGTCTAGAAGATATCAAGATGAATGTAGAAAAGATTATAGAAGAGAAGAAAGAAAAGAAAGAGAAGAGAGAGAAGAAAGAAAAGAAAAATGCCCAACGATTGTAAAATGTGGATGTCCTAGTTCAACTTCAATTGGAGCTGTTACAGCAGGAACTAATATTACAGTAGCATCACTAACTTTAGATACTTCTTGTTTATGTGATCCAAGTATTAAATTAGAATTTGCAAGCAATATTATTGCTCCTGCAGGTATTGGTACAATTGATATAAATTTCCAAGTATTTAAACAATGTAGAAATCAATTTACTCCAGTACCAGTTGGGCCTGCATGGAATTATACCTTAGCAAATGGGCCTTTTAATACTACTTTTTCATTCTTTGTCTGTGATTCAGATTCTTGTGACAAAGATTGCTGCACTTATACTGTAGTTGCAACAGTTGTAGATCCACCTGCTGCAGGAACAAGTATTTCTATAAACAATGCTACACTTGGAGCAATAGCAACATGTAGATCAAATGAATGTGAAAAAGACTGTCGTAGAAAATGTCATAGAAAATGTCATTGTGACTGTGACTAATTAAATAAAAAGATAATTTAAGATAAAATATAAGCTAAAAATATAAATTAGATAATATTATTTTAATAAAAACAGTAGTCCAATAATATAAATTGAATCCCAGAGTGTGGGTTTTCATATCTGGGATTCTCCTATATGAAATTTATTTTATAGTTTAATTTTAATCATCATAGAGTAATTAAGGATAATATAATTAAGAAATATAGATTATGAATAAAGAAGATTTGATAATTAATATAAAAATTTTATGATAATGAAAATTTTAACTGAAAAATAATATAAAAGTTAAAAGCTAATTAATAATAAATTAATAATTGAATTCGTTTGAAAATGCCAATGAAAGGGAGGTTAAATTTATGAATTCAATGTCAAAAGAATATAGTGATTCTTATAAAAGAGAAAAAAAAGATGATTATGAGAATTATAGCAAAGAAAAAGAAGAAAAAAAATGTCCAACTATTATAAAATGTGGATGTCCTAGTTCACTTTTAATTCCTGCAGGTACAAAAGCTCAAACTACTTTTACACTTGCATCACTTACTTTAGATACTTCTTGTTTATGCGATCCAGATATTATGTTACAGTTTGCTAGTAATACTATTGCTACAGAGTTTAGAGGAACATTAAGTATAAGAGTATTTAAGCAATGTAAATGTCAAGTTACACCAATTCCTGTAGGAGCTACATGGACATTACAATTAGGCACACAAGGAGGAAGAGTAGCAGAAGAAGAAAAGCCACCAGTACCAATACCAGAAATAAAAGTAACTGATGCTAGAACTTTCTCATTCTTTATTTGTGATTCAGATTCTTGTGACAAGGACTGTTGCACTTATACAGTAGTAGCAACAGTTGTTGGTGCAGATACAGTAGGGACTTTAGCTATTAATAATGCTACACTTGGAGCAATAGCAACATGTAGATCAAACAGATGTAAGAAAAAATGTAATAAAGAATAATTAATTAATGTAAATTAATTAAAATTAAATAAATCCCGGATATGGATTTCCCATTCCGGGATTTATTTATGTCTAAATTATATATTGAAATAATTTGATTATAGCTCATAATTTATTTAGTAATTAGATTAAGTTAATATTTATATAGACATTCACGAAAGTTTATAAATTTTAATATAATAAATAGTAAGGATTTTATAACTATATTGGTTATCTAAATAGATATTATTTATGAAAGAGATATCTATAATTAAGCTTTAAAATATATAAAATTAATAAACATTTATAAGGAGGGTAAAATGATTTATTTAGATAATGCAGCTACATCTTTTCCAAAGCCGTCTAAAGTTTATGAAGAAGTATTAAATTGTATGAAAAATTATTGTGCAAACCCTGGAAGAGGTTCTCATGATATGGCAATTAAATCAGCAATGAAAGTTATGGAGACCAGAAATTTAATCTGTGAACTATTCAATATAAAAAATCCGTTTAATTTGGTTTTTACAAGTAATGCAACAGAAGCATTAAATATAGCTATTAAGGGAGTTTTGAAAAATGGAGATCATGTTATTAGTACAGTTATAGAACATAATTCTGTTCTAAGACCTCTTAATTCAATGGAAAAGCAGGGAGTAGAAATAACTTTAGTAGGAATAGATAAAGCTGGATATGTAAATCCTTTAGATATTAAAAATGAAATTAAAAAAAATACTAAAATAATAATTATTAATCATATTTCTAATGTATTAGGAAGTATTCAAGATATTACTGCTATAGGAAAGATAGCAAGAGAAAAAGAAATTATATTTATGGTTGATGCATCTCAAAGTGCTGGAGTTATATCAATTGATGTTGAAAGTTCATATATAGATTTATTGGCATTTCCTGGACATAAGGGATTGCTTGGCCCTCAAGGGACAGGTGGATTATTTATAAGAGAAGGAATAAACTTAAGTAATTTCAATGAAGGGGGAACAGGTAGTAACTCACATTTTATGATTCAACCAGATTTTATGCCAGATAAATTTGAAAGTGGAACTTTAAATACTCCAGGTATTGCAGGATTATGTGAAGGATTAAAATTTATAAAAAGAGTTGGTATAGATAGTATCAAAAAAGTAGAAGATGAATTAATGAAATATTTTATAGATGAAATAAGAAAACTTTCTTATATAAAGATATATGGGAATAATTCTTTGAATGAAAGAAGTGCTGTAGTTTCATTTAATATTGATGGAGTTGATGCATCTATTGTTGGTGAAGAATTAAATGAATATGGAATTGCTGTTAGAACAGGTTACCATTGTACTCCATTAATACATGATATTATAGGAACTGAATATGCAGGTACAGTTAGAGTAAGTCCTGGGTGTTTTAATGTTCTTCAAGATATAGATGAGTTATTAGAATCTATTAGAAAAATATATAATTCACGATAGAAAATCTCCAATACATATATGATTATATATGTAATAAACATTAGGATGTGAAAGTTATGGAATCTTGGAATAACTCAAAGTATGTTTATCAAGTAGATAATCCTAGTGATGACGAAAGATATAATATGCTTGAATATATACTAAAGGATCAAAAAAGAGTAGATGATATAAATAATATAGTTGAATTAATGAGCCCACCTACAGATATAACTAATATATGTCAAAGTGGTTATGCAAAAGATATAAAAGTAGCAATAATTGGTGCAGGAGAAGCAGGTTTAGCTACAGCAGTTGAATTAAGGAAGATAGGATGCGATATTACATTATTCGAAGCAAGCCAGAGAATAGGAGGAAAAGTTTATACTTATTATTTTGATAGAAAAAATAATAAGTATGGTGAGCTTGGAGAAATTAGCATACCAGTATCACATTATACCACATGGCATTATATTAATCTTTTCAATCTTGAGACTAGACCTTTTGTAAATAATAATAATAATTCTTTACTTTATATTAGAGGGGCAAAGGCAGTAAATGATCAAAAGGGAAAACAAGTAGTAAAGAATATACATCCAAAGTTTGATTTATCAAATAGTGATAAAAAGAAATTAAAAGAACAAGTAGATAAAAAATTTTATAAAAAGTATTTAGAATTTCTTACACTCGAAGAAAGAAGAGAATTATTAGAGATCAAAGATAAATATTCAGAAAAAATAGAGCAAATAGATAAATTAAGTTATAGAAAAGCATATGAAAATGCTGGATTTAGCGAAGAGGCAATATCAATGTTGGGATATCTTGATGGAAGTAAGCAATTTTATCAAATTGGTCTTATGGAAATACTACAAAGATATTATACAGTAGATTCAGAATTTAATTATTATATTAAGGATGGAATGATAAATTTACCTCTTTCATTATATGGAGCTTTATTCGATGAAAATGAGAAAATATTTAATGGCATCGATAAAGAAAAATTAGGAAATGTAAAAGTAAAAATGGGGACACCAGTTGAAGGAATATATAGTTCAGAAACAGAGGATAGAATTACTATTAAGTATGCAGAAGGAGAAATGAAGAAAGAAGTCCTGGAGAAATTTGATTATGTAATATGCACAATACCTTTTCAAAGTTTAAGAAGAATGGATATAGATCCTAACTTTAATTCAAGAAAAATACGTGCAATAAATGAAATGAATTATGAGACATCAGGGAAAATATATCTTTATCTTAAAGAAAGATTTTGGGAAAAGGGAGGCAAATCAAAAGGAATAGTAGGGGGAAAAACCTTTACTGATATTCCACTAGTATCTATTTATTATCCTTCAGATCATTCAGAAGCTTTAAATGATAAGATAGGTAGTTATATATTAAAACCAGGTGCAAGTCCCAAGGAGTCAGGAGTATTGCTAGTAAGTTATAGTTGGTGTAATGAAGCAATGTTACTTGGAAATGAAAATGCAGAATTACAAATTCGTGATGCTATAAGATATATAGAAAAGATTCATAATCTTCCACTGCATTATATTGATGATAATTTAATTGATTATAAGTCATTAATTTGGTCGGATGTTCAATATATATGGGGGGCAGGGGCATTATCAAAACCAGAAGATAAGATATTATTTTCTTATGGAGCAAAAATGCCAGAAATGAATAATAGAGTGTTTTTGGCAGGAGAGCATATATCTCAAAAACATGGAACTCAACAAGGTTCTCTTCAAAGTGGTATGATTGCAGCTAATGAAGTTGCAGAAAGAATAATGATAAATAATAAAATTTAACTTTAATATAGAAATTAATATTTATCATAAAAAAATAATGACCTGCACAAAAGTTGTAGGTCATTATTTATATTATAAAAAATCCAATTTAAATTTATTTATTAAGTACTTTCATTAAAGTATATAAATATTTTAAAAGGTGATGATAGATAAATTCAATTAAATATATAGGAACACTTAAACTGTCATCACCATTTATAACTACTAAATTTAGTAGAAATACTAAACACTTTTAGTTATAGCTAAGAAAATAAATTTTATTAATCAACATCATCATCGTCATCATCATAACAGTCAGGGAATAAAGGTTCTAAGTTTTGATCTGGATAGAACTTAGGAATTGGAGCCTTATCAAAGATTTCGCATGGATCTTCATCTGGTTCATCCTCACAAATAACTTTAGGAACAGGACAATAATCATATGCAGGAATTAATAGTTGTACAAGAAGTTCACATTTTACTACAATGTAGTATCCTAAAGTGATATCTAAAACTTCATCCCCATTTTTATCTTTAAGTATTTCACCGTGTAGTGCTTCTGCAACCATTTCAAGTCTTATGATGTTAGAATCTTCTTCTAGGTCAGTACTAGCTGAAATTTGAGAAATTGAATCAGGGCAATAGAATTTTCCAATTACATCAGTTCTATTAATCTCATAAAATTCACTCTTAGTTTTACCATCACAATCAAGATAATCAGCATAGAAAGAAATCATGTAATTAAGAACTACCTTTTTAAATCCGCGTTTACCTTTAATTGGTATCTTTTCTACTGAAAGAAGTGTTATATTGAAGTCTCTACTAGAAATATATCTCTTAGGATCGACTAGTGGATCGCTTCTTAATTCACAATCAGTTGTATTTGTGTCTGGACCTCCACAATATACTAGGCATCTTTTAATTAAACATTGATCAAACACCTTAGGTACTTCAATACAAACTAACTCCGCAGGATCAGGTAGACGTCCTTGCTTATTTACTAGACCTGGACGTGGTACGAATTTTTTGAAGTTAATGGACATATAATATCCTCCTTTTAAAATAATAAAAAACAAAAATTTATTTACTCACATTACATGATATGTAGGAAGATAAAAGAGGTGATATTAAAAAATATATATAAAATAAATTTTTTACTCCATAAAATTGCATAATATTTGCTTATTTTAAATATAATTTTATAAATGGTTTATTTAAAAGAGAAAATAAACGAAATGAGTAGCTATATCTTATAATTAATGGTTTTTGCCTATTAATATATAGGAAAATAATAGGCTAAATAACTTTATAATAGAATTCTATAAAGGGGAGAGTGAATATGAGTGATGTATGCCCGTGGATATATTTAGATTATAAAGAAAACTTATGGAAATTTTCATTAAATAATAATAAAGAATTGAGCTACAGAATTATGTATAAAGAAGGGAAGTGGACTAAGGAAATTATAATTGATACAAAAGTACTTGGATTTTCTACTTATATTGATGAAAATGAAGGAATACATTTGTTATACAGTAATTCTAAATATGAACTAAGATATTGTACAATGAAGAATAAATTATGGGTAGGGAAACCTATTTATCAATTAGATAATAAAGATTTTGAGATAGAAAACTTGAAAGTTGAAATTATAGGATCTAATATGCATATTTTCTATTTGTTAGTTGGTAATGATGGAAGTGATCATGGAGTATTAATGCATTGTACTTGGAATGGACGAGAAACCACTATTAATAGATTAGCAGATATTATTTTAATTTCTAATTTAAAGGAATATTACTCTGTAAATGTAAATTATAAAGGAGATATTTATGTATTTTTCCTTTCAGATGAAGGCGATGAGATATCTTTAAATTATTGTAACTTTGAAAATCAGAGGTGGCTACAATCAAAAAGACTTTATGGAATTCAAGGAGAGGATATAGAATTTGAAGTTGCTATTGATAGGCAGGATATTCATATATTAAATAAATCTAGAGAAGGTATAATACATTCTTTGGATCATGTTTTTATAGATTCTATAGGAAATGTAAAGCACTTTAAAATATATGAAAATAAAAACAATTTATTAGAAACTATTTTATTTATTGAAAGTAATAAATTATGCTCTTGTTGGTTGGAAAATGATAAGATTTTTTATTCAATTTTCAATAAGGATAAATGGGAATTTCCTGTTTACTTTGATAGAGGAAATAATGATAAGTTAGAAAAATATAATGCCTTTATTTGTACAGGTAATGATAGTTATATTAAAGAAAAAAGGGTCTATGGAACTGATAACTTAGATATGAAGATATATGATCCAAGTGAATTTTTAGTTACTATGAAAGATTCATTAAAATATGATAGAAGTAAATATGAAGAAAATTCTTATTCCGAAAATGAATTAGTTGAAAGCTTAAAGGCGGAATTATCTAGAGAAAAAGTAGAAAATAATAACTTAGTAAATAGAATATCACATTTAAATTTGAAGTTACAAAAAAATCAAAAGTTTATGGATGAATATGAGCAACAAATCACTAGAACAATAGAGCAGAAAAGGAAGGCGGAAGAAAACTGTAATGTATTTTTAGAACTACAAAAAAAGATTCAAAAGGACCTTGAGGATACTAATGGTCAATTATTAGAAATTAAAAAATCAAAAGAAAAACTTGAGGATAGAGTGAAAGATTATTGGGATGAAATTATATCACTTAAAAATCAATTAGATATATCAAGTGATAAGGTTTGTAAATTATCATTTGAGTTAGATGAAGCAAATAAAAAGAATAAAGAAGAAAAAGAGTCTAAGATAATAGTAGAAAATAATATGAAAGAAATTCTAAAGGAAAATGCCTCACTTATGATAGAAATAACATTATTAAATGAAGAAAATAAAAAATTAGTCTCTGAATTAGTTGATAAAAATAAACAGCTAATAGAAGAAAAAGAATATAAGCTGCAAGTAGAAAATCAATCAAAATATCTGCAAGAAGAAAATCTATTAATAAAAGAAGAAGTTAGGTTAATAGCTGAGGAAAATAATAAATTAAAAGCAGAATTAGATTTAGAGAGAAATCAGTCAGTTATGGAAAGGTTATTAAGAAGAAAAACTAGTAATAGTCAAAATAATTTTTAATATATTGTGTAAATTAATGGAAAGTAACTTGCAGTATTTTAGAGCATACAATAGAGGGGAAAATTGCTTAAGAGTTAGGAATTTAGAGGAGAATATTATGAGATCAGAAGACTATGATTATGTAATGGCATTTACATCTCATTATAGAGCTGTATATATGTATGATAGATTAACTCAAAAGAAAATAGAAGTGAAATTAGTTACGGCACCAAATAAGATTAATATTAGCTGTACACAAGCATTAAAGTTTAAAGAAAAAGATAAAGAAGAAATACAAAAAGAATTGGCTAAAAATAATATATATCCAACTGCAGTATTTAAGATAATAAAAGAAGGTAAAAAAGAAACTTATGAGCTAATTGAATAAAGATAAATTAACTTTATATAACTATAGTATTAAGTAATTAAAAGGGGGGAATGAGAATCCGTGGCTAATGTAAGAAAAAAAACTATCTATTATATATCTAACTTAAGTACTGGCAAGGTATCTATAATTGATGGAGATAGTTATAGTGTTATAAAAGAGGTTGAAGTTGGTCCTAGACCGCAAGATATCGTTGTTGATGGAAAAAATAATGTTTATATTGCAACAGATAGAAATAGTAAGGTTACACTTATTGACCACTTGCATAACACTAATAAAACTTGGTATATGCCTAATAATGGAAATATAAAAGTGGATTCCATTTCTCAAAAAATTTATGTTTGTAATACAGAAGAGGTATGTATTTATAATCTAGGTAATGGAGATATACTTGGAAGAATAACAGGATTTATTGCTGCAGATAGCATGGAACTTAATAAGAGTAGAAAAAGATTATTTGTACTTGATATTTTTCAAAATGAAATAAAAGCTTATGATACTACAGAGTTTAATTTAATTAAGGTTTACAAAGAAGTTGGAAATACTCCAAATTTTATGTTTATGGGGGACAGTGAACGATATTTATATATTTCCAATAAAGGATCAAATAGAGGGACTTATACTGGAAATGTATCTATATTAGATCTTGAAACAGGAAGTGTTTCATATATAGATTTTCAAGAAGGATCAAGTATTACGGATTTAGATGGAAGTGAAAATTTTTTATATGCAGCAAATAATGGATTACATAGAATTGAAGTTATAGATACAATAAATAAAAAATATATAGCAAGTATTAGTACTACTTTGCCAGACTTACAGAGAATTAGATTATCTCCTGATAAAAAAGTACTCTTGGTAACAAGTAAAGATAATGAAGGAAAAGGAGTACTTGATAGAATAGATGTTTCTAATAATGTTATTTTAGATACTTTTACTTTGGATGATAATAATATAGTCCCATATGATATAGGAATTATTATAGAAAATAAAGAAATAGAAGAAAAATATTATATTTCTACCAGTGCAAATGATAAGTGGAAGCAAGAAAAGGGAAATACTATATTAGCAAAAAAAGTTTTATCGACTTATAAAGAAAAGATGAATTTTCCACAAGTGTCAGTGGAAATATCATTGAAAGAAGATGATATTTTAAGTATAGAAGAAGTAATTTTTGAAAATTGCAGTGTTATAGAAGAAAGTAAAAGAAGAAAAATTTTTGAGAATAGAGATAAATATTTAATACTAGAATATAACTTTGATATTCCATACTATATAAAATGCAAAAACCAAAATGAAGAAAAATATATAATTGAAGGAAGACTTAAAGGAAAACAAAAAGCTAGATTATATATTTCAGATTATAAGGAAGGTAATGGAGTAGAATATGTAGTAAAATCGCTAACTAAGCTAATAAGTTCTCCAATAAATAAAGGTAATGTTATTAAGTTTGATGTTAGCTCTATAATTTCAACCCATGCAATTATAGAGGATCTTGTATTTATACCATTTTGTAAGCAGTGTATGGAACTTAAGGAGGATATTATGTATGAATGACAAAAAATACGATTATTTTTTAGTAAGAAATAAAATGAAAAATTTACTAAGATTTTCATACGATCATAGACTAGGGATATATTATGAAGTGCTTATAAATGGAAAATGGCAAAAAAAAGAAGTTATTTATAAAGAGAGTTTTGAAAATTTTTATGTTATTGAAGATTTTAATAAAAATATAAATTTATTGTGCCAAGATGTTAGTGGAGATATTATATTATGTATATTGGATGGATATGAGTGGAAGTATAAAACTCTCTTTTATATGAAATATAATGAAATAATGCCTATAGAAGCAAAAATTTTTTGTTCTAAAAATAATATACATCTTTTATATAATCTAATAAATGAAAGTAATACTATAGAAATGATAATCCATCAGTCTTATAAGGAATTAAGTGACTGGTCGCCATTGGATGTTCTTATCAATATAGACTGTTATTCAAGTCTGTCTTATTATATTTCTCAAAGCTATAACTCTTGCGTAATTCTAATAAATTCTATGGCATACGGTATATATAAATTGAGTTCAAGAGCATTCAATATATCTAAAAATCTTTGGGAAAAGGAAATGGTTATATATATATCTAGAATGCCTTACAAAGATTTTTCTTTTTGTGTAGTAGAAAATAGAAGTCATTATCTTATTGTTACTGAGGAAAGTAATATTAATGTACTAGTTTATCAATATAGAGATATATTAACTGATAAACAAATAGAATTACAAAAAAGCTTAATATTATTTGAAGATGAAGAAGTTGATTCATGTGTAATGCTAACTTTAGATAATGTATTATGGGCATTATGGATAAGTGATAAAAAGTTGTACGGATGTTTTTCTAGAAACAATGGACAAGACTTTAGTGATCCAATAGTATATAAAATTTTTGATAATATAATACCTACAAAAGCGCATTATAAAGAGTTTATAGAGGAAGAAAAAATATATATAGATAATGAAATATATATTATTAATAATAATATGGAAGTAGACTTATTTTTACATGAACTTTTAGTAGCTCAGGTAGCTTTAGATATAGATAGCAATAAGCAATATATGAAATTTAAAGATATAGTTTATGAAAATATAAATATAAATCATAAGGACATAGAAGATAAAAGTAGTGAGAAAAAGTTCTCAATAAAAAATGGGTTTTTGACAATAAATAGTAGGGAATTGTAACAATATTTATACTTAATGAATAAAGTATTAAATTGAATAACTTAATATAGAAAATAAAAAAGGAGGGAATTAAGTGGAATATAATATTTTAATTGGTGGAAGTGCTGGACAAGGTCTTGATACATTAAGTGACTTTCTAGAAAGGTCAATAAAGAAATTTGGATTCTATGTTTTTTCAAATAAAGATTATATGTCAAGAGTTAGGGGAGGCCATAACTTTATACAAATAAGATTTGGAGAAAATGAAATATATTCACATAAAAATGAATTAGATTTAATACTTGCTTTAGATGAAAATACAATTTCATATCACAAAGATAGATTAAAGGATGACGGGATTATAATATCAGATAAAAGTATAAAGAATGAATATAAAAAAAATATAAAATTACCTCTTATAGAAACTGCTAAAGGATTAAGCTTATCAAAGGCATTTACATCAGTAGCAGCAGGAGTAATATTAAAATATTTTTCAATAGACTTAGAAAATATAGATAAATATTTTAGTAGTAAGCTTTCAGAAGATGTAAGGAATAAAAATATACAAGCAGTTAAATTGGGATATGATTTAATTGAATCAAAGCATAAAATGAAAGGAAATGATTTAAGTGATCATATATTAATAAATGGTAATAATGCTATTGCATTAGGAGCTATTGCAGGAGGATTAGATTTTTATTCTGCATATCCAATGACACCAGCAACTAGTATAATGACCTATTTAGCTAAAAAGCAAGTAGAAACAGGAATGGTTGTAGATCAAGCAGAAGATGAAATAGCTGCTATAAATTTTGCTATTGGAGCATCATATGCAGGAGCAAGAGCTATGACAGGAAGTTCTGGTGGTGGAGTTTCATTAATGGTTGAAGCATTTGGGCTTGCAGGTATAACAGAAACACCAATAGTTATAGTAGATTCACAAAGGCCAGGAGCAGCAACAGGACTTCCAACAAGAACAGAACAAAGTGATTTAAGCTTTTTATTAACAGCATCTCAAGGTGAATTTCCAAGAATATTAATAAGCGTTAGAAATGCTGAAGATGCATTTTACAAAACTGTTAAGGCATTAAATTTAGCTGATAAATATCAAACTGTTGTAATCTTATTAACAGATCAATATTTAGCGGATTCAAATATAACAATTCCGAAATATAATTTAAATAATATTGAAATAGAAAGATATATTTCAAATGGAGAAGAACTAAAAGAAGATGAGGAATATAAGAGATATAAGGTAACTCAAAGTGGAATTTCTCCTAGAATGATTCCAGGTAATTCTAAGAATCAAGTAGTTTTAGTGGATAGTGATGAACATACTGAGGAATCACATATAACAGAAGAAGCAGAGGTTAGAAATGCTCAAATGGAAAAAAGAATGAAAAAATTAGAGCTTATTAAAAAAGATATAGAAGAGCCAGAATTTATAGGCAAAGAAGATTTAGAAATTCTATTATTAGGATTTGGATCAACTTATGGAGCATTAAAAGATGCAGTTGAAGAATTAAATAATCAAGGTGAAAAAGTTGGTGCTTTAAGTTTTGGAGATATATATCCATTACCAAAAGAAGGTTTAAGAAAGTATGCAAAGCAAGCTAAAAAAATAATAAATGTTGAGCAAAACTTTACAGGGCAATTAGGTAAGCTAATAACTCAAGAAACAGGAATATTAATGAATTATAGCATACTAAAATATGATGGAAGACAAATATGTGGAAATGATATAGTAGCTAGGTTAAGAAAGGAGGAGTTTTAATGTTAGATTTAAATTTGTATAAGAGTAATGATGAAATTGCTTGGTGTCCAGGATGCGGAAACTTTGGTATATTAGCATCTTTGAAAGAAACTTTAGCAGAACTTGAATTAAAACCAGAAGATGTAGTTATAGTATCAGGAATTGGGCAAGCAGCTAAAACTCCTCATTATTTAAAAGTAAATGGGTTTAATGGACTTCATGGTAGGGCATTACCACCAGCACAAGCTATAAAAATGGTAAATAAGAATCTTAAAGTTATTATAAATAGTGGTGATGGGGACTCATATGGTGAAGGTGGAAATCATTTTATTCATAATATAAGAAGAAATGTAGATATGGTACATCTTGTTCACGATAATCAAATTTATGGATTAACAAAGGGACAGGGTTCACCAACAACTGCAAAAGGTCAGATTACTTCTATGCAATTTGAAGGAGTATATTTAGAACCAATAAATCCATTAGCGTTAGCTATTAGTGCTGGAGCAACATTTGTAGCTAGAAGCTTTTCAGCAGATAAGGAACATTTAAAATCAATGATTAAAGCAGCAATGAATCATAAAGGATATGCATTAGTAGATATAATGCAGCCATGTGTTGTATTTAATAAAGTAAATACCTTTAAATGGTATAAAGATAGAATATATAAATTAGATGATAGCTATGACCCAACTAATAAAATGGAAGCACTTAAAAAAGTAGAGGAATTTGGGGATGAGGGAATTCCAATAGGTATAATATACAAAGATGATAGTAAAGAAAGCTATCATGAAGTACATCCAGTATTAAAAAGTGGAGTTAATTTAATAGATAGAAAATGGGCTGTTGAAGATACAGAAAAGCTTATAGATGAATTTTTATATAATTAAAAGATAAGAGTTATAAATTAATTTTAAAAATAGGCTGTCGTAGAAAAAGATTTAATTATTCGACAGCCTATTTTTTATGTAAATTATTTTAAGGTTTTAAAAAAATCTGTGACTTCCTTAGAGCTTCCTCGAAAAATAATTTTATCTTCTATTTTTTCTAAAGAGTATTTATAAAGAGGATCATAGTACTCTTTAAGGAATACTTCTATCCAGCCTTTATGGAAATCAACACTATTAGTAGATAATTGATTTTTATAGGCTAAATTAAGTTCATCTAAAACTACTTTAAATCTATCTCCACCAAGCTTTTTCTTAACTCTATCCATGCTTGAAAATATGTAATTAAACCATTCACTTAATCCCAGCTCTTCTCCAAATTTATTAATATACTCTATTTGAGAATCTATAACATATTCTTTTAATGTATTTTCTACACGCTCTTCTAGGGAACATTCTAAAAACACTACGTTTCCACTGTGAAAATAGTTAAAAAAGTCTTGAGGAATAAAATTCTTTCCGATGTTTTTGCCTTCATCTTCAAAAATAATATGTTTAAATCCCTTTTCTTTACACTTAATCAAAGAATAAGCTAAATTATTTTCAAAGTTAATTTGTGTAGGTTGAGGATTGGCATGGGCACCAAATGATGATCCTCTATGATTAGCTATTCCTTCTAAGTCTATTGAATTTTCTATTTTTTTCAAAACTATAGTCTTTCCAGAACCTGTGAAGCCTGTTAAAACAATAGGCTTATAATTTTGATTTTCTATAGATAATGAACTAATAAGATAATTACGAAAGGCTTTATATCCACCTTCTAGTCTATAAATCTCTCTGCCTAAAGCATCTGTAATCCATTCTTGAGCAATCCTTGAACGTGATCCACCTCTAAAGCAATATAACATAGTAGAGGGATTAGATTTTATAAATTCAATCCAAGAGTTTAATCTATCCTCTTTTACTTTACCTGATACTAATTTATATCCAAGCTTTGTAGCTTCTTCATTTCCTTTTTCTTTATAACAAATTCCTATAATATGCCTTTCTTCATTATCTAAAATTGGTAAGTTGAAAGAATTTAAAAATGCTCCTTTTTCATATTCTATAGGTGCTCGTACATCTATAAGTGGTATATTTTCTAATACTATTTTTTTTAAGTCATTTATTACTGGGTATTTCATATTAATCACAATTCTTTCCTTCTATTTTTGATATTTATTAATTATTACTATTTTTTGTACGCTTTATTCAATATTATAAAATTTTATGTGTATAAGTTGCAATAAAGATTTTAAATTTAATAAATATTGTTTAAAGTGAAAATAATAAATAGTATGATTACTTTACAAATTAAGTTGTGTGACATAGTCACATAAAAAATACTTTTTATATTGTAGAATAGTCACATAATTAAAAAGTTAATTTTATTGGTAGGAGTGAATGTAGAATGTTTGGTTTATTTAATAAAAATTCAGGAAAAGTTATAAATGTAAATGATATTGATAATTTAATTGGTAAGATAGATTTAATTGATATAAGAGAACCATACGAATATAAAACTGGAAGCATAAAAAGTGCAAAAAATATTCCAATGGGGGATCTTCTAAATGATCCAGAGAAATATTTAAATAAGGACAAAGAATATCATATAGTATGCCAATCAGGAGGAAGAAGTTCAACTGCATGTAATAAGCTAAGAGGCCTTGGATTTGATGTAGTTAATGTTGCTGGTGGAGTTGGGTCATATGTTGGAAGCAAAAGAAAATAGCAAATGCTAACATATAGTGAAAAAATGAAAGAGTGAAAAAATTAAAAAATTATGGATAAAACTCCTATAGGAGTTTTTGAAGTTACAATATTAATTGTTAATTATCAATTTGGCTTAGTAGTAGCTAGCAGGAGGGTTCTGTATGAAGAAAAAAATATTAATAGTTGGTGGAGTAGCTGGAGGAGCTTCAGCTGCAGCAAGATTAAGAAGATTAAGTGAAGAAGATGAAATAATAATGTTTGAAAAAGGTCCTCATGTATCATTTTCAAATTGTGCATTACCATATCACTTAAGTGGAATTATTGACGAAGCAGATAAGCTTGTGTTAATGAGTCCTGAAAAGTTTAAAGCTCAATATAATATAGAAGCTAGAGTAAATAGTGAAGTAATATCAATAGATAGAAAAAATAAAGAGCTTGAAATAAAAAATACTCAAACAGGCGAAATTTATAGAGAAAATTATGATAAATTAATTTTATCACCGGGAGCAAAGCCAATAGTACCTAATATTCCTGGTATTGAAAAAGTTAATATGTTTACTATAAGAAATGTTGTAGATATAGATAAATTAAATAAATTCGTTAAGGAATTAAATATAAAGGAAGTAGCAGTAATTGGTGGTGGATATATAGGAGTTGAAGCAGCTGAAAATTTAAAAGAAGCTGGATATGAAGTTTCTTTAATAGAAGCTATGGATCAAATATTAAAGCCGTTTGATTATGATATGGTTCAAATACTACATAAGGAAATCTATGATAATGGTGTTAATTTAGTTGTTGGAGATAAGGTTTCAAGCTTTGAAAAAGATAAAGTAGTATTATCATCAGGTAAAAAGGTTAATGCAAAGGCTGTGGTAATGGCAATAGGTGTTTCACCAGAGGTATCATTAGCAAAAGAAGCAGGCATAGAACTTGGTGAAACAGGAGCTATTAAGGTTGATAAAAATTATAAAACTAATGACGATGATATTTATGCAGTAGGAGATGCAATTGAAGTATATAATTCATTAACACATTCCATGACAAAATTATCTCTTGCAGGTCCAGCTCTAAAGGAAGCTAGATCAGTAGCAGATCACATAAATGGTAAAAGAGGAATAAATAATGGTTATATTGGATCTTCAGCAATAAAGGTATTTGATTATAATGCTGCTGCAACAGGGTTAAATGAATCATTAATTAAAGTTTTAAATATGAATATAAAGTATGATATTGTAAGACTTATAACTAATGACAAAGTTGGGATAATGCCTGACGCATCACCAGTTCATTTTAAACTTATATATGAAGTTCCTACAGGTAAGGTATTAGGAGCACAAGCAATAGGAAAAGGTGATGTTGCTAAGAGAGTTGATATAGTAGCAACTATTATAAAACTTGGTGGAACTATTGAGGACTTAAAAGACCTAGAGTTATGTTATGCACCACCATATAGTACAGCAAAGGATGTTGTTAACTATGCTGGTTATATAGCATCAAATTTATTAAATGGAGATTTTAGGCAAGTTAATGTTGATAAGGTAAGAAAGCTAGTTGAAAGTGGAGCTTATATAATAGATGTAAGAGAAATTAGAGAGTATGAAAATGGGCATATAAAAGGTGCTAAGAATATTCCACTTAGTCAACTTAGAGAAAGAATAAATGAAATACCAAAGGATATTCCAGTTTACTTACATTGTAGGACGGGTCAAAGAAGTTATAATGCAGCATTAGCATTACAAAATTTAGGTTATAGAAATGTTTATAATGTAACAGGAAGCTTCCTTGGACTATCATTTTATGAATATTTTAATGATAAGACAACTGAAAGAGAAAGTATAGTTACACAATATAATTTTAAATAGCTCAAAAGACTTCAGGAAGGTTTTCTTGAAGTCTTTTTCTATTAGTAGGTTTTAGTAGATAAAGGGATAAATCACATGTTTATTTTATGTATTTAATATAAACTTATACATATAATATTTAAAAGTTGTATAAAGTTTTTATTTAAATGTGTTAAAATATAGAGTATGAGATAAAATATGTAAAAATTATTTATTGCAATTTGCTTTTATAATAGTATATTTTATTTAAATAAGTAAAAAAACAATATAAGAATGGAGAGTGAAGCTATGAAAAAAGTAGAAGAAAGATTTTTAGAATATGTAAAAATAAATACAAAATCAGATGAAACAACTAGAGTAACTCCAAGTACAAAGGGACAATTAAATTTAGCAGAAAAGTTATGTAATGAGTTAAAAGAAATAGGATTAAAGGATGCAAAGATAAGTGAGCATGGATATGTTTATGCAACACTAGAAAAAAATTGTAATAAAGATTTACCAGTTATAGGTTTTATAGCTCATATGGATACAGCTCCAGATTATAGTGGAGAAAATGTAAATCCTAAAATTATAGAAAACTATGATGGTGAAGACATTAAGCTAAACGATTCAGTAGTATTATCTCCTAAGTTTTCACCTGAATTAAAGGAATATGTAGGAAAAACATTAATTACTACAGATGGAACTACACTTTTAGGTGCCGATGATAAAGCGGGGATTGCAGAAATTATGACTGCAATGGAATACTTAGTAAATAATCCAGAAATTGAACATGGAACTATAAAAGTAGGCTTTACACCTGATGAGGAAATTGGAGAAGGTGCAGATCACTTTGATGTTGAAGAATTTGGTGCAGATTTTGCTTATACAATGGATGGTGGAAGAATTGGAGAACTTGAATATGAAAACTTCAATGCTGCAGGCGTAAAAGTTCAAATAAAAGGAGTTAATGTTCATCCAGGTTATGCTAAAAATAAGATGTTGAATTCAATTATGGTAGCTAATGAGTTTATAAATAGTCTTCCTTTAGATGAAGTTCCAGAAAAAACTGATAAATACGAAGGCTTTTCTCATCTTACAGATATAGAAGGAACTGTTGAAAATACATCATTAAATTATATTGTAAGAGATTTCTTTGAAGATTCTTTTGAAGCTAGAAAAGAAAAGTTTAAATCTATAGAAAAAGAACTAAATGTTAAATATGGAGAAGGAACTGTAGTTGTAAGTATAAAGGATCAATATAAAAATATGAAAGAAAAAATTGAGCCTGTTATGCATATAGTAAAAAATGCAAAAGAAGCAATGATAGAAGCTGATGTTGTTCCAAATGTTAGACCTATAAGAGGAGGAACTGATGGGGCAAGACTTTCATTTATGGGCTTACCAACTCCAAATATATTTGCAGGTGGCGAAAACTTCCATGGAAAGTATGAGTATGTTCCAATAGAATCAATGGAAAAAGCTGTAGAAGTTATAATTAATATAATAAAAAGATATAGCAAATAATTAATATTTAGAAGTTGAATTTTTAATTATTATTTAAATGTAAAAATAATAATTAAGTTTTTAATGATAAATTAATAGTATTAATTACTTTATAATAAAAATGAAAATTACTACAAGCTTTTAATTCTTGTAGTAATTTTTTATAAGTTACTCTATTATATCGGATATATTTTCTTCAGTATCTTTTGGCTCAATATTTGAAGAATTAGATGTTTTAGTAGGTTTTTTATTAACAAAATTATTTAGTACATTAGCTAAATCTACTCCTGTTATATCTTTCAATACTTCAAAACCATTAGCAGTAACATCAGTTACAATTTTAGCAACCTTTGATGCTCCTTGAGATCCACCATTATCTATAACAGTTAATTTATCTATTTGTTGTAATGGACTTGCAACTTCTTTCATTACATCTGGTAGGCTATTTACTACCATTTCAACTATTGCAGCTTCTCCGTATTTAGCCATTGCCTCAGCCAATCTGTCTTTTGCTTCAGCTTCTGCAATACCTTTAGCTTTAATGGCATCAGCTTCAGCTAAACCTTTAGCTCTTATAGCCTCTGCATCTGCTTGAGCTTGAATTTTTTTAGCATCAGCTTCAGCTATTGCTCTTACTCTTATAGCTTCAGCTTCCGCCTCCGCCTGTCTAATAGCTTGAATTTTATGTGCTTCTGCAGCAACTTCAACTTCATATTTTTTAGCATCAGCAGGCTTTTTTACTTCTGCGATTAATTTCTTTTCAACAACTAAAGCTTCTTTTTCTGCAAGTTCAGCTTGTTGTTCAGCTAAAATAGAATTATTTTCAACTTCTTGTAATTTATATGCCACGTCGGCATTTGCTTTTGCTTTATCTTGTTCAGCTCTAAATGCTTCAAGTTTAATTTTTTTATCTCTTTCACTTTGAGCAATTTCTGCTTCTGCTTCGAGTTTTGCTTTTTGTCCTTCTCTTGTTGCACTAGCAGTTTTAATTTCTGTATCTCTTTTTCTTTCAGCTTCAGCTATATCAGCTTCTGATTTAGCAGCAGCTATTTGAGGCTTAGCTCTATTTTCTAAGTATCCACCTTGAGTACTTATTTTTAAAATTGTATAAGATATTAGGACTAAACCCATTGATCCTAATTCATTTCTTATATCATCTTCAATTCTTTGTTCAAATGAAGCCCTATCTTCATTTATTTGTTCAACAGTTAATGTGGAGATAATACCTCTTAGTTTACCTTCTAATATTTGCTCAACTATAGTTTTTATGACATTTACTGTATTTTTCTCTCCACCACTACAAAATTGCTCTACTGCTTTTAATACGTTTTCGCTATCATTTTTAACTTTTACAACTGCAGTACCAACTATATTAACAAATATACCCTGTTTAGCAGGTGCTTCATTTACATCTGTTGTCATTGAGATATTTTCTAGTGAAATAGTTGAAGATGTTTCTAGTACGGGAATCATTAATCCCCCTCTTCCAAGTAAAACCCTTTTTCGAAGACCTGTAATTACCATTGCTTTATCAGCAGGTACTCTTCTCCAGAAAGATAGAAATACTATTAAAACTATAATTACAATAATTATTATTGGAAGTACGTTTAATAGTTTTTCAAGAAAAATATCCATTATTATTTCCCCCTTTTATAAATTTAAATTCATATTACACTCATATTTTATCATAAAAATTTAAAAAATATGAGATATTTAGAAAAATAAGGTTAAACTATTTATAGCATGAATACTTATTATGATATAATATGTATAAAATGTTGAAATTTATATAGTGAAATAAAAAAATATGAAATATTCTAATTGTAATAAAGACTATATATTTAAATTGAAGTGTTTTATTTGTTAGGGGATATTTTTTAGTTGTATGTGAATTTTTGTTTTGGTTGTTGCTAGTGTTGCTTTGTGTGTTGGTTGGGGT
>NZ_JAGGJY010000001.1 GCF_017873245.1 Clostridium tertium | reverse complement strand
TTAAATTCATTTATAATTTCAAATTTATAAGACTTTAGGCATTCCCCCTTATTTTCTCTAATAACTTTTTTAAAACTTCATTCTCCGCTCTTAGTCTTGTTAATTCGTCATTTTTACATCCTTCAACCGCTTCGCGACGAGGCTTTTTATTCTCATAAAAGCTATCTGGGCCTTTTTCATTGTATTGAATTACCCATCTTCCAAATGCTGATGTACTAGTTATATTTAAATCCTTACATATTTTCTTTTGACTCTTTCCTGTTTTTATATATTCTTCAATTGCATTTATTTTAAATTCTGCACTATAAGCTTTGTGCTTTATTGACATAAAAAATCACCCCATTATGTAGATTGTACTCGACCCTTTGTCGATTGTCTACATAATAGGGTTATGACCAAAACGCGACCCCCTTTGAAAAAATAAATTTTATATGAAAGAGAGGATTAAAAATATGGAGAAAATGGAAATTTTCAAAAATGACACCTTTGGAGAAATGAATATACTAGAGCTTGATGGAAAGGATTATTTTCAAGCTGTTCAATGTGCATCAATGCTTGGATATTCAAATGCACGAGCAGCTTTGAATAGACATTGTAAACATTCTATCAAATATAAAATTGCTACAATAGGCGGTAATCAAGATGTTAGTTTCATACCAGAAGGTGATTTATTTAGACTTATTGTTCATTCTAAATTACCTTATGCTGAAAAATTTGAAAGCTGGGTTTTTGATGAAATACTTCCATCAATAAGATCTCAGGGAATTTATGCTACAGATAAAGTAATAGAAGATGGATTAAAAGAACCAACTACTTTAGAAAAGTTGCTTGCTGAATTAAAAGAAGAAAGACAACAATTAATGTTTAAGCTTGAAGAATCTAAAGGAAAGGTAAATTACCATGATAAAGTTCTAAATAGTAAGTTATTAATGCCTATAACAATTATTGCAAAGGACTATGGAATGTCTGGAGTTCAAATGAATAAGATACTTAATTCCTTAAGAGTGCAATACAGAATTTCAGATAAATGGGTTTTATATCAAGAATATGCACCACAAGGATATACAAGTTCTAAAATATTAAATATCTCGGATGGGAAATATACAATAGTAACTCATTGGACTGAAAAAGGACGAGTTTTTATATATAAATTGTTGAAGGAAAAGCTTGGGGTTGTTCCTTTGATTGAGAAATAGAGGGAGTTGTATCAGATTAATTGGAATATCTGATACAACTTTTTATATTAAGTCTTTAAATACAGTGTTATTTAGATATAAATAATTATATATAATTTTTTACTCACTTTATATCTTTAAATTAATACCCAAAAAATTGCATATTTCACTTAAGTCTTTAATAGTTAACTTGTTTTCGAGTTAGATTATTAAAAATATATATTAATATGTATTAACTTGTATTATTATTTGATTCTTATTTTATATTAATCTTATAATCTATAACTTATCAATAACGCTAAACCCCTGATTTACAGCTATTTGATATATTGGAGCTATACTTAGTTTTAGTTTTTCTGAAAAACCTTCTTTTCCTTTATATTTATAAAAATCTAATGGATTTTCTAACCTCAAAATATCTACGTACGGCTCTAAATCCTTTTTCTTATTGTTATCACACATAAAAGAAAATGCTTCATACTGTATATCACAAAAATCATCTATATAATTTTCGTATCTTAAAAGTTTATCACTTTTACTACTATTTATATTTTTAAAGGTAGGTACTAAGTTCCACATCCCATCATGCATTACAAAGCTCCAAGGAATAAAGTGATCTATACTCAAAACTCCTAGTTCATCATAATTTTCCTGCGAAAACTCTCTTCCTGTATAAATGTCTTTAACATTTCTATCTGCAATAATACTTGTCCATATTCTTGTTGCTTTAGATAAATTTCTGCATATAGGTGGATCTAATTTGAATATAATTGCTGGTACATTTGGATTTCTTTTTTGTAAGAAACAACTTAACTTATAATATATCCAAGATTTTATTACCTTATAATTACTTTTCATATAGATTGCCCAATCTTCATCCATAACTATATTATTGCTATCTTTAATTATCTTATATAAAACACCTGACTCACTTAAAGATAATTCTATTATTTTTCTAACTCTTTTTGAGCTAGAAGTTCCTTTTATTTTATCATCAAAAAAAGGAGTTAAAAGCATATATGGAACATTGTTTGTTAAATCCTTCATTTGCTTATTTAATATATTATCATCAAGACTACAAATAAATTCTAATAATTCATTATTATTAATATTAGTAGGCACACTGTATATACTTGATATGTAATTTATTGATTTTACTAAATTATCAAATTGTCCAAAATATAGTTTATATTGCAAAGTCGGGTACCATGCTGCTGTTAACATTCGTGCAACTAATCTTTTAAAGGTTATTTCAATATTACCTAAATTCACTTCTTCTAAAATACCTAAAAGCCAATACATTTTATAGCTTGCAACTACTCTACTATCTTCTAATAACCTAGCAAATATTTTTGTATCTACATTACTAGAACTAGGTAAATTATATAAAATCATTTCATTACTATTTAAAATGATACCTTTTTCTTCTATATGAGTATCTTTATTTAATTCATGTTGTACTTTATTTATATACATAAATTCTATCTCCATTTAAATCTGTTTTAATATTAAAACTCGCTACGTTGTAATATTAAAACTCGCTAGTTAGATAAATTAATAATGATATTAGAGATTAACTATAGTATCTTAATTAAATTTAATATCATTTTTTGCTTCATAATAATTGTATATTACTAAAAGCTTATTACTCTAAATATTCATTAAACACATCGGTGTCAATTGCTTTAATTTCAAAAACTTTTTTTACTGTAACCCCAAAATTATGTTCAATCATGAGATTTGATAATTTCTCGCCATCTATTAGTATAATATGCTGATTTTTCGCATACTCAATAGCTTGTTTTGAAAATTTTGCAGTTGTAACAAATAGACCTTTTCCACCTTTACCAGATATGGCACCAACAAAACTTTGTACATCTGGTCTCCCTACTTTGCTATTCAACTCCCATTTCTTTGCTTGAATATAAATTAAATTAAATCCAAGTTTGTCTTCCATTATAATACCATCAATACCTTCATCTCCAGTAGTAGCAGTTGTCTTCCTAGCATTTTCAAAGGAACCATATCCCATTTTTGAAAGTAAATCAATAACCATTTGTTCAAATGCTGTTGGCGAAAGTTTTATTACTTCTGCAAGAAGATCTTCTGCTAAGCTTTTATTAATTTTTCTAAATGAATCTTCAAAAGTATCATCAGGTGTATTGTTAATATCATTTGATGTCTCATTATTATTTTTTGTATCTATAAATACACCTTGAAACTCTCTGAAACTCTCGAACTTCATTAAGTAATTACTATCAATAACATCTGGATTATCTTTAAGAACTTCTAATCCATCATTAGTAATAATAAATGAAGCTCTTGCAGGACTATCAATTAAACCAGATTTCTTTAAATAAGTTCTTGCCCATCCAATACGATTAATAAATACTGTTTGCCTTCCGCTAGGAAGTAACTCTAAAAGTTCTTCTTCTGTTAAATTGAAATATTTACTTATAAATTGCTTTAATTCTTTTAAAGTATGTAATTTGCCATCTTTTAAGTATTCTAAAAAGGGTTTGTGCATTTCATAGTATTTTGGTAATCCCATTTTTATACCTCCATATATTTTGAAAATAGTCATTAATTTATTTTTGTACCTTTAAGTAGAAATTTATTTCACGACTTTCAATACTATTCCTTCTTTAAATCCACCACGCTTTTCTAGTTTTTCATTTCTTTTCTTTATTAAATCTTCTTCACTATATCCTAGTTCATTTGCAAGCCCAAATAGCACTTCCATAATATCTGCAAGCTCTTCTAGGTTTCTATCTTCTAAATATTCATTTACTTCTTCTAGAAGTTTCTTTTCTAAAAGATCTTGCTTTTCTATTCCACTAACTATTGCTATTTCACATACTTTACCATCTGCCGTTATTATTTCTGGTATTCTATCTCTAACTAATTTATTGTATATTCTCATCATTTTTCCCTCTTATAATTAATTTTCAACATAGGACTTTAAAATATTTTTATTGTCAATTTTCTTTGGCCTTTTTATTATTTTATAATAATTATTTTACCATATTTTATCTTTATTAATAAATATAGTTTTAATTTAAAATACATAAAAAAGAACATATCCACTCCTAAAAAAGAGAACATGTTCTTTTCAAATATATTCTTCTATTACAAAACTTTTTATATTTTGACTTCCAATTAAACTTTTAATTTACTTTAAGCCTTCTTATTTTAATTTTTATAACATATCTATTATTTCTTTCTTAGTTTTCGCATTTAAAATGCTTTCTCTAAATTCATCATGCATTAATTTTCTTGATAGGTTAGCTAAAGCTTTTAAATGCAAATCGCTTTGGTCTTCGCTAACTGCAATCATAAATATCATCTTTATATCTTGTCCATCTATTGATCCGTAATCTATTCCATTATTAGTTATCCCTATAGCTATTCTTGCTTCTTTTACAGCTTTTGATTTTGCATGTGGAATTGCTATTTCAAAACCAATTCCTGTATTACTTAATTCTTCTCTTGCTAAAATGTCTTTTTTAAATTTATTTTTATCAGTTACTACATTATCATCAACTAATAATTTAATCATTTCATCTAAAACTGAATTTTTATCTTTAGCATCAAGTTGTAATTTTATTGTACTTTCTTTGATTAAGTCTTTTAATTCCATAATTATCTCCTCTTAATGTGTATTTAATTAAGCTGCTTTTTTATTTAAATTTGTTTTATATAATCCGTATAAAATAGCTCCAACTAATGATCCAATTAATATGCATCCTACCCAAATGAATGGTTTTTCAACGATTGGAAGTATTAAGAATCCACCATGAGGTGCAGGCACTTGAACTTTCATTAAATAAGTCAATATAGATGATATAGATGATCCTATCATTAATATAGGAATTACTCTTAGTGGGTCTTTAGCAGCAAATGGTATTGCTCCTTCTGTTATATGGGTAAATCCTAAAATATAGTTAACTAATCCTGCTGCTCTATCTTCTTCATTAAATTGTTTTTTAAATATTGTTGTTGCTAATGCTATTACTAAAGGTGGTGTTATACATGCTGCTGAAACTCCAGCCATGAAATAATAATTTCCTTGTGATAAAAGCATTGTTCCTGTAATGTATGCTGCTTTATTAACTGGTCCTCCAAAGTCGAATGCTGACATACATCCTATTACTAATCCTAAAAGTATTGGATTTGCTGATTCTAATGATGCAAGCCAATCCATTACTGAATTATTTATATATGATACAGGTTCTCCTAGTAATGTCATTAATATTCCTGTTGCAAGTATTCCAAGTATAGGTAATAAAAAGATTGATTTTAGTCCTTCAAATTGTCTTGGTAGTCCTGCTAACATTTTAATTAATCCTAGCATTAAATATCCTGCAAAGAATCCTGCGATTATTCCTCCTATAAAACCTGCTCCTGTTGCATCTGCTATTAATCCACCAACAAACCCTGCAACCATTCCTGATCTACCTGCAATTGATGATGCAATGAAAGCTGTAAATATTGGTACTATCATTGAAAATGCTGTTCCACCTATCCCCTTAAGCATAGCAGCAATTTTATTATATTGATCTGAGGCTGGATCTGCTGAGTATATTCCCCATAAAAAAGATACTGCTATTAACACACCACCTGCAACAACAAATGGTAACATATGTGAAACACCATTCATCAAGTGCTTATATATACTTCTACCAAATGACTCTTTTCCTATAACTTCATTTTTCTTTTCTGTTTTTTCATTAGTATTTTCATTTCTTTGTGTTGTTGATTTTTTAATTTGAGCTTTTCCATCTAATATTGCTTGAATAAGTTCTTTTGGTTTACGTATACCATCTTGAACAGAAGTTTCTATAATTGGTTTGCCAATAAATCTATCTGCCCTGGCATCTTTATCTGATGCTATTATAACTCCATCTGCTTCTTTTATATCTTTTTCTGTTAATTCATTTTCTACACCAATAGCTCCATTAGTTTCAACTTTAATTTCAATCCCCATTTCTTTAGCGGCTTTTTTTAATGATTCTTCTGCCATAAAAGTATGTGCAATACCTGTTGGGCAACCTGTAACAGCAATAATTTTTTTCATTTAAAATACCTCCCTAACATCCAAATTTTTTATATAATTATCAACTTTATTTAAAGTTCCAATACCTCTTGACTCAGCTACATTCCCACCTGTTGCTGATGATTTTTTTAATGCATATTCAATGTCATTTTCTTTTAACCATTCACTTAAAAATGCTGCCAAAGCAGAATCACCCGAACAAGCAGAACTTAAAAGGTTTACATTAGGTGCGTTGCAATAATATATCTTATTTCCATTATAAAAATACATACCTTTTTCTCCTAAAGTTAAAAGAATATTTTGTGCTCCCTCCTTTTTTAAATACTTTAATATATTTACAACATCTTTTTCATTATTTATATCTAGTCCAAAAATTTCTTTAATTTCCTCATCATTTGGTTTAATTAATAAAGGTTTATATTTTAATAAATCCTTTAATTTTTTAGAACTTATATCTAAAATTATATTTATGCTTCTTTTATTACATATTTCTAATAATTCATCATAGTACTGTTCATCCATACTTTGAGGCAAGCTTCCACTTATAATTAAATAACTACAATCCTCAGACTTTTCTATATAGTTTAATAAATTCTTTTGTGCTTCTATAGGAACAAAGGGGCCCTTGTTTACATATTTAAATTCCTTTTTATCTTTGGTATCTATAAATACATTTATTCTAGTTGGTTCATCAATCCAAAAGGACTCAACTTGTATGTCCATTTTTTGAAGTTCATCTACTATAAATTTACCTGTAAATCCCCCAAAAAAGCCTAATACCTTACTTTCTACTCCATAATGATTTAATACAAGTGATACATTTACTCCTTTACCATTTGGAGAGTATTCTATATTAGTTGTTCTATTAACTTTAAATGGTTCATAACTTTCTGCTCTATAATTCATATCAATTGCTGGATTAGTCGTTAGTGTATATATCATTTATCTCTCCCCCATTTTTAATTATGCCTTACCATTACTTCCACAAATCATTATTTTATGTGCTACTACTTTCTTCATAGCTTCTTTTCCTGGTGTCATATATTTTCTTGGATCATTAGCATCAGGATTTTCTATAAAGTATTTCTTTACTGCATCTGAAAATGGAATTTTTAAATCTGTTGCTACATTTACTTTACATATTCCAAGAGAAATTGCTTTTTTAACCAATTCATCTGGTACATCTGATGCTCCATGTAATACTAATGGCACATCTACCATATCTCTTATTTCTTTTAATCTATCAAAATCTAACTTTGCTTCACCTTCATATAATCCATGTGCTGTTCCAATTGCTACTGCTAATGAATCTATTCCTGTTTTTTCAACAAATTCTTTTGCTTGCTTTGGATTAGTATATTTACTATCTTTTTCGTCTACTATTAAATCATCTTCTTGTCCACCAAGTCTTCCAAGTTCTGCTTCTACTGTTGCATCATATTTATGAGCATATTCAACTACTTTTTTAACTATTTCTATATTTTCTTCAAAAGTTTCATGAGAAGCATCTATCATAGTTGATTTAAATCCTAAATCAACAAAGTGCTTTATTTCTTCTATTACTTCAAAGTGATCTAAGTGTATTGCAATAGGAATATTATATTTTTTTGCAGCTGCATCTGCCATTGCTACTATGAATTCTCCTCCTGCATATTCAATTGTTGATGGAGTTCCTGCTAGTATTACTGGTGATTTTAATTCTGCTGCTGTTTCTACAACTACTTCCAATGTTTCTAAGTTATGAATATTAAAAGCTGGTATAGCATATCCTTCTCTTTGAGCCTTTTTTAACATTTCTCTTGTTGATAATATTTTCATAATCTCCCTCCAAATCTCTAAGATTTATTAAGCTATTTTTTCATATCAACTTAACAAATTCTTTTCTATAATTAAATTTTAGCATTATAATACAGAAAATGTTTTCTAAAATGTTTGTACTTATTTTTACATTTTTCATTCTCTTTTGGCTATTTTACTGATGTTATAAATAAAAATGTATCCTGAAAATTCAATTAAATCAATTTTCAGGATACATTCTTTATATTATTAAATAATCTATTATTGCCCTTGAAATAATATATAATGGCAATCTTGATGTAACTTCAAATTCCTTTATAGATGTTTTAGATTGTTTATATCCAACTATAGTCACATCTGAATATTCCTCTAATATACTTTTTCTTACGCAACAGCATGTAACAACCTTTGCCCCAGAATTTTTTGCACTTTTAACAGATTCTAATATTTCATTAGTTTCAGCTCTTAATGAAAATGCAATAACTAAATCTTCTTTTTCAATTGTTTTACATATATTCATCATTATATTTGGATCTACAATCAAAAATGTATTGTATCCTAAAAGTTGCAGCTTTAAGTTAAACTCTTGTGCAACTAATTCAGTTAATCCTCTTGCTAATATATAAATTCTCTTTGCTTCTTTAATAATCTTAACTATATTTAATACCTTAGTTATAGATATATTTTCAACAGTTTTTGTTACTTCAATTAAGGATTTTCCTAATATTTCATTTACTTTTTTAGAATCATGATTATGCTCTTCTTTTGCAGAAACCCTATACCTCAATTCTGAAAAGCCTTCAAATCCACATTTTTTAATTGTTCTTGACACAGTTGCTGGGGAAGTAAAAGATTCTTCTGCTACATCTACAATGGACATATTAGATAATTTATCTGCATTAGAATTAATATAATTAACTACAGCTTTTTCTGTAGGAGTCAGCTTTTCAATAATGCTATTATTAACTTCTATTATCATCTTATCACCCTCATTAGATTTATTTAATTAATTTCTATAGCATGTCCCATATTATTAATTAATAATCGAAATTTTTTATAAATAACTATAAATAATTCTAAAAATAATTATCTATTTAATAACAATATATTTACTTAAATAATTAAAAATGCTCTCCATTTTCATAATACTTACTTTCATTTAATGTAAAAAAGATAACATCCACATTTGGATATTCCAAAGAATTAACATGCTTAGTAATTATCTTTGCAGCTTTATCCTGTACTTCTTGTCCCCTATCAAACCATGAAACTTCTACTATAGGCTCACCTTTAATAATTTCCCCATCTTTTATATATACAGATTTATCAACTGAAAGATTAAAATAATCTCTTGGACATTGAATTAATTCCTGTAATTCGTCTATTAAATTCTTACTTATTGTGCAAACCTCTTCAGTTTCTATTCCCTTAAATTTTAACATTGGCATATTAAACACTCTCCATCCCTATAAACTCTAATAATATCATATTATATCGAAAACATTTACAAATCAAGGTTGTATTAAATATTAAGTATTGCAATCTCTTTAGTTTGATCTAGTAGTTTAGTAAAACTTTATATAAGAAGAATTTCTAAATTAAGTTGGACACTTTACTATTTTAGTTTGTTTAATATTAAAGTTATTCTTCAAAATATTAAAATGACTCTGAATACTCTTTTTAAAATCCACCAACAATTATACCAAATCTCCAAATCATAAATAGCATAATTAATATATTAATTAAATACCCAATTAGCAAAGCTAACCATTTTTTATAATTCATTTTTCCTTCTATACTCCTATAGGTAAAAAATCCAATTATAATTATTATTGCAATCAATATTAACGTATAAAAAATATCAAATTTAAAGCTTTCTGATCTAATAACACTCCAAAATCCTAAACTTTTATACCTATAAATACTATTTATCATATCATATGTGATATCTGCTATTGATACAACAATACCTTGAGTAATAAATATTAACAGAGCAACTTTCCATATCTGTTTTTTCTCAATAAAAAATGATACTGCAATTTGAGCAATCATTGCAATTAAACAATATTTAATATATCCTGCATACATAAAATACCCTAAAAATAAAATTGCGAGAAGTACTTCCATATCCAAATCCCCCTAAATACTCCTTACTCACTTTCATACTATTGCTTAATAAATTATGTTCTTATTATACATAATTTATGGATTATACTTCTAGCAAAACATATAAATTAAGTAATATTTATTAAAATATTTATTAAAATATTTGCTGTTTTGTAATATTACAACTTTTCATCCGCTTAAATAATCAAGATATATCACGTAATAGAAAACTACATGTATTTCCACTTATCATTATAAATAAAAAAAGTTATGCTAACCCCTAATAGTTTCCCATAACTTTAATAAATTCGTTATTATTTATTTAAATTTTCTCTAAGTCTATCATCTATTTATGGTTCTTCATTCATTTGAGATGTTTTTCTCATTTTATAATTTTTTCATCCATATTATAATATTTTCATAAGTTTATCTTTATAATTTATATTTTCTTATAGATTCTCATTGCAAATATATAAGCTACAACAATTATTGATATACACCAAGCAAGGGCAACCCAAACGTCATTTCCTACTGGCTTATTGCTAATAAATTACGAATAGCTTCTACAATATGCGTTACAGGTTGATTTTCTGCAAATACACGTACTACTGAAGGCATAGTCTCTGTTGGTACAAAGGCAGAACTGATGAATGGTAATTTATTCTAATGTAGGCTGTTTTTCAACATATTCAACTTTTGCAGGTGGAAATAGTTTTTTTAATCCTTCTAATGTATCTAGAGCAATTATTTTTCCCCCATGAAGAATAGCAATTTTATCTGCAAGTTGTTCTGCTTCTTCTAAATATTGAGTTGTTAAAAATACTGTAGTTCCCGAAGCTGTTAACTCTTTTACAATTTTCCAAACTTCTAAACGTGCTTCTGGATCAAGACCTGTTGTTGGCTCATCTAGGAAGATAATCTTTGGATTTCCAACAAGACTCATTGCAATATCAATTCTTCTTTTCATACCTCCAGAGTAAGTACCAACTCTGCGATCTGCTGATTCTAGCATACCAAATCTCTTAATTAATTCATCTGCTACTGCATCTGGATTTTTAATATGTCTAAGTTTTGCTATCATTTGAAGATTTTCACGCCCAGTCAAAATTTCATCAATAGCAGCAAACTGACCAGTAAGGCTGATAGAAGCTCTAACTCCACCTGGATTTTTTTCAATATCCAAACCGTTTATTACAACACTTCCAGCATCTGCTTTAAGTAAAGTAGCCATGACTTTAATCATAGTTGTCCTGTTCCATTTGAACCTAGTAATGCAAATATACCTCCCTGCTCTACTTCAAAATCTACTCCTTTGAGTACTTCTATATCTTTGTAAGATTTCTTTATCTCTCTAACTTTTATGATACTTTTTTTATTTTCTTTTTCTCCTCTACAATATAGCAACTTTATTTAAATTTACATCTATTCTTTGAAAACACCTTGATCTTTTAACTTTAACTATTTCAAGTTAATTTATATTACAAAGCTCTTCATTAGTTAACATAAAAAAGAGCCGATAACCATGATTTTAATCATATGTTATCGGCTCTGCGTCTTAGCGTCTGGCTCTTTACTAACTGATATATTCATTTGCTTTACATTGATTATAGTTTCCTTTTTGCACTTGGGGCAAAATAACGGGAAGTTTTCAAGTACTGTATTATCACGTATCTTGACCCTTGTTTTATTACCGCAGATTGGACATAATATCCACTCGTCTTTATACACTCTATCATCCTCCTTTAGTTAATATTTTTGTTTATCACTATATATCCCTTTTACTTTGTTTTATCAGTAGCTTTCTTCATTGCTTTATTAACTTCTTTCTCAACTGATTCTTGATATATGTCAGCGTAAGTTTTTGAATCTTTGATTAAATCGTCGCAGAAAGCTGCTACATCTCTACCAGTTACTTCTAATACTCCTTTTCCCATAGCCGCACCCTCTTCAAAAAGCTCTACAATTCCAGTAAGCAAATCTGTTCCTTCACTTAGTTCAACTGGACCAACCTTAAAAAGATATTTTTGAATTTCCTTATAAACAATCACATAATCTTTTGGTAGCGCTTTAACACGCGCCACGTGCGCTTTCCATTCTTTTTTACCTTTGATGATATCTTGTATTCCCATTTTATCCTCCTATTTACCTAATTTTTTAGCAATATTATTATTAAGTTGTTTTCTCCACTTGTCACGATAAGAATTTGCCCCTTCTTCGCCAATTAGCGCAAAGCAAAAGCCTTCTATATCTTCACCTAAAGCCTCTTGTACACTCTGACCTTCAGCAACTGTTTCTTCTAGCAAGCCAAGAACACCGTCAAGAATTGGCATGAGGTTACGACCTGTAAAATCTGAGTGCTGCCAAAGATGCTCTTCAATTTTTTCCCATGCTTCTTGATAATCAGCTGGTAGCTTTTTAACTCGTAATTCAAAATTTTTAAATTTTTTAGTCATGTCACTTCCCGTAATTTTTTCCCAAAAATTCATGATTTCTTCTCCTTTAACTCGTTAATTTTCGTTGAAACAAATTCCCATTTTGCCCAGAACTTCTTTAATTCTTCACGCCCTGCGTCATTTAGCCTGAAAAACTTTCGTGGTGGTCCCATATCAGATGGTTTTTTCGTAGTTTCTACCAATTTGTTTTTCTCAAGTCTTACCAATATGGTATAAACTGTTCCATCTACGACATCCGAAAATCCCAGGGCATTAAGTCTCCTCGTAATCTCATAACCGTATACTTCCTCATTGCTTATAATTTCAAGAACACAGCCTTCAAGGACACCTTTTAGCATTTCTGTAATATTATCCAAACAAATCACCTTCTTCACTATTTAGTATTACTTGTATTAAGTATTACTTACTACTGCTATATAGTATCACTAGATAGTGGCAATGTCAATATAATGTATTTATTTTTTATATTCATTTTATCAGGGAGAATAAATTAATACTAAAAATTATACCAAGCTGATAATATAGAATGTTTCATATTTTATTTAATTGATTAATCTATTAATCAATTAAATAAAAAGCCATGTAAAACAAGTACAGTTCTACATGGCTTTAATCCACTTAATTTACTAGTATCCAATTAAAAGATGAATTATAATAAACTCCAGCGATTGTAGTTGATGGATCATAATATACACTACAATTATAATTATCAATAATATCACTAATTTCATTGTTATATACTCCGCATTAAATCCTGAATGTAATCCTCATTTGGTTCTAGGGTATTATATTAACTTTATATATATCATCTATCTATTTTTTATTTATATTTTCATTATTTACGAGTATATTATTTAAGGTATATTATAAAAATAATGCATAACAGGAACATTTGTTCGCATATATGTCAATAATTATAACTAGAGGTATTTCAAATATCTATATAAGATGATAAAATAGAGGTGTAAAATGAATGAAATTAACAAGAACAACATTCATGATAAAAGTTATAAAGATCTATTTTCTAACAAAGAAACCTTTTTAAACTTAATACAGAGTTTTGTTAGTAATACTTGAGAAAATAAATTAACTAAGGAGAACCTGATATTAGTTAATAAGTCATATATATTATCTGATTATGAAGAACAAGAATCTGATATAGTTTATAAAGCAAATTTTAATGGTAATGATGTATTTTTCTATGTTTTATTAGAATTTCAAAGTTCTGTTGATTTTAGGATGCCAATAAGACTTCTACTTTATATGATAGAAATATGGAGAGATATATTAAGAAATACAGAGCTTAAAGAATTTAAAAGGAAAACCTTTAGATTACCTGCTATAGTTCCTATTGTTCTTTATAATGGTAAGAAGAAATGGACGGCAGCTAAAGAATTAAAGCATGCAATAAGTAATAGTGATGTATTTGGAGATAATATATTAAATTTTAAATATGAATTTATTGATATTAATAGCTATGAAAAAGAAGAACTCTATAATAAACAAAATATTTCTTCTGCTATATTTTTGCTGGATCAAAATATAAATAGAATTGAGTTTTATAATCGACTTAAAGATATTATAATTGGATTTAATAACTTATCTATAGAAGAAAAAATGCATCTTAAACACTGGCTAGTTAATATAAATACAGAGGAAAATAATTTTAAAGATAATATTGAAAAAATATTTAATGCTGATAAACAGGAGGTTCTAAATATGACTTCTAACATTTCAAAGGGATTAGAAAAATTAAAAGAAGATGGCAAAATCGAAGGTAAGATTGAAGGTAAAACAGAAATTTTGATTAAATTGCTTTCAAAAAAATTTAAATCCTTACCTGAAGAATATATAGAAAAAATCAAATCTTTGCCTGAAAATATAATAGAAAATATTGCTACTGATATATTTGATATTGATACTATTGAGGATTTGAAAAAGTATTTTTAATTTATATTAAATTTGTGAATAAAGAAACTATTACGTACTTCTATTAGTTAATATACCATTATTAGATATATTACAAAAAGTCACGTATAACAAGCTAAATTTGTTACACATGACTTTTATAATATCTAATTATTCCCATGATAATCAAAAATGTTCACCATTTTCATAGTTTATACTTTTATCTAAAACATAAAAATACCATCTACATTTTTCTATTCTAATGAATGATACATTAGTGATTATTTTTTCAACCTTATTATGAATATTGTATCCTCTATGCAAGCTATAAAATTTCCACTATAGACTCTACTTTTATAATTTCTCCATACTTTACATATACTAATATTAGTTTTTTATATTATTTTCTTGAAAACAAAATGGAAGCTCTAGATTGTTAGCTTCTAAAAGCTTTTTATCAGTGAGAATATCTTTTGTATTTCCATCTTTAATAATTTTTCCCTCTGACATAAGAATAGTGCGATTGCAGGTATCTAAAATCATATCTAAATCATGAGATGCAATAATCTTTAAGTGTTGAAATTCATTTAGTATATTAATTAAATTTCTTCTATTCTTAGGGTCCAAAGCAATTGAGGGTTCATCCATTAAAATAATATCTGGTGTCATAGAAAATATTGTTGCTATGGATACAAGTTTTTTTTCACCACCAGAAAGTTTATATATCTTTTTATTCTTAAGATTGTTAATATGAACCATATTCAAGGCGTTTTCTACTCTCTTTTTAACTTCCTCTTCTGAAAATCCATAATTACGTGGTGCAAATGCAATGTCTTCATATACATTAGACATAAATAGTTGATTATCGGAATCTTGAAATACGTATCCTATTCTTTCTCTAATTATACTTAAAGTATTCTTCTCTACTGGAATATTTTCTACTCTAATGCTACCTTCATAATTCAAATTTAATCCTACTAATAACTTCAATAAAGTTGATTTTCCAACTCCATTAGCTCCAATAATACCTATAGAATCATTTTCCTTTGCAGTAAAGGTAATATTTTTAAGTATTGGTTGTTCTTTTTCATAAGAAAAAGATAGATTTTCTACATTTATATTAATATGGCTCATATTTTCCTCCTAAACAAATATATTTCCTACTATCTGTAATATAGGGAAAAACCTCATAGTACCAAGTATAACTATCCAAACAATAAAATAAATATAATCCTTTACATTATATCTAATTTTATAAGAATAATAAAACTTATCAGAATATCCACGTAAACACATGCTTTCATATATATTTTCAGCCTTATCTATACTTCTAAGTAATAATTGTCCTATAAGAGAACCCCAAACCTTATAATTTATCCCTTTTTGATTAGGAGCACGTAAGCTATATGATTCTGTAATTTTATTTGCTTCCTTAAGCAATACTGTCACATAGCGATAAATAAACAAAACTTCAGTTATGAATATCTTTGGTATATGAATTTTATCCATTGCATAGCAGATTTTTTCAATATTTGTTGTAGCAATTAATAAATAAGATGATAAAATAGTTAATATTCCCTTTAATATCAAGGTAATCATGGAGATTATCCCTCCTGAAATGTTAATACCATTTATACTAATTAGTATTTCATTATCATAAAGTGGATTGAATATCCCCATAAGTAATACAAATGATAATACTATCTTCAATTTCTTTAAGCTATCTTTTAAAGAAATATCACAAGTTATTAAAAGAAATATTGGATAAATGATCATTCCTATAACTCCACCTAGGTTATATTTATCCATAGATACAACTAAAGAAATATAAATAACTGTTAAAATAAATTTAATTAATGGATTAATCTTATTTATAAAGTAATCTCTATTTGCTAAGTCCTCTACATCTTGGATTTCATAAAATGCTTTATTTAACTTATTCAACTTATAAAATCTTTTCTAAAAAATTTAAATAGATAACATCCACCTACAGAGATAAATGCAACTACTACTCCACCAAAAATTCCTGATAAAGATGTACCTATAGCTATTTCTGAATCCTTAAAATTGTAATCAGGTAACACTGAAGTAGTTTCCTGTACTTTTTCAAACTTATTGTATACCTCACCTGATACTTCTAATTCAGTAGAATTTGTAATCTTTTCAATAGACCATTCTAATCCATCTGGATATTCAGAGGCTACAAGTGAAACTCCTCCAGCTATTAAAAGTGTAAGCAATGAGAATATAATCATTACCTTTCTAAATGAAATTCTTCCTATTTTTTTGTTTAAGGATTTATCTATGCTCCATAGTAATTCAGGTCTTGATTCATATATAAAACATAGTACAGCTGCAGTAATAAGACCTTCTATAAGTCCGATTGCTAAGTGTATTGGTTGCAAAACTGAAATAAAAGTTAAGAATGGTAAATCACTAATTCCTGATCCTAATGTTTCAATTGCAACAGAGAAAGCACCTATTTGTAATGTAAGTATAGACCCAATTATTGATGCTACAATAATTTTACTTTTGGAAGCTCCGTTCTTCATAATAGGCTTCCATATTAACAAAAATCCAATGAAACATCCATAAAATGCTATATTCCATATATTACAACCTAATGCCAATATCCCACCATCAGCAAACATTAAGCATTGTATAGCTAAAATCCCAATCATTGTAATAAATCCTGCAAATGGTCCTAATATGGCAGATAATAAAATACCTCCACATAGATGTCCAGAAGAGCCTGTTCCTGGAATCGTAAAATTAATCATTTGGGCTGCAAATACAAATGCTCCCATAACTCCCATTACAGGAATTTTTTTAGGCTCATTTTCCATTCGTATCTTTTTTATTGAATAACCTGCTGCTATTGCAGAACATCCGTACATTAATCCAGCTACAGTAGGATTAACAAGTGCATCAGCCATATGCATAAATAAACTTCCTCCTTTAAAATTAATAATTATTCTGCTAGTACATTTACTTCCTTATATTTCTTTAAGTCTATATAAAGCTCATTCTTATATGGATTACGTTTTGTTTTTTTAGATTTATAAATCATATATATAGCAACACCAATATTAGAAAGGAGTGCTAATAAACTGAAAATAAATAAATAGTTTTCATTATAGGTAGATGAAACAGCAAATTTACCTTTATCAATAAAGGCTGGAAATGTCTGTGCAAACATACACCATAATGCTAATGTTTGCGCACGGTGTTGAAGCCATGCACCTTTTCCTATAGTAAAAGCACATACTGTTGGTGCAAGTAATAGTGCAAAACCACAATACCATGAATGTCCTGGTAAAGCATTATAAGTATAAGCAAAATTCCATAAATCATAAGCTATTATCCAAAACCAAAGCATATCAGGCCATAACATATCCTGACTTTTATCTTTATTAGTTTTTTTACGGATGCATATACCTAGCCATCCTGTAATTGTAATAATATTTAAAATTCCTGCAATTGCATTCATATAATTCCAAGGGCCACCTAATACATACATACTTCCATCTTCAAGAATTCCTCCTCCAGCATATTGAAGTCCAACTTGAATATCACGTGTAACTGCTTCTAAAATATTAATTGCAAGAATTAGTGGCGGAAAACATAATGCTATTTTATTATCTGCCAATCTCCATTCTTTCCCTGTTCTTTTATTTTTCCCATGTAAATGTCTTATACACCAAAATCCAATACATCCTGCTACTGCTGAATACACCTTAGCCAAATGAAACCAATCTGTATAAGTAGTGTCTTTCAATACTGTAAACCATAGCATAGAAAGTCCAATTGGTAATACTACAAAACATAAAAAACCGCCAAATTTAGAACGCCTTGAAAATTCATTTAATAAAAATAAAATTAAAAATACTGCAACCCAAACACCCCATACTGAAAAGAAGGATGCTCCTCCTTCATAGTTAAAACTAAACATATTCTTTCCCCCTATTATAATTATTCATTTTTAATAACAAATAATTTCTTTTATATAAAACTCTTTTCCGCTTAATATTTCACAATTTTTACTTTTGCACTTAGGACATATTCCTTTATCAAGAATTATATTAAATACATTATTACAACTCTTACATAAAGCATTAGCTGGTAATATTTCAATTTCTAATTTTGAATCTTCTAATATAGTACCTTCAATTGAAGCAGGATATAAACTTTTCATATATTTAGGAATCATTGAAGAGAGTTCTCCAATTTGCAAAACTAATGTATCTATTTTTTTAACATTATTGATTTTTGCAAATTTTTCTACGCTCTTAACAACTTCAATTAAAACCCCTATTTCATGCATATAAACTCTCCTCCATTTAAAACTAGTAACATATAATATTATTAGTTTGTCTTAAATATATTTATAGCTTTTTTAATAGCTATTTTCCCCTTACGTTTAAGAACTTGCTTAATAATTACTGGTTTTAAATTTTCATATGCTACCCCTTCTCCATCATATTTTCTAACAAGTGATATAGCATCAAACTTACATTTTGTTACACATGCTCCACAGCCTACACATAAAAATTCATCTACAACAGTAGCACCACAGCTAAGACAACGTTCTGTTTCTTTCTTTATTTGATCTTCTGTAAAAGTTCCTCGTAAATCCTTGAATGTTTCTTTTGATTCTTTTCCATCACCATGGCTTGCCTTTTGTCTTGGAAATTTATTATATCCCTTAAGTTCAATATTTTGTTTATCTAGCGAGTAATATTCTTTTCTATCTCTTCCTATAATTAAACTTTGACCTTGATTAACATAACGGTGTATTGAAATAGCTCCTTCCTTACCTGCTGCAATGGCATCAATAGCAAATCTTGGTCCTGTAAATGCATCTCCACCAACAAATACATCTGATTCTCCTGTTTGATAGGTAAAAGGATCTGCCTTAATTGTATTATTAGAATTAATTTCTATATTGCTATCTGAAATTAAATTTCCTAAGTCAATTGACTGCCCTACAGAAAGCAGCACTGTATCTGCTTTTACAAATAATATATCGTTTTCATCATAAATTGGATTGAATCTCTTATTTTCATCAAAAACTGATATACATTTTTTAAATTCTACCCCAGTAACTTTTCCATTTTCAGTAACAATAGCCTTTGGCCCCCAAGAATTATTTATATTGATTCCTTCTGATAAAGTTTCTTCAATTTCCTCATTAAGAGCTGGCATTTCATCTCTTGTTTCAAGACAAAATATATCAACTTTTTCTGATCCTATTCTTTCAGCAGTTCTTGCAACATCTATTGCAACATTCCCCCCACCTATAACAACTACATTTCCATTTAGTTTTAAATCTTCACCTAAGTTAACGCTGCGTAAGAAATCTACTCCAGTCATTACTCCTTTAGCATTTTCTCCTTCAACACCTATTTTTCTACCTGACTGAGCTCCAACTGCAATATAGAAAGCTTCATACCCTTGATTTCTCAATTCTTTTAAATTTATGTCTTTTCCAACTTCAATTCCATTCTTAAACTCAACACCTAATTCTTTTAATATATCAATTTCTGCATTAACTACATCTTTTTCTAATCTAAATGATGGAATACCAAGTGTTAACATACCACCAAGTACTTTTTGTTTTTCAAATACTGTTACCTTATAACCTTCAACAGCTAAGAAAAATGCACAAGAAAGACCAGCAGGCCCTGCTCCTACTACAGCTATTTTCTTATTATAGTCATGCTTAATTTTAGGTACATAACGATTTTCTTTATTTAAGTCTTGATCTGCAATAAATTTTTTAATTTCATCTATAGCTATTGGATCATCAATATCTCCTCTTGTGCACACTGATTCACATTTCCTTGGGCATATACGTCCACATACTGCTGGAAATGGATTTTCATGCTTTATTAATTCAAGAGCTTCTTTATATCTTCCTTGAGAAGCTAGTTTTATATATCCTTGAATAGCAATATGAGCAGGACACTCTGTTTTACAAGGGCTTGTTCCACTTTCTACAACATTTTTTCTATTAATTCTATAATCTGGATTCCATTTATCTTCTCCCCACTCTGTATCTCGTGGAGTCTCAATTTTTTTAACAGGAAGTGGTTTTGTTGAGCATAATTTTGGGCCTAATTGTAGTGCATTAACTGGACAATTTACAACACATTCTCCGCATGCAACACATTTTTCTTTGTTTACACTTGAAACATAATTAGAACGTACCATATCAACATTTTTAAACATTCCAGCAGTTCTTAATGAAAGACAAGAACAACCACAACAATTACAAATTGCATGAGTCTTTCCTGAGCCATCAAGATTTGGTATTTGATGCATTAAACCATTTTCTTCAGCTCTTTTAATTATTTCAAAAGCTTCTTCTCTAGTAATTTGTTTTCCCCTACCTGTACGGATATAATATTCTGCAGCATGTCCCATTTGAATACACATATCTTCTGCTAAATGACCACATCCTTCTCCCATTACTTTTCTCGCTGTACGACATGAGCAATCTGAAACTGTAAAAATATCGTTTTCATTAAGATATTTAGAAACTTCCTCATAAGAAGCTTTTCTAGTTTCTCCATCAATAGCTTGCTCTATAGGTATAACACGCATTAAACCTACTCCAACTGGAAAAGCACCTGTAGTCTTTGGTCCTCTTACTCTTCCATATGCTTCAAAAGCTTCTGCAATTTGAGGGTATTTATTAACGTTTTCTTTGTTGTTAACCATCATCTCCATAATTCCTGGAACCCATGTGTCATACCAATAGGTATCAACCCCATTAATAGTATTTACAAAACAAACACCTGCAACGGCTAAATCCCACAATAACCTTGATGTTTCATCTACAGATTTACCACATAAAGGAGCAAGTTCTTCAGCAGTAGCTTTTTTACGTATCTTCATACAAAGTGCTACTTCTGCCATTTCCTCTGTAACAACAGGTTCTAAAATTAAATATTCCGGATCTTCTGGCCTTATTTCATTTTTTGACCCACGTTTTTTCCCACTAATATGATTAGCAAGATCCAACACCTTTTCTTTTACCATTTCTATCCTCCTAGTCTAATAATATTAATTTTCATTCCATTCTTTAATTTCTTTTCTAAGCCACTCTGCAAATTTATCAATACCTTCACCTGTTCTTGCAGATATAGGAATAATTTCAATATTTGGATTTAACTTTTTTACACGTTCAATACAAGCTTCCAAGTTGAAATCAAAATAATTAATAACATCCATTTTATTAATTAATAACACGTCAGCAATTGAAAACATTAAAGGATATTTTAGTGGTTTATCATCTCCTTCAGGAACACTTAAAATCATGGCATTTTTTGATGCTCCAGTATCAAATTCTGCTGGACATACCAGATTACCTACATTCTCTAAAATAGCAAAATCAATATCTTCTGTTTCTAAACCTTCTAAGCCTTGTTTTGTCATATCTGCATCAAGATGACACATTCCCCCTGTATGTAATTGAATAACTTTTGCTCCAGTTTTAGAAATAGTATGAGCATCAACATCTGAATCAATATCTGCTTCCATAACTCCTATTTTCACTTCATTTTTTAATATATTAATTGTTTTTGTAAGAGTTGATGTTTTACCTGAACCTGGTGATGACATTAAATTTAGTAAAAATACTTTCTTTTTTTTTAGTTCTTCTCTTAATAAATTAGCTTGATGATCATTGTCTTCAAAAACACTTTGTTTAATTTCGAGAATTCTAAAATTCTCCATATACTTATCCTCCTTCATTATAAAGAATATTTAATTTGAATTTTTTATTGCATCCTTAAACCCTTTTTATTCTTAATATTACTTTTATAAAATACTCTTTATTTAATAAAAATTTTTAGATTATTTAAATCTGGTATGACCAGATTGATAATCTTGATAAAATTTTAACATGATTATCAATGCAAAGTCAATATATTCCTTTAATACTAATATATGTTTGAACCAATCTTAAAATATTTACTTTTTATTCATTTTAGGATAATATTGAAATAGAATTATAATTGGTATTTGGTTGAACCAGATTCAGCTTAGAGAGGTGTATTTTATGATAGAATTTTCAAAATTGAATTCTCCAACATTAAAGGATTTATTTATTAAAGAACTAGAAACTATGATTTTATCTGGAAAACTTCAAATTGGTGAAAAGCTTCCTTCAGAAAGAGAACTTGCTAAGTCTATGCAAGTAAGTAGAGCTGTTGTTAACTCTGGAATTGCTGAGTTATCTAGGAAAGGATTTTTAAATATAAAACCAAGAATTGGTGCTTTTGTCGCTGATTATCGTAGAAATGGAACTATGGAAACACTAATTTCTATTATGAAATATAATGGTGGAAGATTAAGAGATGCAGAAATACGTTCTATTCTTGAACTTCGTATAGCATTAGATACATTAGCAGTAGAACTATGTATTCCAATAATTAAAGAAGATGAAATTAAGATATTAAAAGGATATGTTAATAAAATGAAAGAAACTGATTCTGTTGAAACTGCATCTAATTTAGCATTTCAATTCCAACATGAATTGGCTTTTCTTTCTGGAAATACTCTTTTACCATTAATTTTCCATTCATTTAAGGCACCTATTTTATCATTATGGGAACGTTTTTGTATATTATATGGTATAGATTCCTTAATAAATAATACATCTATTTTGTGTGATTACATAGAAAAAAAGGAGACTAAAAAAGCTATAGAATGTTTAACTACAAATATTAATGATACTATAAATGGTAAGAGACAAATATATTATTAATTATAAAATTTAGTATATTAAGATCAACAACTTAAAAGGGAGTCGCGAGACGCGACATCCTTTGCTTTCATAAATACTTTCACAATTAACTTTCTAGTTATAAGTTTATTTCTTTAACTATTGCTTCTTCATTTTTATAATCTTCAACAGCTAGTTCTTCTATTATTTTATTAGAATTATTATTTAGCACTTCTTTTAATTTCCCTTTTTTATTAGTTTTATCTTCTTTCTTAACTTCACCTTCTTGTACTTTTGTATCCTTTACTAATGGTAAGTTATGTTTTTCTCTTATTGCATTTTCTACTTCAAAGGCTAAATCTTTATTTTCTTTTAAATATGCTTTTGAGTTTTCTCTACCTTGTCCTAATCTTATATCATTATATGAAAACCATGTACCACTTTTGTTTATTATATCTTCATTAACAGCTATATCTAAAAGGTTTCCTTCTTTTGAGATACCTTCATTGTACATAATATCAAATTCTGCTTGTTTAAATGGTGGCGCAACTTTGTTTTTTATTACTTTTATTCTAGCCCTGCTTCCTAAAATGTTTTCTCCTACTTTTATAGTATCAATTTTTCTTATATCTAATCTTACAGATGCATAGAATTTAAGAGCTCGTCCACCTGTTGTTGTTTCAGGATTTCCAAACATAATACCAATTTTTTCTCTTAATTGATTTATAAATATTACAACGCATTGTGACTTATTTATTGCTGCTGTAAGCTTTCTTAATGCTTGGGACATTAATCTTGCTTGCAGACCTATATGTGAATCTCCCATTTCTCCTTCTATTTCAGCCCTAGGAACAAGTGCAGCGACAGAGTCAACAACTAACACGTCTACAGCATTTGATCTTACAAGGGCTTCTGTTATTTCTAAAGCTTGCTCTCCAGTATCTGGTTGGCTGACTATTAAGTCTTCAGTACTTACTCCTAAATTTTTAGCATAGGCTGGATCTAAAGCATGTTCAGCATCAATAAACGCTGCTACTCCTCCTAACTTTTGTGCTTCTGCTATTATATGAAGAGCAATTGTAGTTTTACCTGAACTTTCAGGTCCGTACACTTCTATTATTCTACCACGTGGAACTCCACCAACACCTAAGGCTATATCTAATGCTAGACATCCTGTTGATATTGTTTCTATATCCATTATTGGATTTGACCCAAGTTTAATAACTGAACCCTTTCCAAATTGTTTTTCTATTTGTTTCATAACTGAATCTATTGCTAAAAGTTTTTCATCATTAATATTCAAAAAATTTTCACCTCTATTTTAATTATTATTTATTTTACATACCTATTTACTGTTTTGGCTATTTCTTCAGAAGTAGTATCTAAAGAAAATGCTAGTTCAGAAAAAAGAATACTTTGTATATCTAATAGCATCTTTTTATCTTTTTCATGAAATTTCTTTCCATTATTCTCTAAATCAATCTTTGTTCTTATTAAAGTATTAGCTATTTTTACTATTTCTCTACGATTCCATTGCTTTATGACTTCATTATATACTTCGCTTCTTTCTCTATCTATTTCTATCCAATTTATACCCGGATTTTTAAATAATTCTAAAGTTTCCTGAGCTTCTTCTTTTGTAAGAAGCTCTAACATGGCTACCTTATCATTATCTACTGGAGTGCTTATACTTAAATTCGTCTCATTTATAGGATGTAAAATGTAATATTGTTTTTTAATATGTGAAATTGTTTTTTCACATATATCATCTACTTTACAAATACCATGAACTGAATAAAGAATTAAATCACCTTTCTTAAACATTAAAATTGCCTCCTTGTTAAAAAGAAGTTTAGTAAACGTTTACCTATGCACATTTAAAAACTTCTGTAATTTATTATTAATTGTTATTCATTTTATAAAATAAAACTATTGAACTCTACTATTATTGTAGCACAAAAAAATTAATGTATGTAAGCAGAACTTTTTATAAAAATTTTGCTTACATTCATACTTACCTATATACTTATAACCTTTATTAAGTAAACTTATCTTGCCAATGAAATTATTAAAAAGATATTATTACATATATTACTTAATTATTTAAATACAATAAAATCACATATAATGTACAAGATAAAAAATACGATGACATATGATTTATCAAAATAAAAAAACTAAGTTGATTTTCTTTCCTCTTTTAATATTTATCTCCTTTGAAACTTTATAATTATTTAATAACAAAGGTAAACTAAGTATAGCTCCCCCTAATAATATGGCTATAATAAAACAAATTAATTCATTAAATCCAAAATTAGAAAGAAACCATGCAAACATTAATGAAATTGTATATCCTGGAATTATTGCAACAGCTATTAACAAATACATATACCAATATTTTAAGTGTACCTTTAAATGACTTTTTATAAAATACATATCTTACCTCAATTCTAATGATAATTAGGATATATCACCCTTTAGTAATTTATAATATCTAGGTAACTCATTATCGCTACATTTATCACATTTCTTTGCATAGCAATAGGTTTTAGCTTTGCCTAATTTACCATGCATTTTATCCCATATATCTTTTATATCTTCAGTTAGTACATTTCCAAAGGATTGAGGAACAAAGTCACAAGGCATGAAGTTTCCCTCATTGTCTATATAAGAATGTTGCACCCCTGCTCCACATCCAAATTGATCTTTTGATTCAACATATGGAAATACTGATGTTTTAGGATATTCTTTATCCCTATTAAATTTTATATGAATCTTTATTAATTCTTCTTTATCTTCTTTAGAGAATATTTCATCTGATTTTACTAAAAGAGACCCACATGGTATAGGTTCTAGTATTCTAACTTCATCTACTCCTAAAGTTTTTAAAAACTTACCTAACTTATATATTTCACCACTTTTTAGCATTTCCTTCGTACATACAGTTTGAGCCATAGTATAAAGGCCAGCTTCTTTACAATTTTTTATTGCTAAAATTGAATTTTCATAAGCTCCACTATATCCTCTCTTTTTATCATGATTTTCCTTATATAAGCTGTCTATACTTATTCCTACTCCAAAAAGACCAGCTTTTTTTAATTCTTTTGCTTTATTAAGATTTAGTGAATAGCCATTTGTAAATAAATATGAAATACTTCTATTATCAATACTACTTATTATTTCTTCTAAATCATTTCTAAGAAGAGGCTCTCCCCCTGTAAATCCAATGATTCCAACTCCTAAATCTTGAAGTGCTTTTATTATTTTCTTTATTTCATATGTTGTCATTTCTTTTGATTTATCATTTTTATCTTTAATAAATCTTTTTGCACTGCAATGCCAACAATTATAGATGCATCTCCCTGTAATAGCTATATATGTAGAAATTGGAGCAAGTCTTTTTCCAATAGTATGATTATAAAAGAATTCAGCATTTTCTCCAGGAACTGCATCTACAATACTTTTATAAGCTATGCTATTTAAAGGTGGCAAAAATGAATTAACTACAAAGTTGTTATTATGAACTGCTATCCTATCGTTTTTTATAACATTCATCCCACACTTTATAACATTTATAGGCTTATAATCCTTACTTTGTTTAAATCTCTTATGTATATAAAAAAAATTACGTCGTACATCTTTATTTAACATTGCTTTCATAATTGGTATTGTATTACTTATCATTTTTAAAAATCCCCCAAACATATTTATGAGTAATTGTTTTTATTCCTTTATCATTAAATAACTTAATCATTGAACTTTTAACCTCTTCATCTTCCATATTTACCATGGCATCAAATCCAGCTAAAGCTCCTGTAGATGTTACAAAAGATACTAATGATTTTGTATTATCAAAAGTAAATATATGAGATCCACTTTTTACTTCTATTTTAGAAAAACTTTCTTTTTCAAACCATCTTGTAAAAGTCTTATGATGAATTGGATTAGGAAGTTCTTTCATTATTTTATTTATTTTCTTATAGTTTCTTAAAACAAGTTTTGAATATATTTTTCTAACCTCTGGTAATGTACCTTTTAAATTAACTATTACGGCAAAGTATCCATCCTTTTTTAAAACTCTAGAAACCTCACTTATAATTTCATGGGGATTTTGATATTTAATTGCCCAAGAACATATAACAAGATCAAAACTATTGTCTTTTGAGCTTTTTAAAAAAGATAACATATCGCTTTTTAAAAAGTTAGCATTTAAGTTTAAATTCTTTTTAGCTTCATTTAGCATCCCTTCTGATATATCTATTAAGATAAAATTTGAGTTGTTTATTTTAGAATTTATAAAATTACTATTAAAGCCTGTCCCACAAGCAAGATCAAGGATTTTAGGAGATGAGTTAGCCTTATTATCAATATATCTTATAATAAGTTTATCTAACATCTCTTTATTATATTGATGCATTTCCTTTAAGAAGTATTCATTATAATTTTTACTTACTCTTGTATATGAATTTGCTATATCATTTAAACTAGTATACCTTTTAGAAAAAAATAATTTTATAATTTTAAATAGCCCTTTTAAAGTATTCATAAAATAACCCCTTTAGTTTGATTTTTCTGCCCAATATATATACTCATAGCTTGATATTTCAATTATTTCACCATTATTAAAATACTTTGAAGCTAATTTTTTCATTTCATTTTTAGATAGCATTTTAACTTTTTCAAAACAACTTCTTTCAAAAATATATATAAGTTTAGTTATTATATTAGTTTTATCAAATTCATAAATTAAAATTTTACCTTTATTATTTAGTAATCTTTTACACTCTTTTAATGTTTCTTCTTTATCTTCTATATGATGAAATGAATCCCTCATTATAATTAAATCAAATAATTCATCATTTAAACCTACATTAGTTAAATATCCATTGAGTATATTGACTTTATTATTTTTTTCCTTAGCTATATTAGTCATTTTAATCTCTGGGTCAAGAATAGTTACATTTGCACCTAAATTTATTAAAGTATCTGCAAGAGTTCCTGTTCCCCCACCAATATCTAAAATCTCTAAATTATTAATATCTTTTAGTACCTTTACTATTTCTTTATTTTTATCTAAATTAAATATTTTCATAAACTTATCATATTGCTTACTATAATATTTAAATAAGTAACTCATATAGACTTCCTCACAAGCTTTCTGTTAATTTTTACTAATTATATAATAACATGTAAACATTACGAATTTTGTATATATTTCTTAAATTTTTCTAAAATATGTATTTTTATTAAGTCTAATAGTTTAAATTAAGTATTATAGTAAATTTAAATAAAGTTGATATAATTTTATCTTATATACCAAATGAATTTAAAAAGAGAATCTAGAATATGATATTATAAAGATAAATAATATTAATTTGAAATTATTTAATTTCATCTTATTCTAATACTTCTATTAAATATCTTATATTCGTAAAAATAATTTTATAATACACCCATATAATGGTATAATTTTATATATAAGTAAAAATATAATTGATAATATAATTACATGGAGGATTGTAAATGGATATCAATAATTCAAAGGAAAATGTTGAATGCCCATTTTGTAAAAGTAAAAATATAAAAATCATAATAGAAAAGAAGAATGAGGACTTTGATATAACAAGTGGAGTTATAGGAACCATATGTCTTGGCCCTATTGGATTGCTGTGTGGTCTATGCTGTGCTGAAGGTGAAAAAGAAAAAACAACATGCATTTGCAATGATTGTGGAAAGAGATTTATAGATGAATAAAAAAGATAAGATTTGGTTATTTTTTATGAAGCTTTTTTCTAAAACTTGTCATCAAAAATCTGAAAGAAGCTTTTTCTTTTATAATTATCAGTTTCCTATGTGTGCAAGATGTACAGGTTTGTTAATAGGATATCTTTTAGGTATACTAGCTTTATTTTTTAATCTTAAAATCTCCATTAGTTTAAGTTTAATTTTTGCAGCAATTATGTTTATTGATTGGTTTATTCAACATAAAAAAATATATCCTTCTAATAATACAAGACGAGTTATCACTGGATTTCTTTGTGGTTTTGGTATAATAAGTACACTAGTTAATTTTTATGCAATACTAGTTAATTGATAACTATATATTTCTTTCAATAAAAAATCACCTATCATGATCTTATTTTATAAAAATTTACTGATTTTAGATAGCTTAAATTTAGACTTATATTCTAAATTTTATAAAAATCGAAAATTTAATTCATATTATTATGTAACTAAAACTTCATTTATTAGTTTAAAATGATAAATATAAGTGGCGAATATAAATAGCTTATAGAACATATCCATTTATACTCATATTTATATTCACCTTTATATTCGTAATAAAAATACTTGCTTTATTTTACTTAATAATTTTCTTTTATAATTTTTTTATTATTTAAATTATCACCTTTAATATAAATTCTATCTAACATTAGGACATTTGCTTTTTCCTTCGTAAAAAATTAATTGCCATTCCAATGATAGATTAGTTGTACAACACCAGAAGAAAACGTTCTGGCATTAACCATTTTTAAATTCAATCTTTGTTTTACATCAGTAAACAACGGTTTTCCTTCTCCTAAAATAACAGGGTGAATAGATAATCTAAATTCATCAATAAGCCCTAAATTTATAAAAGTTGTAATAAGACTTGCTCCCCCATATAGCCAAATATCTTTACCAGGCTTATTCTTCAATTTATTTACTTCTTCAAGAATATTTTCATTTATGAATATTGCTTGATTATCACTAGCTATTTGAGTCCTAGAAAACACATATTTTTCTTTACTATTAATCAATTCCCAAATTTCTTTTTCATTATCGGAATCTTCGTCTTGGGGTATATATTGTCCCCATAAATCATAACTTTTTCTTCCATATAAAATAGTATCAATTTCATTCAAAAAATTAGTGAACCCCATATCAGTGTCCATAATGCACCAATCGACCTCACCATTTTTTCCTTCAATAAAACCATCTAAAGTAGTTGCTAAATCTAATATTATTCTTCTCTGTTTTATATTATTTGACATAACTCTTACTCCTTCTTATATTTTTCCGCTCTAGAGATTATCTTTTTTATTTCAATTTTCTTTAATCATTGATATATACTTACTTATAGTTTCTGTTATTTTTCTATCGTGAATTCTATTTATAACATCTATATTCATAGTTTTAGATGCACTTTTAAAACAAGGAATATGTTCTATATCTGATTGGAATATAAGTTTAAATATAAATATATGTATTTCTTTTATTTCCTCAGTATTTAAATCTCTACATTCTTGAATAATTGATGTTACTACTTCATCAATATATTTTGATATTTTCTTATTATTTTCTAAAATTTCTTCCTCTGTATATTTAGTTTTCCTATCATCCCTAAGTTCTTCGCACTTTACCATCTTCTCATGAAAATGAAAATTTGCCATAAACTTAGATTTAATCTCTTCTAATACTTTTTTCTCTCCTATATCCACTACTATCTTTTGTAGAGAAGGAATATTATTAATATAAGCATAAAAAACATCTTTAACATGATTTTCATGTAATCTTACTATATCCTCATGACTTAAGTTTTCAGTATATTTATGAGCCTTTTCAAAAAGCACTTCCATTTTTTCTTCAATACTTTTCTTTATCTTACTAATATCCTTTTTTCTTTTGATATCACACATAAAAAATCCCCCACCTTTTACAATTCTATTTACAATAATATACTATAAGTAGAAATTCTTCAAATATTATCATTAAGAAAGAAATAGAAGATTATATTTAGCTATATATCTTAGCCATATGTAGGTTATGTTCTATTAATGGTAAGGATACATTAGCTTAAAAGTGGTGAAATATTAAATTTCACCACTTTTTATTTGTATAAATTATCTTCAATTATTTTATTTGCAATAAGACCTATATTAACTTCTCTAATATCCATATATACATCAATAATTCTATCAGTAAGAGTAACTTCAACATATTCTACTTGCTTTCCATCTTCATCTTTGTAAGTTATTATGTCATAAGTTATTATTTCATCTTTAAGTTGTTTCTTAGAAATCATTTAGTTTTCCTCCATAAGATTTATTGACTATATTTTAGCAAATAATTTATAAGATGTCTATTTACTCCTTAGCATAATCTCTAAGTCTAAAGCTTCCTGCTGTAAAGAATACTGCTGACATTAATATTATAACTACAATCGGCACTACTATTTTACCTTCATTTATAATTTGTACCATCCATGAAAAAGGTGAAATTATACTTAAACTATTTATTATTTGAGGTACATTATCAAATTCTTGAAGTCCGCTTCCTAGCATTGCAACACCAAATGATAGTAAGCCAAAAACTACAATAGCTAGACTTGATATTGTTTGATTTTTAAGCCATCTTGTAGCAGCTATAATTAATGATGTTGTAACTAAGCTACTTAGCATAATAACTAGTATTCCTTCACCTAAATTATAATTTTCTATTTTAAATATATTAATTGATAAAATTAATGTTGTTGAGCTTATTACACTTTGAAGAATAAATGCTGATAAATATAAGGAACCTAAAATAACTTTATCTGAATTTCCAGTTGATATTGTTCTTCTTAAAACCTTTTGAGCTTTAAGTTTAATTATATCATCAGTTAATATAGATCCACCTATCATCATAAAATAGCATATCATTAATACAGTAAGAACATAATCAGCTTTATTTACTTCAAAATTATCCACTATTATAGTTTTAACAGTGTTGGTACTAAGCCCATCGTTTATGCCTTCTTTAAGCAACTTATTAATATGATCAGCTATAATATTATCTGCAACAACAGCACCCATACCAGCTTCATTTATATAAGTTTTTATCTTAGGAACTTCTCCATTGTCTATTTTTTCTTCAAAATCCTTGTCTATTACATATATAGCTCCAAGCTTTTTATCTCTTAAATCATTATATTTATCTTCAGCTTCGCTATCTAACTCTTCTATTGAATATTTTTCAGATAAATCACTTATTAAATCTTTTGAATATTTACCAGAAGATTTATCTAATATCCCTATCTTTCCTAAAGATGATTCCTTTGAGCTAGGTCCAACTACTCCAAATAAAACTACCATTGGAAGGAAAAATGTCATCATTAAGATAGCTGGATTTTTTAAACTTCTTCTTAAATTAATTATGGTTAATCTTATTAAACGCATCTTCTTTCCTCCTTAGATAAACTTATTTTTAATATTGCAATTATAAATAGTATTATTGAAATAGAAAGAATTAATATTAAATCCTTATTATTGGCGCTAAAGCTTCCATTTAAATTATATAAAGTAAATAACTTTGAAATATAATGTGTTGGTGATAAAACTTTTAATGCATTTCCTTCTCCAGTGAACATTTCCATTCCTATTATAGGAAGTGTAAATATTAATGCTCCTACAACCTTACCATACTTAGCTCCAAAAAAGGTGTAAACAAATTTACTTAATGATACTACTAACATAGACGAAGTTAAAATTAATATCAATAAAGGAAAAATACCTCCAGTAAAGCTTATTCCTGAAATTCTAAAGAAAAATACATATCCTGAAATAATAACAGTTGAATATACAAATAATGCAAAAGAATCATAATAAAAATATTGCTTTCTAGTTACAGGTGTTGATGCAACCCTTTTATCAAGATTTACGCTCACTTCTGCATAATTAGATTGTATAAGACTAAAAATCAACATAATTATTACAAAGGCTATCATTGATGCAGCCATTTTTTCATAACTACTAGATGTTTTTTTAGAATCTATATCTATTTTTTCAATAACAGATTCTCCAGAAACTTTTGCTAAATCTTCATTGGATCCTCCAGATAAACTAACATAAAGACTTTCATGATATTTATCTAAAATAGTTTTTAAGGTATTGGTAGAATTACTATAGCCTTCTTCTAACTTATTTATGATTATTTCACCACTTTTTAAAGATACAATATTATTTTCATATCCTTTTGGAATTGAAACTTCTACATTTGCTTTTTTATCAGTTATTTCAACAAGTTCCTTCATATCATCACTTTCTAAAAAGGATATTAAATTTTTAGACATAATACTATTATCCATATCATTTATTTCAATTTTTAAAGTTGCTAATTTTAATGGACTATCCATAAGTGTTTTTTGAAAAAATCCCATAAAAGCTGCTAATAAAACTGGAAATAGTATATAGTATAAAAGTGTTACAGCTCCATTAGATACCATCCCTTTTAAGGTTGTCTTTGTATAATATATCAATTTCATTTAACTCACCCCTAATCCCTTAACTTCTTTCCTGTTAAGGCTAAAAATACATCCTCTAGTCGTGCATCTTCATAGCTTATCTTTTTTACATTAACTCCATATTGCTCTATTATACTAAGTACATTATGAAGCTTAAAATTTAAATCTATAGTTAATGAAATAATATCATCTTGTTCTTTAACTTTTATTACCCCTATTAATTTTTCTATATTTAGAAGAACTTCTGCTGTAACATCACTAGCTTCTATTATCACCTTGTTATTGGGAAAGACTGAGGATTTTATTTCTTCTTTTGTTCCATAAGATACTTCTTTACCTAAATCTATAATAAATACTCGCCTGCATAGTTCTTCAACTTCTTCCATGTAGTGTGAAGTATATATAACTGTTGTCCCCCATTCTTTACAGATATTTTTTGTAAAAGTAAATATATGATTTCTTGATTGAGGATCAACTCCAACAGTAGGCTCATCCATTATTAACACTTTTGGATGATGCATAATAGCAGCTGCAATATTAAGTCTTCTCTTCATTCCGCCTGAAAATTTTTTAACTTTTTCTTTTTTCTTTTCTTGAAGCCCTGTAACTTCTAAGGCTTCATTTATTCTTTCTTTAAGTTCCTTTCCTTTTAACCCATATAAGGCACCAAAAAATTCTAAATTATCATAAGCATTTAACTCTTCTATTAACGAAATATCTTGCGGTACATAGCCTATACATTCTTTAGCCTTTATTGGCTCTTTTAAAATGTCATACCCACAAATCTTAACAGTTCCACTATCTGGTGATAAAAGACTAGTCATTATATTTATTAAAGTTGATTTTCCTGCTCCATTGGGTCCTATAAATCCAAATATTTCTCCCTTATTAACTTCATAACTTACATTATCTAAAACTAACTTGTCATTGAATCTTTTTGTAACATTTTTCACTTCTATTATACTCATTAAAAATACCCCCTAGCTTTATCTTAATTATATAATAAGACAAAGCTAGGGGGCTTGCTATCACTACAAGTCATTATATAAATGACTTAAGTCACTATTCTGTTTTTAAATGCAAAAATTGCAATTTGTGTTCTATCTCTAAGGTTTAACTTAGCTAAAATATTTGTAATATTATTTTTTATAGTCCCTTCTGATAAATAAAGTTTTTCCGAGATTTCTTTATTAGTTAATCCTTCAGCAATATATTTAATAATTTGTAATTCTTTATCTGAAAAATCATATTTTTTTATTTCTTTATTATTTAAATTATGATTGTTATTGCTAAGAATTTCATTTGCAACATCAGGATGAACAACCATATTTCCCATATAAGCTGTTTTTATTCCTTCATAAATAACCTGATGAGAACTATCCTTTAACAAATATCCAAAAGCTCCATATTTTAATGCATCTTGAATATATTCTTTATCTTTAAATGTAGTTAATATAATAACTTTAATCTTAGTAAATTGCTCCTTAATAAGTCTAGTGCCCATTACTCCATCACAATCCTTCATTCTTATATCCATAAGAACTACATCTATATCTTTATTTTTACACACCTCTAAAGCTTTATATCCATTTTCAGCAGTATCAACCACTTCTATATCATCAAAAGTTGAAAGCATAATTTTTAAGCCTTCTCTAATTAGTTTTTCATCATCTACAATTAATATTTTAATTTTCCCCATCCTAATTCTCCTTTTCTCTAGGAATTACAAGCTTTATAAAAAATCCTTTTCCTATATCTGAACTTACATCAATTATTCCATCTATTTCTTCAGATCTTTCTCTTATATTTTTAAGTCCAAATCCACTTTCTTTTATAATATCAGTTCCTATGCCATTATCTTTAAAAGATATTACAAAATCATTTTCTGTAAAGTTCATAATTACTTTAATCTTAGATGCTTTTCCATGTCTTAAAGCATTTGATAAAACTTCTTGAGTTATTCTATATAAGTGAGTGCTTTGTTTAGTAGAAAGAGTCCAATCACCCTTTGATAAAATAATATTCACTTCTACACCTGACATCTTTTCAAAGTTCTTACACAACTCTTGAATTCTAATTAATCCTCTGTAATTATCATAGTCATCAGATTTAAGTTCACTTACTGCCCTTTTAACATCTTGAAAACTCTCATTTATAAAATCTCTTAAGTTACTTGCCATATCTTTTAGCATGCTTCCTTCTTTATCGGCTATACTTTCCATTGCAGATAGCTGAATCATAGCTGTTGATAAAGAATGTCCAACACTATCATGTATTTCTCTTGATATTCTATTTCTTTCCTTAAGTACTGTTAACTCTTCTATTGAAGTAAGACATTCTTCAAGGTGCTTTTTTGTTTCAATTAAATTTTCCTCAGATACTCTAAGCTTATCATATAACCTTTGAGCTTCTCTTTTTGTATTATGCAATCTAGATATGTAATTTAAAAGAATTATAAAAATAAACATAATAACTAAATTGATAAACCCATCTTCTATATTTTTATTAAATTTACTAGATAGTGATATTAAAGATATTACAATCAAAAAGATATATTTTATTTTTTCAAATTTTAATGTAAAGACATCTATAGTTACTCCTATTAAATAAAATAAAATGCTTCCTCCAAAGTTTAAATAAGCTATTGGTGATATTATTATTTCACCAATCATAGAAAAAATAGTTAATTTATCATTTCTAAAGTAAAATATTCTAAGATTATTGTTTATTATAAACATCAAAATAAATATTAGACTAATAAGGCTTGTATTTTTTTCTTCAATAAAAATTTGAGCTATTAAAATAATAAATGATATATATCGTATCAATAATAGTTCTTTACTTTTCCCCATATTTCTCTCCAAATCTTTTTTATTGTCTCTGTTTCAATTAATTAATTTACATAAATAAAATTATAGTATTAAAAATAGTTATAATACATCTTTAAATAAAACAGCAAAATTGAAACTATATAAGATAATGATACAACATATTTTCATATTGGTGAATATATATAATTTGTAAATATGTTTTGGATATAGACCTTGTATCAAGTGACAATCATGCGGTTATGTATGTGAAAGTTATGAATGTATGCATGGATGAAGAATATTATAATTCCTATAAAAAAATAACTGTAACAAAGCTATAAACTTTATTACAGTTATTTTATTTATAAGCTATATATCTAATTTACACTTTCCTTCTTTTTATATACTAAATAAATTCCAGCACAAACTAATATTAAAGCAATTAGTATCTTTATATCAAATATATTTTCCTTAAGTACTATAGCTGAAAGTATAGTTCCAAAGACAGGAATTAAAAAGTTGAAAACAGAAATCACCCCAACTTTATTGTATTTTAAAAGTTGTGACCATAATGCAAATGCTACTGATGATAATAATGCCATATATAGTAATAATGAAGTAGATTTAATATTAAAGTTTATAAGATTTCCTCCTAATATATATCCTATTATTATTAAAGCTAGTCCCCCTATAGCTAATTGATAACCTGTTATAGTATATGCATCCTTATTTTGACTTATCTTCTTACTGTATATTGATGAAACTGAAAGCATAAAAGCTGCAAGCATTATAAAGCCTTCACCTTTAAAGGAAAAACCACCTTCTAAAACTGAAGATCCTCCAAGGTTTACAATTATAACTCCTGCAAATCCTACTATACATCCTAAAATCTTATTGAAATTCAACTTATCATTTTTATAAATAAAGTGTGCTAATATAATACTAAAAAATGTACCTGTCCCATTTATAATTGAACCTCTTACTCCAGTAGTATATGTCATTCCTAAATAGAAAAATATATATTGAAGAGTTGTTTGTCCAAGTCCTAATATTGTAATTTCCTTCATATCTTTAAAAGTTAAATCAAAGATGCTTTGCTTTATTAATAGCTTTATTATTAATACAATAATTCCTGCCAAGAAAAATCTATATCCGGCAAATATAAGTTTTGCACCTACATCACTACTTGCTATATTAAAGATTTCATATCCTACTTTAATGGCAGGAAAAGCACTTCCCCATAAGAAGGTACAAATTATTGCTATTATAATTATATTTAATCTTTTAGTATAAAATTTTGATTTATCCAAATATCTTCATCCCTTCTTGCAACACTTTATAAATTTCATAGAACTTATTATACACTTATTTATATAAAAAAGTTCGCTATCTTAAAATATATTTATACAAATAAAAAGCAACCTAATATCTTTAACTCAATAATTAAGGTAATCCAAATTATTACTTAAGTAGTTACATTTATTATTCCATACTATCTAGTAATTAATATATTACTTTTATTGATTATAAGCATAAAAATAGAGCAAATATAATACTTTACTCTATTCCTCTATATATTATATAATAAAATTGGCTAGTATATAAAATTTAATTTATGTGTTTTAGCGGACCATTAATTAATTCTATACTGGCTATTTTTATATTTAAAACCATACACTCACCTTTATTACATAATTCTATATTTTATTAAACAAATTAATAATTTTTTATCTTCTTATAATTAGACAATTTCTCTTTTAAATATTACTGAACCATCGTCAGGTTTTGGAATCCATCCTACGCCTTCATGTGGCTTCGTTAAAACTCCAACTAGCTCCCAGCCTAAATTTCCATAATCATTAAGTTCTTTTTGTAATTCCTCTGAATTTCCTAAACCTTTCATTGAACTTATTTCAACAACTTTATATTCCCATTTCATAAAATATACAACCTCCTTTCTATTATTAATAAATGTACTCTCCCCTATTTTTCAATAGGAAACCACTTTCTTGTTTTGTTTGCGATCTTAACTAATGTTAACATCACCGGAACCTCAACTAATACTCCTACAACTGTTGCTAGTGCAGCACCTGATTGTAATCCAAAAAGAGAAATAGCTACTGCAACTGAAAGTTCAAAGAAATTACTTGCTCCTATCATACCTGCTGGTGCTGCAATATTATGAGGTAACTTCCAAAGTTTTGCCCAAATATATGCAAATCCAAATATAAAAAATGTTTGTATTGTAAGGGGAATAGCAATTAATAGTATATGAATTGGATTACTTAATATAGTATCACCTTGGAATGAAAATAATATTATTAAAGTTAAAAGTAATCCTACTATTGTTACGTTATCGAACTTCTTTAAAAATATATTTTCAAAATAATCAGTTCCTTTATTTTTAACTACTATAGTTCGAGTAATATATCCTAGTACTAAAGGAATTACAACAAATAATGCAGTTGATAATATTAGGGTTGCAAATGGTATTGAAACATCGCTAACACCTAATAAAAATGCTACTATAGGTGTAAATGCAATTAAAATGATTAAATCATTTACTGCTACTTGAATTAAGGTATAAGCTGGATCACCTTTAGTCAAGTGACTCCATACAAATACCATTGCTGTACAAGGTGCTGCTCCTAATAAAACCGCACCTGCCAAATATTCCTTAGCTAAATCTGACGCAATAACTCCTTTAAATACTATCAGTAAGAAAAATGCTGCTATTACATACATTGTAAATGGCTTTATTAGCCAGTTTGTAGTACATGTTACAATGAGTCCTTTAGGTTTTTTAGTAGTATTTAAAATACTTGAAAAATCTATTTTTAACATCATTGGATATATCATAAGCCATATTAAGATAGCTACTGGTATTGATACATTGTAATATTCAAACTTGTTCAATGTTTCTGGTATAATAGGCAGTAACTGTCCTATTAAAATACCTATTACAATACAAAATGCAACCCATACTGTTAGATATTTTTCAAATATACCTAATCCATTTCCACCATTTTCTTTCCCCATATTTACCTCCTATATTTTATTTTCATTAATTCTTCTTACTAAATCCCTAACCTTTTCTTCTATAGTTTTGGCAATTTTAATAAATTCTTCATCAGACTTTCCTGTAGGATCTTCTAATCCCCAATCCTCTATATGGTTAGCTGATATAGTAGGACATACAACATTACACCCCATTTTTATTGCAATATCTATATCTGGTATATCAGTAAGTAATTTAGATTTTTGAGTTTCATTCATATCTACATTGTATAAATCCTTAATTATTCTTACTGCATCTTGATTAATTTGTGGCTTAGTTTCAGTACCTGCTGAATAGCTTTCAAAAACATCACTTCCATATAATTTCCCTAATGCCTCCGCCATTTGTGATCTACAAGAGTTATGAACACATATAAATGCTACCTTCTTTTTCATTTTTAGTTTCTCCTTTTTCTTATTATTTTTAAAATTCATTTCCTTTTCTTTACAAACACAATCTTCTGTATCAGTAATAATATTCATTAAATTTAAGATTAATCTGTTAGCATTAGTTATATGTAATTTATAATAATTCCATATTCCTTCTTTTCTAGATAACACTAATCCACATTCAGTTAAAACCTTTATATGATGTGACAATGTAGGTTGAGTAAACTCAAAACTTTCTAACAACTCACAAGCACATTTTTCTCCACAAGATAAAATATCTAATATTTTCAATCTATTAGGCTCTCCTAATGCTTTAAATATTTTAGCATTTTCTTCATAGTTATTATTCATAAATTCACCCCTTATATAGATTTATATCTATTTATAACTATAAATTCCCATGCATAATATGTCAATATACAATAAATTAAAGTAGAATTTTAATAATATATATTGATATATATCTATATATACGGATAAGAATATAATTTGTTACCATTAAAAATAAATAAAAAAAATCTTAACAAAAAATATTGTTAAGATTAATAATCCATAATTATCAATTATTCATTACCCATTATCAATTACTATAATATACTCCCCATCATAGGATAATCACCTTCTCCATTCCCAGAATTTATAGCTTTTATTCCTGAATGAAGAAATGTTAATCTAATCACTGAATAATTTCCACATCCCTCTCCAATAGAATCTATTGTTTTATCTAATGCTCTTTGTCTTTATAATTTTTTACTATAAAATAAAGAACTTTTGAAAAACTCATTATTGCAAAGTTTTGCAACTTATATCTACGACAAATAGACTTACACATTCCATATAAAAAAGATGTAAAAAGCCTATTGCTAATTTCATAGATTAACAATGCATGCTTTTACATCTTTTTTTATAAGTCTTAAAAATATTCGTATTTCCCGAGTTTGATTTAATTTCTTCTCTTAAATTTCTATGCTCATATCGCCTTGCAATAATGCAATTAATTCTATTCTTCCGAATCTATGCTCTAAGCTTATTCATTCATATGCATTATATTAATGATTATATTTCATTTCTCTGTATTAATCAATTTTTCTATTTTCATATATAATATTATATATTTTATATTTATAATTAAGTCATAAACTTAACACCTCTACATATTGATATTCTTAACTTTTCACTAATTATTTCAATACAATTTTGTATTCATTAATTGTGAAAGATATTATCTATGGCTAGCTGTTGATTCTGAAACTAGATTTATTATCGTATTTCAAGCATTGAATTGCTATTTTTTTTATATCTGATAAACATTCATCAAAAAACATTTTATATGCTTCACAAAAATAATTAATCCCTTCTTCCTCGCAAAACTGTTCTCTATGTCTGCGACACCCACCTCTACAAATTCCAAAATAAGCACAATTTTTGCAACTTTCTGCATGATTATAAGATTGTTCAACAAACCTAATTATCCTTCGTTGATGATTAATGTTATCAAAAGTATCAACAAGAAAATTTCCTAGTTTATACGAATCCATAGCATAAAAATCACAAGGATATACACTACCGTCAGCTTCCACTATAGTCTGAAAACTACAACTTCCTCTTTGCTCACATGATTCTATAGGCGCTCCCATAAGTATTCCTATATAATTTTCAAACTGCCTTATATATGGTTGCGTGCCTTGATAAAAATCCTTTTCCCACATCTTAAATAGCTCTATCAAAAACTGTCCGTATACTTTTGGCGTAAGAGAATATTCTTTTTTTCCTTGATCTACTCCTATTGGATCTAGACAAGCTATATACTGCTGCCATATAAATCCTTGCTTTTTATAAAACTCATAGATCTTCTGAATCTCAGGAGCTGTTTTACTGTTAACCACTGTTAAAATATTAAATTCTATATTTGCATCCTTAAGCAAATTGGCTGAATTTATTACATTTTCAAAAGTCCCCTGCCCTGAATAATCTTTCCTATATAAATCATGTGTTGATTTAATCCCATCAATAGATAACCCTATAAGAAACCTATTTTTAGATAAAAAACCACACCACTCCTTATTCAATAAATAACCATTCGTCTGGATTGAATGACTTATCTCTACATTATTTACATTATAACGTTTCTCATATTCTAACCATTTTTCAAAGAAAGAAATTCCTGCTAATGTTGGTTCTCCACCTTGAAATAAATAATTACAATGCCCAGTTGCAAAAGACAACGTTTTTTGTACGACCCGCTCAATTACTTCATAATCCATAATTTCTAAGCATGGAGATTCTCTATTTTGTATTTCATCTGAATAAAAACAATAATCACATCTTATGTTACATAATCCTGATGCTGGCTTAATCATAACCGTAATGTTTGGCATACCTATCTCCTTCACTTTTTTTCTATTTTCTTTATCAATTAATTATTTTCAGATTCCATTATAAAACCATACATAATAATTCTGATTATACAAAGATTACACTAACTAAATGAATATAAGTAATTTTTCAATCTATAGCATACTTGAACTTTTAAAATTAATAAAGGCTAATGAACAAACATCAACCTTTATCATAATACAATTAGTCAATTATATAAAAAACTAGGCCTCAATTTTTGATCTTAAACGTCCATTTGCTTTCTCAACATCTAATCCCATCAACAAAATTGCAATAATAATATTGATGAACATAGGTATCCAAAGATACATAATGTAAAGCATATTAATACATGATTGACTTTGAGTTGCCAAGGAAGCATCAAAGCCACTATATGCAAGTAACCATCCTGCAATCGCTGTTCCAATTCCACCTCCAATTTTCAATCCGAAAGAAGTACATGAATACATAGAACCATCAATTCTCTTACGTGTTTTCAAATATGTGTACTCTGAACATTGTACGATAAGGGCATTTAAACCTCCCTGAAAAGCACTCATACCAAAGGCAGCTAGTCCAGTAAATACCAACATCAATGGCAAGTTACCAATATATCCTGCTACTACAACAAGTGTACGTCCAATAGCCGCAATTACATATCCTGCTGCATTTACTTTATACTGCCCATTCATTTTTGCCATAATCATAGGAGTAATGGATAAACCAATAATAATAGGAATATTAATTGCCCAAGAAAATACTCCAAATAATTTTTCACTTCCCAATACATATGTCATAAAATAAATACCCATGTTAATCATTGCAGAATAAACTTGTCGTAAGACATCAACAACTAAAATAATCAGATAGTATTTATTTGATACTAATAATTTAACAATTTCAATAAAACTATATTGTTTTTCTTTTTTTTCTCCTTTCTGAAGAGTTGTATCATAAAGTTCTTCAGCAGGTAATTCCTTTACTGAAAAAACAGAAATTGTGTTTACAATTAATCCAATAATGGCATAAATAATTGCAATTGTACGCCAACCAGTAGCCCCCCCGCCAAATACCTCTACCGCACTAACTGTAATTGTCTGAATTAAAAGGCTTGTAGCAAACGCAAATATAAATCGTATAGATCCCATTTGCACTCGCTCTTTACTATTTCTAGTTATTAAAGCTGTCAATGTAGAGTATGCAATATTATTTGCCGTATAAAAGACTGCGTGTAATAGGACATATGCAATAAAGAACCATGCATATTTTGCAAACTCTCCTAACTCAACTGGAATTGCAAAAAGAGCAACTAACGTAATTGCACATCCTACAAATGCACCTAACATCCACGGTCTTGCTTTTCCAATCTTACTGTTTGTCTTGTCAATCATAACTCCGAAAAACAAATCAGTTATTCCATCAAATAGTTTTGAAACAGCAATTAAACTACCAATAATACCAGCATTTAACCCAATACTATTTGTCAGATAAATCATAACAAATGATGATACAAAAGCAAAAACCACATTTCCTGCAATGTCTCCCGAACCATAACCAACTTTATTATACCATTTTAAATATCTCTTCTCACCCATTTTATTTTCTCCTTAATTCTTTCTTCTGACTGCATTCTCCATTGGCAATCCTGTATTATAATCTAATTGCCTAGGCTCATACTCTTCATTTTCACGTTGTCTGGTATAACCTTCATTATCCCATATAGGAGTGATATTTTTTCTCCAAGGTCGCATAGACCATTGATATCCCCTATACAAATCACGTGTTTCATTCATATGATTAATGAGAATATCATGTAATTCATTTCGTTCTTTCTCATATGCTTCATCCATTATTAGATTATTTATCTCATAAGGATCCTTATCCAAATCATAGAATTCGTCCGTATCTAATAAATGAATTACCAACTTATATTTTTTGCTAATTGCAGCTCTCATTATCTGTAAACCACCAAATCCGTCATGATCTACTTCGTAGCGAGTAAATTCTGTAAAAACAACATCATTTATTTTCTCTGATGGATTATAGATTTGCTTCAGCATACTATGTCCTTCAAGTAATTTTGGAATAGGTAATCCAAAGTAATCCATTATGGTAGGAGCTAAATCAATATGAGAGGCTGGTTCCTTGCATACGAATTCCTTTATTCCCCCTTTTATAATCAGCGGAATATTAGCAACTTCCTTGTAAGCTGTAGCATTTTTTGAAAATAGCCTATGCGCTCCAAGCATATCTCCATGATCAGAAGTAAATATAACTAAAGCATTTGGTACAAGTTTATTAATCACCTCTAAAACTCGTCCAATTTCATAATCTACAAAAGAATTAGAACCTAAAAATAAAGATAATCCCTTAGAAGGTTTATTAATCTCCTCTTCAGTTGCATTGATATTATTTCCTGCCCATACTTGCTGCATGAAAGGCTTTTTAGATAAATCATCTTGGAAATTTGGACATCTATCAAATTTGAATCCATCATACATTGTATTGTATGGTGCTGGACACAAAGATGGGCCATGTGGTTCATCATAAGAAACAGTTAAAAAGAAATCTTGATCTTTAAATTCATTCAAAAATCTGATTGCTCTATCTGAACATCTGTGAGCATATGTAAAATCTTCAGAAAATCCTTCTTCATATGCTGTTTCTGGATTTCTAGATTTTACTCTTTCTTCTTTTGGTAATTCCTCCAAATAGCATTTCATATCATACCAATAATCTTGATTCCATCCTTCAGGACAAACTCCCAATCCAAAATAATCCCCACCATCTAAATGCCATTTACCAATATAACCACATTCAATACCATTATCTGTTAGCCTCTGACCAAGTGTTTTTACATTAGCACCCATTGCAATACTGTTAGATACCATACCATTGGTATGTGGAAATGTTCCAGTAAAAATCGCACTTCTAGCTGGTCCACATACTGGTTGACACGAATATGCATTTTCATATCTTATACCTTCATATGCTAGCTTATCCAAATATGGAGTTTTCATATCTAAATTACCATAACAACCTAACATATCTTTTCTTGTTGTGTCAGTCATCAAAAAAACTACCTGTCTTTTCAAACTTATTTCTCCTTTCATATTTAACAATATATATTTTTCTTTTTTTGCAATTTTATTATACTTATAGCACATAGATAATCCTATATCAGAAAATGTTTTCAATATGGACAATTCTGCTTTTCTATGTTATTGTATTCAAAAAAAGGAGGGTACGACTATGATTAATATTTCCGGACACTTAAGAAATCAACGAAGAATTATTGGATATAATGATAATAATACTCCATTAATGGTAAATTGTTGTGGTGAACAAATTTTTAAAACTAAAGATTATCATCAAGCTCGCTCCAATGGAAGGCTAGACTATCAAATTATATATGTACACAAAGGATCAGGGCATTATTTATTAGATAATGAATGGAAGTTATTATCTAGTGGTAATATCATCCTATTTAAACCACTGGAACCCCAAGTATATTCTTACTATGCTAAAGAGCAGCCAGAAATATATTGGATTCATTTTACTGGAGAAAAATGTGAAACCCTTATCAATAAATTTGAAATAAAAAATTGTTATATAGGAGAAAATTTAATATTAAAACAATTGTTCCAATCGATTATTACAGAACTTCAGCTAAAAAAAAATCGTTATGAAGATATTGTAGTAAGTAATTTATATTTTATGCTTGCTATGATTTCTAGATTGTCCCAAGCCGACCTTCTATCTATTGGAAATGATTTTTCAATAGATAGACTTGTAATTCAACTTAATCAAAAATATATGGAAGCATGGACTATTTCATCAATGTCTGACTATTGTAAATTGAGCGAAGGCTATTTTTCACATAAATTCAAAAAACAAATGGGCATTTCTCCTATGAGTTATTTAAATGAACTTCGAATAGAAAAATCAAAGGAACTTCTTGAAGAAGGAACTATGAATATTTCAACTATATCCTCTATAGTAGGTTTTCAAGATTCCCTTTATTTCAGTAAGGTTTTTAAAAAATCAACAGGAATGTCACCAAGCAAATTTAAAAAATATTTATTAGAATCACGTACACCTGAATGGTATTCTTCTACATGATTACTTAAAAAAGCAGAATTGTACATATAAGAGTCATTAAAATCTATAGCTTAAAAGCTGTACATTGCTATACTCATAAGTATATTTTAATTAATTAAAATAGAAAGTGAGGTAGCAAAATGGTATATATTATTATTATTTGTGTATGTATGTTATCATCAATCATTGGTTCGATATGTGGAATTGGTGGAGGAGTTATAATAAAGCCAGTACTAGATGCAATTGGAATCATGTCTGTAAAAACAGTTTCCTTTTTATCAGGTTGTGCAGTTTTGTCCATGTCAATAGTTTCATTAAGTAAGAATATTAAAAGCAAGAATGAATTTATATTTAATAAATTACTTGCAACTATCTTAGCATTTGGTAGTGTTATTGGGGGTATAATCGGTAATTCATTATTTCAAGATATCTTAAAATCATTTCCCGACAGCAATAAAATTGGGGCAATCCAGGCAATCATTTTATTAATCATTACATTAGGAACACTAATATATACAATTCATAAATACAAGATTCTCACCCTTAATATTGAAAGTAAACTAATAATATTCCTTATTGGACTAATCTTGGGGATTATGTCTTCTTTCCTTGGAATTGGAGGAGGCCCGATTAATTTGGTAGTACTATTCCATTTCTTCTCAATGAGTACTCGTGAAGCCACAATGTATTCAATATATGTAATTATGTTTTCTCAAATATCGAATCTTACATCCACAATAATAACTTGGAATATTCCCTACTTTGATGTCACTATTTTATTACTAATGATATTCTGTGGAATATTAGGTGGAGTTATTGGTAATGTATTGAGTAGAAAAATGAATAATGAAAAGCTAGACAAATTATTTATTGTTGTGATGTTGTTAATCATATGTATTAATATTTATAATATTTTCAAATATATTTAAATCAGGACCGCCAGTCAAATTAGCGGTCCTAATTATTTTATTCTTTATAATACTAAAGTATTGATCTGTGCGAGTAGCAGAAATAAAAAAACTCCATTGTAGAATTATAGTAGGCTTGCCAACCAAAAATATAATACAAGGAGTTATCCAATATGGATAATAATAGTACTATAATTGTAAATACCACATATTTTTTGCGCCAAAGTATAGCGCCCTATTAGTGGCAGCCATAAAAATATATGTTTTAAAAACTGTTTAGAGTGTGAGTAGCACAGCCGGTAACAGAGAATTATAGGCACAGAATAAACCACCCGTTTGACGGGTGGTCTTGATTATTTATTTCTATATTAAAAAGTATTACTTTTGTTCAAATCTTAAATAAAATGTAAAGTTTATTTCTTTTTCATTTAGTCTATATTTATTGTCTAGTTCCGGTCCGCAGCTATTTGAACCTATTCCACTTTGCTTATAATCAACTATCAGGTAAGTTCCATCATCTTGAATTAACTCATAATTATGATTTTTATTTGTTAACTCTTCAGTTGAAAAATGAGATACATTAAAACTAAAATCATCATGAGACACAACATAAATACTAGAGTCTTTATTATAAATTTTAACTTCCTTACATAAGCTTCTACTTCCATTTTCTTGAGGACGAATATAATCTTCATGCATTTTTGAAACACTTGTATTAAATCTTCCTAAATAGCTAGCATAATGCTTATCTTGATAATTTTCATAAGGCCCTAATCCAAAATAGCTTATACTTTCATAAGATTTATCCAATTTCATTTCAACCCCAAACCTAGGCAAAAAAGGTAAATTAACGTTCTTAATTGCATTAATTTCACATTTTATTAATCCATTTGGTAGTATAAACCATTTAACTATAATATCTAATATCTTTTCACGATATATAGGTATTAGACTTAAATGACTTGTAATTATTATACAATTTGTCATATTTTCTATTGTTGTTTTATATACTTTTGTTTCTACCCTATCAAAACCAGCTTCCATCCACTCAATCTTTATTTTCCTATCATTGTCAGTAGGAGCACGCCATATTTTAAAACTCATATAATCTTTAATAAATCTGCAATTTTGATTTTCTATTAATTTGAATAATGCAGTGCTTTTATCATAAACATAATTAAAATTTCCATTAGTTATATTTATTTCTTTTGATGTCTCATTTATTATGAACTTTTCTTCATCACTATTTACTTTTATAATAGATTTATATGAGTTAAGACTTTTTATATTATTAGGCCATATTACCTGGTCATGTCCTAATATCAAGTCTTCTTTATATAATAGAAAATCTAATTTTACAATGTATTCAAATAATATAGTTACAATTGTATTTGGTATTTCTGGTAAGTCTAAACTATACCATTTTTCTTCTCTTGCCTTTAAAGTATTAAGTAACAATTCTTTTTCAGTAATAATATTACCATCTGAAAAAAGCTTGTACTTAACTTTTAAAAAATTACCTACATCTTTGAAATCCATCATATTTTTTAACTTAACTTTTTTATTAATTTTATCTAACTCTACTACTCTTATAGGCCTATTAATATTTTGATATTCTAAAAGACCTGTATGAGGATTACGATCTGGATATACTAACCCATCAACACAAAAATTTCCATCATGAGTACTTTCTCCAAAATCTCCACCATATCCATACATTACCTTTCCTTCTTTATTTTTTCCTATATGCACAGCATGATCACACCATTCCCAAACATAAGCTCCTGCAAATTCGGGATGCTCTTGAATTAATTCATCATACTCGTTTAAACCACCAGGACCATTCCCCATTGCATGTGCATATTCACATAATATTAACGGTTTATCTATTCCCTTATTAAAATAATCCTTTATTTCATCAATACTAGGATACATACGGCTAATAACATCTATATTGCTAAAATCATTTTCTCTATTTTTATCTGCATAATATGCTCCTTCATAGTGTAATAACCTAGTATTATCTAGTTCCTTAGCCCTTATTAAACCATTCTCAAAATTGCACCCAAATCCTGATTCATTCCCAACTGACCACATGAAAATACAAGATCTATTCCTATAGGGAATAATAGAAGCTTCAATCCTATCTTTAATAACATTTCCATAAATAGGATCATTTGCTATCATATTATAGTTTTCAAGGTATCCTCGTCCATATAATTCAACAACTCCATGTGTTTCAATATCAGCTTCATTGATAACAAGAAATCCATATTCATCACACATCTCATAAAAAATAGGAGATTTTGGATAGTGGGCTGTCCTAATTGAATTAAAGTTATGCCATTTCATTAACATTAAGTCTAAAATTAAATCTTCCTTTGTCATTACATACCCTTTTAAAGGGTGACTATCATGATGATTCACCCCCCTCAACTTAATGCTTACCCCATTTAGCTTTATAATCTTATCTTCAATAGAAATTACTCTCATCCCAACTTTTTCCTTAATAACTTCATAATCTGTCTTAATTAATAAAGTATATAAATTAGGAGTCTCAGGATTCCAAAGTTCAACTTCTTCTATTTTTAGAGTAATACTATCATCTATCATAGATCCAGATATAATAATTTCATTTTTAGAATTTAATAAAAAATAACTAATTTTTGGATTCTCTACCTTATCTATAATTTTAAATGATAAAAATCCTATTTGTTTTTCTAGATCAATATCTGTAGTTATTTTATAATCTATAATCCTTGATTTAGAACGTTCTAAAATATATACGTCTCTAAAAATACCAGACATTCTAAATTTATCTTGATCCTCAAAATAAGTTCCATCACACCATTTTAAGACAAGTACTGCTATTTTATTTTTTCCTTCTAATACTTCTTCTGTTATATCAAACTCTGAAATACTATGAGAGACTTGGCTATATCCAATAAACTTACCATTTAACCATACATAAAAGCATGAGTCTACTCCTTCAAAATTTAGATGATAATCCTTGTCTTTAGAAAAGTCTTCTATTTCAAAATCCCTTGTATATAGCCCACAAGGATTATTCATTGGTACAAATGGTGGGTTAAATCCGATTGGATATTTAACATTTGTATATTGATGAGTATCATATCCATCCACTTGCCAGACAGAAGGAACTCTTATTAAATCAACATTATTATTAGTTAAGTCAATATTAATATCGAAATTTTCCAAATTATCGAAAATTTTAAATTTCCAGATTCCATTTAATGATTTAAATCTCTTTTGCTCTTCTCTGTCTATATTTTTAAGTGATTCATTAATACTTTCAAACGGAACATAATAACTTCTTCTAGGCATCATATTTACATGCAAAAAAGAAATATTTTCATGATATGAATTTAACAACACTTTTATTCCCCTTTCTTAAAAATAGATACATTACAATAACGAATAATAAACATATTTTTCGCTTTCAGAAAGCGTTTACTTAAGTACATTTATATTATAATTAATAATTGTTTACTTTAATATAGAATTATAGTGCTAAAACATGTTATAATGTTTCCAAAAAAATATTAGGAGGATGAAATGCAGATTTTATGGAAGAAATATAAAAATAATAATTTTGAAGCAAATTTAGATGAATGTGGAATTGAACAAAGTACACCAGGAATTGGTTATAATTATGAAGTAGTAAAAAATGCTGTTATACATTACATTTCAAAAGGTAGTGGAGTTTTTAAAATTAATAATAAAATATATACGCTAAAAAAGGGAGACGGGTTCATTCTATTAAAAGGAATGAATGTAGAATATATACCTTCTATTGATGATCCATGGAAATATTATTGGGTAGGATTTAGTGGACAAAACATAAATGAATATCTTAAAAGAACTTCAATCATAGATAGCTGCATTATTAACTTTAATGAAAAATCAAAAATTCCTAATACAATAATTGATATGTGCAATATTTCAAAAAAATATAATCAAACTTCTTCTGATGATATATTATTATTGAGTAAATTACATTTACTTTTATATTATATTTCATCAGAATTTCCTAAATCTTTTAAATACTCTAACAATCTAACTCATACTTATATTCAAGAATCTATTGACTTTATAAATAATAATTATATGAAAGCAATAACAGTACAAGAAGTAGCTAATCATGTAAGTCTAAGCAGAAGTTATTTATATAAGATGTTTATTAAACATCTTGGTCAATCTACTCAAAGTTATTTGATTAATATTAGGATGTATAAGTCTTCACTATTATTAAAAGAAACTAGTTTACCCATATCAGAAGTTGCAAATAAAGTTGGTTATAGTGATCCATTATTATTTTCTAAGGCTTTTTCTAAACATTTTTCTATGTCTGCTTCAAATTATAGAAAAATTCATCAAAAAAATAAAGAATATTAAATTTTATTTTAATTTGGAATCTTTTTAATTACTATGACATCATCATTTACTATTTTTTGTAATTTAAGATATCTCAATTTAATATCGCACTATTAAATTTTTTTAATTAGTTTTCAGTATATAAATAATTATTTTAAGTTCATTATTCACACCTTGAATAAATAATTCGTAAACTTATGTTTCTTTGCAAAAATAAATGTATTATACTACTATCCATATTTGAAGCCTCCTTATATTATAGTCGGCAAACCTACTATAATTCTACAATTAAGTTTTTTTATTTCTATTCGCCGATAGAATATATTTAGAACCACATTTTTAACCTATGATATTCAAAATACAAAAAAGTAGCTGATTATAATTTTATACTCAACTACTTTTTATAAAAAATTATTTATATGCTCTTTCTTATTTTATATATCTAAATCTTCACCATTAGAAGAAATAACCTTTTTATACCAATAAAATGAATCTTTCTTATATCTCTTCATTGTTCCATTACCTTCATTATCAAGATCTACATAAATGAAACCATATCGTTTTTTCATTTCTCCAGTAGAAGCACTAATTAAATCAATACATCCCCAAGGGGTATATGCAATAAGATTAACACCATCTTCTAAAGCCCCATCCATAGCTTTAATATGTTCTCTTAGATATTCAATACGATATTGGTCGTGTACTTGATTATCTTCTGTAAGTTCATCTACTGCTCCTAGACCATTTTCTACAACCATAATAGGCACTTCATAACGATTATAAATTTCATTTAAATAATATCTTAAACCAATAGGGTCCATTCCCCAACCCCATTCTGAATATTGGATATATGGGTTTTTTGATCCAAGGCTAAAATTACCTAACCCATCTTTAGCAACATTTTTATCAGCTGAAGTACAAGTAGTTGAGTAATAAGATAAACTAAAGAAGTCAACTTTTCCATTTTTTAAGTCTTGATAATCTTCTTGTGTACATTCTAAATTAACATTATCTTCTTTCCACAATCTTTTTGCAAACACAGGATATTCTCCACGTACCATAACATCTCCACAGTAATAAAAGCTATCTTGCATCTTCTTTTGATTTTCAAGTACATCTTCTGGAGAACATGTCAATGGATATGAACATGCTCCTGCTATCATACAACCAACTTGATATTCTGGATCAATGGAATGTGCACGTTGAACAGCTCTTGCACTTGCAACAAACTGATTATGTAAACATTGATAGTTTCCTGCTATTTCTTCTTTTGACATATTAGGAATAAACTGCTTAAACATTAAAAGACTATTAATTTCATTAAATGTTAACCAATACTTCACTAATCCCTTATACTCATTAAATAATACTTCAGTATATTTATCAAATAGTGAAATAAGCTTACGATTTTTCCATCCACCTAACTCTTCTTCTAAGTAAAGTGGCGTATCATAATGAGAAATTGTAACTAATGGCTCAATATTATGTTTTTTAAGTTCTTCAAATACATTACGATAAAAATCTAGACCTTTTTTATTAGGCTTATCTTCTATTCCATTTGGAAATATTCTTGACCATGAAATAGACATTCTAAACATTTTAAATCCCATTTCAGCAAACAGAGAAATATCTTCCTTATAATGGTGGTAAAAGTCAATTGCATTGTGATTCGGATAATAATATCCGTCTAAAATAGCACCTTTTGCATCTTTGGGATATGGTGTGAATTGAGGAGCTAATCCAGTATCGCCATTAGGTAAGCGATAAGTTATTCCACGTGGTGTTGTAACTGTTCCAGCAGTTGTAACATCTGTTCTTGCTAGTCCTCTTCCATCCATATTATAAGCACCTTCACATTGATTTGCAGCAGTTGCACCACCCCAATAAAAATTCTTTGGAAAATTCATTTTATATACCTCCTAATGTACTACTGTAAAAAGCTCATCTCCAGCTCTTACATTTTTATTATTTGTTTCTATAATATCTAGATAATTGTCAGTATTAGTAATAATTATAGGTGTTTCTATACTATACCCCTCTTTTATAATCTGTTCTGTATCGAAGGTAACTAATAAATCTCCTTTTTTAACTACATCTCCTTGTTCTACAAAACTTTCAAAATACTTTCCGTCTAATTGAACAGTATTATAACCAATATGAATAAGAATTTCACATCCATTATCCGATACAATGCCAATAGCATGCTTTGTAGGGAATAATGTACGAACTGTTCCATCAAATGGAGAAACTATTTTTCCATCAATAGGTCTTATAAGAACACCTTTTCCTAATGCCTCACATGCAAATGCTTCATCACTTGATTCTTTTAAAGATGCTAAATCTCCATTTGCAGGGGCAAAAACAATTTCTTGTGTCACCTTTTGAATTTTCTTATTTGATTTTTCTTCAACTATATCATCTTTATAAATTAAGTAAGCTAATACAAAAGAAATAGTAAAGGAAACTGCTATAGCTAGTATAAGTGGTAATATTTGTGGCCCATTTGGATTTAATAACCCTAATAAACCTATAACTCCCATACCTGTATATGTGTACATCATTATATTTCCAAAGTAAACAACTACTCCTGATGCTGCTGCACCAATACAAGAAATAATAAACATTTTAATACGAGGTAATGTAACTCCATAAATAGCTGGTTCAGTAACTCCAAATATTCCTGAAATAAATGCTGGTAAAGCAATTGATTTTAACTTTATATCTTTAGTTCTTAAATAAATTGCTAAAACAACACCTATTTGAGCAAAACATGAGAAGAATGTAAATGCCATTAATTGGCTAGGAATTCCTTGCATTAAATCCATGAATGGGAACATAAATAATACTCCATGCACACCAAATAATACAAATACTTGATAGAATCCAGCTAAAATAGTTCCAGCAATTATTGGACTAACTTTAAGTAAGGAATTGATTCCAGTATTAATTCCTACTCCAATTAAATTTGCTATAGGTCCAATTAAAACAAATCCTATAGGAACAACAATTATTAATACAATTACCGGTACAATAAAATTACTAACAAGCTCTGGCACATATTTTTTGAAAAATCTTTCTAAAGGTGCTGCTGCTGCAACCATGAATACAACTGGTAAAAAAGTTCCGGTATAAGTAGCATTAAATACATGTCCAAATAAATTAATATCTACTCCATTAATTGCTGGATAACACATAATTGCTCCAATAAGGAAACCTAAGAAGGAATCCATTTTTAATTTTTTTGCAACATTAAATCCAAGCATTAGTGGTAAGAAGAAGAAGATTGCATCTCCAATTGCAGTAAGAAGAAGATATACTCCATCTTCTGGTGTAATAACGCCTAAAAAAGTTAATAAAGTTGTCAACCCCTTAACAATACCACTAGCACAAATCATATTTAAGCAAGGTCCCATTCCACCCATAACTACACTTAAAACACGATTAAATAAACTTGCTTTTTTTTCTTCAACTTCTCTTAATTCTTTTCCACCGTAAGGTTTCATTCCAATTTTTTCACAAACTTCAGCATATACATGTGGTACATGTTCGCCAATAACAACCATATATTGCCCCATGGCTTTCATAACAGTAATTACACCATCCATATTTTTCAAAATACCATCATTTGCGATACTTTCGTCTTTTAAATTAAAACGCAATCTAGTAATACAATGCTGTAAGCCTATAATATTTTCTTTTCCGCCGACATTTTTAATAATATCATCAGCTAATTTTGAATATTTCCCCATTTTTTTCTTTACCTCCATTTTAACTTATCATTTAAAAACTGAAGGTTTAGCCAACTTAATGTTACCATCCAAACTTAAAATTAAATTTTATAATTTAATATTGCCTTTAATCACATCCTTTCATAATAATACTAATATTAAAATACCTATATAGGTATTTTAACTAAATTAAAGTTTTGTTTTATAAATAACCCGTTCAATGTGAATTGTAAGGTATAACTGTTCTTCAAGAGATAATTCATAGTTATATTTACTTTTTAAATATTCATTAATTTTTCCTACACATTTATACGAAGTATTATATTTTACTTTGACTACATCTAATAATCCATCACTACTTCTATCATCAATTGTTTTGCCCAAGACTAATCTTTGAGCAAAAAATTTAAGATGTGTGATAAAACGATAGTAATACACTGAATTAATATCAAATTCAACTCTAAAATAGTATTTAACAATATTCGATATTTCTTGCATAATGCGAGTTATATCAAGTATTTGCTCCATATTACTTTCATCCATTTCTGCATTAACAATATGTAATGCAATAAATCCCGCTTCGTCATCAGGTAATCTAACACTAAATAATTCTTCAATCATATCTAACGCATTCATACCAATTTCAAATTCGTCCTCATAAAAACGCTTAATATCCCAAAGCATAGCATTTTTAATAGGAATTCCTTCTGAATAACGAGAAAGAGAAGTATATATATGATCACTTAAGGATATTATTAAACTATCGTTCAATTTTTTTCCTAGCTTTGTTTCTGCCAGTTTTATTATTTCATCTGCAATTTTAACATGATCTAGTGGTATATTTAATAGTAACTGTTTAAATTTTTCATTCATACTCTGATCTTTTAAAACAAAAACTTTATTCACATGTTTACTATCAACTTCATCGCCAACTTTCTTTTTAAAAGCGAGACCTTTTCCACAAACAACACACTCTTCCCCATCTTTATCCAAAGTAATTATTACATTATTATTAAGTATTCGATGTATTTTCATATTACTATCCTCCAAAACAAAAAAAGACCAATTCATAAGCAAAATAAGATACAAAGTACCCTTATTACTTATAAATAGGTCTAGCTCGTACTAAACAATTACCATCCTAATTTATATTACTGAAATTATAATAACATAACATTATGATCTTTGCAATCATTTTCTTTAATAATTTTTATTATAAAAGGTTCTTTTTATATCTATTATTACTAAAGCTAAAGTAGAATCATTATGCTTATTAATAAACTGATTTATATCTGTTAATTCTTCACTTAATATAAAATAAATCATATTTATAAAAAATGAAGGAAGAGAATTATAAAAGTTATCCCTAAATTAAACTTAATATAATTTCATAAGATAAAAAAGAAGTAGTTAATTGAAAATTTCCAATTAACTACTTCTTTTTAAATTTATATATTAATTTTTTGTTATTCTAATTATATTACAACTGTTTCCATAAAGTAGGAACTGTTCCTGGTAACCATCCCATATGTGATGTGTGAGCATATATACACTCATAAGTTTTTCCTTGATAAGTTACCCTATCTCCTAATTTGTAGCTAACTCCTGATTGCCACTCTTGTACTGATGGTACTTCAACTTCTTTAACTTCTACTACACAGTTTGCTGAAGTTACAGCTGCACCAGTTGCATCTTTAACTGCTACTGAATAAGTATAGGTTCCATAAGCCTTATTTGTAAAATCCTTTTTAATTGTTTGAGCAGATGTTAATCCTGATGTTAATGAGCCTGTTGCTATAGATTTGCCATTTTCAAATAACTCATATGATGTTGCAGTATTATAAGCTGGAACATCAATAGTTAATGAGTAGCTTTTATTAGCAACTGCTGATGCTTTAACTGATGCCGCTTTTAGTGATGGTTTTTCTGGAACTACTTCAGATAATGAATCAAAAAATGGTCTATAACTCTTAACAAATTCTTTATTGTTTACGTTATCCCAATTTATTGACCAAGCCATTATACCTCTAAGATTTGGATATTTCTCTCCTATCATTTTATAAGAACCACCATAGGATTGTCCTTTTATTAAATAATTTAAAGCTTTAAGCATTTCTGTTGGTGGGATATAGCCTGAATTTGGATTTAATGTTCCTTTTTGTGAAGCTGGAACACCAATTACTACTTGCTCTTGCTTTAATGGAGCAAAGAAGCTATTTTTTGATGCTCTTGTTTGGAATCCTTGTAATAGCATTTCTACCATAGCAACTTGAAAATCTGATGTTCCTTGATTATAGGTAATTCCATCAAGAGCCATATTTCCTCCACAGTTATAATGTTGAACTTGTAAATAATCAAGTTCATTTCTTACTGCATCTATAAGTGGAAGATATGCTCCCCAGTTAGTTGCATAACCAGTATTACCACCTTGAACATATGATAATTCTGGAGCCATACTTATAATGAAATTGTCTCCGTATTTTTTTACTAAGTCCTTAATAATCTTAATAAAATTAACTATTTGAGGTGTAGTAGGATTTTTAAGGTCTGTATCTCCAGGTTGAAGTATCATTCCACTTCCACCTTCAAGATCAATGTCTATTCCATCAAATCCATACTTGTCTATTAACCCTGTAAGTGATGTCATAAACTTTTCCCTTGCTGCATCTGTTGGAACTTGAATTGTACCTTCTGCACCGCCTAATGATAAGACTACTTTCTTACCTTTACTTTGTACATAATCGATATCAGCTATGAATTCCTTTTCATCATAAACTGGATGTAACTCTACAACTGCTCTATCAGTATAGGTCTCTCCAAATGAAACATTTATTACATCCCAAGCTGGATCTACGTCTCTTATTTTAACAATTCCAGCTCCATTATCAAAATTATGCCAATAACCAACAAGTAATCTTCCATTACCAGCTATGTTGGTGTCAGCTTTAAATTTTGAACTTGGCGTAATAGTCATTATTATTAGTGTAACAATAAACAGTGATAAGATTTTTTTGAAATTTTTATACATATTATCCCTTCCCCTTATATATACCTAAAAAATTATTTATCTTCTGTCTATCACTATATAATATTTATTCTTTAGATATAATTTCTAAGATACTATATAAAACCACCTCCAAATTTAAATAAAATAACTAATCGCCCTTACTTATATTTTACACACTTTTTATAATATGTAAATATTATACATAATATATTTTTAGTATATATTATAAAAAAATAATGGACTAACCTAGTTATTTTTCAGTTAGTCCATTTTACTTACTTTTTACTTATTTCATACTATCTAGTTTTAATTATGCTATTAATGTTTCAGCAGTTTTAATAGCTTGATCTGCGCTCCAGAAAATCATATTACTTCCTAATTTTTCTGCAAATCCAGATTTATCAATTAATTCCTTAACTGGTTGTTGCAACCCACATAACATTATCTTACAGTTTCTATTTTCAACTTCCTCAATCATCTCTGATAATGCTTGTAATGCTGATGTATCAATTAAAGGAACTCCTCTCATTGATAGTATTATAACTTTTGCATCTTTAATTGATAAAACTTCATTTTTGAATTTTTCAGCTGTTGCAAAAAATAAGGGACCTGTAAAATAAACAACTTTTATATTATTTAAATTATTACCTTTAAGAACCGCTCTATCTAATCTTTTTTCATCTACTTCACTTATTGATATATCCATATTTGATATCTTAACAATAAATAGAAGGCTAGAAAAAATTACTCCTATTAATATAGCTTGAGTTAAATCTAGTGCTACTGTTGCAAACATGGTTATCAAGAATTTTAATATAGCACCTTTGAATCTTTTAGAAAATATATACTTTATGTTTTCCCATTCATTCATTCTCCAAGCAGTTACCATTAATACACCTGCAAGAGCTGCTAGTGGAATATTAGACATAATAGGAGCTAATAAGAACATAGATAACATTAAAAATACGGCATGGAACATACTTACCAATCTAGTTCTAGCACCTGATTTAATAGCAACACTCGTTCTTGCAATAGCTGCTGTTGCTGGAACACCTCCAAAGAAAGGAATTATAAAATTACCAATTCCTTGTGCAATTAGTTCCCTATTTGCATCAAAAGTATCTCCTTTCATTTTCTTTCCAACTTCACCACATAATAAACTTTCAATCATAGCTAATGCAGCTATACTAATTGCTGGTACTAATACACTTTTTAAAATGTCAAGATTAAATGAACTGATGCTAAGTCTATCATCTAAAATCAATTTTTGCGGTATATCTCCAATTATATCTACTGGTAATTTAAATATCATATTTATTGATAAGGCTATTATTAATCCAATTAAAGATGATGGTATTATATTATTAAGTTTTTTTGGCCATATAAGCATGATAACAACAACTAATATTCCTATTGAAAGAGCATACCAATTTGGGTTTAATGGTGTACTAAAGAAATTTAATACCTTTATAGCTGCTGATTCAGATGATTTAGTTGATACACCAAAAAAATTATCTAATTGTCCTATTGCTATTATTAATGCAATACCTGATGTAAATCCAGTAACTACTGGTGTTGGTATATATGATACTACTTTTCCTAATTTCAATATTCCTGCTAAAATCAGAATTAATCCAGCTAATGCTCCAGCTATCCATACCCCTTCTAATCCATACTTTTGAAACAAAGCAACTAAAATTGCACTCATAGCTCCTGTTGGGCCTGATATCTGAAATGATCCTCCAGATAAAGCACCAATTACTACCCCTGCTAATATAGCAGTTATCAAACCTGCTGCTGCTGTTGCTCCAGAGCTTACCCCAAAAGCCAATGCTAATGGCAATGCTACAGCTGTAACTGTTATACCTGCCATTAAATCTTGTTTAAAATTTAACAAATCATATCCTTTGAATTCATTCTTAATGTCCTTAATATAACTTTTAAGCATTATATTCATTCCCTTCTTCATACTTTATTCATATGTTTGTCCATAGGTATTTTAACTCTAGTTAGAAAATAATACAAGTTATGTTAAATTATAATATCGTTTACTATTTAAATATATTAAAAATCCAGTAAAATTTTATTATTTTACTGGATTATTTTTTATTAACTTAAAATATATTATATTTAATTTTTTATTTTATAATGATTTTATTAAACTTAAAATAATTATAAAACTAATTATTTATATATTAAACTTTTTAACCACTTCATTTAATTTTTGAGCAAGCTCTGCTTGATTTTGAGCTGTTTGTGAAACTTGTTCAATTGCTTTTGTAGTTTCTTTCATACTTTTTCTAATATCTTCTGCCTTTTCGCTAGATTCTTGTGAGGATGCTGCCATATTTTGTACAGCATCACTAACTTGTCCGACTGTTGCTGTTATCTCTTCAGACATAGCAGCAATTTCATTAGACATCTGGCTTACAAATTCTGAGTCATCATGATACTTCTTACCTGTTTCACCATAAGCATCTAACTGTAAATTTACATTAGTGTTAACAAATTCTAGTATATCATTGCCAGCTTCAATACTACTTTTAAATGCATACTGTACTTTTAAAATTGTTTCTTGAATACTTTTTACAGCATCAGCTGACTGTTCTGCTAATTTTCTTACCTCATCTGCAACAACTGCAAACCCTTTTCCTTGTTCTCCTGCTCTTGCTGCTTCAATAGCTGCATTTAATGCAAGTAAATTAGTTTGTTCAGCTATACTTCCTATAGTATCTGCCATAACTTTTATACTTTCAACAACCCTACCATCTTCAATTGCCTTTTCCATTTTTTCTTTCTTTTGGGTATATACTTGTCTTGTTTCATATATAGCTTTTTTACTGCTCTCTTTTACTTCTATAGCTCTTTTCTTTGCAGCATTTGATATATTACTTCCATCCATAGATTTAGAAGATAATATATTTATACTTGCATCAACTTCTTCAATTGATGCGCTTATTTCTTCTGTTACAGCTCCAGATTCCTGTATTCCTGAAACAATAGTATCAACAGCTTCATCAATTATAACAACTTTAGAAAACAGTTCTTCTACTGTTGCTGAAAGTTCTTCTGAGGAAGCTCCTATATTTTCAGAATCTTCAATGATCAACTTTACTAAGTTACTTACATTTTCCTGTGCTTTATTTAATGCATTTGCAGTCTCTCCAAATTCATCTTTACTTTTAACATTAATTGAATGACTAAAGTCATAAGAAGATAATCTAAGTGCAAAATCCTTTATTCTAATAAGTGGATTTGTTATTTGATTGCTTAAAATGAAAGCTAAGATTATAGCTATTATTAATGATCCTATAAGTAAAAATATGTTAATAACTATTCCATTTACTAAGTCTTGCTTTACTATTTCTTCTCTAATATCTATTACTTCAGTTATATCATCTATGTAATTTCCAGTTCCTATTACCCAATTAAATGGCTTATACAGCTTACTATAGCTTCTTTTAGGAGATGATTCTGTTTCACCAGCTTTAGGGAACCAATATTCAGTATATCCTCCTTCATCTTTTTTACCATTTTCAATTATGTCTTTTATCATATAGTTTCCGTTAGAATCTTTATCATTAAGTCTATTTTTCCCTTCAGTATCATTTCCTAAATATACAACATTTACTCCTTCAATAGTATCTGCCCAGAAGTATCCCTCTTTCCCAAACTTTAAATTCCTTAACAAATCTGCACTTTGCTTTTTAGCTTCATCATCTGTCAGTTCTCCAGTTTTAGTTTTTTCGTTAATTGTATCTATCATGGAAATAGCAATTTCTACTTGCTCCTTAATTCTAGAATCATAATCATCATTTAAATTTTCAATTTGATTATCTAATAATTTATTATTAGTTTGAATACTTTTAAAAGTCATAGTAATAGTTATGATAATAGCAGTTACTAGAGATATAACCATTGTAACAATAATCAATTTGTGCTTAACCTTTTTCATAAATAGGCCTCCTTTTATGTAAATACTCGATTTATAGTTTCATTTAAAATGAATATTTAATAGTAACCTATACTAACCCAAATAACACTCTAAATAAAATCAAAGAAAAATATTATTATTCTAAAAATGTATATATTTTAATACTATTATTCTATATGTTTCAGATATTTTTGATTTTCTCTTATATAAATATTCGTATGATAAAGATTAAACTGTACTATAAAATATATTTTATTTATATATTTTTACAAAGATTGTAAAACTTAAATTTATAATTCTGCATTAGTAAAAAAATCACATTATTTTTCTATGTAAATATTAAAATAACTATATAAAAATAATGAAGTAATTATTTTTACATAGTTATTTTAATTCTAAAAATTTATTTAGCTTTTTATCTTCCATATCATGTTGCATAACTCTGCATATAAAGTGTATTAATAATATTGTAAAAAAATTAAAGATATTAAAATATACCCACTCCCATATATTAAATATGTGATTTACGATATAAGTTTTTTATATTGAAGCTTTATATACCTATATATTTAAAGTAGTTTCATCAATCCATTTGTATTCTGGCTTAATTTCTCTTATATCATTAACTAGTTTAAATAAAGCAACATCTTTTTCTTTACATTCTAACATTATATCTACATCAATATTAAAAATTTTTAAAATTTCTAGAAATTCTACAAATTTATATGGATTTATAAAATCTGAATGTTTCTTATCAACTTTATCAGTTAAAGTTGTATCTCTAGGAGATGAAAAATGCATCTTAGGTGGTAAATCTTCATTATTCCAAGTATTTAGTATATCACCTAAAATATTCACTATATCATCGCCTTCATTATTACAATTATGGTGATGAATATCTAAAACCATAGGTATATTTAGTATTTTACATAAATTTAGAGTTTCTGTAGCCGTATATGTTTTATCATCATTTTCTATAATTAATTTCGTTTTTAGATTTATGGGGAATTTATTAAAGTTTTTAATAAATCTCTCTATTGCAGCTTCTTTACCTCCTGTTGCTCCACCTACATGAATAACCATTTTTCCTTGCTTATAATTCATATCCTCAAACCATTCAACTTGTCTCATTAAATTTATTAATGTATTTTCAACAACTTTAGGATTATTGCTATTTATAACATTAAACTCATCTGGGTGAGTATCAACTCTCATATTAGACTCTCTTATAAGCTTTCCAACATATTCAAAATCCTTTTTTAATATTTCTCTATGCCCCCAATATCCAACTTCAGGATGAGTTACTAAAGGTATTAAAGCTGATGTTATTCTATAAAAATGTATATTATTTTTTATATTATATTTTAATAATTCTTGTAATGCATTTAAATTTGATAAAGCCACTGTTTTTAGTTTTTCTAACCTTTTTTCTTCTGATGAAATTTTATTATAATTCGTAAAAGTAACAGTGCTAGAGCTTGTTATCTTTTTTCCTAATACATTTGAAATAGCAACATATCCGAGTCTTACTATCATAAATATTCTCCTTTTAAATTATTTAACATTAGTATTCCCTGATATAAATTTTTAATATATAAAAATACACTAAGAAGTAAACTTAGTGCATTTAATTAATTAATTAATTAATTAATTAATTAATATAAAATTAGATTTAATTTAAATATTATTTATTTCTTTCATAAGGATATTAACACTTTCAATATCAAAAACTTCTTTATAATTTTGTTTACTTGCCCATAAGGCTACATTTTCATAGTCAGGATGGTTTTTATCATTGATTACTTCTAAAAATTCTATATATTCTTCTATTCCCCCAATATCTTCAGGTGGACAATTTCCTTCTGCTTCAACGCATTTAGGATAATCATCCACATAATCTTCAATTATTTCTTCTAAAATTATATCATGCTTCCAGTAATCACCAAAGTCATATACATACTCAATTTTATTACTTTTAATTAAATAATCATCTATATTAACTTCATTACTAATCACTGGCCTAATTTTAAGCTTATTCTTTATAAATCCCTGAGGATCATTTTTTTCATTTAATTTTAATTTAGAATAAAATTCATATTCGGAAATGGCTTCTTTATCACAAGTGATTCTTAAATTATTTTCCTTAATATTAAAATCATATAAATAACTGTTGCTCCATCCCATGGACTGCTGAATTATATTATGTAATTTTTCAAAGCTAATATTAGAAGGAACTATAACCCTCCTATATATCAATGGTTCACTATCTCTTAGTTCTATTTTTATCTTATATGCTCTCATAATCTGTATCCTTTTCTTATATTTTTAAAGTATCTTTATATTTACGTCATTTATTCCTTTAATATTTATTATATTGATATTTTAATGATTTCATAGTTGATTATATTTCCAATTACATAACTGAATAGTACTAGTTTTAACTTTAAATCAAATTGAAAATTTTCTTAGTCCAATAATAAATACCCAAGAGGTATTTCCCCTGGGGCATTTATTATATGGCTAGAAGCATTGCCTTTGTTTCATCATCACAAAATGCTGCATTTACACTATTTATATAAATTTTCTTATAATCATCTATATCAACTTTAAAAGTTTCTACTAACTTACTTGTTTCTTGATTTAGGTTTATATTTGAAACAGTTCTGTTATCTGTACTAAGATTAACTTTAATGTTATCTTTATGATATTTGTAAATAGGATGTTCTTCATATGAATTCACAGCTTTTGTATCTAGATTACTCTTTGGGCACATTTCTAATGTTATTCCATTTTCTTTTACTAATTTATAGGCCTCATCATCATTAAATATATATACTCCATGTCCTATTCTTTCCGCTCCTAAAAGGTTTATGGCATCCCTTACATTTTTCCCAAATCCAGTTTCTCCTGCATGTATTGTTATTCTAAATCCCTTTTCTTTAGCAATCTTCATTGCTTCTATATACTCATAAGCAAAATCTTCTCTTTCTGATGCTGCTAAATCTATTGCTACGACACCTTTACCAAGATATTTTTCGCTAGCATTTATAGATTCATACACATGCTCTAAGTCTAATCCTCTAATACAAGAAATTATAACATTTCCCTTTATGTCATATTTATTTTCCGCATCTCTTATTCCATCTATAACACTTTCTATAATTTCCTCCAAGGCTAGTCCCTTTTTTGTATGAAATATTGGTGCAAATCTAACTTCAATGTATTTAACATTATCTTTTACAGCATCTTCTAATAGCTCATAAGATGCCCTTCTTAAATTTTCTTTTGTTTGTAGAACCTCATTTGGTAAATCAAATCTCTTTAAATATTCATCTAAAGAATCACAATCCTCTTCAACAGTTAATAGATTTTTAACGTAATCATAATCATAGCTTTCTAATTGAATATTTTCTTTTTTAGCAAGCTCTATAACTGTCTCAACTCTTAAGCTACCATCTAAATGACAGTGAAGCTCTATTTTCGGTAAGTTATTAATATCCATAAAATTAGTCCTCCTTAAAATTCTTATATATGTAAAAAATAATCTTCTCAATATGCAAACAAACTACTTTAATTTTTTACCTTCTTTTATATATGTATTTTATAAAAACGATTGGAATCTTTATTGGTAAATGGCCTAGTTATAATTGAAATTAAATTCAAAAATCTATTTATATCAATTATTAGATATTAATACTTAAATCAATATCTTAAAATTAACTAAATGTTTTAGAGCAAATCAAGAATATAGTATTAATTTAAATATATTTAGGTATAAAAAAATTCCTGAAAACGAAGAAATCACAAATAAAATGATTTCCTCGTAATCAAGAATTATTGGTTCTTGGTAGAGACCCCTAAACCATATCATTAGGGTTATACGAAGATATTTAATATATCCTTATTTAAATTAATATTAATTCTAGCATATATACATAAATAGTCAATATAAAATTTTGACGTATTATATCATAATATTGTCACTATTTATATATTAAATAACTTACAATAAATTGCAATAATTCATTATTCTACGTTACCTCTATAAAGATCTCTTTCTGAAATATTTATCTTAAAGCTCTTTTCATGCATTTTAATTATTTTTTCTTCTTTATCATCTACTAAAGAAAATACTTCGCCAGTTTCTCCTGCTCTTCCAACTCTACCTGCTCTATGTAAATAATCCTTAGAATCTTCTGGAATATCAAAATTAACAACGTGAGTTACTCCTTTTATATCTAACCCTCTAGCTGCAATATCAGAAGCAATTAAAACATTGATTTTACCTTTTCTAAAGTTTTCTAAAGCTCTTTTTCTATCTTCCATCTTTCCATTTCCACCAATAGCAGCAACTTTAACATTGTTAAATGATAAATATTCAACAGCTGTGTTAGTAGTATAGCTATCATTATTAAATACTAAAACCTTTGGAGATTTTAACGCATTTAAAAGTTTTCTTAAAGTTTCAACTTTCTTTCTGCTATCAGTTTTTATGTAGTTATGATTTATATTTTCATTAACTTTATTACCTTTAACTGAAACTACTTTTATATCTTCTGCTAAAGTTTTAGCTATATCTAAAGTTTTACCATTTAATGTGGCTGAAAACATCATAATTTGAGTGTACTTTGGTGTAACCTTTATTATGTCTTTTACAGTAGGAAGATTATTTTTATCTAAAAGTTTATCTACTTCATCAATTACAATGTTTTTTATTGTGTGAGCAGATACTTTCTTCTTTTTTATTAACTCTAAGATTCTTCCAGCAGAGCCTACTAAAATATGAGGCTTTGCTTTTAAATTCTCTATTTGTCTTTTAATATTTGCGCTTCCAATTAAAGGTGTAGAAGTAATTTCTAGACCTGAAGCTTTTTTCAACTCATTTATAGTATTATTTATTTGAATAGCTAATTCATGAGTTGGCGCTAATATTATACATTGCATTTCTTTTTTATTTATATCTATATTTTCAATTATAGGTAAAAGATATGCTAGGGTTTTTCCTGTACCTGTCTCTGATTGCCCAATTAAATTTGTTTTTTCTAGAGCTAATGGAATAATTTTTTCTTGTATTTCAGTAGGCTCCTTTATTCCCATAGCATTTAATCCACTAATTATTTTTTCATTTATTTTTAGATTTTCAAAACTCTTTTCCATAACTAATACCTCTTTCATTAAACTATATGCTTCTTAACTTTATCAGTAGTTTAGAAGATTGTCAAAATATATTACTATTTATTACTTTTATTCTTAATTAACTTTCAATAATTATATTCTTCATTATATTATTATTTATTATCTTAACCAATATATTAAATTTTGTATTCTAAGATAAATATAAAAAGAGTGTAAAATTTATATAATTTCACACCCTTTTCTTATTTAAATTTCTATTATATTAAGTATCTAAATTAAAATTTACTTTTTTATTAAAAGTCAAAATTATCAGGATCAGCACCAGTTCTTAAATTTCTATTCATTCCATCTATTAATTTCATATCTTCATTTGTTAATTCAAAATCAAATACATTTGCGTTTTCTTTTATTCTAGCTTCATGCACTGATTTAGGGAATACCACAATTCCCTTTTGTAATAACCATCTAATAATAACTTGAGCTGCTGACTTGTTATATTTTTTGCCTATCCTTTGTTAACACTAAAACTTATATTTTTTACAGCTTGAAATTTTCCATAAGATTTACAAAGATTATTGATTTTAATTGCTTCCATATGAATTCCCTCCTTTTTCATATAAAAGAATAACACCAGAATAAAGCCTGGTGTTAAAATGGAGAGTTTGCATTAAATCTATTATTCATAAATCTCAATTGTTTTAATATAACATTTGCATTTTTCTCTGCATTATTCAATGAAGTAAGAAGTTTATCACATGCTGTAACAATATCTTCATTATTATCTGGTGTATTAATCACTTCTTTTATATCAACTTTACTACTATTTGATATAGCATTAATCATACGTAAAATTGATGCAAGTGAATAATTTGCACAACGTAATGTTCGTATTATTTTTAATTTTTTAATATCACTACTTGTATAAACTCGATATCCATTTTCTTTTCTTTTAATAGAAAGTAGCCCATTCATCTCCCAATTTCTTAATGTATCTATTGTAATATTTAGATATTCTGCTGTCTGTTTTCTAGTAAGAAACATATCACTTTCGTTATTTTTTATTCCTAACAAAAGTTGTTTAGAAATTTCAATGGCTTCTTCTGCGTTCCTTCGTTCATTTTTTACTTGATTAATATAATCATTTGTACATATTATTGCTTCTTCAAATTCGCCTTTGGCAGATAACTTAATGATATTAATTATTTTTTTCCTAAGTCCATTTTGTAATACTTCAACTTTTAAAGCTGTTCTTGCAAGATTAAATTGTTCAATGTGATAGTCATTAAATATTCTGTATCCATTGGATAGTCTATTAGCTTTGGGAATTAATTCAAGGTCTTCATATAACCGTACCGTATTAGGATGAATTCCTATTATTTTAGCTACTTCTGATGTTTTGTACGTATTTTCCATATCATTTTCACCTCCATTTTTATAATAACACCTATATAAAGTCTGGTGTTATATTGGAGTGTTTATAGGTTGCATGTTAAATAATTAAAAATATTTTTACTTTTTATATAATTTCAAATTATCCCCTTGACTATCAATCCAAATATTTAGAAGTTCTTTTAAGTCATAAAGAGTTTCTTTTTCTGTAGAACCTTCCTTTTTCTTAAGCTTTTCTACAACTTTAAATTCAAATGCACTTTCTCCATAGTTATCCCAATCTTCTTGTAAACCCTTAATTCTTATTTTTCCCAAATTTAACTTAAACTTTATTGACTCAAACGGCTTATATAAATTTAAGCATATATCTATAAAAGAGTAACCATTAACTGTATTATATATTTGAATTATTCCCATTTCTACTTCTTGCTGTTTATAATTATTTATAAGTTCTTTTCTTTTCATATTTTCCATAGTGATTTCTCCTTCTACCTTACAATACTTTTCTCCATATTTATCTCTCTTCAAATAACCATAGTCCACAAATATCGTCTTATTAATGCATCGTTATCATAAACTTTATTGATTATTGCTTTAACTTCATTTTTTGTATATAACCTATTTGGCTCAAATAAATTAGCAAATCTAGGCAGTAAGACTTTTCTTTTTTCTTCTTAATAAGAAAATATCTAATTTTATGATTTACCGAATTTGATGCGCCTTCATCCACTAACTCCATAATAGCCAAAAATGCTCTCGCTTGCCTTGCTCTTTCCCTTAAAGAAAATCTAATATTCCTTACTGTAGAGTCTGTACAAGCAAGATTACTTGCTATTTCTTTATCACTACATTTGCTAGATAACATATCAAGTAACTCTTTTTTAATTTCAGTTAATCCTGTATGCTTTTTATCTAACATTAATAATCTTTCTACTGGAGATCCATGAGTTAGCATATGATCATTTATAATATCAGTATTTATTCCAATATTCTTTCCACATATTAAGCATATAAACTCACCTTTTTTGTTATCCCATAGATACCCTCTTTTAAAATCTTCTATGGTTTCATTACGAATAATCTCTTTCTTTTTCCCTCACATCTATTAAATTTATAGATATAGTAATATTTATATTTATGTCAAATATACAATTTCACAAACTTTCTAATTAATATCTTTACATTAATATTCATTAAAAATATAGATTATTAGGTATTTTTTAATTACTACAACTTCTCCATTTAACTAATCAACTAGACTATCATATTTATTAAGCTTTATTTGAATTATAAGATTATTTGATACCCTAATCCTTTTTATGAAGCTCGTATAACAAAATAATTTCATTCATTATTTATTAATCAAATTATTTTCGATATAAATTACTCATTATTTAATTAATCAATTCACTTATGAGATTAATATTAGTATAATTAAATAAAAAGAACTATGGAGGAAAGATAAATGAGTAATATAAAAGTAATTATTATGGATGTAGATGGTACATTAACTAATAGTAAAAAAGTAGTAACTGAAAAAACTAAAAATGCTCTAATTAAAGCACAGGAAGAAGGAGCTATATTGGTTTTAGCATCAGGGAGACCTACATCTGGATTGCTAGATCTTGCTAAAGAATTAAAAATGAATGAACATAATGGACTTTTAGTTGCTTTTAACGGATCTAAGGTTATAGATTGTGAAACTAATGAAGTTTTATTTAATGAAACCATGAGTATAGAAGAAGGACAAGCTGTTCTTGAACATATGAAGAAATTTGATGTTAAACCTATGATTGATAAAGATGATTATATGTATGTTAATGATGTTTTCAACAATGAAATAAACTATAAAGGGTCCCCTTTTAACATAATTCAATATGAAGCTCGCGGTGGTAAATTTAAGCTTTGTGAAAAAGATGATTTAGCTGCTTTTGCTAATTATCCATTGAATAAAATTTTAACTGCAGGAGAACCTGAATATCTGAAATCTCATTACAAAGAGATGATGGAACCTTTTAAGGATACTTTAAGCTGCATGTTCACAGCAGATTTCTACTTTGAATTTACTGCTAAAGGAATTGATAAGGCTAAGGCCTTAGATTCTGTCCTAATTCCTAGGGGATATAAAAAAGAGGAAATGATTGCTTTTGGAGATGGTCATAACGATGCTTCCATGGTTAACTATGCTGGCATAGGAGTTGCTATGGCTAATGCTGTAGACGATTTAAAGGCTATAGCAGATGAAATTACTTTATCTAATGAAGAAGATGGGATTGCGCATACACTAAGTAAATATATTAAGGGGATAAATATTTAAATTATAAATAGACTTAAAAAGTAAACTTAATAAATTATTGTATAATATTCATAAAATGATTCTTCATGAAAATTTTTAGTAAATTTAATAAATTAACTAACTTACAAAAAAATAAAAGAGTAATTCAATTATATTTTTAAAAGCTAGTCTTCATTTTATAATTATGTACTTAATATAATAATATCTAAGGGAAGTCATATGACTTCCCTTGTTTCAATTTATAATATATACAATTTAAGTATAACTATTTGGTATTCTCGTTTATATCTAACAATGTTTTACAGTTTAATACTAATTCTTGTACTTCATTAATAAATCTGCTGATATGGTAACCATCACAAAATGCATGATGAACCTATACAGATATAACTATTTTATTATTCTGCTCAAAATATTTACCATCGCAAATTAAATTAAAATGAAAATCTAGGACTGGCTATTTTGAGACAGCCCCTATAAATATTTAATTTATTTATTATTTTTCTTTAAGCAATTTTGTGCATTCACCTAAATAATATATTCGTAAGATATGAAGTGCCCTAGTGAAAGCTGTATAAAGTAGCAATCTTTCCTCTTCACAATCGTAATTTTCATCTCCTGCATTATATATAAGAACTACGTCAAATTCTAACCCTTTAGCAAGAAATGCTGGAATTACTAATGTGTCATTTACATACTCGTCCTCATCATTTAGTAGCGCATTCACATTTACTTTATCTTTAAGAAAATTGTGAACATCCTGTGCTTCTTTTATAGTTTTTGTTATAATTCCAATAGATTTATATCCTTTTTCTTTATAAGTTTTTATATCTTTAAGTAATTGTTCATTTATATTATTTTCATCAGAAAAGCCAAGAACAATTGGTTTATCTCCTCTTCGTGCTACACATTCATAATTAACATTGTTACTTAAAAGCTTTTTAGAAAACTCAGTAATCTCTATTGTAGATCTATAACTTTTTGTCAAATTAATTATACAAGTTTCATCTTTTGGAAATATATCTAATATATTTGTATAACTTCCAAGATTCATAAATGGATTTATAGATTGATTTAAATCCCCTAGTATAGTAATACTTGCATTATTAAAAAGCTTGTATAATATTTCATATTGTAATGGTGTATAATCTTGTGCTTCATCAATAATAACGTATTTAATTTCTGAAATTTTCAAAATATCTCCTAATGATCCTTTTAAATATAAAAGAGCATGCTGATCTTCATAATTAAACTTTTTAGATTTTATCATTTCTAGTGTATAAAATTTAACTTCATTAATGTATTCATCATCATATTCACTTATTATTAAAGTTGAAAATCTCTCTAAATTCTCAAACAACTCTTTATAAATATCAATTATATTAAAATCTGTCATCTTATAGATTTCAGAGCATATACTCTTTATTTCATTTTTCACAACTGATTTACTTTGTTTAAGAATCTCTGTTTCATCATTCTGGCTACTATAATTCTTAATATCTTCAGCCACTTCCCCTACTCTATTTTTCTCATAAGTTTCTAAAAGATATAAAATTCTCTTTCTTAACTTTTCAAGTCTTCTCTTTAATGGAAGGTGACCATAATCCTTAAAATACAACTCTTGTATTTCTTTAGATGATATTATTAAATTCCCTTTAAAAATTATATCCTTAAAATCTCTATTCTTTTTCTCTAAATATATTACGTATTCTTTTAATATATTTAAAAATTGTTTTGAAGATTTAAATTTAATACTCTTAATTCTCTCCTTATAACTATCTTCATTCTTAGAAGAAAGTATATATTCCATCATCTCACAATATTCTTCTTTAATAATTTCATTATCTAAAGCTTTATGCATATACTCTTTAAATGTAGTTTGGCACATATTATCTTCACCAAGCTGTGGTAACACATCTGAAATATAGTCATTGAAAATATTATTTGGAGAAAATATTAATATATTTTGAGGTCCTATTTTTTCCCTATGCCTATATAATAAATAGGCAATTCTATGAAGAGCAACAGAAGTTTTTCCACTTCCTGCAGGGCCCTGTACAATTAAATTTTTATATAATTCATTACGTATTATTTTATTTTGTTCTCTTTGAATAGTTGTTACTATTACTTTCATCTTACTATCGCTACTCTTAGCTAAAATATCCTGCAATATTTCATCATCTATTTTAAGATTACTATCAAACATATACTCAAGTTTACCATCATTAACCTTGTATTGTCTTTTTAGCGTAAGATCACCATTAATTACGCCTTTAGGACATTTATACCCAGCTTTTCCAACTTCATAATCATAAAACATGCTAGATATTGGAGCTCTCCAGTCATATACTAAAAAATCGAAATCATCATTAATTAAATTGGAAATTCCTATATAATATTTTTCAGGTAAGTCTTTTCCTTCTTCAGTAAAATCTATTCTTGCAAAATAAGGAGATAAAAGCATTTTTTCATATTTTTCTTCAAGCTTTCTTGTAAACTCGTGTCTTCTTTTTTGAATTTTCATAGTATTTATAAATTCCATAAAATCTACAATTTGATCTAGTCCATTGGTCACTGAAACAGATCCTACATCTTCCCATAGCTGCTTTTGCGTTTCAATTGCTTCCTTCCTAAATCTTTCTTTGAAATTATGCTTTTCATCAAATTGTTTCTTGACCTCTTTAAATACATCCTGTAACCATTCATTTTCAAGATTCCACTCATAGTTGCTACTATTCATAACCTTTCACTCTCCCTAATATAAATTTATAAAAATAATTTATAAATTCTATTGACATTAAACTTTAGAAGGTGTAAAATATAATTGAGTAAATATATTTTACACTAAATAAACAAAATGATGTCAAACTTCATTGTATCACTTTTATTTTTTATGTCAATAGATTCATATCTCTAAATCATTATATATCTATCAATTATTCCTATTTCTCACATTATAATTTACTTTTTATATTACTTGGATTTTATAAATAAAAAACTCTTACCCATTTCTAACATGAATAAGAGCTCTTTTATTCAACTATATTAATATTCTTCAAAATATCTTAATAATGTATAGTTATATAAGGTTAAACAATTATATTAAGTTATTTTTCTTAAGGCTAAAATATATTTTATTATTACTAGCAGTATTTGTTACTTCATCTACTATTTCTATATCTTCTCTAGTTGACTTCGGTACTTATCCAGATAAATCACATAGATTTCCATCTCCATCTATAAAAACCAACTTTTTATCCATATATACTACTATTAACTTCGCTTAATTTTTATATACTGCTTATTAACTCTAAGGTTCAATATTATATTTCTTTAATTCTGCAAAACATCATTTTAAAACTATATTATAATTTATATCTTCACTATTATGATTATTTAACTTATCTATAACTATCAATAGCTCTAATTCTCCTATTTCTGCTACAAATTATTATAAATTATTTTATAAAATTATAACATAAAATAAATTTTATAAACATCCATAGTTGAATCATAAAATTATTTTGTTATAGTTTTCAATAATTCATAAATAAGTAAATGAATTATTTATTTCTTGATTCTTTTTTCTTTAAAATATTATTATTTATTTCATAAAAACATAAATTTGTATTTAATTTCCTCATGATTTATAATAAAAGTGAATATATAAAATGGAGGTTTTTGTATGAATACAAAAAAAGAGGTAAGTATAAAAAAAATATCTCAAGATGCTGAAGATTTATTTAGAGGAGGATTTTTCTGTTCTGAAGCACTAATAAGTTCGATACGTTCTAACTTTGAGTTAGATATACCAGAAGAAGTAATAGCAATGGCTTCAGGATTTCCTGTTGGAATTGGACGTTCTAAATGTATATGCGGAGCAGTGTCTGGTGGTGTTATGGCTTTAGGTTTATTTTTTGGACGTACTAAACAAGGAGATTCTAAGGTGGAAAAAAATCTAGAATTATCGAAAGAGTTGCATGACTGGTTTAAAGAATACAACGGTAAAAATTCTCTTTGCTGTCGTATACTAACTAAAGAATTCGATATGTCATCTGGAGCTCATAAAGAACAATGTATACATTTTACAGGCATGGTTGCTGGAAAAGTTGCTGAAATAATAGTAAGAGAACTAAATCTTGTTAATACAGACACTTTAGTTACAGTATAGGAGTGCAAGATATGATAAAAAAAATACCACTTCCTATTTCAGGGGTAATCCTTGGTTTTGCAGCTTTAGGTAATTTACTTCAAAGCTATTCTGAATCTATCCGCTTAATATGCGCAATTGTATCTTTAATTTTAGGATTACTATTAATATGTAAAATCCTACTATATCCGTCTATGATAAAAGAAGATATGAAAAATCCAATTATAGCTGGTGTATCTGCAACATTTCCAATGGCTATAATGCTTTTATCTACTTATATAAAACCTTTTATAGGCCAAAAGGCTATTTATATTTGGTATTTAGGATTACTTCTTCACTTAACTTTAATTGTGTACTTCTCAATAAAATTTATATTAAAGTTCAATATAAAAAAAGTTTTTACTACATATTTTATAGTTTATGTTGGACTAGCTGTTGCAAGTGTTTCTGCACCAGCCTTTGAAAAAACAAATATAGGTACATTAGCATTTTGGTTTGCATTTGTATTATGTATGATATTACTTGTAGTTGTAACATATAGATATAGTAAATATAAAGAAATACCTGATCCAGCTAAACCATTATTTTGCATATATGCAGCTCCTGTAAACCTTTGCCTTGCTGGATATATTCAATCAGTACAAACAAAGTCATTGTTAATGATATCTTTTTTATCTGTTTTAGCATTCATAACATTTATTATAGTTTTATTTAAATTACCAAAGTATTTAAAGATGCCATTTTTTCCAAGCTACTCGGCATTTACATTTCCATTTGTTATAAGTGGGATTGCAACGAAAATGACTATGACTTACTTAACTAAAATAGGATATAATGTAGATTTTCTAAAATATGTTGTTTTATTACAAACAATTATTGCTACAGTATTAGTAATTTATACTTTATTTAGATTTATAATCTTTTTAATTCCCGAAAAAAAAGATTATTCTATAAATCAATAATTTTCATCATTAATTCACTTTTATAAATAAAAAAATGAATTGTAAAAAATAATTATATTCTTTTAAGTAAATAAGAAACAACTTACCATATTAAAAACATTGTAAGTTGTTTGTTGTTATTTTGTATCTATTATCTTAATAGAATCTTATTTATAAATCAATTTTTGAGCATTAACTTTATCACTTTCATTAATTTCTCTTAAAACCTTACATGGATTTCCTACTGCAACTACATTTCCAGGAATATCTTTAGTTACCACGCTGCCTGCTCCAATAACTGTATTATCACCAATTGTAATTCCTGGTAATATAATAGCACCTGCTCCTATCCAACAATTTTTACCAATATAAACTGGTTTATTATATTGTGTTACAGGCATACGAAAACCTGGATCTATTGGATGTGCTGCAGTAGCAACAGTAACATTAGGTCCAAACATTGTATAATCCCCCACATAAATATGTGTATCATCTACTAATGTCAAGTTAAAATTGGCATACACATTATTACCAAAATGAACATGCTTTCCACCCCAGTTACTATGAAATGGAGGCTCAATATAGCATTCTTCTCCTATTTCTGCTAGCATTTCTTTTAACATACTTTGGCGTTTCTCATATTCTGTTGGACGTGTTTCATTAAAATCATATAACTTATCCAAACACTTGGTTTGCATCTCTAATAACTCTTCATCACCACAATTATAAATCTTTCCACTATGCATTTTTTCATATTCTCTCATTTTCAATTCTCCTTCTTTACCTGATCCTTTTCATAACAAATAATTTAATTTTAATAAATTATCATATGTATGAATTTCTTTAAATCAATACCTTGTCCATATTTATTATATCTATATAAAAATGTACTTGATAATATCATAACACATATTTTTCAATTACTCTGAAAAAGATATCTTTATTTATCCTCATTAAAGATATCTAGTCTTAGCTGTTCCAAGATTTATTTCTTCATCCTCTGATTTAATATTAAAACTGTAATTACTATTGCTTGCATTAATGACTAAAGAAATCTTATTGGCATCATTTAAACTAACAGTTTTTTCTACTGATTTAATATCACCAATATTAAGTCGTTTTATTACCTCATATCCATTTTCATTTTTTCTTATCGCTAAATCATAAAATATGTTTTTTCATCCTCAAAATATAGAGATGGATCAATTCCTCCTTGGTCTACATAAATAGGATCAGACCATTCATCATAAATATTATCTGTCCAGACATAGAAACTTTGGCTAGTTGTATTATTGGTAGTAGTCATACAAAAACGACCATTGTTATATCTTATTGCTGGGGCAAAAACTCCACCAGAACTATTTATCTTATCAAGCTAAATCTGATTTTTTTTAAGCAATGCCCTATTTGTTTCCAATTGATTAAATCCTTACTCTCGAAAAGAGGAACACCATGGAAATATTGAAATGAACTACATACAAGATAATACGTATCATCAACCTTACATACACTTGGGTCAGGATAAAACCTTTAATTATAGGATTATTATATTTCACTTTATTTACCTCCATTTATAAATATAAAAATCAATTTTATATCATTTACATTAAAAATATCTATTATAAGAATTTTTTAAATTTTATCATAAAATTAAAATACTAAATATCTATATTTATTGATATAAAATACATAAAATTTTACAATACAGCATTATCTATTTTCATCCATTTTTACTTATATAGACATTAATTATTACTCTTCTACTACATATTCTAATTTAAGTTAATTTAATAAAACCTTTAATTAGTTCGGAAAAAATATTATACTAAAATAAGTGTTCAAGTCTTTGATTGACTTACACAACTTTACTTATTGATATAAAATGTAATTAATTTTATTACAATTAATGTTACAAATATAAAAATTAGATTGCGAGGTTTATATATGAGAAAAAAAGATATACTTGAGCTAAAAAGACGTTTAAAGAAAGATCATTGCACCTTCACTAAAATGTGTGGATGCTATGTTAATGGAGAAAAACATATTATTTTAAAATTTAGGGAAACATTTTTAAATTTAGATGAAGATGAATATTTTAAATACTTAGAAATTGCTAAAAAAGTACTCTCTGGAACTATTGGTAACAATATTTTAGAACTTAACTTCCCAACTAATGAAGATCTTATAAATGAAAGACAAATTTCTCTTATGCAGCTTAAAAACAGTCAATTAAGAGATGATACTCTTCTTGATAATTTTTATGACTCAATTATAGATAATTATGATTATACTGGTAACTTTTTAATACTAATTTTTCATGATGCTTATGATGTTATTACTAAAACTAAAGATAATGCTAAAATAGATGAATCAGAAGAAGTATATGAATATGTGTTATGTGCAATATGTCCTGTTTCACTTTCAGAGCCTGGCCTTAGATACTTTGAGGAAGATAATAAAATAAAAGCACGTATTAGAGATTGGGTAGTTGAAGCTCCAACTAATGGATTTGTATTTCCTGCTTTTATTGATCGTAGCTCAGATGTTAATTCTATTATGTATTACACTAAAAATACAAAGGATACACATCCTGAGTTAATGGAAAATGCTTTAGGATGTTATTCAAAGCAAACTGCAACTATACAAAAGGAAATATTCCAATCAATCATTAAAGATACATTTAGTACTGATGAAAAGAAAGCTGAAAAAATCTTTATGGAAGTACAAGAAAACCTAAACAATATGCTTGATGAATACAATGCAATATATGATGATACAGATGCTGAACCTATAAGTTTAACAAAAGATGATATACAAAGTCTATTAATTGAAAGTGGAGTTCCTGAAGAACTTACTACAAAAATTGAAAAGTCTTATGTAGACACCTTTGGTGATGAGCTTCCTTTAGTAGAAAATTTAATTGATGCAAAAACACTTAAAGCAAATGAACAAATTAAAAGAGAAAAACATTTAGAAAAACAAGTTGAAATACTTCAAACTAGACTTGAGCAAGTTAAACAAGAAGCTGCAGTAGATAATGAAACTCCTTTATCTACAGAAAATAATGAAGCTAGCTTAGTAAATAACATTGATAATTTAGAAGTTAATAATGATGCTACGGATCTAGACAAAGAATCTATTAATAATAATATTAGTTTAGAGGAAATTTCTGATACTGATTCAAAAGAAGATTTAGAATCTAACATCAAAAATGTTGATAATACAGATTTAGATGATAATGATACTAACCTTGATTATGATGTTATTCTTCAAGTAAAGCCTGAAAAAATACCTCAAATAAAATCTCAAATAATTGATGGTCAAAAATGTATAGTTATTCCTATTAATGAAGATGAACAAACTACAGTTAATGGCTTAGACGACTTAATTTGATATAGTACTTCAAATTTGGTATAATATTCTAAAAAATAGTAGGAGGATATAAAATGTTTGAAGAAGATCAATATGAAGAAAATATAAAATCATTTAAAAAAATATCTTCTATGGAGGCAGATTACCTATTAAATAATGAAGATAAAACTATTGTTTATATTGGTAGATCAACCTGCCCTTTCTGTCGTAAATTTGCTAAAAAATTAAGTGGATTAGCTAACAAAGTTATTACAAGCATTTATTATGTTGATAGTGCAGATTCTTCTGATAATGAAATTAGATTATTTAGAGATAAATATAATATTGTAACTGTGCCAGGTTTCATTCTTCATAAAAATGGAGAAATAGAAGTTCGTTGTGACTCTTCTATTCCAGAAAATGAAATATTAGATATGTTAAAATAAATACTTTATTGAATTTAAATTAATTATATTAACATAACTTTTCAATTATATATACAATAAATAATAGAAGTATTTTTAAGGCTAAAATTTAAAATTCATATACAAAATTTAAGAACTTACTATATTTAGTAAGTCCTTTTTTTATTGTATTTAGAATAAAAAGAATTATATATTGCATTATCACAATATACAATCTTTAATGTGATTTTACCACTTACCGTTAGTCATATGTCCTGCAAGTTCTGCCTTACATCTTTGCTTTATTGTCCAAGCTTCATTTTTTGCCTTTTCAAATCCATTTACACATTTTGGATCAAGATTTATTTCTATACCTTCTTGTGCAAGCTTAGCAATCTTACTTGCTAGTACAATGATTTCAGCATGAATATCATTAGTTCTATCTGATGAATAAATTTTTTCAGATTCTTCACTAGTAAGTTCAACAAACTTTTCTTTTCCTAAATTACATTTTGGGCATACTTCTGGTGCTTCTATTCCTTCATGTATATATCCGCATACAGCACATTTAAATAACTTTTTCATAATAATTTCTCCTTCAATCTATATCAAAATTTTTCTTGAATTTCCATACTTATATACTACCTCTAATAATGTTGATTGTCAACTAATAATAATTATTATTTATTTTAAAATTAATAAAATTTATATAGCCTTATCTAGATTTTTATTATAATAGTAACTATAAGCTATAAATCCTTAGTACTTTTTATTCACTAAGATATATTAAGCCTAAAAAAAGTAACCTATTTCCTTTATATATTTTTTATAAATTTTGCAGTAACTCAAGCATATATAGTATTATCAGGCACATCTTTATCTTCATAATGATAATATTATTAGTGGGGATATATACATTGGATGTGGAGAAACAGATGCTATGAGAATCATCTCTCGAATAGCTAAACAAATGCAAACAGAATATCCTCATGTAAAGTTCCACTTACGTAGTGGTAAGATCAGTCGGGACTTTTAATGCCTAAAAATAGCTATCTTTCTTCCCATGATGTAATTAATCCTGATGATTTATCAAATCTTCCTCTTTTAATTTCTGCACAAACAATTATAAGCAATTAATTTTCCGGTTGTTTAGGAACAGATTTTTAAATATTAAATATAGTTGCTACATATATTATTTTATATAACGCTTCTTTAATAGTTAAAGAAAGTGTTGGTTATGCACTATGTCTTGATAAAATTATAAATACAACATGAAACAGTAATTTATGTTTCAGACCACTCTCCTCTAAACTTGAGTATTGCCTTGACATTGTTTGGAGAAAAAATCATGTATTTTCTAGCTCAGCTATAAATTTTTTAAGAAGAGTGCAAAAAGAACTTTAACTGCTAAGTTATTTTCAATTCTGAGTAAAATAAAAAAGGTTGTATATTCTCGATATAATATACAACCGTAATTTAAGCCTATAACTAATTTCTTCATCTCTTTTTAAAATTTTGTTCTCATCTTTGTTTTATATAAGAAGTTTTAATTTTAACCTTTAAAAATATGATTTTCTATTAAATAGAATCTATATTTCCAATACTCTATTTAGTTTTGCAAATAATTTCAATTATTTTATTATTTTCTACTTTACATATTCTTCCCCTAGTTATAATTAAAAGTCATCATCTTCAGTAATTTGAATAACAAACTCTCTAATTTGCTCTCTGCCTGAATTTATTATTTCTTGAATAAACTTATTTAAATCATCATGTAAATCTCTTGATAGTGATGCTTCTATCACCATAGGTAAATTACTTGATGCAATAAGCTTAACTTTATCATTTACATATTTAGCAGCTGTTTTAAATGGTGTACCACCTAAAATATCTGTAAATATTATTACGTTCTTACAATCTTTTAGTTTATTAAAGGCATTCTTTATCTCTTCATCAAGCATTTCCGTTGTTAGTTCTTGAACAAAATCAATTGGAATAAAATTTTCCTGTTCTCCAGCTATTAATTTAATAGAGGATGCTAGTCCACTAGCAAAATATCCATGTCCTACTAATATTATTCCTGTCATTATAAATTCCCCTCTCTAATAACCTTAGAAATATTTCCTTGATTTTTCTCTAGCATAAGAGATACTTGATCATAATTTTTCCCTGTTAACTCTATTAAAATTGCATGCTTAACACTACCATTTGAAAGCTTTACTAATTCACTAGCCCTTTCTATCGTACATGAAGTAGACTCCATAATTATTCTCTTTGCTCTTTCTACTAACTTCTCATTAGTCATTTGAACATCTACCATTAAGTTTTTATAGACCTTACCAATCTTAATCATAGTAGTTGTAGAAATAATATTTAAAATCATTTTTTGTGCTGTTCCTGACTTCATTCTAGTAGAACCCGTTATAACTTCAGCCCCAACTACAGCTTCTATGTTAACCTTTGCATGCTTGCCAATTTCACTATTATTTACACAACTTATAGCTCCTGTAAATGCTCCAACTTCATTTGCGTAATCAAGCCCTCCAATAACATAAGGAGTTCTCCCACTTGCAGCTAGTCCTACAACTGTATCCTTATCATTAAGTACTATTTCTTTTAAATCTTCTATGGCTAATTCAGTAGAATCCTCTGAACCTTCCTTCGCCTTTATAATTGCATCCTTTCCTCCAGCCATTATACCTTGTACCAACTCATAAGAAACTCCATAAGTAGGAGGACATTCACTAGCATCAAGTATTCCAAGTCTTCCACTAGTTCCAGCCCCAATGTATATCAATCTTCCCCCTTTTCTTATTCTTTTAACTATTTCATCAATAAGAGTTTGGATTTCCTTATTACACTTTCTAATAGCTGCTGGAATTTTTTCATCTTCTGAATTTATTAAATTCACTATATCTATAGTACCTAAAGTATCAATATCTATAGTATTTTCATTAATTTGCTCAGTTTCTAGCCTTTTTAATTCCATTATTTATTCCTCTTCTTTTATCTTATTGTAATCTTTTATCTTTTCTACAAACTTTTTTGTAATAATTTCTGGTCTTGTTATAGCTGTTCCGATTACTATAGAATGTGCTCCAGCCTTTAAAGCTCTTAAAGCTTCTTCCTCAGTATTAATTTTACCTTCTGCTATTACAGGAGTATCTGTTATAGCAACTATATCTTCAATTACCTTTATATTAACTTCGTTTATATCCTTAGTTTCATCTGTATATCCACTTAAAGTTGTGCTTATTATATCTAAGTTTAAGGGTAATATATTTTTCGCTTCTTCTATAGTAGATATTTCCCCCATAATTAATACATCAGGATAGTTTACTTTAATCTTCTTTACTATATCTTCAAACTTTTCATCATTAGGTCTTTTTCTTGATGTAGCATCTAAAGCTATTATTTCAATACCAGTTTCTAAAATTGCTTCTGCACTCTTATAAGTTGGAGTTATATAAACATTACACCCATCATGCCACTCTTTGTTTATTCCTATTATAGGCAAATCTACTACTTTTTTAATTGCAGCTATATTATCAGGTCCTGTAGCTCTTATTCCTACAGCACCGCCTTCTTTTGCTGCTTTTGCAAAAGCAGCCATAATTTCGCATCCATACATAGCCCAACCTACTCTAGCTTGGCAAGATACAATTAATCCACCTTTTATCTTTTTCATAACTCTATTTTTCATTTTAGAACATACCTATTGCCTTTCCTAATATTCCTAGCACAAAACTTGCAAGAACACAAATATACATTCCTTTTTTATTTCTCTTTAAGATGTTATGAAAACCAAGTACAACTAATAATGGTAAAAGTGAAGGTATAACTGCATTAATTAAATCTTGTACTACTATTTCTTTTCCTCCAAAATTCCATACATAAGCAATGTTAATCTTAACGAAGGAAACGATCATAGCTCCAACTACCATCATACCAACTATAGTAGCTCCCTCAACAAATCTTTCTAATATATCAGTACTCTTCATTTTAGCAACTAGAGATGTTCCTAACTTATGACCATATTTTATAAAATACCATCTAGAAAGAACATTTAATGCGATGTTAGGTACTAAGAATACTACAATTCCAAGAATATTTCCTTCTAAAGCCATTCCTGCGCCTATAGCTGCAAATATTGTCATGAATGTCGCCTTGAATATTGAATCTCCAATACCTGAAAGTGGTCCCATTAGTGCAGCCTTTGCAGCGGAAATTGCTTCTGCCGTAATTGGTTTACCCATAGCCTTTTGTTCCTCTAAAGCTAGTGAAACTCCAAGTATAGCATTTCCTGTATATGGATGGCAATTAAAGAATTCATTATGTCTTAATAATGCTTCCTTTAAATCATCTTTGTTAGGGTATAATTTTTTAAGCGCTGGAATCATAGCATAACAGAATCCTAACGAAGTATATCTTTCATAGTTAATACTTGTCATACTAAAGAAACTTCTTATATATGTTTTAATTAATTCCTTTTTAGTTAAAAGTCCTACAACATTTTCAGTCTCTTCTATAGTTTCATCCTCTTCATCAAAATCATCGAAATCATCATTACTAGACTTTTTACTATCAACTCTAAGAGTAAATAATGCTGATACTATACCTACTCCAATTAATGAAATAGCTAGAACATCTAATTTTAAATATACTGCTAAAACAAATCCGATTAAGAAGAAAGACCAATATTTTTTGAAATTCATCATCTTTAATAACATAGCCATACCAACTGCTGGTAAGATACCTGAAGCAACCTTTAATCCATCAACTATAACTGTTGGCATACTATTTACAACCTGATTAACATAATCACTACCAAAATTTATAGCTAAGAATGTTGGTATAAAGAATACAATAAAGAACGTGATTAAACCTGATAAATGAATTAATTCAACTTTTTTTATTTCACCTTTTTGTAAATACTTATCTGCTAAGTGCATTAGAAATATATTCATATTCCATGCTAACATAATTAATATTTGTGCAAGTATCCCTATTGGTAAAGCAAGTGCAATACCTACTTCAGGATTACCACCATTTGAAATTGCAAATACTGTTGATAGCATACCTGCTATCTGTGCATTAGGAGGCACACTTCCTCCAATAGGTAGAATTCCCATGTACATTAATTCTACGCTACCACCAACAATTAATCCCGTTTTTATATCACCCATTAATAGACCTACTATAGCGCCACCTACTATTGGCCTTGAAATCATCCAATATCCATAACCATAATTTTCAACCATTAAAACAGCAATAAACGTACTTAACAATAACACTGTAACTGTGTTCACTATTCTTCCCCCTCTTATCCTATAGTTTTTCACCTAAATCAATTGATTTATCTGATGGAGTAGCTCTTATTTCTAACTTTACTCCTTCATTTTTTAATTCTCTAAATACATCCCTTAATTCAGCATTCAGAAAAATAGTATTAGATATCTGTTTTCTATCTTCCTTGTGGTATAATCCTCCAACGTTTATTTCCTTTAATTCCACACCATTTTTAACTAGATGCAGTAATGGTTTTGGACTCTTTACAACAACAAAGATTTTTTTCTTTTGATACTTCTTTAGAAATTCAGTAGCATCCTCTTCATTTTTTATGAAGCACCTCATTCCTTGTGGTGTTGCCATCTCTAATAATGATTTTTGAAAAGCATCCTTACAAACCTCATTATCAATCACTAATATTGCATCACTTGGATATTGTACTGACCAAGCAAAAGCAACTTGTCCATGAATCAATCTCTCATCGATTCTTGCTATTGTTATCATTTTATTTCCTCCTTCCAATGTTTGTTCATAGTATAACGTTTTCTTTTATAGATTTCAATGATTTGGTCTTAACATGAAACGGCATTTCAACATTTGAAATCTTTCATCCTTCAATTCTTGTTTTATGTATTTTATGTGAAGAATTTTTATAATCATAGTTACAGTAAACAGTGTATAAAATATCGACTACATGAAGAGATGCTGTACGGGAAGAAATAGCACCGCTTCTAAACTTACTTTCTTTATTGCTTACATAAAGGTTATAATCACATAATTTAGATAAAGTATTTTCACTACTTGAGGTTATAGAAACTGTTTTCACAAAATTATCCTTTAATATTTGGGCTATATCAAGTATTTGTTTTGATTCTCCTGAATACGAAAATAATAAGGCGAAATGCTCTTGATTACTATTTAAAGCTTGTACATATTGACGATCATAGAGGGCAAAATTTATAGCATTTTTACCTACTCTAGTAAATTTAAATGTTGCATCTAGGGCTATAATGTGGCTATTTCCTATTCCGTATAAATCTAAAATTTTTGCTTCCTTTATTAGTTCAACAACCTTTTTTAAAGTCTCTGTATTAATTAATATAGAAGTCTCCTCAATAGATTGGATATTGATAGTATTTAACTTATCAACTATTTCTTTTACATTATCATCTGGACTTATATATGTAGAATCTAATATTTCTATATTTTTACTTTCAAAAATCTTTAGTTCCTGATTTATACTAAGCTTTAGCTTATTAAATCCTCCTATACCAATTCTCTTACATAGCCGTACAACAGTTGCGGCAGAAGTATATGTTCTTTCCCCTAATTCTTTACTAGTAAGATCTATTATTTCATTAGGTCTTTTTAATATGTAATCCCTAACTTGTGATTCCGCCTCTGTTAAATTCTTATTATCCCTAAGCTTAATCAAAATGCTCATCATAACACCACCTTTCTAGTTTATTTTATCATAAACCTTTTCTTTTAACATTGAACAAATGCCATTTTATTAAATAACTGTATTTACCCCCCTACAATATTCTATTATTATAGGCGTTGTAAGTTGATAAAACCTCATACATTCAAATATCCATTTCAAACCGCAGATTATCTCTAATACCAAATTTTAGAGGAAATTTATAAATACCGAGAAGATATCAGAAGGTGAATATTATAAATCTATTTTAATTTGGCAACACATTTCGTGGTTACTTTATTTATATTTAAAGTAACTACTAATTTACTTTAAGTAGTTTTTTTAATATTAATACAAAATTGATTCTTATATAATCATTTAGACAACTCTTATTTTTATCATCTCTTATGTAAATTCTTTCTCAGTGTACCTCCATGTTAATTTCCATTATTACCTATAAACCATAAATAGAATTAAATATTTCAAATAACCTAATTTCAAGTTCTATTTCTAAATTATCAGTTGCTTTTTTCAAAACAAAACTATATCTATTAGCATTCACTTGGATTTTGTACCATCAATAAATAAATTCTCAATTCTATTCCATCCTTCTTTTCTAGTTCAATTACAAATTGTAAAAATAAGTCTTCTACATATTTTTCTAATTTTTGTTTCTGAATATTGTAATGTATTATGCCTTGTCTCCTTTTGCCATTGCAAAAGCTAACGAAAGTTAATATCTCTTTTATAAGCTTTTTCAAGTTTTCTACTAAAATATATTCCTTTCATATAACAATAAACAATTATTCTAAATAATATTTTATATACTATCATTGGATTTCTACTTACAATAGAGTATGCTTCATATAATTTTTAATAATCTAATTCCTCCATTACTTAATATAGTGTTCTTAACGGGTTCATCTTTTGATGTAATAATTTTAAAATTAATTGTGAATTCCAATTGATTGATATATATAATATTTTTTAGATTTATTTTTTTCATATCAATATTATATGCAAAAAGGAGGATTCAAATTTGAATCCTCCTTTCTTACTGACTAGTATCAAAATTTATTTTGATACAGCTCCTTTTAGTAATTCTAAGTTAAATACCAGAAATCCTTATTTTTTTCCATTAAGTCATCTAATACAGCTTTTGCCTTTTCAGGATTTACAATAGTTCTATTTAAAGTTAATGCTTGTAATGCCTTAGTATAATTTTTCTCTAAAAATGCTTCAACTGTAAGAAGTTCATATGCATGTTGCCCTTCCATTAACCCTTTATAGAATGGTTTGATTTCCCCATATTTATAAGGATGTGCTCCATCTTTTCCTACTGTTCCTGAAACTTCAACTATAGCATCTTTACTAAAGTTAGTTATAATATCATTATTTCTACTCATAAGAATAAATTCATTATGAAGATCATAAGCTATGGATTCAGCAAGTTCAATCATTAAGTCTCCAAATACACTATTTGTAATTATTTCAACATCATCTATTGAATTAGCATTAGTAGCTTTAGAACATATGTCCCAAACTTCTTTTTCTCTTGAGTCCTTTGCTTCATCTGCTCTTGTATAATTAGGATCACTTTCAGCTACTATTTCCTCTGCAAAGAAATAATATTGAAGATAAGTTGTTGGAATATATTCATCAAAAAAGTTCATATATTTATTTACTCTTAAGTATGTATCAAGCCAAGATTTAGAACGTTGCTCTGCATTATAAGGTTTAAAGTCATAATCTCTTAAGTAAGTTCTTAGCTTATCGAAATAGTCATTTCCATCTACATCTTTAAGCTCTGTAAACCATCCAAAGTGATTTAATCCAAAGTAAGTAGCTCTTAATTTTTTTTGCTCAACTCCTAATATTTTAGCGTAAGATCTCATAAGTGAATATGGTTGATCACACAAATTTAAGATTCTCTTATCATCTGGAAAGACTTTATCAAGACCTAATGCAACTATTGCAGCAGGATTTGTATAATTTAGTATCCATGTATCTTTTGAATGTTTACGAACTTGATTAACCATTTCTACCATTGCTCCAAGAGATCTCATTCCATAAGCAAATCCTCCTGGTCCACAAGTTTCTTGTCCTACTAATCCATGCTTTAGTGGAATCTTTTCATCAAAACTTCTCATTTCATTTTTTCCAACACGCATTTGACAAAATACAAAATCAGTTTTTTCATATGCCACATCTGGATCTGTTGTGAAAACTACTTCTGTCTCATTGGAATAAGTTTTTAAAACTAACCTAATATAGTCTTCCATTTTTGATGTTCTCTCATTATCTATATCATAAAAAATGATCTTCTTTAGTGGAAATCTATCCTTTAATTTTACTAAGCTTCCTACTAAAGCTGGAGTTCTAGCACTTCCTGCTCCAGTTATTGTGATTATATTACTACTTCTCATTATCTATCCCTCCGCTGTATTTATAATTTAAAAGTTTTCTTATTTTTAATTTTACATATATTAATATTTTTTTCTTATTTTTAACTATTATATTTGCACATTATTACATATTACTTAATTCATCATCTACTGCATTTCTAACAAACTCAACTAAAGGCCCATAAACTATATGAATATGCTTAGATGCTGGGAAGAAGACTCCTGTACATCCTGATGTTTCTAGAAGCTTTTGATCTACTATATTAACTTCACCTAAATCTATCCTTAAACGAGTTATACAGTTATCTACATTCTTTATATTTGACTTACCACCTAAAGCTTTAATAACTATTTTAGCTATTTCATCATATCTTTTTTCTTTTATAAGAGTATTATCTGCAGAAGGTGAATCTTCTCTTCCTGGAGTTTTTAAATCAAATTTTAATATTGTCCATTTAAATACAAAGTAAATTACAACTGCTAAAATTAATCCGATTATTATAAAGCTAACCCAATGAGTATTTTCATAAAGTAATCCAAATATTGCAAAATCAAAAACTGTACCTCTTATATATCCAATTGCAACATTAGCTAATGATAATACTACTGCTCCAACACCTATGATACATGCATAAACTACATATAATAATGGTGCAATAAATACAAATGAAAATTCTAGTGGTTCAGTAACATTACCTAAAAGTGCAGTTAATATACAAGTAATCATTAAAGATTTAACTAGTTTTTTATTTTCTTTATAAGCTGTTTTATACATTGCTAGTCCGATAGCTGGAAAAGCAAACAAAGTACATAACATTTGTTGTTGAGCCATAAATCTTGTTAATGATGGCATCATACTCCAATATTCACTAGTTGGACCTTGATTAAATAAAACTTCATTTAATGTTGGAACAATACCTACAAAAGTTTCTCCATTTATTACATATGACCCACCAGCTTCAGTAAATCTAAATAACGCATTCCAAAGATGATGTAGTCCAAAAGGTATAAATAATCTTTCACCTGCAGCTGTAAAAAATGGACCAACTGGACTTAAAAAAACTACTGATAATTTAGTAAGTAAAGTTACTAATGCTTCCCATATAAATGGTATTGTTAAACCAATTACAACCATAATTCCCATTGTTATTATTGGAACTGATTTTTTACCTGAGAAGAATGCAAAGGCAATTGGTAATTCAAGTTTATAGAATTTATCTGTTGCCCATGCAGCAACTAAACCTGTTACAATTCCTCCTAAAGCGTTTACATTCATAGTTTGTATTCCTAATACCTTTATTTGTCCAAATTGACTCATAACTTCTGGATCTGCTAGCTTTCCAGTTACAGTCAGCCAAACATTCATAGATATAATTAAAATTATATATCCTATAACTGATGCAAATACTGAAATTCCTTTGTCTTTCTTAGACATTCCATAAGCAACACCCATTGCAAACATTAATGGAATATTATCAAATACAGCACTTGCTATAGTTCTTATATTAACTAAAATAGTATTAAGGATTTCATTTCCTAAGAATGGGAATCTTGCTATCATATAAGATTGAACAAGTGCTCCCGTTATACCTAGGATCATTCCAACTGGCGCCATAACAGCAATCGGTAATAGTAATGTTCTACCGAATTGTTGAATCTTTTGACTAAACTCTTTTGACATTTTGTCTTCCTCCATTTATTAAATTATATACTTTATGAATACCTTTTCTTAAAAGAGCGCTCCTCTTAATAATCATTTTACGTTGTGCTTAGAAATGTTGCAATAACTTAAGGTGATACTCTTTTCTTTTATGAAGTCCAAGGTCACAAGAAATGACTTAGGTCATAAATAAAAATAACTCGCATTTTGCGAGCTATTTATAACCAAACTCTTTAATTGAATTTACTAACATCTCAATTACTATAAACATACCAATTCTAGATATACTATCATTAAACTTAGTTTCTGTATCATTAGAGACACAATGAAGAGTATAATCACTAATCTTTGACAATTCATTATTACCAAAAGACGTTATTGCAATAGTTCTAGAACCTTTAACTTTTGCAATATTAGCAACTTCTAATATTTTTTCTGTATTACCAGATAATGAAATTAAAATAACTAACTCATCACTTTCTAATGTATTTCCAACTAAAGTAAGTAAATTATAGTCTTTAACAAAAATACACTTAATTCCTAAAGTTAATAATAGATGATTTAAATAATATCCAGCTGCTTTACTTGTACCTCTTGCAAAAACATAGACGGTTTTTGCTTCAATGACTTCTCTAGAAATTTTTTTGTATAAATCAGCTTCTATAACTACAAAGGTTTTTTCAATATTTTGTTTTAATCCATATTGTAAATCCTCTAAAACCTTTATATCATCATCAGCACTATTATTTGATTTTAAATAATATTTTAAATCTGAAAATCCTTCAAATCCTAATTTTTGAGATAAATTAATAATTACAGTTTTAGAAGTAAATGTCTCCTTAGCTAAATCATTTATTTTCATTTTTATTACCTTCTGTTGATTAGCATAAATATATGTAAATACTTTCTGCTCACTATTAGTTAATTTGTTAAATAATTTAGCTAAATTCTCCATAAAAACTCCTTACTTTTTGAAACTACAAATTATATCACAAACTAAATCTACTATTCTTTTATCAAATACACTTGGAATAATATTTTCACTATTTAGTTTATCTTCATCTATGCAGTTAGAAATTCCTTTAGCTACTTCTAACTGCATTTCTGTAATAATTTTATTAACACGTGCTTTTAAAGCTCCTTTTATTATTCCTGGAAAAACTAATAAATTATTTATTTGATTAGGATAATCACTTCTTCCGCTAGCAATAACCTTTACATTAGCTTCCTTAGCAACTTCAGGCATTATTTCTGGAATTGGATTAGCTAGTGCAAATATTATGGAATCTGAATTCATTGACATTGCCATTTCTTTTGTTAAGATATTTCCTGCACTTACTCCTATAAATACATCTGAATTTACTAATGCATCTTTAAGACTCCCAGCTTTATTTTTATTAAACTTAATTGCACATTTTTCTTGATATTTATTACTTGCATTATCACTAGTGATTATACCATATCTATCACAAATTACAACATTATGAAATCCTGCATCGTAAATTAAATTAGCAATAGCTATTCCTGCTGCTCCAGCTCCATTTACTACTATCTTAATATCAAAATCCTTTTTTACAACCTTTTTAGCATTTAAAAGTGCAGCTAAAACTGCAATAGCAGTTCCATGCTGATCATCATGAAAAACAGGTATATCACAAATTTCATTTAGTTTTTCTTCAATTTCAAAGCAACGTGGTGCACTTATATCCTCTAAATTTATTGCTCCAAAGCTACCTTCTATCAATTTTATTGTATTTACTAATACATCAACATCATTATTGTTAATACAAATAGGAAAAGCATCTACCCCGGCAAACTCTTTAAATAATACGCATTTTCCTTCCATAACAGGCATTGCAGCTAAAGATCCAATATTACCAAGTCCTAATACAGCACTTCCATCAGTAATTACACCAACTAAATTAGATCTTCTTGTATATTTATATGAAGCCTCTTTATCCTTTTCAATTTCTAAACACGGATATGATACACCTGGAGTATACGCAATTGTTAAATCTTCATTATTATTTACAGGACACCTACTTATAACTTCTATTTTTCCTTTCCACATTTCGTGGGCTTGCAAACTTTTTTCTTTCATAAAACATCCCCTCCTTCCTATGTATAATAGATTCTTTTTATGTTCTATTCAATAGAATTGGTATATTTAAGACCTAAGTAATTTTTTGATTATACATAAATTATCTTCAGAAATAAAATAGATTATTAAAAATCTATATACTATATTAGTAAATTTAGGTATTATTATTATATCTTTATCATATTAGGAGGATATTTAAATTGTTAGTATATATATGTTGTGCTGGAGGGGCAACCTCTAGCTTATTCTGCTCAAAAATCAAAAAAGCTTCAAAAGAAAATACCATTTTAGTTGATGATATTATGACAATTATATCAAATTTTAAAGAATACAATGAAAACTACAAATTTATACTCGCTTATGGACCTGCTGAATTTATAAAAGAATCATCTATAAAAGAATATAATCTGAATAATATAATTGACTTAATTTTAATTTGTCCTCAAGTAAGATACCTACTATCATACATAAAAAAGCTTACATCACCTTATAATATAAATTGTGATGTTCTAGATATGAAAACATTTGGAACTATGAATGGAGAAAAAGCATTAAAAGATATAATGAAATATGCTAATAAAAATTACTTTAATAATCCTAATTAAATGCAGTTAACTTTTAATGTATCATCATCTATCCATTCAGCGTCAATAAATTTACTATTTGATTTAGTAGCAAGAAAAACATTTGGTGAATTTTTCAATAATATTTCGTTTATCTTATCTTCATCATATTTAGATTCAATAATAGATACTGCTGTTCTAAATGGAACAGTTGCTCCACCTCCAGTAAATGTATAAGTATAAGTAATATAATTGCCATTATTTCCCAGAAAATATTTTTAATATATTTTATAAATTAAATGATGATTAAGCTAAAGTAAACTATTTTATCTTTTCATAAATAGTGAGTAGTAATTCATTATTAAGAAAATAATTCCCGTATTTGATAACTAAAAATTTAAATTCAAAATCATAATTAAGAGAAATAAAATTAAGAGAATTTACATTAAATTTAACCTTAACATAAATTCCCTTTTATTGTATTTAAGAATTTGTTTTTTTCACTATCATTTAAAAATACTTTAACAGGAACTATTGCAAATATATTAAAATTTTCTTTAAAGATAAAAATTCTTTTTTTATAAATTATTATATTAGAAATATCTTTGAAACTTAATTCACTTTTATTATCATTTTTTAAAATAACAATTTTATCATTTTTTAATTTTAATATTGTCTCACTATATAAATACTTATTATTACTATCTTTATCTTTAAGCCTATGTCTTAATTCCATTTTAACAATAATAGGTAAAAGTACTAACCATACTAAACATAAAATTGTTACTATAATTAAAAAAATATACTTATCTTCATAATTGTATTTAAAATACCATATGGAAATAAGTAATATTATTAACATATAACCATATTTTAAAAAATAATTTTTAACCCTCCTATTCTTTAATTTAGTATTTAAATAAAAATTTAGTTCTATTAAATCATCTACTGTATTTTTATATTTTATTTTCACTTAATCACCTAATTAATAATATTTTTCATTTACATATGATTATATCAATTTATACCAAATTAATCTATGCCAATTTATTACAATAATGGTGACTATTCTAAGATTATGTTAATTCAAGATTTTACTGTTTATTATCCTAAAAAATATATACTTATGGTGATTTATTTTATTTTTTTAACTATTTCTAAACCATATTTATTTAATAAATTTATATCTACATAATTATAAAACTCAATAATTTGACTTAATATTATATTGGCTTCAGTTTTATAGCTAAGAACTCTCCCTTTTGATTCTCGCCTAAAATCGCTCCAGGTCCAAAGATGAGCCGTTCCATTAATTGCTTTAAGCTCATATATATAATTATTAGACCTTATAATATATTGTAATAAAGATAATCTTATATTATTTTTATCAGTTATAAATTCTTGAGGATAAGAATTTATAGTTTTCTTTATTTCTTCATCTAAATTAGAATATTTAATATATAATTCTTTAAATTTTCCCATTGAAATACTCCACTTTTAACATTTTTATATTTGTATAATATCTATTATACCATCTTATTAAAAAAATTAAATTTATAGACATTTTGAGCTTAAATATAAGTTTTTATCTATTATTTATAACTTACTTAAATATTAATCCCTTCGTATAACTTATATACCATAAATACATTAAAAAAGGATAAAACCTAAGTTTTACCCTTAATAAGAAATTATTTTACATTATATATTGTATAGTACTTATTTTTCAAATAATCTATAAAGTATTTAGGATTAAGTTCTTCTCCCGTAATATTTTTTATAAGTTCCTCTGGAGTATATAATGCACCATGTACATGAACTTTTTCTTTTAACCACTTAAATATTTCAGTAAAGTTACCATTTTTAACTTCTGCCATTATATCTGGTTTTTCTTCTAAAAGTTTATGAAACATTTGAGCTCCATATAAATTTCCTAATGCATAACTTGGGAAGTATCCAAAAGATCCATCTGACCAGTGCATATCTTGAAGTATTCCTTCACTATCACTTTTAGGTTCAACCCCTAAATACTCCTTATATTTTTTATTCCATAACTCTTTAAGATCATCTACTTTTATTCTTCCATTAATTAATTCTTTTTCTATTTCATATCTTATTATAATATGAAGCCCGTATGTTAATTCATCTGCTTCAGTTCTAATTAAAGAAGTTTCCACATAGTTCATTGCATCATAGAATTCGTCTAGAGTAATATTTTTAAAATCTTCAAAGTATTTTTTTGCTATAGGTAATAAATATGAACAAAACTCTTTACTTCTTCCTAATATATTTTCATAAAATCTTGATTGTGATTCATGTATTGCCATAGAAGCTCCAGTTTGAAGACCAGTACCTTCTAACTCATCACTTATATTTTGTTCATAAATACCATGCCCACCTTCATGAATAGTACTAAATAAAGCTGAAGTAAATTCATCTTCATGGTAATTAGTAGTTAGTCTTACATCTTTATTTCCAAAGTTCGTTGTGAAAGGATGAACACTTTCATCTAGTCTACCAGCTTCTAAATCAAATCCCATTTTATTTAAAATATATAATGATAAGTCCTTTTGTTTCTTTATATCAAAATTACCATATAAAAAATCACGATTTATCTTTTTATTACTAGCTTTAACATTATTTAATACCTCTATTATTCCATCTCTTAGCTCTGCGAATATTTTATCTAATTTTTCAGTAGTTAATCCTAATTCATATTTATCTAAAAGGGTATCATATTTATCATTCTTAAATCCCCAATAATTAATAAATTCTTTTTGAAATTCAACTACTTTTTCTAAATGAGGCTTGAATATTTCAAAATCATTAGCATCTTTTGCTTTTTCCCAAGCTAATTCTGAATTGCTGCAAACACCAACAAAAGCTACATATCTATCTTGAGGTATTTTTTTAGTTTCATTATAATTTCTTTCAAGTTCCTGTAGCATTCTAGCCTCGGTATGATTCATTTCGTTTTTATATTTGGATAAATCATTTATAAAATCTTCTACTTTAGAGCTAGTAACCATCTTAAAGCTTTCACCTGACAAATACTCTAAAACTTTTGATCTAGATTCACCTGCCTTAGTCGGCATATTAGTTCTCATATCCCAGTAAACTAAACTCATTGCTTGGACTAGTTTTTCATATTCACTTAAATAATTTTTAAGTTCTTCAATTTTTTCTTTTAACTGCATATTACTTCCTCCCTATATAAATTTTACTTATATATAAATATATCATATTTTAATTATTAAAATAAATATATTTTAAATTTATAATAAAACTAAGGTACTAACATATACTCAATACATTATTTATCTAAATAAAAAGAATATGACTTTTAGCCATATTATTAAACATACTTATCAATTAATACTATTGCTGATTAGTAACTTCATTATAAGTATTACCTATTTTAGTTATCTCCTCTTCTGATGCTGGACATAGTGGATAATAACCTTTTTTCACCATCCACCGCCATACTTCATAAGCATGATTACAACTCATAGTAAATGTATCTTTTAAGAATTCTCTTAATCTAGATTACTTGCTTCCATAGCACTCCATGCATATTCTCTACCTGCTCTTTTTAATGTTAACAGATATGATGTTGCAATTTCTCTATCATTTAATGTTGTAGCATTTGTATTAGGAGTTGTAGGTTGAGTCATATTTACTGGTTTTGTAAAGTCTTGTATAGTTTTCTTCAATGCTGGTACATTTAATTTTTGTGTAGGTGTAGTTGCATTTTTAACGTATTCCACCTTTATATTATAATCTTGAATATGAACTGGTAAATGAGTTTCTAATATACTCTTAAGTTCTGGATCTTGAACCATGTTCTTAAATAATCCCATAGATGTTATTGAATTAACACAACTCATTATTAATTCACTTAATTAATTTAATTCATTTGAAGCTTTTGCATATAATAAATGCTTTTCTATTACTTCTAATTCAATACTAATACCCATTTTTACATTATAAAATAGTAAAAGCACAGTAACTTTTAAAGTATTACTGTGCCCTTATATATTTAATATTCTTTATTTAATTATTATTCCTTATATATCATAAAAAGTATTAATATTAATAATCTAAGTACTAATTAATTGAAAAAAGACTTAATATATCTTCTTCGCTTAATGTATTTATACTTGATATATCATTTTCATTATCAATTATCTTTTCAATTAGTTTTCTCTTTTCATCTTGAAGATCAATTATTTTTTCTTCTATAGAATTCCTTGCTATAAGTTTAATTACTTCAACTATATTCGTTTGCCCAAATCTGTGTGCTCTATCAGTCGCTTGATCTTCAACAGCAGGATTCCACCAAGGATCAAAGTGTATTACTATATCTGCTGAAGTTAAGTTTAAACCAGTTCCCCCTGCTTTTAAGCTTATTAAAAATACAGAGTTTATTCCTTCATTAAATTCATTTACAAGTTCTAATCTCTTTTCTGAAGGAATTGATCCATCTAAGTAACTAAACAAAATGTGTTCTGATCTTAATTTACTAGCAATATTTTTTAAAACTGAAGTAAATTGTGAAAATACTAATATCTTATGACCTTCTTCTATACCCTGCTGTAGAATTTCAATAAGAGCATCTACTTTTCCACTAGTTCCAACATAATCATTTATCAATACAGAAGGATCCAGGCACAGTTGTCTAAGTTTAGTTATATAAGATAAAATTTCTATTTTACTTGTTTTTAAATCATCATCCTTAACCTTCTTTTCAATTAAACTCTTAGCATGATCTGCATAAATTGTATATACCTTTTCTTGTTCTTCTGACATAGATACTATTAATTTCTTTTCTATCTTTTGAGGTAGTTCTTTTATTACATCCTTTTTATATCTTCTTAATATAAAAGGCTTAATAAGCTTATTTAACTCTTCTAAAATTTCTTCAGATTCATTTAATTTCTTATGATACCTTACGCTAAATCTTTTTTCATCAAAAAGATAACCAGGCATTATAAAATCAAAAATTGACCATAATTCCATTAAGGAATTTTCAACTGGAGTACCAGTTAATGCAAATTTTCTATATGATTTTATCTTTTTTACAGACAATGAATTTTGAGAATGACTATTCTTAATATATTGTGCTTCATCTATAAAACAATAATCAAATTGTAATTTTTCATATTCATCTAAATCTCTCTTAATTAAATTATAGGTAGTAATGATTACATCATATTTTTCAATATTATCTAATATTTTAATTCTTTCATCCTTAGATCCATTTACAACAGTATATTTAATGCTCGGTGCAAATTTTTCTATTTCACTACTCCAATTATAAATTAATGACGTTGGTGCAACAATTAAAGTTTTAGATGGTAAGCTTGACAAAATAAAAGTTATTGCTTGAATTGTTTTACCAAGGCCCATCTCATCACCTAGAATTCCACCAAAACCTAAATAATCCATCGTTTTAAGCCAATTATATCCTTCCTTTTGGTAAGGTCTAAGTTCTGCAATTAATTTTAATGGCTCTTTAAACGTTAGCTTATTTACATCCTTTATTTTCTTTTGAATTTGCGATAATTCTTTTTTGCCTTTTATATATCTAATATTATTTTCCTTAATAAAACTATCTATATATAATGCTTTATTTTTGCTAAATAGTATACTATCATTTTCTATATCATTTTCTAATGATAATATATCTAGTAAATTTAAAAAGTTTTTAAGCTCTATTTCTTCTAGATCCAAAAATTCTCCACTTTTAAGCTTAAAATACTTAAGATTATCTCTAAGAGCTAATACTATATCTTTAACTTCATTTTCTGGTATGTTATCAATTTTAAATTTTAATTCAAAATAATCAAATTTTCCACTTTGTATATTACCTTTTATATTTTTACTATTGACTTGCTTTATCATTTTAAAGTTCTGTGAATAAAAAACTTCTCCAACATCTTGAAGTTTTTCTATATCATATTTAAAGAATTTAAATAAAAAATCATCGCCAAATAATAAGTAAAATTTATCTCCAGAAGCATCAAAACCAAGAGACCTTAAAAATGACATAACTTCTCTTTCTTTGTTTAAATCTCTATAAATAATTTTATTTTTATATTCATGAAAAATATTAAATTCATGCTCTCCATATTTAACTTTTAAAGTTAATATTACATCTTTATTAACTTTATCAAAATAAAACTTAAACTTAACGTCTTCTTTTACAATTTTATTTTTTATAGACTTATTAATACTTACATCATTAGATAATGTATAAAGTTTAGGTAATAACTTAGATAAAATTCTTATTTCCTCAGCTTTATCTATTGATACAGATTTTGTATTATTAAATATATTCAAATAAGTAGATATATCATAGCAATACTCCAAACTCGGTAAATAAATACTACTTCCATAAATAAATACGGTTCCCTTTTTATCTATTTTTTCAGGTATTCCATCCTCTAAGCTTAATAAATATTCTTTTTCTAATCCTTTTAAAGAAATTTTAATACTTGGCTTATCAAAAATAATCTCACTTTCTACAGGTTTATAAAAAAAGCCTTCATTTAAGTAAACTCTATTTTTTGAAACAGTATCAAAAAATTCTCTTATTAAAAAGTCTGGAATTATTAACATCTTTCCATCTATATATTTATCTTGCCTCCTCATAAAATTTGAAGAAGCTGATTCTATATCTTTTACCTTTTCAATGAAATCTATTATTTTCTTTTCCTTTATACCTAGCCTTTGATATCTTAGATCAAAATTAAAGTCCTTGCCATATTTAATTGGTATCTTATTATAATAAGAAGTTAAAAGCTGATTTATATCTTTAATAACATATAGTCTATTAGAAGATAATCCTTTTAATCCTATCTTAAATTCTGCTGCTAGTTTATTCTTTAAACCTTGTTTATTTATATAAACCTCTATTTTAATTTCATTTTTATTTTCTTCTTCTAAAAGTAAATCTAATATATTCTCTTTTTTACTTTTAAAAATTATCTTATTTAAAAGTGTTTCATTAAATTTTGCTTTGACTTCTTCATTATTATCTAATTCATTTAAAAATTTATAAAAACTTGCAAATAAATGCTTACAACAATAATTATGTTTACGCAACTCATTTCTTTCAAAGTCATCACAGCTACAAAAAGTTGATATTATATTTTTAGTATTTATATCTATTTCCATTTTAGAGTTATACTCATTAAAATAATTTTCTGATATAATTTTAGAATCTATATAAACTAAATCATCATCACATTTCACATTAAAATTAGAAATTAAATCATTTTCTAATATCCTCTTACCGCCCAAATCATTTTTCCCTGATGTATCTTTATTAAATTTTTCTAATAAAACTTGTTTAATCATAATTCTCACCTTATTAATAATGAAATAGTGAAAGAATTAAGGATATAATTCAATTATATTGAATTATAAAAATTGAAAAGTTAATAAAAAATCTTAAAGATTTCTTATTAAAAGTGCTTTGCACTTTTTTATTTTAAGTTTTGCATAACAAAACCTCCTCAATTCTTTCATTCTTTAATTTTTTCATTCCTTCATCTTATACATTGCTTTGCAAAATATAAACTATCTTTAATTATAACAAAAAGAAGCGGCTTTTGCCACTTCTCATTATGCATTCACCCATAACTCCTTTATTTTACATTGCCTATTTTCAAAATCATAGGAAGGGCTATATTTAACTCTTTTCTTTATAATATAATCTTTAATTGAATTTTTAAAATCATTTTCAACTAAAGTTGTAGCAATTATTTTATTATTAGAATCTACAAAACATATAGGTATCCTATCTTGAAATACTAACATTTGAAGATGTTCTTTATCTAAATCAAAATTCTTATTATATATACGTCCATAAATAAATTTATTACCTCCAGCAAATTTAAAAAGTAATGCAAGAACTACTTGTCCATTTATTTTTATAGAATTTGCCTTCATTTCAACAATAGATTCTTCTAGTATATATTTTAAATTAATGTTATCTTCCTTTAAGTAAAAACTAGAATATACCTTATTATCCTCAAATTTTGTAATATAATTACCTATATCTCCGCAATCTAATAGATCTAAATTTTCAGCATAGAACAAAGCCCGTCCCCTCCTAAGAATACAAATTAATCATTAATTAATTATACTACTTATATGCCATAGTATTAAAGGAGTATATAATGGGAATAATACCATTAATGCTTAAACAAGTGTTATTTATTTTCGGATATTTCTTAATTTTCTTTTCTATTAGTCTCATTAATTTTTTCGGTTACTATATCTTTTTTAGTTTTTCTAGCTTCTTTAGGTTTTTCGCCATAAAAAAATAACTTTAATTGCATAATTGAGGAATAACTTAAATTAAAGAAGTTATTATATTCATCTAACATTTTTGATAACTTTGAATCATTTATCATATTGCTATTTATCTTATATCTAAAATTGTCTTTTCCTAAAATATCACTATGATTTATTACTGCTTCAATGTCGTAATTTACAAATCCTAATGACTTTAAAAGAGTTATAAGTACCCTTCCAATTTCTCTATTACCATTTAAATTAGATTGGAACTTCGCTAAATTATCGTTTAAAGCTTTAATTAAATTATTTTTAGGATATGTTAATCCCCAAAGCTCACTATCAATATCAATTATAATTACTTTTCCTCCAGGTTTAAGAATCCTATATATTTCTTTTAATGCCGAAATTGGATTATTAAGATGTTGAAATACAAATCTAGCAATAACACATTCATAATAGTTATCTGGTATCGAAGCACTTGTAATATCATCAACTACAAAACTAACTCTATTACCATATTCTTTATTAAGATTACTATAAGCATATTCAAGAAGTTTTTCATCATTATCTAAAGAAGTAACTTCACATTTACTAAAATTATCTAAGAGTATCTTAGTAAAAAAACCTGGTCCACCTCCAACCTCTAAAATATCACTATCTTCTTTTACTCCTAATAATTTTAGCATTCTCACTTCTTTTTCTGAACCTAAATACGCCTGTTTTTCTAACCTTTCCATCTCTTTCTTGAAACCAATTTTTTCATAAATTTCACTGTATGACATAAATATTTCTCCTAAGATTTATATACATAATATAGTATATACTTTTCAACAAAAATGGTTCTTTTATATAAATCAATAAAAAAAGATAGAAGTTTCCCTCTATCTTATCTTTCATTAATCAACTGATTTTAATGATTCAATCATTTTAACTTTTTTTAGTTTATAATACATAACAATATTTACAAGTACTGCAAATACTATTGTAAGTAGTGCCGATATTATAAAACTTAATGAATCAATACTTCTTCCAAACATCATATTATCCATTTCCACTGTAATCATTATGAATCTATGTAGAAATACTCCTAAAATTTCACCAAACACAATACCAAACACTGTTAATATTATATTTTCCCTATAAATATACGCAGATACTTCATTATTATAAAATCCTAATACCTTTATAGTCGCAATTTCTCTGATTCTTTCACTGATATTTACATTAGTTAAATTATAAAGAACAACAAAGGCTAATGCCCCAGCTGATACTATCATTACTAAAACAACATAATTTAAACTTTTAATTGTATTATCAAAATTATCTTTTATACCAGTATTAAAAGATACACTCTTAACTATAGGCTTATCCATAATTGATTTTGAGAATTGGTCTTCATTTTCTATTATAGAAGTATTAACTAAGATAGAATTAAAGTTACTATCAATATCAAATTTTTCTTTATAATATTTAGAGGACATATAAAGATAATTAAATGTATAATTTTCTGCTATTCCAGAAACCTTCAATGAAAATTCTTTATTGTTAACTTTAACTTTCACATCATCGCCAACTTTAACATTTGCCTTTGTTGCTGCTTTTTCTGAAAGTATTACTCCATCATTATTTAATTTAAGCTTCTCTTTAGATAACCTATTTTGTAGATTTATAAACTGATCTAGCTTATCTAAAGATTCAGGAACTATAATATAAATATCTTTATCTCCGTCACCAGTAACTATCTTAGCACTTTCTGATTGTATCATTAATAGCTTATCTACTTCTGATAAACCACTTATATCTGAAATAATGTCTTGTTTTTCTAATTCACTAGAATCTTTATCTATACTAATAGTTAAATTATATCTAAATATTTCTCCAAATTGCTTATCTACTATAGTCTTTATTGAATCTTTAATTCCAAAGCCAGTAACAATTAAAGCTGTACATCCTGCAATACCAAAAACAGTCATAAAAAATCTTTTCTTATACCTAAATATATTTCTTACTGTTACTTTCCCAATAAAACTTAGCTTATTCCAAATAAAATTAATTCTTTCAATTAAAATTCTCTTTCCATCTTTAGGAGGCTTAGGTCTCATTAAAGCTGAAGGTGTTTCAATTAACTCTTTATAGCATGCAAAAAATGCAGATAGTGTAGTAACTAAAATAGCTATTATAGTTATAGAAATTGATATTGGTATATTAAACTCTAATTCAACTTTAGGTAAAGTATACATAATACCATAGGCATCAAAAACTACTATTGGGAATATAGTTAATCCTATTGCAAGACCTACTATACTACCTAAAAAGCTAGCTAAAAAAGAATATATAAGATATTTTGATACTATCTTATATTTTGAATATCCTAAAGCTTTTAATGTTCCAATATTTATTCTTTGCTCATCTACCATTCTAGTCATAGTTGTTAAACATACTAAAGCTGCAACTAAAAAAAAGAATACTGGAAATATTTTAGCTAACTTGTCTATACTATCAGCGTTATTTTTATAATCTACATAAGAATAATGACTATTTCTATCTAATATATACCAACTAGGCTCTTCAATACTCTTTACATCATTTTCTGCTTTTTTAATTTTAGCCTCTGCAGATGAAATTTCTCTTTCGAATATTTCTTTAGATTTTTCGTATTCTTCTTTTCCCTTTTCTAACTCTTCTTTTCCATTTTTAAGTTCTAATTTTGAACTCTCAAATCGATTAATTGCTTCTTTTTTAGAAGATTCTAATTGACTTTTCTTTTCACTTAATAAATTTTCGCCATTTATTAATTCATTTTCCTTAGTTGTAATTTCTATTTCTGCTAGCCTTAATTTTTCTTCTCCACTTTTAATTTCATTACTAATATATTCTATACCTTTAACTACTTCATCTCTACTTTTAGTTAAAACTTCTAGCTCAATATTTAATTTGTTTTTTTTCTCTTCTGAAATATTAGGGGCTTGTACAGCTAATTCTAATTCATTAACTTTTGTATCTAAACCTACTTTTGTGTCATTTAAAGTTGAAAGAGTGCTTTTAGCTATATTAATTTGCCTTTCTGCATTTAACTTTTCTGATTCAAAAGCCCTTTTTGCAGATTCTAAAGTAGCTTTACCATCATTTATTTTATATTCTGATAAAGCAATTTGATTTTCTGCTTGCATAATTGAAATATTAAACTCATTTTCTTTTTTAGTTAATTCGCTTTCTCCATTCTTTAAGAAAGCTTCTGATTCTTCTAATTTCTTTTTAGCCTTATTTAACTCTTCTTGTCCTTCATTTTTTTGATTTTCAATCTCATTTTTGCTACTATTTATCTTCTTATTAGCTTCATTTACTATATCATTGTATCTAATACTTGCTCTATTATCACCTAGTTCTTCTAATGGATTTTCTACAGTATCAATTAAATCAAAATATTTATTTGAGTATGAATTTAATTCTTTAGCACCTTCCACTGTTACATATGCTTCCGTATATGCAGGAATTTTAAAATTTTCTTGTGGGATAACAATAAAACTAGATATTTTTCCATTACCTATACTTGATCTACCTTTTTCAAATGATAAATAATAAGGAGTTTGTACTTTACCTACAACTTCATATTCAACATTTTCTAATTTATCACTTAATAAATCACTTGTACCTGATGTAAGTTTAATTTTACTTCCTATAGATAAATTTAAAGATTCCAACTTTCCTGCTTCTATGACACATTCATTAGGATTTTCAGGAAGATTTCCTTCTACTAATTTATATTTATTAACATAATTAGAATTATTTAAAGGAATTCCCATAACCTTCAGTACACTTTCTGAAGAATCTATTGTGGTTATTGCATCCAATGAGTAAGTTGCAAATACATCTAAGACACCATTAACTTTACTTATCTCATCTATATCTTCATCTGTAAATCCTAGAGTAGAATATAATGTTAAATCCATAAGATTATAATCATCATAATACTTATCTGCAGTTCTTTTCATATCAACAGGAGATACTTTTATGCCAGAGAAAAAAGCAACACCTAAAGCTATTATTGCAAATATAGAAAAAAATCTTCCTTTTGATTTCTTAATATCTCCAATAACATCTTTCATAAAAGCATTTTTAAACATTACCACTCAATCCTTTCTACTGGAATAGGATTTTCATTTAATGTGATACTTTCAATCATCCCATTTTTAACCTTAATAACCTTATCTCCCATTGGAGTTAATGCAAGATTATGTGTTATTATTACTACTGTCATATTATATTTTTTACATGTATCTTGTAGCAATTTTAATATTGCTTTTCCAGTATTATAATCTAAAGCACCAGTTGGCTCATCACATAATAATAATTTGGGGTTCTTAGCTAATGCTCTTGCTATTGCAACGCGTTGTTGCTCTCCTCCTGAAAGTTGAGCTGGAAAATTATCTTTTCTTTTTTCTAAGCCAACTGCATTTAAAATTTCAAAAGGATCTAATGGATTTTTGCAAATTTGAGTAGCTAACTCAACATTTTCTAATGCAGTCAGGTTTTGTACCAAGTTGTAAAACTGAAATACAAATCCAATATCATAACGCCTGTATGTGATAAGTTCTTTTTCCGAATATTTATTCACCTTATTATTATCTACTATAATCTCTCCAGAACTTGCAGTATCCATTCCACCTAAAATATTTAAAATAGTGCTTTTACCTGCTCCACTAGCACCTGCTACTATCACAAATTCACCTTTTTCAATATTGAATGAAACTCCACTTAAAGCATCAATATTTACTTCACCCATCTTATATGTTTTCTTAACATCTTTAAACTCTATAAAGCTACTCAAAGATATCCCTCACTTTTATATTAAATTTATTTCTTCATCTATTTCTTTATGTGGTATAAGAAACTTAATTGCTTTATTTTCAAGAGAAATACTTAAATTATCATGAATAAAAATTTCTCCATCAACACATATTGTAAACTTTTCTTTAGATCTAACATTTATACTTTTGCATTTTTTGTAAATAATATAGTCTCTTAATTCATCACTTTCAAGATGTTTTCCTTCTTTATAAAGCTTTATTAATTTTATTAATTTAACTCTTGAAACTTTTTTGATAATACATAAATCAATAAATCCATCATTAACTTCTGCTAAAGGAGCCCCTATATAACCACCACCATAAGATTTTCCATTTGCAATTGCACATAATAAAAAATCTCCATGGATTAATTCATTATTATCTATCATTATATCAAAAGTATTATACATCTTATGAATTAATGAATAAAATATTGAAAGTGTATATGCACCTTGTCCATTTACAAATGGAAATTTTTTGAACTTAACCATATTCTCTGCAACTTTTGCATCAAACCCTATATTACATAAATTTACTGAATATAAACCATTTACATTTAATAAATCTACCTCTTGAGTCTCTGACTTTATATGTCTAGTTATATCATAAAAATTTATTTCTGATTCAAAGTTTTTTACAAAATCATTGCCTGTCCCATATGGAATAACTGAAACGCTTGCATTTTCGTAACCAATAATTCCATTGATTACTTCATTTAAAGTTCCATCTCCTCCACATGCATAAAACCTCAAATTTCCTTCTTCACTTTCACATATATTTTTTACATAATTAGTCGCATCATTTTTTCCTTTTGTTATATAAATTCTATATTCATCATACAAATCTTTAAATATTTCATTTATATCATTACTTATTTTATCTGAAACATTAACTTTGCCTGCTTCAGGATTTATCACAAAAAAGTGTTTGTTTTTAGTCATATTTTTTCCTCTCTACCATGATAATGGTTATTTAAAACTGTTCAAAATAAGTATACTATATAAATTTATATTTATCATCATTTTTTATTTTATCAATACCATTTACTACATAAAAATTAAAGCTATATCTATTATACAAGCTTATAGATATAGCTTATTAGTAAATAACATTTTATTTATAAGTAAACATTTAGCTTTGCATTTGATAGCATTAATTTAATTCTATTTTCCTGATTTATTTGAGATTGAGATGGATCATAATCTATAACTACTATATTAGCATTAGGATTCTTTTCTAATATTTTTCTAATGGCCCCTCTTCCTACTATATGATTAGGTAAACATCCAAAAGGTTCAGCACAAATTATATTATTTGCACCTATTTTTATAAGTTCTATCATATTAGCAACTAATAGCCAGCCTTCTCCCATTTTTACTCCATACCCTATATATCCATCTGCCATTTTTCTAACTTCTTCAAAATCTGTAGGTGCTTCAAACTTAGAATACTTTTCTATATTACTATTTATCTTTCTTTGTAGTCTTAAAATGAATTTATAAGCTACCTTTGCAAATTTAGACTTAATAAATCCCCTTTTATATAACTTATAATCTATTATTGAATTTAGTATGCAATAATTAACAAAATCCATAAGTCCAGATTGAACAACTTCTGCATCTTCTTTAACTAAAAATTCTTCTAGATGATTATTACCCATTCTAGAATATTTCATATATATTTCTCCAACAATTCCTACCTTTATTTTTTCTTTTTTATTTATGTCGATATTATCAAAAGCTTTTATAATTACTTTTGAAATTTTTGAAACGTTCATATATTTTATTCCTGAAAAATTTTTATTTAAATATTCTATCATCTCGTCTAATGCTTTGTCTGTTTCTCCATCATTAATTTCATACGGCTTAACTTTATTATATAAGCACATAATTAAATCACCATATAGTACAGCATAAACTGCTTTCAAAATTATTGATGAGCTTAATTTTAAACCTGGGTGTTTTTCAATTCCAGTTAAACTTAATCCAATAGCTGGTACTTCTTCAAAACCACTATTTTCTAAAGCTTTTCTAATTAAATGAATATAATTAGAAGCTCTACACCCTCCCCCTGTTTGACTCATAAGTAAAGCAGTTTTATTTATATCATATTTACCACTTTTTAATGCAGAAATAAATTGGCCAATAACTATCATTGCAGGATAACAGATATCATTATTAGAATATTTAAGACCTGCATCTATTATTGTAGATACATCATCTTCTAAAAACTCTATATCAAAACCATAGTCTTTTAAAATTTTATCTAATATTTTGAAATGAATTGGTAGCATATTCGGTACTAAAATTTTATAATTTTCTTTCATTTCTTTAGTAAAAATCTTATATTCATAATTCATAGTTCTCACCTACTCTTAATTGCTTCAACCATACTTCTTATTCTAATTTTTGCTGCTCCTAAATTACTAGTTTCATCTATTTTTAATTGAGTATATAATTTACCTTTATCCTCCAATATTCTTTTGGTTTCATCAGCTGTTATTGCATCTGTACCACATCCAAATGAAACTAATTGAACTAACTGCATATCGTAATTATTAACTACAAAATTTGCTGCATTAAATAATCTTGCTTGATATGTCCATTGATTTAGCATTTTTACTTCTTTATTGCTTTTATCTATTGGTATTGAATCTTCAGTTAATATAACCAACCCTAAAGAGTTCATCATTTTATCTATACCATGATTTATTTCTTTATCTACATGATATGGTCTTCCGGCTAAAACAACAATTAATAAATTATTTTCTCTAGCATACTTAATAGCTTTCTTTCCTCTATCTAGAATATCTATCTTATATTGTCTATACTCTTCAATTGCTCTTTCATAAGCAAACTTTACTTTTTCTTTACTTATCCAATTATAATAATACTTTAAGGAATTATATAAGTTATCAACTGTACTTTTACTTGAATTTAAATCTAAGTATGGACTTATATAATTAAATTCTTTTAATTTAGAAATATTATTTTTAACAACTTCTGGATAATAAGCTACAACTGGACAATTAAAACAATTATCGGATATTCCTTCATCAAAATTATATGTCATACAAGGGTAAAATATATTTTTTATATCTTTACTTATAAGACTTTCAATATGTCCATGACTAAGCTTTGCAGGATAACATACTGTATCTGATGGAATAGTATGTTGCCCCTTTAAATAAAGCTTTTTTGACGAATCCTCAGATAAAACTACTTTAATATCTAATTCATTAAAAAACTTTACAAAGAAAGGTAAATTTTCATACATATTTAAAACCATTGGAATTCCTATAGTATCCTTTATCCCATCATTATCAGCATATTCCATAATCTTATTATTTTTATATTCATAAAGATTAGGAATATTATTATCATTGTATTTTCCAGTTGGCTTTGAACATCTGTTACCTGATATATACTTTTTACCACCTGCAAATGTATTTATAGTTAAATTGCACTTATTAGTGCATAAACCACATTTAGCACCTTTAGATTCATGATTAAAATTTTTAATGCTTTCCTTATCTATAATTTGAGATTTTTCTATATTTTGACTTTTAGCATATAAAGCAGCTCCATATGCTCCCATTAACCCAGAAATATTTGATCTTATTACATTTTGTCCTAATTCAAGTTCTAAACTTCTTAATATAGCGTCATTACATAAGGTTCCTCCTTGAACTATAACATTCTTTCCTATGTTTTTAGTTCTAATAACCTTATACAATGCATTTTTAACAATACTCATCGAAAGTCCTGCTGAAACATCTTCAATAGTTGCTCCATCTCTTTGAGCTTGCTTTACTGATGAATTCATAAAAACAGTACACCTAGACCCTAAATCTGCTGGATGCTGTGCAAATAATCCTAGCTTTGCAAAACTTTCAGCATCATATCCCATAGCTTTTGCAAAAGTTTCTATAAATGATCCGCATCCTGAAGAGCACGCCTCATTTAAAATAATGCTTTTAATTGATTGATTTTCTATTTCAAAACATTTTATATCTTGTCCACCAATATCAAGTATAAAATCTACATCCGGATTAAATCTACTTGCTGCTATATAGTGAGCTAATGTTTCAACTATTCCAAAATCTATCCCGAATCCCTTTTTTATAAGTTCTTCCCCATATCCAGTAACAGAACTTCCTTTTATATTTATTCTATCTCCAAATTCTTTATAAATGTATTCTAATTGCTCTTTTATTATTTTAACTGGATTCCCTTCATTATGTGCATAATAATGATATAAAATATTATCATCTTTATCTATAAGAACTAATTTTGTAGTAGTACTTCCTGCGTCTATTCCTAGATACGCATCACCATTAAAGTTATTTATATCTCTATCTAATACTTTAGCTTTATTATGTCTTTCTATAAAGCTTTTATATTCTTCCTTAGTTGAAAATAAAGGTTTAATATACTTTTTCATATCTACATTTATATTATTAGAATATGATAGTTTTGAAATTAGTTTTTCATATGTATATGTTCTATCTTCATTATTTGAAAATAACGCAGCACCTCTTGCTACAAAAACTTCTGCATCATTAGGTATTATTGCTTCCTCATCCTTTAAGTTTAGATCTTTTATAAATCTTTCTCTTAGTCCCTTGTAAAAAAATAATGGCCCCCCTAAAAATAATATATTTCCCTTTATTTCTCTACCTTGAGCGAGCCCACCAATTGTTTGATTTACTACAGCTTCATAAATACTTGCAGCAATATCTGATTTACTTGCTCCTTGATTTAATAAAGGTTGAACGTCAGATTTTGCAAATACTCCACATCTTGATGCAATTGGATATATACTATTATATTCTAAGCTAATTTCATCTAATTCTTCTACTGTTATTCCCATTAAGCTTGCCATTTGATCTATAAAAGCCCCTGTTCCACCAGCACAACTCGAATTCATTCTTTCCTCTAACCCATTAGTTAAATAAATTATTTTTGCATCTTCTCCACCTAATTCAATAACAACATCAATATTATTAAATAACTTTTTTACACCAATAGTTGTTGCAAATACTTCTTGAACAAAGGAAATACTTGTATCTTTAGCAACACCATATCCTGATGAACCTGTTATAGAAACTTTTATATCATTATTTATTAACAAATCCCTTATTAATATAATTTCTTCTAATATAGTTTCCCTAACTTTTGTAAGGTGTCTCTTATAAGACTTATATTTTACATTATCATTTTCATCCAATAATACTAACTTTACTGTAGTTGAACCTGCATCTATACCAAGTCTATATATCACTTCAATTCCCCCCGCCTATATAATTATCTAATATAAACAAGCCCTATAAGTAGTATACTACTTATAGGGCAAAAAAATTATACTAATTTACAACTATCTCTAATAATTAATTTAACTGGCAAAACAATTTTTTTACTTAGGCTTCTTTCATCTTTTATTCTTTCTATAAGAGTATTAAGAGCAGTTTCCCCCATAAAATCAGTAAATACTTTTACTGTTGTTAATGATGGAGATAAGTATTGAGCTGTTGCAATATCATCAAACCCAACTATACTTATATCATCTGGGATCTTATATCCATTTTCTTGTATAGCCTTATAAGCTCCTATAGCCATAGGATCACTTGCAATAAAAAAAGCTGATGGAATATTGTTTAAATTTAAAGCTTTACTCATAAGATTATATCCATCCTCTGGTGTAAAATCACCTTTAAATATCCAATTATCATTTAAATTATCGATTTCATTCATGAAATCTTTATATGTTGCTTCTCTATAATTTACAAGTTCTACACCGTTATTGTTATTATTATGTGGAATAACCTTAGCTCCTATATATCCTATATCCTTATGACCTAAAGAATATAAATATTCTAGTGCTTTTCTAACTCCATATTTTAAGTCCACAACAATTGAATCAAATTCCCACTCATCAGGAGATGAATCTATAAATACTATATTTTGAGATAGTTCCCTAAGTTTTTTAATTTCATCATCTTGGAATATTCCTATAGCAATTATTCCATCTAATCCCTTATAATTTGAGGTATCATCATTTAATATTTTAGTATAGTATAATGATTTAAAATCTATATTGTCTTCAATACATTTTTTTTCTATAGTCATTCTAATAGATAAAAAATATGGATCATTTAATTCCTTAACTTCAGTAAATGAACATATTATGCCAATAGTATGATTTTTAAGTTTACTTTTTCTTTCTTTTATTGTAACGTAATTCATTTCTTCAGCTATGCTTAAAACCTTTTTTCTAGTATCCTCAGAAACGTTTAGAGTTTTATCTAAATTTAAAATACGCGAAACTGTCGAAATAGAAACTCCAGCAGCACTTGCAATATCTTTTATAGTCGCCATTATAATCACCTCGATTATCTTTATAATACTTTATAATATCTTAAATAACAATTAAAGATGAGGCAAACTTAATTTTAATATTGCCTCACCTTATATCTTATTAATTAATTGTTTCTTTTAAGCTATTTATATATCTTTTCATAGCTTCTTTTCCATCTTCATCCCATTTAAATACTCCACAATGTTCAAGAACTTTTGAAAATACCTTTCCAACTTCCTTTTCTATAATGGAATCCACATTTTCTTTATTTATAAATTGATTATTTCTTTTTATTTCTTCATACCAATTTAAATGAATTTTCATTTCTTCATTATTATAAATATCGTCAGTATCATTAACTAAAGCTAACTTTATAATTTCCAATTCATCTTTTAGTCTAGCTGGAAGTACTGCAAGTCCTAACACTTCTATTAAGCCTATATTTTCTTTTTTAATATTATGAAGTTCTTTATGGGGATGGAAAATTCCATCTGGATGCTCTTCACTAGTTCTATTATTTCTAAGCACTAAATCTAGAACATAAAATTCTCCGTCTTTTCTAGCTATAGGTGTTATTGTATTGTGAGGAATTTCATTAGTGTAAGAATATACATCAACAATAGAATCACTATAATTTCTCCAATGAACTAAAACTTTATCGGCTAGTTCACTTAATTCTATTCTATTTCTTCCCTTTAATCTTAATACAGTTAATGGCCATTTAACAATAGATAATTCAATATTTTTATAACTATTTAAATTGAATTTATAAACATCTTTTGCTTTATCCATTGCAAATTCATAATTTCCCCCCTGATAATGATCGTGTGTAAGAATAGATCCTCCAACTATAGGTAAGTCTGCATTAGATCCTACAAAATAATGAGGAAATTTTTCTATAAACTCTAATAATCTGTTAAAGGTATTCTTTGTTATTTTCATAGGCACATGTTCACCTGCAAAAACAATACAATGCTCATTATAATATGCATAAGGTGAGTACTGTAAATACCAACTTTCATTATTCAATTCCATCGGTATTATTCTTATATTTTGCCTTGCAGGATGATTTATTCTACCTCTATACCCCTCATTTTCCTTACACAATAAACACTTAGGATACTTAGCCGGTGGTAAATTCTTTGCTGCAGCAATGGCTTTAGGGTCTTTTTCAGGCTTTGATAAATTTATAGTTATATCTAAATCTCCATATTCTGTACTGGATTTCCATACTAAATTCTGTGCTATTCTATCAGTTCTAACATAATCACATGCCTTACTTATATTGTATAAATAAGAGGTAGCGCTTTCTTTTGATTCTTTATAACGATTGTAAAACTCACGTATAACCTCTGAAGGTCTTGGCATTAAAACTCCCATAATCTTAGTATCTAGTAAATCTCTATATATAGGAGAATTAGATTCTAATATTCCATTATTAAATGCATAATCTAATATATTACCTAGTATCTCAGTTGGAGTATTTAAATTTTCATCCTCTATTTCAAAATCTTCATATTCATCAAGATTTAATACATCTAATAAACCATTTCTTATAAATATTTCATCATCTTTAGTAAAAAGCTCATGCTTCAATCCATATTGAATAAGTCTTTTGATTTCCCTACAAATATTCATATCATCACCTACTTATCAAAACCTGTTGGGTTATTCTTATGCCAATTCCAAGCTGAAGCTATTATATCTTCAACATTAGTATATTTTGGGCTCCATTTTAAAGTATTTCTTGCTTTTTCAGCTGAGGCTATTAATCTAGCTGGATCTCCAGCCCTTCTTTCACAAATCTTAGCTGGGATCTCGTGACCAGTAACTCTTCTTGCAGCTTCTATCATTTCTTTAACTGAAAATCCACTTCCATTTCCTAAGTTGAATATATTACTAGAATTTCCACCTCTAAGATGCTCTACCGCAAGAATATGAGCATTAGCTAAGTCTATTACGTGAATATAGTCTCTAATGCAAGTACCATCCTCTGTATCATAGTCATCTCCAAAAATAGATATAAATTCTCTCTTACCTAGAGGAACTTGTAGTATTAAAGGAATCAAATGAGTTTCAGGACTATGATCTTCTCCAATACTTCCGCTTACATGAGCTCCGGCAACATTAAAGTATCTAAGTGATACATATTTAACTCCATGTGCTATATCTGCCCATTTCATCATTTTTTCCATTGCAAGCTTTGTTTCTCCATATGCATTAGTTGGTTCAGTTCTATCTGTTTCAACTATAGGCATTTTAGTAGCTTCACCATAAGTTGCAGCTGTAGAAGAAAATACAATTTTCTTAACATTATTTGCAATCATAACCTTTAATAAAACTTCTGTTCCATGAACATTATTATTGTAATATTTTAAAGGATTTGTCATGCTTTCTCCAACTAAAGAATTAGCTGCAAAATGAATAACTTCTGTTATATCATTTTCTTTAAATACCTTATCAAGCTCCTCTTCATTTCTTATATCAACCTTATAAAATTTAGCTTTGGGATTCACTGCTTCTATATGCCCAGTTTCTAAATTATCTACAACTATTACTTCTTCGCCTTTATCTACTAACTGATAAACAGTATGACTTCCTATATAACCTGCTCCACCACAAACTAATATCATTTCTATACCTCCTAAATTTCTCTAGTTCCATCGCCTATATTTGCTATATAGAAACTAGCTTCGTATCCTATTTTTTCTTTATACCCTTGCCCTACTTTTTCTATAAAATCTTGAGCTCTATCTTTTTTAACTAATGCAACTGTGCATCCACCAAATCCTGCACCAGTCATTCTAGCCCCTATTGTAGCTTCATGATTCCATGCAAGTTCAACTAATGTGTCTAATTCAATTCCTGTAACTTCATAGTCATCTCTTAAAGAAATATGAGATTCATTCATAAGTTTACCAAAAGTACTTAAATCATTTTTTGCTAGTGCTTCTTTAGCCATTAATGTTCTTTGATTTTCATATACTGCATGTTTAGCTCTCTTAATTCTTATTTCACTATCTATTAAATTCTTATTATTTTCAAAATCCTCTATTGATAATTCACCTAATGAATTTATATTTAGCTTTGTTTTTAACTCTTCTAATGCTTGCTCACATTCGCTTCTACGTTCGTTATATTTAGAATCAGCTAACCCTCTTCTCTTATTTGTATTTGCAATTACTAATATTTCATCTTTTAATTCGACAGGACAATAATTATATTTTAAAGTGTTACAATCTAAAAGTATAGCATTATTCTTCTTACCCATTCCAATTGCAAATTGGTCCATTATACCACAATTAACTCCAACGAATTTATTTTCTGCCTCTTGAGAAAATTTTACTAAATCTACTCTATCTATCTTTAATTCAAATAGGTTGTCCATCATCACAGCTATTAAAAGTTCTAATGATGCTGAGGATGAAAGCCCTGCTCCATTTGGAATATTACCATAAACAGCTATATCAAACCCTATATTTATATCATATCCATGTTTTTTCATCACATCGATTACACCTTTAGGGTAATTAACCCAATCATGGGACTTTTCATAACTAATGTTGTCTAAATCAAATTCAATAATACCTATATCCTCAAAGTTGCTTGAATACATTCTTACTTTTTTATCATTTCTTAAGCTTATAACTCCATAAGTTCCAAAGCTTAATGCACAAGGAAATACATTTCCTCCATTATAATCAGTGTGTTCACCAATTAAATTTACTCTACCAGGTGAAAAAAATGTTTTGCAATTTTCTTTTTCTCCAAATACTTTTTTAAAAGTAGCATTAATTTCGTTTCTCATAACAACTCTCCCAATCATATTTTAGATTTCTTTACAATACTATAATATCACCCCAGGAAAATTTTATCAATATATATTTGATTTTTTTACTAACTTTTTACTATATTTTTTACTTGTTTTACTAAAATGCGAAATATTCTATGTTTACTTATTTAATAACTTTACCTACTTCAATATAAGCTTATAAATTAGCAATTGAAAACCTAATAAATACAACTATTTTTCAAGTATAGTCTCATAAAGGTAATCTATAAACAATTACCTAATTTTTCACTTTTCATATTAAAAGAGTATCGTCTAAATATGACGATACTCTTTTAAATTATGATATTTGTGAAGTTTCAAATTGACTATTATATAATGAAGCATAAAATCCTTTTTTGCTTAAAAGTTCATTGTGAGTACCTTGCTCTACAATATCCCCATCTTTCATTACTAAAATTAGATCTGCATCTTTGATAGTAGATAATCTATGAGCAATTATAAAGCTAGTTCTATTTTTCATTAAATTATCCATAGCTTTTTGAATAAGCACTTCAGTTCTTGTATCAACTGAACTTGTAGCTTCATCTAAAATTAATATTTTAGGATCTGCTAAGATTGCACGTGCAATTGTTAATAATTGCTTTTGTCCTTGAGAAACATTACTTGCATCTTCATTTAACTCCATATTGTATCCATCTGGTAATGTTTTAACAAAATGATGAACATGTGCTGCTTTTGATGCTTCTATAACTTCTTCATCAGTAGCATTTAAATTACCATATCTTATGTTTTCCATTATACTTCCGCTAAATAACCATGTATCTTGCAAAACCATTCCAAAAACTTTTCTTAAATCACTTCTCTTAAAATCATTTATATTATGATTATCTAGTAAAATTTCACCACTATTTAATTCATAGAATCTCATTAATAATTTTACAATTGTAGTTTTTCCTGCACCAGTAGGTCCTACAATGGCAACTCTTTGTCCTGGCTTTATTTTACTGGAGAAGTCATTTATTATTATTTTGTCTTCATTATAACCAAAGTGAACATCCTTAAATGTAACTTCACCTTCAATGTCATTAATACTTACAGGATTCTTAATATCTTCAATTTCTTCCTCTTCTTCTAAGAATTCAAAAACTCTTTCTGCAGCAGCTGCTGTAGATTGAAGTACATTTGCAATTTGTGCTGTTTGAGCTATTGGTTGTGTAAAAGATCTTATATATTGAACAAAAGAAAGAATATCTCCAACTTCAATTGTTTTTTTAACAGCAAGGTATCCACCTAATATAGATACCATAACATACCCTAGGTTTCCTATAAATGTCATTATAGGCATCATCATTCCCGATAAAAATTGAGATTTCCATGCTGAATTATATAAAGTATCATTTAATTTATTAAATTCTTCTACAGCAGCATCCTCTCCATTAAAAGCCTTCATTATATTATGACCGCTATATACTTCTTCTACATGCCCGTTAACATGTCCTAAGAAAGTTTGTTGTTCTTTAAAATACTTTTGTGATTTTTTAACTACTAAAGCTATTAATATACCTGATATAGGTATTATTATTATTGCTGCAATAGTCATTGTTACACTTATTGATAACATCATTATAAGAACACCAATTAATGTCGTTATAGATGTTAACATTTGTGATAAACTTTGATTTAAAGTATTACTTACTGTATCAACATCATTAGTAACTCTTGATAAAACTTCTCCATGTGTCATTTTATCAAAGTATTTAAGTGGCATACGATTTATTTTTTCTGCAATTTCTTTTCTAAGATTATATGAAACCTTTTGAGCAACTCCAGACATTATAAATCCTTGAATAAATGAAAATACTGCACTTATTACGTATAATATTAATAATAATGCTATTATATTTCCTATATAAGTAAAATCTATTGCAGCGCCTACTTCTCCTGATACTTTACTTACTAATCCTTCAAATAACTTAGTTGTAGCTTTTCCTAATATCTTAGGACCTATTATTGAAAAAGCAGCACTACCTATTGCAAATATTAATACTGTGATAATTGATATTCTATATGGTTTTAAATATTTTAATAGCTTGCCAACAGTTCCTTTAAAATCCTTAGCCTTTCCGCCACCGACCTGCATTCCACCCATAGGACCACCGAAACCACCATGTCTTTTATTTCTTACATTATTACTCATGACATAAGTTCCTCCTTTGAAAGTTGTGATAAGGCTATTTGCTCGTAAACCTCACAGTTTTCTAAAAGCTCTTTATGAGTTCCAATTCCTACAACTCTTCCTTCATCTAATACTATAATTTGATTTGCATCCTTTATTGTACTTATTCTTTGTGCAACAATTATCATAGTAGCATCTTTAATATTTTCTTTAAGTGACTTTCTAAGAGCAGCATCCGTTTTAAAATCTAAAGCTGAAAAACTATCATCGAAAATATACACTTCTGGTTTCTTAACTAAAGCTCTAGCAATAGATAATCTTTGCTTTTGTCCACCGGATACATTTGTACCACCTTGAGAAATTTCAGTATTATATCTTTCAGGCTTATTATCAATAAATTCTAATGCTTGTGCAATTTGTGCTGATTTTTCTAAATCTTCTGCAGTTGCATTAGGAGAACCATATTTTAAGTTACTTTCTATAGTTCCTGAGAAAAGTACTCCTTTTTGAGGAATATATCCAATTTTATCTCTTAATGATTTTTGATTTACATCTTTTATATCAACTCCATCAATAGTGATTTGACCTTGAGATACATCATAAAATCTTGGTATTAAATTTATTAATGTTGATTTACCACTACCAGTACTTCCAATAATAGCTGTAGTTTCCCCTGGTTTTGCTGTAAAACTAATATTTTCTAAGACATAATCTTCTGCACCTGGGTATTTAAAGCTTACATTTTTATATTCCACATAACCCTTTTTAGAATCCATAAAATTATTAGGGTTTTCTTTATCTTTTATGCTTAAATCTGTATACAGTATTTCACTAATACGTTGAGCAGATACTGATGCACGAGGTAACATTATTGAAATCATTGAAATCATTAAGAATGACATTATTATTTGCATTGCATATTGCATAAATGCCATCATATCTCCTACTTGCATTGTCCCTAAATCAACTTGATGAGATCCTACCCATACAATTAAAAGTGTTAGTCCATTCATTATAAGCATCATCACTGGCATCATTGATGACATTAATCTATTAACAAATAAATTTGTTTTAGTTAAATCCTTATTTGCATTATCGAACTTAACTTCTTCATGCTTTTGAGTGCTAAAAGCTCTAATAACTAACATACCTGTTAGATGCTCTCTAGTAACTAAGTTTAATTTATCAACTAGCTTTTGAACTGCTTTAAACTTAGGCATAGCAAATCCAAATAATACACTTACAAGTAATGAAATTAGAATTACACCTACTGCTATAATCCAAGTCATATTTGTATCTGTTCTTAATACTTTCATTACACCACCAATGCCCAATATTGGAGCATAGAAAACTATTCTAAATAACATAACCATAAGCATTTGAATTTGTTGTATATCATTAGTACTACGTGTAATTAAAGAAGCAGTTGAAAATTTATCAAATTCAGCGTTAGAGAATTTTGTAACTTTCTTAAATACATCTCCTCTTAAAGATCTACTTAATCCAGCTGCTATTCTTGCAGATATAAGACCAACAATAACTGCAGCTGCCATACTAATCAATGCTATTCCAAGCATCTTTAATCCAGAAATAATAATAAAGTTTGTTTGTAGTTTATCTGTATTTATTCCTATTTCAGAATACTCATTTTTAACATATGAGACAGCAGCTTGATCTATCATACTATCCGGCATTTCTTCAAATTTTTCATTTATTGAATCTTTTAAAACATTTAATTGCTCTTTAGGAATATTACTCAAAATAAAAAAAGGATCTGTATCAGCTGGCACAGGCATATTATTTGACATATTTCCAAGCATAGCAGTATCAAAACTACCATTTTCAATTCCATATACAATAAGCTCTGGCTTAGCTAAAATACTATTCAATCTAGATATAGAATCTTTATTTTTTGAATTAAGTTCATATAAAGGTTCTTCATCAAGCTTTGAATAATTTTTTAAATATTTATCAAATTCATCCTTTGAAAGAGTATCTTTATCTAATAATGTATAATTATCTTCTATGAATTTAAAATCATCCTCCCCTATAAATATCGAAAGCTTATCCATTTCACTTTTACGTATTATAGTAGGTACCGAATTTTCTATTCCACCTTGCTGAATACCAATATTTACTATATTAGACATATAATCTGGTAATGATAATTCACTAACAGCTTGAATAAATAATAATATTATTACAGCAATGATAGAACCGATAAATGGTTTTAAGTACTTTGTCAGTTTCATCATTTTATTTATCTCCTTTCAAATCCTGCTTTATTTTTAAGTTAATTATTTAGAAATATATATTAATTATATTTTCATAACTATTATATGTCAATAACATTTATAGTTGTATAATAAAAAAAAATAGTTTATAATTAAATTGTTATAAATACTTAGGAGGGACTATATGAATAATAATGAACTACATGATATATCTGATAATTTACTTAATCTATTATTCCAAATACATAATAGATTATTCAATCCAAGCGAAATGGTTAAAGGGGTTTCCATTCCTCCCTCTCATGTGAAAGTAATATTTTATCTCTCACAAAAGAAATCGATGTCAGTATCTGATGTTGCTAAATGCTTAGATATATCTAAGCCAAATATGACTCCAATAATAGATAAATTAATAAGTAATGGGCTTGTAAATAGGTATACAGATCCAAATGATAGAAGAAAAATAAATATAGAACTAACTGAAAAAGCTCATAACCTTCTAAAAAATAAAAAGCGTGAAATAAAAAATAATTTATTTAATAAAATTTCAACTTTAAATGATGAAGATTTATATAAATTAGATGCTTCAATAAGGGAGATGTATGACATATTAATTAAACTAAAAAAATGAGCAATTAATATTGCTCATTTTCAATTTCTATAATTTGTCTATTGATATTACATCATAGCCTGCTTCATCTATGGCTGCTATTAAAGTATTGTCTTCAACTTCTGTATTAACTAAAGCATTTTTACCTTCTAAGTTAACTTCTAAAATTTCAACTCCACTTATTTCTTCTAATGCTTCCTTTACATGTGCAACACAATGTCCACAACTCATACCTTCAATATTTATTTTCTTTTTCATATTAAAAACCTCCACTTTAATAATTTATCTCGTTATAACTTTATCTAATATTTTCATAATTTCATTTATTTTCTCGTCTCCATCACCACTAATACAAGCATCTTTAACACAATGAGACAAATGATTTTCTAATATTATAAGATTTGCTTTCTTTAATAATGACTGGGCAGCAAAAATTTGATTTGAAATATCAATACAATATCTATCCTCTTCAATCATCTTTATTATTCCATCAATTTGTCCTTTAGCAGTTTTTAAAGATTGTAATGATTTCTTTCTCTCTTCATTCATAATATACCTCCCCCCACCCTCTAGGGGTGTATTATAATTAAATTATAATATTTAAAATATATTTGTCAATATATTTAGTTATATAAATAGTATGTACTTTTAAATATATATTATATTCAAATAAGTTAATAAAAAAAATGTGTTATCGCACAATACGACAACACTTTATTATACTATTTAAAAAAATCTATATCTTCTATCAATCAACTTATAATCAAGATCCGGAGTAGTTTTTCCAAGCTCCTCAAATTTAGATTTTAGAAATTTTCTGTTATAATCTACCTTCTCTATATTTCCACCATATAGCGCTGTTAATTCATTATAATAATAAGCAGCATCATAATCACCTAGGATAGAATAACAAACACATAATTGAATACTTGGTATCCAAGTATAATAATCTCGGTTATCTATTCCAAGATTATCTTTTTCATGAATGCATCCCATTGCAATTTTATACCAAAAAATTGCTTGCTTAATTTGTTTCTTGCTTAAAAATATTTCTGCAAGTCTACAACAAATATCAGCCCTAGGAACATCAAATTCAAAGGACTTTAAAATTATTCCTATTTTCTTTTCTGGTTTATTTGTATTAGTATAGCATTGAATCAAATTAGCTATAGCAGTTTTTACATCTTCCACCCAACCTAATTTAGTATCTAAAAAAGCTTCATATTTTTTTGTAGCTTCCTCATATAAGCCATTATAGTATAGCTCATTAGCATAATAAAACATATCTCTTACGCTAAATTTCTCTCCTTCTTCTTCCATCTTTTTAAATATGGTCAGATTTCTATCCCCACTAGGTTTAACTTTTCCATGATTTACGGATATATCACTATTTAAACTAATTCCTCCTACTTCTAAATATTCGTGAATTCTTCCTATCCATTTGAAACCCTTAGATCTTTTTACTAATCGATTTCTCTTTAAGGAATAAGTTGTATTACCATTTACATCCCTATTTAAAGAATATTCCATAGTTACAGTATCAACATTTCTATCAAAAGTTTCTTTTAATATTTTGAATTTTTCTATATTATCCTCATCCAAATAGTCGTCTGCATCAAGCCAAAAAATATATTCTTTAGTAGCTTTGCTAAAAGCATAGTTCCTAGCTTTTGAAAAGTCATCAATCCACTTAAAACTATATATTTGGCTATTAAAGCTTTTAGCTATATCAACAGTTTTATCCGTAGAACCAGTATCTACAATGATCATTTCATCAATTATATCTTTTACTGAAGATAAGCATCTTGCTAATGTCTTTTCTTCATCTTTTACTATCATACATAAACTTATAGTAATTCTATTTGTCAAAGTTATCCCCCTTTACTCTATTAATATCTTCTATATACTATGATTTAACGAATAATTTTGTTGTAATTTTGCAAAAATATATTTGAATATAATTTTTTGTCTTTTTATATATAAAATTTGACTTTAATTTATTTCTACTCTTTAAATTTAAAAATTTAATGATATAATTATTTAGACATCAATCGGTGCGGGCGGGTGAGGGATAAAGAAAAGAGGTTTTTACAGAAAGGATGGACAAATTATTTAAACTTAAGGAACACAAAACTAATTTTAAAACTGAGCTAGTAGCTGGTTTAACTTCTTTTTTTGCTGCAGTATATATTATTGTAGTTAATGCTAGTATTTTAAGTGATGGAGGTAAATCACAAGAACCACTTATAATTGCAACTGTACTTGCTTCATTTGTAGGATGCTTATTAGTGTCTTTCATGAGTAATACACCACTTGTAATTATGCCTGGTATGGGAATTAATGCACTATTTACTTATACAATTATACTAAGTATGGGATTATCATTTAATCAAGCATTAGCAAGTGTTGTTATGGCTGGAATATTATTTTTAATTGTTGCTATTACACCTTTATCTAAAATACTAGATACATCTATACCTAATTCATTAAAGGAATCGATAACTATTGGAATAGGATTATTTATTACATTTTTAGGCTTTCAAAAAGGAGGTCTAATTATTTCAGATCCATCTACAATGGTCAAAATCGGATCACTTTCAGATCCAAGGGTAATATTTTTCATAGCTATGTTTTTATTAACAGTAATATTATTTGCTAAAAATATTCCTGGTGGATTTTTAATAAGTATAGTTGTTGGTACTATAGCTGCAATTTTATTAAACCTTGTTGATACAACAGGCTTAAAGTTTTCATTACCTAATTTTAATGAATATAAAGGAATTCTATTTAATATAGATTTAAGTGCATTTTTCACTATTCCTTTTTGGATTTCTACTTTTTCATTAACTTTAGTATTAATTTTTGAAAATATAGGTTTACTACATGGACAAATAAATGGACTTTTAAAAGCTCCTGAAAAGCAAAGTAAAGCATTAAATGCTATAGCAATATCAACAATAGCATGTGGTTTATTTGGAACAAGTCCTTCTGTTTCTACAGTAGAAGGAACAGCCGGAATAGCTGCTGGGGGAAAAACTGGTTTAACATCATTAATTTCAGGATTACTACTTTTAATATCCTTATTATTCATTCCATTTATAAATTTGATTCCTAATGAAGTAATTGCTCCAATTTTAATTATTATAGGAAGTTTAATGATTAAAGGAATAGTTAATATAGACTTTAATGATATTTCAGAAGCAATTCCATCATTTTTAATTATTGTTTTAATACCACTAACCTTTAGTATAGTAGATGGTATTGCATTTGGATTTATATCATATACAATAATGAAACTTATAACGAAGAAAAAAGATCAACTTTCTATTGTGATGTATATAATTTCATTTGTATTTATAGTATATTTTATACTACATAGTATTTAAAAATATAAGGCTAGGAATTTCCTAGCCTTTAGTCATATCTTTATTAAAATCATTCAAAAAATCTTCTAATATTAATGCTGTAATACCCCAAATAACATAATTCTCATATTTATAAAATAATGATCTATATACTCCCTCTTTAAACTTATAATTCTTACCTCCATTTATTAAATCATAAGGAAAATCTTCTGAGCGATTAGCTATAATCTTACTTTTTTCTATTCTAGGCTCGTTATTTAATAAGTAATCTAATGGAACTAAAAATATATGATCAACTTCATCTTTATTAATATTTATGTTATCAAAATTTTTAATATATCCAATAAAGGGATGTATTAGCAAACTATAATGAGTAACTAATAAATTAAGTGGAGCTATTATTTCAAAATCTTCATTTGATAAACCCAATTCCTCACATACTTCTCTAGTTACAGCTTCCTTTTCATTTTCTTTTAAATCTATCTTACCTCCTGGAAAAGAAATATCTCCTGGTTGACTTCTCATATGCTTTGCCCTAACTTCAAAAACTATATTTAATTTACCCTCTACTTCTACGAGTAATATAGCTACAGAAGCTCTTTTCATTTTTTGCCATCCATTTATATATGGAATATTATTATAAAATTTTTTAATAACATCATTTATCATCTTTATACTCCTTTTATTTTTACCTTAATCCAATATGATTTAACATTTTATTTATATAAATAATTTTTTGTCTTTCTCCAGCTGAAAACATTTAAGCAATTTGATAATTTATTACATATATTGTATAATATTGTTAATATTATACAAGGACGTGATTTTATGAAAATAAATAACTGCTATGAAGCAGCATTAAGAATGTTTGAACTTTCTGAGGAATTAAGTATATTACTTAATGAAAATCAAAAAGCAAAAACAGAAAGAGAAAAAGAAATTTTATCAGGTAAAATTGATAGAGTAGAAATGGACTTTTTAACACTAAAACATTCACTAGACAAGATTCCATATGAAGAAAAGAAATTATCTATTTTTAATTTATAAAAAAGTAAAAATTTATTAGATAAAGCCTCCATAGTATACTCTATGGAGGCCATTTTTTATTCCTTAATTATTTTATCAATAATTTCTATTCTTTCATCACCCAAATATGGATATAGTTTTAATGATATTTTTCCATCTTTATAAACTCTATCTCCATTTGCTTCAACTATTTTCTTAATTTTACTTTCTAAATTTTCATAACTCAGTAAATCTTCTAAATAATTATCTACTAAGTCCTTTAAACAAGTTGCTAATTCCTTTGGATTTCTATATACGGCTCTCATGTTCATCTCCTTAATACTTTTCTATAGTTTTATAAGTTAATTATAAATACTATAAGTGTTTTTTTCTAGTATTATTTTAAAAAAAATTTCATATTTTATTCATCTTGATTCAAAAAACTATATTGAGTTCTATATAAATTATAATAAAAATCTTTTATCGCTATTAATTCCTCTTGAGACCCACATTCTTTAGTTTCACCATTTTCTAATACTATATTCCTGTTACACTCCCTTATAGTGGATAATCTATTAACTAATGATGTTCTATTATTAAGAAATTTTTTATTCCTTTTTGAATCATCATTTTAGTTTGTTTTATCATATTTAATAAAAGGATATATATCCAGTTCTTAAAAAATTCTGTCTCCAGTAAATAAAGTATTATAAAAATTAAATAAGTTCATGATAGGTCTCTAGAACATTCCACATAAATAGAAAATATAATTAGCATACTCCCATTCCTAATTAAACATATTTATTTCGGAACTTCTTTCTCCTTTCGTTTCATAAACTTTAACTTTCCCATCCTTAGAAATCCATGAAATTGCCTCTTCAGTAAACTCATTTTCTGCTTTAATTGGAATTATTAAATATTCTCCACCTTTTATACTTTCAGAAACTTTTTCATAATTAGTATTTCTTTGTCCCTTTATATAGTCACTAGAATTTAAGCCTTTAGATGCATTTATCTTATGAATCCGTATATCTTTAGCTTCTGATTCGGTAGTCATTATATAAATACAATCCCCTTCTCTATTTACTACACTTATTACAGATCCTTTTGAACTTAAATCTTCTTGTACTTTTTTAATTAAATCTTCTATCTCTACATTTTTTTCTTTAAATGAAGCTTTTAAAATTACAGTATCATCATTATCTTTTATAGTTCTTTGCTTATCTTCTGTTTTATCTTGAATATTAGATTCAGTTTTACTATTAATTTCTTTGTTACTGCAAGAGTAAAATGTTGAAACCACTAAAAATAATAAAATAATAATCTTCTTCATATATTTCCTCCTAAGTTTATAAATTTAATATAATTAGTATTCCAAATTTTTTATAAAAAACTTAGTCTACATTTCAATTAATAATTTTTTATTTAGATAATTTATTTAAAAATTTAATTTTAATATTATTAATTATAAAATTATATTATATAAATAATATGAATGTTTAAAGTTATTATTTTATATTTACCTACATTTAATAAAGTCAATTAATATCAACTATTGTCATGTATAAGGTTAGATATAAAAGTATAGATTTATTCTAAGAAATGGAGCTATGTTAACTTCATTAACATAGCTCCATTTTCCTTTAGCCAATATTTACTTTCTTTATAATTCGGACAGTGTGATTCAACTAATTTCCAAAATTCTTTCGAATGATTCATTTGCTTTATATGACATAGTTCATGAATAATTATATAATCCACAACAAATTGCGGCATAAGAACAAGTCTCCAATTCAATCTTATTTCTCTTCTCGAATTACAACTTCCCCAAAGACTTTTCTGATCTTTTATAATAATCTTACTAGGCCTTATATAAATATTATTAGAAATATCCATTACTCTTTTACCAACAATGTCTAGTGCCATATTCTTATACCAACTTATTAATAATTCATCAATATACTGTCTATTTAAGTCTTTACTATTTATGATTATATTACTATTATCCCTAAATATCTTATCTTCATGTGATTTATTTATTATTAAATTATAATATTTTCCTAATAAGATAGCTTTATTATCAATAGAACTTTCTTTATTCATCTTATCTAGAGATTTTAATATCCAATTAGCCTTTCTAATAATTAAATCATCAATATAGTTATAATCTACTCCTAAGGGTGCAAGTACTTTTATTTCTCCGCTATTTTCAATCTTTATAGAAATATTTTTCTTTTTCTTAAAAATTAATACATATTCAATAGTTTGATTATTTAAATTAACTTTTCTATTCATATAAACAACAATAATTTATCTTATAGATTTCTTTGGATTTGGTAAGAAACTAAAGAAAATCACTACTGATAATATTAATAATATAAAGCCTAATATATACATCCCAACATAACCAAACTTTCCTTGAATTAAGCTATAAATAGATGGATATATAAAATTAGAACCCCCAGTACTTAATACAGATAGTACTGCAAAAGAAGTAGCAACTAAATGCTCATCTAATATTTCTCTTAAATATTTAAATAAGAAACTTAAATATAATCCATACATTATTCCATGAAGCTGATCTCCTAAAACTATAAGGAAAACACTTCCGCTAGAAAATAATAGGACTTTAATTGCAGCTATTGATAAAGCAATAGTAAGACACTTTTTGCTATTAGAATTGCTTAAATACTTAGCAATTATCATAAATGTAAAGAATTCAATTACAACCCTAAAACTTATTGATGCACTATATATCTCATTTGCTTTATTCACATCACCAACTATATCCACTAAGTAAGAAGAATAAGCAAAGTCTAAGCCCATATAGCTCCCCATACCTAGGAATACTACTATTATAAGAAATATAATATTCTTATCTTTAAATAAATCTTTTATTCTTGTATTATTTTGTTTCTCATTTATTTCTATATTATCCTTAAACTTTAAGAGTATAACTAACATCATTGCACTAACCATAAGTAGAGCTAAAATATGTAATATCCTATATCCAAATTTATTTATTATAATACCTGCAATAAATACTATAAATGCATATCCTATAGATCCCCATTTTCTTATATCTGAAAATTCATATCCATTTCTTATTGATAATTCTTCAATATATATTTCAAATATTCCTGCTACTGATCCAAGTAAAGAGCCATATATAGGAGCAAATATTATTGATAAATTCTTATTTATAAACATAAGTCCTACTATAGATATAAAAACGCTAACTAAATAAATTAATATAAATCTATTTTTATTTTTTACTTTAGAAAATCTATTAGATAATATAGGTTGTGCAACTAAAGTAAATAATGCTCCTATTGATACTACTCGTCCGACCTCTCCTAATGATAAACCAATTTCTTGATTTAAATAAGGAAAGTAAAAAGTTGTTAATATACTAAAAACTCCAAATGTCAAGAAGGTAGTCATACTATAATACTTCTTCATTTGTATTACCTCCATTTTATTATTACTACCTGTAAATTTTATCATTTGTAGATAGTAATGTAAATAATAAGCATTTAATAAGCAACAAAATGCTATCTTAGAAATCTAAGATAGCATTTATATTATTTACTATTTATTGCTCCATAATCCATGTAAGTTACAGTATTCTCTAACTCTATCTACATTACCACTTACTTTAAATGTAGCTTGTGGTTTTTCACCTGGATTTAATTCTTTTCTTAAAACTTCACCATCAGTAGTTATAACTTCTACCCATTGAATGAAATGCTCGTCCACCATTGGATGCTCAACTTCTCCAACTTTAACTAAAAGTTCTCCATCTTTTTCTACAGCTACTGGTATATGTTTTTCTACAGCCGCATCAACAGTGTTTTCATTTAATAAAGTCATTTGCTTGCCACAACATACTAAAGTCCCCATTGCTTCATTTAAAACCTCAACCATTGATCCACACACTTCACATTTATATACTTGTAATTTCTTTACCATAAAACTCACTCCTCATTTAATAAATATTTATGATATATATTTTACTATACTTTTCCCATACTTACAAATTTTTCTTATAACTTTAAAGCGTCTTCTGCTAATGTTCTTACATAATTATACTCATTTACTTCAAAATACTCATAATATATGCTTATTCCCAAACCTTCCACTAGATTATTTAATCTATTTGCTAAAACTTCGGTTCCCGGACTTACTTCATGCTCTCTACCATTTAAATATTCTACAAGCATTAAATTTGAAACATATACTATAATGCTAGTAGCATTATTAAATTTTGATATTTCATATATCCCTTGCAAAATAGCATAGATTTGTGCCTCTGAGCAAGTACCTACTCCTACATTTCTTGAAAATGAAATTTCCTCTCCATGATCACTTAAAATTACTCCACCAATTCCAATATCACTTTGAAAATTTCTTGTATTTTTACATTTACCATTTACATAAAGTCTATACTTCATATATCCTCCACTTATAAACTTATATACTATAAAAATATTCTAAATATAAGTTTATTATTCTATAATTGATATACATAATATAGAAATTTTAAAATTAATTATAATATTCATACTTATTTAAAAGTTACGCTTGATATAAAACTATATTATATTGAAATTATTATTATTAACTTAAATTTTTATTCTATTTACATTTTTATATCTATCATTACTTTATTTATATAAATACCTAATTTAATCCCTTAATTTTATATATATGAATCTATACTATGAAACTAATTAATTGCTTTTTTAATTTTTATTTTTTATACTAAATAATAAATAATTAATATTATGGAGGATTTTATGAAAAGTTTATTAAATAGAAATGATACAATTGGACTAATATCCTGTTCCAATGGCTTAGATGTAAATATGAAAGAGAAAATAGACGAATTAATAACTATATTATCATCTATGAAAATTAATGTTATAACATCGAAAACATTGTTTAAAGATAGTTCCGGGATGACATACGATCCTAAAATAAGAGCAAAAGAACTTATGAATTTATATATTAATGAGGATATTAAGATTATATTTGATTTATCCGGTGGAGATTTATGTAATGAAATTCTTGATTATTTAGATTATGATATTATTTCAAAATATGAGAAACCTTTCTTTGGATACAGTGATTTAACTGTAATCTTAAATGCATTATTAAAACAATCAAATACTGTTAATTATAATTATCAATTAAGGAATCTTATAAGAGAAGATTCTATAAACCAAATTAATAATTTTAAAAACAGCATTTTAGAAGGAAACTCTGATTTATTTAACTTTAATTATAAATGGATTCAAGGTAGCTCTATGTCTGGAACTGTTATTGGAGGCAATATTAGATGCTTCTTAAAGTTAGCTGGGACAAAATTCATGCCAGATTTTAAAAATAAGATACTTTTTCTTGAAGCATTAAGTGGAGATATTAATAAAATAACAACTTTTCTAACTCAATATAAACAAATCGGAGCCTTTGATAATATAAATGGAATTTTATTAGGAACATTTACTGAATTAGAAAAGGATTCATCATCTCCTAAAATTGAAGATATACTTATAAAAATACTTGAAAATCCTATTATTCCTATAGCTAAAACAGATGAATTAGGCCATAGTTCAAATTCTAAATGCATAGGTATAGGAAAAAGTTTATACTTAGACTAGTCTTTGCTTATAATTAGATTTCTTGCAATAATATTCCTTAAAGTATATAATTTTAACAAGGATAAACAATATTGTTTATTATAAGTATTCCAGTGAGGTGAAATTATATGTTAAAAGAAGAATTAAAAAAGAATGAAATAGCTGCTATGAAAGCTAGGGATAAAGCTACTGTTAATGTTTTAAGATTAGTTAATTCAGAAATCAAAGCTTTTGAAGTTAATGAAAGAAAAGATATTTCAGATGAAGATGTTATAAAAATTATAGAAAAACAAATTAAACAACTTAAAGAAGCTCTTCAATATGCTATACAATTAAATGATAATGATAAGATTGAAGAAGGAAACTTTGCAATCAATTTATTAACTCCATATCTTCCAGCACAATTAAGCGAAGAAGAAGTTGAATCTATGCTTAAAGAAATAATTACAAACGGTAATTATGGCCCTAAAGACATTGGAAAAATAATGAAAGAAATAATGCCAAAAGTAAATGGTAAGTTTGATAGATCAAAAATTAATCCTATGGTAAAAAATATATTAGGATAAATAAAAACCTCTCGCTATGAGAGGTTTTTATTTATATTTAATTCAACATATGAACAAATGTATTTGGAAATTCATTTTTCAATGTTTCAACAAGTTTTACTGCATTACATTTATTGTACTGCCCAATCATTATTCCTTCCAAAACTATAGGTAAGTTTACTCCAGATAATATAGTAAATCTATCATAATCATATATAGAATTAATTAAGGATAACCTAAAATTACTTTCTAAAAATATATCACAAAATACTATAATATCTTTATAACAAGTTAACTCCGATAAAGCTAATTTAATTTTATTCTCTAATTCATAATTACTATCTTTATCTAGAAAGTCAATTGCCTTAACATTTGAATAAGTTTTATCAACTAGTTTACAAGCACTATATATGCCTGTTGCAAATTCACCATGCCCAATAATAATAAAACCTATCAATTAGTCACCACCAGTTTTATTAATACTTATATTAATATTATATGCTTTTTCATATAAGAGTTGTTTAAAACTAATAATTATTTTATTTACCTTCTGCCTTATCTAACTTTTGATTATAAATATACATATAATAAGATGAAGCAAAAATAATAAAATATCCAATAAAACTTAGTGTATCCGGTAATACTCCAAATACTAAAAAGCTTATCATGGCCGAAAATAAAATATTTGAGTAATCAAAAATAGATATTTCTTTTGCTGGAGCATATTTATATGCAATAGTTATACCAAATTGTCCTATACTTGCAAATAAGCCCGCCATTAATAAATAAAAAAATTGCTTAATACTCATAGGAGTATATACTGCAATCATAAAAGGAAAAATTACTACTAAAGAAAATAATGAAAAATAAAATACTATTGTATAATGTTTTTCTCTTCCTCCAAGTACTCTGAGACAAGTATAAGCCCCTGCTGCAAAAATTGCACCTAGTATTCCCATAAAAGCAGGAATCATATCTAAATTAAAACTAGGTTTTATTATAAATAATGTTCCGACAAAAGCTATAATAATTGCTATAAATTGTTTGAAATTTATCTTTTCACTTAAAAATAATGCTGAAAAAATAATTACAAAAAATGGGCTTAATTTATTTAACATATTTGCATCTGATAAAACTAGTTTATCAATTGAATAGAAATTCAAAACTATTCCTACTGTTCCTAAAGCTGATCTTAATAATAATACCTTCTGATTTTCCTTTTTTCCAAAAAAACTTTCTTTATTCTTTATTATAAAAAATAAAGCTACTATGCAAGATACTAAATTTCTAAAAAATGTTTTTTGAAATGAAGGTAAATCGCCTGCTAATTTTACAAAAGCAGACATTACTGCAAAACCAAAGGCGGAAAATACTAAGAATAAGATACCTTTAGTTCTATTACTTAAATTATTCATATGATAATCACTCCTTACCTATATAATACCATATTACTATTATATTATAAAAAATTTAACACCTCAGAGCATCATTCTCTAAGGTGTTCTATTACTACTTTATTTCATTAATAAATTCTTCTTCTGTTTCAGTTTCAATATATTTTCCGTTAGCATATCCAATTATAAGGCCATCTCTTCCGCCACATTCACCTATGCATCCTACTTCTACATTATCTTTTCCAAACTTTTCTTCTAACTTTTCTATATCTATTCCTGAACATACTGGACAAACTGATATCATTTTTTATCTCCTTTTAACTTTATTTATTTATTAATATAATTATATTAATAATCATTCTTATTTACAAACTTTAATTATTTAAATTAATTTTATTTATCTAATAAAATCTTTAACTTTCTTAATATTAATCGAATTTTTACAGTTTCCTATTTTATAAAATTAAATTTTCTTCAATAGTATTTAATAAAATCTTTTTCATATTTTTTATAAATACAATATCCCCAATTTTATTACTGTATATATCTAATTTATAATCACATACTGATTTTTTTCTTTGAAAAGGATTTTCTCTAATTTCTACAGATTGTAAATATTCTTGTTTAATTAATGTTGTAACTTTTTCGATGCCTCCACTACTAGCTACTAATAATTCTTTACTAATACCTAAAGATGTATTTTTATAGTTTAGGAATCCTAAAAATATATTAAGTAAAATTAAGATAAAAAATAATATTAATTTAATTATCAAATAAGATTTGGGAATTACAAAAAATAAAGGAATTATAACAAAAATAATTAATATAATAGTTCTTTTTATTATAAACCTACTTAGAACATCTTTAGTAGGCTTGTTAATTTCTCCATCAAATTCAAATGTAGGTAGTATTAAATTTAATGTTGAGTTTATAAACTCCCTATTAGCCACAGGATAAAGTATAGCCTGTTCGTTTTGCTCATCTCCATATCCTACTGTTACAACTTCTATTTGAAATATCTTAAATAATTGTTGTAATAAATTCTGCTTATATCTTATTGCATATATCTTATTTCTTGGAATTGAATATTCCTTTACTGTTAATAATCCATATTTAATTTTAATATCATTCTTATCATTAGTTAAAGTAAAATTGTAAAGTCTAATCATTTCAAATATCATAAATATAATACTTATAAATATATATATAAACATAAATAATAATATTACCATTCCAATAGACTTAACTAATCCAATAGAAAATAACCTTTCGATTTCAACATTTTCTACAATATTATTAGTGATAGAAAATTTAAAGGTTTCTTCTAGATTTTTTAGAAAATCACCTATAAAAAATATTCCACCAACTGCCCATAAAATCTTTGACTTACTTATAGAGTATAAAAATATTTCTTTAAATGATATAGTTTTACTAAATGCTTTATTTGTAAGAGATTCAATTTTCTCTAAGTCCTCATATGCACTTTTGATATTTATTCCATTTATAAAATTTCTAATTTTATAAGCTTCTTCTTTATTTATCTTTATTTTTATTTCTTGTCCAACTTCTTTTACAGCACCAGTATCAACTTTTAAAGTGCATATATTAAACATTCTATCAATAATATTTTTATTTATATCTATGGTATTTATTTTATTAAAAGGTATCTCTAGTTTCTTTTTATTTATTATTCCACTTTTATATATTAACTCATTATTATTAATATAGAACTCTATCATTATCCATTTTAATATAGAATTTATAACACATAGTAATATTAATATGAGAACCCCATATATTCCTCCTTCATCAAGGTTAGCAAAGCATAATACTATAAATACAAATAATCCTTTTATTGATTTAACAACTTCTTCAAAGATAAAACATATATGATTTTTTTTATATTCATTTAATTTCATCATAATTTTCTAAATCCTTATCTAATAAAATATTTACATTAGAATTATTTATTTCTTCACTAATTTTAGTTTTTATAGCCTCCTTTAAATATTCACTTATTTCCTCTGCTATTTTGCAATCAATATTTGGTATTTTATGTTGTCCACCAGCAGTGAAAATACTTATATCATATAGACCTAAAATTTTATTTATTGGCCCTTGGTTTAATTGAATATGTTGAATTCTTATTATTGGAATTATAACTTTTCTTACAAAATATATACCTTCACTAAATTCAATTTTATCATTTGTTATTTTATATCTCCATTGCTTGTATTCAATTGTTGGAGATATAAAAGAATTAATTAAAAGTATAATTATTATAATAAAAATAGACATATTAAAAATAAATCTTATTCTATTAAAATCATTTATTACCTTTGAAAGAAATATTTCACCTGCTATTAAAATTATGCTAATAATAAAAGTAGATATTAATCTTGCTATAATCCATGATTTTATAGCCTTTCTATTCAGCTTTTGATATTCCTGCATTATTGCTTCCCCCATTTATATAATAAAATTTCTCTAATTATTATACCATCTATATAAATTACTTTTAAATAAAATATGTAAATTTAACTATTTTGCAACTATTGTTATCATAAATACAAAACAAAAAACAGATCTTTATATAAACTTCATCACTATAATAAGAGTTTTTATTCCTTCAACTACATATTATAAAATTTTCATTTAAATAAGATCTGCTTTTATAAATTATATTTACTTTTTCAATTAAATTTAGCTACTATTTATTTATTAACTTAACCGTATCTCTAGCAATCATAAGCTCTTCGTTAGTTGGAATTTCATAAACTTTTACTTTTGAATCTTTAGTTGATATTTCTTGAATTTCACCTCTTACGGCATTCTTCTCATCATCGATATTAAATCCTAAGAATTCAAGTCCATTTAAGCATTCTTTTCTAGTTAAAGAGGAGTTTTCTCCTATACCAGCAGTAAATACTATAACATCTACTCCACCCATAATTCCTGCGTATGCTGCAATTTGAGCTCTAACTTTATAATGGAATATATCTAGTGCAAGCTTTGCTCTTTCATTTCCTTTATTAGCTGCCTCAATAACATCTCTAAAGTCTGAAGATACTCCTGAAATACCTAAAACTCCAGATTTTTTATTTAGTAATTCATCTATATCACTAATTTTATATCCATGTTGTTCTGAAAGGAAACTAATAACTGATGGATCTATACTTCCTGATCTAGTTCCCATCATTACGCCTGCTAAAGGTGTAAAGCCCATAGAAGTATCTATTGATTTTCCGCCCTTTACTGCTGCTAATGAACATCCGTTACCTAAGTGACATGTTATAATATTTAAATCCTTTATATCTTTTCCCATTGCATCTGCAACTTTTTGAGATACATATTTATGTGATGTACCATGAAATCCATATTTTCTTATACCATACTTTTCATAAAGTTCATACGGTAGTGGACATATATAAGCTTCCTTTGGCATAGTTTGATGGAATGCTGTATCAAATACTGCTACCATTGGTGTATTTGGCATAAGTTCCATGCAGGCTTCAATACCAATTATATTTGGTGGATTGTGAAGTGGGGCAAGTGATATACAATCTCTAATTGAGTCTAATACAGTATCATCTATTATAACTGAATGAGAATACTTTTCTCCTCCATGAACTACTCTGTGTCCAACAGCAGCAATTTCATCCATTGATTTAATAACACCATGATCTTTGTTAACCAAAGCTTCTAAAACTAATTTAATAGCTGCTTTATGATTTGGCATAGATTCTTTAATAATATATTTATCTTTTCCTTCAACTTTTTGAGTTAATATAGAACCCTCAATTCCTATTCTTTCTACTAATCCTTGTACTAAGGAATTTTCTGTTTCCATATCGATTAATTGATACTTTAAAGATGAGCTTCCGCAATTGATTACTAAAGTCTTCATAATAATTCTCCTTTGCATTCATTTGTTTCACTATTTATATAATACACTAAAAATCTATATATTCAAATTGATAGATTTTTCTATATATCTTAAATATCTTAGATAAATTTGAAAAGGGCTATATATTCAGCCCTTTCCTCTATTTTCCTGAAATTTCTACACTATTTAACTTTATAGCTAATGGCATTTTATAAGAATCTAAATTTTGAACTTCTTTGGATAAAATAAAATCACTTTGAAAATCCCTTATATTAGCAGATAGTGATCCTCCAGTTAAAGGAATTAAATTATCCCCATCTTTTAATAAGGCAAGTCTAATTTCTCCAAAAAAATCTCCTGTTAATGCATCCATCTGGAAATCTGAAAATTTTATAATATGAAGATCTCCATTATTGATCATATCATTAAATGAGATATTTCCTGCTGATATTATTGCACCATCGTATTCTCCAACTGGCTCTAAATTTAAATAGTTCATAAATCTAGAAGATCCATATATACTCTTTAATTCACAATTATCAATTAAAGTTCTATCTATTAATTTAACACCTTCATTACTAAACGGTACGCTAGATGTTAGTTTAATGTTTATTTTATCTCCTTTTATGTCATTTCCTTGAACACTACTATTTATTTTGAAATTTGAGTATCCTTGATAAATCATTGAGGCTTCAGAGTTCTCTAGATAATAACTTAATAATGTTTTTACTTCTTCACCTGATAAAATCACATTATAAGAACCTGTCTTCGGTGGATTTAAACTCTTTTCTCTATAGCCGGTATTTAAAATAGATTCTTTAACTTGTAAAGCTAATTCATCATCTTCTAAATCATTATATCTAAAGCTATTATATAACTCTACATCTTCTTTATCTATCCATTGAGTTACATATTCTCCATTAGTGCTATACTTTATATATTCTATATCAGTTCCGTTAGATCCTACTATTTTCTTCCTTACCTTTTCAACAAAAATTTCTGCTGAATTAATAAATCCTTTATCTATATTATTATTTTTAAAAAGTGCTTTTCTTAACTTAATAGCACTCTCTTCTAAAGTGCTTTCAGAAAGTTTGCTTTTAATTAAAATCTTTTCATTTTTACTTCCTCTAGGTAAATCATAATATTTATTTTTTACTAATGAGGCAATATAATATCCTTCTCCAATAGCTTTATCTATTTCTTCTTTAGTCATTGAAGGATATATAGTTAATGTAGTATCTCCTTTAAAATTTTCTCCATCTTCATTGAAATTATTAAATATTTTTACTGAATAATTCAATAAATGCTTTGATCTCTTCATATCAAGCGAATCTTTTATAAAGTAAAGTTCTACATCTTCAAATTCAGTTTCTGAAATTATATATTCTTCTATCTTATGTTTCTTCAATAATTCTTTAATTAAATCTATCATACAATTCACCTCTATCCTAGTCTAGCCTTACATTTTATATAAGGTCCACCTGCCGAAACTTTAACCCATTCCTTGTATCCTTTTCCACAGTATCCTGTACCACTAGTTCCAAACTCACTAGATATCATTGAAATAGATTTTAATAGATCTGGAACATAGCCTGTAATTATTATAGGCGAAAAGATATTTCCTGTTAATTTGCCATCCTTTATTTCTTTTCCTACATTTGCAATACATTGTATTCCCCAATTTTTCGGATCTTCCATTCCACTTTCTGCTGAATCTATTAAAAATCCATACTTTACTGATTTTATCATTTCTTCTACAGTACTATTCCCGTATTCAATATAAGTATTTGTCATTCTTGAATAAGCTTTTCTATCAAAACTTTGTCTTCTTCCATTACCAGTAGGCTTTTCATTTAAAGATAAAGCTGTTAAGCTATCATTTATTCCTGTTTTTAATACACCATCTTTAATTATTATAGTATCACTAGCCATATTTCCTTCATCATCAAAGAAATAAGATCCAGTTTCTTCTATAGATGCAGCTCCATCATGCATTGTAACTATATCTGATGCAACATATTCTTCCATAAAGTCTTTAGACTTTGCTCTGTCTTTTAAGAACATATCCATTTCTACACCATGTCCAAAAGCTTCATGTACTATTAATCCTGTTATATCTGGAGTGCATATAACATCATATTCTCCTGGAACTATCTTTTTTGCACTTAGTAGTTTCACTGTTTCATCAACAAGTTCATTTGCAACACCATTCATATCATTTAATAATTCTCCACCTTTAGCCCCTGAAAAAATTCTTGTTCCAATTTTATTTCCATTATCATCAGCAGCTATACAAAGGCACATCCCATTTCCCCACATTAAACTTTGTTCTAAGTCTTTCTTGGAAGATAAAAATATCTTATTGACGTTCATATATTCATAAAACACCCTAAAATCTACTACATTTTCACTTAATGATAATCCTTCATCCTTTATTTTTGATAGTGATTCTAATATGTTTTTATCAGTAATATCTTTAGGATGAAGTTTTATTTCTGTTCCTTTAGAGAATTTTACCTCATCTTCATCTATAACTTTATAAATATTTATATTATCATCAAGAGAATTTTTTGAATTCTTTTTTATTTCTTCGATTATGCTATTAAAATTTTCTTTATTAATATAATTAAAAGCATACTCTGAATAATTTACACCATTATAAACTTTTACAACAAAACCTCTTTCTATAAATGCCCCATCATTTATACTTACTGTATTTTTAGATACAATAAACTTCTTACCAAAAGAATCTGTTGCCAAAATTGATACATATTTAAATTCCTTTAGCAATTCTTCTAAAAGTTCATTTAAAATAGGTTTTATATCTTTCAAATATTTACTTATTTCTAATTTCATATTATAGCCTCCTTTTTCATTAAGTTTATCACTAATAAATATATCAGTCCATATTATGGAATAAAAATATTAGTATTAAATATAAATTAAATAAGCACATTTTTGTTTGAAAATACAATTCTTATATAACTTATATATTAATTAAAGGATTTATGAATTATTAAAAGAAGTAAATAATATATAACTTAATATGGGAGGCTTATATGTTTAAAAATTATATATTTGATTTGTATGGAACTTTGGTTAATATAAATACAAATGAAGATTCTCTGATACTTTGGGAAAAATTATCTCTATTCTATTCATATCAAGAGGCAAATTATTCTAGTAATGAATTAAAAGATAAATACATGCAATTAGTAAATACTAAATTAAAGTTAAATACAAATACAAATTATCCTGATTTCAATATAGAAGAAATATTTAAAGAATTATTCAATAAAAAGGGGATTTTCCCAAGTTCTGATACTATTAAAGATACAGCACAAATATTTAGAGTATTATCAGTAAATAAATTATCTCTTTATAATGGTGTTATTGAATTATTAGAGTCACTAAAATCTAAAAATAAAAATGTATATCTGCTATCTAATGCTCAAAAAGTTTTTACTCTTTACGAAATGAAGTTACTAGGCATAGATAAATATTTTGATGGAATACTGTTTTCTTCGGATTTTTGTGTATGCAAACCTGATAAGTTTTTTTATAATTCATTAATAGAAAAATATAATTTAAATCCAATGGAGAGTATAATGATTGGAAATGATTATACTTGTGATATACAAGGTGCAAAAGAAGTAAATTTAAATACCTTATATATTCATTCTAATTTGTCTCCCAATTTAGTTCATGAAATTGATAGTAATTACACAATATTAGATGGAGATTTCAATAAAGTTAAACCCTTAATATTAAAATAAAAAAGAAAACTTATAAAGTTTATTAATTCTTTATAAGTTTTCTTTTTTTGTAAGTAATTATATTAATATATTTGGTAATCTATTTTTTAATTCCTCTAGATCTGAATTATTTCTTTTAGCATAATCTTCTAATTGATTGTAATCTATTTTATAAACATCAAAATATTTAGCTTCACTATTTGCAAAATATAACCCACAAACTGATGATGGGGGATCCATCATATTACTTTCCGTAACTTTTACTCCAGTTGCTTCTTCTCCATTTAATAACTTAAATATCTTTCTTATTTCTTTTTGATCCTTTATTGATGGATAACCTACGGCTGGTCTTATTCCCCTATACTTCCCAGAAAGTAACTCATCATAATTTAAATTCTCATTACTTGAATATCCCCAATAGCTCTTTCTAACATCAAAATGCAATTTTTCTGCAAAAGCTTCTGCTAGCCTATCACATATAAAGCTTAAAAGTATAGAATTATAGTCATCTCCATTTTCTCTTAAGTTATTAGCATACTCTCTAGCCTCAGTTCCACTTGTTACTAAAAATGCACCAATATAATCATCAATTTCTAATCCCTCCGGAGCTATATAGTCGCTTAAAGAAAGGTTTATATTATTTTTATTTTTCTTTTGTTGTCTAAACATATTAAAAGTTTCTATTAAATTATTATCTTTATCAAAAATCCTTATATCATCTTCAGCAGAACTTGCTTTAAATAACCCAAATACTCCTTTTAGTTTCACTATTTTGCTATTTTCTAAATCATCCAATAATTTATTTGCATCATAATATATTTTGTTGGCTTCTTTACCATAGCTATTGTCTTCTAAAATTTGTGGAAATTTCATTTTCATTCCCCAAGCTGAAAAAAAGAAACTCCAATCTATAAAAGGCCTCAAATCTTTTATAGTATAATCATAAATTTCTTTCACACCTAAAAAATTAGGTTTTTTAATAAGAGTATTTTTCCAATCTATTTTTAATTTATTTTTTCTTGCTTCTTCTAATGAAATAAATTCAAGTTTTACTTTTTCATAATTTTCTCTTTGTAACCTGTAATCCTCTTTAGTTTTCTTTATAAATTTATTTTTTTCTTTTGATACTAATATCTTACAAATTTCAACAGTTTTAGATGCATCATATCCATATATTACTGGTCCACTATAATTAGGATCTATTTTTAATGCTGTATGAACTTTAGATGTAGTTGCACCACCAATTATAAGTGGAATATTTAAATTTCTTTTTTCCATTTCCTTTGCTACTGTTATCATTTCACTTAAGGATGGAGTTATCAATCCACTTAACCCAATTATATCAACATTTTCCTTAATTGCTTTATCTATTATTTCTTCGCACGGAACCATGACACCTAAATCTATAACTTCAAAGTTATTACAAGATAAAACAACTCCAACTATATTCTTTCCTATATCATGAACATCACCTTTTACAGTAGCTATTAATATTTTTCCATCCCGAGTAAACTCACCATCTTTTTCACTATTTATATACGGCGTTAGGTATGAAACTCCTTTTTTCATAACTCGTGCTGATTTTACTACTTGAGGCAAAAACATTTTTCCATCTCCAAAAAGTTCTCCTACTTTTTTCATACCATCCATTAAAGGGCCTTCTATTATATCTAAAGTCCTATCATATAAATTTAATGATTCTTTTAAATCTTCTTCTATATAATTAGTAATTCCTTTGACTATAGAGTATTCTAGTTTTTCTTTGCAAGTTAAGTTTCTCCAATCCTCTTTACTTTCTCCGCCTTCTCTTAAATCATTTTTATATAAAGTAGCAGCTTCTAAAAGTTTTTCACTTGCATCTTCAGAACTATTTAAAATAACATCTTCAACTAATTTAAGTAAATCTTTTGGAATATCGTCATATATCTGAATCATACTTGGATTCACAATCCCCATATCCATACCATTTTTTATAGCATGATATAAGAAAACTGAATGCATAGCTTCTCTTATTTTATTATTACCTCTAAAAGAAAATGATAAATTACTAACTCCACCTGAAACCTTAGAATATGGTAGATTTTCTTTTATCCATTTAGTTGCATTTATAAAATCTAAAGCATAGTTATTATGTTCTTCAATCCCTGTTGCTATTGCTAAAATATTCGGATCAAATATTATATCTTCTGGTGGAAAATTAACTTTATTCACTAAAAGATCATAAGCTCTTTTACATATACTTATCTTCTTTTCATAATTATCTGCTTGACCTTTTTCATCAAAAGCCATTACTACTACTGCTGCACCAAAATCTTTAATAATCTTTGCCTTCTTTAGAAAATCTTCTTCTCCATTTTTTAAAGAAATAGAATTCACTATATGCTTCCCTTGAATTACTTTAAGACCTTTTTCTATAACTTCCCATCTTGATGAATCAATCATTATAGGTTTAGCTGAAATATCAGGTTCTGAAGCTAAAAGTTTTAAAAAATAATCCATTTCTTTTTCACTATCTAAAAGCCCATCATCAAAATTTATATCTATTATTTGAGCACCATTTTCAACTTGCTCTTTAGCAATAGAAAGAGCTTCTTCATATTTCTTTTCCCTAATAAGTCGTGCAAATCTTAAAGATCCTGAAACATTCGTTCTTTCTCCAATATTAATAAAATTACTTTCTTTATTCACCTTGGTTATTTCTAATCCACTATATACACTTTCTATTTCAATTCCTTTTACAATTCTTGGTTTATAGTTTTTAGATATATTTGCAATTGCTTTTATATGTTCATAAGTAGTCCCACAGCATCCGCCTACTATATTTAGATATCCTTCTTTTAACATTTCTTCAATACACTTTGATGTTATTTCAGGTGACTCATCATAAAACCCTAATTCATTAGGCAATCCTGCATTTGGGTAAACTGATACAAATAGATCCTGGGTTTCTGATAACTCTTTTATAAATTGATTTAAATCTCTCGCTCCAAAAGAGCAGTTTAGTCCTATTGAAATGATATTTTCGTTTTTCATAGAAGCAGCAAAAGCTAAAAGATTTTGTCCAGATAAAATTCTTCCTGATTTATCTGATATTGTTCCAGATACCATTATAGGAAGGATTTTATTTTTCAACCTGAAAATATCATTTGCAGCCATAATAGCAGCTCTTGCATTTAAGGAATCAAAAATTGTTTCTATTAAAACTAAATCAATACCTCCATCAATTAAAGCACCTATTTGTTCTACATATGCATCTTTTAACTGGTCAAAAGATATATTTCTATATCCTGGGTCTTCAACATTTGGAGATAATGATGCCATTCTATTGGTTGGCCCTATAGATCCTGCTACATATCTTTTTTTACCATCCTTTTTAGAAAAATCATCACAAGCCATTTTAGCTAGCTTTGCACTTTTATAATTTAAATCATAAACTAAATTTTCAAGTCCAAAATCACTTTGTGATATTCTATTTGAATTTAATGTATTAGTTTCTATTATATCTGCACCTACATCTAAAAATCCTCGATGTATTTCATCAATTACTTCTGGCTTTGTTATACTCAATAAATCATTATTTCCCTTTTGATCTATAGGAAATTCTTTTAATAAATCTCCTCTATAATCAGCTTCTTTTAACATAAATGATTGAATATTAGTTCCCATTGCCCCATCTATTACTAAAATTCTTTTTTCTAAGTCTTTTACTATTTCAAAATCTCTCTTCATTATACAGCCCCCCTTTAATAACTCTAAATATTATATACACAACTAATATCAATAAAAAAATCCCTTCTAAAATAAGAAAGGATTATATACAAACTCTATTACTCTTATTTTTCAGAAAAATCTGTAGGATTTAGCACCACACTAGAAAGCAGGTTGCTGGGTTTCAAAGGGCCAGTCCCTCCACCACTCTTAATAAGATATTATTTTATATAATTATATAATCTTTATTATTTATTGTAAATATGTTTCAATAAATAATTACATTTAAGTTTAATTTTTATATAAATTGTTAGTATTAATTTTTTATATTATTAATTCATCTATATTAAAGGAATAATATTTTAATTCATAACAAAAAATAAGATAAAACTTTTATTTAAGGAGAAAAACTATGGACAAAAACTTACAGCGTGAAGAAATCGAAAAAATTTATGGTAAAATAAGTCCATTTGAATTTAAAAATAGGTTAATAGAACTAGCTAATGGTGAAAATGAAAAAACAGCCCGTATTCTTTTAGACGCTGGTAGGGGAAATCCAAATTGGACAGCATCTACTCCTAGAGAAGCTTTTTTTACATTTGGTCTTTTTGCTGTTGATGAAACTAAAAAAGATATTAATAATGGTGATTTAGCTGGAATGCCTAAAAAAAATGGTATTTATAATAGATTCATAGAATTTATAGATAAAAATAATATTTTACCAGGGACAGAATTACTAAAAAAAATAATTGAATATGGAATAAATGAAAAAAGCTTTAATGCTGATGATTACTTATATGAATTAACGGATGCAATTATTGGAGATAACTATCCTGTGCCAGATAGAATGCTGTATCATATTGAAGAAATAGTTCATGATTATTTAGTACAAGAAATGTGTTACAATAAGCCTCCAAGTGGTAAATTTAATATTTTTGCAGTAGAAGGAGCTACTGCAGCAATGTGTTATATATTTGATACTTTACGATCAAATATGCTTCTTAACCCTAAAGATAAAATAGCAATAATGGTACCAATTTTTACTCCTTATCTAGAAATACCTGTTTTACCTAGATATGATTTAGAAATAGTTCCTATAAAAGCTACTGAAACAACAACTGATGGTACACATACTTGGCAATATCCATTATATGAATTAGAGAAACTTAAAGATAATTCTATAAAAGCTTTATTTATAGTGAATCCAAGTAATCCACCTTCTGTTTCATTAAGCACTAAGTGCAGAAAAAACCTAGTTTCTATTATAAATGAATATAATAAAGATATAATGATAATTTCTGATGATGTTTATAGTACGTTCGTTCCTGAGTTTAGATCATTAATGGCCGATTTGCCTTATAACACTATAGGAGTTTATTCCTTTTCTAAATATTTTGGAGTTACAGGATGGAGATTAGGGACTATAGCTATTCATGAAAAAAATATATATGATAAACTTTTGAAAGAATTATCAAAAGATAAAAAGAAAATTTTAAATAGAAGATATGGTGATATGAAATTAAACCCAGAAACTATACCTTTCATTGATAGGATAGTTGCAGATAGCAGACAGGTCGCCTTAAACCATACAGCAGGCCTTTCTACACCCCAACAAGTGCAAATGGCATTTTTTTGTGCATTTGCATTATTAGATGATGAAAATATATATAAAAAACAAACTATAGAAATATGTCATAGACGTCAAAAATTACTATTTGATAGTCTTGGCCTAAGCTTAAGAAAAGATATAAATGATGCAGCTTATTATACGGAATTTGACTTATTAGAGTGGGCAAATTACAATTATGGTTCAGGATTTGCAAATTATCTTGAAAGCAGTTATAAACCAGTTGAGGTATTATATAGATTAGCTCAAGAATCATCCATTGTATTATTAAGTGGATCTGGCTTTCAAGGTCCAGAATGGTCTATAAGAATTTCTTTAGCAAATTTAAGAGATGAAGATTATACTATTATAGGAAAAACTCTACATGAAATTCTTGATGAATTTGTAAGTAGGTGGAAAGAAAGTATTAAGTAAAAAGTAGTAATATAAATAAAGCTAGACTTGAATAAGCCTAGCTTTTATCTCTATTTAGAAGTGGATTTATATTGTTGAAAGATGATAAATTGTAGCACTACCATAAAATATAGTAGTACTACAAAACCAAAATAAAGATAATTAGAAGTTATTATTAAAACAACAATTATTATTAAATTTTTTATTACATTTATTTGCAACTACTGTATTTGATCCTAGATATTTACATCCCTTATAAATAGTTTGAGATGAAAAATGAATAATATTACAATCACATAAATGATCTTTTATATAATTGCAATCATTTATAAAAAAGTGATTATATCTAGTAAAATATCTATTAAAGAAATTTTTATTATTAATAATAAAATTTTTACCATTTATATTACAATGCTGATTATATTTTCTTACTTGTCCTGGTATTTGAATTACCTTGTTTCGATTCTTACATTGAAGTTTTCCTGAACATTGCATAGGACGGTGCATTCCTTGTACTGAGTTCATTTCTTGAGTCACTTCGAAATTTTGGAATCCTTGAAAAGATTGCATCCCTTGTGATTTCATTAATTCTTGATTATATTGATTATTTTGAACACCTTGAAACATATCTATGTTTCTTGAATTATTTGGTTTCATTTGAGATGAATTTTGTAAATCAGGATTTATATTAGGTAATCTTTCTTCTATATTTACTATATATTCTTGATTATCATATTGTTCTTGATTATTACATGAACAATTTTCATTATTCATGCTCATTGTTTTAAAATAATCTTCATAACTGTAATTTGAATTATTATAGTTCATCTTAGTCCCCACTTTCTAAATATCTTTTGTTTATTTGATTATAATATATATTATTCTTTAGGTTTATATTGTTTCCTTAGTTTTTTTTATTTTATTTATCATCATTTACGAGTATATTATTTAAGATATTATCTAATTATAGTAATAAAAAAGCATATAAGAATTCTAAAATTCCAATATGCTTCTTATTCCTATCCATTAAACTTTTTATAAAAATCTCCTTGGCTATTTAAATAAGCCTCTATTTGAGTAAATGGTATTTTAAAAGTAATAACCCCAGCAGAATAAGGCCCTATTTTATATGGAGGATAATAAATATATAAATTATCTTTATCTATATAAAAGTCTTGACTCTCTGATATTCCTTTAAATGAACCAGGAAAAACATATTCATAACTAGGATCATTTTCTATAAATCCACTTATTATCTTATTTAAAATTGCTCTCCAATTTGTATCACTTTTAAATAAATCTTTTAGCTTATAAAATCTTCCTGTTAATAAGTCAATCGCACATGTTTTTCTTATTGGTGTTCCATTAACTGCTCCTAATGAATAATAGTATCCTAATAGATCTATTATTAATGAATTATCTTTGTAAAATAATATTTGAAAATTTCCGTAGTAATTATATGATAATACCTGATCCTCTATAATATTAGGCTCATTATCTATTACTTCTTCTTTTGCTGGTATATAAAATGATATTTTTCGTAATTTTGAATTAACTTCTTTTTCTATATTTTCATCATGTATCCCTTTCACTTGTGGAATATATATGAGATAATTAATATTAGGTTTATACTTATCAATTATTAATGAATATTTTTTGTCTAAAGGAAATTCTTTATTAGGCTGATAAATAAATTTATTATTTTTATCTAAATAATAAGGAGAGTAATCTATATTAGCATGTATAATTCCACCTTTAGCTCTAAGTTCACCACTTCCATAAACCATTGGTAGATTTTTTACTATTCTTCCATACCTATCTAAAAAAAATGTTTTTTTATCATCAGATCCATATGATAACCCATTTATATACATACCAATATTGAGATAAATAAATTTTGTTAAAAGAGTTCCTAGTGAATCTCCTATAGCATAAATACTTCTTGGAAATATACTATTATCTCCTATTGGTAAACCTAAAGCTATCTTCCCCTCACCTAAATGTTTTATATCACTATATATCTCACCATAAATCTGCCTTCCTAATTTGTCAATAACTCCATGTGTACAGATTATGTTGTTGTTACTTCTACTGACTACTGCTACCCCATCATTAAATCCTTTGGCATCACAATAAATCGGACTAATAACTATTTCTCCATCTCTATTTATATATCCATATGGGCCACCTAATAATATTGAAAATACCATTAAGTCTTCTCCATATGACCCAACATATTCAAAATTATAAGTATTACTAATATTACCTTGTGTATCTATTAATGCAAATTCCCTATCTTTGATCTTTATCAATCCAAAGCCATCATTAAAATCATTTGCATGCATATATTTAACTTCAGTAATTTCCTTTCCATCTAAATCAATATATCCATATTTAGAGCTTTTACCATTTATTTTAGTTACAACTGCATATCCATCGTTGTAGTTTCCTATATAATCGTAGACTACCTCCCTTAACTTATTTCCTTTTTCATCCAAAACCCCCATTTTAGATTTTTCAGTATAAATTGCCCTTCCTTCTTTATATGGATTTATATTATCAAATTGAGGATTTACATTGTAATTTCCCTTAATATCAATTATTCCAAACTTGTTATTTTCCTTAATTATTGCTAATCCAAATTCGTTAAAATCATATGCTCTTGTAAACTTAAACGGAATTATTACCTCACCATCTTTATTTATATAACCATACCTATCTCCATCGACAGTATTTTTAAGTGCAGGAAATAAATCAACTTCTCTTTTTTTAGTATTCTTCTTTTTACTTTGTTTATTATTTTTTCCCCTATTCATATAACCCCTCGAAAATTCATTAATAATGTATATTATATTTTTATATTTTTTATTCGATACACTATTATAGGTGTTTAAAATAAATATTTTAACAAAAAAAATTCTTATTAACCGTAAGACTTCCACCAAAAGGCATAAAATATATTAATTTAGTGTATTCTTTAATTTAAATATTTATATAATTTACTCACTTATATTTTTAATGAAATCCAATCTCTTATTTATGAATAAACATAAATTTACTTTTAACTATCTTCATAACTACTTTCTTTTATACTTCTTTTTGTAACCCATTTTTTCCAATAATTATCCAATATTATTCAAATTAATTTTACTTATTATTTATGTAGTACTTTTATCTAATTTAAACTATAAAATCACATAAGAATCTATACAAAACTTTACTAATCTTTTAAGATCAAATATAAAAACATTATATTATCAACGATTCAATGAAATACAATTTGCAAAGGTGTAATATTAAACAAATATTAATTTTAATAAGAGATGCAAAATGAATAAAAAGTCTACATTTATTACCTTCATAATTAATGTTATTTTTAAAAATCGTAAAAAATTTAAATAAGCATTTTACTTCCATTGATGTTTTAATTGATTATAGTTCATAACTAACCTCTTTTCATATCTTTAAATTTCATATGAAAAGAGATGCAGCTAGCTGATATAAATACGATTATTCGATAAAATCTACTATCAAACTATTATAGCTGCATCTAGTAACTACTTCGGATTATCATCATATTCGAAGCCTTCTATTTTAATATTTTATCTATTGAAACATCTTTCGGCTCAAATTTGAATTTTCCAATTTCTATATTAGGTTTTGTCTTTCCATGAAAATCGCTTCCGCAAGTTATTATTATATTATTTTTTAAAGCCTTATCATAAAAGTAATCTATTTGCCCTTTTGTATGATAACTACTAAAAACCTCTATACCATCTATTCCTTCTTTTATTAATTCATCTATTTCATCTAAGTTATCTCTTAAATTGTTACCTGGATGAGCAATTATAGCTTCACCACCATGTTTATGAACTAATTCAATTGACTCTTTTAAACTTATAAATTTTATCGGAACATAAGCTGGTTTTCCTTGTGCAAAATAATCCCAATAAAAATTAACATAAGGCATATCACTTCTGCTTCCACCTTGTAAATATGGCTCTAATATAGCAGAATTTCTATTTTCATTATCTTTTAATAGTATTTCAGCTATTAACTCACCAGTAACAACTCCATTTGATGATTTTTCAAGAACTTCCTCTTCACTTATATTTAAACCTGTATATTCTTTTATTAACCTTATCTTTTCTTTTGAAGCTTTTCTTTCTTGATTTAAAATATCTTCTTCAATATTATAGAAATCCTTTTCTTTATAATTTATATTGTATCCAAGTAAATGTAGGTTTATATCATTAAATGTACAATCTATTTCTATTCCTGGTATAACCTTTATATCTTTATCTCTACTATAATTTAAAGCTCTTTCCACAGCTTTTACTGAATTGTGATCACTTATAGAAATTATTTCAACATTATTTTTCATTGCTCTATCAACAATTTCTTCTGGAGTATATTCTCCATCATCACTAAAACATGAATGAATATGCAAATCTATCTTACTCATATCTGCCTCCCCGTAATTAATTATTATTTAAAAATCATTTTATTTACATTATACAATGATTTTTAAATAATTAGTTTTCAAATATAGATAATTTTATAACAAATTATCTATAAGATGTTATACAGTTAAATTATTATTTTCAGATAAAATGAATAAATCCGATTCATACAAATCGAAAGTAAAAAACTTTCCTTCTACTAAAAACTTTATAATTTCCCTATTTTGTAATTAGTAATTCCTATAAAATCGCTACCTTTTGGTCCAACAGTTCCATCTACATCAATATCCATTGGAATTACTTTTCTTGATCCATCATCATATTCAACTAAAGCAAAGCATACAATTGGTAATGTAAAATCTCCATTTTTTTCACTAATATATTCAGAATAAACTTCTTTCGTATTTGGTATTATTTGAATTATTTTATAATCCCCCATCTTTATCGCCTCTTTCTACTTATAATCCTCTAAAGTTTCATATCTACTATCTGTTACTAGTACAACAACTTTCCGTTGATGCTATACCATAGAATCTACATTATAGACAGTCCATTTATTTTCTCTATCTAAAAATACTTCACTAAATCTCATATTAAGCATAGGCTCAATTATAAATATAAATCCTGAAGCCATCAACTTTTAGGTTTTTATATATACTATTGTAAATGAATATTTTCTATAATTTTACTGCTAACTCTATCACTCCTAATGAAATATTATTATTTATATCCATATAAAACTTGATATAGCTTGTAATAATATCATAAAAAATAAAACCAATTTTACGATGATGAATTTATATTATTTATTACCATCCATTTATTTTCTTCATTAACAACAAACGGATCAATCATCCAACACCAATCTCCATCAAGCCATACAGAATTCTGAAGTTTTTTACTTAACTCTTTACAAGTTGTAGTTTTACCTACACCCATAGCTCCATTAACTATAACTAACTTTTTCTTCACTTTGAAAACCTCTTGTACTAAAAAATACTAAATACTATTAATCTTTTTTTCTAGCAGAAATTATTAACATCATTGGTCTACGAAGTTCATCTTGCATTTCAGTGTTACATAATAGCATTGACTCCTCTGGCATTGGTTCTATAAGATTTGTTATTTCAAACCCATTTATAAGTAATCCATTTATATAAGTTGTCAAAGTTTTATGATATTTCATAACATCCTTACCTAAAAAATTGCTTTTGCGAATTCCTTCTATAAAATAATTATCTACTGGCCAATATAATTTACTTTTCTCTTCATCATAGCACCAATCTTGGTTTCCATGTGCTGTAAATATTGGATGTTCAACTGAAAAGACAAAATCCCCACCTTTAGATAAACACCTATTTACCTTTTTACAAATATCATCAAAAGATTTTATATAATGAAATGCTAAAGAGCTAATTACAACATCAAAACTATTTTCTTGGTAATCTATATCTTCTATAGGTTTTCTGGTATATTCAATTAATGAAGAATTATTTATCCTCTTTGCTTCATTTAACATATTCTCTGATATATCTACCCCAACTACAGCTTTTGCCCCATGTTCAGCTGCATATTTACAGTGCCATCCAAAGCCACATCCTAAATCTAATACTCGTTTATCTGTAAAGCTAGGCAAAACCTTTTTTAACTCATGCCATTCCCCAGCAGATTTTAATCCATTTACTGAGCGTGGCATTTTTTTATATTCTTTGAAAAAACTTATATCATCATATTTATTTTCTTTCATTTTTACTCCTCCTATATGTGATTTTAACTTAAATTTATTTTTCCCCTTATTCTAAAAAAATTTGAAAGTCCATACCCCTGATTTGTATAATAATTAATGACCCCCTCCAACTATTCACAATTAATTCTGTATTTATATCTATAATTAATTCATATATATTCTATTTAATAATATCATTAAATAAATTATTGTTAAAACTTACATTATATCCTTCAATAACTTTTCATAAGGAATTAAATATACATCATTAAATTTAACTTTTATTCTATTTAATAATTCTCTATACATTTAAAATCTTCCTCTATTATTTTATTAAATTAATTATTATTAAAATCATTAGGTTTATTATAGTTCAACTCATCTCTTAGTTATAAGATTTATCTATTTCATTGTGATTAACTTACTTTATTATTATTTAAACATGAAAATATTGCTCTATACTTAGTAACACTTATGTGATATTGAGAATATATTAAATTATATATAGAGAGGTGAATAATATGCCATTTTGGGGATTTAACAGATGTTGTTGTTGCTGCCGTAGATGTTGTAGATTCAATAGATGTTGTGGATTTAATAACTTCTGGGGAGGCTTTTGGTTTTAAGAGTATTATGAATTAATTTCTTACAATTTTTTAATAATAAACTAATATTAAATGGTGGATTTTATAGTCCACCTCTCTATAATATCTGATATAAATTATTTCTATTCTTAAAAGTAATCATATTCAGACTATCAAATATTAATATAGATTTTATATCTTACTTGATCTCTTATTTTTTAACTTTATCTAAATACCATATTGAATATTTATTTTATATTTGATTAAAATAAGTATGAAAGGTGGTTAGATTATGAAAAAATCGATATTTGTATTTATAATTTCATTATCTTTGTTTTTTAGTACTTCTACACAATCTACTTACGCTGTAAATTTATTTGAAGAAGGTGTTTATCAAGCTTCTGACTTAAATTTTTCTCCTCAAAATAAATATACAGTCCAAAATATATCTGAATCTAATAGTGTTTATTTACAAGTGTTTGATGAAAATCAAATTCTTGTTCAATCTATTCGTCTTACTCCTAAATCTGATAAATTTAACTTAACAGCCTTACTTCCAGATTACAGAATTGTTATAATTGGTAAAGGTAATGTTTTCATTTCTTAAAGGACACTATAAAGTGTCTTTTAATTCTTATTATACAACTACTACGCTTATTATTTATTCTTAAAGCTAATTTGATCTATTATTAAAAATGTACAAAAGAGTAAGGTAAAACTATAATAATTGTAGATGCTATTATCATACTATCATCATTAAATTTTAATAAGGAAAATAATATCATAAAACCAAATACAATACAAAATGTTCTTCTCATTACCTTTAAAAAGTTTCTCATTTTATTTCCATCCTATATATTTCTATAATTTATACTTTTTACATTAAATTTTACTCAAATTCATCTATAAAAATATAAGAATACAAATCTAACTAAATAATTTAATAAAATTCTTCTGTTCCTTTCTATAGATATAACCATTTCTTTCATAAAATCTATGTGCATCTTCCCTATCAATTCCTGAAACTAGCCTTATTCCAGAATATTTCTTTTCTATTGCTATTTCTTCTAATTTATCTATTAAGGCTTTTCCTACTCCATTTTTTCTATAAGATTCTTTAACTACAAATCCTAAAATATTTATTAAAGAATCTGAGTATAGTAACTCATATTCACTACCATATATATACCCAATTATATTATTATTTATGTAAGCTACTAAAATAATATCTTTCTTGTTTTCAATTATATATTTAATTTTTTTCCTTACTTTTTCTTCTTCATATAAATAACCTAATTCTTTATTAAGCATATATATCTTTATAATCGCTATAGACACTCTTCTAATACTTACCATTTTATATCAATCCTTTAATTAATTTTTTATATCGAATCATTTATTTGTTTTTCAAATACTAAATCAAATTTCTTGATTTCGCCATTATTATTATAAAATTCTGTAGGTATTGCTGTAACAAATCTCCATCCTTCTTTACTATACTTATCTATAATCTCTCTATGATCTGAAGGTTCTCTAAATAATCCATTAGTTTGAGCTTCTTTATACATATACTTGTACATACTTTCTCCTTCAATTAAGCTTAAATATAATATTTAATATATATATTATACAATATTTTATATTAAATGTAATTGTTATACATATTATTAATTATATTTTCAATTTTCCAACTAAATAAGTTCAATTCTTTATTCCTATCAATAAAGCACTTAAGATATAAGCTTATTATTTTAATTATGAGAAAATGCTAAAAAGCCCAACATACTTCTAAGTTCTATGTTAGGCTAAAATACTTTATTGAATATTTATAATTTCTAGAAACAGATATATTTGTAATAGTACTTCTTTAAGTTTATTTTCTCCTTATAAGTAAAAATTTATAAACTAGTTACTTTCTCTAATAAATTCCTTATAATCTAACCTCTAATCATATACTTTTGAAATAGTTTATCTGCCATTTCAGGATTAGATCCCTTTAAGTCATTTAAATATACAAGAGCACTTCCTTTATATTCTTTTTCTTCACCAAATAAGATAACTTCATAACAGCTTCTTAAAATATTTACAACACAATTCTCAAAATGATTTTCTTTACAACTTTTACAAGTTCTTAGAATATCTGCAACTCCATCCATTATGTACTCTTTATCATATATTCTTGTATCCATAATCGGAATATTCTTACATCCATCAATTACATATGTAACTTTATTAATCATACAATTTTTAATGCATTCTGTTCCATACCCAACTAAACAGGTTTCTCTTTCGCATACTACACATATATTTTCAGAAAGGCAACAGGGGCTAAGCTTGTCTACCAATCTACTAAAATTTACATCTTTAAATGCAACTCCCATATTTTCATCCTCCATTTTAAAACGCTTTATAAGAACATCTTATCCTTTACATTTATACATTCAATACATTAATATTTATTGAAACTTAAAATCATATATTATAAAATTATAATAATAATTAATCTTATTCTATATTATACCATTTTTATTTATTTTAACCAATAATAATACTATTATTATTGGTTAAAATAAATACTCTCCTGATAATCCCCTACTATTTTTTTATTTTTTATTAATAACTAATATTGAGTATTATATTTCAATAATGAAATTCCCAAGAACATTAATTTAATTCTTACTTTTATTTTTAAATAAAGCTATCTAATTGAACTAGATAGAATTATTAGATCTTCAGTAAGTAAATTGTCTATATATACTATTAATTATTCTCTCCTATTAATAATTTAACTAAATTCTTTAAGTTTTATATTATGACTTCTATTTTCTTTTATGATCATTTAATATAAATTTATAAAAAATACTCAACATATAAAATGATGTTGAGTATTTTCATTATATTATTTTTATATACTAGAATATTCTTCTTATTAAAATTATAAATTCTTTTAATAATTTATTTCTTTTATTTTTAGATGATTTATAAACTTCACTTCTAATTTCTATTGAACTTAATCTTTCATCTTTACAATATCTTTCAAAATCTATAGCGTTTTTTTCATTATTAACCATAGTTGGATTAATAGATTCTCCGATAATAAACATATAAAATTCCTCCATTTCTATTTCTGTCACCTATTTCCATTTGGTTTTCTTTAACTTTTCTTAATTTGATCATTTAATAATATCCTCCTTTAAAATATTTTTATATAAAAATGACCCTAGTTTACCCAGGGTCATTAAATATCACTTTATTTAGCAATTAAGTGCATAAAAAAACCATGAGAATAATAACTCATGGTGGCACAATTAACAAATTAATATTCCGTAAAAAATTACAGATTATCTCCACTGGTAGAGCTACTAATAAAATATAGATTATATTCAATTTGATTTTTATTAGATTTTAAATTCATAAACATAACCCTACCTCCTTAATTTTATAAATAAATATTACTCTATTATTATATATCCTTATACAATTTTTGTAAATAGTTAAATGTAAAAAGTTATAATTTTAGGAATTTTTATTAGTCAATTTGTACCGATACATTTGCACAATATTAATTTTAGTATTATTATCTATTTAATGTAATTACAGGTATTAATTGTTTAAAGGAGATTGTTATGAGTAAATATGAATTAAATAAAAATCTTGCACAAATGTTAAAGGGTGGAGTAATTATGGATGTTACTACTCCTGAAGAAGCAATTATAGCTGAAAAGGCTGGAGCTTGTGCTGTAATGGCACTTGAAAGAGTACCTTCAGATATAAGAAAAGAAGGTGGTGTTGCCAGAATGTCTGATCCCAAAATGATTAAGGAAATTCAAGTTGCTGTGTCTATTCCAGTCATGGCAAAGGTTAGAATCGGTCATTTTGTTGAAGCACAAATTCTTGAAAGCCTAGCTATTGATTATATTGATGAAAGTGAAGTATTAACTCCTGCTGATGATTTATATCATATAAATAAGCATGAATTCAATGTACCTTTTGTTTGTGGTGCTAGAAACTTAGGAGAAGCTCTAAGAAGAATTGGTGAAGGTGCTTCAATGATTAGGACTAAAGGTGAAGCTGGCACTGGTAATATTGTTGAAGCAGTTAGACATCAAAGAACTATGATTTCAGATATAAGAAAAGTTCAATCTGCATCTAAAGAAGAACTTATGACTATAGCAAAAGAACTTAATGCTCCTTACAACTTAATTTTATATGTTCATGAAAATGGTAAACTACCTATTGTTAACTTTGCTGCTGGTGGAATTGCAACACCTGCTGATGCTGCTCTTATGATGCAATTAGGTAGCGATGGTGTATTTGTTGGTTCTGGTATTTTTAAATCTGAAAATCCTGAAGTAAGAGCCAAAGCTATAGTACAAGCTGTTACCTATTATAATGATACTAAAGTTCTAGCAGAAATATCTTCTGGTTTAGGTGAGGCTATGAAAGGATTAACAATTGAAAGTCTTGAGGATAGATATGCAAAAAGAGGTTGGTAGTTTAATAGTTGGAGTTTTAGCACTTCAAGGAGGAGTTAATGAACATGTTCATCATATTGAATCCATTGGTTGTAAATCTATTTTAGTTAAAAATGCCTTAGATTTATCATTAATTGATGGTCTCATTATACCAGGAGGAGAAAGCACAACAATATCAAAACTACTTAAACTAACAAATTTAGACTCAGAAATTATACAAAAAGCTAAACAAGGATTACCAATATGGGGAACCTGCGCTGGAATGATACTATTATCCAAAGAAATAGAAAATGATGAAAATGGACATCTTTCTCTAATCAATATAAGAGTAAAAAGAAATGCTTATGGAAGACAAATTGATAGTTTTGTAGCAAAAGATATTATAAATTCAATAGATTCATCTGAAGAATTTCCTATGGTATTTATAAGAGCACCTTATGTATCAAAAATACTATCCTCCCAAGTTGAAATTTTAGCATCTATTGATAATAATATTGTTGCAGTTCGTGAAGGAAATATATTAGCTACTTCATTTCATCCAGAACTTACTTCTGATTTAAGATTTCATAAATACTTTATAGATATTTGCATTAAAAATAAATTTAATTAAAAAGGCTTAGTCTCATAAATCTATTTAATATAAAATTTATTCAATTTTAAGTAAGCTTTATTACCTTAATAAAGCTAATCTCTTATTTTTATAAAGGGGCTCGCGTTTCACGATCCCCTTTTAAACCATTGATTTTACTTACTTAAAGATGTTTTTAAACTTAAATAGAAATTTTTATCTATTATTTATATATGCGAAAAAATGAATCTTTAATTGCTAATATCAAAATTTATTTTAATATAGCTCTTTTAAATTCTATAACATCTCATAATATCTTTTTGTTTATAATATTTAAGATATCACAAATCTAATATTATATGTATATCAAGAGGTTCTAAATCAAATAATTCTCTATTTATATCATTTGTAACTCTTGCTCCTAATGCAAAATTAAAATCTACAGTGTTCTTAAATGGAGTTGCTGATATATATAAGCCTTTTGCTCCCATATTTACAGCATCTTTAGACACTAACTTTACTAATGATTTTCCTACTCCATGTTTCCGATAACTATTACTTATATATAGCATATTTAATTTAACCTTATCTAATTTTTCTCCAATTAGTTTGCTTTCTAAAGCAACAATTCCAACTATCTTATCTTTTTTAAAAACTCCATATATTTTTTCATGTCTTTCATATATATCTTTTAACCTATGAATATATTCATTTAGTTCTATTAGGTTCCAACCTTCTATATTATAAAATTTATTTACTATTTTTAACTTATTACTTTTATAATGATACACCTCATTTACTATCTCTCTTCTATCAATATCTCATAATAAATTTAATTCTGACTTTTTGAGTAACCTATATATCAAAATATCTTCTTTTCAATAATAATTATTTTCAAAATATTATTATATATATTTCTTATTTGCATTTGCATCTCATACCTAATTATTTGTAATTAAAATTCTTCTTATCTAATATATTAATATTATTCATACTAATTTTCTTATGATATCTATTAAATCATGCTTCTAAAAATTTGAAATACATCAAGTATTCCATATCCCCATTGAGGATTAGGATATATATCTCCTTGTCTTTGGTATGTTCCTCTATCTAAATATGATTTTAAAGTTTGTGCAAAAAGATATGGATCATTACCTTTTATTATTCCCCATTCAAATAGTAATACACAAACACCAGCACATATAGCTTTTGCTGCTGAACTTCCTGAAAAAGTACTTACTCATCCTAAAGGTTTTGTTGTTAAAATATTTACTCCTGCAGTTATAACGTCAGGATTTATTAAACCATTATAGTTGAATCCTCTCCCAGATTCAGAAATTCCTACATTTCTTTCGTTATTATAATATGCTACCGTTACAACTTTTCTTGCTGTCGAAGGTATAGTTAACTTTATATTTGGATCTGCTTCTAAAAATACAGTTCCTTCAGGTAAAACTTCTTTAGGCGGCAACCATATATCATATCTTCCATCAACTATATAATCCCCACTCAACTGTATTCTCCATATTCCTGATACTAAATTCCTAAATCCTATTATTATTGCTTGATGCCCTGTAAAATGTTCTGGTATAAAATTATATAAACGCATTATTGTATTACTTAATACGAATTTTATTTCTTCTCCATTTTTTCTTTTAGATGAAATAAAATTAGATTTTTCTCTATCTGTAGATATTATATTTATAGACATTCTGTTGAGTCTTCGAATCCAAATATAAAAAGGCAAGTCAACCATAAACTTAGAAATTTTTAGTTCTATAGTTTTAATTTCTCCTACACTCTTAATATATCCTGATGTATGTCCTTGAGCTGCTCCTTGGTTTCCCGTTCCACAAACAGAAATAATACCTCTATTTCTTCCAACATCAGTTATATATCTAGATGTTGGATATTGCCATCATGACTTCCCTCTGTTGTTCCTACCCCTATACAAATTACCATTGGTTTTTTAACTTTTAATGAATGGTTTTTTAAGTAATCTATTCCAGCCAAAATTTCGAAAGAATTATATAAATTCTTATCTTCAAGACTATTTTCTCTTAATACTTTTTAAAATTAAGAGACTCTAATAACTTTACTACAACAAATTCTCAATCACTCGCTATTCCTTTTACATTATTATTATATCCTCGAGTACCAACTATACTTGCCATTTTGGTTCCGTGCCCAACAGTATCTCTATATGGAACAATACTATATGGATCTCCATTAGCTTTTGATAAACTTATTGCCCTATTTATCTCATCAGATGTAAATACATCTCCAATATAAACGTTTTTATTTCTGCCATTTAATATTGTTTGATCCCATATACTTTGTATTCTAGTTAATCCATCTTCTATAATAAACTCTTCATTTAAATAATCTATACCAGTATCTACTAGTCCAACCAAAACCCCTGTCCCTAAAAGATTTAAATACGGATTACCCTGTATTACATAAATTTCATCAACATCATTTGGAGATATATCTTGAAGAACATAGGTACTTCTAGGTTCTAAAAAAATTATACTTTTAACTTCAGATAATAGCCTCACTAAATATTTAATTTATATATATATTATTCTAAAAAGTTCCTTAATCTTTAATTACTTATAATTTTTTTCTACATAATTAATTCAATTATTTTTTAGTTCCTCAATTGATAAATCTAAAATATTTTCTATATCATTAGGAAATTTTATAACTTAAATTAACTTTTCATATCCAAATTCATTTAAAATGAAATCTGCTATAGATCCTGAATATAAATAACTAAATTGATTATTATAAAAATTATCATTTATATCATCTATAGTAATATCTATATTTTGGGATAGATTTTCTTTTATAGCTTTCTTTTCATAATCTGTTATTTGATTAGCTTCATAAACTGATATACCTTCCATAAACCAAGTAGGTATATTATTTTCTTTTTGATTATTAATATTAAAAGTTACTATATGCACAAACTCATGTACAATAACTTTAAGAAGTGATTCCTTATTATGAATTGATCCTGGATTTAATGGTGATACCATTTTTATTGTATTGTCATATGCAACTCCAACTATCCCATCACTAGCCTCTACTTTACTAATAGACTTATGAAAGTCCTCTATATTCGGATAAATTATTATTTCTATTTTTGTTTCTAATTTAGTATTAAAATGATCTGTTATAGTATTATAATTAGTATTTAATACTTCACTTAAATCTTTGATAGTCTTTGAATCATTTTCATTTGAATAATACTTAAAATATTTGTCTTCTTCTTGCAGTTTTATCTTATCTTCAATAGTTCCTAACTTTCTATAACCAAAAGGAATAATAATTATCATAATTAATATAAATATCCCTATTATTGAAACCTCTTTATTCATACTATACCCCTAGAAAATTTCTAATTTCCTTTAAATTATCTCTGCTCGTCCAATCTGATACATTATCCATTGACTCTACAAGCGCCTTTTCCCAAGGTTCAAATTGAGATGAATCTTTTTTACTTAAAACTCCCTTTAACATCCCAATTAGTAATTTATCCCTAAATGTCATATTATTCAAATCAAACATTCCCCTTAAATAAAAAAGTTTAATATTTTCTAAATCTCCAGATAAATTATTTTCCTTTAGATGATTATAAGCTTTTTCATCATATGGTGATGCTCCAACTGCAAAGATTGTTATATTCTTATCTTTTAACTTACTATAATTTTTTTTAATAAAAGATAATCCAGCTATTCCAGAAGCATAAATTCCTCCACCATAAATAATGGTGTCATAACTATTAAGAATTTCAACTTTACAGTTGTCTTGCAAATATAAATCTGATCCAATATCTTCTGATAACCATTCTGCATATTTTTTTGTTGCCCCATACTTACTTTTATATACAACTGCTATCTTTGACATACAACCTTTCCCCCTTATATTTATATTTATTTTTTTATTTATTGCTTATATAAGTTTATTTATAATTATTATAAAATTATTTTAGCTCTAGCTTCACTTTTTTTAATTATTGATATCTGAATCCTTGTATAGAACCTTTTAATCCATATATCTATTAATTCATAATAAGTAATCATCTATTTTATCCATTCTAAATCTTCCATTCTAACTTTATAGACATCATGCATCTATAAATTCTCTCTTTCAGTTGAGTTAATCTAAATTACTAATGTCATTTTCCTACTTTACTTGTCTAAAAAATATTTGAAATATAGCCATTGAGAAAATTACAATCCCTATGATAATTGAAAATATTCCAACACTTTTATTTCTTCTTCTAACTGCATTTGAATTTGTTCTATTTGATAGTTCCATTTGGCTTATCCCTGAAAACAGTTCACTTAAGCCTAGAGCTATCATTACAAAGTCAAACTTTATATATCCTCCAAAATACATTCCAATTAATAATAATGTCATTACAGAAAAAATAACGGCTGTTATTGACCATATTTTTTTATTTATCTCCATTTGTATTTTCCTTTCTCATCTTTATTAACTTAAAATTTATTAGATATTTTCAATATTAATTATACACAAATATCTAAATTCATTAAACATAATTTACCATTTTAAATTCTTAATATTTCTTAATTTTGCAAAATTAAAAGATTGAGGATTTCCTCAATCTTAACTACTCTTATCTATTCATTTCTACTAATATAATATGTAAATATAAATCCACCAATTCCAAGAATCACACCTATTACACTGCTTAATCCATCAACTCCTGGAAATACTGAAAATACTGATCCTAATATAAATCCAAATATTAGTATATATGTTTGCTGTGGATATTTTAATAACAGCATTTCTATTATTTTAGCAGTTGCTAATGTACCAACTATTCCACCTATTGCAATTGGTATTAAAACTGGAATATTCATTTGTACTACTGCTGTTATAACTGTATTATATAATCCTAATACGTATAGCATAAATGATCCACTTATACCAGGTAAGATAAGAGCTATTGCTACTACTACTCCCCCAATAAATAGCCATAAAAAATTACCTATACTTAATGATGTGATTATTGCTGATGCATCATTATTTGGAGTGCCCATCATCAAAACTATAATTATACCACCAATCAAATATAAAAAGCTGCTTTTCTTAAATCCTTTAACAGTTGCTTTTCTAAACATAAGCGGTGCTCCACCTAATATTACACCGATAAATAAATATCCAACAGGAATAGGGAAATTATCAAATAATGTTTTAACAACATTACTAAATAAAAATATTCCTACAACTGCTCCAATTCCCACTTGCATCAATATCTTATATTGATTTTTAAAATCTTTAATAATATTATTTACTGCATGAAGTAGCTTATCATATATTCCAAGAATCATTGCAATAGTTCCACCACTAACTCCAGGAACAATTTGCGATATACTAATTGCCACTCCTTTTAAAAAGTTTTTTAAAAATTCCATATCTACACCTCTGCTGTAAAATCACATTGTATTATTTTCCATACTAGCATACCCTATACAAAAAAGTCAAAACTCTTAACATATATTTAACATAAGTATTTATTGTTTTATATTTATATAATTTTAATCTTATTTTATATTCTAAAGCATTCTATGCTACCTATCTACACATTTTCCAGTTCATTCATATTACTATTATAAATTATAACATTAATTTTATAATATAATACATTAAAAATTCTAAAGAAAATGAACATTTAAAAAAGTTATTCTAAAGAATTCCTTAAAATAAATTTAAAATTATAAACTCCTAAAAATATACTTTATTTTTATATAATTTATATTTTTATAGACCTATCTCATCTATTACGATATGATAATGTACTTTTATTATCAAGACTTAATGTTATAATAATGTTTAAGTGTAAAATTATAATAAAGGACTGATGATATTGATAAAACTAATACACTTTATGAAGGATTATAAAAAGGAATCTATACTTGGTCCAATATTTAAATTAATAGAAGCAATTTTAGAATTATTTGTTCCTATAGTTATGGCTAAAATCATTGATGTAGGAGTAAGAAATAGTGATATAAGTTATATATTCAAAATGGGTGGAATCCTTATACTTCTTGGAGTTAGCGGACTTGGCTTTGCTTTAATTTGTCAGTACTATGCTTCTATAGCATCTCAAGGTGTTGGTACTTCAATTAGAAGTGCTTTATTTAAGCATATTAATAAGCTTTCTCATACTGAAATTGATAAGATAGGTACTCCAACATTAATAACTCGCTTAACAAATGACGTAAATCAAATCCAAACTGGTGTAGCAATGATAATAAGATTAGGATCCAGGGCCCCATTCATAATAATCGGCTCGACTATAATGGCAATAGCTTTAGATTTAAAACTTTCTATAATCTTTATAGTTACCACTCCTCTTATTGCACTTGTAATTTATTTTGTAATGAGCAAATCACTTCCTTTATATAAAATAATTCAAAATAAACTTGATAATATTTCTTTAATAACTAGAGAAAATCTTGAAGGTACAAGAGTTGTTAAAGCTTTTTCTAAAGAAGAAAGTGAAAAGTTAAGATTTAAAGATGCTAGTAATGATTTAAGTGACACCTCTATTAATGTTGGAAAAATATCTGCTCTCCTTAACCCAATTACATATATAATTATGAATTTATCTATAGTTGCTATATTATGGTTTGGTGGAATCAGAGTAAATTCAGGCTCATTGACTCAAGGTGAAGTAATAGCCTTTGTTAATTATATAACTCAAATTCTTCTTGCATTGATAGTTTTTGCTCAATTAGTAGTTATATTAACTAAAGCTTCTACATCAGCTACTAGAGTAAGTGAAATATTAGAAATAAAATCTACGATAGTAGAAAAGGACAATATAAAAACTCATAGTAGTAAGTCAGAAGCAGCATTTATTGAGTTTAAAAATGTTTTCTTTTCATATGCTGACTCTAATGAATATTCATTAAGCAATATATCACTGACTATTAATAAAAATGAAACTATTGGAATTATAGGAGGTACTGGTTCTGGAAAATCTACTCTTGTAAATTTAATTCCAAGATTTTATGATGCTACAAAAGGACAAGTACTTATAAATGGAACAGATGTTAAAGATTATACTCTTAATAGACTTAGAAGCATGATTGGTATAGTTCCTCAAAAAGCTGTTTTATTTAAAGGAACATTGATGGAAAATCTAAAATGGGGAAAAAAATATGCAACTATCGATGAGATAGAAACTGCTTTAGAAATTTCTCAATCATCATCCTTTGTTCAAGCTTTTCCTGAAAAATATGATACAAATATACTTCAAAGTGGTAAAAATTTATCTGGAGGCCAAAAACAAAGGATTACAATTGCAAGAGCTTTAGTTTCTAATCCGGAAATACTTATATTAGATGATAGCTCAAGTGCATTAGATTTTGCTACAGATGCAAGATTTAGAAAAGCCTTAAAAGAAAAAGTTAAAGATACTACAGTAATAATGGTCTCTCAAAGAGCTAGTAGCATTAAAAATGCTGATAAAATAATAGTTATAGATAATGGCGAAATAGTTGGTATCGGCAAACATGATTATCTAATTAACAATTGTGAAGTATATAAAGAAATTTATTCTTCTCAATTAAAAAATTAGGAGGTGACTTCATATTATGAATATTTCATTAGTAAAAAGAATTTTAAAATATACTAAACCTTATAATAAATATATAATTATTGCTTTTTTTAGCGCAATAATTAATATAACTCTTACCCTTTTAACGCCAATTATTATAGGTGAAGGAGTAGATTTAATAATAGGTCAAGGAAATGTAAACTTTAATCGATTATTTAAAATACTAATTCCACTTTCATTAACAGTTATATTTTCTTCTATTTTTCAGCTTGTTATGACTAGATGTACTAATATTGTAAGCTATAAAACTATTAAAGATATAAGAGTTGATGTATTCAATAAACTAAATGCTTTACCCTTAAAATATATAGATAGCAATTCTCATGGATCTATAATAAATGGAGTAATTAATGATATAGAAATTGTATCCGATGGTCTTTTGCAAGGATTTTCTCAACTTTTTACTGGAGTAATAACTATAGTTGGAACACTAATATTTATGATTTCAATAAATATTAAAATTGCTCTTATAGTAGTTATAATTACTCCACTATCCTTATTTACAGCTTCTACTATAGCTAAACATTGCCATTCTATGTTTAGAAAGCAATCTCAAGTTCGTGGTGAGCTAAGTGGATATGTTGAAGAAATGATAGGAAATCAAAAAGTAGTTAAAGCATTTTCCTTTGAAGAACGCTCACAAGAAACTTTTGAAGAAATAAATAAAAGATTATATAAATATGGACAAAAAGCTCAATTTTATTCTGCATTAACCAATCCTTGTACAAGATTTGTTAATGGAATTGTTTATGCTGCTGTAGGAATAATTGGTGCTATTAGTGCTATTAATGGTGCTATAACAATAGGTCAGCTTTCATCATTCTTAAGTTATGCTAATCAATATACTAAGCCATTTAATGAAATATCAGGTGTTATTACAGAACTTCAAGCTGCCTTTGCATCTGCAAGTAGAGTTTTTAAGATTTTAGATGAAAATGAAGAAATTCCAGATTGTAAAAATTCAATTAACTTAACAGCTTGTGAAGGTTACATAGATATAAATAATGTTTCATTTTCATATAGCAATGATAAAAATCTAATTGAAAATTTTAATTTAAAAGTTAAACCTGGAGATAAAATTGCAATAGTTGGTCCAACTGGCTGTGGAAAAACTACACTTATTAATTTACTTATGAGATTCTATAACATAAATTTTGGAGAAATTAAGATAGATAACATCAACATAGATAGTATCACTAGAAGGAGCACTAGAGGTTTATATGGAATGGTTCTTCAAGATACATGGTTATATTCTGGAACAGTTAGAGAAAATATAGCTTATGGAAAGCCTGATGCTTCTTTTGAAGAAGTAATAGCAGCTGCTAAAAATGCTCATGCTCATAAATTTATAATGAATTTACCTAATGGCTATGATACTATCCTTACTGACTCTAGTTCTTTATCTCAAGGTCAAAAACAGTTACTATGTATTGCTAGAGTTATGTTATCTAAGCCACCAATGCTTATCTTAGATGAAGCAACTAGTAGCATAGATACACGTACAGAAATTTATATACAAAGAGCATTTAATAAATTAATGGAAGGTAGAACAACTTTTATTGTAGCTCATAGACTTTCAACGATCCGTGAAGCCGATTTGATTCTTGTTATGAATAATGGAAAAGTTATAGAACAGGGAAATCATGATGAACTATTAAATAAAGGTGGATTCTATGCTAATTTATATAATAGTCAATTTGCTTTAATATAAGTAAATAGGATGTAATAATATTATTATTGATAGTAAAAATTATTATTACATCCTTTAAATTAACTTTTATTTATTTTTTCTAATGAATCCTTAGATATCCCATCAGCTTTTAAATACCTACAAAATTTATCTAATGATATTTTAACAGCATCTATACAATCATCTGTTATTTTAAAATTATCCTCCCACCACCAATTTTTTATTACTAATGGTTCATTTCCTCTATGAAGTTCTGGTTCAAATCTTGCTACAATTTTATCTCCATATAAGATAGGTAAAACGTAATATCCATATTTTCGTTTATCTACAGGCTTATATACTTCCCAAGTATAATCAAAATTAAAAATATCTCTAGTTAATTTTCTATCCCAAATTATATTATCTAGTGGAGCTAAAATTTTTATATTATTTTCATTTATACGATTAGAGTCATTTAAAATCGATATATCCTCTTTTCTTAAATAAAAGTTTTATTTTAAGTTTTCTACCTTTATAAGAATTAGTTCGCCCTCTTCTGCCAATTCATTTAATATTCTTATTCTTAGATTTTTATGAGAAACATAATTTCCTAGCCAGCCTTCTCCATTCCTATCCCAATATCCCCCTATGCTTCCTATTCTTCTTTTAAAGTACCATTTATAAAACTCATCATCTTTTTTGAAAGGATCTACTTTAGATATTATTTCTTTAGATATTATTTCTTTAGATATTATTTCTTTAGATATTATTTCTTTAGATATTATTTCTTTAGGTAATAACCTTTCAATTAAATCATATATCTTTTGAGTATTTTTCTTTTCCTTTACTCCAAGTACCCCCATTTTCCACATGTAATCCATTGTAGCACTTGAAAGTTTTCCATGCCCCCATTTTCCTTTTTCTACAGACCCTAGATCAATTTTTGATGGATTAGTTGCTCCATTTTTTTCAATATATTCTTTTACAGTACCAACATAATTTATTGCATTAATTGAAGCTCTATTTCTTAGTACACCTTTAACTTCCTTTTTCCTTTCTAATCTTACTCGTCTAAAATATGGCCAATCTTTGGCAGAGTAAATAGCCATCATTTTATCCCATCCATCTATTAATTCCCTTTTACTATAAAGTAAATTATCTAGGATTTATAGGATTATAGTTTTCAATTCTCGACTGCATAACAAGATCAGCATTTCTTCCTACAACATTTAATGGATCATATTGAATACATCCAACCCTCTTTATAAAATCTTTTATCCCTTCTTCTCCAATAAAAGTATTATTCGTGTATAGCCCTTGATATACTACTAGGAATTTTCTTAGCTCTTCCTTTGACATATTAATTACTTTCATATTTTACCTCTCAAAATTTTATATTTATTTAATTTCATGTTACTTCATATAACATGAAATTATTCAGTTTAATCTTTTGTAGGTAAATTTATTTTATAATAATATAATTTAAATTTTATATTTATTTAACACTTCATTATCCTTAGTATTTTCTTCTAAGATTTTTGTGTTATTGCAACTAACCGTAAATACAGATAAGCTATCCAAAATAAGCAAAAATATTTTTCTCATTATAAAAAAACCTCTATGTACTATTTTATTATATATTACATGGAAGTTTTTACATATTTTATTTAAGTTTTTACAAAGTTATTAAATGTAAATATTAATTCTATAATTTTATATAGTTTGACTAAAATTTTATATTTTCTTGTATAATCATTGCTATATTTTTATTGCAATTATATAATAATTATTTGTATGAAAAATTCATATTTATTTTCTAAATTTGAAATAAAGTTGATAATATTTTTTTATAATGTTATTATTGAAAATGTTTGTACAATTTTGAAATTAATAAAATATGTTTAATTTTTATAGGTTTATATAAAGGGGGCTTATTTATGACAAAAGATATGACAACAGGAAATCCTGTAAAACTAATTTTAACATTTTCTATTCCTTTACTTATAGGTAATATATTTCAACAGTTTTATAGTATGGCTGATACTATAATAGTTGGTCGCTTTCTTGGTGTTAAGGCATTAGCCGCAGTTGGATCTACTGGCGCTATGGCTTTTTTAGTTAATGGCTTTGTTATTGGACTAACTAGTGGTTTTGCTGTTTTAGTTTCACAAAAATTTGGTGCTAATGATGAAGAAGGTGTAAAAAAAGCTTATGCTAGTTCTTTAGTTTTATCTGCTATTATGACTATAATAGTTACTATAATTAGTGTTGCTTCTGCTAAACCATTACTTGAGATTATGAATACACCTGCCGATATAATGGATGATTCCTTAGCATATATAATAGTAATTTATGCTGGTAATATAGCAATAATCTTTTATAATATGTTTTCAAGCATTTTAAGAGCTTTAGGTGATAGTAAAACTCCACTATACTTCCTAATTATAGCTTCAATACTAAATATAATTTTAGATATTGTATTTATTGTTAATTTTTCAATGGGAGTAGCTGGTGCTGCTTATGCAACTATTATTTCTCAATCTATATCTGCTATATTATGTGCAATATATATAATTAAAAGATTCCCTATATTGAGACTAAAAATGAGTCATTGGAAAGTAAGAAAAATCTTTGTTAAAAGTCAATTAAGAATTGGTATCCCAATGGCACTTCAATTTTCAATAACAGCTGCTGGAGCTATGGTTCTTCAAGGTGCTTTAAATAATTTCGGGTCTAAAATAATAGCTTCATATACTGCTGCTTCTAAAGTCCAACAACTAGTTATGCAACCTGCTGTTACATTTGGTGTTGCTATGGCTACTTATTCTGGACAAAACCTTGGTGCAGGAAGAATAGATCGTATTAAAGAAGGAGTTAAAAAATGCACAATTATTAGTATTATTGTAAGTATAATATCAACAATTGTAGTAATTTTATTTGGTGGTGCTTTTACAAAGCTATTTATGGATGGAAGTGATTTAGAAGTAATAGAATATGCAAGACATTACTTAAATACAGTTTCCATATTCTATATACCTTTAGGATTAATTTTTATATATAGAAATACTCTTCAAGGAATTGGGGATAGTTTTGTACCTATGATGGCTGGAGTTGCAGAAATGGTAGCTAGAACAGTTGTTGCCTTTACATTGCCAAGCATAATTGGATTTACTGGAATTGCTTTAGCTGATCCCGCTGCTTGGTTTGCTGCTGCCGTTCCACTTGGAATTACTTACTTTAAAAGAATCAATATAATTTTAAAAGAAAAACAATTAGCTGCATAGAACAAAAGGTGTTTAAATTATTAGAAACAATTTAGACACCTTTTTATTTATAATATTAATTTAAATTTATAAACACAGAAAATAATAATTTAAATAAAAAGAAAATTTCTTATGAATTTTACTGTATTCATAAGAAATTTTCTTTTTATTTAATATCTCTTAACATTTCTATATGAGGAATATCATCTTCTAAATATGCGTTAGAAACTTCTATAAATCCCAAACTTCTATAAAAATCCTTTATGTAAACTTGTGCAGATATTCTAATTGGACTTTCACCATAAGTATTATTTATAAATTCTATAGCCTTTTTCATAGCTTTTCTTCCTAAATCTCTACCTCTATATTTTTCATCTACTACAACACGTCCAATAGATATTTCATCATAAGAAACGTCCTTTTCAAGTATTCTTAAATATGCCACTATACTATTATCATCAGTACAGAATAAATGATATGCTGCTAAATCTTTATTATCGCAATCTTGATAAATACATTCTTGTTCTATTACAAAAACTTTATTTCTTAAAGCAAGTATATTATACAGCTCTTTAGTACTTAAATCTTCAAATTTTCTAATCTTCCACTCCATTTTAACCACCTCCTAAACGAATTAATATTAGGAAATTAATTACATTTTTATAATTAATATTACTAATCGCTTAAAAGTTAAAACCATTAAACCCCCAATTCTCTACTTCTTCATATTTAATATATATGGCATCTTTAGGAATATTTAATTCCTTTTCATATAAGTCGCAAATTTCCTTAGTTACTTCTTCCAAATCATTTTTTGAAGTTTTACCGAATATTTTCACCTCAATGAATGCTCCATATCTTAATTCTTCACCTCTAAAATATAAAGAATATTCATCTTGAAATCCTATCATAAGATAGCTTTCGCTTTTACCAGGAATTTTTGTAATTATATTTCCTAATTTAGCTTTTAATAATTCTTTTTTTTCTGCACTTAATTTCACAGTTACTTTTGATTCTATAAAAGGCATTTTTTCCTCCTTAATATGTTATACATATTTCTGACAGTTTAATAATTATTCTACTTATAATTAGAATTATTCTAAAATATAATATTATGTTATAAAAAACTAAAATCTTCATTTACTCTATCTTTTATAATTTTAAGTCTGAAAACTACCTCAAATCCATCTTCCTTTATATTTTCCTAAAACAAATAATGCTCATATAAAATTCCTATCTATTATAGTTATTAATTCTTTAATCATAATATCTTCTTCATATAAAAAAGATTCTTATGTTCGAAGATACTATTTTTCAATTATTTTATTGCTAATTATATATATTATGCTTTTAATTATTTTTCTTATTATTACTAACTAATAATAATTTGTACTTCATAAATTATTATCCTGAATACATAGTTATATTAAAACACATTTTAAATACCTAACAGTATAAATGATCTTTGCTAGTTTTTAATCTTATATATTAATTTTCTATAATATTATTTCTTAATAAACAATTCTTTTTATATTATTCATAAATTTTCCTTACTTTCTATAAAATTGATTATAGCATAATAAATTAATTCATAAAAGAAGAGATTATTACAATTTAATGTATAGTCTCCTCTTAATATGAATTGAAAAATTATTCAACAATGACTATCTAGATACTCTTCTAGCTTTTCAGTTCCATCAATTAATGTATCTTTAAATATATCTTTTATATACCTAATCAATACATCAATATCAGTAAATGTTTCACCTGCCATTATTGCCTCCATTGTAATAGGTAAATTTACTCCTCCAAAAACACAATACTTTTCTTGATTATTAACCAAATTAATCATTACTCTGTTAAATGGTGTTCCTGCAAATAAATCGCACAATACTATAATTTTCTTATATATACTTAGATCTAATAATGATTTATTCAACTTCTTATCATAATCATTTATGCTGTCACTTGGAATAAAATCAACAACTTCAACATTATCGTAATCACCATTTAAACACTTAATAGCACTATATAACCCAGAAGCAAAGGTACCATGTCCAGTTATTAAAAAGCCGATTGATAATTTTTTTCTATTATTAAAATAGAAACCAATATCTACTTTATTATTAGTATTATAAGTTATATTTGTATCCATTTATTCCTCACTTAAAATATTTATAGCTTAATATAGTATATTTTATTAAGTATGTGAAGTTACAGGAAAAAGCATTTCTTCATCTCTAGCCTTCCCCTTGCAGTTTTTTATAAATAAAATATTATCGTCATCTATAATTTCTCTAGTAATAACTTTAAACTTTTTAGATTCTGGTATAAAATTAATCTTAATAATCTTATCATCACTTTCTATGAGCCTAAGTAGTATATTGTCAAAATCGATAGGATTTTTACTTATAATATCATTTATAATAACCTCATCATTTTTTCTCTCTAAAATAGCTACAATATCATAATCTTGAAAATAATAAAGATTGTCATTAAAAATATAGCTGCAATAAACCTTTAAGGGCCATTCATCATTTATTACTCCAAGTTTATTTGATACGGCATACCTATCTTTACATAGTCTTTCTATAATTAATTTGTCATTCATTAAAGATAGATTTAATCTTCTTATACTTGCAATGCTTTTATAGCCAATATTTTTATAATTAACCTTCTTATAATTTTTATTTCTTATATCATTCATGCTTATTTTATATTCAGTTTCATTTTTTCTATTAAACCCAAACTTAGGATAAAAGTCCAAAACAGATTTATTAGCAAATAAATATATATAATCTATTTTATCTTCATAATCTTTAAAAACTTCATTCATAAGTCTTCTTATTAGTCCTTTATTTCTATAATTAATATCTGTCATAACAGTACCTAATTGAATTACTTTTCTTATTTTGCCATCTTGAATTATTGTAAATTTATTTATAGAAACATTTGATATTACTTTTTCATTGTAAATATATGAATATGAAATATAGTTTTCATTGCAATACCCTTCCTCAAACCACATTTCAAAATTTAATCCAAATGTATCAGCTGCTAAATTAATAAAACTTTTTCTATACTCCTTATTTTTACTACAATCTTTAAATAAAACAAATTCATCCATTTTTTATGTCCTTCTTTTTAATAATATCTCAATATAAATTTAAATTTACTATTAAGTATCCTATAAACTAATTTTATTCCTATATACTTAGAAATCCTATACTTATATATATTAAATTATATTTTAAAATCTTAATATAATTTCAATCCAGCAACTTTTACATGATTTAATATCATATTATTTTTATTGGCATATAATATTTAAAAGCAATTAATAAAGTGTGGTTTTATGAATTACTTATTAGAGATTCAAAATTGTAAATTGTTAGGTTCTGGAGCAGAAGGTTCAGTTTACTTAACACCTGAAGGCTTTGCCCTTAAAACATTTAAAAATGCCAAAGCGGCTAAAAGTGAAGAAGAAATACTTAGAAAAACTTTAGATAGTCCTTTCTTTCCTAATCCTATATTAAGAGTAAGTAACATATTAGTAAGAGAATATGTAGGTGGAGAAAACCTTTTTGAATATATCTCAAAACATGGCTTACCTTATAATTTATCTATAGAAATAATAGATTTAATCGAGGATTTGAAAAGACTTAAGTTTAAAAGAATTAACATAAGAAATGCTCATATATTTATAAACTCAAAAGGTAAAATTATGGTTATAGATCCTAGAAAGCCATATACTAAAGTAACACCATACCCTAAAGACATAATAAAAATATTAGTTAAGCTTCATTTATTTGATAAATTTTTAAAAGATGTTTTAGAATATAAGCCAGACCTACTTCCTTACTGGACTGCTGCATATAATTATCTTGCATCTCCAAGAAAAAGAAGAATTTATCGATATGGTTAGTTAAATTAACTATAAAAAATAAATGGTTAGTAAATATCAAGTTTATATTTTGCTAGCCATTTATTTATATAGTTTTTAATCAACAATTCTCATGCTTATATAAGAATAAATAATCTTGATAATTGTAGGAAAAGTCTATCTCTTTTTATTTTATTACCTTATATCTTTTTATTATCTTTTTAAGAAATTTAAGTTAATTATCAGTACTAATCTCTTTTATTCTTATTTTTGTTTCACTTTTATATCTCTTTATATAAACAATAGCATAAGCTAAATTTAATATAATACTAAGTAACGATATTCCAATCATAAATATACTATTCCTTGGGACCAAAAGCTCAACCGATTCTGTAAACCTTGGAAATGTAAAATAATACATAAACCAAGCTGCAAGAGTAAATGCCCTTGCTTGAAGCCAGGTCCCTTTTTTAATAAATATAGCTGGAATTGTAGAAGATAATATAACTATAAATTGAAGTGACGCTGATCCTGGAAAGTTTAAATATACAAAAGTCCAATTCCAAACATCATATGCTATTATCCAAAGGAGCGGCATCTTTTCCCAAATCATATCTTTTTCTTTTGAATTATCTGGCCTAATTTCTTTCCATCCATAAAATAAAGTTACTATTGATAAAACTCCAGCAATACCATTTAATATATTAGGTAAATTGCCCATAGAAAAATCTTGTACTACCGCCTCAATAATATTTGCAGATAATATTAAAGCAACTATCATTTTACTCCATTTCTTGACCCCTATTTTAGTAAATCTAACAAATATAAACCAAACACTTCCAGCAACTGCTGAATAAACCTTAATCCATTTAAACCAATATGTAACTCCATTACTTGACCATAATGGAATCATTATTATTGGTAACACAAAGAAAAATCCTATAGCAGCCAACTTTTTTCTTCTAAATAGTTCATTTAATGTTATTAGTCCAATTAATGCTGAAATCCAATGTATTATTGATAAAGTTCCTTTATGCTCTTTAAATATTGTATTATAAAAACCATTATTATACTCTATAGACTTCTCATCTAATATCTTTAAATTTCCATTATCTAATTCTTTTATTACATCACTTGCTTTACTCTTTATTATTATATTATTATTCTTATTTTCCCATATCTTTTCTTCCTTTATTTCTCCATCTCCAAATTGTTTTATTACTAATACCTTTCCATTAGATTTAAACTTTATCCTATAAAATAATCCACCTTCCCCATGCTTTCCATCAACTATTCCTTGCCAAGTTCCTGTTGGAAATTTTATATCTGTATTTGCTTTTGTAATAATACTACTAGTATTAAATATCACTACAGAAGTTATGATTGTAATAATAAACTTTAATAATTTGTCCCTCGATAATTTTTCAAAATAAATTCTCATACTAATCCCCTTTTTTTCTAATAGTTTAATATTTCTTATAAAATCCCTATTTTTCTCCTTTCATAATATATATACCATATTTTTCATATAAAATAATTATAAATAATTTCTATTTAACCTATAACTTTAAAATAAAAAAGCTATACACTAATTATAAATATAATGTATAACTTTCAATTTAAATAATATGCATAATTTATTAATTAATAACTATAAAGCTCATTATAGCTTAAAGACAGCATTATTTTAGGATTATCTCCTTGCTTTATCCATTGTAAGATTTCCTTCATCTTACTTTCCTCAACTGCTACACATCGCCAAGTAGGAACTCCAACATCTACATGTAGAAATATAGCTTAACTTTTACCAATTACAACAGGGTATCTATTATAATCAATTACTAAAGCATATTTATATGAATTACTATACTCTATTAAATACTCAGCTGAGTTCCATCTTCCATTTGGTTCTCCAAATTGCATTGTATTATAATACGGAGAATTAACATCATCTATCCAATATTCTGATCCATCCAAAACTCTATATGGAACCCCACTTTCTGGGTTTTGTGCTGCTCCAAAAGCTTCTGTTAAACTATATAATCCAGTTGGTGTGCATAAGTCCATCTCATAGACATCCTTTGCAGCCTTTTTCTTTTTTTATTTTTTCTTCTTCAGCATTTTTCTCTTCTTCTTTAACTCTCTTTTCTACTGAAGACTTTAAATCATTTATCTTATTTAAAACATTATTAGCATCACTTAAATTTTTATCACCTATAGATTTATTAAAACTATCTTTTAATTTGTTATAAAATTCTTCTTCATCACTATTCATATTAGGAATTTTCAAAGAACTAAAACTTTTATTTACTTCTTCTATTTATATATTTAAACTTTTTTCCTTGTTAACTTTTACAAGATAAGCTCCAGTCCTTCCTAAAACAATAAGTATCACTATAAGGAAAATACCTATTATTCTTGTCTTTTTAGTTTTATCATCTTCTTCCTCCGTATAAGAAAATATATTTAGTTTCAATGTATTATATTAAACTCATTTATTATACTACATCGTTTTATATTTTAAATAAATAGTTAATTATTACAAAATTATTTCTTTAAAGTCTATTTATAGAAATTCTCTTAAAAGATTCATTTATAAATAAAATATTATAATAATTAAATATTGACTTTTAATACAAATTTATGTAAACTTTACTTATAATTAAATAATTTAAGTGCTAGGGGTGCCTTATGGCTGAGAAATGATAATTCATTAACCCTCTTTACCTGATCTGGATAATACCAGCGTAGGAAAGTCACGATGTACTTTTGTAGAAATGATTATATCAAAGCTATAAGTATACCTCCTAGCAACTTTTAGGAGGTATTTTTTATGGATAATTTTATTAACACATTAAAAGAAGGTTTTACTGAAATTTTTAAAAACCCACTTTCTTTAGCTACTCTTATAGGAGTAGTAATTTTAATATTAGCACTTATTAAATTTAAGAAAATTAATCTAGATGCTAAAATTATGTCTAGAATAGGTATTGCTTTAGCTCTAGCTACAATACTTCACCTTATAAAGATTGTGGACTTGCCTAATGGTGCTGGAAGTATAAACTTAGGAAGTATGGTTCCTATTTTAATTATTGCTTTTATGTACGGCCCTGAAATAGGTATGCTTACTGGATTTTTATTTGGCGTTATCTATTTAATCATAAGTCCTTATATACTCCATCCAATTCAAGTTCTTTTTGATTATCCTCTTCCATTTATGGCTGTAGGACTTGCTGGATATTTTAAAAATAAAAAGCTCTTAGGTACCTTCGTAGGTATGTTTGTTAGATTTATATTTCACTTTATATCAGGCTTTTTATTCTTTGGACAATTTGCTCCTGAAGGCTGGTCTCCTATGATTTATTCCTTAGTTGCTAATGGGTTAGTCGTTGGAGGAAATTTAATTGTAGTCCTAATCATTATAGCGCTACTTCCAATAAATAGAATCATTAAGACCAGTAACAATTTCACATTATAATTTTTGTTAATTATTATAGATTGAAATTTGATAATATTAATTTATTTAATTATATATTATGATTATTTAGTAAAAATTTATTATTAGAAATCATTAAGTATTTAAGGAAAATAAGTGAATAGCAATATAATTAAACATATAATAAGAGCTAAATGTAATTAGCTCTTATTATAATTTATATTATCTATTTCCCTTATATAAATTTATTATGAATATAATATTATAATTGAGTATGACTTCATTTTAGGAACCTCTGATGTTTTAACTGTCTTTATTACTTCTACTCCTGCTTTATTAAAATCAGCAATTATATTCCATTTTCCATTTTTTGAAACTGGCATATATTGATTTATATCATAATCGTCTATTGAAGTTCCATTATATACTACAATTAAATCATTAATATTCTCTTCTATAATATTTAAATTTTTAAAATGCCATTTAATTACTCCAACATTTTCTTCACCATTTAAAAAACTAATTTCAAGATTGTTTAACTCTTCTCTTTTATCTATCCTAAAGGCTTCAAAATTCTTCCTGATTTCTATTAAACCCTTTATATAATTAAATACTTCAATATATTTTGCTTTATATCTCCAAAATATTGCATTTATGTTATCAGGGCTCTTATAACTGTTATGATCACCATTTTTTGTTCTTAATATTTCAGCTCCACCTTGTATAAATGGTATTCCTTGTGCTGTTAAAACTATTGCAAGTGCTAATATATTTCTTCTCACTAAATGATTATCAAATATATTTTCTTCTTTTATTTTCCTATACTCCTTTTCTTCAATATCAGGTGTTAAGCTTTTTTCAATTTGATCCCAAAGGGTATAATTATCATGTGCATCTACATAATTTATACTTTCCCTTGAATTATATGTCAATGTATTTATAGATCCTTTTAATCCCTCTATTATGCTCCATGCTGTGGCTCCATCATGTTGATTTCCATTGACAAATCCATGTGATGGACTATTATTTCCTCTTATAAAATCTCTAAAGGTATCGTTAAATATAGAAAAATCTTCATTTCTTTGACTTCCTTTATAAGTTCCATTTGTAAGAGGTGATTCACCACCCTTCCACGGCTCTCCATAAATTAATATACTCTCATCTATTTCTTTACTTACTTTTACAATTTCCTTCATAGTATCTATATCTATTAATTCCATAAGGTCAAATCTTAATCCATCTATATTATAATCTTTAAGCCAATGTTTTATTGAATCAATTATAAACCTTCTAACCATAGGTCTTTCAGTTGCTATTTCATTTCCACATCCTGACCCATTTGTAAATCTGCCTCTAAAATTAGTTCGAAAATAATATGCTGGAACTATATTATCTAAACTTCTTGTTTCTTGCATATGATTATATACTACATCCATAACTACCCTTATATCATTTTTATGAAGAATTTTAATCATTTCTCTAAGCTCGATTATTCTTGAAATTGGATTATATGGATCACTTGAATAGCTACCTTCCGGGGCATTGTAGTTCTTAGGGTCATATCCCCAGTTTCTATTACCCTTTTTGTTAGATTTTCTTTCATCCACTGAACCAAAATCAAATACAGGCAGTAAGTGTACATGGGTTATCCCGAGCTCTTTTAAATGATCAATTCCTGTTTTTACAGTAATTTTTCTTTTCTTATATTCATAACAAGTCCCCTCTTGAGCCAATCCTAAATATTTACCCCTGATATTTTTATCTATTCCGCTATCATCACTTATAGTAAAGTCCCTTACATGTATTTCATAAATTATAGAATCTTCTTTTCTTAAAAGCTGTGGCCTTTCATCACACAACCATCCAAATGGCATTGATTTAACATTATTTATATCTATTAGAAATCCCTTTTCTCCATTTACTCCCACCGATACTGCATATGGATCTACTGCATAATTTATTTTTATATACTCTAATCCATTTCGATCTATATCTTTAAAATATAGTTTATATAGATAAAATACACATTCATTTTTCTTTCTACTAATCTTAGTATAATGAGTTCCGCTTTTTTCCTCTCTTTTCATCTGATATACTCTTTTTTCATTTCCATTAATATCATACCAATTTTCATATAAACATAAATCTATCTTAAATGCCGTAGGAGCCCAAATTCTCAAGTATATATTTTCTTTATCATATACAACTCCCATATCAGGTCCATCATAATAATAACTATCTAAAAAATTCCTCATAGTTACTTTACAAGGTAAAAATGTATTGCTAGCCCTTATTTCTACTAAATCACTTGGAGATACTTTTACATTTAAATTTTTGAAATCAACCTTTTTAGATAATTTATCAATTTCGTACTCACAATGTTCTTCTTTAATACCATTAATGTAAATATAAAATTTAGTTCCATCTAAAGGTGTTTTAGATAAAAAAGCTGTAATACTATCTTTCTTATCCATTATTGCAATTTCAATTCTAGGCTTCATATATTCAATTACATCTTCTAAATTTGTTATAAGATTATTTTCGCCATAAACTATATAGCAATTTTTAACTCCTTTTGGTATTTCAAACGTTGCAGTTTGCTCAGACCAATCATTTCCCCAGTTATCTCCCCAAGCTTTTCTTCTTGCAATTATATTTTCTTCCCTTACAAATGTACATCTACCAAAGTCGCTTTTATTTTGTAGCTCAACAGCATATGAAACCCCATCATTTGAAAAGCTCCACAAATCCCATTTATATCCATTCCCAAAATAATCACCATCATTTTTTATAAAATGTATTAATGTACCTTCAACTTCATTTAAAATAATAGAAAATTCTCTACAAGCTCTTTCTCCTGTAATTTTATCTACACAGGTTACTTTAAGTGAATTTTTCTTTCTCAATAGCTTACTTATTTTTATTATATTATTTGAAAGCGTAATCTCTTTTCCTGTATAGTCAATTTCCCAATAAACATTTCTTATTTCTTTTATTCCAAATATGGATTCTTTCAATGCTACTAATTGTATTTCCTCATCTAGATGAAACACATTACTAGATGCTTTTATTTCTAATGAATTAATATTATATATTTTAATAGAGTTGTTATTACTTATATCATTATATGTCATATTATCACTATAGCTTATCATTCCTTCAACTCCTAAAATCTTTCTATTATATTTTATGCCTATCAATAATTATTGCCCCTACATGTTTTTTCTTAATCATAAGTAAAACTTATTTAATTCAAAAAACTATATAACCACTCTTTCATTATCTACTTCATCTTTATGTACCTCTTTACTAAATTTTCTTTTAATTCATGACAACTATTATATCAATTCAATATTTTTATTGATTTGTAAATACTTATATGGTATTATTTAAAAGACTTTAAGGGAATGAAGTTCTCCCTTGACTTATGTCTAAACCGCTTGGTAAGCTAATGACTTCTGCAAGTTTTTTGCAGAGCTCATTGGCTTTTTTTAATAAGAAATAAAGGAGGATTTTATGTTAACAAGCATAGCACTTATTATTTTATTAGGTCTATTTATTGGCTCTATTTTTACTAAACTAAAGCTTCCAAGCCTTGTAGGTATGATATTAACAGGCATTATCTTAGGCCCTTACATGCTTAACTTATTAGATTCTAGTATTATAGGCATATCATCTGAACTTAGACAAATAGCACTTGTAATAATTTTAACTCGTGCAGGCCTTGCATTGGATATAAAAGATTTAAAAAAAGTTGGAAGACCAGCAATTTTAATGTGTTTTATACCTGCAACCCTTGAGATATTAGGTTTTATTATTCTCGGTCCAAAATTTTTAAATTTACCTATATTAGATTCTGCAATACTTGGAACAGTCATAGCTGCTGTATCCCCAGCTGTTATAGTTCCTAGAATGCTTAAGCTTATGGAAGAAGGTTACGGTACTAATAAAAGTATTCCTCAATTAATATTAGCTGGAGCTTCTGTCGATGATATTTTTGTTATTGTGCTATTTACTTCATTTACAAGCATTGCAACTACTGGATCAAACTTTTCAATAAGCTCCATAATAGAAATACCTATATCTATTATAATTGGAATCATATTAGGAATTTTAACTGGTATTATTCTAGTATATTTATTTAAAAAAATTCATATAAGAGATTCTATTAAAATTCTTATAATTTTAAGTGTATCTTTTTTATTTATTACAGTTGAAGATTTATTAAAAGGATTCATTCCTATATCTGGATTAATAGCTGTTATGAGCCTTGGTGCAACTATACTTAAGATTTATTCAAAACTTGCCAGACGTATATCTAATAAATATTCAAAACTTTGGGTTGGCGCCGAAGTATTTCTCTTTGTTTTAGTTGGGGCTAGTGTAGACATTAAGTACGTAATGAATTCCGGAATTATTACTATTATTTTAATTTTAGGAGCATTAGTATTTAGAATCTTTGGCGTATTATTATCTTTAATAAAGACTGAAATGAATTTTAAAGAAAGATTATTTTCCGCTATAGGATATATGCCAAAGGCAACAGTTCAAGCTGCTATTGGAGCATTGCCCTTGTCAATGGGATTAGCTTCTGGAGAAATAATATTAACTGTAGCTGTTCTTTCAATAATTATTACTGCTCCTCTTGGAGCAACTTTAATTGATAATACTTACAAAAAATTGCTCTCTATTTCAAAGAATAAATAAAATAAAAGCTATAGATACAATTTGTATACTTATATTACATAACCATATAATTTTCTATAGCCTTTTTTATTGTTCATTCAATATGCTATGATATTAAATCACAAAATTCCATTGCAACATTTATATCATTTATATCATAAGTATCCATAATAGTCTTTTTATTTAAATATTGAAACTTTAACTTTGGAAGTAATATTACCACTTCATTCCCATCATCACATTTATTATTAACATATACTTTACCATTTTGAAGTTCTAATAAAGATTTAGCTATTGATAAATCTTTAGCATAAGTATTGAAAGGACAACTTTTTGTATCATTATTAAAAACATTAAATATAGAATTATTAAAACCATTTCCTCTATATTTAAACACTATGTTTATATAGTGTTTTCTTTCTAAAACACTTATTAATATCTCAGATTTTTCGAATGACACCATTAATATATTAGAAAGAATACTAAGTATTATTTTCTCAATTAAATTGGGATCACACTTTATAATTAACTCCTCTATTTCTGTATCAAATATTAAGTTTTGATTTTTAATATTTGCATATTTAACAGACCTTGATATTATATCTTCAATTAAGTATACAATATTAAAATTTTTAAAATCTACTTTTAATTCATTTGCATCTATTTTTACAGCATCAATTAAATTATTTATAGTTTTTAAAACCTTCAAACAATTTTTAATTATTACATTTTCATATTTTAAGTAGTACTCCTTTAATTCACTACTTCCTATACTTCTCATTGTATCTATTAGTTGCACACTTGAATAAATTGAGTTTATAGGATCTTTTAAATCATATGATAGTCTTGAAAAAAACTGTTCTTTTATTTTATCATAATATTTTAATTCATTATATCTATCATTTATTTTAGTAACCTTTTTTTCATTTTCTAGATTAATATCCTTTAAAATTGAATTCATTCTCTTTGTTATCATTAACGCTTTTTCATAATCACCACTTTTTTTATAAGTTGCTTTAATTCCATGATAACTTCTTAAAGTGTATTTAATGTTAAACCTATAAGATATTTTTAATGCACCATTATAATACTCTAAAGCTTTTTGGTAATTTTCCTCTAATACACAAATATATCCTCTTATTATTTCTATCCAATAATCTATATCAGTAAATTTAAAATCCTTATTATATTTATTATAGTTTTCTTCACATTCACTAATTAAATCTTTAATTATTTCCACCTTTTCACTTCCAGAGATTCCCTCAACCAATTCAAGTGCTATTTTTCTACATATCTGTATGTTTATTCTTATTTTAAATTGCTGTTGTTTGCATTTATCTAATTTTTGTACATTTTTATCAAGATATTTAATTAGATTTTCTATATCTTTACCTAGTTTTTTTTCACTTAAATATATTTCTAATATCTCAATAACTAAAATTAATTTTGTCATCATACTTAGATTATCTTTATATTCTTCTATTGTTTTAATAATCATTTCCTTAGCTTCACCTAATCTATTATCAATGGTAAAAATATCCTTCAAATAACAAATTCCAAATGCTATTTCATCATACTTATTGTTGAGCTTTGCATATTCTATAGCTTGTATAAACATCTCTTTTGCTGAATTATACTCTTTAATAGAAAAATATACTTCTCCAAGACAAACATAAATATTAAATGTTTCTTCCCCTTTTAATAAAGATACCATTTCTCTAGTTTTCTTTAAATATTTTTCTATATATTGGCTTTCTCTTTTTTTTAATGCTTCTATATACATAGCTGATAAATATAGCTGAACTAAATAATAATATGACTTTTCCTCTAGAAAAACCTTTTCTGCTAAGTTGAAATACTTCTTTTGAAGATATTTTTCATCAAGCTCTGAATAACATTTAGTCATATATAAATATATTTTTCCTCTCTCATGTGAATCATTTATTTTATTGCTATTTATAGCTCTTTTAAAAAATCTAACTGCCTTATTTTTGTTCTTTTCTAAATAGTAATAAATACCTTTAGCATATTGTATATTTTCATATTTTTTTTCATTTTCTATGTATTTTTGTATTCTGGCCTTAGTTTCATGTAAGTTTTTATTTCCTAATATATTTAAATATCCATGATCTACTTCATTTATTAATTCTGAAAAAAATTCCTTCATGTCTACTACCTCAACTAACTATATAAATCATAAATATCAGATAATTCCACTGATATTTTTTCAACATTTAGTTTATACACTTCTTTTTTATAATCACTCCACTCTCCTTCAACAATCTTATCTTTAGGTAAATTTAATACAAATTCACTTCCATTTTTATACTCAGTATTTAAATATATTTTTCCATTCAATAGGTCTACTAATGATTTTACTAGAGATAATCCTATTCCGCTTCCTTCTTTACTTCTATTCAATGATTTATCAACTTGAGTAAACTTATTGAAAATTTTATCTTTCATCTCTTTTGGTATTCCTATGCCTGTATCTCTTACCCGTATTTCAACTTCATTTTCTTTATCATTAACACTAACTATAATCTTACCGTTTTTAGGAGTAAATTTTATTGCATTTGATAATAAGTTTAAAATTATTCTTTCAACCATATATACATCACATTTTATTATAAGTTCTTCTATATTTGTATCAAATATTACCATAATATTTTTTATTTCTACATATGGAGTTATTGAATTAGTAATTTTCTCTACTAACTCAACTATATTTATATTATTAAAATTAGCTTCATAATTACCTTTATTTATTCTACTTGCATCTATAATATTATCTATAAGTTTAAAGCTTCTTAAACAATTTTGCTTTATGTTATTTTTGTATTTTAAATAATATCCCATGAACTCCCTGTCATCTTTATTTTTATATAAATTTAATAGTTGCACTGACGAGTATATTACATTTATAGGAGTCTTGAATTCATGAGAAATACTCGCAAAAAATTCACTTTTAGTTTTTTCTGACTCTTGTAGTACTTCAAGATTTTTATATAACTCTGCATACTTATCTCTATATTTACTATTATCATATGAAATCATTATAGAATTAGCTTTTTCTAAATATTCCATAGCTAATTTATAGTTACCACCTCTTTCATATGTTTTAGATAATCTTTCATAGATTTTATCAATAAATCTATACCCATATTTTCTAGAAAGGTTTATTAAATTATTATAATGATATAATGCCCTTTCATATTCATTTAACTTATAATATATATCACCATATAGCATTTCTATATATAAATCAAAATTACTAAATCTAAATGAATCTAAATATTTTTCATAAATAGCTTTAGCTTTATCTAATTCATCTAATATATAATTGGGTTTTTCATTTATCTTTATATAGTATCTACATTTAATAAGAATTAAATTAGCTTCAAATTGTTCCCTAATTCTAATTTGCATTTGTTTTATATTTTCTTCAATTAAATGTATCATAGAATTTATTTTATACATATTTAAATTTAAATCTATATATAACGTAGATAATTCCATATAAACTGTTGTAATATGAAATAAAGACAAGCTCTTTGTATTATTCTTTATAATTTTATTAAATAACTCTATTGCATCTCTTCTTTTTCCAATATAGCTATATACAAAAGCTATATAATACATTAATAATACTTGAATATCCTTTAAATTATATTTTTTTGCTAATTTATATCCTTTATTATATAATTCTAATCCCAGTTCATTATCGTTTAATTCAATAGAAAATATCGCCCCTATTTTAAGGTACTGTTCAGCTACCCAATCCTCCTTACTATTCTCTAATATATATAAAGCCTTCTTTAATAAATTTATTCCTTCGCTCTTTTTTTCATTTCTAGTAAATTTATTTGCCAGATTAATATATAAATCTACTAAGGATTCGTTCTTTTTTTCTGATATTAATGTCTTTTCTGCTAGCATTAAATGTAATTCATATCCATTCATATCATTTTTAGCTAAAAACATTTTTGTCAATTCTGCATATACTTGTCCTAAACATATCTTATTTCCATTGTTGATTATCAATTCTCTCTCTAGATTTTCCATTGCATCGTCTATAATTACTTTATTCATATTAATTAATGCTTTTAAATGATATGTTTGTACTTTCTCTATACTTTTTAATCCATCATCTACTTTTTCCAAAGCATTCACAGCACTTGAGTAAGCCTTATTCATGGTGTCATTATTTCTCTTTATCGCTTCTAAGTCTTTGATCTCTTTTTCTAACGTTTTCATGCTATCCCCTTAAATCTAAACATAAACCTAAAATGTACTTCATTTAATTAATTATAATTATATAATTAATTATACATTTCACACTAAATTTTAACAATATATTATTCATTTTCATTCCATATTTATTCAATATTTATAATAATTTCATTTTACTGCTATCTATTCATTAATTTCCAAGCTCTTATCTAAATTAATACTTGCTTATTGAAAAATTATTTCATTTTTTGAAATTGCATCTTGAAATATTAGATCTTGTAGGTTACAATAATATTAACTTGTAAATGTTTCCATTTAATATACTTTTTAATTTAATTTTATTTAGTTCTAAAATTATCTAAATTCATTTAGGAGGGGTATTATGATTAAGAAAAAAGCTTTGACATTATTTTTACTTGCTAGTATATCCAGCCAAGCAATAACTTGGCAAAATTCATTGGCAATAACAAATGAATCACCATTATTCAATTTTAAATCCTATGATTTTAATACAATGGAGGTAACTTATGATGAAACTAAACCTGTATACATGTATAATAATGGGCCTCAAGTAACTATTCCTTATAAATTTATTAATCCCAAAGAACAATTTAGAACAGCTTGGTTATCAACTGTTGTAAATATTGATATTTCTGATGTTACTAGTAATCCAAACCTTTCTGCCGAAGAAGAATTCAAAAATGATCTTTCATCAATTCTTGATAGATTTGAAGAATTAAACTTAAATGCCGTTACTTTTCAAGTAAGTCCAATGCTTGATGCTTGGTATCCATCAGATATAGCACCATGGTCTCAATATCTTCATAAAGGCGGCAATAACTATACTCTACAAGGAAAAGATCCAGGATTTAATGGTTTTGATCCTCTAGAATGGTTGATTTCCGAAACCCATAATAGAGGTATGGAGTTCCATGCTTGGTTTAATCCTTATAGAGTTACTAATACTGTTGATAAAAGACCTGTATCAGAAAAATTAAATGAACTTGCAGAAAACAATTTTGCAAGAAAAAATCCTCATTTAATATACGAATTTCAAAATAAGTTATTTTTAGACCCTGGTAGACCAGAAGTTATTGATTATGTAGTTCAAAGAGTAGAAGAAGTTGCTAATAAGTATAATGTAGATGCAATTCATTTTGATGATTATTTTTATCCATATAAATATAGTGAAAATAATAAAGATATCTACTTTTATACTCAAGATTTAGATAAGCAGACATTTATTGATTACAATAGAGGTTTTGGGGAATACAATATTGAAAATGCTGCTAAATGGAGGGAAAATAATATTGATATTCTTATAAAAGCAATAAAGGATAAAGTTACTGATATAAATATAACTAATAATAGATCTATCCAATTTGGTGTTTCTCCTTTTGGAATATGGGGACATGCCGAAAACTATCTGGAAGGCTCTAATACACCTACAGGATCAACCTCAAGCCTTAGAGATCAGTTTGCTAATACAAGAAAATGGGTAAAGGAAGGTTTAGTTGATTATTTAACTCCTCAAATTTATTGGTCCTTTAACACCGCTGCTGCCCCATATGGCGAATTACTACAATGGTGGGATTCTCAATTTGAAGGAATAAATAACTCTCATCTTTATATTGGCCATCCTAATTATAAATATATAGATGCATCTTGGGATAATAACTTTAAAAATCCATATGAAATAGCTAACCAATTAAGATTTAATCAAAAATTTGAAAATGTTAAAGGAAGTGCATTCTTCTCTTTTGACAAATTACTACCTAAATCAATTGCTACTTCTGGTGATAAGTTTGATATATTGAATCACTCTAATAATATTCTAGAAAAAGACTACTTAAACTTACCTGCTAATGTTCCTGGAAAACCTTGGCTTGATAAATTAGAAACGCTTCCTGTTACTAATGCTAAATATGAGGTTATAGATAATACGATTAGACTAAATTGGGATGATAATAATTCTGATAGCAAATTCTATTGTATATATAGACAAGAAGGCAATTTAGATACAATAGATATTACTAATCCTCAAAATTTAATTTCTAGGAAAGGTATAGAATCAGGAAAAGAGTTTATCGATAGAAATATTGAACCTAATAAGACTTACACCTATGCTGTCACTGTAATAGACAATGCATCTGTTGAAAATGAAGCTAAAATATTTAATAAAGAAGTTTTAGATAACGAAAATGCTGCCTTACCTATTATAGATGCAATTAATAAAATTCCATCCTTAGATTCATTAACATTAGATTATGAATTACTTGTTGCTTCTGCTAGAGCTTTAGTTTCAGCTTTCAATAATGATTCCTATGTTACTAACTTAGATGTATTAGTTGCTGCTGAAAATAAAATAGCACAACTTAAAGAAGAAAAAGCTAAAGAGGAACAAATAGCAAAAGAAAATGCTGCTATTTCTGCGATAGACAAGCTCCCAGCTTTAGAAAGTATAACTTTAGATGATGAAGCTTCTATTAAAGCTGCTAGAAAATTAGTTACTATTGCAAATAATGATTCAGCAATAACAAACTTAGATAAACTTGTAAAAGCCGAAGCTAAAATAAAAGAATTAAAAGAAAATTCCAATATAAACCCTGGTGAAAATAACAATAACAATAATAATAATAATAATAATAACAACAATAATAAAGGTGGTAAGCTTCCTGATACTGGCGGAAAAAACTCATCTATATTATTAAGCTTTGCATCAATGCTTACTATAATTGGAACTACTTTATTTAAGAAAAATAAATAATAAAAATAAATTAATCCTAGCAAGAAAAGAGCTTGTTAGGATTAATTATATATCAACACTTTATTTATTGTTCTTTAAAATTTATTGAATTTGCAGTTAATATATTAATAATATAAAATTTATTTATAAAATTATAATAATTCTATTTTATATGTTTTATATGATTTATTGAAATAATGTGAATTTTCCTAATGGGAAAATTATTTCTACACTTGTACCAACTTTTTCTTTTGATTTTAATTTAATTCCTAAGTCTAATTTTTCGCATAAGCTATTACATAAATATAAGCCAATTCCAGTTGACTTTCCATATATCCTACCATTTTCCCCTGTGAATCCTTTTTCAAACACTTTATCTATATCTCTTTGATTTATTCCTACTCCATTATCTTCTATTATTAGTGAATTACTGTTTTCATTAGATTTAGTATATATAGTTATTTTTCCTCTTCCCTTTTGTGAATACTTAATTGAATTTCCTATAATTTGATTAATGATAAAAGTTACCCATTTTATATCACTAAATATCATTATATCTATTTCTTTAAGGTCTAAAGTTATTTTTTTATTTATAAAATCTCTTGAATTATTTCTTATTGCTATTTTAACAGCATCTGATAAATTAAATTCTTTTATAATGTAATCCTTACTCACATCTTCACTTTTTGAATAATATAGCACCTGTTCTATAAATCCTTCTATTTTTTTTATTTCATAAGATATTTTTGATACAATTTCACTTTCACTATTATCCAATATTAATTTAGTGGAAGCAATTGGAGTTTTTATTTCATGAACCCAAGTTTCAATGTACTCTCTATACTCTACTTGTTTTTCTTTATAATATTTAACATTTTCATTCATGTTCTTATTTGTTTCTTTTAAAACTTCATAAACTATTTTTCCTTCTAAAAATTCAGGTTCTTCAATTACTTCAGAAAGTAGGTATTTCTTATCTAAATTTTCCAAAATAGAAATCATATTTTTATAAAAGCTATTTTGTTTAAAGTACTCTATAAAGATATTTATAAATAAAGGAACTATCCAAGTTGAAAATATCAATATAATATACCACTTATTCACATGTGCAACGAATAAAGTAATAGATAAAATAATAAACAAAGAAATATTTATTATTATTCTAGCTCTTCTATCCTTTATATATTCTAATATATTCATGGCATTATATATCCTAATCCTCTTCTAGTTTCTATAATGTTCTTTAATCCTATTTCTTCAATCTTTTTTCTTAATCTAGTTACATTTACCGATAGAGTATTGTCATCTAAAAATAAATCCGATTGCCATAAAGTGTCCATTAACGCATCTCTAGAAACAATTTTACCTTTATTTTTTATTAAATACGTCAAAATTTTCAATTCATTTTTAGTTAACTCTATAGTATTTGATTTATATGATATACTTCCATTTGCAAGGTTTAACTTTAAATCTCCATAACAAATTACTTCATCAGTAATACTTTTCCCATAGCTTCTTTTTAATATTGCTGATACTCTAGCAATTAATATCTCAGTATTATACGGCTTTGTTATAAAATCATCAGCACCTAAATTGATACTCATAAGTTCATCAACTTGACTATCTCTACTGGTAACCACTATTATAGGAACATCTGATTTTTTTCTAACTTCTCTACAAATATAATATCCATCATAAAGCGGAAGGTTAATATCAAGTAAAATTAGACTAGCATTACTTTTATCAATATATTCAATTATATTTTCAAAAGAGTCTGGAGCCTCGACTTCATAACCATATCTTTCTAGGTATGTCTTAAGCTCTTCTCTGATAGATTCTGAATCTTCAATTATAATGATTTTATACATTTTTACCCCTATACTATTTTTTATTATTTCATATCTTCTAATACGTTTATTATATACCAAAACTTGCTATTTATTATTTAAATCCTAAATATTTTTATTTTACAAACTAAATATTATATTGCCTTCAAAAAAATAGCAACCTTATTAGGTCGCTATTTTTTTATTTATTTTGTTTAACTATGTTTTTATAGCCTGCATATGTTGCATAGAAATAGCCTCCATAAACTGTTACTAAAGTAAACAATGTAATAAATGATGATAACCCTATACTTGGCTTATTAAATAACATTATAAAATCATTTATAACTCTAATTCCTACTATTGAGTGTATTATAGCTAAAGCTAGAGGAACCATAAAGTATATTAAAGTTTGCTTAAATATAGTTTTATTTATCATTTTTTTAGATGCTCCAATTCGTTTAAGTGAGCTGTATCTTTCTTTGCTATCAGCTGCTTCTGATAATTGTTGTAATGATAATATTGCAGCACTAGAAATTAAAAATACTATTCCTAAGTATATTGCAACAAATAATATTACTGTTGTCATTGTTTTATTTGAAGTATATATTTGATCTCTTGTATAACCAAATATAAAGTCTGTATAATCATTTCTTGTATAGCTTCCACTCATAAAATCAGAAAATAATTTAGCATATTTCTCTTCATATTTACCTTCATCGTAGTTAACATTTAAAATTGATCTTGATGGAGTTAAATTGCCTTCAAAACTATCCGGAATAATAACTGTAAAAACATTTCCTGAAATTAAATCGGTATAAAATGAATCTGTAATTAAGTCTCGATTTGCTATTTTATATTCCTTGCCATTTAAAATTATAGTTTTTTCATTTTTAATAAAATCACTTATTTTTTTAATTTTATTTTCAAAACCTGATGCAATTAAAACTTCATCTTTAGATAGAGTTGTCTCTTTCTCTCCCTTTAGATTCATGATTTTATTATAATCTGATATTTTAATAAATTCAATTTTGTTATCTCCAAATCCCTCTATATCCTCTGGACTTTTCATATAATTTTTAAGAATATCCTTTAGCTTCTCATTTGAAACATATTCAGTATATATGATATATTTCTCATCTTCATCGAATTTAAAATTTAATTTTTCTATATTTTCCTTTATATCCTTTGAATTAGATTTTTCATCAAGATGCATAATTGCAGATGCTGAAAATGGTGTTGAATCTTTCAAACTACTTTCTAAAGCATTTTTAAAACTAAGTCCAGTTGAAAGCGTTGTTATTGTCAAAAATAGCATTAATGAAATTAATGTCATAGATACGAAATTAGTATTAATCTTACTAGCTATTTGCCTTAAAACAAATATATTAAGTTCTTTAAAATAAGTCTTTTTATTCTTTTGCACTAAATATATGCTAAATCCACCTAAGCTTATAAAGAATAATAATGTTCCTAAAATTCCTAATACTAAAGACATAAGAAACTTACTATCTTCAGGTTTTAATCCTGCCTTGATTACTAAGTAATATGCTAGCGATAAAGTTATTATTGATAAAATAAATATTATAATGTTTATAATTGGATTTTCAAGCTTTATCTTTTCACTTTTTTTTGAAGCTGTTAACATATCAATTAACTTATATTTTGATACAACAAAAGTATTAAAAATCATAACTAATAAAAACATTATTCCAAAATAAATAGTGCTTTTAAAAATAGCTTCAGATGATATTATAAATTTATATTCTTTCATTCCAACATCAAATAATTTAGCAGTAAATACTGATAATCCTTGTGAAAAAATCATTCCTAAAACAAGTCCTGCTACTAATGATATTATTCCAATAATTAAAGTTTCGCAAAGTAATATTTTAGAAATTTTATTTTTTCCCATTCCTAATGTCATATAAATTCCAAGTTCTTTTTTACGCTTTTTAATCAAAAAATTATTTGCATATATTATTAAACTTCCAAGAATAACTGATACAAAAATTGAAACTCTTCCTATAATTATACTTAACCCACTTATTATTTCTGACTGACTATTGTTAATTTCGAATATTGCTTTTTGTGATTCTATGGAATTAAAGCTATAAAAAATACAAACTGCAAATGTTAATGTTAAAAAATATATTGCATAATCCTTTATACTCTTTTTCACGTTGTTAAATGCTATTTTAGAATACATCTCCTGCATCACCTCCTAAAAGAGTAACTACTTCTATAATTCTATTGAAAAATTCCTTTCTAGAATCTCCTCCCCTTACAAGTTCATTGAATATCTTTCCATCTTTAATGAATAAAATTCTATGTGCATAACTTGCTGTAAATGCATCATGAGTAACCATTAATATAGTGGCTTTTAACTCATTATTAAGAGTTTCAAATGAATCTAAAAGTAATCTTGATGATTTAGAATCTAACGCTCCTGTTGGCTCATCTGCTAATATTAATGATGGGTTTGTCACAATTGCCCTTGCAGAAGCAACTCTTTGTTTTTGTCCACCTGACATTTGATATGGATATTTGCTTAGCACTTCTGTAATCCCAAGATTTCTTGCAATATCTTTTATAAGCTCATCAATTTTATTATGACTTCTACCTTGTATAGTTAGTGCTAATGCTATATTTTCATACGCAGTTAATGTATCTAAAAGATTAAAATCTTGAAATATAAACCCTAGTTCATCTCTTCTAAATTTTTCTAATTGTTTTGATTTTAGCTTTGTAATATCTTTATCATTAATTACAATATTTCCTGTAGTTACAGTATCTATTGTTGAAATACAATTAAGAAGTGTTGTTTTACCGCTACCTGATGGTCCCATTATTCCAACAAATTCTCCTTTTTCAACTTTAAAGCTTATATTATCTATTGCTTTCGTTACATTTTCTTTATTTCCATAATACTTTTCTATTTTTTCTACACTTAAAATATTCTTCATATTATCCTCCATCTTATTAATTATTTTAATGTTTAAATACCTAATATTTTTCTTACAATCATATTTTATCCTAATATTAATTAATTACATATTTATGTAACTTTCATTTATCTTTCATTTTTGTAAGATACCTATAGAAAAAAACAATCCTTTATATTTTAAAGGATTGTTTAATATTTATATATTAACTTTTTAAACTTCTTTATTATTATCAATTTTATTTACTTTATCTTGTTTTGTAAATTTTACTATATTAATAATTTTTCTTTTGACTAATTTAAAAATATCAATATAGTTTTTATCCATTTTAGTTTTAGCTTCATAAATAAATAAAAATACTCCTACAGTTAGTGGTATAATATAATAACTTATGCGATATAAAACTAAAGCTAGTAATGCTTCCTCTTTATTTATTCCTAATGCACTAACCCCAAGTATAAATGATAAGTCAAATCCACCAATTCCTCCTGGCATCATACTAACGATCCCTATAGCTGAAGATACTACGTAAATTGGGAATACTTTTGATAATGGTAATGTATTTCCTAATAACTTTAAAATACTAAATAATAATAAAGCCATTGCTATCCATTCTAAAATTGAAATTATCATTATTTTTATGGTTTTTATAGCATTTTCACGTTTTTCTTTATTTCTACATCTATATACATTATAAATAAAAATTATTGGAGCATATAGTGAAGCTAATCCAATACCTAGTTTTACTAATTCAATCTTATTTAAGCTTGATATGTTTAAAATGGAGTATATCAAGCAAATTGCAGAAAATCCAGTAAAATTTAATAATACTACTTTTGAAACTTCTTTAACTAATTTTGCCTTGTCCTTAATATAAGGTGAATAAAAATGACTTTTTAATGCTATTGCAGCAGTTCCTCCAAATCCTACTATACTCGAAATAGAACTCGCAATCCAAGAAGATTTATAAAGACTCTTGTTATCTAAAGAAATATCACAGGTATCCTTAATTATAAAATCATATAAAGATAATGGTAAATATGATACTAACCCTAAAATTACAATAATACTTAAACTTATAAAAGAAAGCTTGTCTTTATATATGTAAAATGTATGTGTATCAAAATCTGAAAATAGCTTTTTAAACTGAATAAGTATTATTGTCAATATAGTAAGTACAAAAGCTACTTTCATCCATACCTTTACCTTGTCTTCTACTTTAACAAACATATAAATTCTCCCTACAAAATCAATTTATACTATACATAAAAATTTATTTATCTAATCCTTATTAGTATATCTCAATAATGAGGTAAATTCAAAATATTTTTATTAATTACTATAATTTTTAAATAAATCTGCTTCAAAATTTGAATTAATATTTAATATGTCTACTTTGAATATATTTTACAAATTAAATTTTTCTTCATCATATCCAGCAAATACTACTAAAGCAACAACAGTTAAAACATCTTTTATTTTTCTCATAAAAAATCATCTCCTAATATCAATTTATAAATTTATTATATTTTTCCTTTGTAGTATTTATATATATTACTTATATCTTTCAATTATGTAACCTTTATTATTTTTTATAAAAAAATCATCTTTTGGGTAAATGATAAATTAATTTATCTTATATTACTCAAAAAGATGACTTTATAGTATTAGTATTTAATTATTTTTATAAATTATTTTTTTGCTTTCTTATAAAAAGTATTTTCTAATGGTAATTTAGTCCTAAACTCACCATCTAACTTGTAGTATGCCCCTTGCATTGCTGGAGCAGCTGGAACAACAACAATTTCTCCAACGCCTTTTGCTCCATATGCTAAGCTAGATTTATTCTTTTCAATTAATATGGTTTCTATTTCTGGAACTCCTGTTGATCTAAATAATCCTAAGGTTCCCAATTTAGCTAATGGAACTCCATTCTTTAATGGATAATCTTCTGTTAAAGCATATCCAAGTCCCATAACCACTCCACCTTCAATTTGACCTTCTACAGCTATAGGATTTACAGCTCTTCCAATATCATGAGCTGCAACTACTTTCATTACCTTACCATTATCATCTAAAACTACTACTTGAGTTGCATATCCATAAGCAACGTGACTTACTGGATTAGGCTTTGTACTCCCCATTGGATCTGTATCTGAAACATATTCTCCATAGAATTCTTCACCCTCAAGCTCCCCCAAAACTTTATCCTTTAAAGCATCTTTTAGTTTCAGAGCTGCTGCTCTTGTTGCTTCTCCTGTAAATACAGTTTGTCTTGAAGCTGTTGTTGTTCCTGAGTTTGGTGTAGTAAAAGTATCTGGATTATCTACTGAAACTTCCTTTGGATCTATTCCTGTAGTTTCACAAAGAATTTGTGTTGCTATTGTACCAACACCTTGTCCAATACAAGCTGCTGAAGTTCTTATAACAGCCTTACCATCCTTAATTACTATTCTACATCTACCTGTATCTGGAATGCCTACACCTAAGCCAGCATTTTTAAATGCACAAGATATACCGACATTTTTATTATTTTCAAAAGCATCTTTTACAGCTTCTAAAGTTTCTACTAATGCAGTTCCTTCATCAGCAATTTGTCCATTAGGTAAAACTTGACCTGGTCTAATTGCATTTTTATATCTAAACTCCCATGGTGAAATTCCTACAAGTTCTGCAAGCTTATTTATGTTACATTCATTTGCAAAAGCTGATTGAGTAACTCCAAATCCTCTAAATGCTCCCGCCGGTGGATTATTAGTATATACGGCAATACCTTCTATTTCCACATCTTGATAATTATAAGGTCCAGCAGCATGAGTACAAGCTCTTTGTAATACAGGTCCCCCTAATGATGCATAAGCTCCAGTATCTGAAATTATTCTTGCCTTCATTCCGGTTAAAATTCCATTTTCATCACAAGCTGTAGTAAATTCCATTTCCATTGCATGTCTCTTTGGATGGATTATTATACTTTCTTTTCTGCTTAATACAACTTTTACTGGCTTCTTTGTATAGTAAGTTAAAAGTGCCGCATGATGTTGAACACTCATATCTTCCTTACCTCCAAATCCTCCTCCTACAAGCATGCTTTTGATTCTTAATTCACTTGGATCTAAGTTTAGAAGCTTTCCTATTTCACGAAGTTCATCATAAACCCCTTGTCCACCTGTATATACTGTTAGAATTCCATCTTCATAATTAGCAACTGCACATTCTGGTTCTAAAAAAGCATGTTCAGTTGGTGGAGTGCTATACTTTTCTGTTACAACATATTTTGAATTTTTTATAGCCTCATCAGCATCTCCTCTTTTTAGATATTGCCTACTTAATATATTTCCACTTTCATGAACTTTAGGCGCATCATCTTTCATTCCCATTTCTGGATTTATTACAGGTGAAAGTTCTTCGTAATCTACTTCTATAAGATTTAATGCTTCTTTTAATATCTTTTTATCTCTTGCAGCTACTAAAGCAACAGCATCTCCTAAATATCTAGTTTCTTCCCCAATATCTATCATCGCTGGCCAATCTTGAACTAAATGACCTATAAATCTATCCCCTGGTATATCTTTTGCCGTTAAAACAGCATAAACACCATCTAATGCTTTTGCCTTTGATGTATCTATATTTTTAACTAATGCTCTTGGATATTTTGATCTTAATGCAGATCCATAAAGCATTTCATCAAAATATAAATCATCTGCATATTTACCAATTCCTAAAGTCTTAACTTCAGCATCAATTCTAGGTAAATTTTCTCCTACCAATCCTTTACAATATACTTTAGGTACTTCTTCATTATTTCTTAAAAGTTCTGCAACTAAATTAATAGCTTTTATAATTTTTACATATCCAGTGCATCTACATATATTCCCTTTAAGAGCATTTTTTATCTCTTCTTCAGTAGGATTTAAATTTTTATCAAGTAATCCCTTTGCACTTATAACCATTCCTGGAATACAAAATCCACATTGTACTGCTCCACATTTACCAAAGGCATAAGCAAAAACATCTCTTTCTCTTTCACTAATTCCTTCAACTGTGATTACATCTTTATTTTCTAATCTACTTAACTTTTGAATACATGCTCTTTGTGCTATACCATCAATTAATACCATACAAGCACCACAAGCACCTTCTGCACAACCATTTTTTACGGATGTCAATTGTGCTATATCTCTTAAATAATCAAGTAAACCCATATCTTCATTTACTGATACATTTTTACCATTGAGCTTAAAACTATACATTTAATTTGCTCCTCCCAATTATCAAAATAATAATTTTAGTGTTTTATAAATAAAAAATCTTTTTGATAACTTATTATACTTAGTTTTTTCGTTCTTCTTTTAAAGCATTTCCTTCATCAATATAATAAGAATAATCTTTTAAAATTGTTTCAGCAGTAATTTCTAATTTACTCTTTTCTTCTTTTGAATTAACTACATATATATATTCTTTTCCTTCTTCTCGTAATAAGAATTTATCTTCTTCAATTCTTAATAATCCAGTATTCTTCGAGTTATTAAATTCTTCTAAATTCTTATAAATAGTTACTTTCTTAAGATAAGGGAATCCACCCTTTGGGCAGAACATATGACAGTTCCCGCATTCATTACACATATTTTCAACGTGAGCTATTTGATAATTAGCTGAAAGTCCTTCAACAGGTACTCTCATATTAGCCCTATTTGGACACACATCAACGCAAATTCCACAATTCTTTAAACAATCAAAAGTTTCTAATTTATCTTCTAAAACTTTACCATTACCTTTGTTTTTATAATTAGAATCATTCTTTGCCTTATCTGCTAATTCATTTAAAGCTTCAATATTTAATCCTTTAGGTGCATGTCCTGCTTTTTTCATTTCATTTAATACAGCAATATTATTTATATATCCTTTTGGTTGCAAAAATAGCGTAGCTATAGTAATAGGTGTAATTCCAGTATTAAATACATCTAACACGTTATTTTTATCTATTCCTCCTGATATGGACATATTTATGTCCTTAAACTCACTAGCAATATTTTTAGCTACATTTATTGCTATTGGATAAAGCGGTTTTCCAGACATATACATAGCATTCCCCGGCATAATATTTCTGTTATTAACTACAGGTAATGTATTTGTTAATTTCACTCCAAATGTTACATCATTTTCTTTACCTATTTGCAATAGTTTAGCTATTATTTCTTTAGCCATATCAAATTGTAAATCATGTTCAAAGTCTTCTCTGTTTAACTCGATATCATTGTATCCTAGATCATCTAATATTTTTCTTACAGCATCATATCCTAACAACGTAGAATTACATTTTAATAATGTATTTATCTTTTTATTTGATAATAAGTGAGTTGCTATATCTAAAATTTCACTTGCTTTACATCCATGCATTGTTGAAAGTGTAATTATATTTGTAATCTTTGAACTTATCTTATCTATATCTTCTAATTTAAATTTTTTAAAATTATTTATATTTTTCTTTAATACTTCTATACATTCTTTAAAAGCCTTAGTATCTTTTGATTCTTTAAGATCATCAATAAAGTCAGAAATCTTTTTTGATTGAATTCCTTTAAGATCATATCCTACACTTATATTAAGTATAAAATCTTTTACATCAGATAATCCAAGCTCAATTCCCATTACTTGCAACAATACAGAGGCTTTAATATACTCTTCTTTTGCTTCTTCAACTGTTAATTCTGTAGACCATTCTACATTGTATCCTACATTTTTAACATCAATACAAGGTCTTGCTATCATTTCTTGCATTTCTTTTCCATCTACTATTTGAACAGTCTTAGGTTCAAAATATCTACAACCTGTTAAATAAGCTGCTAAAAAGTTTTGAGTTAATTGTGTATGTGGGCCTGCTGCAGGACCTACTGGGAATCTTAAATACTCACTGCAAAAATTCATTTCTATACTATTATCAATATCTCTATAAAAATCCTTTTCTTCTATTCCAAATATTTTTCCTTTTGTATAATAATCTTTAAGAGTTATCTCAAGAATTTTTTCAAAAGACATTACTTTCATTACATCGCTCATAATTGTTCCACCTTTCTTAAAACAAATTTAATATGACTTCCTATCACTATAATTTTTAATTATTAACAAATTTTGATATAAGTTTACTTACTCTATCACTTCTATTAAAGTTAATACGAACTTTACTATTCCCATATACGTAAAAAACTTATTAAACATATAATTAAGAACTCTTACATTTGATCCCATAACTTTTGAGCTATTTTTCTCGAATCTGCAAATATTTTTTCTTCATCTATATTTACTAACTCTCTATTTTTCATAACAATTTTTCCATTTATAATAGTTGTTATTACAGATCTTCCTGTAAATCCAAAAAGCATATGACCATTTATATTACTTGCATTCATAGGAGTTAGAGGATTGTAATCAACTATAATCACATCTCCATAAGCTCCTTCTTTTAATATCCCAAGATCTTTATTAAAAAATATATTTGTTATATTTCTATTATTTTCAAATAACAGCTTAAATGTTTCATTAAAAGCTACACTTGGATGACATCTATTATGTCGTTGTATTATAGGGAAAACCTTCATTGATTCAAACATATCGCTAGTATATCCATCAGTTCCCATTCCTATATTTATACCTTTATTTATCATTTCTAATACTGGAGAACACCCAACTGCATTTCCCATATTAGACTCTGGATTATTAACTACATTTGTATTAGTATATTTTAACAATTCCATTTCCCTATCATTTATATGGACACAATGAACTGCTAAAGTTTTTTCTCCTAAGATATTAAAATCATGAAGTCTTTCAATGACTCTTTTTCCACTGCTCTTTAAAGACTCATGTAAATCTGATATTCCCTCTGCAGCATGAATATGAAATCCTGAATTTAAGCCTTGAATTTCTTCAGCACATTTTTCTAAAGTTTTATTACTTAATGTAAAAGACGCATGAAGTCCAAATAGGCCTTTTATCATATCACTTGAATCTTTATTAGCATACTTAATAAAGTTTACGTTTTCATTTATTCCTTCATCAGTTATTTTATATCCATCTCTATCTGATACTTCATAACATAATGAAGTTCTAATTCCAAGTTCCTTAGCTACATCCCCTATAGTAAATAAACTACCTGTTATACTCATAGGACTTGCATGATGATCAAAAACTGTAGTAACACCATTTTTAATACAATCAATATATGTTGTGTAAGCACTATATTTTGTATCTTCAAGTGTCAACTTTTTATCTAGTTTCCACCAAAGTCTTTCTAGTATTTGATTAAAATTTTCTGCTGGTTCTTCTTTTGCATCCATACCTCTAGCAAAGGCACTATATATATGATGATGTGTATTTATTAATCCCGGCATTATAACCTTACCTTTAGCATCAATAAATTCATAATCCTTATATTTAGCTTTTAAAATTTTATAATCTCCAACTTCAATAATTAAATTTTCTTTTATAGCAATAGCTCCATTATTTATAATGGGATTATTAATATCCTGGGTTATAACTATACCATTACCAATTAAAATCATTTATTATCCCTCCAGTATAATATAATTAAAATTATATTTAGCATTATCCATGCCAATTTCATAAAATTATTCTTTTACTTAATTTTATTTTAATTATTTTTATTAAAGTACTTTTTCAGTTTTAAACATTATTTAAATTGATATTCTTATATATATTTAAATTGATACTCTAAAAACAAATAAATATATTATATTAAATGTCTAATATGTCTATTGAAAAGAGTAAGCTTGAAATATTATATGATTTTAAAATATAGCAAATCCTTACGACAGTACTTTAATTAAAAACACTCTAATAATTAGAAATTATTAATAAGTTATTTATAGTCTTATTCGAATATAATATTAATTTTATTACTACTAAATTTAGGTTTATTATCAATTTAGTAATTGTAATTATCATTTTAAGAATTAAAGATGATAATATGTAAGTTTTTTTATTCTATTTCTTTATTCCAATACACTAAAAATTTAAATATATATGCTTAAAATTAAAGAAATGAATATATAATAAATATATTTTTGATACATTAGAGTATAAAAAGAATTTGCAATTTACCTACATAAAAAAAAGCTTTTAAAATGTATACCTTAGTAGTATATATTTTAAAAACTAATATATATTGCCATAATTTGAAGCCATTTATTTACATATATATTCATTTTATAATATAATTATAATAAAGAATAATATTTCGAGGTGAACTTATGAAATTATTCCCTTATTGCAGCAATAAGCCCAAAAAGATTGATATAATTTTAATAACTCCTCTAATATAAAATGGTCAAAATATAAGTGATAGCTATTAATTCTTTATAACTACCACTTAATTTTGAAATTTATTTAATCTTTTAATTTATTATAAATGAAATCTATTTTTTCGCTCATTTCTTTATTTTTCAATTTAATACCTCTAAATTTCTTAATCAATTTATATATTAATATTATAATACCAAATAGTAAGAAGAAATTAATAATAGTTGCAGTATTTATCTCGATAAATACTGCTCATATAATTTCTCCCTTCTTTATAGCACTAGCTCGCTTAACTCGCTAACACTTGTTAAATAATAATTTGAATTTTCTTTCATAAATTCAATTATTTCTGGTATTACATGAGACCAACCAGCACTTGCAAAGTCTACCTTACAAGCTTTTGCCATATCTAATCCTGGCTTCAAGTCATCTACTACTAATATATCTTCATTATTTAAATTAAATAACCTCATAGCTTCCTCGATTGGAAAAGGATTTGGCTTTCTCTTACCTTCTTCAATATCCCATCCAAATATTTTATCTGGTACAACTCCACAATTAATCTTATAATCTCTTTCAATTTGTTTGCTTTCTGAATGGGAAGCAACACAAATAATTCCCCCTAAATTCTTAAATTCCTTTATCAATTTTGCAAAACCAGGATAAAAATCTGGAATTTTAGATTTTGTATAGCTAGTCCATACTTTATATTGATATTCTTGCTCTTCTTTACTAAACTTTAATACATCCTTACATAATTCAGAAAATCCAGGACTAAAACAATTATGGACAAACTCTTCTAAAGTCAATAATTTTGTATTAGGTCTTAGTACTTTAAGTGCTTCAACAAATGATGGATAATGTATATTGGGGGTACTCATAGTAACTGTATCATCGTGATCTAAAATTAAACATTTATATCTCATTAACAAGATCCTTCCTTAAGTGTTATTCATTTGATATATATTAAATAAAAAACTATTTATAAAATACTATAATTATTTTATATAGAATAACGTATTTTCTTTATAATTAAAAATATAATAAACAGTATACTATGAAATATTTTCAACTTTTTCTATATAAAGTAGCTAAACCTATTCCAAGTTTTTTAGCAGCCTTAGATTTTCCTTTAGTATCATGACCGTATTTTTCTAAAGCATAATTTATATATCTTTTTTCTAACTCCTCTAAAGTTATAAAATCTCCATCTACAATTTTGTCTAAATCGGTTTCATTATGTCTATTATAATAATCTACTATATTATCAGGAAGTATGCTGCATGTTATCACATTATCTTCATCTACTAAATTTATCATAAATTCCACAGCATTTTGTAACTCTCTTATATTTCCTTCCCATGGATAGTTTTTTAATTTTTCTATAACATCGTCTTCTATATAAATTTTTTCTAAGCTATAGGTAGCACAATATTTATCTATAAAATTTAGTACTAACTGCTTTATATCTTCTTTTCTTTCTGAAAGATTTGGTATTTCTATTGGTATTACGTTTATTCTATAATAAAGATCCTCTCTAAACTTTTTTTCTTTTATCATTTCTTTAATATCTTTGTTAGTTGCAGCTATTACTCTTATATCCAAATTTATCATTTTATTGGAACCTATTTTGACAAACTTTCTTTCTTGAAGAACTCTAAGAAGCTTTACTTGTAGTGATAAAGGCATATCTCCTATTTCATCTAGAAATATTATTCCTCCATTGGCAAGTTCAAACTTACCTATTCTACCACTATTACTTGCTCCACTAAATGCTCCTTTTGCATAACCAAATAATTCACTTTCAAGTAGTGCCTCTGGTATAGCTGCACAATTTATAGCTATAAACGGCTTATTCCTTCTATTGCTTTGTGAATGTATAGCTCTTGCTATAACTTCCTTACCAGTACCACTTTCTCCTGTTATAAGCACTGATGAAGTTGAATTTGCTATCTTTATAATTTTCCTTTTAATATTTTGCATAGCCTCTGATTCGCCAATTATAGATTCTAATTTTATTTCTCCCCATACATTATTTTTAATTATATTATTACATTTATCTTTTTTACAAATCTTATTTAATATAATAATATTTTTATAGTTGTATGAATCAAAATCAACTTCTAATAATTCTCCTATACCGTCATAATCAATCCCTTTAGCTTTTATCCCAATTTTATTAACTTCTGGATCTTTCCCTATAGATATTTCTACTTTTTCTAAATCAATACTTTGGATATTTAAGGCTTTTCTTACGTAATTGTTTGCATAAATTACTTTGTCGTTAGAATTTAAAATTATAATTCCATCGCTTATTTTATTAGCTATGTCTTCAATAAACTTTTCTTCCATGCTATCACCTTTTGTATTATATTATTGATTGTCATATCCTCTCACACTATTATGTTACCATTTTTCCCTTGGTCTTACAATTATTATAATCATAAAAAAAGAAGCTTAGACTTATAAAATAACCTTATTATAAGCTTATTTTATATCTAATGCTTCATTTTAATTTATTTATTAATTATTCTATTCATATAAATTGTCGGAATCAATGCATACATAGCTGCTGCCTTTACCATTTCACTCTTCCAGGTTCTTTCATTTGGTGCATGAGCTTGATCCTCATGACCTGGGCCAAAACCTATACATGGAATACCATATCGCCCCATTATAGAAACACCATTAGTTGAAAATATCCATTTATCTACAATAGGTTCTACCTTAAATAAGCTTCTATATGTTTCCATAAGTGTCTGACATACTTCATGTTCTTCAGGTATAACCCATGTTGGAAAATATGCTTGTGTTTCATAAGAAAGCCCTGTATAGGATTCTCTATTATAATTATACATAGATACTTGTGCTTCTGCCTTTTTTACTGAAGGTAACTCTTTAATTTGATTTATTGCAAATTGATAGGTTTCTCCATCTGTTAATCTTCTATCTATAGAAATACTACATCCATCTGCAACAGCACATCTTGAAGGTGATGAGTAAAATATTTCAGATACAGTTAATGTACCTTTACCAAGAAAATCATTGTCCATAAGATCATTATCTAAATTTTTTAATTCATTCAATATTGGGGCCATCTTAAATATTGCATTTTCTCCTCTTTCTGGAGCTGATCCATGGCAACTTATTCCATTAGTACTAACCTTTATTTCAACTCTCCCTCTATGTCCCCTATTTATATTACATGAAGTAGGCTCTGTTATTACTACAAATTCTGGCCTTATATTATCCTCATTAATTATATATTGCCAACAAAGCCCATCACAATCTTCTTCTTGAATCGTACATGTTATAAGTAAAGTATAGTCGTTTTCTAAATTTAAATCCTTAATTATTTTTCCTGCATAAACCATGGCTACTAATCCACCGCCTTGATCACTTGCTCCTCTTCCTAAAATTATCTCTGCATCTTCATCACCTTCGTATGGGTTATAATTCCAAAGGCTTGGATCTCCAACACCTACAGTATCAACATGTCCATCCATAGCTATTAAATGATTTCCTGTTCCAATATAAGCTAGAATATTACCCATTGGATCTATTTCCACTCTATCAAAACCAACCTTTTCCATTTCTTCTTTTATTCTCATTATCTTAAGCTCTTCATTACAACTTTCGCAAGGTATGGCTATTATCTCTCTTAAAAAGTCACTCATATCTTCTTTGTATTTCTCAGCACATTTCATGACCTCTTCAGATATAAACCTATAATCCATCTTGGTTCCCTCCACCTTAATCTCTAAAGATATATATATTTATGTATGAAGCATATTTTATGCCAAATATTTCATTAAAATAATAATAACTTATTATAAAATTTCATTATAATAAGTAACCCTTCATATATAAACTCAATAATATTATTTAAGCAGTTATCAAAATAATAATTTCTATCATTTTGATAACTGCTTATTATTCCTCTATATTTGTAATGAATTTTTTATAGTCATCCATAGTATCAATATCTTGAAGAAATAAATCATTATTTATATCTACATATATAACTTTACTATTATTACTTTTTATTACTTCTCGACCTCCAACATCCCCTTTTAATGCCTCTAATTCATCTTTTAAAAATTTAGGAAAAATGACAGGACTCCCTGTTTTACCTTTTACCCTAGGTATTATTATATTATCTTTAAGTCTTATAGATGCAGTTATTAATTTATTTATAGAACTACTATCTATAAATGGCTGATCTCCACAAAAAAACATAAAGTTTTGACTTGCATTTACCTTTGTTAATCCAGCCTTTATAGACTGGCTTTGTCCATAAGTAGCAGATTCATTTTTTATTACCTGTATTTCTTCTCTAATTCCAATCTCAATAACGTTGTCTTCTCTTGCAACTAGAATTATATTGGAAATATCACTTTTCTTTATTTCTCTTATAATCTTTTGGAGGATTACTTCTTCTCCAATATTCATTAACAATTTATTTTTCCCCATTCTTCTACTAAATCCAGATGCTAAAATTATTCCATTCATACATCCCCACACCTTTATTCTTAAGTAAGCGCTTCCATATAATAAATTTATTTAATTTACTTTATAAAGAAATTTTATATATTCATTATATTTTAGCAAATAAATTTTCCACTGCTTTTCTAGCTTTAAAAACAGTTTTTTCTTCATCTATTGTAGTAAGCTTACCATCTTTCACAACTACTTTCCCAGCTATTATAGTATAATCCACAGGTGCTTTGCATCCTACTGTACCTAGTATTGATTTCGGATCATATTCTGCACCTATAAATTCTATCCTATTAGAATTTATCATAAATAAGTCAGCAGCCTTTCCAACTGAAAGTTCTCCTAAATCTTTTCTTCCGAGAACCCTAGCACTTCCCTTTGTCGCTAATTTTAATATATCATAACCTGTTGGTGCTTTATTACTCCAATTCAATCTATGAAGTAAATAGCAAACTCTAAGTTCTTCTAAAAGGTTTGATCCATCATTACTTGCACTTCCATCAACAGCTAACCCTACTGGGACATCTAAATTTATCATTTCTGGAATTCTTGCTATTCCTGATGATAATTTCATATTAGAAATCGGGCAATGTGCTACACCAGTTTGAGTCTTTGCTAAAACTTTAAGTTCATCTGTATTAAAATGAATTCCATGAGCATACCATACATCATTTCCGATCCAATTAAGAGTTTCCATATATTCAAGAGGTCTCATATTAAATCTTTCAAGAGTATACTTTTCTTCATCCTTTGTTTCTGCTAAATGTGTATGAAGCCTTACATTATATTTTCTAGCTAAAGCTGCACTTTCTTTCATAAGTTCAGCTGTAACATTAAATGGAGCGCATGGTGCTAAAGCAACTTGTCTCATAGAAAATTCATTTGCATCATGATATTTTTTTATTATTCTTTCAGAATCATATAAAATCTTATCCATTTTTTGAACAACTGAATCTGGTGGAAGTCCTCCATCTTTCTTGCTTAAATTCATGCTTCCCCTTGAAGCGTGAAACCTAATTCCAAGCTCTTTAGCTGAATTAAATTGTTCATCAATAAGAGTTTCTTCAGCTTTTTCTGGAAAAAGATAATGATGATCAAAACAGGTTGTACAACCGTACTTCATTAATTCTCCCATGCCAACTAAAGAACTGTACCTTACTGATTCAGAAACTACACCTTTCCATATTTCATATAAGGTAGTTAACCAATCAAAAAGCTCCATATTTTGAACTTGTGGTAAATTTCTAGTAAAGGTTTGGAAAAGATGATGATGACTGTTTACAAGTCCTGGATAAACATACATATCCTTTGCATCAATTACCTCATTTGCCTCATATACATCATTTCCTATATATTTTATAACTCCATCTTCAATATATAAATTTACATTTTCAAATAAATTATCTTTCTCGTCACATGTCACTAAAGCTTTTATATTTTTTATAAATAAGGTATTTTTCATAATAACCCCTCCAGGCTTTATAAATTAATTAGCTTTAATTTACTTTAATTTTATTTATTCTTCTAAAGATTTTTTTGTTGCGTTAAATATCTTTTGATATCCTGTACAACGACATAAATGTCCTGAAATTTCTCTCTTTATTTCTTCATCAGTAAATTTCTTACCACTATTTACAAGGGAAGTAGTTGTAAGGACTAACCCAGGAGTACAAAAACCACATTGTACTGCACCCTCTTCTATATATGCTTTTTGCACCTTTGAAAGTTCTCCATTTTTCTCTACTCCTTCTACTGTTAAAACCTCTTTCCCATCTGCCCAAACAGCCATATATATACATGAGTCTATTGGTACTCCATCTACCAATACTGTGCAAGCACCACATTCTCCAACAGAACAACCTCTTTTTACTCCTGTATAATGTAATCTTTCTCTTAATACATCTAATAAAGTTTCTCTTATATCCACTTCTAGACTATGCTTTTTTTCATTAATTGTAAGAGTTATTTTCTTCATAAATTCATTACTCATTAACTACACCTCCAGCCCTTTTAATTACCTCTAAGATTCCTCTCTTAGTTAATTCTTTTATCAAATGTTCTCTAAAATCCTTAGAACCTCTCCACGAATTTCTTGGTTTAGCATCTAGTAATGCTTTTTCTGATATTTCTATAATATTTTTCATATTTATTTCAATGCCCCTTGCAAAATCTTCTGCTTTTAAGCATCTTACTGGAGTTGGTGCTGCTACCCCCAAGGATATTCTTAAATCATTAAATTTATTATTTTCAATAGCTCCAACTACAGATACACCTAACATTGCTATATCCATAGCCTTTCTATTACTAAATTTTATATAATTTCCTTTATATCCCTTATAATCTTCTTTTCTTATTATTATCTTTATTAATATTTCATCTGGAAAAATACTAACCTTACCTGGTCCCAAATAAAATTCTCTTATCGGCACTATTCTTTCTTCATTTTTTCTTCTTAACAAAAGCTGTGCATTTAAAGCAAATAATGTTGTTGCACTATCTGCTGAAACTGCCCCGTTACACACGTTTCCACCAATAGTTGCCATATTTCTCACTTGTGGTCCACCCATAGATACTGCTGCTTCTGATAATACATATATATTTTCGTTTATTATTTCATTTCTAAATATATCTGTAAAAGAACACATAGCTCCTATTTCTATATCCTCATTCTCATTTAATTGTATTGCTTTTAACTCTTCTATATTTCTTATACTTAAAAGCTCGATTCCAAGCATATCACCATGGTGTAATTTTATTAACACATCTGTTCCACCAGCAATAATTTTTATATTTTCTTTATTATCTAAAATATCTAAAGCTTCTTCCATAGTTTTAGGTTCATAAATATTACTTATATCAAACATGTCTCTTCCTCCTTATATTAGTCCAAGTTCTTTAAATTTCTCAAAAACTGACTGAGGATTCATTGGAATTTTATTAAAGGCAACTCCTGTTGCATCTAATACAGCATTACGTATTGCTGGTGCTGGTGATATTGTTGTATTTTCACCAAGAGATTTTTGACCAAACCCAGCTGCTGGTTCAAATTTTTCTACAAATGCAGAGCCTATATTAGGAGTATCCATTATTGTCTGTAATTTATAATCCAATAAATTATTATTTAATGTTTTTCCTGTTTTTTCATCAAATAACATTTGTTCTGAAAGTGCATATCCTAATGACATGCTAACTCCACCATGCACTTGTCCTTCTGCTAATTTATGATTCATTATTATGCCTGAATCATGCACATTATAAATTTCTAATACTTCTATTTGTCCAGTTTTCATATCTACTTCTACTTCTACAAAAGTTGTACCATATGCTATTGCATTACTTCTAACGTTTACAGATGTATCACTTGTTATAGGTGCAGATTTTATTCTGTCATAAAATGATTCCATAGCTATTTCTTCTAATGAACAAACAACCCTTCCCAATTCCTTTTCAATAATATTACAATTTTCCATATCTAATGCTTCTTTATCTAATCCACATTTATCGCTTGCAAATTGTAAAACCTTATCCTTAACCTCTAAAGCGGCCTTTTTAACAGCTGCACCTGATACAAATGTTTGTCTTGATGCGTAAGATCCAGTATCGAAAGGTGTTATATCAGTATCTTGATTACTTATAACATGTACCATATCCAAAGGAAGCCCTAACACTTCTGATACCATTTGTCCAAATACAGTATCACTGCCTTGTCCTATTTCAGTAGCTCCAATTTGTAGTTGAACTGATCCATCTTGGTTCATAACTATTCTTGCTCCAGCAGCTTCTAATGAAACCGGATGTGTACCACTAAAATAACTAAAGCACGCCATTCCTAGACCTCTTCTTTTATCACCAGTTTGATTCTTATATAAATCTTTCTTTTTATCCCAATTTATTAACTCTTTTCCTTTTTGAATACATTCCCGAAGTGCAAAAGCTCTAGCAATATTTTTGCTAACTGGCTCTACATATCCTTCAGTAATTAAATTATTTAATCTAAATTCTATTGGATCAATATTTAATTCTCTTGCTATATCTTCAACATGACTTTCAAGAGCAAAAAACATTTGTGGTGCTCCATATCCTCTCATTGCACCTGCTACTGGTAAGTTTGTGTAAACTGTTTTCGGACTATATTTAATTGAATTAAAGTTATATAATGGTCTAAATTTTCCACCTGAACTCATAGTTACTGAATGTCCATGTGAAGCATAGGCTCCATTATTAACTAAATTTTCTACAGATGTTCCAAGTAGCTTACCATCTTTTGATACTGCAGTTTTAAATTTAAATTTCATAGCATGTCTAGTTCTACTGTCTATAAAACTTTCCTCTCTGCTTAAAGTATATCTAACTGGTCTACCATTTGCAGCTAAGCTCATTGCTACTGTTAGCGGTTCCAAAACTACATCTTGTTTATTCCCAAAACCGCCTCCAATATAAGGCTTTATTACTCTTATCTTTCCCCAAGGTATTCCAAATGCTTGTCCTACCACTCTTCTTACTATATGAGGTATTTGTGTAGATGAAACAACTATAATTCTTCCTTCACCATCAACATATGCATATGCACTATGATTTTCCATTTGACAATGCTGTACTATACTAGTTTCATAAATACCTTCAAAAAATTTATCTGCATTTTTAAAATCTTCATCTACATTTCCTGATTCTGACCCCATTTGACTTAAAATATTATTAGGTCTTTCTTCATGTATAACTGGTGCGCCTTCTTTTATTGCATCTTCAGGATTTATAATATGAGGTAAAACTTCATATTCAACCTTAATAAGTTTTAATGCCCTTTCTGCAATGACTTCATCTTTTGCTACAACTGCTGCCACAGCATCTCCAACAAATCTTGCCTTATCTGTTAGTATAAGTCTATCTTCGATATCTCTATGGCTAGCTTCTAAGGACCAGGGATGGCCAGCTGTAGAAAACTTTATATTTGGCAAATCTTTATATGTTATTATGGCTTCTACTCCATCCATTTTTTTTGCTTCGCTCACATCTATATCTTTTATTTTTGCATGCGCATAGGGACTTCTCAGAACCTTTCCAATAAGCATATCCCTTTCAAAAAAATCATCAACATACTTTGCCTTTCCCGTAACTTTAGCAACTGCATCAATTCTATTTACATTGCTTCCTATTACTTTATAAGTCATTTTACACCTCCAAAAATACTTTTTGTAACTGTTTACAGAAGTAGATTATTTAATAATATTACTTTTGTAATATGCTGTCAATAATTACTTTTTATGTTTTTATTATAAGAGTAAAAAATTTTCAAATTAATTTTTTACTCTTACTTACTATTTTAATAATCTGTACTCGTCAATCTTTCTATATAATGTTGCTATCCCAATTCCTAATTTTTTAGCAATCATCTTCTTATCTTCTGTTGTTGTACCATAAATATCTAATGCTTTTTTTATTTCCATTTCTTCTAATTCTTTAAGAGGAACAATTTCACTGCTATCTAATCTTCTTTCAACTTTTTCGCATAATAAAATATTCTTAGGTATAACTTCTTTATCTATTATTCCATCTACTCCTATCATATTAACTATAAATTCTATAGTATTTTCTAACTCTCTAACATTTCCTGGCCAAGAATATCTATAAAAAGCCTTCTTTACTTCTTCTGTCATCACTATATTTTCAAAACTCTTATCCAATAAATTTGTATATTTATTAATAAAAAATTCTATTAATATCTCAATATCATCTATTCTTTCTCTTAATGGAGGAATTTCAAAAGGTATTACATTTAATCTATAATATAAATCTTCTCTAAACTTATTTTCCTTTATTAATTCCTTTAAATTTTTATTTGTTGCTGCAATAACTCTTACATCTATATCAATTTCTTTATTTGAACCAACCCTTGTTATTTTTCTCTCTTGTAGTACTCTTAGTAGCTTTGTTTGAAGATATATTGGCATATCACCAATTTCATCTAAAAAAATAGTTCCCTTATTGGCAAGTTCAAATTTTCCAATTTTACCCATAGGGTCTGCACCAGTAAATGCACCTTTAACGTATCCAAATAATTCACTTTCCAATAAAGTATCTGGAATAGCACCACAATTTATTGCAACGAATGCCTTCGCTTTTCTATTTCCTTCATTATGTATAGATCTTGCAAACACCTCTTTACCAGTACCACTTTCCCCAGTTACTAATACCGTTGAAGTTGATAAAGCTATTTTTTTTACTTTTCTTTTCAAGTCCTGCATTATCTTAGTTTGTCCTAAAATATTTTCTGTCTTTATTACATTTTTTATATTAGTATATTCTGATATATTATCCCTAAATCCTTTATAGTCCCTAAACATGAAAATTTTATCAAACTGATTATCATTTAGTCCCATTGGAAAAATATTACCTATAAATTGAAAGGATTGACTTCCAATATATACTTTATATATTTCCATCTGAAATAAGCTATCTCCTGTAGGCTCAATAGACACCTTTGATATAAAAAAATTATCAACATGTTTAATTAATTCTACACCTTTAGAATTTATATGTGTTACTTTATCATTTTTGTTTAAAACCATTACTCCTTGATCCATTTTATCTATAATTAAATTTAATGATTTTACTACTACATCTTCCCTTTTTCTTTGAAAATCTTCATATGCTGCTGTACTTATAAATTCAGCTATTTGTTCCATAAAAGCTTTATAATTTTCAAATCTAGCAAGTATCTGATCTTTTTGCTCTTTACTAAAACAAACCAAGCCTATAACACCAATAATTCTTCCTTGAAACTTTATTGGTGTACTCATTTCAAATAGTTCTTCACATTTTCCTCTTTTTATACAACTACTACAAATAATATCTTTTCCTGGTTCAGTTATAGCTTTAAATTCTCCAGATTTTAAAACTTCTCTATATGCATATCCTTGCTTTGATATATCTTTATCTATTCTATTTCTATAAGCTCCTGTTGCTGCAATTCTTATTAAATTTTCATCAACCACTTCTACATCAACCATTAATATTTTTTCAACTATATTAATATATTTCATTACAGCACCTTGAATTTCTTTCAATATAGACGACATACCATAACACCTCTTTTATCTTTTATATAACCATGTATTTTACTTATATTATATTATTCATAGCAATTCTTATGCCATTATTTTACTAATTATATAATTATAATATTTTACTATGTTATTGCCTTAAAATATATTAAAGGCTATGCATAAAAATTCTACTTTTTTATGCATAGGCCTTATTAATCAAATTATCCTTCTATTTTATTTCTTTCATTCTCTTCATCTTCTATAGTTTGCTTTGGCAAAATAGAATTTAACAGTATTACTACTATAGTTGTTATTACAACTGGTGAACTTCCAAAAACCATACCCACTCCACTTGGAAATGCATCTAAAACTCCTGGAACTTGTGTTACTCCCATTCCAAGAGCAACAGAAAGACCAACAATACTCACATTTCTGCTTGATAATTCATCTTTAATTATTATCTTAATACCAGTCATTGTAATCATTGCAAATACAATAACAGTTGCTCCACCTAAAACACTTTGAGGTATTGTTGTAATTAAAGCTCCAAATTTAGGTATAAATCCTGCAATTAACATAAATAAAGCTGCTATAGCTACTACAAACTTACTAATAACCTTTGTCATAGCAACTATGCCAACATTTTGACTATAAGTTGCAGTTGGAAGCCCTCCGAAGAAAACCCCTATTACACTTGCTATTCCACTTGCTATTATACCGCCAGAAATCTCTGTATCTTTCGCATCTCTACCCAGTCCACCTTCTGTTATTGCCGAAAGATCTCCTACAGCCTCAACAGAATTAACTATATATATTACGCTAATAGATATTATTGCAGAAGGTACAAATTTAATTCCAAAATGCATTGGAGTTGGCATTTGTATCCAAGAAGCTTCCATTATCGGTGTAAAGTCAACTCTTCCTAATGCTACTGAAAAGACATATCCTACAACAATTCCAATTAAAATTGAAGCTAATTTAGCATACCCCTTAGTAAAGTGATTACAAAATATCACTACTATTAATGTAAGTATTGCTATCCCCCAATTAATTGGAGAACCAAAATCACTTACACCAGAGCCTCCAGCCATATATCTTATAGCTGTTGGATATAAAGATAATCCTATTGAAAACACAACAGTTCCTGCGACTAATGGTGGAAATAACTTTCTCATTGGCTTTAAAAAAGCTCCAAATAATATAGCTACAAATCCACCAACTAATTGAGCTCCAAAAATAGCTTCTATACCATAAGCCATCCCTATTGCAGTTAAAGTTGGTACATAAGTAAAACTAACCCCAATTACCATTGGTAATCCCGATCCTATTTTCCAAAAAGGATATAATTGTATCAACGTTGCAATTCCTGCCAAAAAGAATGATGCTTGCACTAAGAGAGTTGTATCGCTTACTCCAAGACCCGTAGCTCCAGCAACTATAAGTGCTGGAGTTACATTCCCAACTATCATAGCAAGTAAGTGCTGTAAAGACAACGGCATTGTTTTCTTTAATGAAGGTACCCCATCTAAATCAAAAATCGAAGTGCTTCCAGCCCTATTTTTTCCCAATTGTAACATAATAATATATTCCCCCTCATGTAAATTTATTAATTTAAACTCAATACATCACTCGAGAATATATGATAATTATCAACTTAAAAATTTCTTCTCATATTGATAATAACCCTATTCTTATATATCTTTAGTAATAATTTCTATTACTTGCAATATTCATTACTATATAAGTATTTAAAAATTTGTAACTACAATAGAAACTTTAATTTCCTGGTATTAAAAATAAAATAAACTCATAAACTCATTTAAATTATAATAATTTTTAAAAATTAAAGACTATATATAAGGTTAGATTTTATATATAGTCTTTTACTTTAGCTTTCTATTTTACTTCTTTCATTATCTTCGTCTTCAATTGTTTGCTTTGGTAATATTAAATTAAGTAATATTACAGTAATTGTTGTAATTACTACTGGTGAGCTACCAAACACCATATTTACCCAACTAGGAAAAGCATCTAAAGCTCCAGGAACTTGTGTTATCCCCATTCCAAGAGCAACCGAAAGTCCAACCACACTTACATTTCTACTTGAAAGTTCATCTTTGATAATCACTTTTATTCCTGTCATCGTTATCATTGCAAATACAATAATAGTTGCTCCACCTAAAACACTTTGAGGTATTGTCGTAATTAGAGCTCCAAACTTTGGTATAAAACCCGCAACTAACATAAATACAGCTGCTATCATAATTATATACTTACTTACAACCTTAGTCATTGCAACAATTCCAACATTTTGACTATAAGTAGCTGTTGGTAAACCACCGAAAAATGCTCCAATTATACTAGATACTCCATTTGCCATTATTCCACCTGATAGTTCTGTATCCTTTGGTTCTCTACCTAATCCACCTTCTGTTGTAGCTGAATAATCTCCAACAGCTTGCACAGAATTAACTATATAGATTATTACCATAGATATTATAGCTGAAGGTATAAACTTAATTCCAAAATGCATTGGTGTTGGAACTTGAATCCATCCTGCATTGGTAATTGCTGTAAAATCTACTCTTCCAATTATTATAGAAAAAATATATCCTACAATTATTCCAATTAAAATAGACGCCAATTTTGTATATCCCTTAGTAAAATGATTACAAAATAAGACTACAACTAAAGTAACAATAGCTATAGACCAATTTATAGGAGATCCAAAATCCTGTGCTGAAGCTCCACCAGCCATATATTTTATTGCTGTAGGATATAATGATAACCCTATTGTAAATACCACAGTTCCTGCTACTAATGGTGGAAATAGTTTTCTTAAAGGCTTTATAAATGCACCTACTAATATAGCTGCTATACCACCTATTAATTGGGCGCCAAATATAGCCTCTATTCCATAAGCTGATCCTATAGCTGTTAAAGTTGGTACATACGCAAAACTTATCCCCATAACAACTGGTAGTCCTGAGCCCAACTTCCAAATAGGATATAATTGCATTAATGTTGCAATACCAGCCATAAACAATGAACATTGAACTAGTAAAGTCTTATCACTTAAATCCATCCCTGTAATACCTGCAACTATAATAGCTGGAGTTACATTTCCTACTATCATGGCAAGTAAGTGTTGTAAAGACAATGGCATGGCTTTCTTTAATGATGGTACCCCTTCTACATCAAATATTGAAGTGCTCTTCTTATTTCTTTTACCCATCTCTAACATATGATATATTCCCCCTCATGTAAATTTTAAATTTAAACTAAATACATCACTCGAGAATATATAGCTATTATCATATTGAAAAAGCATTCTCATTTTGATAATAGTTCTATTCTTTTATATCACTTAAGTAATCGTTTAAATTTTTCATATTATTTTCACATAGCTATATGTTTAATTATTTGTAACTTAAAAGAGCCTTTAAAGTTTCACTTACTTTTAAAGCAATAAGTGTGCCAAACTTTAATAGGCTCTTAATTTACTATATTCTTCTTTTTCCCCTTATTTTTACTATATAAATAATTTCTTATCCATTATTATTACATATAAATATTAAAATGATAATCCTAATTTCTTATAAATGGTATATTTACTATTATAGATTTATCAATTCGAGTATATCAATTTAATAATTTTTATCATAATGATATTACCAAATTACCTCATGTTCTATATTAAACTTTATTAACAATCTATATATTAAACTTACCATATTCCACATATTCTCTGTTTCGTCTTCACAATCAATTATTAAATATGCATTTTTACCTTCAGTATAACACTCAACTATTATATCGTATCCTTCATCAATAAAATAATTTTCTAATATTTCAGCAAGATTGTCCCCTTTTTCATATAGATAACTTTCCCCTAATTTCAGCTCTACAACATAATTTAATTTTACAATGTTATAAAGATGTAAAAGTTTCTTATATGTAGTATTAATAGTACTTAATTTTTTCTTTTTGAAATTCCCCTTAATTCGCTGTCTCACTTCTTTTCCCTCACCATATAATTAATATTTAATTATTAATTTGCTTTTCAATCTTTTTATCTTCTATATAAGATACTATTATAGAAGATATCATGAAGAAAATTCCTAAATACAAAATAGGTCTATTATCTTCAATAGGACATGCTCCCACAGGTAAATCCTTTCTTACTTCATATATTTTATAAAAACCATATAAGCTTACAACCATAGCTATAGCAAATAGTATATTTGATACTTTAATTATTTTTTTCACTATTATTTTCACCTTTCGTAAAGACTTTATAAAAATATAATTATATTGTAACATATTTATGTAATTTCGTGAATTTTTTTGTATCATTTTCAAATATCTTATATGCATCACTATTAAAAAATAATATTACTACCTAAAAGATATAATTATTCTCATTCCTCCCAAATTTAAAAACAAAAAGTAGACATGTATAAGTTTACTTCTCCATGCCTTTTGCAAAAGCCACTTCAAACTTATCTATGTCCACTTAATAACTTAAAGAAGAAACATATAAAATAAATATAATTTCTAATCCCTAAAGTTCTAAATATATTATATAACTCTTTTTAAAGTTTTATATCTCCTAAACATTATGATTTAGCTAATAAAATCTTCTTTAAGCTAATATAAAATATTATTCCTTAGTAATATCACAATATATTCTTAGCACTTCTCCAACACTCCAAGCTTGTGAATAGCATCCTCTGCTTGTAGATGAAAATTCTCCATCAAATATTTCTGCTATTCCATTTATACATCCATCTTTCATATGATCTTCAAATACAGATATCATTTCTTTTGCTTTTTTTATAGCTTTTTCATTATAATCATTTACTTTACAATAAGCTGTAATAAATGGTCCAATTAAGAATCCCCAGGTTGTTCCCATATGATAAGCTAAATCTCTTTTAAATAACTTCCCTATATATTTATTCTTGAACTCTTCATCCATAAATGAAAGAGATCTTAAACCATAAGTTGAATATAAATGCTTATATGCAACTTCAACAATACTTTTTTCTTTTTCTCTATCTAATATTGAAAATGGTAATGAAACTGCCCATAACTGATTTGGACGAATCTTATCATCATTTTCATCTACTACATCAAAAAGACATTTTTTATCTTCATTCCAAAACTTTTTATTAAATGAGTTTTTTACTTTCAATGAAAGTTTTCTATAATTTAAATCTTCTTTATTAAACTTACTTCTAAGTTCCTCCATTATACATAAAGCATTGTACCATAAAGCATTTATCTCTACAGGCTTACCATGCCTTGGGGTTACAACAAAATCTCCAACTCTTACATCCATCCAAGTTACTTGATCTACGCCTGAACCTGCAAAAATTAATCCATCTTCATCCATTCTTATTGAAAAATCTGTTTTAGTAGAATATGCTTTAAAGATCTCAACTAGTTTATCATATATTTTTTTCTCTATAAACTTGTAATCTTCATCAGTATCCGTATATTTTAAATATTTATAAACGGCTTGAAAATACCAAAGTGATGCATCTACTGTATTATATAAAGGTTCAGTATTAGCATCTGGAAATAAATTAGGTACTAGTCCATTCCTCACATATTTAGAAAATGACTCTAATATTTCTCTTGCATCCTTAAATCTTTTAGTACATAAAACTAATCCCTCAAAGGCAATCATAGTATCTCTTCCCCAATCAGTAAACCATGGATATCCTGCTAATATAGTTTTAAGTCCTGTACTATTTCTATTAACTATAAAATGATCAGAAGCTTTAACAAGATTACTAGCAAAATCATCTTTATAGCCTGCTTTTTTTACCAAATCTTCTGCTCTCTTTTTATATTCTTCTTCTATTTCAAATCCAGTTTTATTTATTTCTTCTTCTAAAGTACATATTACATAAAATCTTTTTGTTTCTTTAGCCTTTATTTTTATATTAATTTCGTATGGAGTATAATGATTATCTATGCCTAAAAATCCTGTTCTATTATCTATCATATAATATTGATTTTCTTCAAATAGATAATTAGGAGTTGCTATTGTAGTAGGTATTAAACTTCTGTCATAGTATTCTCCTTCTGATGCACAAAAGGTAATTTTTACATCTTTATTTTCTTCTGGTGTTAAAATAAGTTTATTACCTTCAACTTCTTTAATGAATTTTAAATTTGATTTTTCAATAGAATCTCCTGATAATCTATAATTAAATAATGGTATCATTTTGAAAGTCAAATCTTCAGTTCCATTTTCTATTTCATAACAAACTGCAGTTGTGTTGTATCCATACTCCATTGAAATGCTTTTTTTAATTATCACATCTTCTACTCTATAAATATACTCCGGAATCGTATCAAAATTAAACCTATCTAAGTGCTCTTGTCCATTTTTTGATGCATTAATATATTGTTGAGATGTTAAATCATAAGTCCTACCATTTATACTTACTTCCTCTTGAGTTCTTGTAAATATTAAATATCTATTAACTGGTGGATTTAATGCTGCTATTAGATATCCATGATGCATCATAGCACTTCCCCCAGAAACTGTACAATTAGCATATCCACCTATTCCATTTCCAATCATCCAAGATAACTCATTTCCTTCTTCAATTGTTTTAAAAGAACTTCTTCCGTAACTGTATATTTTTTCCATAAACATCCCTCCAAAACTTATTTAGCTTTTGCTTTTCATATTAATTATATAATTAATCGTATATTTCTTTAATTGTATAGAAGTACAAAAAGAAGATCATTAATTCATATATTCTACAATCTTTTATTGTTAAAAATCATTAATTTATTATTTTATGTGTAACATTTATACATTTATATTCATATTATTATAATAGCTATTAGCTTTATGGCTAATCCATATAAATTCATCTCCTTCATTAATTATAAAAAAGAATCAAGGCAAAAGCCTTGATTCTTTTTTATAATTCTCCAAATTTTATACTTATTTTCTTAAATGCTACTTCCTTTGTCAACGTAAGATTTTCTGGATCTATTTTAATTTTAAATATATTAGGGCACTTTTCTGATCTCCATAATCTCATAAACTTAGGGGTTGCATTTAAACTAGCATAGTATTTTTCTTCAAAATCATCAAAAAACTCTAAAAATTCTAACTTACTAAGTTTATCAATTGCTAAATTATCTTTTTTTATATTTTTTACTATTGGCACAAAATATCTTAATGGAACCTCATAATTATATCTTCCCGTTATCTTTTTCCCCTCTAATATTGCTCTCTTTAAAAAAGGAAATTTTACTATATCATCATCTTTTAAATTAATTTTAAAAATAGGTTCTTCGTTTTTACCCTTTTGTATTTTTATTTTAATCATTTGCTTCACCTTTAGTTTTTATTTACCTTATTCCCATGAATCCCAAATTTCTTTCTTATACCCAAGAGTTGCTGTATTTCCATTTCTAACTATAGGCGAGTTAAATAACTTAGGATTTTTCAATAAAATTTCTTCTTTCATATCATTACTTCTAATTTTATCTAGATTTAAATTTTTATATTCTTTACTTGATTGGTTTATTAGTTCATTTATTGAAATATTCCTTTTAACGGAATTAAGTTCTCCTTTACTAAGCCCTTTAATATCTATATCTATAAATTGAAAGTTTATTTTTCTTTCTTTAAAATATCTTTCTGCTTTTTTTGTATCAAAGCATTTCTTTCTTCCAAATACTTGTATGTTCATATAATTGCCACCTCCTAATTTTTCTTCATTATAACATAAATTTATATTATATATAAAAAACAGATTATTTACTCATTATATAAAAAATAAATTAATATGAATGCTAATATTATTTTATAGTTTTATCTTTTTATTTATAGAATATTTTTTATTCATTTGTACAAGCTAATATTAACAATAAATTATAAAGGCATAATTTAAATTTTTCATTATAATGAATTATTAATAAAAGTTAGTTTAATAACGAATATCTATCTTCTCAGCAGATTTTAAAACCTTATTAAAAGAATTAATTAATGCTTTATGATAATTAAGGATAGGCTGAGAATAGATTTTCTATACATCATCAAAAAAGCTATTACATATTTTATTTAGCTTTTTTGATGCTGATTTATTTCGCTTAAATATGAACTTTTTTACTATATTATTCTATATTAATAATTAAGATGAATTTTTAAGGATGATGATTTTGCAGTATCTTATTTTAATTTTAAAAGTTTTTATTATAGAATATATAATTATATTTTTGCATGAACTTTCCCATTACGTTGTGTCTTTATTTTTAGGATTTAAATGTTCATTTTATCATGTAATTCCCTTCACTCTCTATAAAGATGGTACTAAATTTAAATTCAAATTTAAACCTTTGATACAAGGTGATATGACAAGTAGATTACATTTTAACTCAATAAAAATATCCTCCAAAATAGAATACAATATACTTTTAAAAAAGCTTAAAATATTTCTTTGGATTGGCCCTGTATTTGATTTTACAGTATTTATATTATTCTTTTGTATCGGAGTCAGCAATGTTAAATACTCATATTTAGCTTTAATTTCACTTATTCATTTATCTATTACTACTCTTAACTTCTTTAACAGTGATGGTAAATATGCAATAGGTGCAAAAGAAGACTCTAGAATTGCTTTTGAATTAGTTAGAAGCTTTACTATTTGTGGAAATGGAGAAATTCCATATGAAAGCAAAAGGATTCTTACTGATACACATATGGAAATTGCAGATGGGATAACTTTAGAAAAGTTTGACGTAAATGATCTTTGGAACTTTTTAAATAATATTTATTTTTTCACTAATTCTCTTTTAAGTTTTTTAAATAAAGATCTCTTAATTATACATCCATCAACGCTCAATTTTTTTGAAAATTTAATTAATGATTTCGATGATATAAAGAAATATGACTATAGGCAAGTAGAAAAAACTTCTATTGCTATAATCTATTATTTTATATCTAAAAAACTTAAAGAAAAAACTTTTTATCCAGATGATGATATTATAAATAAAGTTTATGCTGGTTGTAATTCAATTTATTTTAGAAAGTTATTTGATTTATATTTCAATTCTAATAATGATAATATTGAATATTTAATTGATAAAAAAAACATGCCAAATTATATATCTCACTGTGAAGGTTATAATAAACTTCTCATAAATATTATTAATTTATATGAAAATACACTAATATAGTTAAAGGACTGTAACTAAAAATTACAGTCCTTTAACTATATCCTAATTCATTTCTATATTATCAAATTTATTATTTAAAATTAATATATCAACTCTTCTATTTTTAGCTCTTCCTTCTTCTGCAGTATTATCTGCAACTGGTCTATACTCACCATAACCTACAGCTGATAATCTACTTGGAGATATGGATCCATAGCTTATTAAAAATTCAACTACATTAGAAGCTCTAACAGATGAAAGTTGCCAATTTGAATGGTAATCCGAAGTACTTATAGGTAAATTATCAGTATGTCCTTCTACTCTTACATAATTATCAATTTTATTTAAAATATTTGATACCGAAATAAGTTTAGGTTTTAACTCCTCTTTTATATCCGCCTTTGCACTATCAAAAAAAACATTATCAGTAAAACTTATAATAAGACCTCTTTCTTCTATACTTGTAGTTACACTTCCTTCTAACTCTAAATCCTTTACTATATCATTTACTTGAGATTCTATACCTTGTAATTTTTCCTCTTCTGTTTGAACTAATGGTTTTAACTCTCCTTGCTCATCACTTGAACTACCTGAATTTTCAGCACTTCCTAGAACTGAATATCTACCTGTAAATACATCTCCCATAGAAGTAGCCAACTGCTTATACTTTGACTCATTCACACTAGAAGCAGAATATAGTACAACAAAAAATATCATAAGTAAAGTTATAAGATCTGAATATGTAAGCAACCATCTTTCATGATTTTCTGGTTTTTCCACTCTTTTTTTCATCTATTTACCCTCGCTTGATTCAAGCTTTTTTATGTCCTCTTCAGTTAAAAACCCTTCTATTTTACTTATTATAGAGCTTGGACTAGCACCAGCTTGTACTAAGAGTAAAGCTTCAATACACATTTCTTTTTCGATTATTTCTTCAGTATTTAAAATTTTTAGCTTATTTGCTATAGGTAACCAAATTAAATTAGCAGTTCCTATTCCATAAAGAGTAGCAATAAATGCTACTGCTATCTTTGGTCCTAATGTACTTGGATCATCTAAATTACTTAAAACTTGAACTAGCCCCATAACAGTTCCTATAATCCCCATTGTTGGCGCATACCCACCTGCAGCTTCAAAAATAGAAATTCCTTGATGATGCCTTTCTGAAATTTGTTCTAATCTTGTCTCTAATGATCCTTTCATAATCTCTGGATCCACTCCATCTACAATCATTTGTAGACCTTTTTTGATAAAAGTATCTGTTTCTGGATTATTTAAATTTGCTTCTAAACTTAATAATCCATTTTTTCTTGTTTTCACTGTAATTTCCTTAAAAAATTCTACATTTTCTATAAGGTTGCTATTTCTCTTCTTAAATGCTATGCTAAAAACCTTTGGAAACCTTTTTAAAGTCTTTCCTGGAAATGCAACACCAACTGCTCCTATTGTTCCTCCAACAACTATCAATAATGCTGTGAATTGATATAAAGCTCCTAATACCCCTCCTTCTAAAAGAAAACCTACTATAATACAAGCGAAAGAAAATATAATACTAATTATTATTGTTATGTCCATATTTCACCATCCATATAATTTATTTCTAAATTATATATTTTTTATATTTACATATCAATTTCATTATTTTGTTGTTTTTTATCCAAATTCGTCGATTCTTTCTTATAAAAAAAAACTATTGTGTAATGACTAACATTATCGCCGAAATACACAATAGTCTATTTTATAATCTATTTCTATAGTCTATTTTTCAATTCCTTTACCCAGCTTCTTGCCCCATTTACTGAATTCCAAGCTGTTTCTGCATTTTTCATATAGTATACTGCATCTTCTTCTGTACCTAAACTTTTAAGTTCAGGTGGATTTGTAGGGATTCTTTTTTGCTTTATTATATAATCTATAACAAATGGATTAGAAGCATTTGCAATTCTTAAAGCTCTTTCTGCTTCCTCTAATTTTCCTATCTTAAATAAATAAAGCGCTTTTGAAAATTTTGTAGATGGTAAGTAATCATTTTTATATTTATTTAACACATTTAAAACTTCTTCATCTAAATTTTCTGTAATTAGCCATGAAAGTAATACTCCTCTTATTAATAATCTATCTTCTGGATCTAGATTTATTAAATCAGTAAACTCTTTTATAGCCTCTAATTTTTCATTTATATTCCATAATAAATTTCCAAGTCTATATTTAGCACTATAGTAAGGTCTTGTAACCTCTAAGTCTAAGAATTTTCCTATATATTTATTTATATTTTCTTCACCTATAACATTTTTAGCAGCTTCTACTGCTTTTAGTACTAAGATCTTTTGTTCATTTATACTTAATGAATTGTCATATGATAATATTATATAAGCTTCCGCACAATTTTCGCTTATTTTTAATGCTTCTTTGGCTAATTTTGCTTTTTTCTTGTAATTTTTTTGATTCCATGCCTCATTAGCTATCTTATTAGCTTTTTTTAAATCCTCATCTTCTATGATCTCAGCTTCTACTTTTGAAACGCAAACCTCATCTAATGTTTCTTCCTTAATTTTTTCTTTTTGTTTTTCTTCACACTTTATCTCATTATCTACTGTTTTTGAATTATCTATATAATCACTTTTATTACAAGTTATCAACCATTTATCCTCTTCTAAATCTATTAACGTCCTCACTTCTTTTGATTTTGAAAGACCCGTACTACTACTTACATCAAATAATTTATATAAATCTCCAGCCTTAATAGTTATACCTATCTTATTTGTAAATAACCCGTTTTTTAATCCCAAGGCATGTACAATTCCGCATGCCCATGAATTTGCTTTTCCTTTATTTAAATTGCCTTCTTTTAATTCAAATATTTCTTTACATAAGCTCTCTGCAAGAAACAAATATTCTTCATTTAAGTTGTTTTTACAAACCTCTTCAATAAAACCCATTACTTCTAAATATCTTTCATTACTTACTTCAGATGTTTTTTGCATTACTTATTTTCTCCTTTTTCTATTATGTTATTTGGAATATTATAAAACTTATCATACTTAAATAATATATTCCAATTGACGATTTAAGCCGATGTTTTATATTATATGATATTTAATTACTTTTTTCAAATATTAGTATATTTTAAGAGCAAATAAGTAGATTTATGTAAATTTGTAACAATCTTTTAATTATGATATACTATAATTAATTAAATTATTATATAATATATGCCTTCAATTTTGCTTAAATAAGCGTATTAACTACTTAATATCCTATTAATTATAATTATATAAATTGCAATTGAAACATATATTTTTAAGGAGGTTAATAAATGAAAAAAAGAATTTTAGCAATATTAATATCATTGTCCATACCTTTTTCAATAATTTCTTGTGGGGCAGAAGCAAATAATAACAAAAATAATACAGCATCTAATATTAGTAATAATGAATCTACTATAACTGACGAAGAAGATAAGAACAAGGATAGTAACCAAAGTGATAAATATGATACTAATAATTCTAATGAAATAACAACCGATGATGCAAATATTTATTATTACGATGTTGTTACTGACAAAATAGTTTACATAAATAAAACTATTGAAATTAAAGATAAGGCTGTAGCAACTGCTTTAGTTAATGAATTAAAGAAAAATCCAAGCGAAGAAATTGCATCTGCTTTAAATAGTGATATTTCTTTAAACTCAGCAAAAGTTGATAGTGAAAATGATACTATAAAGCTAGATTTTTCATCTAATTTTGTTGAAGCTCAAAACTTAGGTTCTGGTCCTGAGTCTAGTACTTTAACTGCTATTTGCAATACATTTGGTGATTATTTTAATGTATCTAAAGTTATCATAACTTTAGATGGAAAACCTTATACTTCTGGACACATTTCAATGAAAGATGGAGATACATTTAAAGTTGACTTAAATAATACACTTGAATTAACTAAATAAAACTTATGATTTTAAATAATTTAAAATAAATTTCTTATAATTTTTTGACTATAAGTGTACCCTATAGAGTGATAAAATCAATTCTCTATAGGGATTTTTTTATACTACTTATATTCAATTCCTCTTGTATAAAATAAGTCATCAGAAATTGCTGCTATTCCTTTAATTTTACTACCTCTCTTTAACCTTTCTTCTTTAATTGGATCTAAAGGATATGCATTTCCATTAAATTTTAATAACCTAAAATCATCCTTATCACTATCTATCATTTTCACTATTAAATCTCTATACCCATTTGTTTTATTTTCAGATATTATAATGGGATTTGTAGCATTACTTATCTTTGATATAACATTATATTCATTATTTTTTTCCTCTAATATAGCTAAAGTACCACCTCTTTCAGTACAAAATCTAGGTCCTTCTAAATAAACTAATATTTGATAACTATCATCATCTTTTAATTTGACTTTATTATATAAGTAATTAACCTTATCCTCATCAGGATTTAGTAAAAATTCTTTTTCAATTATCCTTTCTATAGCTTCGTCCTTAGATACTTCAGATTCTATAAATTCAACCTTTGAGAAATCTAAGTAATCTTTACTTAACTTATTTTCTACCCTAACTAGCATATTAGATGTTTTTTCACCTAATATGCCTACAAAAGAATCTACTTTAGTGAAACCAACACCTTCAAAACTTAAAATATTACTCATTACCCCTAAGATATCTTTTTCATTTATACCTATTATCTTTTGTGTAACTAAAAGATCTAATATATCACTTCTTATTAAATTTATTGGACTTAATCCAGATACAAATAGAACCTTTCCCGCTATTCTCTTCCTTAAAATCCCATTATTGTTGTATAAGCTATTTAAATAATCCTTATCTTTTCCACTTATATCTATAGAATAAGTCATTCCCCTATTTACATCTATTACATCCACTTTATACTTATCTTGATATATAACTTGATAGGAATCGAGTTGATTATAATAATCTGTATCAAAAATTTTTATAGCTTTATATCCATCTAAATAATACATATGAGCCGTTAAATATCCATTATTTCCTATATCTTCTACGCTAAATAATATTTCATTATCACTTGTAATTTTTTTAAAATTTTCTAATTCTATTCTAGGATTATATCCCTCTATCCCTCTTAGATCTATAGTTACAGTCTTTCCATTTTCTCCATCAGAAATGATTATTTGCATATTATAATAAACTTTATTTTTTCCAGTTCCTCTCTCATTACCAACTAAGTAAATAACATCTAAATCGCTACTTCCCTTTACATCACCAATTCTAGTCATAATAATTTCTCTTTGTTTTTGTACATTTACTTCACTTCTCATTAAGTTCTTTACATATCTTGCCATAAAACCCTCTTTTATAATATTATTACATTATATAATATTATTATATTTTAATTTGTGTTATTTAAATTACAATATTACTTATGATGCAAAATCTAAGGATATTTATTTTGAATAATTAAATTTTAGTTATTTAATTATTCAAAATGGGCAAAAAAATAAGATAGGATACTCCTATCTATATAATATAATTTTTAAATAAATTTTTATAATTAAATATCTTGCAACTAATTATTAGATAATTTCTTTATTATTAAAACTTTCCTTCTCCATCGCAAACAGGGCATATAAAACTTCCATCACCGTTACAAGTTATACATCTAGAATTAGGTAATTCTTCTGTTCCACAATCACATTTTATTCTTCCTGTTCCACTACAACTAATACATTCACTCATATATTCTTCTTTGTTAATATTCATTTATATTCCTCCTTTGCTAGTTCTATCTATTAATTATTGTCTTATATAATATTTTTATTCAAATTTAAAAAATATTTAAAATAAATATAGAAGTCATAGTATATTATTAAATATACTATGACTTCTATAACTAATTATGTTAAACAGTAATTTCACTCTTTACTTCTAATGAATCTTTATTTGCTTCTATAATTGGATTTATATAATTTTCTATAAATTCTACAACTTGATTTGGAGCTCTTCCTACAAATTTGATTGGATTAATAATACTTCTTATTTCTTCTTCACTTAACATAAATCCATCATCTTTTATAATTCTCTCAAGTAAATCATTATCTAATCCTTCACCTTTTACTCTTTGTGCAGCTGCCATTGAATGAATTCTAATTTTTTCATGAAGCTCTTGTCTATCTCCACCTCTTTTAACTGCTTCCATCATTATATTTTCTGTAGCCATAAAAGGTAATTCATTATTTACATGTGCACTTATTACTTTTTCATATACAACCATATTTTCTGCAATATTTATATATAAGTTTAAAACTCCATCTAAGGCCAAGAAAGCTTCTGCTACTGCAATTCTTTTATTTGCTGAATCATCTAAAGTTCTTTCAAACCATTGAGTTGCAGCTGTTATTGCTGGATTTAATGAATTCACTATCACATATCTTGCTAAAGATCCCATCCTCTCACTTCTCATAGGATTTCTCTTATATGCCATAGCAGATGAGCCTATTTGATTTTTTTCAAATGGTTCTTCAATTTCTTTCATGCTTTGCAATAATCTTAAATCATTACTAAATTTATAAGCACTTTGAGCAATTTCTGATAATCTATTTAATACTATAGAATCTAATTTTCTAGGATATGTTTGCCCAGTAACGCCATAACTTTTTTCAAAGCCCATTTTCTTTGCTACTATACTATCTAATTCTTTAACTTTTTCTTCATCATTATTAAACAAAGTCATAAAACTTGCTTGAGTACCTGTAGTTCCTTTAACTCCTCTTAACTTTAATGTTGATAATAAAAATTCTATATTCTCTATATCTAATACTAAATCTTGCATCCAAAGAGTTGCTCTTTTTCCTACAGTAGTCAATTGTGCAGGCTGAAAATGTGTAAATCCAAGAGTTGGCATATCTTTATATTTTATCGCAAAATTTGATAAATGATTTAATACTGTTACTACCTTCTTTTTAATTAATAATAAAGCATCTCTCATAATAATTATGTCTGTATTATCACCTACATAACAACTAGTTGCTCCTAAATGAATAATTCCTTTGGCACTAGGGCATTGCAATCCATATGCATATACATGGCTCATAACATCATGTCTAACTTCTTTTTCTCTTTTTATTGCTTCATCGTAATTTATATTATATATATTAGATTTCAGTTCATCTATTTGCTCTTCAGTTATATTTAAACCTAATTCTTTTTCTCCTTCTGCTAATGCAACCCATAACTTTCTCCATGTTGAAAATTTCATATCATCTGAAAATATGAAACTCATTTCCTTTGATGCATACCTTGAGTTTAATGGTGAATTATATAAATCTTTCATCCTTAGATAACCTCCGAATAAATTTTTATTTTTTTATGTAATAATTCGTATTATAACATAACCTAATTATTTTTTCAGTATTTTTAAAATAATTTTCAGTTATATTTTTGTTATTTTTTAATATATATATACTGTATTAATTCATAAGGAGGGAAAATTATGTGTAAAATAAATATAGTTGACAAAATATCTTTTTTATTGGTGTTAATTGGAGCAATTAATTGGGGATTTATTGGTTTGTTAAGTGTAAACTTAGTTACTTTCTTAGTTGGTGGATCAGTCTTATTACAAAGAATAATATATATATCAGTATTTGCTGGAGCTATCGACTTGATTTCTTTAATATTTAGATGCAGATCCTTGAAATTATTCAGTTAACTACATACTATTATAACTATTAACTATATAAAAAAGTGAGCATATATAAGTTTACTTATACTACCACTTATTTCAATATTAACTTAAACTTATATATACCCACTTAAAAACTTAAAAAAGAAAAAATCAAATAAATATATTTTTCAATTTAAAAGTGATAAATATTTTATATAACCTCATTTTAAACCCTAAACTTTCTTATACATAAAAAAAGTGCCTATTGGCACTTTTTTATTAGTCTTCTAAACTAGCTATTAAGTTAGATATTTCTTCTACTGCTAAAGCTTCGTCATCTCCGCTTGCTAAAACAGTAATAGCAGCTCCTTTAGTTACTCCTAAAGAAAGAACTCCTATTAAACTCTTAACGTTTGCTTTCTTGCCGTTAAATTCTATGCTTACATCTGACTTGAAAGATGAAGCTTTCTTTACTAATAAAGTTGCTGGTCTAGCATGTAAACCAGTTCCGTTGTTTACTACAACTTCTTTAGATACCATTAAACACACCTCTTTACATTAAATTTAAAATAGTTATCTATTTAACTATTTCATTATATATGTAAATAAAAAAAATTTCAAGGCTTATAACATCTATTTTCCTTAATATGAAAAAGAACTACCATTAATGTAGTCCTTTTCTTTATCTCCCCTAAAATAAATTCTCTCCCCAAATTAAATTTCAGAACTTACTATCTTGGTTGAACGATTAGTTTTATTGCTGTTCTTTCTTCACCATCTATTTCAATATCAGTGAATGCTGGAACACAAACAATATCTTTTCCGCTAGGGGCAACGAAGCCTCTTGCTATAGCAATTGCTTTTACGGCTTGATTTATAGCACCTGCTCCTACTGCTTGGATTTCTACTATATTTTTTTCTTTAATTATGGCAGCTAATGCACCTGCCACTGAATTTGGATTTGATTTTGTTGAAACTTTTAATACTTCCACTTGTCTTTACCTCCTAGATAAAAATCGTTTACAATATATTGCAAGAGTTTTACTCTTGCAATATATATATTCTATAAGTTATAAAAAAATCCTCCTTTATTTTGAAATTTTTTTTATCTTTTTTATTTTTATTTCTACTTTCATATTTGTTTATTATATTCATAGCAACAATTACCACATATAATTATTCTAAATAAGACTACAAATTCAACTACTAGATTTTTACTAAATGGTCACATTATGTTATTATGCACAAAAAAGGAAGTTCGAATTTGAACTTCCTTTTCTATTTCGAGTAATATCAAAATTTATTTCGATATAATCCCTTTATTTTATTTAGCATAATCTACTGCTCTTGTTTCTCTTATAACATTAATTTTAATTTGACCTGGATATTCTAATTGTTCCTCTATACTTTTAGCTAAGCTTCTAGCTAATTCTACAGATCCAGCGTCATCTAAATGATCTGGTTTAACCATAATTCTAATCTCTCTACCAGCTTGAATTGCATATGACTTTTCTACACCTTCGTAAGAATTTGCAATTTCTTCAAGTTTCTCTAAACGCTTAATATAAGCTTCTAGAGTTTCTCTTCTAGCACCTGGTCTTGCTGCTGATATTGCATCAGCTGCTTGAACTAAAACAGCTTCTAGTGTTAACATTTCAACATCTCCATGATGTGCAGCTATAGCATTTGCTACAACTTGTGATTCTCCATATTTTTTAGCCAGATCTCCACCTATTACAGCATGACGACCTTCTTCTTCTTGTGTTGCTACTTTACCTATATCATGTAATAAACCTGCTCTCTTCGCTAAATTTACATCCAGACCTAATTCTGCAGCCATTACACCAGCCAAATATGAAACTTCAATAGAATGCTTTAACACATTTTGTCCATAACTAGTTCTATACTTCAGTCTACCAAGTAATTTAATTATTTCAGGATGAACACCGTGAACACCAGTTTCTAATGTTGCTTGTTCTCCTTCTTCTTTAATATCATTTTCTACATCTTTGGTAGCTCTTTCTACCATTTCCTCGATTCTAGCTGGATGAATTCTACCATCCACAATTAACTTTTCCAAAGCTATTTTAGCAATTTCTCTTCTAACTGGATCGAAACTTGATAAAATAACTGCTTCTGGAGTATCATCTATTATTAAATCTACCCCTGTTAATGTTTCAAGAGTTCTGATATTTCTACCTTCTCTACCTATAATTCTACCCTTCATTTCATCATTAGGAAGGGCAACAACATGTACTGTTGATTCTGATACATGATCTGCTGCGCATCTTTGAATAGCAGTTGTTATAATTTCTCTCGCTTTTTTATCTGCTTCTTCCTTAGCTCTAGCTTCTATATCTTTGATCATTATAGCAGTTTCATGAGTTATTTCTCTTCTAACTTCTTCTAAAAGGATTTCTCTAGCTTCATCGCTAGATAAAGTTGCTATTCTTTCAAGCTCTTCTCTTCTCTTAGAGTATAGTTCCTGTACATTTGCTTCCATTTCATCGATTTCTTGTAACCTTTTATTTTGTGCTTCTTCTTTCTTTTCTAAAAGATCACTCTTTTTGTCTAGGGATTCTTCTCTTTGAATTATTCTTCTTTCAAGTCTTTGAATTTCATTTCTTCTTTCTCTTGAATCCCTCTCTAGATCATTTCTAAGTCTATGAACCTCTTCCTTTGCTTCTAAAATCGACTCTTTCTTAGTAGCTTCAGCTTCTCTTTTAGCATTTTCTAAAAGAGTTTCTGCTTCTTTTTCTAAGCCTTCTATTTTCTTTTTAGAAGCACTTTGTATACCTTTATAAAGTAATAAGCCTGATATGACTAATACTACAACATAAATTACTATACCAAGAATATTATCCATAACAACACCTCCTCCATTCATATAAACTTATGTTTAATAGAAAATGTAGTAGGTATCATACTTAATCTAACTGATATTTGAAATATGATAAAACCAGTATTTGTTATTATTTTATCTTAAAATTAAAATTATGTCAAGTTTAGTTGTATAATTCACAAAGTAAATTTAATTGTTTACATTCCCATTGTTACGTAAATTTTACTTGCTTTATCTTACTATTAAACAATAAAGTCGATAATAATAATATAAAAATATTATTATTATCGACTTTTATTATTAACATATTTATCTAATTATATTCAAGTTGCTATGAGTTTTATTTTTCTTTTACATTTTTATCAATAGCTACTTCTTTCATAATAGGTAATTCATATTTTTCTCTTATTTTATTTTCTATTTCTAATGCAATTTCAGGATTGTCCTTTAAGTATTGCTTTGCATTTTCTCTACCTTGGCCTAATCTCACATCACCATAAGAGAACCATGCTCCACTCTTTTGAACCATACCTTCTTTTACACCTACATCAACTATATTACCTGTTCTTGATATACCTTCATTATACATTATATCAAATTCAGCTTGTTTAAATGGAGGCGCTACCTTATTCTTAATTACCTTAACTCTTGTTCTGTTTCCTACAACGCTTTCACCTTGTTTTATTGAATCTATTCTTCTAACATCAAGTCTAACTGAAGAATAGAACTTTAATGCTCTTCCTCCTGTTGTAGTTTCAGGATTTCCAAACATAACACCAACTTTTTCTCTTAATTGGTTTATAAATATAGCTATACAACCTGTTTTTTGTATAGTTCCTGTTAACTTTCTTAAAGCTTGTGACATAAGTCTTGCTTGAAGACCAACGTGAGAATCTCCCATTTCACCTTCTATTTCAGCTCTTGGAACTAAAGCCGCAACTGAATCAACTACTATTACATCTATAGCACCTGAACGAACTAATGCTTCAGCAATTTCAAGCCCTTGCTCTCCTGTGTCTGGTTGTGAAACTATAAGATTTTCTGTATCAACACCTAATCTTCTAGCATAACTTGGATCTAAAGCATGTTCTGCATCTATAAATGCAACTGCTCCTCCAAGCTTTTGTGCTTCAGCAGCAACATGTAATGCAACTGTTGTTTTACCTGAACTTTCAGGTCCATATATTTCTATTATTCTTCCTTTAGGTAATCCCCCTACACCTAAAGCTATATCTAAGTCAAGACATCCAGTTGAAATAGTTTCAATATTTAATGCACTATTTTCTCCAAGCTTCATTATAGATCCTTTACCAAATTGTTTTTCAATTTGACCCATTGCATTTTCTATAGCTTTTAACTTATCCATATCTATATTTCCCATATAGCACCTTCCTCTCTAAAACGAACATTTGTTCTATAAACAAATTATATATTATATGTTAACCTTAGTCAACATATAATATATAATTTCGTATTAATATCTTGCATATTAAAAGTTCCAACTATCTAAGATGGAACTTTTATTTTTAATTATATCCTATTTATTATATAATAAACTATTTATTAGTATTTATTATTTTTTTATTTTTATTAAAATAGTCAATCCCAGATACTATTGTCATTACAACAGCTAAAAATAATAGAAACCTTGGCCCATATGTAATAATAACTCTAAACATATTACTTTCTGAAACTAATGCTGTTAAATATTTTGAAGTGCCTACATTAACTTGAATTAATAAAGATATTATAGCTGCTATTTGAGTAACAGTTTTAGCTTTACCCCAAGTGCTTGCTGCAATTATTTTTCCTTCAGCAGCTGCAATTGTTCTAAGACCTGAAACTGCAAATTCTCTTGCTATTATAACAACAGTTGCCCAAGCTGGTATAACTTGAAGCTCAACTAATGATATTAAAGCTGCTGTTACTAAAAGCTTATCTGCAAGAGGATCCATAAATTTACCAAAATTGGTTATTTGATTTCTACTTCTTGCAATATATCCATCTAATTGATCAGTTAAAGATGCAATTATAAATATAAAAGTAGCTATGAAAGTTCCATATGGAATGTTTTTTATAGCAATAAATATTAAAAATAAAGGTACCAAAAATATTCTTAGCATTGTTAGCTTATTTGCTAAATTCATCGCATATCTCTCCTACTAAATCATACTCTAACGCTTCCTTAATTTTGATTTTTACAATATCACCTTTTTCAAGATTTCTAGTTGTGTTAACTAAAATATTTCCATCAATTTCAGGTGCCATTTCTGAACTTCTTCCAATGAAATATTTACCTTTTCTTCCTTCTATAATAGTATCATAAACTTTTGATATTTTCAATTTGTTTAATTCTTCTACTACTTTTTTTTGAACTAGCATTAGTTTTTCTTGTCTTTTTTCTTTTGTTTCTTCTTCAACTTGGTTTTCCATATCAGCTGCTGGAGTACCTTCTTCTTTTGAATATTTAAATACTCCAACGTTATCAAGTTTGTACTCTTCTAAAAACTCACATAATTCATTAAAATCTTCTTCTGTTTCTCCTGGAAAACCAACTATAAGAGATGTCCTAAGTGCTATTCCAGGAATCCTTTCTCTTAATTTATCAATTATATTAGTTATTGTTTCTTTATTTGTTCTTCTTGCCATACGCTTTAAAATATTATTACTTATATGTTGTATAGGTAAATCTAAGTATTTTACAACCTTTGGATTCATCGCCATTTCTTCAATTAAATCTTCTGTTATTTCCTCTGGATAGCAATAAAGCAATCTTATCCATTCAACTCCCGTAACATTAGAAATTTCTCTAACTAATTCATGAAGTTTATTTTCTTTATATATGTCCATTCCATAGTAAGTCAAATCTTGTGCTATTAATATAATTTCTTTTACTCCATTTTTTACAAGCGTCTCTACTTCTTCTAATATTGCTTCTTTAGATCTACTTCTAAATTTCCCTCTTATTTTAGGTATTATGCAGTAAGTACAGTAATTATCGCATCCTTCTGCTATTCTAACATAAGCAGTATGTTTATCCGTTGTTAGTAGTCTTATTCCTTCATTTATATTTTCATCGCTATAATTTGTTGCAAGTAGCTTTCTTTCTCCTCTTATAAAATCTAAGATAAGCTTATGTAACTTCATATAGTCGTTAACACCCATAAGAATATCAATTTCTGGCATAAGTTCTAATAGTTCTTCACCATATCTTTGAGCTAAACATCCTGTAGCTATAAGCATCTTACATTTATATTTATTCTTATATTCAGCCATCTCTAGTATTGTATCTATAGATTCTTGTTTAGCACTTTCTATAAATCCACATGTATTAACGATTATTATTTCAGCTTCCTTAGGATCATTAGTTATTTCATAAAATTTATTTATAGTTCCAAGTATAAGTTCAGAGTCAACTCTATTCTTATCACATCCTAAACTTACCATCCCAACTTTATATTTTTCCAAAGCTACTTCCTCCTACGTTTTATAAATTATTGCTCATTTTGCCTAAATATTATTTTAATGTAGAAAAATAATATTTACAAGTTTTTTTAATCTTCCATATTTAATTCTTCTTTCGAAACTAAAACTTGTCTTGGCCTACTTCCATCTTTTTCTGATATAATACCACGTTCTTCAAGTTCATCCATTATTCTTGAAGCTCTATTAAATCCTATTCTAAGTTTTCTCTGTAAGAATGATGTAGATGCTTGATTGTATTCTATAACAACCTTTATTGCTTCATCTAAAAGTTCATCACCACTCTCGTTATCTCCTAAATTACCAGCATCCTTTGTTCCATTTTCTATATGTTCAATTATAGATTCTTCATAATCTACATTTGATTCTTCATCTTTTATAAAACTTACAACCTTTTCCACTTCTTCTTCTGATATAAATGCTCCTTGGACTCTAATAGGTTTATTTTCCCCAATTGGACAATATAACATATCTCCTCTTCCAAGTAACTTTTCAGCACCTGTTGAATCTAATATAGTTCTAGAATCTATCCCTGAAGAAACAGCAAAAGAAATTCTAGATGGTATATTAGCTTTAATTACACCTGTAATTACATCTACAGAAGGTCTTTGAGTTGCAATTATCAAATGCATTCCTGCTGCTCTGGCCATTTGTGCTAATCTACATATATAATCTTCTACATCATTAGGGCAAGCCATCATTAAATCAGCAAGCTCATCTACTATCATAACTATATATGGTAACTTTTCTTCAATTATTCCCTTTTCATAAAGAGCATTATAACTTTCAATGTTTCTTACAGATGCATCTGCAAATAATTTATATCTCTTATTCATTTCATTAACTGCCCAGTTTAATGCAGCAGCTGCTTTTTTAGGATCTGTAACTACAGGAATTAAAAGGTGTGGTATTCCATTATAGACACTAAGTTCTACAACTTTAGGATCAACCATTAATAATTTCACTTCATTTGGACTATATTTATATAACAAACTAACTATAAGGGTATTAATACATACCGATTTACCAGATCCAGTTGCCCCTGCAATTAGCATATGAGGCATTGTAGATAAATCTCCTACTACACATTTTCCTGCTATATCTTTTCCTAATGCAAAAGCCAATTTTTTATTTGATGTCTTAAATTCATTAGAGTCTAAAACTTCTCTTAGAAATACTGCTGTTTGCTTATTATTTGGAACTTCTATGCCAATTGCTGCCTTTCCTGGTATAGGAGCTTCCATTCTTACACCACTAGCTGCAAGTCCTAGGGCTATATCATCTTGTAGATTTACTATTTTTGAAACTTTTACCCCCGGGCTTGGTTGAATTTCAAATCTAGTTACTGAAGGTCCTTTAGTTACTTGAACAACCTTTGCATCCACTCCAAAATCATTAAGAATACCTTCGAGCTTACCTGCGTTTTCTATTAACTCTTTCTTATCCTCACTTTTAAGCTTCATCTTGCTATTTATATTTAAAAGCTCTACTGATGGATGTTGATAAATTTTTTCTTCCTTCTTTTCATCCGTTAAGCTTTCTTCTATTTCCTTACTTACTACATCCTTAACTGTATTATCTAATTTTTCTTTTTTCTTAGCCTTTTCTTCTTTAATTTCTTTATTTACTGCTTCTTCTTGCTTTTCTTCATCAAAAACCTCTATATTAAAAGGATTACTTTTTTTATTTTCTTTAAACTCTTCAACAGAACTTTCTAGTGCTCCTTCATCTAATGAAGAATTCTTCATAAAATCAAGAATTTTTATTTTATTATTTATTCCATTTATAAACTCTTCTCTTTCTCTTTCCTTTACCTTAGGAACTGCATCTATTAATGGAGTTTTTTCTTTTTCTATTTCTTTTTCTACATTGACTTTAGTTTTTATTTCTTTCTTTTTTGGTTTTATCTTTTGACTTTCTTCTTTAAAAAACATTATTATATCATATAAAGTTATATCAAATATTAATATTGTTCCTATTGCCCACAATGCAACATATAATATATATGAACCTATATAACCAATAAGCTTACCTAATGGATAAGAAATTAAATGTCCTATAAGTCCTCCATGTATTCCAGAAACTTTAACTACTTCTTGCCAAGTTTCATAAAATCCTTCTTTTGATTGCAATACATGAATACTGCCAGTTGCACAACCTAACGTTATTGATATTATAATAAGAGTAATACCAAAAAACCTTCTTGTTACTTTAATACTTCCCTTTGAAACTATATTATGATACCCAAAATAAATTAAATATAATGGAAGTACAAAAGCACTTACTCCTATTAACTTATATATCACTTGCCTTGATATAATAGATAATGCTCCTGCCCAAGTTGTGTAAATTGCTATAGCTAATAAAATACCTACTGCTATATAAACTATACCTTTAATATCTCCATTTTCTTTTACATCATTTTTTTTATTTGTGTCCTTTTTTTTATTAGTATTTTTTGCTTTGACTCTAGACACACAATCACCTCGCAACTCTCCCATTTATTGTAAGTCAATTATTTACATAATAATATTATAAACTTTAATAAAAAAAAAGCAATTTAAATAACTATCTATTATTTAAACTGCTTAAATTAATATAATATATTCCAAAGAAAACTTCTTTTTTTCATAAATTTATATAATTATTCCTATACTCCTTTTTTACTTTCTTTTTCTCCAATTAGCTCTTTCAATTTATTTAGAGCATCTTTAATTCCACCCTCTTCATCTATTAATCCACATTCTACTGCTTGTTTTCCAATTAAAATTGTACCCATATCATTTAATAGTTCATCTGATTTTAACATCATTTGTCTTAATTCATCTTTTTTTATTTTAGATGTTCTTACAATGAAGTTATCTATACGTTCTTGCATCTTTTGAAAATAATTAAATGTTTGAGCTACCCCTATAACAAATCCATTCATTCTTATAGGATGAACTATCATTGTAGCTGATGGAGTTATAAAAGAATAACTTGATGAAGTTGCAAGTGGTACTCCAATTGAATGTCCACCACCTATAACTATTGAAACTGTAGGTTTTGATAAAGAATTTATCATTTCTGCAATAGCTAATCCAGCTTCTACATCTCCACCAACTGTATTTAGTATTATTAATACTCCCTTTACATTATCATTACGCTCCATAGCTATAAGTTGAGGAATCACGTGTTCATACTTTGTTGACTTCGACTGAGCTGGCAAAACTTGATGACCTTCTATTTGACCAATTATAGGTAGTATCTGAATGCTTTCATCTTGCGCTACACCATTATCAGTCCCAAATTCTTTTATTTCTTCTCTCTTTTCCTTAGCTTCTTTTAGGTTTTCTTCTTCATTTTCTATATCCTTATTTTCATCTTTTGATGAGTCAAAAAAATTATTCATAATAAAATCCTCCTATACAATATTATTTTGTACAAGAGGATTTATTTTATTCACCTAAATTAAATGCTTTATGAAGTAGATTAAGAGCATTCTTAACATGTTCAGATTTAATTAAGCACCATATTGTCATATTAGAATCAGCTGTTTGAAGGATTTCTATTGAGCCTTTTGATAGTGTATTTATTATTTTTGCCATTATCCCAGGTACACCAGTCATTCCTACTCCAACTATAGCTATAGTGCTACAATTTTCTATTAAATTATATTTTATATCTGCTTCTTTAAGGACTCTATCTAATTTTTCTTTTTCGCATGAATCTATAGTGAAAATTTGTTCTGTTGGAAATATATTTATTAAATCTAGACTTATATTCTTTTTTGCTAAAATTTCTAATAAATATCTATAATTTGCTTTATCTTTGTTTTCATTCAATCTTACTGTTACTTGTGCTCTATTATTTAAATGTGTTATTCCTGAAATAGTTCTCTCATGATTACTTGTTCCATAACTATTAACTAAAGTACCTTTACAGTTACTCATAGTATTCTTAATAACTATTGGAATATTAGCTTTTCTTGCGCATTCAACAGCTCTTGGATGGATAACTTTTGCTCCTTGGTCTGCAAGTTGGAAAACTTCATTATAAGTTATTGTATCTATTAATGATGCATCATCAACTATTTTGGGATCAGCTGTCATTATTCCATCTACATCTGTATATATCTCTATTTCCTCTGCATTTAGGGCTTCTCCTATAATACAGGCTGATGTATCGCTTCCCCCTCTTCCTAGGGTTGTTAAATATCCCTTTTCAGTTACACCTTGAAATCCAGTAACTACTGGAACTTTTCCATTTTCTAAAATACCTTTAATATTTTCTGTTCTTGTATAAAGCAAATCTGCTTCAGAAAAACTATCATTTGTTATAATACCTGCTTGGCCACCAGTAAGTGGAACTGCTTGGATACCTTCATTTATTAAAACATTACTCATTACTACACTGCTTATAATTTCTCCACAGCACATAAGCATATCAGTTGCTTGTAGGTTATTCCTCTTAAAATTATTATCTAATAAAGATAATAAAGTATCTGTAGCATAAGGTTCTCCTTTTCGTCCCATTGCAGATACAACTACTACAGGTGAAAATCCTTCATTTATTGCATTTTTAACCTTAGCTACTACTTGATTTCTTCTCTCTTCAGTAGATACAGATGTACCTCCAAATTTTTGTATAATTATTTTCAAGTAATAACCTCCCTAAAATTATGCTCTTGCCCTTTTTATCTTATCCTTATCAGCTGAAACAACTATAACATTTGCTCCAATTTTAGTAACATAACTCCAAGGGACTTCTACATACTCCCTACTACTGAATAGGCCTAGCTTACTTCCGGCAACAGCAGCAACTATAAATTGTAAATTCCCATCTTCATCAATTATAAAATCTAAAGCTTGCTGAGTATCATATTTTTCTGCTTCTTCTGTATTAAATATTTCATATCTTTCTAAGTCACTAAGAAGTCTATATTTAGATTCTCTTTTTGACTCTTCTTCATAATATTCACCTTTTCGTTTATCTCCTCTTAACATAAGATTCACCTCCACATTATCTTATGTAAATCTTATGCTAATTAGAGATTATTTAGTACAAATTATTATGATTAAATTATATTCTTCTTAGTCCATCTTTATTTAAATTATCATAAGCCTTTATACTTGGCTCTATTATATTGTTTAATTTCTCCCACTCTATATCTTGACCTACATATGCTGAGCTTATTATGCCTGGTTTAAAGCAAGTATCTAATACATAATTTATGTCATCAGCATTTATATTGTTAATTCTTTTTATTACTTCTTCTTGGGTCTTTATCTTATTTTGAAGTAACATACTTTTTGCATTTGAAAACATTCTAGATGATGTACTTTCTAAGCCTAATATATAACTTGCTTTTATTTTTTCCTTATTAATTTCTAACACTTCATTAGAAATTCCTTCTTTAGCAAATTTTTTAAGTTCCTGATTAATAACATCTAATGCCTTATCTGCAGATTGTTTACTTACTCCTGTATATATGTTATTTATTCCAACTCCTAAATATGGCTGACCATATGAATAAATAGTATAACAAAGACCTAACTCTTCTCTTACATTTTGGAATAATATAGATGATGCGCCTCCTCCAAATACATTGTTTAAAAGCACAAGAGAATAAGCCTTTTCATGTGCATATGGTAACCCTTTAAATGATAAGTTTATATGAAGTTGTTCTATAGGTTTATTTGTATATTTACTTTGTGAAAGTAAAATTGGAGTTTTATATTCTGGTTTATAATCTCCTTCTCCTTCCCAAGAGCCAAAATTTTCTTCTAGCATTTTCATTAATTCTTTTTCATCAAATTTTCCACATACAGAAACTACTGAATTATGAGGTGCGTAATGTGATTTTACAAATTTCTTTATCTTCTTACTATTAAATGATTTTATATTATCTATAGTACCAAGTATAGGATAAGACAATGAATTATCGCCAAAAATAGCCTTTGATGAATCATTATCTAAAACATCTTCTGGGGTATCTTCACTCATATTTATTTCTTCAATAACTACGCCTTTTTCTTTTTCTATTTCTTCATCATCAAATTTAGAATTTAATAACATATCAGCTAAAATTTCTATTGATAAATCTAAATGTGTATTTAGAGCTTTTATATAATAACAAGTAGCTTCTTTGCTTGTATAAGCATTTATTTGGCCACCTACATTTTCTATTTGTTGAACAATTTCTTTTGAAGTTCTTTTTTCTGTCCCTTTAAAAAACATATGCTCTATAAAATGTGATATACCATTTAACTCTAAATCCTCATTTCTTGAACCATTTTGAACCATAACACCAACGCTAATTGAATTCACATGATCTATATATTCTGTTACAACTCTTAAACCATTTTTTAATGTATATATATTGTACATAGTTCCTCCTCTTTATTTATCTTATATTTATTCTATATTACTATTATTCTATATTATTTTAGAGTTATGTAATACTTAATTATTTATATTTAATTTAATTTTTATTATATAAAGAAAAAAAGGCAATAAATTGCCCTTTACTTACTTTTTCTATTCGCTTTTTTCTTTATTTTCTTCTGAGTCATCAGTTAAAGCATCTTTTCTTGAAAGATTAACTCTTCCTTGATTATCTATTTCAGTTACCTTAACTAATATTTCATCGCCTACAGATACTACATCTTCAACTTTATTTACTCTTGCTTTATCTAATTTTGATATATGGCATAATCCTTCTTTATTAGGAAGAATTTCAACAAAAGCACCAAAAGTAGCTATTTTAGTTACTTTTCCTAAATAAACTTCTCCAACTTTAACTTCTTTTGTTAAACCTTCGATAATAGATATTGCTTTGTTTACTCCATCATGATCTGCTGAAGATACAAATACTGTACCATCTTCTTTAATATCAATTTTAACTCCAGTTTCTTCGATAATCTTGTTTATAACTTTTCCACCTGCACCTATAACATCTCTTATCTTTTCTGGATCTATACTTATTATTGAAGTTTTAGGAGCATATGTTGAAACTTCTCCTCTTGGTCCTGGAATACATTCACTTATTTTATCTAAGATATGAAGTCTAGCCTTTCTAGCTCCCATTATAGCATCTTCTATAACTTTAAAACTTAATCCTTTTATCTTAGTATCAACTTGTATTGACGTAATTCCTTCTACAGTTCCTGCAACTTTGAAGTCCATATCTGCAAAGAAGTCTTCTATTCCTTGAATATCAGTTAAAACCTCTTCTCTTGTAAGATCTTCTGAAGTTATAAGTCCCATTGCTATACCTGCTGCTGGTCTCTTAAGAGGAACTCCTGCATCTAATAATGCTAAAGTACTACCACAAACTGAAGCTTGTGATGTTGAACCATTAGAGCTTAATACTTCTGATACTAATCTAATAGTATATGGGAATTCTTCTTCTGAAGGTATTAATGGTTCTAATGCTCTTTCTGCTAAAGCTCCATGACCTATTTCTCTTCTTCCTGGTCCTCTTAAAGGCTTTACTTCACCCACTGAATATCCGGGGAAGTTATAGTGGTGCATGTATCTTTTTGATTCTTCTTCACCTATACCATCGATTATTTGAATATCTCCTACTGCTCCTAATGTAGCAACAGTCATTACTTGAGTTAATCCTCTTGTAAATAATCCTGTACCATGAGTTCTTGGTAAAATTCCTACTTCACATGATATTGGTCTAACTTGATCAAATGCTCTTTCATCTGGTCTTCTATGGTGATTTAAAAGCATATCTCTTACAACTTCTTTTTGTAAGTTATAGATTATTTCCTTTATATCTCCTACGTTTTCTGGATACTTTTCTTCAAATTCTGCATAAACCTTTTCATTCACTTCATCCATTGCAGCATTTCTTTCATCTTTGTCAGTTATCCACATGGCTTCTTTAATCATTGCGCCAGCAAATTCTTTAATTTCATTTTCTAATTCTTTACTTGGCTTGTATAATTCAGGAACCATTTTTTCTTTTCCAAATCTTTGCATTGCTTCTTCTTGGAATTTAATAATATCTTGGCAACTATCAAATCCAAATTTAATAGCAGCAAGCATAACATCCTCTGGAATTTCTTGACCGCCAGCTTCAATCATCATAACTCTTTCACTTGTTGCACAAACAGTTAATTGAAGTTCACTTTCTTCTCTTTCTTTAGATGTTGGATTTAAAATGAAGTTTCCATTGATTAGACCTACTTGCACAGCTGCAACAGGAGTTGTAAAAGGAATGCTTGATAAGCATAATGATAATGAAGCTGCATTAATTGCTAGAATTTCTGGTAGGTTATCCTTCTCAACTGATACTACTGTACAAACGACTTGCACATCATTTCTATATCCCTTTGGAAATAAAGGTCTTAATGGTCTATCAACCGCTCTTCCAAATAATATAGCATTTTCTGAAGGTCTACCTTCTCTTTTAATAAATCCACCCGGTATTTTTCCTACTGAGTATAATCTTTCTTCATATTCTACACTTAGAGGAAAGAAATCTATACCCTCTCTTGGTTTTTCTGAAGCATTAACATTAGTTAAAATTACTGTGTCCCCATAGCTAATAAATGCTGCTAAATTTGATAACATACCAATCTTTCCAAATTCTAACTTAAGTTCTCTACCAGCTATAGTTGTTTTCATTACATTGTTCATTTTGTAACCTCCCTTCAGGCTTATATCTTATCATTCAAAATTGTTAAAATAATAGAGCGGCTTAAAAACCGCTCTAAAAACTATCTTCTTAAGCCTAATTTTTTGATTATAGCTCTGTATCTTTCGATATCTTGATCAGCTAAGTAATTTAAAAGACCTCTTCTTTGTCCAACCATCATTAAAAGACCTCTTCTTGAGTGGTGGTCTTTCTTGTGCATCTTTAAGTGACCAGTTAAAGAATTAATTCTTTCTGTTAATAAAGCGATTTGCACTTCTGGTGAACCAGTATCTCCTTCATGTCTTCCGTGTTCTTTGATTATTTCTTGCTTTCTTATTGCGTCCATTGTTCGCACCTCCGTAAAATTATCCCCTATATCCAGGAAATGAGCTAGCACCCTCATATCTTAGAATTAGGTTCTTCTTTGCTATTATAACAAATGATATAGATATTGTAAATTATAAATTTACATAATTATATTACTATCTCTCTATCTTTAGCAAAATTTTCGTCTTTTTTTATTTGTTCAACAAGCTCATCTAATGAATTAAAGTTTATTTCTTCTCTTATTCTTTCAATGAAATAAACTTTAAGCTCTTGTCCATAGATAGTATCATCAAAATCTAGTATATATGTTTCTATAGTTAATTGTTGCCCATTTACTGTAGGATTATACCCAACAGATGTAATTCCTTTATAAGTTTTATTATTATATTCTACATTAGTATAATATACTCCCTTATCTGGAATTATAATTTTACTATCAAACTCTAAATTTGCAGTTGGAAATCCTATAGTTCTTCCTAACTTTTTGCCATGAATAACTTTTCCTTTAATTAAATATGGCTTAGATAACATTTTAGAAGCTTCCTTCACGTCTCCTTCTAAAATACTCTTTCTAATTCTAGTACTACTTATTACATTACTATTATAAGTATATGGCTCCATTACATATAATTTATATCCATATTTACCTTGAAGATCTTCTAATAGTTTTACATCCCCTAAATTTTTATATCCAAATCTAAAGTTAAATCCAACTATAATTCCTTTTACATTATAATCTACACAAAGTAATTTTATAAAATCTTCTGCAGAAACTGACATAAATTCTTTAGTAAAACTTCTAAGTACTACTATATCTACATTTTCTTCTTCTAAATACTTAAGCTTAGTTTCTAAATCCATAATTAATTTAGGTGCACTTTCCGGCTTTACTAATGTTTTAGGATGATTTTTATATGTAAAAACCATACTTTTTCCATTCTTCTCTTTAGCAACTTGGACAGTCTTTTTTACAAGGGATAAGTGGCCAGAATGAAGTCCGTCAAAACTTCCTAATGCTACATAGTTTTCACTGTCCTTATTATCCATAATAATATCATCTATTACTATCATATCCTGCTCCCCTAATTAATTAATAATTTTTCTATTTTAAAGCCTTGATGATCACTTTTACCAAGTCCTATAAAAATCCCACTATCATCATAAACTCTATATAGTTTTCCTACTTCAATATTTTCTTTAGTAAGCCTCTTATCAAAAACTTTAACACCATTAATTAAAAGTTTTGAAAATCTACTTAAAACTATTAACTTTTCATAGGAATCTAAAGCATCTTCTATACTTATAATGTAATCTTTTATATTTTCAGAATTTATATCTTCTATATTAATAGACTCATCCTCAGTAAATTTAGATGTTTTACTTCTTTTTAGCTTTGTCATAGTAGCTCCAATATTTAAAGCTTCCCCTATATCATAACAAAGGCTTCTCATATATGTCCCCTTTGAACATGTAACTTTCATACTAATATATGGATTATTTATCCTTACATCTTCTATCTTATGTATACTTATAAGTCTACCTTCTCTTTCTACTTCTATGCCTTTTCTTGCTAATTCATAAAGTCTTACACCATTTTGTTTTAAAGCAGAATACATAGGTGGAACTTGAGAATATTCTTTTTCAAAAGAATAAATAGCTTTCAATATATCTTCATTTCCAATATTAGATGGATCTTTTTCTTCTATTATATCTCCCTCTAAATCATATGTAGTAGTTTTTATACCAAGCTTAAACTCTACTTCATAGACCTTGTCACTATTCATTATATAATCAATAATTTTTGTTCCTTTACCTATACATATAGGTAAAACACCACTTGCTTCTGGATCTAGTGTGCCAGTATGTCCAACCTTTCCAGTTCCTGCTGCTTTTTTTATTATTCTTACAGCATCAAAAGAAGTCATACCAGTATTCTTAAAAATATTAATTACGCCGTTCATTATAACAACTCTTTCTCTATTTCCTCTAGAATTTTGTTCTTTGCCTCGTCTAATTTTATCCCCTTTAAAGTTATCCCTGCCGCTTTTACGTGACCACCGCCACCTAGCTTTTCAGCTATATTTCTAACATCAAATTTATCTTTTGATCTTAAACTTGCCTTAGAACCATTTTCTATTTCCTTTATTAATAGTGCAACTTCTACACCTTTTATTTGTAATCCAAAAGCTATTATATCTGATGTGTCCCCTATTTCTATTCCAAGCTCATCCCCATAAGCCATAGGAATTTTAATTAACGCTACTTTTCGATCAAATAAAAGTTCCATATCATTTAATGCTTTACCTATTAATCTAATCTTTTCAAAACTCTTGTTATCAAAAAGATTTTGATGTATATAAGTGTTATTAACACCAATTTTCTTTAATCTGGCTGCAATATTATGAGTTCTAAAAGTTACATTAGAATGTCTAAAAGCACCTGTATCTGTAACTAATGATGTATAGAGACACGTTCCTATATCTCTTATATCATCATTTTCATCATTAAAATCAATTCCTAATAATTCTAACAATTCAAAAACTACTTCTGCTGTAGCTGCAGCTTCTATATCTACATAATTTAATTCTCCATATTTATCATTTGTAATATGATGATCTAAATTTACTATACTTCCTTTAAAATTATCTAAGTCTGCAGATATTCTTTCATAATTTCCACAATCCAATACTACAACTATTGAAGTATTATCAACTGGAGTTATTAAATTTCCTGTAGCTTCATTTGCACCTTTAAGAAATTGAAGATTTTCTGATATTATATCTTTTGAAATTAAATAAGCATCTTTTTTTAAGGTTCTTAATCCATTTAATAGTGCAAGTGCACTACCTACTGCATCACCATCAGGTGATACATGGTAGGTAATGCCAATTTTTTTACTATCTAAAATTACTTTAGATATGTCTTGTAATGTATTCATTACTTTTCCTTAGCCTTTTCTATAAGCTCTTCTATTTTCATACTATAGCTTATAGAATCATCAAGTTCAAATAATATTTGAGGTGTATTTCTCAAATTTATTCTTTGGCCTATTTCTTTTCTTATATATCCGCTTGCACTTTTTAATGCTGCAAAGGTTTCATTTTTTTCGTCTTCATTTTTACCAAAAATACTTACAAATACCTTTGCATATCTTAAATCCTTAGTTACTTTAACTGCTGTAATTGAAACCATAGCAGTCATCCTAGGATCTTTAATTTCATCTCTTATTATAACACTTATTTCTCTTCTAACTTCTTCGTTTATTCTGCCGCCTCTGTAATTAGCCATTTAAAATCACCTCTTTAATTAAAGCTGCTTTCTTTCAATTGCTTGCATACTAAATGACTCTATTACGTCACCTTCTTTAAGATCATTAAATTTTTCAACGCTTAAACCACATTCATAGCCAGTGTTAACTTCTTTAGCATCATCTTTAAATCTCTTAAGTGAAGCTAAAGTTGATTCAAATATTACTATTCCATCTCTTATAACTCTAACTTCTGAGTTTCTTATTATTTTACCATCTGTAACGTAACATCCAGCAATTGTTCCTATATTTGAAATCTTATAAACCATTCTTACTTCTGCTTTTCCATTTACTACTTCTTTATATTCTGGATCAAGCATTCCAATCATAGCTGATTTAACATCTTCTATTGCATCATAAATTATTCTATATGTTTTAATTTCAACGCCTTCTTTATCTGCTATAACTGTAGCATTTGAATCTGGTCTTACATTAAATCCTATAAGTAATGCATTTGAAGCTGTAGCAAGGGTAACATCTGTTTCAGTTATAGCACCAACTCCACCGTGAATTACTCTTACTTTAACATCTTCAGTTGAAAGTTTTTCTAATGATTGCTTTATAGCTTGAACTGATCCTTGAACATCAGCCTTAACTATAATTCCAAGCTCTTTAACTGTGCCTTCTTGAATTTGGCTATATAAATCTTCAAGAGATACTCTATTTGCTGAATGAAAGCTTTCATCTTTAATTTTTTGCTTTCTTGTTTCAGCCATATTTCTTGCTGTCTTTTCATCTTTAACAACAGTAAATCTATCTCCTGCTGATGGAACTTCTGAAAGTCCTAAAATTTCTACTGGAATAGAAGGACCTGCTGCTTTTATACTCTTTCCTTTATCATCAAACATAGCTCTTATTCTACCATATGTAGAACCAACTAAAATTGAATCTCCTACATGTAATGTACCATTTTGAATAAGTAATGTTGCAACTGCACCTCTACCCTTGTCAAGTTTAGCTTCTATAACAGTACCCTTAGCTTTTCTCTTTGGATCTGCTTTAAGCTCTCCCATTTCTGATGTTAATAAAACCATTTCTAATAATTGTTCTAAATTTTCACCTGTTTTTGCTGATACAGGAACACATATAGTATCTCCACCCCAGTCTTCAGCTACTAATTCATATTCAGTTAATTCTTGTTTAACTCTATCTATATTAGCTCCTGGTCTATCTATTTTATTTATAGCTACTATCATAGGAACTTCTGCTGCCTTACAGTGGCTAATAGCTTCTTTAGTTTGTGGCATTATACCATCATCTGCTGCAACAACTAATATAACTACATCTGTAACTTGAGCTCCTCTTGCTCTCATTGCTGTAAAGGCTTCATGTCCTGGTGTATCTAAAAATGTTAATTTTTCACCATTTAAATTTACAGTATAAGCTCCAATATGTTGAGTTATACCACCAGCTTCATGAGCTGTAACATTTGCTTTTCTTATAGCATCTAATAATGAAGTCTTACCATGGTCAACGTGACCCATAACTGTAACTATAGGAGGTCTCTTAACTAGGTTTTCTTCTACAACTTCTTCTTCTTCAACTACTTCTAACTCTTCTTTTTCTTCTTTTTTAACAACTAAGCACTCATATTTTTCACATACTTTTTCAGCTGTTGCAAAATCTATTTCTTGATTTATTGCAGCCATTACCCCTGTAAAAATAAGTGTTTTTATAACATCTGCTGTTGGTTTTCCAAGCTTTTCTGCAAGCTCTTTAACAGTTATAGTTTCACCAATTTCAACTACTCCTGATCCACCTTCACCAACTGCTTCAACTGCTTCTTCTGATTTCTTTTTCTTTCTCTTTTTAGCTTGATTATTAACTTCTTCAGCTAATATTTCTTCATATTCATCAACTATCGTTTTATCTGATGCTGATCCAGTTTCTCCAATTAATTCTTTAATTAATTCTGCATCTTCATCTTCTATAACGCTCATATGATTTTTCACATCAACACTAAATTCATTCATTAATAATTCTATAAGTTCTTTTGAACTGATTTGCAGTTCTTTTGCCAATTCATATACTCTGATTTTTGACAATAAAATCACCCCCGGTTAAATTTTAACTTTTTCCTCTTCGTAAAGGGTATAAAGTTTTTTAGCCATATTTTCGTCTGTTATAGCTAGTATTTTTACTTCTTCTCTTCCAATTGAAGTTCCTAACTCTTCTTTCGAAAAGTCTTCTATAAATTTTATATCTTTTGCTATGCAATGATTTATAAACTTCTTTTTTGTACTACTTGAAGCATCATTAGACATTATGAATAAAAAAATAGATTTTCTATTTCTTTGTTCATCACATTTACTATACCCTTCAACTAAATTTCCTGATCTTTTAGCTAGGCCTAGAAAATTAAAAAATTTATTCATTTTCAATCTCTTCCCTTAATCTATTATATATAACTTCATCTATAGCTATATCTAAGTTTCTTGAAAGTCTTTTTGCTTTGAAAGCTTTTTCTAAGCATTCTTTATCTTTACAAATATATGCACCTCTACCTGATTTTTTACCAGTTAAGTCAACAGAAACTTCACCTTCTGGGCTTTTAACAACCCTTATAAGTTCTTTTTTGGGTTTCATCTCCATACATCCTGTGCACATTCTTAAAGGAATTTTCTTTACTTTCATAAAAATCCTCCCTTATTCTATAGTTTCTTCAACTGTTTCTTCTTTTAATGCATCTGATTGGGATTTGCTTTTTATATCTATTTTCCAATTTGTTAACTTTGCTGCAAGTCTAACATTTTGCCCTTCTTTTCCTATTGCAAGTGATAATTGATTATCATCTACAACTACTTTTGCAGATTTTGTTTCTTCACAAGCAACAACTTCTAAAACTTTTGCAGGGCTTAATGATGCAGCTATAAATTCTTCTGGATTTTTGCTCCATTTTATTATATCTATTTTTTCACCTTTAAGTTCGTTAACTATATTTTGAACTCTTGTGCCTTTTGGTCCAACACAAGCTCCCATTGGATCTACATTTTCATCATTTGAGTAAACAGCAATTTTACTTCTTGAACCAGCTTCTCTTGAAATACTCTTTATTTCAACAACACCTTCATATATTTCAGGTACTTCTAATTCAAATAGTCTTTTCACTAATCCTGGATGAGTTCTTGAAACTAAAATTTGAGCTCCCTTTGATCCATTTTTAACTTCTACAACATATAGTTTTACTTTTTCATTAAATTTATATTCTTCTCTCGGAATTTGTTCATTTGGTCCAATAGATGTTTCGATTCTTCCAAGGTTTACAAATACATTACCTTTATCTTTTCTTAAAACAGTTCCTGTTATTATGTCATATTCTAATTCTTTGTATTCTGAATATACTATGTTTCTTTCAGCTTCTCTTATTCTTTGAGTTACTACACCTTTAGCAAGCTGAGCTGCTACTCTTCCAAAATTCTTTGGAGTAACTTCTAAATCAACTATATCATCAAGATCATATCTTGGACTAACTTCTTTAGCTTCTTCTAAACTTATCTCAGTTACATCATCATATACATCTTCAACTACTACTTTTTGAGCATATACATGGATTTCTCCTGTTTCTCTATTTATGCTTACTTTAACATTTTGTGCTGATGTTGTTGGACTAGCATAATTCTTTTTGTATGCTGCAACTAAAGCATCCTCTATAGTACTAAAAATTAAATCCTCGCTAATCCCCTTATCTTTAACTATTTCTTTAAGAGCACCTATAAACTCTTGGTTCATTTTAATATCCTCCTTATTATATTTCCCCTTCTAAATTGGCTGATTTTATTTTATCTTTTGGAATTGTAATTAAATCATCAGTTTCAACTATAACTGAGTCGTCATTTACTTCCTTTAATATGCCTTTTATATTTTTTCTTCCATTTAATGATTTAGTGAATCTAACCATTATTTCTTTTCCTATTTGCTTTTTAAAGTGATCATCTGTAAATAATGTTCTATTTAATCCTGGTGATGAAACTTCTAAAAAGTATGCTTCTTTAATTGGATCCTTTTCATCCATAACATCGCTTACTCTTCTAGATAAAGCTTCACAATCAGATAAAGCTATACCACCATCTTTATCAATATATATTCTTAAATAATACTCTCCATTTTCTTTTACATACTCAATGTGATAAATTTCATAATTCAGCTCTTCAGCTATAGGTCTTACTAATTGATCAATAGTTTCTAATAATGCATCAACTTTCATATTAACCCTCCTTTACTATATTCAGTTTTTAACTTTTAAAGCTTTACTAAATCTTAACTACTCTATAAAAAAAGCAACTATTTGTAGTTGCAATTAAATAGAAAGAGCGGGCATTTATAACTCCCACTCATACTTTCTAGCTATTAGTAAATTACTTCTTTAATTATCCTATCATAATTTCCTAATTAATACAAGGGGTAGTAATTAAATTGTTACGCTTCTTATATTAATTACTTGCCCCATATATATTGTTTTTATACTTAATTTAAAATAAAGATAACTGATTTGTCTCTGACATTCCTTCAAGACATCCATGATTACTTAAAGTTTCTATTACAGTTTTTGAAACTTTTGATCTTACCCTTAAATCTTCCTTAGATATAAACTCTCCTTCTTTTCTTGCCTCCACTATACTTTTTGCTGCATTATCTCCAACACCTTGAAGTGCGCTTATAGGAGGTCTTATACCATCTTCTTCAATTGTAAACCTTGTTGCTTCTGAGATATATAAATCTACTTTTAAGAATTTAAGTCCTCTTGCATAAAGTTCATAAGAAAGTTCCAAGACAGTAATTAATCCCTTATCCTTTGCTGTAACTTTATTTCCAAGTTCATAAAGCTCATCTAACTTTGCTTTTATTGCTCCTGGTCCCTTACAAATAAGATCTGCATCAAAATCATCTGCTCTTACAGTAAAATATGTTGCATAATAAGCTTCTGGATAATACACCTTAAAATATGCTATCCTTACAGCCATCATTACGTAAGCAACAGCATGCCCCTTAGGGAACATGTATTTTATTCTTTTACATGACTCTATATACCAATCTGGAACATTGTTTTCCTTCATAGTTTTTTCAAATTCCTCTGTTAATCCCTTACCCTTTCTAACACTTTCCATTATAGTAAATGCCATTTTAGGAGGTACTCCAGCATACATTAAATACACCATAATGTCATCTCTTGTAGATATACAATCTTTTAGTGTAGTATATCCTTCTTTTATAAAGTACTGTGCATTATTAAGCCATACATCTGTACCATGTGAAAGACCAGATATTCTTACTAAATCAGCGAAGCTTTTCGGCTGAGTATCTACAAGCATTCCTCTAACAAATTTTGTACCAAATTCAGGAAGTCCATAACTTCCAACTTCACATCCTAGTTCATCCTTAGTTACTCCTAATGCTTCTGGTGAAGTAAATAATGAAATAACCTTTTTATCATTTAAAGGTATAGTTTTTGGATCAACTCCTGTTAAATCTTGAAGCATTCTAATCATGGTAGGATCATCGTGCCCAAGTATATCAAGCTTAAGTAATCTTCCTGATATAGAGTGATAATCAAAATGGGTTGTAGTTACATCTGATGTTGGATCATCTGCTGGACGTTGTATTGGTGTGAAATTATAAATTTCATTATCACTTGGAACAACCATAATACCACCAGGATGCTGTCCTGTTGTTCTTTTTATCCCTGTACAACCAATAGTTAACCTTTCAATTTCAGCACTCGAAGCTCTAAGTCCTCTTTCATCTAAATATTTTCTTACATATCCATATGCTGTTTTTTCAGCAACAGTACCTATTGTTCCTGCTTTAAATACATATCCTTTACCAAACAGAACTTCTGTATACTTATGAATTTCTCCTTGGTTGTCACCTGAAAAGTTAAGATCTATATCTGGTTCCTTATCCCCTTCAAATCCCAAAAAAGTTTCAAACGGTATATCATGACCATCTTTTATATATTTAGCTCCACATTTCGGACAATCCTTATCTTCTAAATCTGCTCCTGAGCTTACAGAACCATCTAAGAAAAATTCAGAATTTTTACAATTAGGGCAAACATAGTGTGGTGGTAACCCATTAACTTCAGTTATATTTGACATTGTTGCAACAAAAGATGATCCAACAGATCCTCTCGATCCAACTAAGTATCCGTCTGCTAAGGATTTTGCAACTAGTTTTTGTGCAATTAGATAAAGAACAGCATAACCATTGTTTATAATTGAATTTAATTCCTTATCTAATCTTTTTTGAACTATTTCAGGTAGTGGATCTCCATAAATTGAGTGCACCTTTTCCATAGTCATTTCCCTTATTTCATCATCTGCACCTTCTATTTTAGGTGGATATGTTTCATCTGGTATTGGTTTTAAAACATCTATTGAATCTGCTATTTCTCCCGGATTAATTATTACAACTTCTTTAGCCCCATCTTGACCTAAATAAGAAAACTCTCTTAACATTTCTTCTGTAGTTTTTAAATATAGTGGTGGTTGATTTTCCGAATCTGAAAAACCTTGCCCTGCCATTATTATTTTTCTAAAAACTTCATCTTGAGGATCTAAAAAGTGAACATCTCCTGTTGCTACTACTGGTTTGTTAAGCTCTTTACCTAAATTATATATCTTAGTATTCAAACTTCTAAGCTCATCTTCATCTTTTACATTTCCCTTATTTATAAGATACTCATTATTCCCTATAGGCTGAATTTCTAAATAATCATAAAATCCCATAATTTCTTTTAGTTCTTCATCTGATTTTCCATCTAAAACAGCTCTATATACCTCTCCCGCTTCACAAGCAGAACCAATAATAAGACCATCTCTCATTTCCATAAGCTTACTTTTTCTAACTCTTGGACTCTTATGAAAATTATCTATATGCGCTTCTGATACTAATTTATATAAATTCTTCATTCCAGCTTGAGTCTTTGCAAAAATTATTATATGATATGTCTTTTCCTTTTTAATATCCATTTTTTCAAGGAATTCTTTATTTAAATCATTAAGACTATTCATATTTAATTCTTCAATCATCTTCTTAATAGATATCAAGAAAATTTCTGCTGTTGCTTTTGCATCATCAACTGCTCTATGATGATTTTCAAGTGAAACTCCAAGATGCTTAGCTACCAAGTTTAATTTAACTCTTTTTAATTCAGGATATAAAAATCTTGCAAGAGGAACCGTATCTACTATAGTTGAATTGAATTCAAGACCTAAGTCATTACAATTCTTTTTTATAAATCCAGTATCAAAAGCTGCATTATGTGCTACTACTGCACAACCATCTATAAACTCGATAAATTTAGGTAAAACAACTTCTATAGGGTCTGCATCTTGAACCATCTCATCTGTTATTCCTGTCAGTTCTGTTATCTTATAAGGAATTCTACATTTAGGATATACAAATTCACTAAATGTATCTATTACTTCTCTTCCCTTAATTTTCACAGCTCCTATTTCTATTATCTTATCATTTTTAGCTGAAAATCCTGTAGTTTCTATATCAAATACTATAAAAGTATCATCAAAACTTTGCCCCATATCATTTAATGCTATTGGTATTCCATCATTAACTAAATATCCTTCTACTCCATATAGCACTTTAATTTTATTTTTTTTAGCTGCAATTTGTGCATCTGGAAAAGCTTGAACAACACCATGATCTGTTATTGCAATAGCTTTATGTCCCCATTTTGCTGCTCTTTCTATTATCTTAGTGGCTGATACAACACCATCCATAGCACTCATAGTAGTATGACAATGAAGCTCAACTCTTTTTTCTTCCGATCCATCCATTCTTTCTATCTTACTCATTTTTAATATATCTCGGCCCATTATTACTACTTCTCTAGCATATGTATCATAGATAGCTTCTCCTCTTACTTTACAGTATAGGCCTTTCTTAACATTATCCAATACTTCTTCAGTTTCTTGTGGCTTTAAAAAGCATTTTACAGTTATTGAACTTGTATAATCTGTAATAAAGAAAGTTAATATGGTCTTACCTGTTTTAGTTTCAACTATATCTGTTTTGAAGACTTCTCCTATAACAGCAACAACTCCTGAAGTCTCATCTATTTCCTTAATAGAAATAGCTTCTTGACTTATACCTCTACCTAAGATGCTATTTTCACTTTTAGGTTCTCTTTTAAATTCTCTTTTTTCATATGGCTTCTTAGGCTTAGAACTTTGCTTTTCTTCGCTAGGCTTAGTTGTAGACTGTGCCGAAATATTTCTACCACTGAAAATTTCTTTTAAAACTTCTTTTTCTTTTTCAAGCTTTTCAGTATAGTCATTTTCTACTTCTAGACTACTATCATACTCCAAAGTTATCTTAGATTTTATTCCAAATATACTTTCTATCTTTAATGCTATTTGTTTTGGAATATCTTTTGTATTTAGATGCTCATTTATTTTATCATATCCACTAGCTATATTTATAGTATTACCATTAACAGTCTTTTTTCCTTTAGTCAATACAGATTTAGATAAAGGAGCTTTTTTCATTACATCTTCTGTAACCTCAATCCAATGCTTTTCTACTATTTCATTTAGTGTTAAATTTGATATATCTCTATAAAATAAAACTTCTATATTTATATCAATTCCTAATGTTTTCTTAATTGCTCTTTTAACTTCATCTTCTTCTTGATTATTTAAGCCATCTTTTCCACGTAATACTACTTTTAGAAGATTACTTTTCTTTAAAAACTGAAACTTTATTATATTTATTCCTTTATCTTCTAATGATTCATTTTTATTTATTTCTTTCTTTATAAGTTTTAAAGCATCTTCACTCAAATAAATAACACCTCCTAAACAATTTATAATGCATAGTTGATACTAAGTGATTTAATTTTTTAATGTTTTTTGAAGTGTTTAGTAAAATATTTATTAATATTTGCCAAATAAAATTTAACGAAATAATTGACAATGTAAAATGTCAATTAAGCAGTTTTTCAACTTAATTTTTCATTATTCATTGTCAATTATTCTAATTACATATTTTCTATTTCTTTCATTAACTCTTCAATTAAATCTTCTTCTTTTACTTTTTTCACTATTATACCTTTTTTAAAGATTAAGCCTTCTCCTCTGCCACCAGCAATTCCAATATCTGCTTCTCTTGCTTCCCCTGGTCCATTAACAGCACATCCCATTACAGCAACCTTAATATTTTTATTTATACTTTCTAATTTTTTTTCAACTTCTTGTGCTATTTTTATAAGATTTATTTGAGTTCTACCACAAGTAGGACAAGATATAAATTGTAAACCACTTTCTCTTAATTTTAAAGCTTTTAAAATTTCTTTTGCAACCTTTATTTCTTCAATTGGATCACTAGTTAGAGATACTCTAACAGTATCACCTATACCTTCTGCTAAAAGCGTACCAAGACCAATACTTGATTTTATTGTTCCTCTAAAAGGTGTTCCAGATTCCGTTACTCCTAGATGAAGAGGATAATTACAACTTTCACTCATTAATCTATAAGCTTCTATCATCATTACAACATCAGATGATTTTATTGATATAACTATATCATAAAAATCTAATTCTTCTAGTATTTTAACATGTCTTAAAGCTGATTCTACTAAACCCTTAGCTGTTGGCTTTCCATCTCTTTCTAAAATATCCTTTTCTAAAGATCCTGAATTTACACCAATTCTAATTGGTAAGTTTTTAGCCTTTGCTGCTTCTGCAACTATTTTAACTTTTTCTATACTTCCAATATTACCTGGATTTATTCTTAGCGCCGATACACCATTTTCGATAGCTGCTAAAGCTAATTTATAATCAAAATGTATATCTGCAACTACAGGAATTGGTGAATCTTTGCATATTTCCTTTAAAGCTTCTGCTGCCTTAATATCAGGAACTGCACATCTTATTATTTCACAACCTGCTTTATATAAAGTATTTATTTGTTCTAATGTAGCTTCTACATCTCTAGTATCTGTATTTGTCATTGATTGAATAGATACAGGAGCATCTCCTCCTATATAACAACTTCCAACCTTAACTTTTCTTGTTTGCTTTCTTTCCATTTTCTTTTCTCTCCTAAATTTGTATAGGGAATAATATATCTTTTATTGTAACTATAATCATAAGCCCAAAAAGTAGCATTATTCCAACGTAGTTCATTGCCCCAACTACTTTATCTGGAACTTTTCTTCTTGTAATAAGCTCTATTAATAATATTACAGTCCATCCACCATCTAGTGCTGGGAATGGTAACATATTAAACACAGCTAAATTTATACTTATGAAAGCTATAAAGTACATAAGATTCCATATACCATTTTTTGCGGCTTCACTAGACATTCTAATAATAGATACCGGTCCCCCTACATCTGTTTTAAAATTAACTTCTCCCATAATCATCATTTTTAAACTTTTATAAGTTTGACTAATTACTGATAGTGTTTCCTTGAAGCTTTGTTTAAAACTTTGCACAATACCTGGATTATCTATTCTTTCAAATCCAAAGCCTATCATGTATCTTTCCCTTCCATTTTCCTCTGTCAACTTAGGAGTAACAGTAACTTCCTTCTTCTCCCCATTTCTTTCAACTAAAAAGTTAATTGGATTATCTTTTGCAAGACTTATCCCTATAGTTAAATCATCTGCTGAAAATACTCTACTTCCATTAACCTTTAAAAATTTATCGCCTTCTTGTAACCCAGCTTCCACTGCTGGCATATTTTCAATTAAGCTATTTACCTTAGGTAAACTATATCCAAACTTATTTAAAAATACTGTAAATATAATTATAGCAAATAAGAAATTCATAGTTGCTCCTGCTATAATAACACTTATTCTTCTAAGAGGCGATTTCGAAGAAAAGCTTCTTTCATCTTGAACCTCTTCTTCTTCTCCCATCATTTTAACATATCCTCCAATAGGAAACAAACCTATTGAATATTTTGTTTCTTTTCCTTGAGTAGAAAGTATTTTAGGTCCCATTCCAATAGCAAATTCTTCAACCTTTATTCCATTAACCTTTGCCATAACAAAATGACCAAGTTCATGAACTATTATAAGTAAACTAAATCCTAATAACGCATAGATTATATACAATATATTTCTCCTCCTAATTCCATCTTGCCCTTATATATTCTCTTACTTTCTTATCTAATTCAATTACATTTTCTAAAGTAACTTCCTTTGATTTTTCTTCTTTAAAGTATTCTAAAGCTTCTTCTATTATTTCTGCAACTTGTAAAAATTTTATCTTTTCTTCTAATAGTAACGCTACTGCTTCTTCATTAGCACCATTTAAAATACATGGAGCTAACCCACCTTCTCTTCCAACTTTATAAGCTAACTTTAAACACTTAAAAGTTTCTAAGTCAGGTTTTTCAAAAGTTAGAGCTCCAATTTCATAAAAATTAAGTCTTTCTGCTATAGCATGCTTTCTTTCTTTTTTATTAATTGCATATTGTATAGGTAGCTTCATATCGGTTGATCCTAACTGAGCAATAACGCTTGCATCATTATACTCTACCATGGAATGAATTATACTTTGAGGATGAACCACTACTTCTATGTTTTCATATGAACAATTAAATAAGAAATGTGCTTCAATAACTTCAAGTCCTTTATTCATAAGTGTTGCTGAATCTATAGATATTTTTTGACCCATATTCCATTTTGGATGTTTTAACGCATCCTTTACAGTAACATTTTTTAAATATTCATTATCCTTTCCTCTAAAAGGTCCTCCTGATGCTGTTAAAATAATTTTATTTACATCTTTTTCAGTATACCCATTTAAAGCTTGGAATATAGCACTATGTTCTGAATCTACCGGTAGTATATCTACTCCCATTTCTTTTGCTTTTTTCATTACTAATTCGCCAGCTACAACTAAAGTTTCTTTGTTAGCTAATGCTATATCTTTTTTTGCTTCAATGGCTTTTATAGTTGGTCTTAGTCCAATCATACCTACTACTGATGTTAAAACCATATCTATTTCTTCTAAAGTAGCAATTTTTTCAAGACCTTCTATTCCTGAATATACTTCTATGTTTAAATTCTTATCTAAGCAATAATCTTTAATAGCTTTTGAACTTTTTTCATCCATCATAGCTACATACTTAGGATTAAATTCATTTATTATTTCTTTAATCTTTTCAACAGATGAATTAGCACTTACACCTATAAGCTTAATTTCATTATTTGAATTTCTTATTACATCTAAAGTTTGAGTACCTATTGAGCCTGTAGCCCCTAAAATTGAAATGTTTTTCATACTTACCTCCTAGCATTCAGTATTTAACTACTGTAAATCATATCTTTTGCAATTATACTGTAAATTGGACCTGCAATTATACCTACAAATCCAAACATTTTTACCCCTACATAAATCGACACTATCACTATTAATGGATGAATTTCTAGCTTGCTACTTAGAAATTTAGCCTCTAATATTTCTCTAACAAAGCGTTCTAACAAATATAATGAAATTAATCCAATTACTAATAAGTACCTCTTCATTATAATATTGTATATTATAATTGGCATAAAAACAATTGTTGTTCCAACAAAAGGAAGTATATCTAAAATAGCACATAAACTTCCTAAAAAAATACTATTATGTATTCCAAGTATCTTAAATCCTAAAGTTATTATAAAAGCACTTAATATTATTAATCTTACCTCTATTTTAAAAACTTCTTTTAAATTTTTTATTTTCTCCATGAAGTTACTTATAATTTCTTGAGGAAATAAGTTTTTTAGTAAATCATAAATTTTATTCTTATCAACTAATATAAAGTAATCTATTATATTAGCTAAAAAATAAGAAACAAGACTATCACCCGTCACAATTGCACCTTGCATTATCATATTACTACTAAAGAATCCACTTAATGTTTGTAACATTTTGTTTAAATCAAAATTTAAAAGTATTTTCATATTTTTTATAAATGCATCTACCTCTGACATATTATTTCTATAAAATTTATAAAATAAACTTAAAATTGTATTTCCAAAATAAAATATTATAACAAATATAAAAATATTTATTATAAGTAAACTTAAAATTGCACATATAGATTTCGGTAAATTAGTTTTTATAAAAAATTTATATACTGGCTGAGTTATTAAAATCATTATAACAACAATAATAAATGGTTGAAAATAGTTTTTTATTAATATTGTAATTAATGAAATAATAATAAATGTAATTACTAAATTTATTATTTTATTGTAAGTATCGTATAATTTCATAATAATACTCCTTATTATCTCATATATAAGTTGTACTAGAAATTATAGTTAACCAAAATATGTCACTAATTGAAAGAATCAAGGTAAATCTAGTATTTAGTAACTTATATAAAAATTTAAATAATATATGTTTTTAATCCTCATATTTTACTTAGCTTAATATACTAGCTATTTAATATATTAGTAGATTTAAATTTGTAGAACACTAATTGAAACATACATACTATGATTATATTAATCTTAATGCTAATACATACCTTACTCTTTAGTAATATAAATTTATTTTAAACATAAAAAAGGTAGGGATAACAATTCCCTACCTTTTTAAATTGATAAATCATACATATTTCAAATATTTACTCTTATATTATTTTCGCCTAAATTCCTACGATAAAAGTTAGATAATAAAAAACTACAGCTGCATTAAATAATATCGAGTCAAATCTGTCTAAAATACCACCATGACCTGGTATTAAATTACTATAATCTTTAATTCCTACATATCTTTTTACAGATGATGCAACTAAATCACCAAATTGACCCATTATTCCGCATAATGCACCTATTAAAAAGAAATGAATTATTGAAGCTTCTGGAATATATTTACCAATTATTAATCCATATATTCCACATCCAATAGTGCTTCCTAAGAATCCACCTACTGAACCAGCAACAGTCTTTTTCGGACTAACCTCCGGACAAATCTTTCTTTTTCCTAAATACTTACCTGAATAATATGCAGTTGTATCAGCAATCCAAGACCCCAAGAAAATTAACCAAACTAAATACTCGCCACCAATTTTACTATTTACTATAGGTATAAAGCTAAATAGTACGCCTACATATAAAAAACCTAATAAAGTTATTGAAACATCAATAAATGTATATTTCAAATTTATAATAGGTATAATTAGTAAAATTATAGCTGCAAGAACTATAATATACATAATTTCTTCAAAGTTATTTCCTCTTAAATAAAAAATTGCTAAAAGTGCATATCCTACTATAGACACTGGCTTGAACTTTTTTTCTTTTAATGCCTTATAAAACTCATATAAACCGCATACTGAAATAACTATTGTAAAAGCCTTAAGCCAAATTCCACCTAGTAAAATAAAGAGTATAAATGGAGCTATCATAGCTGCTCCTAAATATCTACTATTTAACTTCATTTTTCCACCTCAACTTATTATACTCCGCCATATCTCCTGTCTCTATGCTGATAGTCATATATAGCTTTATGTAAATGTTCTTCTTTAAAATCTGGCCAACATACATTGGAGTACCAAAATTCTGAATAAGCACATTGCCATAATAAAAAATTACTAATTCTTTGTTCACCTGAAGGTCTTATAATTAAATCTGGATCTGGTGTATTATTAGTATATAAATACTTTTCAAATATTTCTTCATTAATATCATTTATATTTATATTTCCCTTTTTAGCATCTTCTGATACCATTTTAACTGCTCTTATTATCTCATCTCTACCACCATAATTGAAAGCTATATTTAGTACTATTCCTTTATTATTTTTAGTTATATTTATTGCTTCATTGACTTCCTTTTGAGCATCAATAGGTAACTTGTTAATATCACCCAAAACTTTAATCACAACGCCATTTCTATTTAATTCTGCTAATTCACTTCTTAAATATTCAACTAACAATTTCATAAGTGCAGAAACTTCATCATCTGGCCTTTTCCAATTTTCAGTTGAAAATGCATATAAAGTTAAGTATTTTATTCCTAATATATGAGCTTCTTTTATTACTCTTCTTATAGTTTCAACACCAGCTTTATGCCCCATAGTTCTTGGAAGCTTTCTTTGCTTAGCCCATCTTCCATTACCATCCATGATTATAGCTATATGTTTAGGTATATTTTCTTTATCTAAAACTATTTCTTCTTTATTTATTTTATTTTTATTAGTTTTAAAAATATCTAACATATTTATGTTCCCTCCACCATTACTAATATGGAAAAAAACCTGCTAAAGGCAGGTTTTAAATTGACATAATCTCTTTTTCTTTTGCCACAATTATTGTATCTACTTCTTTAACGAAAGAATCTATTATCTTTTGAACTTTTTCTTCTGAATTTTTAAGTTCATCTTCAGTTATTTCTCCATCTTTCTTTAACGCTTTAATCTTATCATTAGCTTCTCTTCTTATAGATCTTAAAGCAACTTTTGCTTCTTCACCTGTTTTCTTAACATTTTTAACAAGATTTCTTCTTGTTTCTTCTGTTAATTCCGGAACCACTAATCTGATTACGCTACCATCATTTGATGGGTTTATTCCTAAATCTGAAGTAAGTATAGCTTTTTCAATTTCTTTCATTAAACTTTTTTCCCAAGGTGAAATTACTAAAACTCTTGGTTCTGGTGCTGAAATATTAGCTACTTGATTTAATGGACATGGACTACCATAATAATCAACTTGTATTCTGTCAAGCATTGTTGGGTTAGCTCTACCAGCTCTCATAGTTGAAAGATCAGATTTTAATACAGAAATAGTTTTTTTCATTTTTTCTTCTGCTTTTTGAATAATATCCTTAATCATAAAAACCTCCTATTTTTTAGATGAAACTAATGTTCCTATTTTTTCACCAGAAATAGCTTTCTTTATATTTCCTGGCTCCTCTAATCCAAATACTAAGATTGGAATATTGTTATCCATACATAATGAAGTTGCAGTTGAATCCATTACTTGTAAGCCTTTTTCAAGTACTTCTATATAAGTAAGTGTATCATATTTTTTAGCATCTGAATACTTATATGGATCTTTATCATATACTCCATCAACTTTTTTAGCTAAAAGTATAACATCTGCCTCAATTTCTGCTGCTCTTAAAGCTGCTGTAGTATCAGTTGAAAAATATGGATTTCCTGTTCCTGCTGCAAATATAACTACTCTACCTTTTTCTAAATGTCTCACTGCTCTTCTTCTTATAAATGGTTCAGCAATTTCTTTCATTTCTATAGCAGTTTGAACTCTTGTCATTACTCCATTTTGTTCAAGTGAATCTTGAAGCGCTAAAGCATTTATACATGTAGCAAGCATTCCCATATGATCTGCTTGTGATCTATCCATTCCTTCTCCGCTTCTTCCTCTCCAGATGTTTCCTCCACCTACTACTAATCCTACTTCTATTCCCATGTCTACTAAATCTTTAACTTCTAATGTAATTCTTTTTATTATATCAAAATCAAATCCAAATCCATTTACCCCTGCTAAAGCTTCTCCTGAAACCTTAAGAATTACTCTCTTATATTGACATTTATCCATTCTTAGTACCTCCATATATTATTTGGTTACTTCCTAAAAAAAGAGAACACATATGTGTCCTCCTTTGTATTACTTAGTCATCTTAGCTACTTCTTCTGCGAAGTTATCTTCTGCTTTTTCGATACCTTCTCCTCTTTCGAATCTTACGAACTTATTGATAGTTATAGGAGAACCAACTTCCTTTGATTTTTCTTGAAGGTATTTGCTTATGCTCTTATCGCCATCTTTAACCCATGCTTGATCTAAAAGACAAACTTCTTTATAGTATTTTTGAATTCTTCCCATTACCATTTTTTCAACTATGTTTTCTGGTTTTCCTTCATTTAAAGCTTGAACTCTGTAGATTTCTTTTTCTTTTTCTAAAGATTCTTGATCTACATCTTCTCTGCTTAAGAATGTTGGGTTAGCAGCAGCAACTTGCATACAAACGTCTTTTGCTACTTCTGTTAAAACAGCAGTATTATCAGCATCGCATCCTAATTCAACAACAACACCGATTCTTCCACCACCGTGGATGTAACTTTCAACTACACCATTTACTACAGCAAACTTGTTGAATCTTCTTACAGTCATGTTTTCACCTAACTTAGCTATTAAAGCAGTAAGTGCTTCTGAAACTGTATTTTCAGCATCATATTTTTCAGCAACAAACTCTTCTACAGTTGCAGCAGAAGTTGTAGATGCCATTTGAGCTAATCTATCTGCAAAAGTTACAAATTCTTCATTAGCAGCAACGAAGTCTGTTTCACAGTTTAATTCAACTATACCTGCTGATTTCTTATCTTCAGATATGTAAGTTTTTACTATACCTTCAGCAGCAACTCTTCCTGCTTTCTTAGCAGCAGCAGCAAGACCCTTTTCTCTTAATATTTCAATAGCTTTTTCCATATCTCCTTGAGCCTCTGTTAAAGCTTTTTTGCAGTCCATCATTCCTGCACCAGTTTTTTCTCTTAATTCTTTAACTGATTGAGCAGTTATCATAATGTAAATTCCTCCTAACTTAATGTAAACCTTATTATTTAGGTCAAAAGGTAAATGAGTTAACTCACCTACCCTTTAATTTTATTACTCAGCTAATTGTTCGCCTTGTCTTCCTTCGATTATACCATCAGCAATTTTAGCAGTTATTAATTTAACAGCTCTGATTGCATCATCATTTCCTGGAATTACGTAATCAACTTCTTCTGGATCACAGTTAGTATCAACTATACCTACTACTGGTATTCCTAATATCTTAGCTTCTGAAATAGCGTTCTTTTCTTTTCTTGGATCAACTACAAATATAGCACCTATGTTAGTAGAATCTAAGTTCTTAATTCCACCTAAGTTCTTTTCTAGCTTTTCCATTTCGCCTTTTAACTTTATAACTTCTTTCTTTGGTAAAACTTCAAATGTACCATCTTCTTCCATAGTCTTTAAAGTCTCTAATCTGTTAATTCTTGTTTTGATAGTTTTGAAGTTTGTTAACATACCACCTAACCATCTGTTATTAACGAAGTGCATGTTTGATCTTATTGCTTCTTCTTCGATAGCTTCTTGAGCTTGTTTCTTAGTTCCTACAAATAAGATATCTTTTCCTTCTGCTGCAACTTCTTTTATGAAGTTATAAGCTTCATCTACTTTTTTAACTGTCTTTTGAAGATCTATTATATATATTCCATTTCTTTCTGTGAATATATAAGGAGCCATCTTAGGGTTCCATCTTCTTGTTTGGTGTCCAAAGTGTACACCTGCTTCTAATAATTGTTTCATTGATATAACTGACATTCTGTTACCTCCTGGTTTTTTCCTCCATCACCTTCTTATAAAGTTTCCTTAAATAAGGCACCATCTTTATAAATCTGATAATGTGTGTATTTATTTACCTTAGTTAGTATAACATAAGCTAAATGTTGTAGCAACATTTTTTTCATCTAAAAATCAATAAATGTAAAATTAAATATCTTTTACATTATAAGAAAATTCAATTTATTTTTCTATTTTTTATTTTATGATTTTTCTTTCATTATTAAATATTTTTATATAAACTATTATGACTTTTCTTATAAATTCTAAAAGCGCCAAATTACAGCAAGTAACTTGACGCTTTTAGTTTATGTTAATTTATCTTTTTTAATTCATCTAATAGCTTTTCATTTAATATTTTTATATGCGTTCCCTTCATTCCAAGAGATCTTGACTCTATTACCCCTGCACTTTCAAACTTTCTAAGTGCATTAACTATAACACTTCTTGTTATACCAACTTTATCAGCTATTTTTGATGCAACTAGTAATCCTTCGTTTCCTTCTAACTCACCAAAAATATGTTCCACAGCTTCAAGCTCTGAGTATGATAAAGTTCCTATGGCTAATTGTACAACTGCTTTCTTTCTTGCTTCATCTTCTATTTCTAATTGCTTTGATCTTAGTATTTCCATACCTACTATAGTTGCACTATATTCAGCTAAAACTAAATCTTCGTCTGTAAATTCTTCACCAAATCTTGCAAGAATTAAAGTACCAAGCCTTTCTCTATTTCCAATTATAGGAACTATTGTACTAATCTTATCTTCCATAATACAATTTCCTTGATTTTCAAAAACACATAAACCTTTATTAGCTAAATTAGCAATACTCTCATGAACATTTAATAAATTATCATTATAATCTTTTGGAAATCTCTTTTCATCTATAACCTGATTTTTCATAACATCACATTCAAAACTTTTTGAAAATGAATATCCAAGAATCTTACCTTTTCTGCTTGCCACATAGACATTACATAATAGTACTTCACTTAATAAAGAACATATGTCTTCAAATGCTACAGGATCTGTACCGGATTTTTGCAGTATCTTATTCAACATTCTTGTCTTATTTAATAATGATGACATCCCATCTTCCTCCTATAAATAAAGCCTGTTAAATTTTTTGAAAATTTAAAATTGATTAAATTTTCTCAAAACATCTTAATTACTTATTTATACTAACATAGGAAGTACTTATTTTCAACAAATTTTTTACGCTTTTCGACATTACACTTGAAAAATTGCTTATTTTAATACTTTATCAAACTGTAATTGATTTCTATTTATTAATTCTCATTATTTTCTTTATTTAAGTTAACAGTCTTGTTACAATTCGAATCAGAACATTGTGCGTAACTTCCTTTTGTTTTGCTATATTTTAGAACCATATAAGCTCCACAATCTGGGCACTTCTCCTTTAACGGCTCGTTCCAACTAACAAAATCACATTGCGGATAATTAGCACAACCAAAGAACTTCTTACCTTTTTTACTTTTCTTAGCTAATAACTTTCCTCCACATTTTGGACAAGGAGCTTCTATTTCTTCAACAATAGGTTTTGCATTTTTACATTCAGGATATCCTGGGCAAGCTAAGAAATCTCCATATCTACCATGCTTTATTACCATCATGCGACCACATTTATCACATGGAACATCACTTACCTTATCTTCTATAACAACCTTTGATACTTCTTTCTCAGCCTTATCTATTGCAATTTTTAATGGCTCAAAGAATTCTCCAACTACTTTTCTCCACTCTTCTTGACCTTCTTCTATATGATCGAGATTTCTTTCCATTTCAGCTGTAAAATCAACATCTACTATTTGCTTAAAATATTCGCTAAGCATATTATTAACTATAAAGCCAAGTTCTGTTGGAAATAATGTTTTCTTTTCTCGCTTTATATAATCCCTACTTAATATTGTAGTTATTGTAGGAACATAAGTACTCGGTCTTCCAATCCCTTTTTCTTCTAGTAATTTTACAAATGATGCTTCGCTATAACGTGCTGGTGGCTGTGTGAAGTGTTGCTTTCCTTCTATATCGACTTTATTTAATTCATCATTTTCTTCTAACTTAGGTAATGAAACCTCTTCACTATCTTCTTCAGTTAAATACTCATAAAGTTTCATAAATCCTTCGAACTTTATAGTAGATCCACTTGCCCTAAACTTATAATCTCCATTTTTAATTTCTATGTTATTAGTATTCAATTCACACGAAGCCATTTGACTTGCCATAAATCTATTCCAAATCAATGAATATAATTTATATTGCTCTGAAGTTAAAGAGTTCTTTGCAATTTCAGGAGTAATATCAATTATAGATGGTCTTATAGCCTCATGAGCATCTTGAATATTTTTCTTTCCCTTATATATTCTTGGAGAGTTTGGTGCATAATCTTCTCCAAAGTTCGAATTAATAAACTCTAAAGCCTTTCCTTGTGCTTCATCTGAAATTCTAACTGAATCAGTTCTCATATAAGTTATTAATCCAACTGTACCATATCCTTTAACTTCTACACCTTCATATAGTACTTGAGCTATAGACATAGTTCTTTTAGTCATAAAATTTAATTTTTTTGATGCTTCTTGTTGAAGTGTACTAGTTGTAAAAGGTGGCAATGGATTTTTTACCTTTGTTCCTTTTTTAACCTTAGTAACTATAAACTTATCTTTTTTTAAGTCCTTTATTATTTCATCACTTTCTTCTTTAGTATTTATTTCAATCTTCTTACCTTTATACTGTGATAATTTTATTGGAAACTTTTTTCTATCTTTAGTTGCTATGCAATCAACACTCCAATACTCTTTAGGCTCAAAGCGATTAATTTCTTCTTCTCTATCGCATATAAGTTTTAAGGCTGCTGATTGAACTCTTCCAGCACTTAATCCCCATTTTATATTTTTCCATAATATAGGGCTAATTTCGTAACCAACTAACCTATCTAATATTCTTCGCGCTTGTTGTGCATCCACTAAATTTATATTTATTTTTCTTGCTTCCTTTATAGATGATTTTACAGCAGTTTTAGTAATTTCGTTAAATACTATTCTACATTTTTCATCTTCTGAAATATTTAAAATATTAGCTAAATGCCATGATATCGCTTCACCTTCACGGTCAGGGTCAGTTGCAAGATATATTTTATCTGCTTTCTTAGCTGCCTTCTTAAGCTTACTTAAAAGTTCACCTTTTCCTCTTATAGTTATATATTTTGGATTAAAATTATCTTCTATATCAACGCCTAATTTACTTTTTGGCAAATCTCTTACATGTCCCATAGATGCTTCTACTATATAATTCTTACCAAGATACTTTCCTATAGTCTTAGCCTTTGCAGGTGATTCTACTATTACAAGATTTTGTCCCATACATAAAAACTCCAGTAATTTTTATGGAGTTTACACCCCCTTAAATTTATAATGATTTTGCATAATAATTGCCTGGAAGACAAATAATTTCATTTCTATTTTGCATTTCAAATAATAACTCAAATAATACCTTTCTGTCAACATTTACAGATTCTATTATATCATCTAAGTGCTTTGGTTCATTATCTATAACCTTTAAAAGATACTCCTTATATCCATTATTTTCATTTTTTTCTTTAATATCTTTTTTTATATTAAAAAAATCATATAAATCTTCCATTCCAGTAAATGGCTTCGCTCCATCTCTTATTAATTTATTACATCCTTCGCTATTACCATTTATCACCGGTCCCGGAACTGCCATTATTTCTTTACCTATACTTAAAGCATAATCTACAGTAATAAGAGTACCACTTTTTTTAGTTGCCTCTACTACTATTACTTTATCACTTATTCCACTTATTATTCTGTTTCTTCTTGGAAAATTATATGACATAGGTGGAGTTTTAGGTAAAAATTCTGAAATTAATAAACCTTCTCTTATAACTTTCTCATATAAGAATTTATTACATTTTGGATATACTATATCTATTCCACATCCCAATATTCCTATAGTCTTACCACTATATTCTAAGGCAACATTTTGTGCTACCGAATCTATTCCAGCTGCTAATCCACTTACAACAGTTATATTATTTTCACTTAATTCTCTTCCCATAATTTTAGCTATTTCTATTCCATATTGAGTACATTTTCTAGCTCCTATTACAGCTGCTAAACTTCCCATTAGTAATTCTAAATTCCCCTTATAAAATAGTACGTAAGGTGGTTCTTCAATATGCTTTAAAGTTTCTGGATACTCCTTTGATTTAATTGTAATGTATCCTATTCCATTACTATTTATGTAATTATTAAAATTACTAATTTTCTCTTCAGAAATATCTTTATCCTTTATCTTTTGAAATTCTCTTATTTCATTTTTCTGATTCCTTATATTGCTTTCATTTTCATATTTTTCTAATAGTAATAATTTCTTCTCGTTAGATATACTAGTTAAAATAAACCATAATTCGTCATTTTTCATAATAACCACCTTTATTTAAATTATTTCTCCATCCACATTTTTTCTATATCCCAAAGCCTCAAAGACGTGATGTTCATATATCTTATCTGAAGCTTCTAAATCTGCAATCGTCCTAGAAACTTTTATTATTTTATCATATCCTCTCATAGTTAAATTATATCTTTCATAGCATATCTTCAATAAATTTTTTGCACCTTCTGAAATTTTAAATAAATACTCAAAATCTCTTCCTCTCACCTCTGAATTATAGCTATATTCACTATTTTTATATCTATTTTTTTGTATTTCCCTCGCTTCTAATACCTTTATTTTCATCTTATCAGAACTTAAATTATCATTTTTTCTTGATATATCCTCATACTTTAATCTAGGTACGTAATTTAATAAATCAATTCTATCTAGAAGCGCTCTTGATAATCTATTTAAATATTTTCTTCTTTCATTTTCAGAGCATACACATCTATTTTCATCTACTCCTCCTAAGTAAAGTCCACATGGACAAGGATTAAAAGCTCCAACAAGCAAGAAATTAGAAGGTAATTTATATGTTCCATTAACTCTATTAATATTAATAACTTTTTCTTCTAATGGTTCTCTTAAGACTTCTAATACATCTCTTTTAAATTCTAATATTTCATCTAAAAAAAGTACTCCATTGTGTGCTAGAGTTATTTCCCCTGCCTTCACTTCTTTTCCACCACCAACCAAAGCTATTTTAGTTATTGTGTGATGCGGATTTCTAAAAGGTCTAATTATCCCATCTTCACCTGAAAATATACCAGATGCACTATATATCTTTGCAATTTCCATTTCTTCCTTATAAGTAAGAGGTGGTAGTATCGATGGTAATGCCTTTGCAAGCATTGTCTTTCCTGAACCTGGAGATCCATAAAGCAATATATTATGTTTACCCGCAGCTGCTATCTCCATTGCTCTTTTAGATGTTTTTTGCCCAATTATATCTGAAAAATCTAAATATATTTTCTTAGACTTTTTAACTTTATCTACAAAACTAAATGGTAATAAATCTTCATTATTAATAAATGAAATAACTTCTTTCAAGTTTCTAAAAGGATAAAAATTACCTATATTAAAGGATCTCAATTCATTTAAATTATTTAAAGGAAAAATAAAATTATTTTTCTTATTATTTTCACCTTCAAATATTATCGGAAGTATTCCCTTTATCTCTTTTAGATCTCCTCCTAAAGAAAGTTCACCAAAAACTATAAAGTCTTTTAAATTTTTGTTAATTATTTGATTTGATTTCATAAGTATGCCAAGAGCTATAGGTAAATCAAGTAATGAACCTATCTTTTTGATATCTGCTGGTGCTAAATTTATAGTAATTCTTCCTAGTGGAAACTCAAAACCACTATTAACTATAGCAGACCTTACTCTTTCCTTTGATTCTTTTATGGAAGCATCAGGAAGACCTACTATAGTAAAACTTGGCATTCCTTTATTAATATCTACTTCAACATTTATAAGTATTCCATCAAGTCCATTATGTGTTGCACTTATTATTTCAATTGACATAATTATCACCTCTTAAACATTATTGACATTATAATTTAATTATTAAACATTAATTTTTTATGATTTAATATATTATTTTTGTCAATATTATAAGGTGATAATAATTTTCTATAATTATTAACTTTATTTAAATTAATGGTGGTATTTTATGAGTAAATTTAATAAATGTATTGGCTTTTATGGTGAGGATTTAGCTTCATCTTATTTAAAATCAAAGGGATATTACATATTAAATAAGAATTTTAAAAATAAATATGGTGAAATAGATTTGATATGTAGACATGATGGTTTAATAATATTCGTGGAAGTAAAAAGTAGGTACAACTATAACTATGGCTTACCATGTGAAGCTGTTACCTACTCAAAACAAAGACAAATAATTAATTTATGTAAATTTTATTTACTTACAAGAAAGCTATTTGATTACAATTGTAGATTTGATGTTGTTGAAATTTACTTTAATAAAAATAATGAATCTTATATACTAAAACACACCAAAGATGCTTTTCGAGGCTATTAATAAAATAATTATATAAGGTTCTGCATCAAAATGAATTTTGATACTAACCAATAATGAGATATTAATTTATGTGATTTTCCATAGGAGAAATTTTATTAAAACATTAAAATATTTATTTTTATACATATATAACTAATAGATAAAAATTTCTATTTAAATCTAAAGACTCCTTTTACTAAGTAAAATTAACAGTTTAAAATCAAAGCATAAAAGAAGGTCGTGAAACGCGACCCCCTTTATAGAAAAGAAATTAACTTTTTCAAGGCAATAAAATTTACTGAAATTAAATTTTACATTAAATAGATTTCTAAGACTGCCCTCTATATTATAAATTTGACTTAAAGTATATTTTTTAAAAATGATCTTCTATGTATTTTACATGCTCCAAATTCTTTTAAACCTTCAATATGTTTACTAGTACCATACCCTGCATTTTCCTCAAAAGCATAATGTGGATATTCCTTTGAATAATCCTTCATTAAATTATCTCTATATACCTTTGCTAATATTGATGCAGCAGCTATTGATGCTGATTTTGCATCACCTTTTATTACTGATTTATTTGGAATATTAATTCCCTTAATTAAATATCCATCTGATAAAACAAGCTCTGGTTTAATCTTCATAGATGTACAAGCTTCTAAGAATATATTATTATTACAATAAGCTATACCTTTTTCATCTATTTCATCATTTGAGCTTTCTGAAATAAAGTATGCTAAAGCTTTTTCTTTTATTATTTCTGCTAAAGCTTCTCTTTTCTTTTCTGATAATTTCTTGGAGTCATTTAACCAAAGTATAAGTTCATCTTCTATTACATTTAAATCCAATATAACTGCACAAGCTACAATAGGGCCTGCAAGTGGTCCTCTTCCAACTTCATCTACTCCAGCTATATATGTATGTTTTCCAAATCCTTTATCAAAATTATACATTGATTTTACTCTTTGAACTTCTTTTTCTATCTTTTTCTTTTCTTTAAGTAATTTTCCACCTAGTGCTTTAACATTTTTCCGTTCATCTAAAGCTAGTTTATCAATTAAATATACAAGCTCTGCGTTATATCTTTCTTCAAGTATATTTATCTCATCTACATAATGTTTTATTTCTTTATAACTTAAAGATTTTATATCCTTATTTAATAAATCCATTAAATTACTCCTCTAGCTCTTCTATATCATTTGGACGCTCAAGTGAAATATTACCTATTTTCCCACCTCTAAACTCATCTAAAAGAATTACAGCTATTCTATTATAATCTATTTCTCCACCCTTAACTAAGCATCCTCTTTTTCTTGCTATGCTATTTAGTGTTTCTAATGGATCTCCATTCATTTCTTCAATTTTATATCTTTCCTTTAATTTGTCACCATAAAAACTTTGAAGTCTTTTTACTAAATTAAATGAAAGTTCTTCTATATCCATGATTTCATCTTTAATAGCACCTGTAAAAGCTAAATTAAGAGCTGTTTTTTCATCTTCAAACTTAGGCCATAAAACTCCAGGTGTATCTAGCATTTCTATATCCATCTTAGTTTTAATCCATTGTTTACTCTTTGTAACTCCAGGTCTATCCCCTGTCTTTGCTATATTATTTTTAGCCATCTTATTTATAAATGTAGATTTACCTACATTAGGTATCCCTACTACCATAACTCTCATTTGTATTTTTACTAAACCTTTAGCCTTTAATCTATCATGCTTTTCTTTTAATAATAAATCTAAAGTTGGTTTAATTTGATTTAATCCTTTTCCTATTAAACAATTTACCTCTATAACTTTTACATTTTCTGAAGATAAATGGTTCATCCACATTTTTGTTACTTTTGATTCTGATAAATCACTTTTATTTAAAAGTATAACCCTTGGTTTTCCTTCACAAAGCTTATCTATATCAGGATTTGCTGAACTTCTTGGTATTCTAGCATCTCTAATTTCAATAACTGCATCTACCAGTTTTAAGTTTTCCTTTATTTCTCTTTGAGTTTTTTTCATATGTCCAGGAAACCAGTTAATTGTAGGCATATTAAAATTCCTCCTTATCTACTTACTATTTTGTATTATATCCATTTATATTTTCTTGTATATCAATAATGAAAAGTTTACTTTTTTTATAAATAAAAAGTAAAGAAAAAGGGACTTATAAAAGTCCCTTACTTAATCATTAGATAATTATCTAACGTTTAATTCTTTAACTTTAGCAGCCTTACCTACTCTATCTCTTAAGTAGAATAACTTAGCTCTTCTAACTTTACCTTTTCTTACAACTTCCATTTTATCAATGCTTGGAGAGTTAATTGGGAAAGTTCTTTCTACTCCAGTTCCGTAAGCAACTCTTCTTACAGTGAAAGTTTCTCTTAATCCACCGTTTTGCTTCTTAATAACTGTTCCTTCAAACATTTGTACTCTTTCTCTTGTACCTTCTTTAATTTTAACGTAAACTTTAACAGTATCCCCTACGTTGAAATTTGGAAGATCAGTTCTCATTTGTTCTGCTTCAATAGCTCTTATTATTTCGTTCATTGTGTAGTCCCTCCTTAAATTTATATTAGACGTTCTTAACAAACACTTGACAGAGGACCGCCCGTACTAACACAAAGCTTATTTTAACATAAGTTATGTTATATTTCAACAATTTATTTATACTTTTCTAGTATTTTTTTATCCTCTTTAGTGAGAGTTATTTTATTATATAAATCCACTCTTTTTCTTTTAGTTATTATTAGAGACTGAGCCCTTCTCCATTTCCTTATATTTTCATGATGTCCTGAAAGCAACACATCTGGAACTTTATCTCCCTCAAAGTCTTCTGGTCTTGTATATTGTGGATATTCTAATAATCCATCTGAAAAAGATTCATCTATATAACTTTCTTCTTTTCCTAAGACTCCGGTTTTTAATCTTAATATGGAATCAATCACTGGAATTGCTGCCATTTCACCACCAGTTAATATGAAATCTCCTAATGATATTTCTAAATCTATATATTTATAAACTCTTTCATCAATTCCCTCATAATGACCACATATAAATATAAGCTCATCTTCTTCTGCTAATTTCTGTGCCATCCCTTGATTAAAAGTTTTTCCTCTTGGTCCAAGAAAAATAACTTTTCCTTTATTATTTTTTTTACAATGCCTTATAGAATCCACTAATGGTTGAGGGGTCATTACCATTCCTGCCCCTCCACCATAAGGATAATCATCTACTTTTTTATGCTTATTCAATGTAAAATCTCTTATATTTATTGCATCTATTTCTACAAGATTTTTTTCTTTAGCCTTTCCTATTATACTGTGATTAAATATATCAAACATTTCAGGAAATAATGTAAGAATATTAATCTTCATCTTGCCATTCTCCTACTGGTTTTATTGTAATTTTTCTATTTTCTACATCTATATCTGTAACTATATCTAAAAGAACAGGTATTAATAACTCTTTAGGTTTTCTTATCCAATAAACATCATTATTTTTTGTTTGTATTACATCATAAACCTCCCCTAAAGATTTACCTTCTGTATCATAAACATTACATCCTATTATATCTGCAATATAATATGTATCTTCTTCTAATGGAACTGCATATTCTCTTGGAATTTCCATATATTTATTTTTATATTTTTCTGCTTCTTCTATAGAATCAATTCCTTCTATTTTAACTATCACTCTATCTTTTTGAAATTTACAACCTTGAATTTTTCTTTCTACTCCATCTATTAATACAAAGTCTAAATCATTATATCTTTTAGGATCATCAGTCAAAGCTATAACTTTTACTTCTCCCTTTAATCCATGAGTGTTTACTATTTTCCCAACTCTTAAAATATCCCTCATTTTAGCACCTCTTTTTATTAAATTATTTATTTTAATTTATCTATTTAGCTTAGTATTGTCCATATATACTAAAGTTAAAACACTAATTTAAATTTAGTATTTCTAATATTTCTAATATTTCTATAATCTTTAATAGATACATTAGAAATATTACAATAAATCTATAAACCTAAGTATTTAAATATAGTAATTGCATGTTTAAAAAGAGTTAGGATTACCCTAACTCTTTACATCAATAATTTCAACTACTACTTTTTTGTCTTCTTTCATTGCTGCTGCTTTTACAACAGTTCTAATAGCTTTTGCTATTCTTCCCTGTTTACCAATTACTTTTCCCATATCTGCAGGAGCAACCTTTAGTTCCAGAATAATTGATTGCTCTCCTTCGATTTCATTTACATGAACTTCATTTGGATTATCCACAAGGGATTTAGCTATAATTTCAATTAATTCCTTCATAAACACCTGTAATTATAGTAATTACAGAGTTCACCTCCTAAAAATTACTTATTTAATCCTGCTTGAGCAAAAAGTCTCTTAACTACATCTGTAGGTTGAGCTCCATTTTGTACCCATTTAGTAGCTTTTTCTTCATTGATTTTAACTTCAGCTGGTTCAGTTAAAGGATTGTAGTATCCTATTTCTTCGATGAATCTACCATCTCTTGGTGCTCTTGAATCAGCAACTACTATTCTATAGAAAGGAGCTTTCTTAGCACCCATTCTTCTTAATCTGATTTTTACTGCCATGTTGTTTCACCTCCTTTAAAAGTTTAGTTTATATTAACTCATAAAAGGTAATTTACCAAGGAATCCTTTTTTAGATTTCTTTTGAAATGACTTCATTTGTTTCATTTGCTTTCTCATCATATCAAAGCCCTTAATGAGTTTGTTTACTTCTTGTAATGATGTACCTGAACCTTTAGCAATTCTTTTCTTTCTTGAAGATGATCCAGCTATAAGCTTTGGATTTCTTCTTTCCTTTGGTGTCATTGAGTGAATTATAGCTTTTACTCTGCCTAATTGTTTTTCACCAGCATCAAAGTCTATATCTTTCACTTCCTTTGGAATACCAGGCACCATTTCCATTATCTTGCTTAAAGATCCTAGTTTTTTCATTTGCTCCATTGCTGTTAAATAATCTTCATAAGTAAAATCATTTTCTAGCATTTTTGAGCTTAATTCTTGTGCTTCCTTATCGTCAAAGGCTTGCTGAGCTTTTTCTATTAATGAAAGGACATCTCCCATTCCTAATATTCTTGAAGACATTCTATCTGGATAGAAAACTTCAAAATCGCTCATTTTTTCACCCACACCAATAAACTTAATTGGTTTTTCTGTAACACTTCTAATTGATAAAGCTGCTCCACCTCTTGTGTCACCATCAAGCTTAGTTAATATAACACCAGACACATCTAATGAATTATTAAAGCTTTCAGCAACATTAACGGCATCTTGACCTGTCATTGAATCTACTACAAGTAATATTTCTTGAGGATTTACTTCTTCTTTAATAGATTTCAATTCTTCCATAAGATTTTCATCTATGTGTAGTCTACCTGCTGTATCTATTATTATTACATTATTTCCATTTTCCCTTGCATGAGCTATACCTGCTTTTGCAATATCAACAGGATTTACTTTATCACCCATTTGAAAAACTGGAATATCTATTTGCTTTCCAACTACCTCTAATTGTTTAATAGCTGCTGGTCTATATATATCACAAGCTACTAAAAGAGGTTTCTTATTTTGCTTTCTAAGTTGTAGTGCAAGTTTTCCACTCATTGTGGTTTTACCTGCCCCTTGTAAACCAACCATCATTATAACTGTTGGCCCTACGGAGTTAAAGTTTAATTTACTTTCACTACCTCCCATAAGATTAGTAAGTTCTTCGTTAACAATTTTTATAACTTGTTGAGCTGGAGTTAAGCTTTCTAAAACTTCATTTCCAACACACTTTTCACTGACGCTTGAAATAAACTTCTTAACTACTTTAAAGTTAACATCAGCTTCAAGTAACGCAAGTTTCACTTCTCTCATGGCTTCTTTTATATCTTTTTCAGTTAGCTTTCCTTTGCTCTTAAGCTTCTTAAAAGCTTCCTGCAACTTATCGGATAAACCTTCAAAAGCCACGTTAATCCCTCCTATGATCTTATAAATCTTCTAATATACTTTTATATTTATTATAATCATCTTCAGATATTGAGTATTTATTTTTTAAATCCTCTAGAAGACTTATAATTATTTTTTCTTGATTAAAACTTTTTTTAAGTAAATTAAGTTTACTTTCATAGGATAGAAATTGTTTATAGCATCTCTTTATTAAATCATGGATAGCCTGACGACTCGTGTTATTCAATTCAGCAATTTCAGCTAAGGATAAATCCTCATTATAGTAAAGCTCCATAATTTTATACTGTTTCTCTGTTAATAATGGACCATATAAATCCATTAATAATGAAATCTCAACCCTATCTTCCATTTCATCACCTTACCCACAAAAGAGATTTTAACAAAACAATTCTACACTGTCAAGTATTTTTACTTAACACCCAATAAAAATTTTGTTCAAAATTTTTAAATGTACAATTAATAATCATCAATTGACAATTATTGAAATAATTCAGCAAAGCTGAATTATAAAATTTATTTTATAGAAATTCAGATTCAAATGAATTTCTACATTAATTATCCATTATCAATTGTTAAAACAGTGCTTCTGCAAATCCTTCTGCATCGAATTCTTGAAGATCATCTATTCCTTCTCCTACACCTATATATCTAACTGGTATGTTTAAAGTGTTTTTAATAGAAATTACAACTCCACCTTTTGCTGTTCCATCTAGCTTAGTTAAGATAATTCCATCTATAGGACAAGCCTCCATAAATTGTTTTGCTTGAATCACTGCATTTTGACCTGTGGTTGCATCTAAAACTAAAAGTGTTTCTTTTGAAGCATCACTAAATTCTCTATCTATTATCCTACCTATTTTAGATAATTCGTCCATAAGATTTTTCTTATTGTGAAGTCTTCCAGCAGTATCACATATTAACAAATCTATATTTCTTGATTTAGCTGCACTTACAGCATCAAATACTACTGCTGCTGGATCAGAGCCTTCCATATGCTTTACTATGTCTACTCCTGCTCTTTCACTCCACACTTCTAATTGGTCTATAGCAGCTGCTCTAAATGTATCTGCTGCTGCAAGTAATACTTTTTTCCCTTCTTCTTTATTCTTTGCAGCAAGCTTTCCTATAGAAGTAGTCTTACCAACTCCATTAACACCTATTACAAGCAACACCTTCTTTTCAGAACTTAAATTCTCTTCTCTTTCCTCTGTTCCTTCAAGTAGTATATCTTTTATTACAGCTTTTAAAGCTGGATAAACTTCACTTGGATCATTAATTTTTTCTTTTCTAATTTTAGCTTTTAGTCTATCTATAATTTCTAATGTTGTGTCCATTCCTATATCAGACATAATTAGAATTTCTTCTAATTCCTCATATAAATCCTCATCTATAGTAATAGCTAGTTTTAATGTTTCATTAATTTTATCTGTTAGTGCATCCTTAGTCTTTGAAAGTCCTGATTTTAAATTATCAAATATTTTTCCAAATATGGCCATAGTTTACCTCCTAATTATCTTTACTTAAGTCAACAGAAACTACTTTTGAAACTCCTTTCTCTTCCATAGTTACTCCATACATAACATCACTTGCTTCCATAGTACCTTTTCTATGCGTAATAACTATAAATTGTATATTCTCAGAAAATTCCTTTAAAAACTCTGCATATCTATATACATTTGCATCATCTAAGGCAGCCTCAATTTCATCTAATATACAAAATGGTGTTGGCTTCATCTTTAAAATTGCAAATAAAAGTGCTATAGCAGAAAGAACTTTTTCTCCACCTGACATTAAATTTATATTTTGAAGCTTTTTGCCTGGTGGTTGAACATTTATTTCAATATTAGCTGTAAGTTCATCACCTTCACCTAAAATAAGCTCTGCATTTCCACCTTTAAATAAATCTTTGAATGTTTCATTAAAGTTTTTATTTAATATTTTGAAGTTTTCTCTAAATAATTCTTGCATCTTTGAAGTCATTTCATTAATAACAGTCATTAACTCATCTTTTGCTTTATTCAAATCCTCTTCTTGAGCAGACATAAACTCATACTTTTCGCAGACTTCTTCATATTCTGCAATTGCTGCTAAATTCACTGTTCCAAGTGCAGTAATTTTAGCTTTTAACTTAAATATATCATCCTTAACATTTGAAAGATTTTCTATATCTAACGCAATTTCAACAGCTTCTGCTAAAGTTAAATTTAATTCCTCATTCAATCTTTTATAATGATTTTCTCTTTCACTTTCTATTTTAGCATATACTATTTCTCTTTTGCTTAATTCACCTTCTAGATTTCTTAATGTTTCTATTAATTCATTAGTTTCCCCATCTTTTATTTTTAACTTATCTTTTAAAGTTATTCTTCTTACTTCATCAGACTTAAATATCTCTTCAAGCTCATTTAATCTCTTATTGATTTCATCTATTAAATTCACTTTTTCATCTATTTGATTTTTTAAATAGTTTATGTTTTTTTCCTTTTCAGTATTTTCGGCTTTAAGCTTTAATATTTTTTCTTCTTTTTCTTTTTCTTCTTTTTCTTTTCTTTTTATTTCTGATTCTTTTCCATAAACTACTTCGTCTAATGTTGCTTTATTTATTTTTATTTGTATAACTTCATCTTTTATTTTATCAAAGTTTTCCTTCTTTTCAATCAATAAAGTTTGTAAGCTTTGTGACTCATTTTTATTGCTTGAATTATTTTCTTTTAATTTATCTAATAACTCTTCTTTTATCTTTATTTCTTCTCTTAATCTATTTAAAGTTTCTTTATTTAAAGATAATTCTTTCTTTGAAACCTCAAAAGAATTTTTAAGCTTTAAGCCTTCATTTTCTAATGCTTTAATTTCACTTTCAAATCTTGTTATGTCAATTGTCTTTTCATGAACTTCATCACTTTTATTTAGATTTTCTTCATCTATCACTTTTATTTCTTCTTTTATTTTATTTAAAGATTCCTGCTCTGAAGAATATCTTTCTTTGCTTTTTGATATATTTTCTTCTAGCTCTTGAAGTTCTCTTCTTCTTCCTAAAATACTTGAATTATTTTTCTTATATATGCTACCTCCAGTAAGAGCTCCTCCTGGACTGATCACTTCTCCATCTAAAGTAACTATTTTTAGTTTATGATTTCCAAGTTTAGATATTTTTAAGGCACTCTCCATATCCCTAGCTATTATTGTTTTACCTAAAGAATAATCCATTATTTCCCTAAATTTGCTATCAAACTTAATTAAATCAGATGCTAATCCTAAGAATCCATGAACATTTTTTATATTCTCAGAAACCATTAATCTATTACCTTTAATAATATTTAAAGGTAAAAATGTAGCTCTTCCTAAAGAATTTTTCTTTAGATAATCTATTAATAGCTTTGCAACATTTTCATCTTTTGTTATTATGTTTGAAATAGATCCACCTAACGCTATTTCTATAGCAGTCTCATACTCTTTATTAACAGTAAATATCTCACCTAAGACCTTAGTACCTTTTCCGTAAGAAACCTGTCCATTTTCTATTCTTTCCATCAATCTCTTTACAGATAATTGATACCCTTCATAACTTTTTTCTAAGTCTTTTAATGTAGTTAACTTACCTTCTAAAATGCTAATATTTCTAGATACTTCTCTTATAAGACTTTCTTTTCTTGTTGCTGAACTGCTCAAACTAGAAAGTTTTTTCTTATTTTCTAGTATACTATTTTTTATTTTTTCTCTTACTTTTCTTGTTTCTTCAATATTTTTATTAAGCCCTAAAATAGTGGCTAAGTTAATACTTATATTTCCTTCAATAGTCTTTAAAGTATTTTCTCCATTTGCTCCTAATTCTTCTTTATTTAAGATTTCTTTATTTAATAGAGATATATTATTATTTATTTCTGATGTCTTTCTTAAAAGCTCAAATTCTTCATCCTTAAAATGTTGAATCTTATTCTCTAATTCCTTAATTTCTCTATTTAAATCTTGTACTTCTTTTTCTAGTCTCTTAATATCATTTTCTCTTTGTAATTGTTCTTTTATCTTTTCTTCTAATTCCTTACCTAAAAGATTCTTTTCCTCTATAGAAATCTTCAAACTATTTTCTAAAGCTTCTACTTCTGATGAATCCCTCTTTATTACTTCCTCTAAATTTTTTATTCTTTCTTTAAATATTTCTATATTTTTTAGACTTTGATTTAATTCTTCTTTTTTAGTATAATATTCACTTTTTTCTGTGTTATTTTTACTTTCTAATTCTTCTATCTTATTTTCTAATAGTAGAAGTTCTTCTTTGTCTTTATGTAATTTATTTCTTTTATCTTCTATATCAATTTTTCTATCACTTATATCTTCACTTATTCCATTAATTTCTTCATCAATTCTTTTTATGTTATTAACTAAAACAGAAACTTCTTTAACTTTAAGCTCTTCTGCCAAAGTTTTATACATTAAAGCCTTTTCTCTCTCTATTTTTAATGGTTCTATTCTCTCTTCATAAGTTGATATTATGTCTCTTATTCTAACCAAATTATTTTCAGTATTAGATAGCTTTCTTTCTGCTTCTTCTTTTCTTGATTTAAATTTAACTATACCTGCAGCTTCTTCTAATAAAGCTCTCCTATCCTCTGCTTTACCACTTAATATAGCTTCTATTTTACCTTGTCCAATAAGTGAATATCCCTCTTTACCTATACCTGTATCCATAAACAAATTATTAATGTCTTTTAACCTACATTTTTGATTGTTTATTAAATACTCCGTTTCACCCGATCTAAATATTCTTCTTGTAACAGTTACCTCTGAATAATCCGTATCCAATGAATTGTCTGAGTTATCTAGTGTAAGTGAGACTTGAGCTAGTCCAACTGGTTTTCTATACTGAGTTCCTGCAAAGATTACATCCTCCATCTTTCCACCTCTAAGTGTTTTTACACTTTGTTCACCTAGAACCCATCTTACAGAATCAGATATATTACTTTTCCCACTACCATTTGGACCTACTACTGCTGTTACTCCTTTTTTAAACTTTAATTGGGTTTTATCTGCAAAAGATTTAAAACCTCTTATTTCTAGGGATTTTAAAAACATAGATACACTCCTTACCTATATCAATGATACTAATAAACTCATTGAAAACATGATAGCTAAAATTATAGTAATTACATATATCATTTTTTGTCTTGTTTGCTTCTTCATAATTACCACTCCTATTCTTATTTAAGTTTATAGTAAAGATAGTAAAATATCAATAATAAGGTAGGCAAAATCTTGCCTACCTTATATACTAACCTTTTCTATTCTTTTTAGTACGATAACATTAACATTTCCTCTGTCTATTTTATCTTTGGTAGCTACTAGTATTTTTCCTTTATGATTGTTTTTTAAGTTATTAAAATATACTTTCTTATTTGCATACAGCTTACTTAAATCCTTTGAGTTTATTTCAATAATTATATCTTCATTTTCATTTATAGCAGATCTTATTTTATCACAAATTAAACTTCCTTCTACCAATTCTCTAAATGATGGATGGAATGGTCCATCTATTATATCTTTTCCCCAAGTTATACTTTCAGTTGGCTGAAGTCCTATTCTAATTATATTAACATTTGCATCTTTATATAGCTTATATAACTCTTTAGATATGTCAACTGCTTCCTCTAAGGAATAAGGCTTGTATTGACCTCTTTCATACATATCAGCCATAGGTGTGTCTTTAATTACTAATGAAGGATATATCCTGCATATATCCGGTTTCATTTTTATAGACTTCTTCACCGTTTCTATATCTTTTTCAAAAGTATCTCCTGGAAGTCCTGGCATTATTTGATGTCCTAATGTAATACCATATTCTTTTATAAGTTTAGAAGCTTTTTCTACCTCTTCTGCACTATGACCTCTTCCTGATAATCTTAGCACTTCATCATCTAAAGATTGTACTCCAAGCTCAATTATATCTACCTTATAATCTTTCAAATAATCTAATATGTATTTATTTATTGCATCAGGTCTTGTAGACATTCTAATTTTATCTATATACCCTTTTTCTTTATATTCTTTTGCAACCGCTAGCAATTCTTTTTGTTTATTTACATTTATCGCTGTAAAAGTTCCTCCAAAAAATGATATTTCAACAGTTGAATTTTTATGATCTATAGTCTTAAGGTATTCATCTACAGTTTCTCTTACATCTTTTTCCGTAACTTCTTCATGAACAACTTTTGCTATTCTATCTTGATTACAAAATACACATTGATGTGGACAACCTTGATGAGATATAAATATTGGTATTATATAATGTCTTTTACTCATTTAATTCCTCCAAATTTCTTAAGGCCTCTTTAGCTGCATTTTGCTCTGATTCTTTTTTACTATATCCTTCACCTTTTCCAAGCTCTCTATCTTCTATTAAAACTGATGTAAAGAACTTTCTTCTGTGTGGAGGACCTTCATACTTAAGTAATTCATATATTATTGATACTTCACCCGATTTTTGCATTTCTTCTTGAAGCTTAGTTTTATAATCTAAAACAATATCATTATTTATTGCTTTATCTATTATTTCTTTGAAATAACCTATTATATAATCCTTAACAAATTCAAGCCCTTTATCCAGGTAAATTCCTGCAAGTAAAGCCTCTACTGCGTCAGCTATTATAGAAACCCTTTCTCTTCCTCCTGTTAACTCCTCACCCCTACTTATTCTAATGAAATATCCTAAATTTAATTTTTTACCAATTTCATAAAGTGAGTTTTCACAAACTATAAGACTCCTTATCTTTGTTAATTCACCTTCACTCTTGTTTTTATAATTTAAGAAAAGATATTCAGTGATACATAACTGTAATATAGAATCTCCTAAAAATTCAAATCTTTCGTTATACTCTTGATCCTTGTGTTGATTTGCATAAGAGCTATGAGTTAATGCAGTTTTTAAAAGCTTAGGCTCATTAAACGTTAATCCTATACTATCCTCAACTTCTTTTATATTAAACTTCGCCATTTTGTACACCCCTTGAAGTTTATTCTTCAATTTGCTTTTTAATATACTCTTTTTAATAGAGCAAATTCAAGAATAAACCAAATTCTACCGTAAATTTTAAATATAAAATCCCGCATTAAAGCGGGATTATATTATTCTTCAACATGATTCTTTAAATACTTAACTACATCTCCAACAGTTTTAAAGTTTTCTGCTTCTTCATCTGGGATTTCAGTATCTAACTCATCTTCTAAAGCCATCATAAGTTCAACTAAATCTAATGAATCTGCATTTAAATCGTCAACGAATGAAGAATCCATTGTTATATCATCTTCGTTAATGCTTAATTTTTCAGCTATTATTTCTTTAACTTTCTCAAACATTTAATTCACCTCCTACATATATCATTTAGATAATATTATATATTATTTATCTAGTCAATATACATATTGGAATAAATTATATATTATTTTGAAGTTCTTCTTTTATTTTTTCTAATACACCATTGTCATAAAAAGTTTTGGTTTGTCTTATAGCATTTTTAAATGCCTTGCCATCTGAACTTCCATGAGCTTTAATACAAATACCTTCCACGCCTAAAAATGGTGCTCCACCATATTCCTTATAGTCAAACTTCACTTTTAATGCTTTAAATACAGGACTTAAAAGTCCAGCACCTATTTTACTAATTATACTACCTGATAAAATTTCTTCTTTTATCATTTTTAATAATGTCGATGCCACTCCTTCATACATTTTTAATAATGTATTTCCTACAAAGCCATCACAAACTAAAACATTTACATCTCCTTTGGATGTATCTCTTGGTTCTACATTCCCAATAAAATTCAAGCTATTTTCTTCTTTCAATAGCTTATGAACAGTTTTAGTTAATTCATTACCTTTTTCTTCTTCTGCCCCTATATTAACTAGACCAATTGAAGGGTTATTACTTCCTAGTACCCCTTGATAATATACTTTACCCATCTTAGCAAACTGAACTAAGTAATTAGGCTTACAATCTACATTTGCTCCAGCATCTACTATCATGAAGCTACCATTTTTCCCTGGCATAATTGGAGCAAGTGCTGGTCTTTCTACACCTTTTATTCTTCCAACTATAAGTGTACACCCTGCTAAAAATGCACCTGTACTACCTGCTGATATAATAGCATCGCATTCCTTTTCTTTAACAAGTCTTAATGCTTTGCATATGCTTGAATCCTTTTTCTTTTTTAAAGCCATTACAGGATGCTCATTTGTAGAAATAACTTCTCTTGCATCAACTATATTGATTAGCTTTTCATCATATTGGTATTTCTTTAGCTCTTCTTCTATTTGCTCTTTAGGACCTGTTATGTAGTATTCTATTCCTTCGTATTCCTTTAAAGCTTGAATAACGCCTTCTATTACAGCTTTAGGTGCATTATCTCCACCCATACCATCTATAGCTATTTTCATAATACCATTTCGCCCCTTTTCTTTATATATAAAGAAAAGAAAGTCATTAGACTTTCTTTATTCTTCTACTGAAGCAACTACTTCTTTACCTTTATAGAATCCACAGTTCTTGCAAACTCTGTGAGCTAACTTCATTTCGTGACATTGTGGACACTCAACTATTCCAGGTAAGCTCGCCTTGAAAGTTTGAGCTCTTCTTGAATTTCTCTTTGCTCTATATGTTTTTCTAGCTGGATTTCCCATTACTACACCTCCTTATTTCCAAACAACTCTTGTAACTTTGCCAGTCTTAAGTCTACATCATTTGTCTCACATTGACAAGAACCTTCATTAAGATTTTTACCGCATTGGTAGCAAAGTCCCTTACAGTCATCTGTGCAAAGTCTCTTAATAGGTAAGGTTGAAATAATAACATTTTCAACTATTTTAGCAATATCTAAAGTATCGCTATCTACAAAAATAATTTCTTCATTATCTTGAAGTTCCTTATTATTTGTAAACCTTTCTTCTATATCAATATCTATTGGATAGATAAAGGCCTCTAGGCACCTTGAACAATTTAATTTCAATTTTGTTTTTATTGAAGCTTTTAAAGTCAAAACATCTTCAACAGAGATTATATTTCCAACTAAATTTACAGCTTCTGCAGCTTCTATTTTTTCTCCATCAAAATAAAGTGGAGCTAATTCATATGTTACATTGATTTCTTTTTTTCTTTTCTTTGTTGAAATTAAGTCTGAAAATTGTATAATCATATGTATTTGCTCTAGACAATGTCCTCATATCCTTTAGGATACATTATACACATTATGTGTATAGCTTGAGCAAAGCTTCATTTCACTCCTTAGATAAATATTTGCCGAATAAACACAATTTATTATATAAAGTGCATGATTAAAAGTCAAGCAATTTATTCTAAATAACCCAACTAATAATTATGCACTCTAAAAATTAACTACTTAATTAGTTCAACAGTATCTCTTGCTATAACTAATTCTTCGTTAGTTGGTATAACAAAAGCTTTTACCTTACAACCATCTTTTGATATTTCTCTTACTTTACCTCTAACATTATTTCTCTCAGTATCTACTTCTACTCCTAAAAATTCTAATCCTTTTAGAATTGATTCTCTAGTCTCTGGTCCATTTTCTCCAACACCAGCTGTAAATACTATAGCATCAACGCCACCCATTATAGCAGCATATGATCCAATTGTAGCTCTTACTTTATATTCAAATATAGCAAGTGCTAGTTTAGCTCTATGAACGCCTTCTTTGAATGCAGCATCTTCAATATCTCTAAAGTCTGAACTAATTCCTGATATTCCAAGAACACCTGATTTCTTATTTAATAAATCATTAACTTCATCAATCGATAAACCTTCTTCTTTCATTAAGAAAGTAACTATAGCTGGATCTATATTTCCACTTCTTGTTCCCATAGCTACGCCTTCAAGTGGAGTGAATCCCATTGAAGTATCTATAGATACACCATTTTTAACAGCGCATAAACTTGCACCATTTCCTAAATGACATGTAACTATCTTTAAATCCTTTATATCTTTTCCCATAACTTCTGCTACTTTTTGAGAAACATATTTATGAGAAGTACCATGGAATCCATATTTTCTTATTCCATGTTTCTTATATAAATCATATGGAAGTGCATATAAATATGCTTCTTCTGGCATTGTACCATGGAAAGCAGTATCAAATACAGCTACCATTGGTGTATTTGGCATTAATTCTTCGCAAGCTTCTATACCTATCATATTAGCTGGATTATGAAGAGGAGCTAATTTGAAGCAATCCTTAATATAATTCTTGACTTCTTCATTTATAACCACTGAATTTTTATATTTTTCTCCTCCATGAACAACTCTATGTCCAACTGCTGTTATTTCATCCATTGATGAAATAACTCCATGCTCGCTATCTATTAAAGCATCTAAAACTAATTTTATAGCTATCTTATGATCATTCATAGGTTGTTTTACTATATATTTGTCTCTTCCTTCAACCTTTTGAGTTAAAACTGATCCTTCAATTCCTATTCTTTCTACTAAACCTTGAGCTAATGATTCTTCAGTAGCCATATCTATTAATTGATATTTTAGCGATGAACTACCACAATTGATTACTAATACTTTCATTTGTTTTACTCCTTCCTAATGGATAATTATTTTTGAGCTTGTGCTTGAACAGCAGTTAATGCAACAACATTAACTATATCGTCAGAGCTACATCCTCTTGATAAATCATTTATTGGTTTTGCAAAACCTTGACACATAGGTCCAATAGCTTCTGCATTAGCAAATCTTTGAACTAATTTATATCCTATATTTCCACTTTGTAAGTCTGGGAATATTAATACATTAGCTTTACCAGCAACATTACTATTTGGAGCCTTTTGTGCTGCTACTTTACCAACTATAGCTGCATCTAATTGTAATTCTCCATCTATTAAAAGATCTGGTCTTAATTCCTTTGCAAGTTCTGTAGCTTTTCTAACTTTATCAACCATTTCATGATCTGCACTTCCCATTGTTGAGAATGAAAGCATTGCCACTCTTGGTTCTATCTTACAAAGATTTCTAGCTGTATCAGCTGTAGCTATTGCTATTGCTGCTAATTGTTCGTAATTTGGATTTGGATTAACTGCGCAATCAGAGAATAAAAGCATACCTTCTTCTCCATATGTTGATCCTGGCACCATCATTATAAAGAAACTTGAAACAACTGATACACCTGGAGCAGTTTTGATTATTTGTAACCCTGGTCTAAGTAAATCTCCTGTTGTATGTACGGCACCTGATACCATTCCATCAGCATCATCTAACTTAACCATCATAGTTCCAAAATATAATGGATCTTTTACTATTTTCTCTGCTTTTTCCAAAGTCATACCTTTGTTTTTTCTTAATTCATAAAACTCATTAATATAAGTTTGTAATCTCTCCGAATTATTCGGATCAACTATTTCTATTCCTTCTAAGTTTACTCCTAATTCTTTAGCTTTTTCATTAATTCTACTATTGTCTCCAACTAAAACTGGATAAGCTAAACCAAGTTCTTGTATTCTTTGAGCTGCTACTAAAGTTCTATCCTCATCACCTTCTGGAAGAACGATTCTTCTTTTATCAGCTTTAGCTGCATCCCATAATTTATTCATAAGTTCCATAATATTTACTCCTTTCAAAAAGACACGGACTCATCTTCACATACTAATATACTCCTAAATAACTATAATTTTCAACATAAAAATGTACGAAAGATTTAATTCTTTATATTGTAAATATTCAGAATATTGTCTTTATATATAATCCATCTCTTTTAATATAAAATTATTATGTTATAATAATTTTATATTTCCCAATAAGGAGTGTATTTATGAATATAACAGGAATAATAACAGAATATAATCCCTTTCATAACGGTCATCTTTATCACTTAAATTCTGCTAAAAAAGAAACTAATTGTGATGGTGTCGTTTGTGTAATGAGTGGAAATTTTGTTCAAAGAGGTGAGCCTGCATTAATTGATAAATGGAAAAGAGCCGAAATGGCAATTTTAAATGGTGTTGACTTAGTTATTGAATTACCTACTTTTTACGCTTTATCTTCTGCTGAATTTTTTGCAAAGGGCTCTATATCTATTCTTGACTCAATTAGTGTAATTGATAATATTTTTTTTGGAAGTGAATGTGGCAATATAAGTTACTTAGAAAAAATTGCCAAAACATTAACACTTGAATCTTTTGATTTACAATCTAAAATTAAGGAAAATTTAAAATCTGGAATGACCTTTGCTAAAGCAAGGGAACTATCTTTAAAAGACATATTAAAAGATGATTCACTTGAAGAAGTCTTATCTAGTTCAAATAATATTTTAGGAATTGAATACATAAAATCTCTAATAAATTTAAATAGTTCAATTTTGCCAATTACCTTAAAAAGAGAAGGATCAAGATATAACGATAAATCATTAACTAGTACTTTTGCTTCTGCAACTAGCATTAGAGAAAACTTAAAAAAAGATTTATCTTTAGGCGAATTAGAAAAATATTTACCTAGCGCATCTTTAGATATTCTTTATTCATTAAAAGAAATTAATTATCCCTTTATATTTGAAAAAGAAATGTATCCATACATTAAGTGCAAATTGCTAACTAATTGTATAGATTTTAACAATCTTTTTGAAATAAAAGAAGGATTAGATAATAAATTCTTAAAGGAAATTTGTAATAGTGATTCCTATGAAGACTTAATCTTTAAAGTAAAAAGTAAAAGATATACCTATACAAAAATTTCTAGATTAATGGCTCAAATATACTTATCTTTAGATAAATATTCTCATGAAGAACTAATAAAACCAACAAACTTATATGCTAGAGTTCTTGGTTTTAATAATACAGGAAGAGCTATTTTAAAAGAAATGAAGAAAAAATCAAAAATACCAATTATAACAAAAGTCCCTAAAAATATAAATAATCCATTATTAGATTTAGATATTCAAGCAACAAAGGCATATTCAATCTTAAATAACAAATTAAATCCCTTAAGTGATTATTTTCAATCACCTATAATAAAAGATTAATATTAAGAAGTCATAGGCATATAAATACTATATAGGAGGTTAATTTTATGTTTAGTATTTTTGTTTTATGGCTTTTTGTCTTTTTACTTGTAGCATTATTATTAAAGCTTTTAAATGTAAGAAAAAATTACGTAATCTGTTTTGCAATTACCATCTTTATTATTGTATTTGTGGTAAATTTAGAAGCCAGTATGTCTGCAGCTATAAGTGGCGCAAAACTTGTTGTAACTGCAATATTACCAACGATTTTTCCCTTTAGCGTAATATGTAATTTACTAATTTATTATGATGGTATCGGACTTTATTCAAAAATACTAGGTCCATTACTTTGCAAACCATTAGGTCTTTCAAAAACTTGTTCTTTCCCATTAGCCGCAAGCTTTATATGCGGTTATCCTTTAGGAGCAAAATATTCTTTAGATATTTATGAACTTGGATATATACATAAAAGCGAGTATGAAAGGCTATTAAATATAGCTTCTAATGCAGGCCCTATTTTCATATTAGGATCAGTAGCATCTTCTATGCTTTATAATGTAAAACTTGGATATATCTTATTAATTGCTAATTATCTTTCTATAATAATTGTAGGTTTTTTAACAAGAAAAAAATCTATAAATATCAGTTCATCTAATACTATAAATAGTTCTTATAAAGAAAATCCTTTTGGAACTAATTTAAAAAATTCCATAGAAGGAGCAATTACTACAACTATAAATGTAGGTGCTTTTGTAATAATATTTTCTGTAGTTATAAGCATAATAAAAAGCAACACTTATATAAGTACTGCTTTTGAAATCTTGGAAAACTTAGTTAAATTACCATCCGGAACTTTATACAACTTATTTTTAGGTAGTATTGAATTTACAAACGGATGTAAATTAATTTCTGCATCTAGTATATCCATGAGCCTAAAATTAAGCATGATGAGTTTTATTTTATCATTTTCAAGCTTATCAGTTATAGCTCAAGTAAGCTCCATAGTAAGCAAAAGTAATCCAAATATTAAAAAATACATTTTTTATAAATTTATTCAAGGAGTACTAAGTTTTATAATAACCTTTGTAGCAAGCAATATAATTTTGACTTCAATACCTACTTCAAATATAACTCCAAGTAAAAATTATACTATTTATACATTTTATAGACTTTTTATTCCTATATTAATATTGCTTAGTATAACACTATTAATATCAATGGTAGTAAAAAACTTTAAAAGAAGATTACATTCCTCTTAATTCAGAAATGTTTTCTTTAATTTTATCTCCTGTGCTACTTAATTTTTCATCTATATCTTTTGCTGCCATTTCAAAAGATTTTTGCATATTTTCAATTAGCATATTTCTTTTTTCTTCAATTTCTCTATCTAATTGAGCTAAAATTTCCGTTGAATATTCTCTTGAACCAATCCTAATTGCCTTAGCATCTCTTTGAGCTAGGGCAATTATTTCATTAGCTCTTATTTTTGATTCTTTAACTATATCATGATTTTCAACTTTCTGTTTCATCATTTCCATAATTTCACTTTTAGTCGATTCATATTGCTTTTGCGCATCCCCTAGTATTCTGTCTTTTTCAGTCATTACCCATTGTGCTTTTTTTAATTGATCTGGAAGATAATTTATTACTTGATCAATTACTTCTAAGAATTCCTTTTTATCTATTACACTTTTACCTGTTATAGGCACTTTGGGAGCTGTTTCTATTAACTCCTCTAAATACTCTAAAAGCTCTATAATATTAACTTCAATCTTATCCATCCCTCTTCCCCCTCGATAAAAATCTTTAAAATCTATCCATAACTTCTGTAATTAGTTCTTCTGGTACAAGACCTTTGATATTTCCACCAAACTTTGCTACTTGCTTTACTGAAGATGAACTTACATAAGAATATGCTGAAGAAGTCATCATGAATACCGTCTCTATATCTGGATCAAGTTTAGAATTCATAAGTGCCATTTGAAATTCATATTCAAAATCAGATACTGTTCTAAGACCTTTTAGTATAACTTTTGAATTATGAATTCTTGCAAAATCTACTAATAATCCTTCAAAACTTAAGACTTCTACATTATCTAAATCCTTAGTAACTTTTTTAATTAATTCCACTCTTTCTTCAATATCAAATAAACATTTTTTATCCATATTTACTAGCACAGCAACTATAAGCTTATCATAAATTTTAGCTCCCCTAGAGATTATATCTAAGTGGCCATTAGTAATAGGATCAAAACTTCCTGGATAAACTGCTATATTCATATCTCTCACCTTTTAAATTACTCCTCATATTTATAAAAGCATACTGTTGTATTACCGTACTTTCTGCTTTGCAATAACTTTATATCCTTATATCCATCGTATATTTCTTCTATAGAATCTATTTTAGTGACTATTATTCCATTTTCTTTTAGCATATTATTTTCTTTTATTATTTTAATTGCTTCTGGAATCATTTCCTTACAATAAGGCGGGTCTATAAATATAATATCAAAAATTTTTCCCTTTTTATTTAACATTTTCAAAGCATCATATGAATCCATATTTAATGGAGTACAAAAATCTTGAAATTTTAAATTCTCTATATTTTGTTTTAATAAAGGAAATGTTGTGTTGCTTTTATCAATTAAATAAACCTCTTTAGCTCCTCTACTTGCTGCTTCTAAACCAAGACTTCCTGTCCCTGCAAAAACATCTACAGCAACTGCATCTGGTATGTATCCTTGAATTATACTAAACATAGCTTCTTTTACTCTATCTAAAGTTGGTCTAGTTTCCATAGTTGCAGGAGGTATTAATTTTCTTCCTCTTGCTTTCCCTGCTATTATTCTCATTTAGTTTCCTCCTTAGGTACTATCATTTCAATTTTAACATAATATTTCTCTATATACAATTTTTTTAATTAAAACAAATATATCGACTATATCTTTCAATTGAATTAGATATTTCATTACATAATTTTACATGTTCTATTTGCTCAGAGTTAATTAAATTATTAGCTTCGTATCTTGCACATTTCAGTATATCAATATCTTCATAAATATCCGCAAGCACAAGACCTATATCTCCACTTTGCCTAAGACCAAACATTTCTCCTGCACCTCTTAACTTAAGGTCTTGTTCTGATATATAAAAACCATCAGTTGATTCTGTCATTATTTCCATTCTCTTTCTTGTTTTTTCATTCTTAGCTTTTCCAATTAAAATACAATAAGATTCATATTGTCCTCTTCCAACTCTTCCTCTTAACTGATGAAGCTGTGCTAATCCAAATCTTTCTGAATTCTCTATAATCATCATGGATGCATTAGGAACATTTACTCCTACCTCAATAACAGTAGTTGAAATAATAACTTTAATTTTATCATCTTTAAATAAATTTATAAGCTCATCTTTTTCTTTAGGCTTCATTTTACCATGAAGTATTTCTACGCTTATATTTTTAAATACACCATCTTTTAATTCTTCATAAAGCTTTTCTACTGAATTTAATTCCATTTTTTCATTTTCTTCAATTAAAGGACAAACTATATAAACTTGCCTTCCTTTTCTTATTTCATCTAAGGCTAAATCATAAGCTAACATCCTATCATTTTCCGAATAAAATCTTGTATCTATTTTCTTTCTTCCTGGAGGTAGCTTATCGATTATTGAAACATCTAAATCAGAATACATATATAAAGCTAAAGTTCTAGGAATAGGTGTTGCCGTCATAACTAAAACATCCGGTCTTCTTCCCTTATTTATAAGCTTACTTCTTTGTTCAACACCAAACCTATGTTGTTCATCGGTAATAACAAGACCTAAATTAGTAAAATCTACATCTTCTTGTATTAATGCATGTGTTCCTATAACAATTAATGGCTCTCCAGTTGATATCCTTTCTTTTATCCTTCTTTTTTCTTTTAAACTAGTACTTCCAGTTAGTAATTCAACTTCTACGTTAAAATTTTTCAAAATCTTTAACGTCTCTTCATAATGTTGATTAGCAAGTATTTCTGTAGGAACCATTAAAGAAGCTTGAAATCCATTTTTTATAACATTAAACATAGCTATTATAGCAACTATGGTTTTTCCGCTACCAACATCCCCTTGAACTAGCCTATTCATAGAATACTTACTTTTTTGATCTCTTAAAATTTCTCTAACAACTTTTGTTTGTGCATCTGTCAAATTAAAAGGTAATGATTCTTTTAATGTAGTTAACTCTTCATGCCAATAAAATGAAATTCCATCATTGCTTCTCAATTTATTTTTAAGTAATAAAAGTTTCATCGAGTAAGTAAATAGTTCTTGGAATTTCAATCTTATAATTGCTTGATCTAAATCACCTTTTCCTTTTGGAAAATGTATTTCTCTAATAGCTTTATCAAGACCTATCATCTTATATTTATCTAAAATTTCCTTCGGTAAATTATCTGTTATTATTACTTCATCTAGTATTTGATTTATAAGTTTAGTAATTATCCTATCACTTAAATCGCCCTTTAATGGATATTTAGGTATAATTTCACTTTGTTTTGCATCTCTACATCCAACCATAGGATTTATTACTTCTAATAAATTTCCTACTCTTTTAAACTTACCAACTAAATCATAAAACTCATTTAATCTATAAGAATTTTTTATGTATCTTTGATTAAACCATTTTGCAATGACTATATGTCCTTTATAATCAAACTTTATTACAGATATTATCTTCCCAGTTTTAGTTTTAACATCTCTATCGTATCCTATTACCCTGCAAGTTAGAATTTGTTTTTCTTCACCATCTATTTCATTAAAGGCAACATCACCTTTAATAAATTCATAATCTCTTGGAAAATATAAAAGTAAATCATAAATAGTAAATATCCCACATTTATTAAGCTTTTCAGTAAGCTTTGGTCCTACTCCTTTTAGAGAAGAAATCTCCATAAATATATTCATTTGCTCACCTCAAAATTTTAATTCACTAAATATTAAAGCACAAGTTTCCACTTATGTAAATAAAGTAGTAACTTGTGCTTTGTAATTATTCTACTGACATTAAGAAGTAATAAAGAGGCTGTGCTCCTCTATAGCATTGAACATCTAAATCTTCATATTTTTCTTCTATTTTTTCTGCAAACTTTTCTGCTTCCGCTTCAGTAACATCTGAACCATATAATATTGTTATAAGTTCACTTTCTTCATCTATCATCTCTGAAAGCACTTCTTCTGCAACATCGCAATATGATGAACCAACTTTCTTTATCTTACCTTCAATTAGACCAAGCATATTTCCTTCTTTTATTTCTATTCCATCCATTTCTGTATCTCTTACTGCATAAGTCACAGAACCTGTCTTAACCATTCCCATTGCTTCTTTAAGACTTTCTATATTTTCCTCAACTTCAGCTTCTGGATTAAACATAGTTATACATGTTATTCCTTGAGGAATTGTAGTTGTTGGAATAACTTTAACATCTTTATCAGATATTTCAGCAGCTTGATTTGCTGACATTATTATATTTTTATTATTTGGTAAAACAAATATATGATCAGCATTTAATTTAGATATACATTCCATTATATCTTGAGTTGAAGGATTCATTGTTTGGCCACCTTCTATAACATAATCAACACCTAAATCTTTGAAAATATTTGTTATACCTTCTCCCATAGCAACTGCTACAAAAGCATACTTTTTCTTTTCTTGTTCTACTTCTTCAATAGCTGCTTCACCTTCAAAGTGATTTGAATCATTAACATTAGCTTCTTTATACTCTTCTTTACTTAAAAGTACTTCTCTATGTTCTTCTCTCATATTATCTATTTTTATTTTAGATAATTCTCCTAATTTAACAGCCTTTGCTAAAACAGCACCAGGGTCATTTGTATGAATATGTACTTTTATTACATCTTCATATCCAACTACAACTTGTGAGTCTCCCATTGGTATTATTTCATCTCTAAATTTATCAGCTTTACTAGCATCTGCAAGAATTATAAACTCAGTACAATATCCAAATTTTATATCTATATCTTCTGTACCTTGAGCTCCTTGCATTTTAGCTGAAGCTGGCTTTATATCTTTTATTTCTGCTTTTATATCATCTTTTAAAGCATCATACATACCTTTAAGAATAATGTATAATCCCATTCCACCTGAATCTACAACCTTTGCCTTCTTTAAAGCTGGTAATAAATCTGGAGTTTTATCTAACATTATTTTTGCTTCTGTTACTATAACTTCCATAAGATCTACTACATCTTTAACATCTGTATCAATAGCTGCTTCTGCAGCTGCTCTAATTACAGAAAGTATAGTTCCTTCTGTTGGTCTCATAACTGCTTTATAAGCAGCATTGCTACCTTCTTTAAATGCTATTGCAAGTTCTACAGTGTCTACTTCAGTCTTTCCTTCTAAGCCCTTAGAAATACCTCTTAATATTTGTGAAAGAATTACTCCTGAATTTCCTCTTGCACCCATTAAAGCTCCTTTAGCAAGCTTTTTTGAAGTTTCTGCAATTGATTCAGAATTTAATCCCTCTATTTCTTTAACCGCAGCTTTAAATGTAGCTGACATGTTTGTTCCTGTATCTCCATCTGGAACAGGGAATACATTTAAAGCATTAACGTATTCACTTTCCTCTAACAATCTATTGCTAGCATTAACAACCATGTTATAAAAGTCATGGCCATTTATTTTCTGATATTTCATCTTTTTACCTCCTAGACTCTAACTGCTTGAACATTTACTGTAACAGATGAAACTTTTAATCCAGTAAAGTTTTCCACACTATAACGTACCTTTTGTATTATGTTATTTGCTATTACAGAAATCTTTGTTCCATACTCAACCATAACATATAATTCTATTACTAATTTATCTTCATTAAACTTTAGCTTAACACCCTTGCTTAAATTTTCTATTCTCATTAATTCCCATAAGCCTTCAGTGGCATTCTTAGAAACCATACCAACAACTCCATAGCACTCCATAGTTGAAAGACCAACAATTTTTGCAAGTACCTCTTCAGAGTAATGTATATTTCCAAGTTCGTTTGAATATCCTACCATATAGAATCCTCCTTATAAATATCCTTATACTATATTTTATATTACTTACATTTATTATTCAAGTAAATATTACATAGCTTAGTATATGGAGATATCCTTAGATATATAATTTTTTTTTAATTTAAAAGTTTTTTCATTTTTTTCTCAATTTCTCTTGCTTTTTTGACACCTACTATGTTAAAATTTAATCTGTCCTATTGAAGAGAAATTATCTTCACAAATAAGGAGGTGTTTTCAAGTGGCAAGAAGATGCGAAGTTTGTAATAAAGGGGTTGTATCTGGAACTCAATACTCCCACTCACATCGTCAATCAAAGAGAACTTGGGCTCCTAACATAAAGAGAGTAAAGGCTTTAGTTAACGGAACACCAAAGACAGTTCATGTATGTACAAGATGCCTTAGATCTGGTAAGGTTCAAAGAGCAATATAAGTTCAAATAGAAAATGCAATTGAATTAACAATTGCATTTTTTATTTATTTTTTTTAATTTTTAAAGAATCTCTTCCTTAATAGTCATACACTCTTCATATGTATTTTATTTTTTTCTTTTAAAAAATCTTATAAAATTTGAAATAAACCTTGGTAATTTTATAGCTATTATCTTCATAAATTCTCCCTCCAATAAAAAATCACTCATCTCTTTATATACATTGTATGCAAATAAATAAAATGAGTGATTACTTTTTTAAATTTAATCTTTTGTATAGAGAACCATTAAAATTCCACTATCAAATGTTATTTTTATATCATTACCTATAAATTCATTAGACGTTGTTAATCCATCGCCCAAATATAAATCATAATTTATAAGATCATATTTTGATCCACATATATTAAGATTTTTTACACATTCGCAATAAGCATGAAAAGATATTGTGTCACCTTTATTTCCTTTTAATATCATACTTTTATCAGTTAAAAAAATTATATTATTATCATCGATTATTTTTAAAATTATAGACATTTTTAGAGCTTTTAACATAAGACCTAAATTACTTAAGGAGTGATCGTACCTTGTCCCTGTCCCTCCTAGTAATACTATTTCTTTTGCTCCCTTTTCAACTGCTAAATTAAAAGCAATTTCCGTATCAGTAAAGTCTTTTTCCTTTTTATATTTAATTTTTTCACATCCTGAAACTTCCATAGCTTTTATTATATATTTATCAGCTGAATCAAAATCACCTAATATGTAATTAGGAGATATATTATAATTGTATAGCACCTCACACCCTTTATCTGCACCTATTATTAAATTTGAATTTTTTATTTCATTTAACAATAGCTGTTTTGACGGTGCTTTCCCTCCTGATACTATTATGGCTTTCATTTTATTCTCCTCTTATTGCTTCAATATTTTCTTTAAGATTTCCATCTCCGAAAACAGCAGAACCAGCAACTAAAACATTAGCTCCAGCTTCAATTATAGCTTTAGCATTTGTTTTATCTACTCCTCCATCTACTTCTATTAATAAATCCTTATTTGAATTTAAGCTCATTCCCTTAACTTCTTTAATTTTATCCAAAGCATAAGGTATAAACTTTTGTCCTCCAAATCCAGGGTTAACTGACATAATTAGAACTAAATCTAATTTATTTATTATATTCTTCAAAACAAAAGTTGGAGTTCCAGGGTTTAGTGATACCCCCGCCTTTATGCCTTTTGATTTTATATATTCTATAGCTCTATCTATATGCTTTTCTGCTTCATAATGTATAGTTATTATATCCGCGCCAGCATTAACAAAATCATCTATATACCTTGATGGATTTTCTATCATTAAATGAACATCAAAAATCTTAGATGTTTTATTTCTTATTGATTTTATTACTGGTAATCCTATACTTATATTAGGCACAAAATTTCCATCCATAACATCTATATGGATAAAATCCGCTCCTGCTTTATCTACATTAATAATTTCTTCACCTAATTTTGAAAAGTCTGCTGATAATATTGATGGTGATATTTTTACCATTTATGTTTTTCCCCCTCTAACAATTCTTCTAGTATTCTTATATAAAAATTATATCTAGTTTCGTTAATTTTATTTTCTTGTAATGCATTTTTCACTGCACATTCAGGCTCTTTATTATGAAGACATCCTCTAAACTTACAATTATGATTGTACTCCTCAAATTCAGGGAAACAATATCTAAGTTCTTCTTTGTTCATAAAGCTAATATCTATATTTGAAAAACCTGGGCTATCTACTAAATACCCATTTTCTATTTCAATAAGCTCACTATGTCTTGTAGTATGCTTTCCTCTACCTATTTTTTCTGATACAACTCCTGTTTCCATATGCGTTCTATTTATAAGAGTGTTTATAAGAGTTGATTTTCCTGCACCTGAAGGTCCACATAGTACTGTTTCATTATCACTCAATCTTTCTTTAAGCAATTCTATACCTAAACCTTTTTTAGCATTTATAAATAATACATCATAACCAATATCATTAATTTTTTTCTTAACTTCTTCTTTTTCTTCTTCACTTGCTAAATCTACTTTATTTAAACAAACTATTGCTTTAATGTTGTTATATTCACATAAAATTAAAAATCTATTTAAAAGATCAAAGTTAATGTCTGGATTCTTTATTGCAAATACTACAAAAGCTTGTGTAACATTTGCTACAGTAGGTCTTATCAATTCAGAAGATCTATCATGTATATCTTCTATTACTCCTTTTCCATTAGAAACATTTATATCTACATTATCTCCAACCATAAGCTTCATATCCTTATGCCTAAACTTTCCTCTTGCCTTACATTCTATAACTCCTTCTTTAGTTTTAACATAGTAAAACCCACCAATTCCTTTTATTATTTTTCCTTCCATAATTCCTCCGAATAATTTAATCTTCATATTTATAATAAACAGATTTCACCAAAAAATGCAAATAAATTTTAAATAAAATAAAAATCAGCTAAAAGCTGATTTTTATTTTATTGATTATTTTCATTATTATTAGCATTATTGCTACTATTATTAGTTTCTGGATTTTGTGGCTTTTCAGAGTTCTTTGCTTTAATTTTTACAGTTTCACCTTTTTTTATTTCTTTAGTAAAACTTTCAACAATATCTCCAACCCCATCAATTTCATATGATAAGTCGTGTGAAAGAAGTATAGCTATTGCTTCATCTACTTTCATTCCTGACTTAAGTCCCAATCCAGCAATATTTATAACTTCATTCTCAGCTTTTTTCTCTTCATACTTTCCTACTGTTAAAGTAATTGGTGTTCCTTCTTGAACTTTAGTAATAGGCAAACTTTGTTCTAATACTATTCCATCTTGTTTTTTATCTTTAATAGTCTCTTCCTTAACAGTAATATCAAGCCCCTTTAATAACTCTTTGGCTTCATTTAATGATTTGCCTTTTACATCTTTTACATCTACAAGTTTTACTTCCTGCCCTTTACTTACTGTAATTTCTATTTTAGTCTTTTTACCAATTTTAGTTCCTGCTACTGGATTTTGTTTTATAAAATACCCTTTTTCGACCTTATCATTATACTCTTCAATAATAGTATAATTAGTAAGTCCTTGATTCTTTAAAATTTGTTCTATATTTGTTACTTCATAATCTCTAAAATCAGGCATATCAACTTGTTCTTCTCCAGATGAAACTACAACTTTTATTGCCGAATCTTTTTTTACTTTTGTTCCTGCTTTTGGATCAGTTTCTAATATAGTATTTTCAGGTTTCTCACTATTTTGTGTAGATTTAATTTCTATTTTTAAGCCTAATTTTTCAACTTCTTCTTTAACTTCATCTATAGTCTTTCCAACAATATTTGGAACTTCAACTTCCTTGCTAGATTTATTTCCTCCAGCTAAGAAGAAACCTACAGAACCTAAAATTATAACACCAATTATAACACCAATTGTAACTATAGCTTTTTTAACTCCGTTTTTGCTTTTCTTCTTCTTAGGTAGTTCATCCTCATCTTCATCATAATCATCATCAAAATCTTCGTCTTCATCATAATCATCTTCTTCATCATAATCATCTTCTAATTTAGAAATATGATTTGTTTTTTGATTTTGAGTATTAATTGGTGTCATAATTATAGTATGATCACTATTATCAATAACTGAAGCTCCAATAACTACGTCTGGATTTTCTTGTATTTTTTGTAAATCTTGAATAATTTCTTTCGCATTTTGGTATCTCTTTATTGGCTCTTTCTCAACCGCCTTAAGTATTAATTTATTTAAACTATCTGGAATTGCAGAATTTATATTTTTAGGTGGAATAGGTTCTTCTTGTAAATGCTTTAATGCAACTGTAACTGGTGAATCACCTTCAAAAGGTAATTTTCCTGTTACCATTTCATATAAAACTATTCCAAAAGAATAAATATCTGATCTAAAATCAATATAAGTTCCTTTTGCCTGTTCCGGTGAAAGATAATGTGCTGATCCAATAATACTTGTAGTATTAGTAATAGTTTGAGAATCTGTAGATTTTGCTATACCAAAATCAGTAACCTTTACTTCTCCAGATTCTGTAACTAATATATTTTGTGGTTTTATATCTCTATGAATAATATTGTTTCTATGTGCACAATCTAAAGCTTTAGCTATTTGAAGTGCTATCTTTATAGCTGTATTATAACTAAGTTTTCCACTATAATAAATTAATTCTTTTAAAGTTTTTCCACTTATATATTCCATTACTATATAATCTATATCCTCTTGTGTACCTACATCTAAAACATTAACTATATTAGTATCAGATAAATTTGCAATGGCAGTTGCTTCTCTTTTGAATTTCTGAGAAATTTCTTTATTGTCTGCAAATTGCTTTTTTAATATTTTTACTGCAACAAATCTATTAAGCTTATTACATTTAGCTTTATAAACTTCAGACATTCCTCCTTCCCCTACTTTTTCAAGAAGCTCATATCTACCACCTAGTATAATTCCATTCATATTACACCTCTCCTCCAAATAACATTACAGTTATATTGTCTCTTCCACCATTAATTTTAGCTTTATCAACAAGCTTTTCACAAATATTCTGTAAGTATTTTTCTTCTATTTCAAATGATAAAACCTCTTCTATGTCTATCTCATTACTTAATCCATCACTACACATAAGAAAAAATTCAAATTTACCTTTTTCTATATCAAATACATCTATATCTACCATTTCTTCTGTTCCAATTGCTCTAGTTATCACATTTTTTTGAGGATGATTTATAGCTTGTTCTTTAGAAATGCTACCACAATCTAATAATTCTTGAACCAAAGAATGATCCTTTGTTATTTTAATAACTTTATTAAACTTAATTCCATAACAAGAACTATCTCCAACATTAGCTACTTGAATTATATCTTTAGTTATTAAACATGCAACTAAAGTAGTTCCCATACCATTATAAGTTTCATTACAATGTGCTAAGTTAAACACTTTTAAATTTGCATGTTTAATAGCCTTTCTTAATATTTCTGTATTATTAATATCTTTAAAGTTATCTCTTATGTATTTTATTAAAGATTTTGAAGCTGTTTTGCTAGCAATCTCCCCAGCATTATGTCCACCCATTCCATCTGCCACTACATAAATTTTAAAATCTTCATTCTCATAAAATTCTGTATAATCCTCATTTAAGTTTCTTAAGTTACCTACATCACTTTTTATACCAATCATTAACACCCACTCCCTCTAATTCTGAGACTTTAAGAAATTTCTCCTTAATTGGCCGCAAGCTGCATTTATGTCATTACCCATTTCTCTTCTTACCGTAACTTCAATCCCATTTTCATTTACTATCTTTTCAAATTCTTCTATAGTCTTTTTTGAAGGTCTTTTTAGAGTATTTTCTTTTATTTCATTAACAGGTATAAGATTAACATGACACTGTCTTCCTTTTAATAGTTTTGAAAGAGATTTCGCATCTTCTTTACCATCATTTATACCGGATACTAAGGAATATTCAAAAGTTATACGTCTACCTGTTTTCTCAAAGTAGTAATCACAAGCCTCTAGTATTTCCTTTATTGAATATTTATTGGCAATTGGCATTATTTCTCTTCTTTTTTCATCACTAAATGCATGTAATGATATAGCTAGTGTTATGCTATATCCTTTATCCGCTAGTTCATAAATCTTAGGCACTAACCCACAAGTAGATAACGTTATATGTCTTTGCCCTATATTTAAACCATAATCTGCATTTACTAAATCCAAAAATTTAGTAACATTTTCATAGTTATCTAATGGCTCTCCACTCCCCATTAGTACTATATTAGATATTCTTTCTCCTATTACCTTTTGTGCTATAATAACTTCTGATAAAATCTCTCCAGCTGTTAAATTTCTTACTCTTCCCTCTAAAGTTGATGCACAGAACTTACATCCCATTCTACATCCAATTTGTGTAGAAATACATATTGAGTTACCATGTTTATACTTCATTATTACACTTTCAATGATGTTACCATCATCGAAAGCTAATAATAATTTTTGTGTACCATCTAATGTTGACTCATACTTTTCTACAACTTCTGGGATTCCTATATAAAAATTTCCTTTAAGTTTCTCTACTAAACTCTTAGGTAAATTTTTCATATCATCAAAATTCCAAATATTCTTGTATATCCAAGAAAAAACTTGTTTTGCTCTAAAAGCACTTTCTCCATTTTCCTTCATCCATAAGGAAATTTCATCTAAACTGTAATTTAAAATATTATTCATTATATCACCTATTTTATCTTCTTTATTTTGCCTATAAAGAAACCATCCATAGAATCATTTGGTAATATAGTCAAACTTCCATCTCCATTGTATATAAAGTTATTGTTGTTTCCTATATATATTTTTTCTATTTCTGCATCATTATGTTTTGATAAGAACCATTTTAAGTTTTCTTCATTTTCTTCTTTATTTAATGTGCATGTAGAATAAACAAGAGTTCCACCTGGTTTTAAATATTGCCATGCATTTTCCATTATTTCTCTTTGTATTGGAACTAAATCTTTTAATTGTTGTCTTGTTTTATTCCATTTTATTTCTGGTTTCTTTCTTATTATACCAAGTCCTGAACAAGGTACGTCTATTAATACTTTATCTCCATAGCTTATATAATCACTATTTAATTTAGTTGCATCCATAGCCTTACATACTATATTATTTAATCCTAATCTTTTTGCATTTTCTTCTATAAGAGAAAGCTTATTTCCATGTAAATCAAAAGCTAAAACTTCCCCACTATTTGCTAGTAATTCAGCAATGTGAGTTGTTTTACCACCTGGAGCAGCACAAAGATCTAGTACTTTATCTCCTTCTTTTAAATCTAATAAAGGCGCTACAAGCATTGCACTTTCATCTTGAACTGTGATAAGACCTTCTTTAAATAATTGGTTATCCTCAATGCCTTTTCCACCTTTAATAGCTATCGCTTCTGGACAAGCATATCCATCTTCAATATTATATCCAATTTCCTCAAGTTTTTCATAAACTTCATCATACTCTGCTTTAAATTCATTTACTCTTACAGTAACTTTTGGTGTTTCATTTAATCCAGCCATTAATTTCATAGTTCTTTCTTCACCATATTGTTTTATAAACAATCTTATCATCCAAGGTTGGAAAGAAAATTTATAAGCAAGCTCATCTATTCTATTTCCTGGAACTACAATTTCCTTTTCATCTTTAATATAATTTCTTAAAATACCATTTACAAGCTTTGATGCTTCTAAAGAAACTTCTTTTGCTTCTTCTACTGCTTCATTACAAGCTGCATATTCAGGTATTTTATCTAAAAAGTACATTTGATAAATAGCTACTCTTAATATATTTAATACAGTTGTATCAATTAAATTAATATCTTTAACGAAGTTTCCTATTAATACATCTAAAGTTCTCTTTCTTCTTAAAGTCCCATAAACAATTTCTGTTATAAGTCCCTTATCTTTATCTTCAATATCTATGTTGTTAAGTTCATTTGAAAGAACTAAGTTTGAATATGCCCCTTCCTCTAGAACTCTTTGTATTATTTGTCTTGCAAGTTTTCTACTCTTCATCCTTCTACCTCTTAATTATCATTATATCTATTATTTATAGCTATTAGTCTTATCAACTGAGAAATAGCCATAAGAGTTGCTGCCACATATGTCATTGCAGCTGCATCTAAAACTTTTTGTGCTCCTTTTAATTCATCTCCGTATAGGAATGTTCTTGTTTTCAATATATTTAGGGCTCTTGTTGATGCATTAAATTCTACTGGAAGAGTTACTAATTGATAAATAACTGCTCCTCCAAAGAATATTATACCAACTTTAGCAAATAGGGGATTACCTAAGAATATCCCTATAATAAATAAATATATTGATAATGTGCTCCCTACATTAACAACTGGTGCTATTCTAGTTCTTAAAACTAAAGGTGCATAGTGAGTTTGATGCTGAATTGCATGCCCGCATTCATGGGCAGCTATACCAGCTGCTGCTACAGTTGCTCCGTCATATACTTCGGGTGAAAGCCTTATTACTTTTGATGATGGATCATAATGATCTCCAAGATGCTTTCCATATCTTTCAACTCTTACATCAAAAAGTCCTGCTCCATCTAATATGCTTCTTGCAACTTCGCTTCCGGTAACACCACTTAAAGTTCTAACAGTTTTATACTTTTTATAAGCATTATCTATTTTAAACTGTGCCCAAAAAGCTATTATCATAGCTGGTATTAAAATTAAATATGTTGGGTCAAATAAAAATCCTGGGTAAAACATAAACCCATCTCCTTTTATATAGTTTAATTAATTATTATGGCTCTTAAATAACTTTTTTATTTATCTCTAGTTCATTACCATTTATATATTGTTCTATAGTTAAAGGCTTCCCATTTGGAAATTGAATCTTTTTAATTAATAATACTCCTGAACCTGTTGAAACTTTCATACCTTCTTTTGATACATTTATTATAGTACCAGGTTCTTTATTACTATTTTCGCATAATACTTCACTCTCATATATTTTCATTGATTTATCATCATAAGTAGTATGCGCAATAGGCCATGGATTAAGCCCTCTAATTAAATTATGAATATCCTTAGCAGAATTATTCCAATTTATTCTTCCAAGTTCTTTATTTAACATTTTAGCATAAAAAGTTTCTTCACTTTGCTTTTCTGGAATAATACTTCCATTATACAGTCCATCTATAGTATTAATTAGAAGTTCTGCACCCCTATCCATTAATACATCATGTAATTCTCCAGCAGTCATATTATCAGTTATTTCAACTTCATCCTTAAGAAGCATATCTCCAGTATCTAGCCCTACATCCATTAACATCGTAGTATTTCCAGATTTCTTTTCACCTTTTATTACAGCCCAATTTAAAGGTGCTGCTCCCCTATACATTGGTAATAATGATGCATGTAGGTTTATGCATCCATACTTCGGAATGTCTAGTACTTCTTTAGTTAATATTTGACCAAAAGCTACTACAATTATAAAATCTGGCTTTAACTCTTTGAGATATTCTAAAGCTTCCGTATCTTCTTTTAACTTAACAGGTTGAAAAACCTTTATATTATTTTCTAAAGATACTTCCTTAACTGGAGAGTAGGCCATTTTCTTTCCTCTTCCCTTTGGTTTATCTGGTTGAGTAAATACACTTTCAACTCCATAAGTTTCTATTATCTTTTTTAATGATGGTACTGCAAATTCTGGAGTTCCCATAAATACTATTTTCATGTTAATCCTCCTTTGCTACTTTAAATAATCTATAAATAGAGTTCCATTTAAGTGGTCATTTTCATGAAGTATAGCTCTCGCTAAAAGTTCTGTTGCTTCTAAAACAAACTCTTCTCCTTTTTCATTTAAAGCTTTTACCTTTACATAATTTGGACGTTCAACATCTGCAACTTCTCCAGGCACACTTAAACATCCTTCTTCACCTAATTGACTTCCTGAAACTTCTAAAATTTCTGGATTTATAAATACTCTTAAACCATAATCATCATAAATATCTATAACAAATATTCTTTGAAGTATTCCAACTTGTGGTGCTGCTAAACCAACTCCATCAGCTTCATACATAGTGTCTGCCATATCTTCTATTAATTTAAGTGTTCTTGGTGTTATTTCAGTAACAACCTTACATTTCTTTCTTAATGCTTCATCGCCATTTTGTCTTATATTTCTAATTGCCATTTCTTTACCTCCTAAGTCAAATTATTGGGATTAATATCAATAGTTACTTTTACTTCATTATATACATTCTTATTTAATTGATAAAGTTTATCTTTTATTTTTTTACAAAAATCTTGAGATAAATCACCTTTAAATAATATTTGCCATCTATAATTGTCTTTTATTTTAGAAATTACACATGGAACTGGTCCTAGCATTTCTATATTTGAATATTCATCTTTAATTTTTTCCATCTCACCTTTAATTGATTTCATAAAGTTTTTAAGTGAGTTTTCATTTTTAGAAGAAGCATTCACTAATAGTATTCTACCAAAAGGAGGATAATACATCAAACCCCTTGTAGTAAATTCTTCATCATAAAACCCTTCATAATTATAGTTTTTTGCATAAATTAGACTATAATGCTCTGGATTATATGTTTGAACAATTACTTTTCCTTCTTTACTTCCTCTACCTGCCCTTCCCGCAACTTGAGTTACTATTTGAAAAGTTCTTTCTGAAGATCTATAATCTGGTATATTTATAGACATATCAGCAGCAAGTATTCCTACTAATGTTACATTTTCAAAATCTAGACCTTTTGATATCATTTGAGTTCCAATGAGAATATCTCCTTCTCCATTTTTAAATGCTTTGTATATTTCTTCATGAGAATTTTTATTTCTTGTAGTATCTACATCCATTCTTAAAACTCTAGCATCACTAAAATACTTTCTAACTTCTTCTTCAACACGTTCTGTACCTGCCCCAAAATGTTTTACATACTTACTTTTACATTTTGGACAAATCTTTTGTTGCTTTTGAGCATAGCCGCAATAATGACATACTAAATATCCATTTTTATGGAATGTCATTGATATGTCACACTTAGGACATTTAAAAACATATCCACAGCTTCTACAGGATACAAAGGTAGAAAATCCTCTTCTATTTAAAAACAAAATAATTTGCTCTTTTTTATTTAATGCTTCTTTAATTTCAGTAAAAAGTTTTCTGCTAAACATGGAGACATTACCACTATTTAATTCTTCCCTCATATCTACTATATCCATTATAGGCATTGGCTTATTATCTATTCTATTATTCAATTCTACTAACTCTATTTCTCCAGTTATAGCCCTATAATATGTCTCTATAGAAGGTGTTGCTGAGCCTAATATAACTTTACAATCCTTTATTTCACTTAAAAATTCAGCAACTTCTCTTGTTGCATATTTAGGATTTTGCTCTGATTTATAGGTACCTTCATGTTCTTCATCTATTATAATTATACCTAGCTTAGGAGCTGGTAAAAACAATGCGCTTCTTGCTCCTATTATAAGTTTAGCTTTTCCTTCTTTTACTCTAAACCATTCATCATAGCGCTCTCCATCAGATAATTTACTATGGAAAACTGCAACTTCTCTTCCAAATCTCCCTTTAAATCTTTCTATCATTTGTGGTGTTAAAGAAATTTCAGGAACTAAAACTATTGCACATTTTCCTTCTGCGATAGTATCACTTACAAGCTTCATATACACTTCTGTTTTCCCTGATCCAGTAACCCCTTTCAGCAAAAACATGTTCTTATCAGATTTCTCAATCTTTTCTAAAGCTTTAATTTGATCCATTGTAAGCTTTCTTTCTTTATAATCAATATACTCCTTATCATTATATCTATATACTATTTCTTCATCTACTTTTAAATATTCCTCTTTAATTAGCTTATTTATTTTATATAATGAAAGCGAATGTAAATTTACAAGCTCATTTTTATTAAATTTCCCATTATGTTCTCTTATAAAGTTTAATATATCTCCATATTTCACTTCAACTTCTTTATCATAAGTCTTATCTCCAAGTGCTATTACCATCTTATATTTATTTTTAGCACCCTTTAAGACACCTTGTGGAATAAGCAGTCTTATTGCATCTATATATTTACATAAATAATTTTCTCTTATAAAATAAATAAGTTTTAAGTCATCATGATTTAAAAGTGGTTCTATTGAACCTATTGCTTTTATCTTCTTAATTCTAATCCCTGTTATTTCTTCTTCTTTTATAGATAATATAAATCCATCTATAATGGAATTCTTCATCCCAAAAGGTACCTTTACCCATTGACCTACCTTTATATCACCTTTGAGCTCTTCAGGTATTTCATAAGTAAAGGGTTTATCTATATCTAAAGCATCACTATTTATAATAATTTGTGCATATATTTTCAAATTCATCACCCTTTTATTAGGTTCTATTTCCCCTTATACAAGAAGAAAGCGCATTTTAGCGCTTTCTTAATATAGTTTCAAATATTTTAGATGCAACTTCTTTTTTACTCATCTTATCTAAATATATTTCTTCTCCATCTTTTGAAATGATAATAACTTTATTATCTTCACTTCCAAATCCGGTGTCAGCACTTGTAATATCATTAGCTACTATATAATCTAAATTCTTATTTTCTAGTTTCCTTTTTGCATTTTCTAATACATTATTACTTTCTGCAGCAAATCCAACAAGAATTTGATTACTTTTCTTTTCGCCTAAGATTTTTAAGATATCATTATCTCTTACAAAGGTTAAGACCAAATCTCCCTCACCTTTTTTTATCTTTTCATTACTATAATTTTTTGCTTTATAATCTGCAACTGCTGCAGATTTAATAACTATGTCACTTTTTTCAAAATTATCTAAAATTGCATTTTTCATTTCTTCATTTGTTGTTATATTTATTACATTTATTCCATTAGGAGGATTAATATTAGTAGGTCCTGATACTAATGTAACATTAGCACCTCTACGTTTAGCTTCTTCTGCTATATAATAACCCATCTTTCCTGTAGACCTATTTGTAATAAATCTTACTGGATCTATTTTAGAATGAGTTGGCCCTGCACTAACTAAAACATTTTTACCTCTTAAATCATTAGTAAATTCTTTTTCATTTAATGCTTCCAATACTTTTTCTACAATTGTGTTTACATCTGCAAGCTTCCCTTTACCTAAGTCACCACAAGCAAGTCTTCCTGAAGCTGGTTCAATAAACTCATACCCATATTTCTTTAATTTTTCAATATTATCTTGAACTATTGGATTTTCATACATATTAGTATTCATAGCTGGAGCAAAAATAACCTTTGCTCTTGTCGCCATAATAGTCGTAGATAACATATCATCAGATATTCCATTTGCAACTTTTCCAATTATATTTGCAGTAGCTGGTGCTACTAAAAAAACATCTGCTCTTTTTGCTAGTGATATATGCTGTATTTCAAAAGCCTTAGGTTCTGCAAACATATCAGTTACAACCATATTTTGACTTAATGATTGAAATGATAAAGGAGTTACAAATTTAGTTGCAGATTCAGTCATAATAACTCTTACATCAATGTCTTTCTTTTTTAAAGCACTTATGATGTCCAAAGCTTTATAAACTGCAATTCCTCCACTTACTCCTATACATACACACTTTTTTTCATTCATAATTATTTAAATCCTTCTTTTACAGGAGTAGGTTCATATCCTACTTCACCTTCATTAACTTCATTAATGGCAATTGTTAATGGCTTCTTTGATTTTGTTGCAACCATTGGATCACTTCCATCTATTATTTGTCTTGCTCTTTTTGAAGTTACTATTACTAAAGAATATCTGTCATCCACCTTTTTAAGTAAATCCATTATTGATGGATTAATCATAGAGTTGTTCATGAATTAAGCCCTCCTTAGAATCTAAAATTGTATTTTCTTTTATTCTATCAACCCTGCATTTTTCAGCAGCTATAATTGACTCTACTTTTGAAACTGCTAAGTCCAAAGTATCATTAACTACAGCATAATTATATTTTGATACATAATTTATTTCTTTATATGCATTTTTAAATCTTGTCATTAATGATTCTTCTGTTTCGCTACCTCTTTTTATAATTCTTTGTTTTAATTCTTCCATTGATGGCGGAAGAATAAATATAAATACACCTTCACTGAAATTTTCTTTTACTTGTAATGCTCCTTGAATATCAATTTCCAATATAACATCTTTTCCTTCTTCAAGCATTTTTTCCACGTTAACTTTTGGAGTACCATAAAAGTTCCCATGTACATTAGCATATTCCAAGAACCCATTTTGAGATACCTTTTCTTCAAAAGATTCTTTTGTTAAAAAGTAATAATTTATTCCATCTACTTCTCCAGCTCTTGGTGACCTTGTGGTTGCTGAAACTGAAATATATATATTGTTGTGTTTGTCTAATAACTCCTTACAAATAGTACCCTTTCCTGCTCCTGACGGACCCGAAATAACTATCAAAACACCCCTATTATTCTGCATTATTCATCAACCTCATCTACAGCTTCATCTTTTGCTACAAGTCTGTGAGCTACTGTTTCTGGTTGAACAGCTGATAAAATAACATGATCACTATCTGTTATTATTACAGCTCTTGTTCTTCTACCATAAGTTGCATCTATAAGCATTCCTCTATCCCTAGCTTCTTGTATTATTCTTTTTATAGGCGCTGATTCTGGACTTACAATAGCAACAAGTCTATTAGCAGAAACTATATTACCAAATCCAATATTAATTAACTTTATACCCATTACTTTCCTCCTAGTTATTCTATATTTTGCGATTGTTCTCTTATTTTTTCAATTAAGTTTTTTATGTTAATGACATAATTTGTCATATTCATATCACTAGATTTAGAAGCAATAGTATTAGCTTCTCTGTTCATTTCTTGAATTATAAAATCAAGTTTTCTTCCAATTTGCCCACCTTCTTCAAAGGCTTTTCTCATTTGACTTAAATGACTTTTTAGTCTAATGATTTCTTCATCTACTGCTGACTTATCTGCTATTATAGCTATTTCTTGTGATATTCTCGCCTCATCTATTTCTATACCATCAAGTAAATCTTTCAGTTTTAACTCTAGCTTCTTTTTATATGTACTTGGTACTGTATCTGCTATTTTATCTATTTCATAAACTAAAGATTCTATATCATTTAATTTTTGTAGAATATCTTCTTTAAGCTTCTCACCCTCAATTATTCTCATTTCATCCATCATTGATAAAGATGAATTTATAAGAGGCTTAATAGCTTCCCAAATCTCTTCTATTGAATCTTCTTCTTCAACAATTGTTATAACATCTGAAAATCTTGCTATTTGAGTAACTGTAATATCATTTTTCAAATTAAGATTTTCTTCTATTTCTTTTAAACAATTATAATAACTTTCTGCAAGTCTCAAATTCAATTTAGCTATTCCTTCTCCTCCAGAATAACTTTTTTGGTTAATAAAAACATCTACCTTTCCTCTAAAAAGCTTTGAGTTTATTAATTTTCTAATTTCTTCTTCTAAAGAAACTATGCTTTTAGGTAGCCTTACATTAACGTCCAAATATCTACTATTTACACTTTTCATTTCGACCGAAAATAAATATTTATTTCCTTCTTCACTACTAGCTCTACCAAAACTAGTCATACTTTTAACCATATATGCCTCCATAGCCTATTTTAGTATAAATTTTATGAATATATTTTTATATATAATTATAGGTTAATATAAACTTTTTTAACCTTATATTATTTTAGCTTCCTAAGAATATATTAATATTAATTTATATTTTACTTAACTGTCAATAATATGTTCACAAATTGTTAACATATTATTTTATATAACTCAAAAAAAGAAGTAGAATTAAATCTACTTCTTTTCCGGGATTTACTAATACAAAAGAGTTACCTCTTTATAATTTATATAAATTTAAATATAAATTATCTTTATTTTATAGAAAAGCTAACTTAATTATGAATAGTAATGCAAGTACTATCATAACTGCTGATACCTTAGTTCTATCTTCTTTATCTTTACATAATAAGTTATAAATTAAATTAATAATTACATATGATAATATTCCTATAGTTAAGCCATCACCAATGCTATACGTTAAAGCCATAGTTGTTACTGTTAAGAAAGCTGGTACACCTTCAGTTATGTTATCAAACTCAATATTCTTCACAGCTCCAAGCATTAAATATCCTACATAAATTAACGCTGGTGCAGTAGCACATGATGGTATAGCTATAAATACTGGTGAAAAGAACATTGCAAGTAAAAATAATATACCAGTAGTTATTGATGTATATCCTGTTCTTCCACCTGCTGCAACTCCTGTTGAGCTTTCTACATATGTTGTAACAGTTGATACTCCCATTGCTGCTCCTATCGTTGTTGAAACAGCATCTACCAATAAAGCTCTACCCGCATTAGGAACATTTCCATTTTCATCTAGCATATTTGCTCTTGATGATACACCTACTAAAGTACCAACTGTATCAAAGAAATCAACGAATAAGAAAGTGCATATTACAACTATAAATCCACCTATTGTTTCTGTATTTGTTAAATGTGAAAAATCTAATTTACCTGCTATTGGTGCTATACTTTCAAATTTAAATAATCCTTCTGGAAGATATATTCCAAGATTTGCTGCTACTTCTGGATTTATTAATGCATATCCCCATGCCAATAATGTACTTGTCAGTATTCCAAATAATATAGATCCTTTTATTTTCTTTTTATCTAAAACTGCGATTATAACAACACCAATTAAAGCAATTACAACTGTCGGTGAAAAATGACCCATTTTAACTAGTGTGGAGTCATCATTTATTACTAACCCTGCTCCAACCATTCCTATAAATGCTATAAAAATCCCTATTCCCGCAGTAACTGCATGTTTCATTGTCATTGGTATTGCATTTACAACTGCTTCTCTAATCTTAAATAAAGATAATAATATAAATATAATTCCTTCTATAAACACTGCTGTTAAAGCCATTTCCCAAGATATTCCCATTCCTATTACAACTGAAAAAGCAAAAAATGCGTTAAGTCCCATTCCAGATGCCAGTGCAAAAGGTAAGTTTGCAAATACACCCATTAATATACACCCAATAGCTGCTGTTAAGCAAGTTGCAGTAACTAAAGCTCCTGCCGGCATTCCTGTTGCTGATAATATATTAGGATTTACCGCTATTATATAAGCCATTGTTAAGAAAGTAGTAATACCTGCCACTATTTCTCTTTTAAAATTCACATTTTGATTTGCTAATATAGGCAATAATCCTTGTGTTTTTGATGAATTTTTCATTGCTAATCCCCCTAATATTTTTATACAACAAAAGCCGCTATGAATTTATCGAATAGATAACTCATAGCGGCTTCCGCTAAATGCTAACATAATTATATATCTAATATAATTATGTTAGCATTTACTCATAGTCAAGATATTTACGGCATCTCGGTAGAAACTTTTGACCCTTATCGTCAATATTATATGAGTTATCTTCTTTACGAATATTATTATAATTTTTAATCCAAACTTTGTCAACATATACGCACAAATTTATTTTAAATTTAATTAAAATTCGTGTTATTTTTAAATGATTCTCTTATATCAATTGATTTTTTACTGGAAAGAGCTACTATAAGCTTAATTCTTGCCTTTTGTCCTGGCATACTTTCTTCAAAGAACACTCCTAAATCCTTAAGCATCTTTCCACCACCTTCATATCCATATGATTCATAAACTCTTCCTTCAAAGCATCTCGACACAATAACTACGGGTATATTTTTATCTAAAGCTCTTTTTATTCCGTCAACCATAGTAGGTGGAACATTTCCTCTTCCTAAAGCCTCAATTACTATCCCCTTATATTCATTATCTATAAAATAATTTATATAATCTGATCCCATTCCAGCAACGCATTTTATCAGTGCAACTTTATCAATCATATTTTCTACGTGATAAACTCTATGTTTTTTTGTATTTCTATAAAATAAAACTTTATTATTATCTACTATACCTATTGGTCCGAAATTAGGTGTCTTAAAAGCATTAAGTGCCATAGAATTTGCCTTAGTTACTTCAGCTGCTGAATTTAACTCTCCATTAAAACAAACTAATACGCCCCTACCTTTAGCATCCTCTGAAATTGCTGTACAAATAGAAGTTGCTAGATTAAAAGGTCCATCATAGCCAAGCTCTGAACCACTTCTCATTGCTCCAGTAACAACTATAACCTTTTCTGTATCTATAGTTAAATCTAAAAAATACGCTGTTTCTTCTAAAGTATCAGTCCCGTGAGTTAAAACTACACCATCTATATCTTCTCTATCTATTAATCCTTTTATAAATTTGCTAAGCTCTAACATATTTTGTATAGTCATATGTGGAGAAGGCTTGCTAGAAAAGCTATGAGATTCCACTTCTGCGAATTCCTCTATTCCAGTTACCATTGACATTATTTCTTCACCTGTCAAGCTTGGAACAGCGGCCTTAATTCTTTCATCAACCTTCATAGATATGGTTCCACCATTAAAAACTACTGCTACTTTTTTCATAATTTCCTCCTAAAGTTAATTATAAAATAAAAACTCTTGGTATACCCAAAAGTTTAAAAATTGTAAAAGTTGATTATTGGTAGGTCGGCGTATCCTACATCTCTTATTACTGAAATTCAGCGCATGAGGAGCCATTTCTCACCTCAATAACCATTTTATTTTAAGCCAATATACATATTATAACTTTTATATTAAAATGTTTCAACTTTTATTTCTATCTCCACCTTATTAGCTTTCCACTATATAATTTATTATTTATCTTTCCTTCGCTTATAGGATACATAGTAGACACATATATATAATCTCTCTCGTTATCTATATCTATACCTATTAGTATATTCAAATCTACTTTTTTAATTAGTTCAATATGAGTTCCATTTTCAGTTAGCTTATATAGCCCTATATAGTCTGGCTCCTCAATTATTTCTCTCATATATTCTATTAAATTACCAGCTATCTTTTTACTCAAATGTTTTCCATGTCTTTTTTTAATATGCTTTATTACCCCTGGGGATGCATAAATGGTGCCTGTAAATTTTACCCCTAAGTTTTTTGCCATTCTTTCTTTAAAATATCCAACTCTCTTATAGGTACAAAATCTGTCTTCCATATTTATCCCTCAATTCTGTTTAGTGTATATGAGCTTAAATTTTAAAACATCTCTTAATAATATATTATTCATTAAGATCGTATAAATTTACTAATATTAAAAATTGAGGGCTAAAAAGGAAGAGACTAGTCTAAAAAAGACTAGTCTTCATCCATTATAGTATTATGCAGATTAATCCGCCACTACCTTCATTTATTATCTTTTGAAGAGTTTTTTGAATCTTTACTTGAACATCATCAGGCATCTTATATAGTTTGTTTTGTAATCCTTCTTTAATTAGTACTTCTAATGGCTTACCAAACATATTACTTTGCCATAATGATGCCGGATCCTTTTCAAATTGTTCCATTAAAGATTTTACAAGCTCTTCACTTTCTTTTTCTGAGCCCATTATAGGACTTATCTCAGTTTTTATATTAGCTTTAATAAAATGTAACGATGGTGCAGATGCTTTTAATTTAACCCCAAACTTTGTTCCTTGTTTAACCATTTCAGGTTCTTCAAACTTCATTTCTGATAATTGAGGTGCAACTAAACCATATCCTGTTTCACGCACATCAATTAATGCATCTTTTACCTTATCATATTCTTTTTTAGCAAAGTTAAGATCTTTTATTAATGATAATAAATCACTTTCTGACTTAACATCTAAATCACAAATTTCACTTAATATGTTATAGAATATTCCATCTTTAGGCTTCATAGTAATTGTTGCCTTACCTTCACCCAAATTAACTGAACTCATTTCTGTCGGAGCTAGATTTTCTTCTTCCTTTAATAAATCTAATGTAGTCCTTATATCTCTAACTCTACTTATGTTTTCACACATTCCTTTAACTATACTAAAGAAATTCTTTTTTAGCCAATTCTCTGGCTCTAACCTTTCAACCCAGCTTGGCATTTCAATATTAATTTCTTTAACTGGAAATTCTTTAAGTACATGTTTAAATACATCTTCTACATCATTTTCGTTCATATTAGCTACATCCATAACTTGAACTGGAACATCATATTTTTCTTCTAAGTCTTTCTTCATTGCTCTTGTTTCTGGAGCATTAACATATTTCGTATTAAGTACAACTATAAAAGGCTTATTTATTGCCTTTAATTCTTCTATTACTCTTTCCTCTGCTTCTAAGTACTCATCTCTTTCTATCCCTGTAATACTTCCATCAGTGGTTACTACAAGGCCTATTGTAGAATGATCTGTTATTACTTTTCTAGTACCTATTTCTGCTGCATCTTCAAAAGGAATTTCGTATTCATACCATGGAGTATTTACCATTTTAGCTTGGTCCCCATCCATATATCCTACTGCACCTTTTACTATATAACCAACGCAATCAACCATTCTAACCTTAAATTTTATGTCTTCATCAATAGTAATTTCTACAGCCTCATTTGGAATAAATTTTGGTTCTGTTGTATGAATGCCTTTCCCTGATCCACTTTGAGGCAGTTCATCTTTTGCTCTTTCCTTCTTATAATTATTATCAATCTTTGGTATTACCATAAGGTCCATAAATTTTTTTATAAATGTTGACTTACCTGTTCTAACCGGACCAACAACACCTACATATATGTCTCCTTGTGTTCTTTCAGCTATATCCTTGTATATATTAAAGCTGTCCACGGTGTAACCTCCTATTTATTTTTAACACTATATATATATTCGAGAGAGTAAAAAAGTATACAACTTTTTTAAAAATTTTACACGTCTTCTCAACTACATATATAATAATATATTATCTATAGCTAGAAATTATTACTAATACAAAAGGAGAAGTAAAGTTTACTTCTCCTTTTGTATTAGTATATTTCGCTTTTTCTTTCTCTTTCCATTAAATCTATAACGGCATCCTTAGGATTTTTATTTTTAAATAAAATTCTATATAAAATATCTGTTATAGGCATTTCAACATTTAGACTTTCTTTTAATTCATAAAAAGCCTTACATGCTTTAATACCCTCAACAACCATTCCAACTTCTTCAATAGCTTCCTCAGTTGTTTTTCCCTTACCTATTAAATATCCTGCCTTCCTATTTCTAGAGTGAAGACTAGTACAAGTTACTATAAGGTCTCCCATACCCGTTAGTCCAAGGAACGTCTCAGGCTTTCCTCCAAGTTTCATTCCAACTCTAACTATTTCAGCCATTCCCCTTGTCATAAGAGCTGCTTTTGAGTTATCTCCATATCCAATACCATCACAAACTCCTGCTGCCAATGCAATTATATTTTTAACTGCACCACCTATTTCAACACCTACTAAATCTTCATTAGTATATACTCTGAAATTTTTATTAATAAATAAATCTTGAACTTTTTTAGCAGCCTCTAAATTTTTAGAAGAAACAACTACAGTTGTTGGAATATTGAAAGCAACCTCTTCAGCATGACTAGGTCCAGATAATATTACAACTTTATTGTTTGGTAATTCCTCTTCAATAACTTGAGATAATCTTAAATTACTTCCTTCTTCAATTCCCTTAGCTATGCTTACAATAATTACATCATCATTTATTTTACCCTTTAATGATTTTGTAATTGATCTTATCACATGTGAAGGAACAGATAATACTATATAATTTGCCCCTCTTATAGCTTCATCTAGATTAATATAAGCAGTGACATTTTCAGGTATATGTAGGTCTTTAATATATTTATCATTTTTTCTATTTATATTTATATCATCAACTACATTTTTATCTCTATCGTATATGCTAACCTTATTTTCCTTTTTAGCTAACAATATTCCTAAGGCGGTACCAAAACTACCTCCTCCTAAAAAAGTCACATTACTCATGCTTATTCCTTCCTTTCCCTATATTCTATTTGAATACCTGTTCCACTGAAGTCAAAGCTTTCTCTTAATTGATTTTCAAGATATCTTTGATACGAAAAATGAGATGCACTTGAATCATTAACGAAGAATATAAACTTTGGTGGCTTTGCTGCAACTTGAGTTGCATAGTATATTTTCATTCTCTTAAGTCCTACTATTGGAGGTTCCTTCATAAGAACTGCTTTGTTTATAACTTCATTTAGTATTCCTGTAGGAATTCTCTTAGAGTAATTATCATAGCATTCCTTAGCTGTTTCTAGAACCTTATGTGTTCTTTGTCCTGTCTTAGCTGATATAAATAAGTATTTTGCATACTTTAAGAACTTAAGATTCATTTGTAGTTCTTCTTTATATCTTTGCATTGTTTTATCATCTTTTTCGATTAAATCCCACTTATTTACTATAACCATAATAGCTTTATTCATTTCATGCGCATAACCTATTATTTTTTCATCTTGTTCAGTAACACCTTCAGTGGCATCTATCATTAAAATACATACATCAGCTCTTTCAATAGCTGCATATGTTCTAATTACTGAATATCTTTCTATTTCTTCTTTAACTTTGCTCTTTCTTCTAAGGCCAGCTGTATCAACTAGGATAAACTTTCCTTGTTCAGTTTCTAACGCACTATCTATAGAATCTCTTGTTGTACCAGGAATATCAGAAACTATTAATCTTTCTTCTCCAAGTAATCTATTTATTAAAGATGATTTTCCTACATTAGGTTTTCCTATCATAGCTATTCTTATAAATTCATCTTCTTCATCTTCTTCATTGAATTTATCAAAGTTTTCAACAACTCTATCTAGCATATCTCCAAGACCTAATGCTTGAGAAGCTGAAATAGTTACTGGGTCTCCAATACCTAAGTTATAAAATTCCCATGCATTTTCTTCTTCTTTTAAAGAATCTACTTTGTTTACTACTAAAACAACTTCTTTTTTACTTTTTCTAAGCATATTTGCTACTTCATGATCGGCAGGAGTTAGACCTTCCTTACCATCAACAACAAATATTATTACATCGGCAGTTTCTATAGCTATATTAGCTTGCCTTCTCATTTGTTTAACTATTATATCTTCTCTTTCTGGTTCTATACCACCAGTATCTATCATTGTAAAATTATAGTTAAGCCATTCAGCTTGAGCATATACTCTATCTCTAGTTACCCCTGGTGTATCTTGAACTATAGATATTCTTTGCCCAGCTAATTTATTAAATAGAGTAGATTTACCTACATTTGGTCTTCCAACTATTGCAACTATTGGTTTAGCCATTATTTTTCCTCCTCACAATTTGCATTTATTATGTCAATAAGGTCATCTCCTGTATAATCACAAACTATCACCTTAACGCCTAACGCTTTTTCTACATCCTCACTTCTTAAATCATCTAACATAATCATGTCTGCAGGTGCAAGCTCATATCCTTTTCTAAACATATTACTTGGCATAATTAAATAATCTGTTTTTATCTTTCCTTTTAATTGATCTATTATATCAGTTCCTGTTAAAAGCCCTGCTACCGTTATAGTATTACCAAAGAAGTTATTAGTAATCTTATATACATCTATTTGAATATTAGGATTATGTTTCATTATAAGCTCTGCAGATCTTTTTATTTCGTCGTAAGCTAACTCACCAGTTACCATTGAAAAACTTCCTTTTGAATTTTCATCTAAAAATTCTATAGATCTTTGTACTACTTCTCTATAGTATCTTATCATTCCTACACCATCTTCTAGCTGCTCATACTCTGAATAAAACTCTTCATTTGGAACATCTAAGCCAGCTACTATATAAAACTCATCTGATAATCTAACAAATGGTGCTCCTGTTTCTTCAATAAATCTTTTTTGAAGATCTTGAATCATCATTATTTCATTTTTTGATGTTTCTTTTGTGAATGTATCTACATAAGGTAGGTTTTCTCTAAACTTAGTAACTCCTATTGGTACAACAGCTACGTTTTTCACAAATGGATGTAATTCATATAAATCAAGAACAGTTTTTCTTAATTCTTCGCCATTATTTACATTTGGAATACACACTATTTGTGCATGCATTTCAATTTCTGCATCTCTAAGCTTTTTAAGTCTATCCATTATAGCTCCTGCAAATCTGTTTTTCAACATCTTTACTCTAAGCTCTGGATTTGTTGTATGTACTGAAATATTTATAGGACTTATTTTATATCTTATTATCCTATCTATATCTTCATCTTTCATATTTGTTAAAGTAACAAAGTTACCTTGTAAAAATGATAATCTTGAATCATCATCTTTAAAATATAAAGAATTTCTCATTCCCTTAGGAAGTTGATCTATAAAACAAAACATACATTTGTTAGAGCAACTTTTAGCTTTATCCATTATTCCGCCTTCAAATTCAAGGCCTAAATTTTCTCCGTATTCCTTTTCGATTTCATATTCCCAGACTTCACCATCAGGTTTTTCAATTTCTAGTAGTACTTCTTCGTCCGCAGCTAAAAATTTATAATCTATAATATCATCTATAGGAGTACCATTAATTGATAATAATACGTCATTAACTTCTATTCCAACCTCTTCTGCAATACTTCCAAGGTCTACTTTTTTAATTATATTTTTCATATTTCACCTCAATATCTTAAAATATTGTCTTTTAATTATCTTATAGTTTATCTAAATTAACATTATATTTATTAAAAATCAACCTAAATACCCATAACTAGTTAATTTATTCCTAAAATGGAGAGCTTCATTCCTCTTAAGCATACTCCACCTAAGTATAATAATCACTTGATGTTATATTACATTAATAATAAATTCAAGTCAACAGAAAACATCCCCATTATAGGGGATGTTTTTCTTTATCTATTCATTTAAATCAACATAATTGCCTTTCTTAGAGAATATTATCCATTCACATATATTAGTTACATGATCACCAATTCTCTCTAAATACTTAGATGCAAATAATATTTGTGTGCCTTGATTTATCATGGATTCATCTTTTCCCATTTTCTTTAATACAATTTCAAACATTCCTTGATAAATTTCATCTACTCTATCATCCATATCACAAATTTCATATGCAGCTTTTTCGTCTCCCTTTACATAGGCTTCAATTGCAAGTTTTATCATGCTTATAATTATATCAACTATTTGCCAAATTGGTGCTATTTCATTTGAAAAATTTACTCCTTTAACTCTTGGAACTATCTTACAGATATCTACTGCATAATCAGCCATTCTTTCAAGGTCAGTTACTATTTTAGATGTAGTATATATACTTCTTAAATCTCTTGCAACTGGTGATTCAGTAGCCATAAATTTTACGCATTTTTCTTCTATTTCTTTTTGAAGATCATCAACCTTATCATCATTTTTCATAACCTTCTTTGCTAAGTCTAAATCTTGATCTTTGAGTGCAGTCATACTGTCATATATTTGTTTTTCTACCAAGCTAGCCATTTCTATAAGCTCTGAGTTTAACAATTTTATCTTGTTACTCATTACTTCTCTCATCATTTCAAATCACCTCTTATATATTTTTAGCCGAATCTTCCTGTAATATAATCTTCTGTCCTTTTATCCTTAGGTTTATAGAATATATCCTCTGTATCAGCATATTCTATTATTTCACCATTTAAGAAAAATGCAGTTTTATCAGCAATTCTTCCTGCTTGTTGCATGTTATGAGTTACTATAATTACTGTATACTTCTTCTTTAATTCCTCCATCAATTCTTCCATTTTATTAGTTGAAATAGGATCTAATGCAGAAGTTGGCTCATCCATTAATATAATTTCTGGTGAAACTGCTATAGTTCTAGCAATACAAAGCCTTTGTTGCTGTCCTCCTGATAAACCTAAAGCACTTTTTTTGAGTCTATCTTTTACTTCATCCCAAAGCGCTGCGCCTTTTAAACTTTTCTCAACTATTTCATCTAAAGTTTTTTTATCTTTTACTCCATGTAACCTGGGGCCATATGCTATATTATCATAAATTGACATAGGGAAAGGATTTGGTTTTTGGAAAACCATTCCTACCTTTGTTCTTAACGCTATGACATCTTTACTTTTATAAATATCTTCTCCATCAACTAGTATTTCACCATCTATTTTAACATTATCTATTAAATCATTCATTCTATTTAATGTTCTTAAAAATGTTGATTTCCCACATCCAGAAGGTCCTATAAATGCTGTTACTTTGTTTTCTTCTAAATCTATGTTTATGTTTTTTAATGCTTGATTATCACCATAATATAAATTCAAATTTCTTACTTTAATTTTAGGCATTAATTCCTTTGACATACTTACACCTCTTAGCTTTTATTCTTATTAGTAATTTGCCTTACTAAATTTCTTCGTTATTAACTTTGCTATAATATTTAAAGCTAATATTATCCCTATTAACACTATACCAACAGCAGTAGCTTGCTCTATATTTCCAGCTTCCTGAGTTACTAAATATGATTGAACTGTTAGCGTTCTTGCACTAGACAGTATTCCCTTAGGCATTTTAGCAACAGTACCAGCAGTTAAAAGTATTGCAGCTGATTCTCCAACTACACGTCCAACTGATAATATTACTCCAACTAAAATCCCCGGAATAGCACTAGGCACTATAACCTTATAAAGAGTTTGGAACCTTGTTGCTCCTAGTCCTAATGATGCTTCCTTATATGATGGCGGAACTGATTTTAAAGCTTCTTCTGTTGTTCTTATTATTACTGGCAATATAATTATTGCCACTGTTAATGATCCAGCTAATAATGAATATCCTAGTTTTAAAGTTACAACAAAAAATATTGATCCAAATAGTCCATATACTATTGATGGAATTCCTGATAAACTTTCCGTTGCAAATCTTATTATCTTTACTATTTTTCCTTGCTTTGCATATTCTGTTAAATAAATAGCTGCAAGTATTCCTATTGGTGTTGCTACTATTATAGATATAAAAACTGTATATAAAGTTGCTACTATCATAGGCAAAATACCACCATTACCTGATGCCGAATAATTTTCAGTCAGAAAATCTATACTTATATGCTTATAGCCTTTTAAAAATATAAATCCTAATATGAATACTAATACTCCAACTGTAAGTCCAGCAGAAATCCATACTAATGCTTTCAATAAATTTTCTTTAAATTTTCTCATATCTATTTACCTTCCTTATTAGAAAGTTTACTTAATACTAAGTTTAATAATAATATAAATAAGAATAATATAATTCCCGTTGCAAATAGCATTTCTTGATGAGTTCCAAATGCATAACCCATTTCTAATGCAATATTAGTAGTTAAAGGTCTTACAGAGTCCATTATTGAACTTGGAATTATAGCTGAGTTTCCTGCTACTAATATTATTGCCATAGTTTCTCCAATTGCCCTACCTATTCCAAGGACAACAGCAGCTAAAATACCTGATTTTGCAGCAGGTACAACAACCTTAAAAGTTGTTTCTATATGTGAAGCACCAAGTGCTAGTGAACCTTCCTTATATGATTTAGGAACTGCTCTAATTGCAGTTTCTGAAACTGTTACTATTGTTGGCAGCATCATAACTGATAAAACTATTATAATTGCTAAAAGACTTTGCCCTTTTGGTAAATTGAATGTATCCATAATCCATGGTACTATTACTGCCAATCCAAACACCCCATATAAAACTGATGGAATTCCAGCTAAAAGCTCAACAGCTCCTGATATTATTTTTCCAATCCTTTTGGGAGCAATTTCCGCTATAAAGATAGCTGTAAGTATTCCAATCGGTACTCCTATTATTAAAGATCCCATAGTACCAAATATAGATGCTAGTACCATCGGCAATATTCCAAATTTATCTGAAGATGGAATCCATTTTGTCCCAAATAAGAAATCTTTAAAAGAGTATCCTTTGCTAATAAAAGGAGTTAGCCCTTTGTAGAATACAAAACATATAATTAACAATAAACTTATTACTGCAATTAGAGCACTTGCTAAAAATACGCATTTTGATATATTTTCTATTAAGTATTTACTATCGTTGTTTTTTTTTACATTTAACATGCTTACCCTCTCCTATGAAAGTAAGAATGCCCAATAATGAGCATTCTTAATAACTCAAAGTTATTTAACTGGAATTAATTTATTTTCTTTGACTATTGTTTGACCTTCATCACTTAAGATAAAATCAATTAATTTTTGACCATTTCCACTTAAGTTTCCTTCCTTAGTTGCCAATAAGAATGGTCTTGAAATCTTATATTCTCCTGATTTTACTAAATCAGCTTTTGGTTCTACATTTTCAACATTCACAATATTTACTTTATCATCTAAGTATTCAAAAGATACAAAACCTATTGCATTTTCATTTCCTATAACTGTTTCTTTTAACCCACCATTGCCATTAGAAATCATTGCGTCAGTTTTTAATTCTTCTGATTTATATCCAACTATTTCTTGGAAAGCATCTCTTGTTCCTGAGCCTTCTTCTCTTGAAGCAACAACTATAGGTGCATCTTTTCCGCCCTCAATTTCTTTCCAATTAGTTATCTTTCCTGTGTATATTCCCTTTATTTGTTCTAATGTTATATTTTTAATTTGATTATTTTTATTAGTTATTATTGCTATACCATCATATGCTATAACTGTTGGCTTAACTTCCTTTTCTTCTTCAGTCTTTAGTTCTCTTGAAGACATTCCTATTTCAGATACCCCATTTATAGCATCTTTTATTCCTGCTGAAGATCCTACTTGATTTATTTCTATTGAAACATTACTATTATCGCTTTCATACTTTTCTGCAATTTTCTCCATTAATGGTCCAACTGATGTTGATCCAGAAATTGATATTGTTGTAGATTTTTCTCCAGTACTTTCATCGCTTGCTTTGTCATTACCACAACCAACAAAAGCACCTCCTACCACTGTAACTAATAAAGCTGTACATATAAGTTTTAAGCTCTTTCTTTTCATAAAATTCTCCTCCAATTAATAATTTAATTTAATCATCTATATTTATTAATTTTCTCTACATACTTATATTAATCCCTAAAAGTTAAGTAAATATTAGTTCAAAGTTAAAAAAAGTTATGAGATTGTTAAAAAAAATTAACAGTACTACGCACCTATACGCAAAAAAAGAAAAGGCTTGCAAAGCCTTTTCTTCTTAATAAATAAAATCATCTATTTTTATATTTTTTCTTAGCTTTATAGTGAATTTAGTTCCTTTATTTAAAGTTGACTTAACAAAAATTTCTCCGTTGAACATTCTTGCTATATGTTTTACTATGGCTAATCCTAATCCAGTACCACCCTTAGCTCTTGATTTATCAACCCTATAAAATCTTTCAAATATTCTTGGTAAGTCTTCTTTAGGTATCCCAATCCCATTATCCTCCACTTCTATATAAGTATAATCATTAATATCATAAGTTCTAATACTTATTAAAGTTTTATCATTTGAGTATTTTATAGCATTTTCAACTAAATTCAATATCATTTGAAAGAACTTATCTCTATCTCCATTTAATTCATTTGTACCATTACTTGAAAAATTTATTTCTATTTGTTTACTATTCATCTGTGGAGTAACCATATTTATAACATCTTCTATTACCTTCGCTGGATTAAATTCTTCCTCTTTCATTTTATAGTTATTTTCGATATTAGAAAGAATTAATATATCATTTATTAAATTTGTTAATCTCTCTGCTTCTTTATCAATTATATCCAAAAATTTATTTCTAGTAGGTAAATCTTCTACAAATTTAAGTGTTTCTGCAAAACCTTTTATTGATGTTAAAGGTGTTTTTAATTCATGTGATACATTTGCAACAAACTGACTTCTTATATTTTCAAGTCTTTTTATATCTGTTATATCTAAAACAGTAATCACTACACCTATTGGTATTTTTTTATCATTTATTATAGGGGCTTTCTTAATTCTAAGTTCTCTCAATATTGGATGAATAAGTTTTATTTCCTTCATTTCTATTGCTGGAATATTCCTCATAAAGCTTAATATATCATAATCAATTATATACTCTGAAATATTTTCTCCTATAATATCTTCTTTTATTCCAAACAAATTTTTAGCATATGGATTAATAAGCATTACCTTTTGCTTATTATCTACTGCAATTACTCCACTTTCCATACTTTCTAATATAGCTTCTAACTTATTTTGTTTATCTAATGAATCACTAATTCTAGATTGCAACTGATCTGCCATATTATTAAAAGTATTTGCTAATGAACCAATTTCATCATTTGTATATATACTTACTCTTCTACTATAGTCACCATTTGCAATTTTATTAGTAGCAATTTCAAGTTCCTTAACAGGATAAATTATAGCTCTAATTAGTTTTAAAGAAAGCCCTAAGGATAATAGAATTACAAATACTATAACTATAAAATAATATTTAATATAACTTTCAGAAAATACCTTTATTGTATACAAAGGTACAGAAGATCTTACTAATGTATTATCATCTATCTTAGTTGCATAGTAAATCACATTTGTAGCTTGAGTCTCGCTATATCTAGTTGAAGAAGCCTCTCCATTTTTTAAAGCTTCAACTATTTCATCCCTATTTAAATGATTTTCAAGATTTTCATTACTAGTATCTTTTAATACATTTCCATCTCTATCTACAAAAGTAAACCTTACTTTTGCATTACTTATTTTAAAATCATCTAAATTACCATCTTTAAAGCTATTTGATTTTATTACTAAATTATTATAAACAGATAGAATTTCTTTAGTTTTATCTATTTCTTTAATATTAACTAATGCTATAAAGGAGCATGTTACAATTAGTAATGCAAAAATTACAGTTATTAATGACGATGCTAATATTCTCTTCTTCATAATTTAGTTATTAGGATTAAACCTATATCCTACTCCTCTTATAGTTTCTATAAATTTTGGATTTTTATCATCTACTTCTATCTTTTTTCTTAAATATCTAATATGAACATCTACAGTTCTTGTTTCTCCAACATATTCATATCCCCATATTTTATCTAGAAGAGTTTCTCTAGTTAATATTTTCCCTCTATTTTTAACTAATATTTCTAACAATTCAAATTCCTTTAATGTTAAATCTATTTTTTTATCAGATATAAGCACTTCTCTCCTTTCAAAATTTATTAGGATTCCATTTGTCTTAAATATTTCCTCGCTTCCCCCTAATGACTTTGTTCTTCTTAAAACTGCTTTTATTCTTGCTAATAATTCTCTTATTGAAAATGGTTTTGTCATATAATCATCAGCTCCAAGTTCAAGGCCTAATATTTTATCTAGTTCTTCTCCTTTTGCTGTTAACATTATAACTGATATATCTTTAGTATCATTATCGCTTCTTATAGCTTTACAAACATCATAACCATCTAATCCAGGAATCATTAAGTCTAATAACATAAGCCTTGGATTTTCTTCTTTTGCTAATTTAACAGCATCTATTCCGTTATTAGCAGTTATAACTTTATAGCCTGAATTTATTAAATTATAACTTATAAGTTCTACTATATGATCCTCATCATCAACTACTAGTATTTTTTCTTCTGCCATTAATATCCCCCCTATTTTATAAATGCAAATGAAAATAGTCTTCCGTAAGTACCTACTGATTTTCTATATGAATATAACTTTACATTTTCCTCACAATGTGTACATAAATTTAATGAATATATATTATTTTCATTAATTCCAAATTCTCTTAAATCTTTTAGAATACATTCTTGCATACTTAGATATCTTCCATCGAATAATTTATCTTCATCTATCTTTGTCTTTTCTATAAATTTTTCTTTTAATTCTTCTGAAACTTCATAACAACATTTTCTTATATGTGGCCCTATGAAAACCTTAGTTTCATTTGTATCTATATTAAATTCGTTCTTCATTTTTAATAAAGTCTTTGAAGCTATTGAATTAAATGTTCCCCTCCAACCGCTATGAATGGTTGCTACTATATTACTTTTCTCATTCACTATAATTATAGGTACACAATCTGCTGTAAATACTCCTATTGCTATATTTTTTTCTTTTGTAATTAAAGCATCTCCTTCTTCATCTTTTATATTTATATAATCCTTATTATAAGTGTAAATTTTATTACTATGGATTTGATTTAAATAAATAACATCACTTAAATTAAAATCTTTTATTATACTGCTCAAATTATTAATTCCATACTCTGTATTTCTATTAAAGCTTCTATCTTCTTCTGCTGTTGAAAAAACTAATTCTATTTTTCCTAAATCATAAACTAAAAAATCTTTTTTCAACTTAAAATCCCTTACAGATAAGTTTATCATGTAGTCACCTCTTTAATTTGTTTTAATACATTTTACCATTTATTAAACATATTTTCTATTTTTTTTGCTTTATTGATTATGTTTTAACTTACTTTTAACCTTATTTTTAACATAAAAAAGTTAACTTAAAATAGAAGTATTCTATTTTAAGTTAACTTTTTATTCATTAGATACTAAATTTTTAATTTCTTCTAAGAAAGTATTTATATCCTTAAACTGTCTATAAACAGACGCAAATCTAACATATGATATTTCATCTAAATTTTTAAGTCTATCCATTACCATTTCTCCAATGATTTTAGAGTTAACTTCTGTTATCATCTTATTTGAAATAGCCTTTTCTATGTCTTCTGCTAACTCTTCTATTTGCTTTCTTGATATAGGTCTTTTTTGACAAGCTATAATTAGACCATTTATTATCTTTTCCTTATTAAAATTTTCTCTTGTTAAATCTCTCTTAACAACTAATATCGGAATATCTTCAACCTTTTCATATGTAGTATATCTTTTATTACAGTTCAAACATTCTCTTCTTCTTCTAATAGTAGTATTATCATCTGTAGATCTGGAATCAACTACCTTACTTTCTTCAAAAGAGCAAAAAGGACATCTCATTTTATTCACGCCTTTCCTAATTATTGTCTTAAGTATATATAGATTATACAGATTTTTTTAGAATTTTACTAGATATTATTTTACAAATTAAATTCTTCTATATCAGCACTATCAACTAATATAACTTCTACACCTGCTTTTTTCACCTTACTCCATGGTATTTCTAAATCTTCTTCTTTACTAAACCAACCCTTAGCTGTTCCTGGTAGTATTATTGATATAACCTTACTTTCTTCTATATTAATAACAAAATCTTTTATATATCCCATCTTTGATCCTGTTTTAATATCTATTACTTCCATAGTTCTTAATGCATTTAAAGAATGTAATAATAAATCGTCATCTTCTACTTCAGAATACATTTCATTTTCAGTTTTTATATTATCAAATAACCCCATTAAAAATCCTCCTTAAATAATCTTCATACTAATAAATATTTTTATGTCTTTAAGATTTAATTTATTCAATATAAATTTAATAGCCTGTACACATTTTATTATTTTTAAAGAGCTCTCTTAAAAGAGCTCTATACATATTTCCTCATATGCTTTAATGCAGTTTTCTCTAATCTAGAAACTTGAGCTTGAGATATTCCAATTTCATCAGCAACTTCCATTTGAGTTCTTCCATTAAAGAACCTTAATGTTAATATAAGTTTTTCCCTATCATTTAACTTTTTCATTGCTTCTTTTATAGATATATTTTCAAGCCAACTTTCATCACTATTTTTTGAGTCACTTATTTGATCCATAACATAAATGGCATCTCCACCATCGTGATATATCGGCTCAAATAGAGATACCGGATCCTGAATAGCATCTAACGCAAATACTACTTCTTCCCTAGGTAAATTAAGTTCTTTAGCTATTTGTGAAACTGTAGGTTCTTTGTTATTTTCTTTTATTAATCTATCTCTTACTAATAGAGCTTTATAAGCTATATCTCTTAGAGATCTACTTACTCTTATTGAATTATTGTCCCTTAAATATCTCCTTATTTCCCCTATTATCATTGGTACTGCATAAGTTGAAAACTTAACATTTTGACCTAAATCAAAGTTATCTATTGCCTTCATTAATCCTATGCATCCAACTTGGAATAAGTCATCAACATTTTCTCCTCTATTATTAAATCTTTGTATAACACTTAAAACCAATCTTAAATTACCTTTAATAAAAGTTTCTCTAGCACCTTTATCTCCGTCTCTCATTTTTAAAAGTAACTCTCTTTTTTCTTTTTCTTTTAATATAGGTAGTTTTGAAGTATTCACTCCACATATTTCTACTTTATTAATAATCAAGCTCATCAACCCCTTCGGAAGTAATAACATACTGCATTAAAAAGTATCCCCGAGAGTGATTAGTTTTATACTAAAGACAACCTAAATCATTTTATTGATTTCTTTTTTCAATCTATTTATTATTTTCTTTTCTAACCTTGAAATATATGATTGCGATATTCCAAGCATATCTGCAACTTCTTTTTGAGTCTTTTCTCTAGTACCGTTTAAACCAAATCTTAGCTTAACTATTTCTTTTTCCCTATCATTTAAATGCTTTAATGCTAGGAATAATAACTGTCTATCAACTTCATCTTCAATCAAATTATAAACAATATCATTTTCAGTTCCTAAAATATCTGATAATAAAAGCTCGTTACCATCCCAATCAATATTTAATGGTTCATAAAAAGATATCTCTGCTTTTACTTTACTATTTCTTCTTAAATACATTAATATTTCATTTTCTATACATCTAGAAGCATATGTAGCTAATTTTATTTTTTTCTCTGGATTAAAAGTGTTAACTGCCTTTATTAATCCAATAGTTCCTACAGAAATTAAATCTTCTACGCATACTCCTGTATTTTCAAATTTTCTTGCTATATACACTACTAATCTTAAGTTTCTTTCAATTAATATATCTCTTATAGATTCATCACCATGTATAAGTTTCTCTACAAGTTCTTCTTCCTCCTCTTTTTTTAAAGGTGGTGGAAGAGCGTCATTTCCTCCCACATAATGGACTTCATTTTTAAAAACTTTTAATTTTTGTAAAATTCTATTTATTAATACTCTTAAACTCATCATATTCTCACCTATATTACTCCTCTTGATAATAATGCATTAAATTCATTTTCTTTACTTAATTTATTTTTACAGCTACAAATTATAGCTTCTATAGTTCTCCACTCTTTATCTTCTCCACGAATTCTTACTTTTTCACTTTTGAATCCCTTTAAATTTCCTTCTTCTCCAATAGTACTATAAGGAATATAAAATTCTTCATGCTTTTGTATATTAAATCCATTCAAAAAATCATTTTCTATTATAATGCAAGGTAAATTAGTAACAGGTTCCCTTAAGGCATTTCCAGTATCTAATAATCCTTTAATAAATAATGTATTTTTTTCATCTGATATTTCAATTTCATATATAAAATTATTAATTACAGCTCTTTCTCTTAAGTGATCTACTACCCTAACTATAGCTATGTATAGTATCATTATTGATATTATTAAATATTTCATAGAATAATTACTTATTTCAAAAGAATCGAAAACACTGTATTGGTTGTCCATCAATGAAAAACTAAAACAAAATCCAGCTAACGTAAATGACATAATTAAAAATGTTATTGAAGCTTTTATAATCTTAAGTATTTTAAAACTTTTACTTGTGATTGAAATCATTATTAATACTACAAAAAGTTTAAATGGTAAAGATGTTAAAATACTATTTTCAAAGAATAATACTATAGTATAAAATGCTCCAATTGCAGCTGAAAAATAAATAGTTTTATTGTATTTATATCTAGACACCTTCATAGTAATTAACAGTAAGAATAAATTTACAATAAAGTTTTCTATTATAAGTATATCTATGTAAACTACCATACAAATCTCCCCCCTTGTATTTAAATTATAAACTGTTACTCTTCAAAATTTTGTCATAAAAACTCTTCGTAACATATATTTTAATCTCTTATTTACTACATATAATTACAGTTAATTGATTATTATAATAAAAAATAACAAAGAAGTACTATTATTATTAATTTACATTAATAATAAAAAAAGACTAAGAAAGCATGACTTTCCTAGTCTTTTTAATTAATTATTTTCTTGATCTTAAAAAGCTTGGTATATTTACACTATCAGTTTCAATATCTAAAAGAGGATCTACTCTTTTTGTTGGTTCTGGCATTTCAACTTCCTGTTTAACCGGTTGCTCTTTAACTACTCTCTTTTCAAATACAGGCTCATGATTCAATATTTTATTATTATCCTCTTCAAAGCCTGTAGCTATAACTGTTATTCTGATTTCATCAGATAATGTTTCATCTATAACAGCCCCGAATATTATATTTGCATCTGGATCAGCTGCTTCTCTAACAATATCAGCTGCTTCATATACCTCTATAGCTCCTAAATCTACTCCACCTGTAAAGTTAATAATAACTCCTGTTGCACCATCTATTGATGTTTCAAGTAATGGAGATGAAATAGCTTGTCTTACAGCATCTTGTGCCTTATTATCTCCAGTTCCATGACCTACTCCCATATGAGCAAGTCCTTTATTTAACATAACAGTTTCTATGTCTGCAAAGTCAGCATTAACTACCCCTGGAATAGTTATAAGATCTGATATAGCTTGTACCCCTTGTCTTAATACTTCATCCGCTAATTTAAATGAATCTAATAGAGTTGTTTTCTTATCTGCCATACTTAGTAATTTTTCATTTGGTATTATAACTAAAGTATCAACTGCTTTCATAAGGTTTTCAATCCCCATTTCTGCATGTCTCATTCTTCTTTTACCTTCAAATGGGAATGGCTTTGTAACTACACCTACAGTTAATATACTCATAGATTTAGCTATTTCTGCAACTACAGGGGCTGCACCAGTACCTGTTCCACCGCCCATACCAGCAGTTATAAATACCATGTTTGCTCCCTTTATAGCTTCTGCTATTTCTTCTCTACTTTCTTCCGCTGCCTTTTTTCCTATTTCAGGATTAGCTCCAGCTCCTAGTCCCTTTGTTAACTTTTCTCCGATTTGGATTTTAACATTAGCATGAGATAGCATTAAAGCTTGTTTATCAGTATTAACGGCAATAAACTCAACGTTTTTTAGCCCTTCAGCAATCATTCTATTAACGGCATTTCCTCCGCCGCCTCCGCAACCAATTACCTTAATATTGGTTAACTCTTGCATATCTACTTCGAAATCTAACAAAATAATTCCTCCTTTAGAAAATATATACTAGTAATTTTTCTACTTTGTTTCTTCTCTTAATTCATTTACTAATCTCAAATTCAATAATAATATATCTTCATATATTAATTTTACATCATACTGTACCTTTTTAACAATACTTTAATATCCTAAACAAGAAAAATTTTGTTACTTAAAGGCAATAAATGTATATTTTTGGGCTTTGACTTGTATTTCTTTACTTATATTCTTTTTAATTACTATTAAAATTTAGAAACTAATGTAAATTTTATTTAGCTTTATAATTATAACCATAATTTTTATAATTAAATTTAATAAAATTCAATTATATTTTATCATCTACAATGAAATAACTCAACCTTTTAGTCAATATTATGATTATTTTAAAAAAAATCATACGTACTTTTTTTTAATAACACTCCCTTTATCTATGTATAATAAGATTTTCTTATTATCTATTGTTAAATACATTTAAAATATATAAAAAAACATTTATAATCTTATATTCAACAAAGATTCTAAATTTCCTCTAATAAGTTGTGTTATTTTATAAATTTATAAAAGGTGCGGTCTTATAAATCCATTTAATATAAAATTTAATTTATTCAATTTCAAGTAAACTTTATTTCCTTAAAAAAGTTAATCTCTTATTTTTCTAAAGGATCTCGCGTTTCGTTAGCCCATTTTAAACCATTGATTTTACTTACTTAAAGACGTTTTAAACCTAAATAGAGATTTTTATCTATTATTTATATATGCTAAAAAGGGAAGCTCCAATTAGAACTTCCCTTTTTATTTGCTAATATCAAAATTTATTTTGATACAGCTTCTTATAACATCATTATTCTTTTTATAGTCTCCCTATCAACTGAATATGTTAATGCAGTTTCTCCACTTATGATACCTTTTTTATATAATTCTGCTAATGCCATATCCATAGTTTTCATTCCATATTTTCCACCTGTTTGAATTGCTGATTCTATTTGATGTGTCTTACCTTCTCTAATTAGATTTTGAATGCCTGGTGTTGTAGTCATTATTTCTAAAGCAGCAACTCTCCCTTTATTATCTTCAACTGGTACTAATTGCTGAGATACAACACCTTGTAATACAGCTGCTAATTGTACTCTTATTTGTTGTTGCTGATGCGGTGGAAAAACATCTATAATTCTATCGATAGTTTTAGCAGCCCCTATTGTATGTAGCGTGGAGAATACTAAATGACCTGTTTCAGCTGCAGTTATTGCAATTGAAATAGTTTCTAGGTCTCTCATCTCCCCTACAAGTATAACATCTGGATCTTCTCTTAAAATAGCTCTTAGTGCACTTTGATAACTCTTGCTATCTTTTCCTATTTCTCTTTGATTTATTATGCAATTATTATGCTTGTGAAGGTATTCTATTGGATCTTCTAATGTTATAATATGAGCCTCTCTTGTATTATTTATTTCATTTATCATGGCCGCTAATGTTGTACTTTTACCACTTCCTGTTGGTCCAGTAACTAATACTAATCCTCTTTGCTTTTGAATTATATCCTTTATTACTTTAGGATGCTTTAATTCATCTAAACTCGGTATTTTTAATGCAATTACTCTAATAGCAATAGCATCGCTATTTCTTTGTTTAAATATATTTACTCTAAACCTTCCCGTCCCGGAAATAGAATATGATGTATCCATTTCACCTGTTTTATTATATAATTCAAAATTTTCTCCCAATATTTCTTTTGAAAAATCCCTTAATGCACTTGGCATTAGTTTTTCAGTTCCTAATTTAATCAAACTTCCATTAACTCTTATAGTTGGAGGTAATCCAACTGTCAAATGTAAATCTGATGCCCCTTTTTCTATTGTCTCATTTAATAAATCATTCAACACATACATTATTCTATATCCTCCATGTTGCTAGATTATGTCTATCTTATTTTATTCGATAAAACTTTCTATATTCCTTCTTTATATTACATAATATTTCAATGTAGGATATATATGTTTATAATGTTATTTTGTTGATAACTCTTTTTTCAGCTTTTTTAAAGCTTTCTTTTCAATTCTTGAAACATATGATCTTGAAATACCTAATAATGCTGCTATTTCCCTTTGGGTCCTGCACCTACCATCAATAAGTCCATACCTCATCTTTACAATTTCTCCTTCTCTTTCGCTTAATGAAACACATATTTTATTATATAATTGCTTAATTTGAAGATTACTTTCAACTTTTTCTAAAACAGAATCTTTTTCGCTACTTAATACATCAATTAAGCAAATTTCATTTCCTTCTTTATCAACTCCAATAGGATCCTGTAAATATACTTCATTTTTTTGTTTTTTGTTATTTCTAAAAAGCATTAATATCTCATTTTCTATACATCTTGATGCATAAGTAGCTAACCTAGTTCCTTTTGATGCATCAAATGAATCTATTGCTTTTATAAGTCCAACAGTTCCTATAGATATTAGTTCATCAATATCTTTATTTGGAAAATTATATTTCTTTACTATATGTGCTACTAATCTAAGATTCCTTTCTATTAATATGCTTTTTGCTTCTTTGTCCCCATTTTTTAAAAGTTTTAAATATTGCTCTTCTTCTTCTTCATCAAGTGGTTTTGGAAATGTATTATTGCCTGAAATATAACCTGTTAAAAATACAGAATTACATAACAGCTCTATAATATTAGATAAAAAAAACACAGAACTTCCTCCTCGTAGTGCTTATTATATAATATGATGAAATCCGAAAATATTGCTTGTGTTTCTTAAAATAAAGTTGGAATATTTTTTTAGTAATTTTATATTAGATATATTATTATTATTAAGTTTTTATAACTAGCTATAATTAATCATAAAATTCATACTATGTCACAAAATAAAAACTGTCATAACATCAATACAGATTTTATGACAGTTTTTATTATTTATAATAATTTTATATTTTCTTTTTAAAATTAAGTATTCTTATTTCTTAGTTAATGATGTAACTATATCTCTAAAGATAGGAGCTCCAGTATTTCCTCCACCAAGTTCTCTTCCATCAGGATGTTTTTCTCCAATATTAGGTGCAATAACTACTATAGTATACTTTTTGCCATCCATTTCAAAATATCCAGCAAACCACCCATGGTTAGTACCCCCATTTCCTGTTGATGTACCAGTTTTTCCTCCAATATTAACGCCTTCTACTTTAGCTTCAAACCCTGAACCCTCCCAAATTACTTTTGACATTGTTTCCTGAGCTAGTCTTGCAGCTGTTTGACTAAATACCCTTACCTGCTCTTCTTTAAATTCCTTTACAATATTATCATTATCATCAACTATTGACTCAACTATAGTAGGCTTTATATAAACGCCATCATTGACCACCGTATTATATAATCCAGCCATTTGTACTGGAGTAACCATTATAGTTTGACCTATTGAAATATTATTCATACTATTTTCCACAGTAGGTTTTACTCCTGAAGCTTCATTTCTATTTTCACCTTTTATATTAAAGACCGGCTTAAATAACCCCATTTTTTCTAAGTAAGTCATCATTTCATTATAACCGACTTTTGCTCCCACTTTTGCAAAAACATCATTACATGATATTTTCAATGCATCTTCTACTGATAAATCCCCATGACCATAAGGTTTACCATCCTTGCTACAGATCTCACCAGTACAAGAAAAAACATCAGTTGGACTAATAATGCCTTTATCTAATGCAACTGTTTCTGTTATTACCTTAAATATTGACCCTGGCTCATAGCCTAATTGCTCTATTCCTAAATTTACATTTGCTTGAGTTTCATCCTTTTGAACCATAGCTTTTATTTTCCCTGTTTCTACCTCAGATACCACTACACCAATATTTTTTAAAAACGCATAATTTTCTTTTTTAAGCACCTCTCTAACCTTATCCTCCCAGGTTTCATCTACAGTTAATTTAATATTATTATTATTTTCTAAAGTAAGCTTTCCATCTCCATAAACAGCTTTTTCATCCAAATAAAATTTAGCTTCTGGATAAGTATTATTTTTTATATAAGAATTCAAATCATATTCTAGTGAATTTTCAATAACATTTTCATCAGCTATATTTGCTAAAAAGTTACTTGTCTTCCAAGCTTCCTTAGTATCAACTTCATCGTATGTATAGGTATATATCCCTTTTATATTTTTTAATTTATTTACTTTATTAAAAGTTTCTTCACTAACAGTATAGTATATTTTACCATCATTTTTCATAACATCTGAATAATTAAAATCAGGTTCTTCAGATTTCATGATAAAATTTAAGGCCATTAAATCTTCCAGTGTCTCTTCGTAATTATTAAGCATAAAAGGCTTAGTATCCAATATAACTATGTATTTTTTATTATAGTCCATCATATCTTTCCCATTAGTATCAAAAATTCTATATTTCATCTGAGATAGATTTTCAGATTGATAATTTTTCATTTGCCCCGAAACATTTGACGATGGATGCACCTGAAGAAAATATAATCTAACAACCAATAAAGATATAATTATTAAGTAACTCCCCGTTATTATTACAATTCTCTTTAAATCAGCTCTATTTTTATTCATTATAAAAAAACACCTCCCTAGGCTTAATTCTAGCCTTTGGAGGTGTCTTTTATACATTTTTTTCTATTTTATAATATCTTTTATTTTAGTTACAAGTATATCAATTGCAACTTTATTCTGTCCACCTTCTGGAACTATAATATCTGCGTATCTTTTTGTTGGCTCCGTAAATTGCATATGCATAGGTCTAACAACATCTAAATACTGACTAACAACTGAATCTACAGTTCTTCCTCTTTCATTAATATCTCTAATTAATCTTCTAAGGATTCTTATATCAGCATCAGTATCAACATATACCTTTATATCTAACAACTCTCTAAGTCTTTCATCTTCTAATACTAATATACCTTCAACGATTATAATATCTTTAGGATCTATTCTTACTGTTTCTTTAGCTCTATTATGATTTGAAAAATCATAAATAGGCTTGTTGATAGCAATTCCATTAATTAAATCGCTTAAATGTTTGATTAGCAAATCATTATCAAACGCTCTTGGATGATCATAATTTGTTTTAACCCTTTCCTCCATAGATAAATGACTTTGATCTTTATAATACATATCTTGCTGTATCATTGCTATACATTCATTAGAAAAACTTGAATATATGGCGTCTGCAATGCTACTTTTACCCGATCCTGTTCCACCAGTTATTCCAATTAAGATTGGCTTTTTCATTATAGTTCCTCCTTCTTATGTCTACAGCTCTAAAACTTTCTTTCCTTTAATTAACATATCTTTTTCTTTTAATGGAGTTTCCACTTTAGCTTTAAATACCATATGCGCTCTATTAGCAACATTAGTTTTAACTTTTTTCTCCACATCAAACATTTCATCAAGTTTTACATTGAAATTAGGTGTATGAGATCTTAAAACTTCAACTACATCACCTTCAAAAACTCTATTTTTTTGAAGAATAGTTGCTTCTTTTGTTTCAGGATCATAACTTTGAACAATACCTACTATATCATAATCTCTAACATAAGATGACACATCATAATTTTGTTCTCCAGTTTTTCCAAAGAAGAAACCTGTATGATATTGTCTATGACTTATTCTTAATAATGTATCCATCCATTCTTGTTTAAACTCATATCCCTCAGGATTTGCTATATATGAATCAACAGCTTCTCTATAAGCTTTAACTACTGAAGCTACATAAAATTCACTCTTCATTCTACCTTCTATTTTTAATGAATGAATACCACTCTTAATAAGCTCAGGTATATGTTTTATCATACATAAATCTTTTGAATTCATTATATATGTGCCATTATCATCTTCTACAACTGGATAATATTCACCTGGTCTAGTTTCTTCAACTAAATAATACTTATATCTACAAGCATTTGAGCATATTCCCTTGTTAGCATCTCTTCCTAACATATAATTTGAAATAAGACATCTTCCAGAATATGCAATACACATTGATCCATGTATAAATACTTCTAACTCACAATCTTCTGGAATATTTTCTTTTATAACATTAATTTCATTTAGAGTTAATTCTCTAGCTAAAACTACTCTCTTAACGCCTTGTTCATACCAAAACTTAGTCGCCATCCAGTTAACTGTATTTGCTTGAGTACTTAAATGTATTTCTAAATCTGGTGCTGCTATTTTTGCTGCCATTACTATTGATGGATCAGCAGCTATAATTGCATCTATTCCTAAATCGTATAATCCCTTGATATACTCTTCTACACCCTTTAAGTCATGATTTCTTGGAAATACATTCATTGTTACATATAATTTTTTCCCTCTATCATGACAGTACTTTACTCCTTCTGCCATTTCTTCATTAGTGAAGTTATCTGAAAAAGCTCTTAAATTAAGTCTTCCTCCACCTATATATACTGCATCGGCTCCAAAGTCTATTGCAATTTTTAATTTTTCTAGGCTCCCTGCTGGTGCTAAAATTTCTGGTTTAATCATATTTTTACCTCCTTTTAGTCACTGCAATTCCATCCCCCATTGGTATTACAGAAGTAATTAAATCTTTATCATTAGATACTAATTCTAAATATTCTCTCATTCTTTTTACTATTGTTATTTTTCGTCTTTTTACTAATTCATTAGATGCAACCATCCCTCTAAACAAAACATTATCTGCTACTATAACTCCATCATCTTTTAACAACCTTAAACAATGTGGTAAAAAATGATTGTAATGACCCTTCCCAGCATCCATAAATATTAAATCATATGGTTCATTTAAATCTTCTAAAATTTCTAGGCAATCTCCTTCTTTAATCTCTATTTTTTCTTGAAGGTTATATTTTTCGAAATTTTCCCTAGCATATTTTATCATATTTTCATCACGTTCTATAGTTGTAATAGTTGGTTTTGTTCCTGATGCTTCATACATCAAAATCGCTGAATATCCTATAGCTGTTCCAAGTTCTAAAATTCTTAAAGGTCTTTTCATACTAACCATAAACTCTAAAAATTTAGCTGTTTCTTTTTGTGCTATTGGAACCTTATTTTCTCTAGCAAAGTCCTCTAATTCTTTATATTTATCACAAGCTTTAGGTATTAAGCTTCTTATATATTCTTCCATATAATCATGGGTTATTCCACTCATGTTACTCCTCCGAATAGGCACTGTAAATTATAGCCTTAAGTTTTTATCTTAATATCCAAGATCATTTTGTTTTTTTATAAAATCTTCATAATTATTAGTAAAGTAATGTGTTTTATCATTTTGTAAAACATAAAATAAGTAATCTGTTTGCTCAGGTTTAAGTGCTGCTTTTATAGATTCTAAGCCTGGATTAGATATTGGTCCAACAGGCAATCCATAATTTTTATATGTATTGTATGGAGAATTTGTTTCTAAATGACTGTATAACACCGTATCAACATGTTCACCTAATGCATATATCACGGTTGCATCTATTTGTAACATCATGTCAATATTTAGTCTATTAACTATGACAGATGCAATAACAGGTCTTTCTGAATCAATCCTAGCTTCTTTTTCTATCATAGATGCTATAGTAACAACAGTTTCTATATCTTCATTTTTAACAGTAGTATTTACTTCTTTGATTGCTTCATTAAGCATTTCTTTAAATCTTGCAACCATTTTTGTAATTATTTCTTTAGGTGTTTCTCCAACTTTTATTAAATATGTATCTGGAAATAAATATCCCTCTAAATTATATCTTTTTTCACTATTTATGTTTACAAACGATGGCAACTCATACTCTTTTATAGCTTTAATAAAATCTTCTTTACTACAGATTCCTTCTTTTTCTAATTTTTCACTTATATCATCTATTGTATATCCTTCAGGAACTGTAAACTTCACAATATTCAATGATGACTCACTTGTTAATGTATTTATTAATTCATTAACATTTAAATCTTTCTGTAAAACATATTCACCTGGTTTTACATCTATATTTTTCCTTGAGATCTTAACAAATAATTTTATAAGTGGTAAATTTTTTATTTTATTTTCTTTTGATAAAGTATTTATTATGCTATAAAAACTATCCCCTTCTTGTACATTGATAACTATGTCTTCTGAAGTGTTTAATGGTTTATTTAATACTCTTTTAAATAAAACGAAACAACTTATAATTAGTATTAAAATTATTATTATAGGAATTGTTTTGGATTTCGATTTTCTCATAAAAACCCCCTACATACAAAGTAAATAGCCTATTATGGCTATTTACTTTATTATAATACTTTTTTTTATACTTATAAAGATATTTTATTTCATTTATTATTTTTTACTTCTACTTGTTATTCTTCTTCTTTCAGCTGCATCTAATACGCTTTTTCTCATTCTTATATTTTCAGGCGTAACTTCAACTAATTCGTCAGCATTAATAAATTCAAGACATTGTTCTAATGTCATTTGTCTTGGAGGAGTTAACTTAAGTGAGTCATCTGATCCTGAAGCTCTAGTATTAGTTAACTTCTTACCTTTACATATATTTATATCAATATCTTCTGCTCTTGAACATTCCCCAACTATCATACCTTGATATACAGGTACTCCAGCTCCTATGAATAATGTTCCTCTTTCTTGTGCATTGAATAGTCCATAAGTTATTGCATCCCCATCTTCAAATGAACATATTGATCCTCTGCTTCTTCCTGGAATTTCGCCTTTATATTTATCATATCCATGGAATACATGGTTCATTATACCATTACCTTTTGTATCAGTCATAAATTCGTTTCTAAATCCAATTAATCCTCTTGCAGGCACAATGAATTCTAATCTTGTATAACCATTAACTGCTGAAGTCATATTAACCATTTCAGCCTTTCTTGGTCCTAACTTTTCCATAACAGGTCCCATAAATTCTTCTGGAACATCTATAGTTAAGTACTCCATAGGTTCTAGCTTCTTACCATTTTCTTCTTTAAAAATAACATTTGCTTTTGAAACTTGGAACTCATATCCTTCTCTTCTCATAGTTTCAATAAGAATAGATAAGTGTAGTTCTCCTCTTCCTGAAACTTCAAAGCAATCTGAAGATATTTCATTAACTCTTAAACTTACGTTTGTTTCTAATTCCTTTAATAATCTATCTCTTAAATGTCTTGATGTAACAAATTCACCTTCTCTACCAGCAAAAGGAGAATCATTAACCATAAAGTTCATGCTTAATGTTGGTTCATCTATTTCAACAAATGGTAGAGCTTCTGGCTCTTGTGCATCTGCTATAGTTTCACCTATATTACAATCTGGAATACCACTTAAAGCAATTATATCTCCAAGAGAAGCTTCTTGTGCATCTTCTCTATTTAATCCATTGTATGTAAATATACTTGAAACTCTATAGTTTGATGTGCTTCCATCTCTTCTTACTAAAGCAACTTGTTGGTTCTTTTTAACAGAACCTCTATGTATTTTACCAATAGCTATTCTTCCTACATATTCATTTGTATCTAGTGTAGTTACAAGCATTTGGAATGGTCCATCTATATATCCCTTTGGAGCTTCTACATTTTCTAATATAGTTTCAAATAATGGAACCATATCAGTATTTGTATCTTCAACATTATATCTTGCAAATCCTTCTCTTGCAGATGCATAAATAATTTGGAAATCTAATTGTTCATCATCAGCACCAAGCTCTAAGAATAATTCAAATACTTCATCAATTACTTCTTCTGGTCTTGCATTTGGTTTGTCTATTTTATTTATAACAACAATTGGTTGTAATCCAAGCTCTAATGCCTTCTTTAAAACAAATTTAGTTTGAGGCATTGGACCTTCATAGGAATCAACTACTAATAAAACAGAGTCAACCATTTTAAGTACACGTTCAACTTCTCCACCGAAGTCAGCATGCCCTGGAGTATCTACTACATTTATTTTAACTCCATTGTACATAATAGCTGTATTCTTAGAAAGAATTGTAATTCCTCTTTCTTTTTCTAAATCATTTGAGTCCATGACTCTTTCTTCTATTTTTTCATTATTTCTAAAAACGTGACTTTCTTTTAATAAGGCATCTACAAGTGTAGTCTTACCATGGTCAACGTGAGCTATTATAGCTATATTTCTTATATCATCTCTACTTATTAAATTCATTTAATTTCCTCCAGTATATTTCATAATGTAAACCTATAACTTATTTTTCCCAAAATAAAATTGGATACACCTGTATCCAATTTTTTTAAAATTTATATCTTAGACTATATTCCATTCTAAGATTATTATTGCAAAATGTCAACCTTACAGATTATATTTCCATTATTATTGGTAATATCATAGGTTTTCTTTTTGTTTTTTCATATAGATAGCCTCTTAGTTCATCTCTTACTTTAGACTTTAAGCTTGCCCAATCAGTTATATTATTTTCTTCACACTGTCTTAGAGCATCTTTAACTATTTCCTTAGCCTCGTCCATTAATCCTTCTGACTCTCTTACATAAACAAATCCTCTAGATATTATATCTGGCCCTGCAATAACTGAGTTGTTTTCTTTTGATAAAGTTACTACAACAGTTAGAATACCATCTTGAGATAAATGCTTTCTATCTCTTAAAACAATATTTCCAACGTCTCCAACTCCTAATCCATCAACAAACACTTGACCTGAATTTACAGAACCATTTCTTTTAATAGTACTTCTATTAACTTCTATGACACCGCCATTTTCAGGAATTATAACATTTTCTTCTGGCATACCTAAAGATATTGCTAGCTCTCCATGTTGCTTTAAATGTCTATATTCACCATGAACTGGTATAAAGAACTTAGGTTTCACTAAACATTGCATTAACTTCAATTCTTCTTGACATGCATGCCCAGATACATGAATTTCAGCTAATGATTTATATATTACCTCAGCTCCCTTTTGGAATAATTGATTTATAACCTTAGAAACCAATTTTTCATTTCCAGGGATTGGTGTTGCAGAAATTATTACAGTATCGCCTTCTACAATGTTAACTTTTCTATGCTCTGAACTTGCCATTCTTGCAAGTGCTGACATAGGTTCACCTTGACTACCTGTAGTTATAATTACTACCTTGTCATTTGTATATTTATTGATTTGATCTATGCTTACTAAAATATCTTTTTCAAATTCTAAATATCCAAGTTCTGCAGCAACAGCTACTATATTTTCCATACTTCTTCCTGATACTGCAACTTTTCTTCCATGCATACTTGCTGCATCAATTATTTGTTGTATCCTGTGTACATTTGATGCAAATGTCGCAACAATTATTCTTCCCTTTGCTTTTGAGAATAACCTTGCAAAACTTTCACCTACTACTTTTTCAGACATAGTGTATCCCGGCTTTTCAACATTTGTTGAATCAGCCATCATTGCCAATACACCTCTTTTACCAATTTCAGCAAATCTTGCAAAGTCCATTGGTTCTCCATCTATAGGAGTGTAGTCGATTTTAAAATCTCCTGTGTGTAAAACTACTCCTAGTGGAGTGTGTATTGCTATTGCAACTGAATCTGCAATAGAATGGTTTGTTTTTATAAACTCTACTGAAACTGAGTTTAATTTAATTACATCTCTTGGCTTAACTCTTATTAATTCTGTTGAACTTAACAATCCGTGCTCCTTAAGCTTAGTTTCAACAATTCCAAGAGTTAACTTTGTTCCATATACAGGTACATCTAATTGTCTTAAAACATAAGGTAATGCACCTATATGATCCTCATGCCCATGAGTTAAAAATATTCCTCTTATCTTATCTTTATTTTTTAATAAATAACTAATATCTGGTATTACTAAATCAATACCGAACATATCTTCATCTGGAAATTTTAAGCCGCAATCTATAACCACTATATCATTTTTATATTCTATTGCAGTTATATTTTTACCTATTTCATTTATCCCACCTAAAGGAATAATCTTAACTTTTGCCTTCTCGTTTTTCAATATGTCCCCTCCTTCTTCCTAAAATATGTATTACAAAGGTTGTCGTCTCAATAGAGAGGAGTTCCCTTATTTATCTTATTTATCTTATTTATTGTTATCCATCTTACTTTGGCATTTTCTACAAAGCCCAAAGAATTTAACACTATGGTCTAAAATTTTAAATCCATATGATCTTTCAACTTCTTCTTCAAGTTCGTCTAATAAATCATCTTGAACTTCAATAACACTTTTACATTCGTTACAAACTAAGTGATGGTGTCTATGCCCCTCATCTTTACGAACTAATTCATATCTGCTACAACCATCATTTAAATCTAGCTTACATATTACACCTAATTCTTCTAATAAAATTATAGTTCTATATACTGTAGCTAAACCAATTTCAGGACAACTTTTTTTAACTTCATCATAAATTTCTTCTGCAGTTAAATGTTCTCCTTCTTTATCTATAATAGTGTCAACTATAGCTCTTCTTTGAGGCGTCAATTTATACCCTTTTTGTTTTAAATCTTCTTTTAAAACATTAAAATCTATACTATTTGATTGTTCCACAAACAACACCCCTTTCCTTTATTCTTAGTTAGATTTTATTCTTAGTTAATCTTATTCTTCATCAGCGAAAATAGTGTCATAAGCTTCTTGAACCGCTGCTAATTCTACTTCATCATCTATAGGTATTAATAGATCATCTCCGTCTTCATCTATCCCTACCTTTAAAGCAAATATATCATCTTCAGTATAATCATCATCGTAAACTATAACATATTCACTTTTTTCTTCTGTATCTGGGTTTACCATATCAAAAAATGCAACAACATTTAACTTTACTAATTTTCCATCTTCATCATATAATTCTAATTGTTTTAAATCCTTATCCATAATTTTTTCTCCTTTTTTTATAATTGTAATTTTTACCTTAACGGTTGTCAATAATAATTTTCAATTGGAAATGAATTAATTATTTCATACTAAGCCTATCTAAATATCCTTGCAGTATATATGTAGCGGCTATTTTATCAACTATTTTCTTTCTTTTTCCCCTTGATAGATCTGCTTCAAGCATAGCTTTATGAGCTGCTACCGTAGTAAGTCTCTCATCCCACATCTCAACTTTTATACCTGTAGCTTCTTTTATAATTTCCGAAAGTTCTAGTACTCTTTCTCCTGATTCACCTATAGTTCCATTCATATTTTTAGGTAATCCTATAACTATAGTTTCAACAGAATATTCTTTACATAACTTCTTTATTTCTTCTATATCTTGCTCTTTTTTGCTTCTTCTTATCGTAGTAATTCCCTGCGCAGTCCATCCTAATGGATCACTTATGGCAACACCTATAGTTTTAGATCCTACATCTAAACCTAGAATTCTCATATTTATCTCCTTAAACATTAAAGAGTGCCCGATTAAACGGGCACTCTTTATTTTATTTCTAAATAAGATTTTATAACTTCCTCAAGAATTTCATCTCTTTCAAGTTTTCTTAGTAAAGCTCTTGCTCCGTTGTAGCTTGTGATGTAAGAAGGGTCCCCTGAAATAAGATATCCAACTAATTGGTTGATCGGATTATAACCTTTCTCCTGTAACGCATTGTAAACATCTGTTAATATTGACTTTGTCAAATCCTCTTTGTTGATGTTTAAATTAAATTGCATTGTTTGATCTAAGTTATTATTCATACAACTGCTGCTATTCGCAGCTCACCCCCTTACTTATATTTAGTTTAACAGTATCCCTAATAATATTATCTCATATATTTAAAATTCTATACATGGGTTTACTTAATTTAATTATATTATAAACCATATAATTATAAAAGTACACTATTTTGCTAAAGATTATTTTATTAAAGATTCTACTACTAAGTACGTTTTTTCTATTGCAGACTTTATATTTTCTGGATTCTTACCACCAGCTTGAGCCATGTCCGGTCTTCCACCGCCACCTCCGCCAACTACTGCTGCAACTTCTTTAATTATCTTTCCACAATGGATACCTTTTTCTAAAACATCCTTAGTAGCCATAGAAACCACATTAACTTTTCCACCTACATTACTTAATAAGACAACAACTCCGCTTGAAAGTTTACTTCTCATTTTATCACCTAAGTCTCTTAATGCATTTCCATCTATTCCTTCTAAACCATAAGCTACTACTTTTATGCCATTTACTTCTTTAGCAGAAGATAGAATATCATCTTCAACACCGCATGTTAATTTACTCTTAAGCTCTGAAATTTCCTTTTCTTTTTCTTTAATTTCAACACCTTGTGAAGCTATCTTCTTTAATACATCTTTTTCACTACATTTTAAAGCACTACATGCTTCTTTTAAAAGTCTTTGTTTTTCTTCCATATATTTTATTGCATTTAGTCCTGATACAGCCTCTATTCTTCTTATACCTGCAGCAACACCTGCTTCATTTATTATTTTAAACAATCCAATTTCTCCTGAGTTATTAACGTGAGTACCTCCACAAAGTTCCTTTGAGAATTCTCCAACACTTACAACCCTAACCTTATCGCCGTATTTATCATCAAATAAAGCCATTGCACCTGATTCTTTTGCTTCATCTAAAGTCATAAGATTTGTATCAACATTAAATACTTCCATTATCTTTTTGTTAACTAACTCTTCTATCTTTTCTATTTCTTCTTCTGTTAACCCTTTGAAGTGAGCAAAGTCAAATCTTAATCTTTCATCATCAACATATGAACCTGCTTGATTTACATGCTTACCTACAACTTGTTTTAACGCTTCATGTAACATGTGTGTTGCAGTATGATTCTTCGCTATATTATTTCTTCTTAAAACATCTATTTTTAGATTTGCCTCTTCATTTATTTTTATTGTACCTTCTACAACTTTAACATAGTGAATAGTTTTTCCACCAACATTTTTCTTTGTATCATAAACATATGCTTCTCCAGAAGCTGTTTTTATAATTCCTCTATCTCCTACTTGGCCACCCATTTCAGCATAAAATGGTGTTTTGTCAGTTACTATATAACCTTTTTCATCTTTTGATAATTCATCTACAAAATTATTATCATTAGCTAAAACTAATATTTTTGAATTTACTTCAATATTATCATATCCAATAAATTCAGTATTTATTGATGCATCTATCTTATTAATTGGATTTTCATCACTTCCCATATATGATGATTCTCCTCTTGCACTTCTAGCTCTTTGTCTTTGCTCATCCATTTCTTTTCTAAATGCTTCATGGTCAACATTCATACCTTTTTCTTCTAAAATTTCTTCTGTTAACTCAATTGGGAATCCATAAGTATCATACAGCTTAAATGCTTTTTCACCTTTTAACGTTTTTTCATTAGAAGCTTCCATTTCTTCAATATAATCATTTAAGATATTCATTCCTGAATCTATTGTTTCATTAAATCTTTCTTCTTCTAATGAAACAATTCTTTCAATATATTCTTTACTTTCTATAAGCATTGGATAAGCCCCGCTATAGTTTTCAACTACTGATTCAACTATATCAGTTAAGAATAATCCTTTAATTCCAAGTAATCTTCCATGTCTTGCAGCTCTTCTTAAAAGTCTTCTTAATACATATCCCCTACCTTCATTACTTGGCTGAACTCCATCCGAAATAAGCATAGTAACTGATTTAACGTGATCTGTAATTATTCTTAAAGAAATATCCTTAAGCTTATCTTCTCCATATTTTACACCTGAAAGTTCTGATGCTTTTTGTAGTATATTTTTAACTGTATCTATTTCAAATATATTATCTACACCTTGCATTATAGTAGCAATTCTTTCAAGCCCCATACCTGTATCTATATTAGGGTTTGCTAATCTATTGTAATTTCCTTCTTCATCCTTATCAAATTGTGTAAATACAAGATTCCAAAATTCAACTACTCTATCTTCATCACTTGCTTTTACGAAATCCTCTACATTTGTGATTACTCCTTCGCCTCTATCATAATGAATTTCTGTACATGGTCCACATGGTCCAACACCTATTTCCCAGAAGTTATCATCTTTTCCAAGTCTAAATATTCTCTTTGGATCTACATCTGTCTTTTTACACCAAATATCATAAGCTTCATCATCTTCTAAATATATTGTTACATACAATTTATCTTTTGGAATTTGAAGAGTTTTAGTTATGAATTCCCAAGCCCAAGGAATAATTTCTTCTTTAAAATAATCTCCAAACGAGAAATTCCCAAGCATTTCAAAGAAGGTACCATGTCTTGATGTTTTACCTACGTTTTCTATATCCCCTGTTCTTATACACTTTTGGCAAGTAGTTATTCTTTTTCTTGGCGGCTCCTGTAATCCAGTAAAATATGGTTTAAGAGGTGCCATACCTGCATTTATTAATAATAATGATTTATCATTTTTAGGGACTAGAGGAAAACTCTCTAATCTTAAGTGATCTTTTGATTCAAAAAACTTCAAATAAGCTTCTCTAAGCTCGTTTGTTCCCATGAACTTCATATCTATTACCTCCATTTGTTTACTGTATAGTTTTTTATAATAAAAAAAGTTTCCATCCCTATAAAAAAGGGACGAAAACATAAATTCCGCGGTACCACCCTAATTATGTATTAAAAATACATCACTTAGATAATATAGCTCCAAGATAGCTTCAATATATAATGTAAGAAGTTTTCACCATCCACTTCCTCTCTGAATACATACTCTATATTTACTCATTCTTATCAACGCTAAATATTAAATTTTCTTATATTTCAATGAAATTATAGTTTATTTATTAAAATATGTCAATTATTTTATTTAAAACAAATAATCATTGATATCATCATATATTACTTTAACTATAACTCCTATAGGAACTGCAACTATCATTCCTATAAGTCCACCTAACTTTTCTCCTACTAATAATAAAATTATAATTATAATCGGGTGCATATTAGTGCTATCCCCTGTTATTTTAGGTGACAATATATTTCCCTCTATTTGTTGTATTAAAAATATTGCTATAAGCGTCCATAATGCTTTATTAGGTGATTCCATAAAAGCTACAAATATAGCTGGTACTCCACCTATTATAGGACCAAAATAAGGTACTATATTTAATACGCCATTAAATATGCCAAGTATTAAAGCAAATTTTACATCTATTATTACAAGAACTATAAAAGTTAATGCTCCTATAATTAATGATAATAACAATTGACTTATTATGTATCTTGATAAAACTTTATCTATATGGCTAATAACCCTTTTAGCAATTATTCTTTTTTCTGTCGGTAATATTAATAAAAGCTTATTATAAATTAAATCTCCATCAACCAAGAAATAATATGTTACTATCGGTACAATAGCAAGAGACACTAAACTTTCAAAACAAACCATCAAGTTTTCTAATAAATTATCAGTAACTTTACTAAAAAATATATTTACTTCTTCACTTATTTGATTATATATAGCTTCAAAAAAAGATATATCATTCAAATTCAATTTATATACGATACTCTTAACATACTCATCTATATTATCTAATATATATCCAATACTATAGCTTTCCCTTATTATAGACGGAATAACTATATAGGAAAGTAATATCAAACCTAAAAAGATAGTTAATATTATTGAAATTGATGATATTTTTTTACTTAGTTTAAACTTCTCGCTTATAGTATCCCTAAGAGGCTTTAATGCATAAGCAAGTATAAATCCTATAAAAACAATGTTTACTATGCTACTTATCGTCTTGATTTTTATATACAAAATTAGAATTAATAAAATTGATAGGATTACTAAGATTGAATTTATAATCTTTTTATACTTTTTATATATCAACATGTTTTCCTCTTACGAGGTAAACTTTGAAGTCTAACCTCATCACTTCCATAATATAAAATAAAATCTTCCCCTAATAAACAGTCCTTTAATAATAGTATTTCTTTTCCTTTTATCATCCTATCAAATATCCCTGAACTCATAACTAACCCTTTTATTGATAAATCTTTTTTTTCAATTATCACATCTTCTAATACACCTCTCATTATGTTATTTTTATCTTTTATATCCATGTCTTTTATGCTTTTAAAAGATAATCCCTCTTTTTCGTTTAATACTTTTACAATCATTACCTCTTCTAAAGAAATAATATCACTGCTTCTAACAAAATTTTTCTTACTAAATAGAAGATAATTAGAAACAAAAAAGCCTACTACTTTACCTTTATGAAAATCAATATATATATCATCTACAACACCTAGGTACTTCCCCCTTACGTCATAAACTTTTAGTAGATAGAAATCCTTACTCTTTAACATAAGTTTCTCCCTTCTATATAGAATAACTATATTATCTCCTAAAGACAAAAAAAAATTCTCATATCTACATATGAGAATTTTTTTATTTATATAATTTCTTCTATTATTCCGCCACCAACAACGACGTTTCCATCATAAAATACAACTGATTGACCTTTAGTTATAGCTCTTTGCTTTTCCTTAAAAGAAACTTTAACTCTTCCATCTGCAAGTGGTGATATTATTGCTTCAGAAGGTTTTGCTTGATATCTAACTTTAGCAAATACAGTTATTTCTTCACTAAGAGAATTAAAAGGAATAAAGTTAACATCCTTTGCAACTAAATCAGTTTTAAAGACATCTTCTTCTGGTCCTATAACAACTTCATTAGTTCTTGGATTTATATCAGTAACAAAAATAGGAGTACCTAGTGCTAAGCCTAAGCCTTTTCTTTGACCTATTGTATAATAAACTATACCTTTATGTTTACCTAATATATTACCATTCTTATCAACAAAGTTTCCTTCTCTCACTTGATTTGGTCTAGCATTTAAAATGTATTTACCATGATTATTATCAGGTATAAAGCATATTTCTTCACTGTCTTTTTTATTGTGAACTGCAAGACCAATTTCTTTAGCTATTTCTCTTATTTTATCCTTAGTATAATCCCCACAAGGCATTAATGTTTGACTCAATTGTTCTTGCGTAAAATTATATAAAGCATATGTTTGATCTTTCTTATCATCATCTGCTTTTATTAAAAAATATCTACCATCTTCATTTTTTTCTATTTTAGCATAATGTCCTGTAGCTACATAATCAGCTCCAATTCCTTTTGCTCTTCTTAGAAATTCATCAAACTTTATATGTTTATTGCACGCAATACATGGATTAGGTGTTTTTCCTTCCATATACTCTTGTACAAAATAATCTATTACCTTTTCTTTAAAGGAATCCTTAAAATTAAGAACATAAAAAGGTATTCCTAGTTTATCGGCAACTCTTCTTGCATCTTCTACTGATGAAAGAGAACAACATCCACCTTCTCTTTCAATATAGTCTTCATCTTCATCATCAAAATGTTTCATTGTTACGCCTATTACTTCGTAACCTTGTTCTTTTAAAAGGTATGCAGCAACAGAGCTGTCAACTCCACCACTCATACCTACTACTACTTTTTTCTTCATATTAATTCCTATTCATGACCATGAACATGATCGTGTATATCATCATGCTCTTCAAAATCCCAAAGCTCTAAACCTGTATTTTTTCTATAGTCATTAATTGCTTTATGTATAGCTTCTTCTGCTAAAACAGAACAGTGCATTTTTACAGGTGGAAGTCCATCTAAAGCTTCTGCAACTGCTTTATTGGATAACTCCCAAGCTTCTTCTACAGTCTTTCCTTTGATTAATTCTGTTGCCATTGATGATGAAGCAATAGCAGATCCACATCCAAATGTCTTAAATTTAACATCCTTGACAATATTATCTTCAATTTTTAAATAAACCTTCATTATATCTCCGCATTTAGCGTTTCCTACTTCACCTACGCCATTTGCATCTTCAATTTCCCCTACATTTCTTGGATTTCTAAAATGATCCATAACCTTATCGCTGTACATCATAATATTTTTCTCCCTTCTTTAAAAAGTCTTCCCATAATGGAGACATATTTCTTAGTCTTTCTATAATAGGTGGAACAACCTCTAAAACATAATCTACATCTTCATCTGTTGATCCATCACCTAATGTCAATCTTAAAGATCCATGAGCTAACTCATGAGGTAATCCTATTGCTAACAATACGTGAGATGGGTCAAGTGATCCTGAGGTACATGCACTACCACTTGATGCGCATACACCTTCAAAATCTAAAGATAGAAGTATTGATTCACCCTCTATAAATTCAAAAGTAATATTAGCATTACCTGGTAATCTTTTTTCCCCTCTTGGTCCATTTAATCTTGTATGTGGTACCTTTAGTAAGCCATCTATTAATCTATCTCTAAGCTTAGTGATTTTTTTATTATGCTCTTCTAAACTTTCAGTAGCTAGTTCAATTGCTTTTCCAAGACCCACTATAGATGCTGTATTTTCAGTACCTGCTCTTCTAGCCCTTTCTTGGCCACCACCATGAATTAAGTTATCAATTCTAACACCTTTTCTTATATAAAGTGCTCCTATTCCCTTAGGTCCATATACTTTATGTCCAGCTAAAGATAATAAATCAATATTCATTTCTTTAACATCTACTGGAATATTTCCTATTGCTTGAACCGCGTCAGTATGGAATAAAACTTTTCTTTCTCTACAAATTTCACCTATTTCTTTAACAGGTTGAATAGTTCCTATTTCATTATTAGCAAACATAATTGAAACTAATATAGTTTTATCTGTTATAGCATTTTTAAGTTCTTCTAAGTTGATAAAACCTTCTTTATCAACATTTAAATACGTTACTTCAAATCCATTTTTTTCTAAGTATTCGCAAGTGTGAAGTACTGCATGGTGCTCAATCTTTGTTGTTATAATATGATTTCCTTTTTTTCTATGAGCTGATGCTATTCCTTTAATAGCCCAGTTGTCTGCTTCTGATCCACCGCCAGTAAAATAAATCTCATTTGGATCACAATTTAATGCTTTTGAAACCCTACTTCTAGCCTTATCAATAGCCATTTTAGTTTCCCTAGAAATTCCATAAAAAGATGATGGATTTCCATACTTTTCAGTAAAAAATGGCATCATTTCTTCTAAAACTTCCGGTTTAACATATGTAGTTGCTGCATAATCCATATATACATTTCTCATGTCTATTCGCTCCTTTTAACAATCTTAACGGATTGATTTTCATCCTTCATTCTTACATAATCATCTACTATATCTTGAAGCGTAATGTTCTTCATTACTTCATCAATACTATTTTTTATTTTTTCCCATAACAATCTAGTAGCACAAAAATCTATGTTATCACACTCAGTTCCTTCAATGCATTCAGCAATTTCAACAGGACCTTCAAGCACATTCATAACATCTGCTACTGTAATATCCTTTGGAGCATAATTTAACACATATCCACCTTGAGCACCTCTTATACTTTTAATAAGTTTTGCTTTTCTAAGTGGTGAAAACAACTGCTCTAAATAATATTCTGATATATTTTGTCTTTGGGAGATTGTTTTTATTGAAACGGGGGCATCTCCATAGTGCATTGCAAGGTCTACCATAGCCTTAACCCCGTATCTACCTTTAGTAGAAAGCTTCATTATACTTCCCCCTTTTAATGTTGACTATTTTACTAGTATTTACTTTTATATCTTATCAAAACACTCTGCTATTGTCAATAATCATAATACTATCCCAACGCCTTATTTTATCTTGCTCCAGTACATGTTTATACTTTCTTCATATTTATTTTTTTGAGGAAAATAATATTTAGAATTTTTTATTTTTTCAGGCATATATGATTGCCTTACATAATTATTTTCATAATCATGAGGATATTTATATCCCGAAACGCCTAAATTTTCTGCTCCCGCATAGTGTGCATCCTTTAAGTGATTAGGAACATCTCCTATATTCTTGTTTTCTAAATCCTTCATAGCATTAGCTATAGCTAAATATGCGCTATTAGATTTAGGTAATGTTGCTAAATATATAACAAGTTCTGCTAGTATTATCTGTGCTTCTGGAAATCCTACCTTTAAAGCTAATTCTATACCTGAATTTACTACACTTAGTGCATTAGGATGTGAAAGCCCTATATCTTCTGCAACTATTACAGATATTCTTCTTATTATTGCTGTTAAATTTCCTGATTTAATAAGTCTTGCTAAATAATGTATAGCTGCATCAGGATCACTACCTCTTATGCTCTTTTGTAATGCACTTAATAAATTATAATACTCATCACCGCTTGCATCCGCTCTCATATGTGATTGATTTAAGCTTTCTATATATTCTACAGATACTTCTTTTATATGTTTAAGTTGCGAATTTATAGTTAGTTCTAATATATTATAAGCTTTTCTATAATCCCCTTGAGAAATTTCACCAATATATTTCAAAGCTTCTAAAGAATACTCTACATGAATACCTTCATTTATTAACTTTTTTATTGCTTTCTCCAATCCTATAGTTATATCATTTATATTTAATGCTTCAAACTTAAATATATTACATCTACTTAATATTGCCTTATGAATTGCAAAATAAGGATTTTCTGTGGTACTAGCTATTAATGTAACTCTTCCATTTTCAATAAACTCTAAAAGTGCCTGCTGTTGCTTTTTACTAAAATGCTGTAATTCATCAATATATATAACTACTCCATTATAGTTAAGTAAACTATCTAAACTCTCAGTAATTTCTTGTATATCTTTTACAGAAGCTGTAGTAGCATTTAATTTATAAAATTTTCTATCAACATAGTTTGCCATTATATTTGCTAAAGTTGTTTTTCCTGTTCCTGGTGGCCCATATAATATGCAATTAGGAATCATCTTATTTGTAATTAAGTTATATAACGGCTTTCCTTTAGCTAATATATCCTTTTGACCAACAAAATCTTCTAGTGTTTTTGGTCTCATTATTTCTGCTAATGGTTTCATTATTTTCACTCTTTCCTTTTGTTATTTTTACTTAAATCCATCATTTAATTCTTTAGCCTTTTCAAGATCTTCATATTCAGTAAATCCTTCTATATAAAATTCTCCATCCTTTTCTTTTACAACTACTTCAACTGGAACATCTTCACCTACCGCTTCATCACTTGCCTTTTCATCTCCATGCTTTTCTAATGCTTTTGCTACCATATCAAGAGTCATATAAACTTTATACTTTCCATTTTCCTCTTTAATACTTACTATATTACTTTCATATTTTTCAATATTTAATTCACCTATATATAATGAATAAAACTCTACATAATTACAAATATAAAAATTCTCCTCACTTATATGTTTCTTCATAGTATCATCATATCCATCTTTATATGATAAAACTAAATCAATTGTTTCTTTTATCTTTTTTTCATCTTGTCTACTTACATCCTTTGAACATCCAAACATAAGTATTTGTGCAAATAATAATAAAGTTATTATTAATATTTTCTTTTTCATATATTTCCTCCATGCTATAATATAATCTTTGTAACATCTTAACAAATTCTCTCTATAAATAATATCACAATTTCTTCTCATATATGAGTAATATGTAAATAAAAATAGAGGTTACATAAAGTAACCTCTATTTTTATTCTAAAACACTATTTTTTCTTTGTTTCCTTTTTAACTTCTTTAGTCTTTGGACCTTCGTAAGCTGTAATGTACATTTCTTTTAATTCACTCATTAGTGGGTATCTTGGGTTAGCACCTGTACATTGATCATCAAATGCTTGCTCAACCATTTCATCTAAAGTTTCATAGAACTTAGTTTCAGATACTCCTGCTTCCTTTATAGTTTTTGGCATATTAACTTTAGCTTGTAATTTTTCTATAGCATTTATTAATAATTCAACTTTTTCTGCTTCGCTATTTCCACCTAATCCAAGATGATCTGCTATTCTAGCATATCTCCATGCTGCATTTGGATACTTATATTGAGCAAAAGCTGCTTGTTTAGTCGGAGCATCAGTAGCATTGAATCTTATAACTTCATTCATTAATAATGAGTTAGCCATACCATGTGGTAAGTGATGGAATGCACCTAATTTATGAGCCATTGAGTGTGTAATTCCTAGGAATGCATTTGAAAATGCCATTCCAGCCATACATGAAGCATGTGCCATTTTTTCTCTTGCTTTAACGTTAGTTGTTCCTTCATTATAAGCATCTGGTAAATATTTAAATACTAATCTTATTGCTTCTAAAGCTAGACCATTAGTATATTCTGAAGCCATTATTGATACATATGCTTCTATTGAATGAACTAATACGTCTATACCAGCACAAGCTGTTAATCCTTTAGGTGAAGTCATCATAAGTTCAGCATCAACTATTGCCATATCTGGAGTTAGTTCATAATCTGCAAGTGGATATTTAACTCCTGTATTTTCATCAGTAATAACAGCAAATGGCGTAACTTCTGAACCTGTTCCTGCTGAAGTAGCTATTGATACCATCATAGCCTTTTCACCCATAGTTGGGAATTTATAAACTCTCTTTCTTATATCCATAAATCTCATTGCTAAGTCTTCAAATCTAACTTCTGGATGTTCATACATTACCCACATAATCTTAGCGGCATCCATTGCTGATCCACCACCAAGTGCAATTATAACGTCTGGATTAAAATCTAGCATTTCTTTAGCACCAGCTTTTGCACATCTAAGCGTTGGATCTGGTTCAACATCTGAGAATATTTTAAATTGTATTCCATTTCTTTCTAAAACATCAGTAACTTTATTTGTATATCCCATTTCAAATAATACCTTATCAGTTACTATAAGAGCCTTCTTCTTACCCATGTCTCTTAACTCTTCTAAAGCTACTGGTAAACAACCATATTTGAAGTAAACTTTTTCTGGAACTCTAAACCAAAGCATATTTTCTCTCCTTTCAGCTATGCTCTTAACGTTAATTAAGTGCTTTGGACCAACGTTTTCTGAAACTGAGTTTCCTCCCCATGATCCACATCCAAGAGTTAATGATGGAGCTAGTTTAAAGTTAAATATGTCTCCAATAGCACCTTGAGATGCTGGCATATTTATTAATGTTCTAGCTGTTTTCATCTTTTCTCCAAATTGTAATATTCTGTCTCTTGACTTAAGTTGATCAGTGTAAAGTATTGAAGTATGACCCATACCACCTAATTCTATTAATCTATTAGCTTTTTCTAAAGCTTCTTCGTATGATTTTACTCTATACATTGCTAAAATTGGTGATAATTTTTCATGTGAGAATGGTTCTTCTAATTCTACAGATTCAACTTCTCCAACTAAAACTTTAGCTGTTGTTGGAACATTTACTCCTGCCATTTCAGCAATTTTATATGCAGATTGACCAACTATATTTGCATTTAATCCGCCTTTTTCATTTAATATAATTTTTCTAACTTTATCTACTTCTTCTCCCTTAAGAATATAAGCACCTCTATCGCTTAATTCATTCTTAACTTCATCATAAACTTTATCTAAAACAACTAAAGATTGTTCTGATGCACAAATAACTCCGTTATCAAATGTCTTTGAAAGCAATATTGAGTTTACAGCCATCTTTATATGAGCTGTTTCATCTATTATTGCTGGAGTATTACCTGCTCCAACACCTAAAGCTGGTCTTCCTGATGAATAAGCAGCTTTTACCATTGCTGGTCCACCTGTTGCAAGAATTATATCAGATTCTCTCATAACATTTTGTGATAATTCTACTGATGGCTCATCTATCCATCCTATGATTCCTTCTGGAGCACCAGCTTTAACTGCTGCTTCTAATACTATTCTAGCTGCTTCAATTGTAGCTTTTTTAGCTCTTGGGTGTGGTGATATAATTATTGCATTTCTAGTTTTTAATGCTATTAAAGTTTTAAATATAGCTGTTGAAGTTGGATTTGTTGTTGGAACTATAGCTGATATAACTCCTATAGGTTCTGCAACCTTTGTTATACCAAAAGTTTTATCTTCTTCTAAAACTCCACAAGTTTTCATATCTTTATATTGATTATATATATATTCAGCTGCGAAATGATTCTTAATAACTTTATCTTCTACTATTCCCATTCCAGTTTCAGCAACTGCCATCTTTGCTAATTTAATTCTGTTATCATTTGCTGCCATAGCTGCTTGTCTAAAAATCTCATCTACTTGCTCTTGAGTATAAGTAGCAAATACCCTTTGCGCCTCTCTTAATTCTTTAATTCTTTGAGTTAATTCTTTTGCATTTGTTACAGCCATTTTTTTATTCCTCCTAAATATCTATAAGATAATTTTTACATTTAAAATTATTTTCTTTTTTAGTATTTTGTTTTTTCTTAACTTGATTACAATATTATTCTATTTCATTGTTATATTTTTGTCAATATATTTTGTTAAAAATTTATCATTTTTTTATTCTTTATATTTTTGTATTATTTTAATACAATTTATTTAATTTGTTTTTTCCTTTTTGCTACCTGTTTTGTATTTAATTCTAATATTTTTTCTTTTATTCGACTTACCCTCCTTAATATTATCTGATTATCTATTAAATTCTGAAAATAATATAATTCAAAATGATTTTTTAGAAAAACAACTTAAAATTCATTTTATAACTCTCTGTGTTTAATTGTTATATTTATAACAATTAATGATTAATTATAACAACTTTTAAAACTAGTATTTTTGAAATAAAAAAATATTAGCTTTATTATAAAAACTAAAGCTAATATTAATTTTCCAAAAAAAACTTTAAATATTCATATTCAATAAGCTTTTTTTGTTATATATACTTACTATATTACTATTTTAATAAATAAGCATTATTATTATTTTCTTACTTAAATTTTTATAAATTGTTTTATAAAAATAAAGGTAATATATTTATGAATATATTACCTTTATTTTTAATAATTATTCAGGAATGGCTCTATGACCTATTCCAATCACTACTTCGTCTAAATGTAAAAGTCCAACACTTAGAAAAATACATACCGTTAAGTGCTCTCCACTTCTTGCAATCCCTACTTTTCCACCAACATTTTGCCCACTTGCTCTATTCCAAACCTGCATCAATGCATCTCTAGTTGCTCCTATTACTCCACCTTCATGTAAATGCTCTTCTCTTATTACTCCATTTCTCTTAGAAGCTACTAATGCTCTTTCTAATATTTTAGATGTTGAATCATTTATATTCCCACCTATATTTACAGCAGTTACTAACACACCTTTTTTCTTAAATTCAACCTTGAGTTCTTCCTCTTCCTCTCTAGATGAAATTGCCATCCTAGTTGCATACTTAGCAACTTCCAAACTAGTGTTTCCCATAATATCCTCCCATACTTCTTAATATACTAATAATATCATAAATTTTAAATTCATTATAGTAAATTTAATAAGATTACTTTATTATAGCATATGGGACTTTTTTATTTTATAGAATCATACTTAGCTTTAAAATATTCATTTAATTTATCTAAAGATCCTATTAATATGTCCTTTTCTTCTTCTGAAAGATCATCCATCATACTTCTTACCATTTCATTATGAAATCTTTCATGTAATCTATGTGCAATCTTCCCCTTCTTAGTTAATTCAACTAAAACTACTCTTCTATCTTCTTCTATTCTCTTTCTATCTACATATCCCTTTTTAATTAATCTATTTATTGATGTAGTTAACGTTCCAACAGTTATACCTAAGTCCTGTGCTACTTCACTCATCATTCTTTGTTCTTTTCTTCCTATTTTTTCTATAGTATGCATTTCTCTAACAGATAAGTCTGAAAAATACCCACTTTTCAATGTTTTTTCTTCAATTTGCAATATTTCATTAAATATTTTTACAAGTAATTCATTAACTATACTTTCACTTCTTTGCATAATAACTTTATCCCATCCTTTTTCTATAGTTCCTAATTTAAATAATAATCTAATAATCATCAAATTTCAATTGTATAATTAATATTTTTCCATAAAGTATTTTGATTATCAAAATTATTTTTATTAGCTTAACATTTTTATATAAATTATATTTTCATTTTTTCTTAATCCCTCTATTAATTTATCTAATTTAACATACCCAGGCTTTATAACTGTATATATAGCATGAACTTCTTCTTGCTCATATTGAGTTTTTTCTTTTTCTAAAATGTATTCAATTATTTTCACCTTTAAATTTTCATTTTCAAACCATTTTTGTATTTCTATATTTAAATTTTCTTTTTTACGATATTTAATTTCAACCTTTTTAATTATATTTTTTGATATAAATTTATTTTCTATTCTTTTTAAAAAAACTAATGTTATTACTATTATAATAGCTCCAAATATACTTATATAATATTCTCCCATTCCTATAGATAATCCTAAGCAAGCAACCACCCACAAAGTTGCAGCTGTTGTTAGTCCTTTAATATTTCCTTTAGTGTGAATTATAGCTCCTGCCCCTATAAATCCTACTCCAGTAATTACTTGGGCTCCCAATCTTCCATAATCAATTTTTATAACTTCACTTAACTCTTTATTTACTTCAATCATAGCAATGGCTTTATTTCCAATATCAATTTGTAATAAAGATATTATTGTTGCTCCTAAGCAAACTAATATATGTGTTCTAAAACCTGCTGCCCTATGTTGCCTTTCCCTTTCATATCCAATTATACCTCCAACTATAACAGCAAGAACTAATCTAATTACTATTTCTCGAATGTTTAGTATCATCTTATCCTCCTTTAAAATTACTATATTGAAATAAAGGATTTATTCTTTATATTATGATTAAAAGTAAGATATATTGATTATATTTATAACAAACATATATTATTTTCTATAGTTATAATAAAAAACACTAGCACTTTAATATTATGCTAGCGTTTAGTTCTATATCTTAAACCTATCTATAGATTTTAAAACTTCAATACTTCTATATGCTAAATCCTGAGAATCTTCAGCTACATTTTCACTAAATTTATTTAAATCATTTGATGATGCTGTTATTTCTTCAGATGCACTTGATATGTCTTTTGATGCTTTTGCTACATTTATAATTTTTTCTAATATATTCTTCTTCTTTTCGTCTATTTCAGTAAATGAAGTGTTTATATTACTTATTCTAGGTGTTATGCTCTTCACTTCTTTTGCTATATCATTAAAGGAACTAATTGCATTGTTTATAGTACTTCTTTGTAATTGTAGCTTTTTATTAATTTCTACAGTATCTTCTGCTATTCTCTTTGTATTCTTAAATACATTATTTAATATATTATGAATATTATTTGATGCATTATTTGAATTTTCTGCAAGCTTCCTTATTTCATCAGCTACTACAGCAAACCCTTTTCCAGCTTGTCCAACTCTTGCAGCTTCAATAGCTGCATTTAAAGCTAATAAGTTTGTTTGCTCTGAAATATCATTTATTAAAATTAGTATTTCTTTTACTGTACTTATATCATTAAGCATGTTATCCATATTATCACTAAACTTACTAAATCTATTATCAAAATCTTCAGCTGAAGCTATTAAAGTATTCATCTCGCTACTATTCTTTACTGATTTCATTTCAATATCTTTTGCCATATCATCTATCTTTATAATATTCTTAGAAATTTCATCTACTTCTTCACTAAAGACATTTATTACATCTATTGTATTTTCTAATTCATCTTTTTGATTACCACTAAAGGCTGCAACTTCAAAAATAGAAGTAGATATATCACTTGCTAGTTTATTTAACTCTTTAGAAACAACAGCAAGAGAAGTTGATTTCTCAGTGACATCTTTTGAAGATATTTTTATTTTAGATATAATATCCTTTACTGAAATTCTAGTAGTTTCTATAGACTTACATATATCCCCTATTTCATCTTTCCTATTCAAATGATTTTCCTCAAAACTAACTGTTAAATCTCCATCAGAAATATGTATCATATTAGTTTTTATGTTTTCTAAGACTTTTGTTATTCCCCTAGTAGCAATATATATTAATAAAATACTTAAAATTAATATTGAAGAAACTATTAAAAATGTAGTATTTTTAAATTCCTTTAATGATTTAAGCAAGTCATTGCTATCTACAGTTATTCCTATAGACCACCCAGTACTTGCTATAGGTGAATAAGCAATATAAGATTTATTACCGTTTAGATTATACTCTGAAGAACCACTTTTTCCAGAAATCATGTCTTTTTGTACATTTATAACATCCTTATAGTTCTCATTACTTCCATACTGATTAATTAAATTGCTTTTTTCCATAACAAAATAAAAATCATCATGAGCTATAACTGTTCCTTCAGAATTTAAAATAAAAGCTGATCCAGTATCTAAAAATTCAATCTCATTTGATAACTTACTAAAATCTTCTGCTGATTTTAATCCTATTATAGCTCCAATTATTTTATTATCCATCTTTAGTGGTACAGTATATGCAGTAACCCTACTTTTATCAATGGTTGATATAAATGGATCTGATATAACCTCACTACCCTTTATTGTCTTCTCAAAATAATCCTTATCTTTTATTTGCTCCATTCCATCATTATAATAAACGACTCCATCTACCCCACATATTCCTATATTGTCAAAGTTCCCCTTTTCAAGCTCTTTTTTCAATATATCTCTTTTTTCTTTAATTGATATTTCATCACTTGAAAGTCTTTTATCCATAGCTATTTCTTCTAAGTTTTTAATACTTCCTAAAAACTTATCATTAATTCTCATGGATGCTTGTTTTGATATTTCTTCCATTATAGTCAAACTATTTTTTATTAATGTACTTTTTGCTGTATAATATGATATAGTTGAATTGCTAATAGTTCCTATAGCTATTACTGGTATAAAAAATAGTAGCATCTTTACTAATAGCTTTTTAAAATTCATTATAATCCCACCCTATACTTTTTCATTCGGTAACGTTTCCAAATCTTCTTATTATAAATTTATTTATTTGATATAAGATAAGTAAACATTTACTTTTATATTTCAATTATATATCCTAAATTTATACAGACACAATTGTATACTTGCATAAGCATTTTGTAATATTTTGGTTTTTTATACAATTATTAAATTAATAAAGGGCTAGAAATTAGCCCCTTTTAAATTATTGCCATTGATAACAAAGTAATTGCTATCCCTATTATAATTGTTAAATAATAAAAGTTATATATATCTTCATTACTGTATATCTTAAGCTTTTCTACTTTTCCTTTTGGATATATTACTTGAATTTCATCGCCTCTTTCCAAATCAAACTTTTCATATAAATATGGAATAGCAACTTTTACTTTCTTATTATTATCCTCAATTTCTAAAATAGGATAGACATTTGCATTATAAACTGTATGATATTCAGCTCCCGGCATTAAATAAGTGTAGCTTTCAAAGCCTATTACTTTAGCTTTTTTTATTATAGCTTTTTTCTTTAGTTCTATGCTTCTTATTAAGTTAAAAGAAGTGTAAATAGTTAATATAATACCAATAATCGTAAATAAAACTCCCATTTTAAAATCCCCCCAACCAAATTTTATTTTCTTCATTAATATAGTATGCTATATCTCTTTAAAAGATATATAATATACCATTTTTCATACTTTTCCAGTTTTTTCTTTGTTTATATGCTATTTTCTTTCATAAGTTTTAATATTAATAATAATTTATTAGTTTTTTTAGGTATTTTATGAGATTTTTTAAATTTAACTTTTGTTTGTAATAGACATTTATTTCGTTTACTATTTTGCTATAATGAGCTATTATTTAATTATAGCTATTAATAGGGGGTCTATTAAATATATGAATTATACCAAAGTTAAATTTGAAATATATGTTCCTTTAGAATATGTAGACAAATTAAGAGAGGCAATAAATAGAACTGGTGCTTTAACTATAGGTAATTATGATAATTGTATGTCTATAAGCGAAGTTAATGGTTACTTTAGGCCTTTAAAAGGAGCGATTCCTCACCTTGGGAAAGAAGGTAACTTATCTATTGAAAAAGAGGCTAAAATGGAGTTTAGATGCGATAAAGATTTAGCCTTTGAAGTTATTAACGTTATAAAAAACCTTCATCCATATGAAGAACCTGTTTATAACATATTTCCTGTAATAAATTAATTTATAAAAATAATTATGGCGACTTTATTTTAAAGTCGCCATTACCGTTTTAATAACTATGTAATAAAACTTATATTTATAGTAGCATTTTAATGACCATAGAATAATTTATTATTAACATTAATATTTGAGGTATAAAATAATGAAAATCATTATAATAGGTGGTGGTTTTGCTGGTTGCCAAGCCGCCATACAAGCAAGAAAAATGGGTGCAGAAGTTCATATAATTGAAAGAACTGATATGCTTTTAGGTGTTGGTAATGTAGGCGGCATAATGAGAAATAATGGTAGATTTACAGCTGCAGAAGAACTATTATTTTTAGGTGCTAATGAACTAATAGACATTATGGATTCTCTTGCTCTTCATCAAAATATAGAGTTTTCTGGTCATAAACATGCTAATTTAACTGACATAGCTAAAGCAGAGCCAGAAATAAGAAGATACATTTTATCTTTGGGAATTAATATTCATTTTAAGAGTAGAGCAATTAACGTTTCTTTAGAAAACAATTCTATAACTAGAATCAAATTAGCTGATGGATCTTTTATAGATGGTGATGTATTTATTGAAACAACAGGTTCTACTGGATCTATGACAAATTGTAATAGATACGGTAATGGTTGCTCTATGTGTATACTTAGATGCCCATCTTTTGGTAGCAGAGAAAGTTTAAGTGCCAAAGCCGGAATAAAGGATATTATAGGAGAAAGATCAAATGGAACCCCTGGCGCAATGAGTGGATCCTGTGAACTTCCCCGTGAATCATTCTCTGAAGATATTATAGAAAAACTTGATAAATATGGAGTTGTTACTTTACCAGTTCCTAAAGAAGATGTAAATTTAGATAAGCTAAGCCAAAAGGTCTGTCAACAATATGCTTTGAAAGAATTTGCTGAAAATGTTATTTTATTAGATACTGGACATATTAAACTTATGACTTCTTATTATCCTTTAGATAAACTTAGAAAAATACCTGGACTTGAAAATGCAAGATATATCGATCCATTATCTGGTGGTAATTCAAACTCAATTAGATATTTAGCTTCAAGTCCTAGAGATAATTCTATGAAAATACTTGGATTAAATAATATGTTCTGCGCTGGTGAAAAATCTGGATTTTTTGTAGGCCATACAGAAGTTATGGCTACAGGTGCACTAGCAGGATATAATGCTGTTAAATATGCATTAAATGAGCCATTATTAATTCTACCTAGAAATTTAGCAATAGGAGATATAATTGCTTTTGCAAACGATGCTTTAGATATGGAAAATGGTAAAAGCTTAAGACATACATTTTCTGGTGGAAAATACTTTGAAAGAATGAAGAAACTTAATTTATATACAACAGATAAAAATCTTATTTATGAAAGAGTTAAATCTTTATCATTATTAAATATATTTAATAAGTAATATAAGTAAGAGATATAAGTTTTAATTTATAAATAAAACATAAATAAATTTAAATAAGTATATTTTTATAACAAATTTAATATTGATTCATGTTCATTGTTTTAATATTAGCTTAATAATATAAAAAGAGTGGCTTCTTAACGAATCCACTCTTCATAACATATATTTTTTTATTAATCTTAATTTAAGAATATGTTTTTTATAGCACCTGTTGGGCATTTTTTAGTACACAATTGACAATTTACGCACTTATCATAATCAACCTTTGCTAAATTATTAGTTACATGAACAGCATCCTTAGGACAGTTTCTTTCACATAATTTACAGCCTATACATGCAGCTGAACAATTTTCTTTAACATGTCTTCCTATTTCTATATTGTTACATTCTACTCTTACTTTCTTTGAAACAGGAACTGATTCAATAAGTCCTTTAGGACATATATTTATACAAGCTCCACAGTTTGTACATTTATCCACATTAACTTTAGCAATTCCATTTACTATATCTAATGCTCCAAATTCACAAACGCTAACGCAACTTCCAAGCCCTAAACAGCCATATGAACATGATTTTGATCCACCATCAATCATTAATGATGCTGTAAGGCAATCACTTACACCTTCTAACTCATATTTTGACTTAGCTGAATCACAATTTCCATTACATTTTACAAAGGCAGTCATCTTTTCATTTGCATCTACCTTAATTCCTAATATACTACCGATATCTTCTGCTGTTTTTGCTCCACCTACAGAGCATAAATTTGGTTTTGCTCCAGCTGTCACAACAGCTTCTGCATAAGCATCACATCCAGCAAAACCGCATCCCCCACAGTTTGCTCCTGGTAAACACTCTCTTAACATAGGTATCTTAGGATCAACTTTAACTTCAAAAGCCTTTGATGCAAAGCCTAAAAGTACTCCAAAAATTAATCCTAGAATTCCTAAGCTTAACGCTGCAAATAAAATATTCATTTTAAATCTCCTCCTAGTGAATTAATCCTTGGAATCCTAAAAAGGCAATTGACATTAATGCTGCTGTGAATAATGTTATTGGCAACCCTCTTAGAACAACTGGTATATTTTCATTATTATCTATTCTCTCTCTTATGAAAGCTAATAGTACTATTGATAGCATATATCCTGATGCCGCACCTAATCCATTTACTATAGCTTCTATAAAGTTATATCCTTCTTGAATATTTAATGTAGCCATACCTAAAACTGCACAGTTTGTTGTTATAAGCGGTAAATATATCCCTAATGCTTTATGAAGAGCTGGAGATAATTTTTTCATTGCCATTTCAACAAATTGAACTAAAGCTGCAATTACTAATACATTAGCTATTGTTTTTAAATATTCTAATTCTAACGGAACTAATATTCCATTATATACAAGCCATGACATTATTGAAGCTAACGTCATAACAAATGTTACTGCAAGTCCCATACCTACTGCAGCATCTTTTTTCTTTGAAACTCCAAGGAATGAACATATCCCTAGGAATTTTGAAAGTACAAAGTTATTTACAAGCATTGCTGCTATGAAAATCATAAATAATTCCATTTGTTACACCCCTCTTAGTTTTTCTTATTTTCTTTTATTTCTATTCCACTATTACTGCTACCACAGCTTCCTGTTCCACATCCTGAACAACTTCCACAACTATGTTCTAACGTTTTAACTGCTTCACCAGTTTTTGATGCTTTTCTTATGTTATAAGCATTTAAGGCTACCATAAGTCCACCTAAAGTAAAGAATGCACCAGGTGCTAATATCATTATAGAAGCTGGTTTAATGCTTTCAGGTATTATTTGTATCCCTAAAATTTGCCCTGCTCCTAATATTTCTCTAAATGTTCCTATTAAGAATAGTGCAATAGTAAATCCAAGTCCCATTCCAATTGCATCAAATATAGATGGTAAAATTGGATTTTTTGAAGCATAAGCTTCTGCTCTACCTAATATTATACAGTTAACAACTATTAATGGTATAAAGATTCCTAAAGATGAATATAAGCTTGGAATATATCCTTGCATTAACATATCAACTACTGTAACAAATGATGCAATAACTACTATATATGCTGGTATTCTAATCTTATCTGGAACTAATTTTCTTATTGCTGAAATCATCATATTAGAAAATATTAAAACTACAGTTGAAGCTAGTCCCATACCTAATGCATTTTTAGCGCTTGTTGTAACTGCTAAAGTAGGACACATAGCTAAAACTTGAACAAAAATCGGATTTTCAGTAATTATCCCATTTTTTAATCTTTCAATTAACTTATTCATTGTCTTCCTCCTAATTTATTATTAATTTGCACTAGCTCCTGTATCTGCATCAGTATCTTCTTGTGGCGCTACTTCTTCTCCCTTTATATTTTCTAAGTAGAAAGTTATAGCTTCATTTACCGCGCTAACAGATGCTTTACTTGAAGTTGTAGCTCCTGATATAGCTTCTACTTCATTATCCTTATTAGGAGTTACTTTAACTACCTCTAAATATTCTGTTGCAGGCTTATCCTTAAATCTAGAAGTAAACTTCTCTTCTGCAATTTTAGCCCCAAGACCTGGTGTTTCACTATGTGCTAATACCTTTATTCCTGAAACCTTATCATCTTTTGATATTCCTACTACAAAGTCTACTGCTCCATGGAATCCCTTACTAGTAACCTTTAAAACATATCCTATTACGTCATTCCCACTCACAGCTTCATATATTTCCTTTACATTTCCTTCAACATCAAGCTCCATATCCATATCTTGAATCCCTTGTGCTTCAGGCATTATATAACTTAAATCTTCTTTACTTACTTTTGAGTTTTCTATAATTGCTTCTTTAGTTAAATCATTTGCTAACCCAAGTACAATCCCTGCAATCATAGTTATTATTAGAAGGATTCCTCCTAGCTTAAAATTCTCTTTCATAACTTTATTAAGCCTCCTTCTTAATTTTTATTTTTTTAGTTGTAAAATACTCTATAAGAGGAGTAAATAAATTAGTAATTATTATTGCATAATAAGGTCCTTCTGGATTAAATCCCTTAACAGCTATAATTGCTGCACAAACCCCTGCTATTATCCCGAATATGTATTGTCCTATCTTTGTCATTGGTGTTGTTCCATAATCTGTAGTCATAAATATAGCTGATACAAAGAATGCTCCAGGAAGTAATAAATCTTTTTCAAAAATATTATACATAATCATTGCTGAAACTATAAACGCAATTGGCCCTCTTAGGCTAATTCTTCCTCTTAATACTAAGTATAATCCACCTATACATAGCGCTAATATAGAAACTTCCCCTATACTTCCATTCGCTTGTCCTATAATTTTATCAATTAATGGAACTACTACTTCTGCTGAACCAGACGCTGCTGATGTTGCATCTGTTGCTGGCTTTGCCATAACTCCAGCCCATGAAGCAATTAAAAATGCTTTTGTAGCTGCTGCTGGATTCATGAAGTTTTGACCAAGTCCACCAAAGAACTGTTTAACAACTATTGTTGCAAATATTGATCCTATGATCGGTATCCATAATGGAACATAAGTTGGCATAATAAGTGCTAAAATAATACCTAAAACTATTGGACTTAAATCAGTTAAAAAAGAAGTCTTCTTTACAAACTTATTCCAAAGTCCTTCTGCTATAATACTAGTTACAACAGTTGCAACTATTACTTTAACAGCATCAATCTTATAAAAATATACTCCTGCAAATACTGCTGGAATTAATGCTATAATAAAATCAAGCATTATCTTATTAATCCCAAGACCTTTTTTCACATGAGGTGCTGGTGATATTTTAAGATTTTTAATTTCCACTCTCTTCACTCCTATTCAGATTTTTATTACTATTTAAATGTTTTTGCAGTTTTAATAGTTTGTGCTATTTCTATATTAGAAGGACAAGCAAAACTACATAAGCCACAATCAATACATTTTTCTCCACCAAACTTTATAAACTCTTCTTTTTCTCCCATTTTATAAAGTTCAACTAACTTTATTGGATTTAACCCCTCTGGACAGACTCTTAAACATCTACCACATCTTATACAGCTATAACTTTCTTCAGATGGTGAATCTTTTTCTGTTAAGAATAAAATTCCTTTAGTTGTATCATCTACGACTGAATCTAAATTATATACAGGTGTTCCATTTAAACTACCACCATTGATAACTTTTTTAAGTTCCTGAGCATTACCATTCAAGCTTTCAAAAACTTCTTTATATGTTGTTCCTTTTTTTAGCGCAACAACTTTTCTACCATTTATGGCACTTCCATAAACAGCAGTTAATATTTCTGTATTTTTTCTATTTAAAGCTTGTCCTAATTGTATAATTTCAATAACATCATATATAACTACATTCTTTTCTTCGTTATATACCTTCGAAATTAATTTACTTTCATATAAATCTGTTATAGACGCTACTTTTATAACCTCTCCATATTCTTTTAGAGATTCTTGTAGATTTTTATCCTTTCCATCTACAGCAAATTTGATTTCTGAAATTGATTTGATTTTTTCTAATCCTTTTTTTAAATCTTCTTTTCTTTCTCTTACTATTGTTCCATATCCATTTAAATTAGGCTGAAAACTAAAAGCTTTTATTACCACTTTTTTACCTTTATTATTTTCATAAGGTAAAACTAAGCTTTCTTCGATTTCTTTAGCATTTAATTCTTTAGAATTTTCAATTGATAATTCTAATATGCTAGAATCATTTAATGTAAATAATTTATTAGAAACATTTACATTACTAAAAAGATTACTTAACACTATAAAAAACCTCCTACTTTTATTTAAAGTATTTACCGTTAAAATATACTATATAATCCGTATATTTTAACGGTTATACTCTCATCTTACCATAAATACTAGCTTCCCACAACTTTTGTAATTTATTTAACAAAGTTTTTAATATAAATTTTAAAATTTTTATAATAAACATTATAAGCGCCAAAACTTTACCTAAAATTACTAACATTTTTCTATTTTTTTTTATCTTTTTGTTACTTTTTTAACAACTTTTTTTCAAATTAAAAAGCAAGCTACTATAGCTTACTTTTTAAATAGTCATTATATTCATTTAAATTTCTCAATTTATCTAATTCTTTATCTTTTATCATATATTCAAAAAATAAATCATTTAGTTCTATACTTTTAATTAAATCATTAAAAGCTTTATGTAGTTCTCCTATATTAACATAAAAACAACTTCTATTATAATATAAAAAGCTCGAATCATTATTATTTTTGATTCCTTCTGTAATAACTTCTATCGCTTTATAAAAATCATTTTTTTCTCTATATAAAACTGCTAAGTTTAAATAACTATATGGATAATATAAGTTTTTTCCTATAGATTTTTTATAATATTCTTTTGCTTCCTCTTCTCTTCCTAAATCTTTAAGTAATACTCCCATATTAAATAAAACTCTAAAATTATTCGGTTCAATTTCTAAAGCGTTATTCATGTATTTTAAAGCTTTAAAATACTCTCCTAGTTCTTCATAAATACATCCTAAATTTGCATTTGCCCATAAATCATTTGGTATTAATTCTAAGGTCTTATTATAATATTTTATAGCATTTTCCTTATCACTTAATTCATCATATGCATTAGCTAAATAAAAATATGCTCTATCATAATTATTATCTAAATTAATAGCTATTTTATAATATTCTATAGCATCTTCTAAAAATCCATCTTCATCATAAAGAACACCTAGTCCATAATATGCTCTTGCATCTTTTTCTTCTATTAAAATAGCTTCCCTATATTTTTCCTCTGATAAATCTTTATAACCTAATTTGTCATATAAAAGTGCTATATCTAATATAAGTTCTATATCTTTTCTTCCCTGCTCAAACCTATATGCTTTTTTATAAAACTTTAGTGCTTTTACATATTCTTTTTCTATTACAAAATTTCTAGCAATATTAATATAATTGTCAAAAAGATATCTATTATCTTGCATCTTTTTACCTCATTTATATTTATTCAATAAAGTTTCTGATTCCTTTGCTTATTACATTAAAGAAAAATATTTCAATAAGAATTATAAATACTATAATAATTACTACACTCATTTCGAAAAATATAGATGCAGATGCTAGGAATATATATAATGAACCTTCTAACACTACAACTTCCCCAATCCATCTCGAAAAAGTTTTTATATCTTTTATATTTGAAACATTAAATTCATTATTTAAAATCGAAAAACTTTCAACTATAAATCCTAGTAAAAATAATTTTTTCTTTAATAACACAGTTATTCCAAGTATAAACTCTATAACTCCCCATCCTAATATTAAATATTTAAAAATCATATTTAAACTCCCCTTTTATTTACCACAGCACTTTTTATATTTTTTATTACTTCCACATGGGCATGGATCATTTCTTCCTATTTTCTCTTCATTTACGATAGTTTTTTTCTTATTATCAATTTCCCCTTGCGTAAATCCCTTTAATGTCCATCTTTTAACCCCTAATGATAATTTCTTTAACTCTTCTTTAAGAATTTCATTTTCTTCTTCACTTTCTATTTCATAGGCTTCTAAGAAAGTATCTATTGCTTCATCTAATGGTGCTTCATTTTTTGTAGCTATAGAAAAACTATCTATTTCTTCTCTTAAGATATTTTTATCTATAACAAATAACTCATTTAATACTTTTTCAAGTTTATTTGCTTGCTTATTTTCTTCTATATAATCAGGTTTTGCAGCTTTTAATAAAGTTTTCCTATCAAACTTTGCAAAATTTATATCTGTATTCTTATTTCTTTCTTCAATTATAAAAAAAGGATCCTCAACATCTATATGGTAAACAAAATCTTCCTCTATTTGATAATCAAAGCCTACTTCTTCTCCAATTAAAAGTAACTTTTTGAATTTCTCATATTCAAAATCAAAGTTACATTCTTCTTTTAATATCTTACTTAATTCTTCAATTGTTAAAACTCCATAAAAATATATAAGTCCTGCAGAAAGTTTTATAATATCAGAATTATTATTTGCAATAGATTTTAAATTGTCATTTAACTTATCTTTTATTATATCACATAATTCTTTAGGTGTTATAACATATAACTTTCCCTGATCTATTCCAGTAAACATTATCCCTCTATTTCTAAAGTAATTTGCATTGATAAGCTCTGATCCAAAGTATTCTTTTTTACCATCTAATTTCACTATTTCTTCTAAGTATAAAAATGCATCTAAATCAAGTAATTCTAATACATAATCAATATTATTTATTATTCCATCTTTTACTTTATTTACTGCATCTGCTTTTTTTAATGATGTAATCCCTCTTACAGAATAATTACTGGCAACCTTAACCAGTTCATCTTTTGTCATTCTATCTAAATGATACTCTAGGGTGTTATTTTCTTCTACATCCTTCCACAGCTTTTCAACTTTTCTTATATCCTTTTTTATTATATCTTCCTGTATTTTGCTTATATCCTTATCCATCTGTGTCACCTCTTATATTCATTTAAAAACAAATACCATTATATATGTTTTTCTTATTTGTGTACATAATAAGATTTTAAACTAATAAAACAGATGCTATAAATCATTAATAATTTATAGCATCTACTCTTACTTAGATATTAATTTATCTTTTCTATACTAAATTTATTGTTTTTTATAACTACCTTACATCTTCCACCATTTGATAATTCTCCAAACAATAACTCATCTACTAACAATGGTTTTATCTCTGAATTAATAACCCTTAGAATTTCTCTTGCTCCAAATTCTCTAGATAATCCTTTTTCAGTTATAAAATCTATACATTCATCACTAAATTCCAAGTTAACATTTTTATTTGTAAGCTTTTCTTTAAATTTATTTAACTCTTTTTGTGCTATATCCTTAGCCATTTCTTTATTTATTTGATTAAATACTACAACCTTATCTAATCTATTTCTAAACTCAGGAGTAAACACTCTTTTAACTTCATCTCTTATTGCTTCCATTTTTATTGTGTCCCTAGCAAATCCAACAAGATTTTTACCAATATCTCTAGCACCAGCATTAGATGTCATTATTATTATTACATTTCTAAAATCCGCTTTTCGTCCTTTATTATCTGTAAGTGTTGCATAATCCATGACTTGAAGCAATACTCCTAAAATATCTGAATGAGCCTTTTCTATTTCATCTAGAAGTAAAACACAATTAGGTTTCTTCCTTATAATATCTGTTAAAAGCCCTCCCTCTTCATATCCTACATATCCAGGAGGAGACCCTATAAGTTTTGATGCAGCATGCTTTTCTCCATATTCACTCATATCAAACCTTACTAAATCAACTCCTAACGTTTTAGCTAAAACTCTTGCAATTTCAGTTTTACCTACCCCTGTTGGCCCAACGAACAACATAGATGCAACTGGTTTATTATCATCATTTAATCCTGCTCTAGACATTTTTATGCATCTAGTAACTTCTTCTATTGCCTGGTTTTGACCAAAGATATTTTTCTTAAGTTCACTTTCTAGAATTTTAAGCGATTCTATTTCTGTATTTTCAATTGTTTGCTTAGGAATATGACAAATTTTAGATATTATTTCTTCAATTACTCCTTCATCTACTATTCCTTCTTTATAATTTTCTCTATTAATATCTACATATGCTCCAGCCTCATCTATTATATCAATTGCCTTATCTGGTAAAAACCTATCATTTATATACTTAGCACTTAAATCAACAGCCGCCTTTAAAGATTCATTTGTAAACTTTACTTTATGGTAGTCTTCAAAATTTTCTTTAATACCTTCTAGTATTTTAACAGTTTCTTTTATACTTGTTTCTTTTACTTCAATTACTTGAAATCTTCTTATAAGTGCTTTATCCTTTTCAAAGTATTTCTTATAATCATCAAAAGTAGTTGCTCCAATAAATCTTATTTTACCTTCTAGTAAATAACCTTTAATTAAACTTCCACCATCTAATGAACTTCCATTTAGTGCTCCTGCTCCAACTATATTATGAATTTCATCAATATAAACTATAGGTTTTTCATAAGTTTTTATTTCATCTAATATTTGCTTTATTCTTTCTTCAAAATCTCCCCTATACTTTGTCCCTGCAAGTATAGCACCTATATCCAATGAAAATATTTGTGCATTTTTAAGCTTATCTGGAACATTTCCTTCTTTTATCAATTTTGCAAGTCCTAATGTTATAGCAGTTTTCCCAACTCCTGGCTCTCCTATATGAACAGGATTATTTTTAGTTCTTCTACAAAGTATTTGTATTGTCCTATCTATTATATCTTTTCTACCTATTAAAGGATCACTTTCTTCTTGTGAAACTGAATCTATTAAATTTGTACAATAACTATTTATTATACTTTTATTTGACTTTTCATGAGTTTTGTCTGCTCTTATTATCCTTATAGCATCTTTAGATACATTTTCGTCTTCTGATTTATTATGTGAAAGTTCAAATAATAATTCTTGCTTATTTATTCCCTGCTTTTCTAGAAAGAATACTGCATAACTATCTTTAAGAGCATAAATAGCTGCAATTATGTGCTCTAATGCAACAATATTTCTCTCACTAAAAGCTGCCTGCTGAGTTGCAACAATTAATATATTTCTTATACCAAAGCTTTCTTCCGGCTCTCCATCTTCTATTTTATCAACATACTCATCTATATAACTTGCTAAATCGCTTTTTAATTCTTCAACATCACCATTTAACTTTTTTATTACTTCAATAAAATACTCTTCTTCTAGCGCACTAAATAATAGATGCTCTGGTGTTACGTATTCATTTTTATTTTCTTTTGCATTATTATAAGATCTAAGCAAAATATCTCTAACTACTTTACTAATATCCATTTTACTCCTCCTCTACTGTAAGCTTAAATGGAAATCCTTCTTCCTTAGCAAGGGTCATTGCCTTAGTTGCTTTTGATATAGCTATATCATACGGATATATTCCAGCTACACCCTTACCATTTTTATGAACTTCCATCATTATTTTATTAGCTTCTTCTACACTTCTATTAAAAATATCACTTAAAATTGCAACTACAAATTCCATAGTTGTAAAATCATCATTATGCATAATAACTATAAACTTTTTAGGCTTTTTTATCTTTAAATCTATCTTTTCTAATATATTAGCATTAGTTTCCAAATTGATTCCTCCATAAATACAGTTATATCAAAAATCATATACTTTTTTTCTTATGATATTATTTTTTAGACCTATATACTATTATACAATAAATTAAGTTCTATTTTAATAGAATTGATTAATTAAGCACTAAACTTACTTATCATATGTATTATTTATATTATTGAAGTTCGAAAAATATAAATAATTACAAACCAGTAATTAATACATATTTAAACCATCATTTTGACTTTTTTTATTTTATATGTACCTAATATATTTATAAGCATATATTATAAAGAGGTGATAAATGTTGGAAGATCAAGTTTTAAATTTAGGAAATATAGCATCTAACATAAAAGACAATGGCGATCTCACATTACAAGAGACAAATGAAATGCTTAAACAATTGCCTAAAATATTAAATCAAATGAAGAATATTATCTTAAGCACTAGCCACAGCTTAGCCTTGCTTCAAACCGAAGTTCAAGTTATGAAATCTGATCAAGATAAATTTAAAAATGATATTACTCACGTATTAAATATAATATCTGAGAAATTTACTTTAATTGATAAAATCCAAGACGATTTATCTGTGTTAGATCAAGTTCTAGGAAAAAGGATGACTGAACTTGAAGATGAGCTAGTGTTAACTCAACAAATGTCTACTAAAAGTTTAAATGAAGTTCTTAAATTTAAAGAACACTGGAAAATCTAGTAGGACTGTATCTTTATATACAGTCCTACTAGATTTATATAAAAAAAAGGATAAGTGATAATACACTTATCCTTAAAATATTTATTTAACTTCCATAGTTCCTGCTACTTTTGATTTTTCATCCATATGGAATGTATTTTTTGCTTCTTCATTTTTAAAGTAAATATTTCCATCAATTGTTGCATCTTCCAATGTTACTCCATTAGCTTCAACATATACATCTCCTTTAACAACTCCACCTTCTATTTTTGCATTTTCATCTTTAATTGTTAGTTTAGGTGTAGTTAAAGTATATGATGCTTCTTTTACTTTATTTTCTCCATTTTTATATAACGCTAATACACGTGATGCTGGCACCATCTTACTTGAATCATCTTTATCAGCCTTTTTAAAACCTGTATCTAATACTACATCTTTTGTAGTATTAACATCATTTTCTAATATAACAATCCAACTGTCTCCAAGTGCTCTAAATAAATTTGCTTCATCAGTAACTCGTGATGGAGATGTTACCATATCTGCTTTGTTTTCACCTGTACCACTATTATTGGTTGTACCACCATTGTTATCACTTACAGGTGGCGTATTTTCGTTAGCATTATTTTTATTTTCATCGGTTTTACTACATCCTACTGATAATAATGCTACCATAGTTAAAGGAATTATTAATGATTTAAACTTCATAGCAATTACCTCCTTAAGTTTTCTCAATAATAACTTTCCCTTATTTAAATAAATTATTTATATTATTAAATTCAATAATTATTAATTTAACCCTGTTAATAAATATAAGAATAATAAAATACTTATTACTGCACAAATATTTGTAACTGCTTGTGATTTTCTTTTTTTAACGCTTTCATCATTTTTATCTTCTGTTACATAAGTAAATAAATGTGTAAATTTATACAAAACTTCTCTCATAATACCAACTCCTAAAATTTATGCAAAAAGGATAGTAATAAAACTATCCCTTTTGCTTTTTATTTTATATTATTATTTATAGGGCGCTTGATTGATCACAAGCAAGCTCTGCTTGTTCATTTTCTAAATTTTTCTTATCAGCATAAGCAACGAATGGTAAGTAAATTAATACAGAAACTGCAATATTAATTAATGCTACAACCGCTCCTTGCCATTGACCAGTTGCTAAGAAAGCTGAAATTACCGGTGGACAAGTCCATGGAACTACTGCTGATGCTGGAGCAACGAATCCAATTACACTAAATACGTAAGCTATAACTGCTGAAACCATTGGAGCTAAAATAAATGGTATAATATATATTGGATTTAACACTATTGGTAAACCAAAGATAACTGGTTCATTTATATTAAAGAATGCTGGACCTGTTGCAACATTTCTAATTGATTTGTTTATTGCACTCTTCGATTTAATTATCATAGCTATCATTAATGCTGCTGTTAATCCTGAACCTCCAAGGTTAACATATGAATCTAAGAATTGGCTATTTATAATATTAATTCCTTCTGTATTACCAGCTGCTATAGCTGCCATATTTTCAGCTGTTAAAGCAAGGAATATAGAATTTATAACTGGTGCTAATATATTTGATCCATGTAATCCAAAGAACCATAAAAGTTGTTGTATTAATATTAATCCTAATAATACTGGTAAAGAATTTGCAAGGCCCATTAATGGCTTTGAAATTAAGTTATATACATGTAGATAAACTTCTGCATATCCAAATGCTTCACAAATAGCAAATACTATTCCTACTAAAGTTAAAGTTATCATAGTTGGTAATAAAGCTGAGAATGATCTTGATACTGCAGGTGGTACTCCATCTGGTAATTTAATAACTAATTTTTTATTTTGAGATAACTTGGCAAAAATTGTACCTGTAATTAAAGTAACAATTAATATAGTAATTAGCCCCGATGGTCCAAGCCATTTTGTAAATATACCTGGCTCCCATCCAAGTGTTCCTGCATCAAATCCACCCCAAGTAACTGGAGCTTTATAAGCAAACATATTTGTAAATACTAAACTTGATGCTAATGTAACTAATCCTGTTGCAAACCCATCAACATCATATGATTTACCTAATGCATATCCGATAGATATTGCAGCAAACAGTCCCATTAAGAACATTGATCCACCATATACATTCAGTGCAATTACATCTAACCAATGTAAAGGCTGTCCTTCTGCAAATAAATCTTTAACTGATTGAATCGGAAAATTGTGAATTAAAAGTCCGAAAGAACCAATAATCATAAGTGGCATTATTGTAGCAAAACCATCACGTATAGCTACTAAGTGTCTTTGAGCACCTATTTTAGATGCTATTGGAACCATATAACGTTCCATCCAGTTCATGAATTTTTCCATTTAAATTCCCCCTTAAAATTTTTGTTTATATTTACTGATCTCCTCTTAGAATATTTTTTAAACATAATTTCATTATATAGAGTAAATCAGTTAATAACATTGTCTAAAATCCTTTACATTTAATTTTATTTGATATTGTTTTCTTGTCTATATATAAAGCAATTTGTGTGCCAAGTTTTTAAAATCCTTATTTTTCTTAAAAGCCTTGATATATCTAGCTTTCAAGCTCTACTTTTTTACACACTTATTTTTCTCAGTCTGTGTAATTCTATTACACAAATTTATAAAAAATTCATTTGTGTAATAATATGTTAATATTATTATTTTTTTTTAATTTTAATTTTAAATATTTATATAAAAAAAATTCTGGTTGCGCCAGAATTCTTTTTAATCACTAGAATAACATTTTAATCTCTTAGTTTAAATGAGAATTTACTCCATGGCTTTATATAATCTAATAGGAAGATTTCATCTTCAACTATCTTTGCCACAACATTAGTTTTTCCTGTGTTTTTCATATTTTTTAAAGCTACTTGTAACTCTCCTGCATATCTAGTGTATAAATCCGTATCAATTAAAATGTCCCCTCTTTTTATATCTACCAAATTGTATGGTGGGAAGCTTTCTCCCTTGTATTTAACTCTACTTTGAGTGCTTCTTGCCATATATTCTGAAGAATCTCCTCTATTAAAATGGAATTCTTCTAAAACTATTTTTTTATCTAAATCCCTTATACCCTCTACTAATTCAACATTAAATTCTAGCATTTCCTTATTTAATTCACTTAATGCTTTAAGCTCATCCTCGCATGCAAAAGCATTTGCTATTATTACATCGTCAATTAAGCCTGTTGCAAATAAATGTTTAGCTTGTACCTCTATCGGTAAATCTCTATGCATTTCTAAAGTGCATAACCCTTCTGATACCGGCCAAGGTCCATGTTCTGCTGAAGGTGAATTCACAAAAGCAGCAGTTCTTATACCTAACTCTTTAAATTGCTTACTTGAATTTATAAAATTTTCATAAGATAAACCTGTATAAATATGTGGATAGAAATTGTGACAACCATAAAGGTTATTTAAATTTGCTTTATAAGAAAGTATGTTGTCAACATACTTTGTTCCATTACTAATATTTAATTCTATTTTTAACCCATACTCGTTAAATGTCATAACAGATTCTTCATATCCACTAAACCCCATGTCAAGCCTTATACCTGATAGCCCCATTTCTTTAAATACTCTTAAATCAAATATAGATGCCTTTAACTTATTAAATACAGTTGGATCTATATCTGCAATAACTTCGATATCATTTTCATTAGCTACACTTAATATATCTTTAAATTCATTTAAAACAACATCAATGTCTTTATCACTTGCAGATATTAAACATGTAAATATTCTCTTAAAGCCATATTTTGCTGCAAGTCTTATATAATCCTTTATTTCGTTAACTGAGGCATTGCTAGGATATATTGAAATTCCTAACTTATTCATTTTTATATTCCACCTTACTTAACTTTTCATGAAGATCTATAATTTCTTCTGCTAAATCCTTTACAACTATTGATGTCATTAAGTGATCTTGTGCATGTACTAATAATAGTGATACTTCACATTTATCTCCTGCTGCTTCTCCTTGAATTAAACTAGTTTGTGTTGCATGGGCATTACCTAGAGTTTCCTTTGATTTTTCTAGTAATTCTCTTGCTTCATCTATTTGTCCATTTTTCGCTAATTGCATTGCTTCCATTGCATAGCTTCTAGCTTCACCACTAAAGATTATTAGATCCATTATAATTTTTTCCATTGGTTACACCCCTTTTACGATTATTGCTACTTACTGCTCATTGATAGCGCTTGTTTTAAAACTTTTTCCCCATTCATTGTTCCATAATCTACTGTGTTGATTACCTCTACTGGAACTCCTATTGGCTCGAATTTAGCTTTCATTTTGCTTAATAAAAATCTAACTTGTGGTCCTAATAATAATACATCTATTTCATTTTCGTGTTTCTTTAATTCTGCTTCACCAACAGCATTTATTGTACAATCGATTCCTTGAGCTTTAGCTGCTGCTTGCATCTTACTAACTAATAGAGATGTTGACATCCCTGCTGAACAAACAAGTAATATTCTTTTCATTTAAATTACCTCCTCATATATATAATTCCTTACACTATATCTAATAGCAATTTTAATGCCAAATTTAATCTCATAAAAATTCCACTTATTATCTATCTTGAAACCGCATATTTACTTACTTCCAAAATTACAAATAAAATTCTTCAGTGTGTAACAATTCATTACACACATAATAATAACAATATATATTCATCTTTGTTTTTACACAGATGTCTTATTATTAACTACCATTTTAACTATATGAGCCAATTCATTTTCTCCAATATTTACACTATAGTTCTCTTCAAGCAGTTTTAAACATTGTTTTATAAGTATAAACTCTCTATTATTTGAATGCCTAAATTCATTTAACATTACGAAAGGTGTTTCTTTTCCGCCTTTATTTAGCTTATCCATTAAGAAACAAATATGAATTAATATACCTATCTTCACTTCATGTATTAATTTAATATTTAAATGTTCTTCTATATTAATCAAAGTTTTCCTTATATCTCTTATAAGCTTGTATGAATCAATATTATTTATTTGTTTCTCCATACTCTCTACTATCTTATAGTACTCTTCTTCTTGTGATATAAGCTTTTCTAAATCATCTATCCCTTCTCCAGATAAAATATCTGCTGCTGATATAAATGGTATATTAGGGACATAAGTATTCAAAACACCAACAATAGCAAGTATATTATATTTTTGACTTAGTGACTCTATATTGCTATAAAAATCATCTTTATCCAATATATTAAGCGCATGAATTTTAATATTAGTTTTGCTATTTATATTGTTTTCTATTATTTCTTTTAATCTTTGTGCTGAACCATCTCCAGTAAAGCACGAAGTAATTATTATACTTTCCTTTTGATCTATTTTTGATGCAGCACCTTGGATTCCATATCTCTTAATTTCAAGGCAAGATTCATATATCTCTTTTAAACCTCTTCCATTTAATGCTTTTCTTCCTGCTTCTATAACTAGCAAGGTTGTAACCATATCAATAGTTTTTACTTTAATATCAGTTTCATCTTTTATCATATCTCCAAAGTTAGTTAAAGATCCCATATCTACTAAAAGAAAAACTCCCTTTCCAGTGTGAATTTCTTTTACCTTTTCCATAGCAATCTTATACATATCCTCAGCCTTCATACTTAAAGGCATATCTAAAGCTTGCACGTATTCTTCACCTATTAAAGAATTTGCAACTTCTACCATAGATGAAGCAGTAGAATGTCCATGCATTATGACTAGCACAGCTACCTTTTCATCTTTTGCTTTATCTTGTTCATATGGATTAGTTGCTAAAAACATTGTTATATATCCTATTTCATCTAATGGTACTTCTATATTAAATTTTTTATCTATAATGCTAGCAACTTCCATTGATACAATAAACTCCCTAGCATATTCCCCTCTAATAAAGTTTAATTTAGGATGAAATATTTTTATGCCTTGTCTTATTCTCTCTAAACTTCCTTGAATATGCAGAGCTAATCCAAAGTAAACTTTTTCATCATAGTCTCTATTTAACTTTTTAGACGCAAATAAAAGAATTTCTTCTACTAAATCTACTATCTCAACATCAACAACTTTTGATATTTCATCTTTTCTAAATTTTTCTGGTAAGTCTCTTATATATTTTCTAAAATATTTTTCTATATCTATATTTAAAATCTCATCAATTTCTTTTTCTTCTATTCCATCATTTTTTAACTCTTCTATTTTTTGTTCAATTCTATCATAAAACATAGCTCCTTCTTTAAATTCTTCTAAGTTTTGGCTATCTTCTATTAATGCAATTTTATCTCTATACGAAAATTTAAGAACATCTCCCATATTATTTAATATCTCATCAACTTCATCTCTATATTCTTGCAATTTCATAAGTCCCATTTTTACTCTTTGATGTAGATCTTCCTGATCAACTAATATATAGTCCTTATTTTTAGCTTTATATTTTAAAAATGCTCTTGCACAAGAAAGTTGAAGATCACTTTTTAATTGACCTATATTATTAGGACAATCATATAATAAAAATGATATTAATGCATTTTTATTAAAATAAATACTCTTTGAAACTCTTTGAGATTCATTTTCTATAAATTCTCTAAGTAGATAATATCTTTCTTTTATATTTTTTTCCTTTAATGATGGTAAAGTTATAACCATAGGTATTCTTCTACTAAAAGTTTTAAGCAAAAATGATTGAGGGTCTTCTGTAGTTGCTGCAATAATTTGTGCTTCGACATGAACAAGCTTTTCAGTATCTCCTAATACCCTAAAATGTCCTTTATCTATATATGTAAATAACATTTCTTGACCTTGTGGAGATAGCCTATGAATTTCATCTAAAAACAATATCCCACCATGAGCCTTTTTTAGTAAGCCATCTCTATCAGAATCAGCTCCTGTATAAGCTCCCTTCTTTACTCCAAATATTTGAGCCATAACTAGTTGTGGGTTATCTGCATAATCTGCACAATTGAATCTAACAAAAGGAGCTTCTTCTACTATAACCTTTGACTCTATTGCAAAGTTATACATAGCTTCTGCAAACATAGATTTACCGACACCAGTTTCACCTAAAATTAAAGTGTGCAATCCTCTCGGAGGATATAATATTGCAGCTTTTGCTTGTTGAATTGGCATTTGTAAACTTAATTTAGCCCCAACTAATGTATCAAGAGTATTTCGCTTTATCTCTTTATAAGCTTTCTTAATTTCTTTTGACTTTTTTTCTTCATTCCTAGTTACACAGCTGTACTTAACTGGATGGCCTTCTATTTTGTTAACAACTCCGTCTTTATAAAGCTGATTTAAATATCTACTTACATTAGCCCTGTCCAACTTCATAAAAATACTAAGTTCACTTGCTGTTATTCCTTCATCACTTTTTACTTCTAACTCTTTTAAAGCATTATAAATCTCATCTATTTTGCTCATATTTACCTCCCATCCCCTTTATGTAAACTTTTATATCTTATTAATTCTAACATATAATTATTTTTTTTACAGCAGCAAAATTTTTTAAAGATAAAAATAAAGCTTATCTTTAATTTCTATAAAGATAAGCTTTATTTTTACTATTTTTATAATTTTATTTATAATGTTTTTTTATTTTTATGATAGTTATATATATAAAACGGAACTCCAAGTAACATAAGTATAAATCCCCACATTACAATTTCGGCACCCGAGCCATATATAGTCCATATTGTATATATGAATGCTAATAAAGAAACAAAAGATTTCTTAAAGAAAATTTTTAAAGTTATTTCTTTTTCTCCTTTAAACATAAGCATAATTTCTGCACATGCAGTTAAAAGATATACTGGTAAAAATGCTAATGTTGCAAGTATAGTTATAAAAGTAAATGCTGAAACCATACTTTTTTGATAATTCATTATTAATAATATATTTACAAGTATTGATCCTATTACCAAAGCATGTGAAGGCGTTGAGTATTTAGGATGTAACTTTCCAAACACTTTTGGGAAAACACCATCTTCTCCTGCTGCATATGCAACTCTTGCTGTGGATAATAACCAACCAATAGTTGTACCTAAAATACATATAACTACTGATATTGCTAAAGGCTTTCCTATGGCAGACCCTAAAATATTAGTTAGTATATCAGTGAGAGGTGCAGAGCTTGTTGCTAATTCTCCATTTGGCATTGCTCCCATACTAGCTGCACTTATTAAAATATATATTATTGCTGAAATTATCATTCCATAAATGGTGCTCTTTCTTACATTCTTTTCTGGGTTACTAATTTCACCTGCAGTTACTGTTGCACTTTCTAATCCAACAAAAGCCCACAAAGTAGAAGTAGCAGCAAGAGGAATTGATTCAATACCTTTTCCATCGGGCATCAATGGCAAGAAATTAGCACTATCAAAATTTAAAAAAGCTACTACTACAAATAATCCAAAGAATACAATTTTAAATACTGTTACAAATGATTGTATCTTTCCAGCTTTCTTAACTCCAACAATATTTATAATTGTAAATATCCATAATATTGAACTAGTATATATTATTGATACTAATGGATTATTAAGTGCTGGGATTATTGCTGCGCTATAGCTAGCTAATGCTACTATTATAGCTGCATTACCAATCCATGAACCATTCCAATATAACCAAGCACTTAAAAAACCTGCAAATTCTCCAAAAGCTTCTTTTGTATATTGATAAGCTCCACCTGTAGATGGGTATTTAGATCCTAAATTAGCAAATGATATAGCTATCAAAATTGATCCTATTGTAGTTATTATCCAAGCAATCATTGTTGCTAGTGGTCCAGATACATCTGCTAATGTTGCTGGTAACATAAATACACCTGAGCCTATCATATTGCCACACACAAGCATAGTAGCCATAAATAAAGTAATTTCCTTTTTCATATGCTTCTTTTCCATATTTTTCTCCTAAAAAAATAAGCCCAAAGATTACTCTTTGGGCTTGTATTTATTGCAAACTTTAAACAAACACAAAGATAGCTCCCCACAAATTATTGTGACAGCTTTGTATATATTTTATACAAAACCAGCTTATAATCCTTAAGCAAAATTATAAACTTCGGCAATAATTCCTTTCATATTAAATCATCGTGCTTACCTCATCAATACTAATATTAATTATTGCAACCTCTATCTACACTATTAAATTTACTTCTTAATTTTATCAAAAATTCTACACATGTCAAGAAATTTCGACATTAACTAAATATCAGCTTTAAATTTTCTAAGTCTTAATGCATTTAATAACACTGATACAGAACTTAAACTCATAGCTCCAGCTGCTATCATAGGGTTTAGTAATGGTCCACCAAAAATATGAAGTATTCCCATAGCTACTGGTATTCCTAATACGTTATATGCAAATGCCCAGAATAAATTTTGTTTTATATTATTTATAGTTGCTTTACTTAATTGAATTGCTTTTATAACGTCTACTAAATCACTCTTCATTAATACAATATCCGCAGATTCTATAGCTACATCTGTTCCTGATCCTATTGCTATTCCTACATCAGCTTGAACTAGTGCTGGAGCATCATTTATTCCATCTCCAACCATTGCAACTTTTTTATTTTTACCTTGTAACTTTTTAACTTCATTTGCTTTATCTTCTGGCAAGACTTCTGCTAATACAATATCTATTCCTACCTCTTTTGCAATAGCCTTTGCTGTTTTTTCATTATCACCAGTTATCATTGCTACTTTTATCCCCATATTATGAATGGCTTCTATAGCCTTTTTACTATTTTCTTTAACTGTATCTGCAACTGCTACAATACCTTTTATTTGATTATCTATAGCTAAGAACATAGGAGTTTTTCCTTCTTCTGCTAACTTATTAGATTTATCTTGTAAATCTCCTAACTTTATTTCTCTTTCCGTCATTAGCTTTTTATTTCCTAAAGCAATAATATTACCTTCTATTTTTACCTCTATCCCATGACCTGGTATAGCTTTAAAATCTTCTATCTTCTTTAACGCAATATTTTTTTCTTCTGCTGCTCTTACTATAGCTTCTCCTAATGGGTGTTCTGATCCTTTTTCAGCACTAGCTGCTAATGCCAATATTTCAGTTTCACTTATATCTTTACTTATTATATTTGTTACCTTTGGCTTTCCTTCTGTTATAGTTCCAGTTTTATCAAAAACTATAGTTTCTATTTTATATGCAGTTTCTAATGCTTCTCCACCTTTTATAAGAACTCCATTTTCGGCGCCCTTACCTGTTCCTACCATGATTGCTGTAGGTGTTGCTAATCCTAAAGCACATGGGCATGCTATAACTAAAACTGCTATAAATATAGTTAGAGAAAATACTGCTGACTCTCCTGATATATACCAACCTAAAGCTGCTATAATTGCTAACCCTATTACAGTTGGTACAAAATAAGCTGCTATTATATCTGCAAGTTTTGCTATTGGTGCTTTTGTTCCTTGAGCATCTTCAACTAATTTAATTATTTGAGCAAGTGCTGTATCATCTCCAACTTTAGTAGCTTTATATTTTATAAATCCTGTTTTATTAATACTTGCTCCAATTACCTTACTTCCTATGCTCTTTTCAACCGGAATACTTTCTCCTGTAAGCATTGATTCATCTATTGATGTATTTCCTTCTATAACTTCTCCATCAACAGGTAGCTTCTCTCCGGGTTTTACAATTACAATATCAGAAACTTTTACTTCTTCAATAGGAATAATAAGTTCTTTACCATCTCTAATAATATTTGCAGTCTTAGGTGCTAATCCCATAAGCTTTTTAATAGCTTCTGAAGTTTTTCCCTTTGATACTGCTTCTAGATATTTTCCTAAAGTTATTAATGCAAGTATTACTGCAGCTGACTCAAAATATAAATGCATTGCATATTCGTGGTCTCCAATATTTATTTTATATATAGCAAATAAACCATAAATAACTGCAGCTGATGTTCCTATAGCTATTAATGAATCCATATTAGGACTCAATTTAAATAAATTTTTAAAACCTATTAGGTAGAATTTATATCCTACTATCATAACTGGTAAAGTTAATACTAGTTGTGTTATTGCAAAATTTAATGGATTCATCATAGGATCTATAATATCTGGTAAATGCATTCCCACCATATGTCCCATTGATATTATTAATAAAGGAACTGTAAACACTATTGATAAAATAAATCTATACCAAAGCTTTTTATGCTCAGGAATTTTTTTAGTTTCACTATCTTTCTTTTCTTCTACTATTAATTTATACCCTGCTTTTTCTACTACATTTTTTAAATCATTAACAGATATTTTATTTTCATCAAAAGTTATATTTAATTTTTCTGTTGCAAAATTTACTGATGAATTTATAACTCCATCTGCCTTTTTAGTCACTCTTTCAACTCTATTTGCGCAAGCAGAACAAGTCATTCCCTCGACCTTAAAACTATAATTTTTAGTGTTCTTTTCAACTCCATAACCTGCTTTTTCAACAGCCTTCTCAATATCCAAGCTATTTACTTTCTCATTGTCATATTTAACACTCAAAGTTTCAGTAGCAAAGTTTACATTTGCTTTATCTACTCCTTCAAGTTTATTTATTACTCGCTCAACTCTGCTTGCACATGCAGTACATGTCATGCCTGATATCTTAATTTTTTCTTCTTTCATACTAATACCTCCTCCAACCACCCCCCAGGGGTGTGGTATAATTTTATTATACTATTTTTATATGCAATGTCAATAATAATTCTCATTCAAAATGCAAATTTATATTATTTTGTAAATAATCAAATATTAGCTATGTATCATACAGTAAAACATCAATATTTATTGCTTTAACTATTTATTACTAAAATAAAAAGACATACATATACCTTTTAGTATACATATGTCTATTATTTAACTTCCTGCACTTTCATATACGCTAATTCCTTTTAACCATATTTTATACGATGCCGTTATAGATAGCAGGCTTATAATGAAAGGTAAAAAAACTCCAATTAATGAATTTCCTTTTCCTATAAAATATGCACCTGGATAATATCCTGTAAATGCAAATGGTATAAGAAAAGTTAATATAAATTTTATAGCACTTGGATAAATACTTATTGGATATTTTGCAAAAGTACTTATTTGATATGCCATAAACATATGCGATTGTGAAAATTTAACCCAAAAGGCTATGGATGCTGTTGCAAGTTTTATTGAAGTATATATTAAAGTTGCACAAATAGTCACAAATATAAATTCTAATATTTTTATTGGATTATAGGAAATATTTAAATTCACTGATGCTGTTATTAGCAAAATAAATCCTATTATAACTTCTCCCAAACCATCTGGTTGAAAGCTTTCTGATATAACTTGAAATAATGGATTTATTGGTCTTAATAAATATTTATCGAATTCTCCTTTAACTATTGTCTTCCAACTAAATATCCATAAGTAATCAGTAAATATATTATCTATTCCCCTAGGAATTTGAGCAAACCCATAAATAAATAAAATTTCATAAAAACTCCATCCATCTAAAGTTGGGATAACATTGAAGATTAATTTTATAAATACAACACCAGCTAGTTGAACTAAAACAAACCCAATTAACCCCAATATAAAATCAATCCTATATTCCATTAATGTTTTTATATATTGCTTAAGAAACTTTACGTATAATTTTATATATTTAGCCATTTTATCCTCCTAATATAGTTAATTCTTTTATTAAAGCCTTCCACATTTGCTTCCCAATAATCATAAGTATAATTACCCATGAAAATTGAATTGTTATTGCTTTAATAATTTCAATATTATTTAGTTTTCCTAGATATATCATACTAGGTGTATATATCATAGAACTAAAAGGAAGGAAATTAAAAATTCCTTGCATCCAGCTTGGGAAAAACACTATTGGTATTAAGGCTCCAGATAAAAGCTGTGAAATAGCATTCATAATTTGAGTTAGCCCCCACATATTTGTTATTTTAAAAGATAATAATCCAAAAATATAACTATAATAAAAGTTAATAAGAAACCCTGCAAAAATGCTAATAAAATATAATATTATATTTACTATAGAAAATTGTCCGCTATAGCTAATTTGTAATATAGTTACTACTACAAAGCCTATAAAAAATACAATTATAAAGTTATACGCTAAATTCCCTAATGATTCAAAAAACATTCTTTTTTGGTAGTTTATTGGTCTGATTAAATTTATAGCTATTGAACCATCCCTAACTTCTCTACTTATTATATAAGCTATATCAGCATTTACAATTACAGATGTTATAAATGATATAAGCACATAAACTATAATTTCATTTAGGTTAAATCCTTTTATAATCATACTATTAGAGCTTCTATATATAGCCTTCTATATATAGCCTTCCATAAATAAAACGTTACCAATAATAGCATTAAATCTCCTAAAAAGAATATTATAGCATTTGCTCTATATGAAAGACTTTTTTGAAATGTATTTTTTGTAAAGGTTAAATATGATTTTATGTCAAAAAAAGACTTCAATATTTACACCTCTTTTCTATATATCTTCTTTATAATCTCTTCAATGCTTGTCTCAAGAATTGAGAAGTCCAAAACATCAAAATTAGATATTATTTTAGATATTATTTCTGCTTGGTTTGTAAAAATTCTATTAAATCTAACAATAATCTTATTTTCCAAGACTTTCATTTCTAAATTTTCCTTACTAATATTCATTTCATTATTAATATCAAAGTTTTCATTTCCTTTTAAACTTTTAACTTGAACTTCTATAGTTGTTATATATCCATAGATATCCTTAATATCTGATAAACTCCCATCATATATCTTAATTCCATTATCTATTATAATTATTCTATTACATAATTCTTCTATATCATTTAAATCGTGAGTAGTAAGAATAACTGTAGTTCCATATTTCTTATTTATTTCTTTTATTGCACTTCTAACTTTTTCTTTTACAACTACATCTAACCCTATTGTTGGCTCATCTAAATATATAATTTTAGGATTATGTAATAAAGCCGCTGCCAAATCAGCCCTCATTCTTTGACCAAGAGATAAAGTTCTTACCGGACTTAAGATAAACTCGTTTATTTCTAAAACTTCATTTAAGAATTCCATCCGTTCTTTATAGTCTTTATCATTTACATCATAAATATCTTTTAATAAAGAAAAGGTTTCAGAAAGAGGCAAGTCCCACCACAATTGTGTCCTTTGTCCAAAAACAACTCCTATATCCTTAGCATTTTTTTCTCTATCTTCATATGGAATTAATCCATTTATCGAAATAGTACCCGATGACGGAGTTAAAATCCCTGTCATCATTTTAATAGTAGTAGACTTACCTGCACCATTTGCCCCTATATATCCAACAATTTCTCCATCTTCTATTTCAAAGCTAATATTATCAACAGCTTTTTTAATTATATATTTCCTAGAAAAAAATGACTTTATTGCACCTTTAAATCCTGGATACTTTTTATTACTTTTAAACTCCTTACTTAAATTTTCGACTTTTATCATGCACCCACCTACCTTTACACCAAACAAAATATTTCCAGTTCATTCTACTCCCTCTATACTATTCAGTCAATAAATGATATATATAACTTGCACATATAATATTTTTTTGTTTTTTGATACAATTTTAATATAAATTCTCTGTACTATTAACTAGTATTTTTTATATAAATATTAAATATTCATTTATATATTTGAAAAAATATGTGATCCAACCTCAATATAAAAATATAATTATTTCGTACTTTTAAATAAACTCAACATTTTATTAAATGGTAAATAAAATTTCTACTATAAAACAAAAAGCCACCTATAAATAGGTGACTAATACATTTTTTACTTAACTGAATCTAGAACATCTTGTACAGCTTTCACATAAGTTCCAACTTTAATTGAAACTCCTGATACTGCATCTGTATTTCCATCATCGTTAGTTAATTTTATTTTTGAAAGATCGAAATTATTTTCAACCATGAACTTTTCTAATAATTCCATTTGTTCATGCCAATGTTTAGCTTCGCCTTCCTTCATTACATATTTACCTTCTTCTGAAGCTTTTTTCTTCATAGATCCATCTTCTTGTTTAACATCTATATTTACTCCAACTGGTTTTCCATGATTAAATACAACTTTTGTAACTACCATATCTTTTTTCTCTCCAGTTGAATCATATGGAGTTTCAGCTATTTTAGCTCCAGTGAATCCATCTTCTAACTCTTTACCTTCTTTAACTGCATCTACAACTTCTTTAACTGCATTTACATATGCACCAACCTTAATTGATACTCCTGATACTGCATCTGTATTTCCAGCATCATTAGTTAATTTTACTTTAGATACATCAACTTTGTTTTCGTTTAAGAAAGCTTCTAATAACTCGATTTGTTCTCCCCAGTTTTTAGCTTCGCCTTCCTTCATTACATAATTACCTTTTTTAGCTTCTTCTTTTTTCATTGTTCCATCTTCTTGACGAACATCTAGTGAAACCTTTACTGCTTCTCCATCCTTAAATTCAATTTCTGTTACTATAACGTCACCTTTTGCACCAGTTTCATCATATAAAGTTTCATATTTCTTTGTTCCTGTGAATTTCTCACTTTGTTCTGTTGAACTTGAGCTATTATTATTTGAAGTTGAAGGCTCCTTGCTTCCACATCCAACTAATAATGCAGTTGATAATAAACATACAGCAATTAATTTCTTTGATATCATAAAATTTATCCCCCTAAAATGATATTTACAAGCTAATTCTATACTGACTTTGTTTTTTTTTCAACAATATTGTTAAATTATTATCCTATACTCATATGATAAATTCATTTATTTATATAACATAAATTAACGTTTTATTACATATTGTCATATTTCTTTACACATTCATTTTATAATTCACTACTTTATTAATGAAATAATATATTTCTCTTATTTAATCCTATTATTTATAATATTTACCTATTTTGCACAAACATTTGAAAACGAACATCAAACTTCATTTTTAGTCACTTTTTTAACATATTATGTCTCTTATACTTTATATACAAAACTTGGTATATTATTTTAATTTATTATGATAAAACTCTTCTATATTATTCCTTATAGCATAGATTGTAGCTTGAACTCTATCTTCTACTTCAATCTTCTTGAATATGCTTGTAATATAATTTTTCACTGTTTTTTCTGATAAAAATAATTTTTCTGCAATTTCCTTATTTTTTAATCCTTTTGAAATTTCATATAATATATTTAACTCTCTATTAGTTAATAATTTCAAAGACTCTATTTCTTTATTTTTGCAAGCAACATCACTTTTAATATCTAAAAACATTGCCTTTATTAAAGACTTGTCTATATATTTCTCGCCTAAATACACATTTCTAATCGCATTTACAATTTCACTTCCAGCTGATTCTTTTAATATATATGCATCTGCACCTATGTCTATAGATTCCATTATAGTCTTTTTATCATTTTCTACTGTTAGCATAACTACTTTAATATCAGGATATAATATCTTTAAAGTTTTTAAAGTTTCTATTCCATTTTTTCCAGGCATATTTATGTCCAAAAGTATAACATCTGGATTATAATTTTTCATATTATTGAGAAGCTCTTCTCCACTTCTAAACTGTCCACATATTATCAAATCTTCTTCAAAACTTATTATTCTATTTAATCCTTCTCTTATTAAAGCATGATCATCTACTACTATAGTTCTAATTTTATTATCAATCATTTCTTATTACCTTTCTATTTATTGGAAGCCTTATTTTATATATAGTTCCTTCCCCTTTTGAAGATTTCACTTCTATTTTTCCCCTTAATTGTTTTACTCTTTCAAATATCCCAATCAACCCATACCTATTTCCTTTTTGTTTAGTATTTATTAAAGTTTCTTGTACATTAAAACCTATGCCATCATCTTGAATATAAATATATATATAATCCTTAATGTAATTAATCTTTATATCAACATATTTTGCTTTAGAATGTTTTTTTATATTATTCAATATTTCCTGCATAATCCTGTATATAGCAATTTGCATTATTTTTTCTACTTCATAACTTGATTCATCAACAATCATATCTATTTTTACATCGTTTTCTACTGATATAATATTTATCATATCTTTTATTGCATCCATTAATCCAAGTTCTTCTAAGTGCAATGGTCTTAAATCATAAATTATGCCTCTTACTTCTTTTAATGCCATTCTTATATTTGATTTTAAATCATCTAATTCATTTATTCCTTTTTCAAGGTCTTTTTTTACTACTACTTTACAAAAATCCACCCGCATCATTGCATTTGCAATATATTGGGCTGGCCCATCATGTATTTCTCTTGCTATTCTTTGCCTTTCTAACTCTTGATTTTCCAATATCTTTATTCCAACTATCATTTGCGACTTCTCATCTTGGTCATTTATTATATCTAAAATATTACCTTCTAAATATCCTAATGCTATATTTATTTGGTTAACCGCTCCTTGAGCTTCTTCTATGTTTAAATTATAATTTTTTAGGGTTCTTTCTAAATTATCTCTTTTTAAAATTAATTCTTTTTCTTCATTTTGTTTTGTTATATATCTCACTCTTATATCTAACGCTTCTTCATATACCTCTTTAAACAAATCCGAATCCACCTGAGATAATTTTTTTGATTCTTCTACTAACTTATATCTCATTGCTTTATCAGCTTTTTCTAAATAATCTACCTCATTAATAACTTTAGAAAGTCTACTTTTAATATCATAAAGTTCTTTCTTTTTTATTTCTAATTCATCTCTCATAGCATCTGCTATATGAAAAATTTTAGTTTTTCCTACATTAATTTCTTCTATTACGCCATCAATAATTTCTTTTATATCCTCAGAAGAATATTTCTCATTTACCATTGTACCCCACCAACTTTTCCTTAGATAAAATTATAAACATACTTTTAAAATACCATAATTTTATTAATTAGTAAAATACTTATATAAAAAGCTACCCTAGATAAATTCCAGGGTAGCTTTTTATATAGCCCATTTTTTATTTTTAGTAAATGATACATTCATCCACTTTTTTAAATCAAAATGGTTTGTATTTTTATCTATTATTTCTCTTACTTTATCCATATCGTCTATAGACTTTATTTTTGAATCCTTAGATACTATAAAATCAATTTCTATTCTAAGTTCTCTTCCTACTTTTGCTACTCTTGCTATAGATTCTTCTAAATTATATTCTTCTTCAATTTCTTTTACTAACAAATTTATATCATAATTGATTTGATCATCAGCTGTAGAGTTTGTTATTTCTTTGAAAGCTTCCATTATAGAAGTTATAGGCATTTTCAAGAATATTGTTGAGCTTAAGATAACCATTCCTGGATCAACATAACTTGCTAAGTTTTCTAATCCAATATATTTTAAAATAATTGAAATTAAAAATCCTACTAAAACTCCTACACTTAACATAGAATCCATAAGCCATTGACTACTTTCAACTTTAACTATCTCAGAATTAAGATTCTTTGATGCTCTTCTCATATATAAATAAACTGCAGTACATCCAACAGATGAAATTAATGCATATCCTAATGCAAAACCTGCCTCAACATCATTTCCTCCATTTAAAACTTGCTTTATTGAAGAAAGCATAGTTATTACACACATTATCAAAAGTACTAATGATTTAATAATAACTAGCATTGGTTCTAATGTTGCCTTTCCAAAAGGATAATTTTTAAAATCACTCTTATTAATAAAATTTGTAGTAATAATTGCAAACACTGCTAGTCCTAGACTTATAAATGAGTATAATCCATCAAAAGCTATCATTTCTGAATGTATAGCTCATCCCCATGCAATACCTAAGACAGCGAAGAACAATCCACCAATTGCTGAAAACTTAAGAATTTTGTTTTCCGCCTTCATAATATCACTCCTTCAACCTGAAATCTTCTAACATTATTTTATTCTTTTATATTGCATCTTTCAATTCATTAAAACGTTCTATATTTTTTATTAATATGACTATCTTTCATTTTTTACTTTCTAATAAAAAGCATAAAAGTACATCATATAGATTGTATCTATACCTAAAACTAATTTACTTTATCCTAAATTTATTAATTTCAATATTTTTCTCACTAGCATTATTATTTAACTCTTCACCAACTTCTGCAACTCCTTGAGCCATAATGCTTAATTCGCTTGAAAAAGTTTTTATTTCTTCTGAAGAACGTGATATTTCACCTAATAACACTCGTGATTTTTCTATTGAATCTATAATAGTATTTTTTTCAGATGATACTTTATCCATTTTATTATTTACATCTGTCATTTTAGGAACTATTTCAATTATTTTATTTACTATATCTTTAAATGATACTATTGAATTATCTATTACACCATATTGCTTTTCCAACTTAAAATTCATAATATTTGAAGTTTCTTTTACATCATTACCTTCTTTAATTACATCTGTTAATAGCTTATCAATATCAAGAGATGAACTTTTAACCTCTTCTGCAAGTTTTCTTATTTCATTTGCTACAACTGCAAATCCCTTTCCAGCTTCACCAACCCTTGCTGCTTCAATAGATGCATTTAATGCTAATAAATTAGTTTGATCTGCTATTGAATCTATGAAAATAGCTATATTCTTTATTTTTTCTAATGAATAATATAAATTTTTTAATTCATCATTCATATATAATGAAGAGTTTTGTATATCAACCTTTGAATTTTGTAGCATTATTAAATCTTCTTTATTCCTGCTTAATTGATTATTTACATTACTTAGTAAATAGTTAGTTTCATTAATTAATTCTTTAATTTCTTGAATTGACACTCCAAATCCATTAAGCAAATTGCTTATTTCTTTTGTATCTTCATTTTGAATATAAATATTTGAATCAACTTCTTGAATTGTAGCTGTCACTTCTTCTGAAGCCGCTGCCATTTCTTTGCTTGAGTTAGATAATTTTTCTATATTGATAGTTTCCTTATTTGATGAAATTATTATTTGATTTATCATTTTAGAAATTTTTTCTTGCAATACATTTATATAATCAGCTATTAACTTAATTTCGTCATTACTATTAACATCTACTACTTTAGTTAAATTACCTTCTGAAATTGTAACAAGTCCATCTATAACTTTTTTCACACCTCTATTAATACTCTTTGATAAGGCATATGATACTATACTGTACACAATAATTAAAATAATTGCTAATATCCCTAGCTGAATAAGTATTACTTCTTTTACATTTATAATTTCTGTAATATCCTCTCTAACCTCTAATATAGCATCAATTCTTCCACTTACCCCTATAATTGGATAGTATGATTTTATTAAGGTATTCTTTTTCTCCTTAACTTCTGTAGATATAACCTCTCCAGCAAAAACTTTATGTAATTCATCATTTAATACTATTTTCTTACCAAAATTCAATAAATTACTTTCTGTGTCTACTATTATTTCAGCATTTTCATTATTAGTTTTAGTCAATATAGCCGCATATATAACATTTTCATTGCTTTTTGCATTTGATAAATCATTTTTTAATTTCTTATAATCATAACTTCCTGTTGTCTTATCTTGCATTATGGCACTTATATCTCCTGTAGATATACTTCCTTTAATATTCTTACCTCTAGCTAATACATCTTTTTCAATTGAGTTTAGCAATCTATTAAACATTAGTATATTAATGCTTAATAATATTATCATTGCTATTACTGTTACTGTTACTGTGATACTAAAAATCTTTTTTCCTATTGTACTTGCCCTTTTCTTTGACCTTTTCTTCGAACTCTTATTTTCTTTTACTTTCTTATGTTCCTTATTATTTTTTCTTAACCCTCTTTTTTTCATTATTTGCCCCCTAATTATTATTTAATATTTACTATGTTATAATTTTAATCACTTAGTAACTTTTTTGTAAATATACGTGATTTTGTAATAATTAAAAAATTTATACTACTATTAATAACTATTCTTTATTATTATTTTTTTATAAGTCAATAGAATATAAACTTTATTTGCATAATATTATAAATCACTCAAGAATTCTATTAATCCTAAAATAGCTTACGGCACTTTTTCAAAATTTTATCCTTACTATTTCATATTATTGAATATTAATTTACTTATATTTAATTTAATATTCGAGTAATTTAGTTAAATCTTTATTTGTATTATTAAATAATATAAAAAGTGTATATATTTAGTAATTTCTTCCACAAATTCTTGAAATTATTATCACTTCGAGGTAAACTATATATGTCATGAAAATGATAAAGTAAATATATAGAAAGTTGGTATTTATGAGCAATAATAATCTTAATACTGAAACATCCAAGGAAGTGGTACAAGCCGATAAAAAAAGTATAGTTTCTATTTTAAAATCATGGAAATTCATACTTTTAGTATTTTTAATTCTAATTTCTATTCTTGGTTATTGGCTTATCTCAAATACTAATTTAATAAATAACTATGCAGATAAAGTTTATCCTGGTGCTTATATACTAAATAAAGATTTAACAGGGTTAAATAATAATGATTTACACTCTACACTTATTTCTTTGGTTGAAGATATAAGTAACAAAAAAGTAAATGTTGAAGCAAAGGAACAAAATTTTGAGATTTCTTATAAGGATCTAGAAGCAACTATTAATTATGAAAAACTTGAAGATGAAATTTTAAGTTTTGGGAAAAATGAAGGTTTCTTTAAAAAAATAAACTTATTAAAGAAACCAGAAAATAGGGAATATGAATTTGAAGTTCTTTTTAATGATGAAAAATTAACTTCATTTGTATCTAGTATATCTACTGCAGTAGACGTTAGCCCTACAAATGCTTCTATAGATATCTCTGGAGGATCAATTAATATATCAAATGATTCCACTGGACTTAAATTAAATTCTACTGACTTAATAGATAAAATTAAATCTCAAATAAAAGACATGAAAGCTCCAAATGTAGTATCGGTAACTGGAAATGTTGATGTTGTTGAAGCTAATATTAAAGCTAGTGCTTTAAGTAATGTAAATAATAAAATTTCATCTTTTTCAACAAGTTATCCAGCTGGCCCTAGTGGTACAAACCTTCAACTTGCTGCAAGAAATATTGATAATATTATAGTAATGCCAGGTGAAACTTTTTCTACTGAAAAAGCTATAGGTCCAACTACTATTGAAAATGGGTTCGTAGCCGCTAATACTTATGTTGATGGTCAAGTAGTTCCTGGTGTAGGTGGCGGTGTCTGTCAAGTTGCTTCAACTCTTTATAACACTATGTTAAGGGCTGGAATAATACCTAGTGAAAGACTTAACCATATGATGAAAGTTTCTTATGTTCCTATAGGACTTGATGCTACTTTAGCTGATAATCTTATTGACTTAAAGTTTGTTAATGATTTTGAATATCCAGTAGTAGTAAACACTTACGCTGGAAATGGAAATTTAACTATTGAATTTTGGTCAAATGAAACAGTAAAAGGTGGTATAACATATGAGCCAGTATCAGTACCTCTAGGCCCACTAAGTGCTGACGCTTATCTATATGGATATGATGCAAATGGTGAATTAGTTGTTAATCAATACCTAGATAGAAGTACCTATCAACCACTTCCAAACTAAAAAAAGCTGAGTTTTCTCAGCTTTTTTTAGTTTAATTTATAATTAATAATTTGTTATAAATCGAAATTTTTAATTTAATTGATGATTTTTAATTTTCTATGCTTGATCCTGCTAAATATCCAGTCGAAAATGCCATTTGAAGATTATATCCTCCTGTTTCCGCATCTATATCAATAACTTCTCCGGCAAAAAATAGATTTTTTATCTTTTTTGATTCCATAGTAGATGAATTTATTTCTTTAACGCTAACTCCTCCACTAGTAACCATTGCTGCTTTTATTGTAATAGTATCTTCTACAGTTAAAGGCATTTCTTTTATATATTCTATGAGCTTTAATTCGTCTTCTTTTTTCAATTCTGCAATCTTTACTTCACTTAAGCTTAAAATATTAAGTATTTCTTTTACAAAGTTTTGAGGTAAATAAGCTTTTAAATTGTTTAATAAACTTTTATTTGAATTAGATCTAATTATTTCAGATAACTCATTCTTAGAAATTTCTGGTAAAAAATCTAATTTTATTTCTACTTCTTTTTCTTTTAAGATTTTATTTATGTAAGATGAGAATTTTAATACTCCAGGCCCTGATATCCCAAAATGAGTAAATATCATATCTCCTTGACGCTGAATCTTTTTCTTTTTTATAGTGGTGCTTATTATTACTTCTTTCATTGATATGCCCTGAAGATTTTTAATAAATCCTTCTTTTGTCACAAGTGGAATTAATGCTGGATATAAAGTATTTATTGTATGCCCATGTTTTTGTAATATATCATACATGCTACCATCAGAACCTGTAGTAGGATAACTTTTTCCACCAGTAGTTACAATAACACTATCAGCATATATCTTTTTTCCATCTTCTGTTATGATACCTTTAATAATTTCATCTTCAATAATAAAATCATTTACCTTTGTATTGTATAAAACTTTAACATCATTTTTCATAAGATCTCTCTTAAATATTTCTATAACTTCATCAGCTTTATCACTTTTTGTAAATACTTTTTGATCATATTCAACCTTATACTCTAAATTATTATTAGAAAAATATTCTAATAAAGTAGTATTTGAAAAAGTATAAAGTGCACTATATAAAAATTTCTTATTTGTCACTATTTTATCGAAAAATTCTTCTATATCCCTATTATTTGTTATATTACATCTTCCACCACCAGTAAGTTTTAGCTTCTTACCTATTTCACTGTTTCTTTCAATTAAAGTAACTTCATTGTTTTTTGAAGCCGATAATGATGCCATTATACCAGCAGGCCCAGCTCCAACAACTATAACTTTTGCCATAATTTATCTCCTTAAAATAATTTCATATAATCTTTGAAATATATTATATACTAAAAATAAAATAAAATCACTTAGAGTTAACCTAAATGATTTTATTTATATATTTATTCTCTTAATTTCTTTTTTGAAATATTAAATGAAACTTTCCATAATAAAATATCTAACACAAGTAATATTGCTCCATAAATATATATTCCTATACTAAAAAAGCTTGTTGCAAAATGTATTCCTATACCAATAAGTATAAACATAAATGATATCATGAATGAAACTATACTATCTCCAGTATTATTAGTGCCTTCAAATTTTTTTGAAAATGGATACACTTTAGAGCTAACTGAAAAATCAACCATAGTAATTAATATTAAAGCCAAAAAGGCTACTATAATATGTTTTATTACACTTGGAGAAAAAATTGCTATAAATATTATAGATATAATAATATATGGAGGTATTATAAGCTTAAATAAAGCTCCTTTTATAACCCCCTTATATATTGATGATATCTTTTTTATTGGTGCTACTTCATATATCCATGCTCCATTATATCTTTCTGAATATCTAAGCATTATAAGTATATTAGGAATCATTAAAGCAAAAGAATATATAGAAAGATAAAACTTTGAATTAATTAAACTATTTCTTATATCACTAATACCTTCTCCCTGAAGACCAATTGTCATAAATATAAATGGAAAAATCATTCCAAGAGCCATATTAGGATAAACTTTAAGTTTAAACTCTCTTTCTGAGTTAATAATTCCCAATGATAAATTATAAAATGCTCTTTCAACTTTATCTTTACATATTATTTTACCAATTCTAAGTAAAGTTTTACTTTTTTCATTAGACTTTTCATTATTATTATTTAATTTTTGTAAATACTTTTCAAATGTAGGCGTTAACTTTAAATAAGCTAATAATGCTATTATAGGTATCAATACTGCTAATACTGTCATAATTATTTTATAGGTAGTTATTCCCTCTCCAGCAACCATAGATAATGGAGCTGCAAACCATATAGGCGGTATTAATATATGCCAAATCTTTTCTGTATAAGCAATATTACCTACATCAATAAATTGAAAGATTCTTGGTATTATTTGATAAATTACTACCATGAATATACTTAATCCAATTTGAACAAAATTTATCATATCTTTTAACTTTTCACCATCAAAAATTTTAAGTACTAAAAGATAAGATAATGCAGTTATTATAATCATAAAAATATCTATAAGAATTATTTCAATTAAAAATATTAAAAAGTACCCTATTCCTTGTTTAAATGAAATTATAAGTGAAATTCCTGCTAATGCTAATGTTAAATAAATTATATAAATACAAATATGAGTAATTTTTGCAGCATTTATAGTTTTACTACTTACTCCTTTTGTTGCTAAAATATTTTTATCTCTGACATCTAATATCACATAAGAAAAATCAGAAATGAAAATTGTTAGTATCATAAACATAATTGCAGAAAAATAAGCTGCCATTTGATACATTAAATTCATTTTAAATATAAGCATTAATCCAAAAAACAATCCTATAAAAGCGTATAGTATTAAGGCTTTATAAAATTCGTTTGATTCTCTATTTTTCTTTTTACTTTCATTATTAAAAACTGTGGCTTTTCTTCTTCCATCCATTGTAAGTTTAGCTTGAAGTATTATTCTAAAAATATCATAATCTACCCCAACTTTTTCATATAAACCTCTAAACTTATCTAAAAATCTTATAACTTTAAATTCCTTCATACTTCTTATACCTCTTTAACTACAGATATGAAGTTTTCAGCTAATTCTTTATATTGGTGGAATCCTGTGACCTCATTAAATATGCTTTCAAGTGAACTTTCCTTATAATTACTCTTTAGTTCTTCAAAATTACCATCTGCAACTATTTCACCATTATTTATCAATATTATTCTATCACTTATTTTTTCAACAACTTCCATTATATGAGATGAATAAAAAATTGTTTTTCCTTCTTTTGCAATATAAGAAAGTATCTCTTTAATAATCATTACACTATTAGCATCTAATCCACTTAAAGGTTCATCTAAAAATAATATTTCAGGATCATGTATTAAACTTGATATTAATATTAACTTTTGCTTCATACCCTTTGAATATGATGAAATCCTCTTTTCATAGACATCTGCTATTCCGAGTATGTTCATTAATTTTCTTGCTTTATTATCAGCTTTGTCATAATCTATATCATATAATTGGGCTATGAAAGTTAAATATTCTTTTCCTGTTAAGCTATCATATATTTCAGGTACTTCTGGAACATATCCTATTTTCTTTTTATAGCTTCCATCATCTTTAGAAATATCTTCTCCAAATATTCTTATTTCCCCAGTATATCCAGTAACTAGTCCCATAATTATCTTTACTGTAGTACTTTTCCCCGCGCCATTTGGTCCTATATATCCTATTATACTTCCCTTATTTATTTTAAGATTTATCCCTTTTAATACTTGTTTTTCTCCAAAACTCTTTTTTAAATCTATTATTTCTAATATTTGATTCGTTTCCATAAATATCATCTCCCAAAAATATTTTACAATAACTTTTATTATTTGTAAAATATTTACTTAATATGAAGTTTTCATTTAATGTTATTGAATAAATTATAATTTAAAACAAAATTTCTTTTCATAGTTAATAAATCTTCCATATCATTCAAAAATTGTAGAAGTTGTGCTCTATTTTCAAATTCTTCCCTAGTTTTTGGCAAAGCCATTTTTTTAAAGTCATTTTTTAATACTTCTAGTTCTTCTAATAGCTCCTTACAATCATTTGTATCTTTTATTTGATCAGCAACACTTTTTGTAAATTTTGATATCATATGTGTTTGCTCAAAAGACATATAAAACTTTTCAAAATGAGATCTGAGCTTTTTTATTATATTAAATTGATTTTTTCTCATATTCATATAATCAGTATAATAAGAATCACTTTTTAAAAAGCTATTATTTACTATTTTATAAGCCCTTTCACAACTTTCATTTATCCTTTTTTCTAAATCCCTCATTAAAAATTCCTCATCGATATCTACAGTATAAGTTACAAGTGATTTAGACATTTTAGATAAAATTACTCTATAATTTTTCTCTATATACTCCTTATCTTCATTAAATTTATACTGAAGAGATGGCATAAATAAATTAGCTATGGAGGCTATTCCAACTCCTATTATCATAATTAATGTTTCATTAATAACCCAATAAAGATTAATGGGATTTGCTATAAGTAAATGAGTTGATAATACAACAGCAGGTACCATACCTTCTGATATATTTAATTTTGATGTAATAGGTATAAATATTAAAAGAAATATTGCAAAAGTAATAGGATTTTGTCCTAGAAAACCATATATTAAAACCGATAACAAAATTGCTATTACACATGCAACAACTCTATTTTTACCAACCATTAGTGCCTTTTTTCTAGTATCTTGAATACTTAAAATTGCTATTACAGCTGCAACAGCTGAAAATTGTAAATTTAATAAATTAGCAAGTATTAATGATATAGCTGCTGAAACAGACATTTTGACAGCTAAATTATACACATACTTCACATTACCCCTCCCAGCATATATTATTTAAAATTTCTTTTTGCGTATCCACATCTTTTACATAAATCTTCTACTGCACGTCTTCTTGAAAATCCATCATATATATTTCTTGCTCTTTCAGAAGTAATTATTTGTTCTAAGCTTTTCTCAAAAATATTACCTAGTGGTATTTTTCCCTCACTATCTAGACAGCATGGAACAACAGTACCATCAAGTAATATTCCAATTTGGTCTCTAAGTCCATAACAAAATACATCTTCACTTATTAACGATAAATTTGCATCTGGCCAACTGAACTTTTCTGCCATATTTAAATATACTTTATCCTTTAATTTTAATCTCTTTTTTTCCTTTAATTCTTCTATTAAGTTAATTTCAAGATTTAATTTATCTTGTATTAAATTTATTATTTGTAAGTTTAAATTATTGTTGGCTTTTAATTCTTCTGTATCTATATTCCAAAGTCTAAGAGCACAAATGGTTTCACTTTTTTCAGTAGACTCATTAATAAAATCTAAAATATTATTTATATATTTATTAAACTCTATATCATTATCATTTGCTTCAAAACTATGTAATGATATATTTATTTGCCTCACTGCTTTTGAATTTATTATTACATCTTTAACTCTATTTATTAATGTTCCATTTGTTGTTATATTTACTTTTAAATCAGCTTCTTTTGCTATCTTTAGAAATGTTTCTAAATTCTTATTTAAAAATGGTTCACCCATTAAATGTAGATAAATATGATTAGTATAACCCTTAATCTTATTGATTATTTCATTAAAGCTTTCTATACCCATAAAGCCTAATTTTCTACTTGTTTTAGGACAAAAATTACAACTTAAATTACAAATGTTAGTTGTTTCTATATATATTTTTTTAAATCTCGTCATTTGTTATCTCCTTTTCATTTATATTTATAAAATTAATTTATCACATTATTGTCTTCTTTCCAAATATATTTAAAATATATGACGAACTTAATTTGTAACATAATTTAATGGTTATCTATATATTTATAATAAGTATATAAATATGAAGGATGTGAAACTATTTTGGACCCATATAAAATTTTAGGGGTTACTCCAGAGTCTTCAAAAGATGAAATTAAACAAGCCTATAAAAACATATTAGATGAATATGCTACTAACAACACAGATCTTCAATCTCGTCCACTTGCTGAAGAAGTTCTTTCCGAAGCTAATATGGCTTACGATGTATTAATTAATGGTGCTATTTATAAAGAAATTCGAACACTTATTGATAATAATAATATTCCAATTGCTGAAAGTAAATTAAATCTTCTAGATTTAAACGACTCTGCTGAATGGAATTACTTAAAAGGCTTTGTTTATTTTAAAAAAGGCTGGTTTGACCTAGGAGTTCAGCATATAGTAACTGCTACAGAAATTGATCCTGAAAATGATGAATATGCAAAGACTTTAAATACTTTAAGAATGCGCTCTAATGAAATAATTAATTACTACAAACAAAATAGTTCTCAAGGAACTACCCAAAATACTATGAATGCTTGTGGTGGCGGCAACATGGGCGGAGGCAGTGGCGGAATGTGTTAATTCTCTGCTACTTAATATAAAATTAAATAAGGAGTAGTACCTTATAAGTTTACTGCTCCTTATTTTCTATTTATCTTAACTATTTCAAGTATTAACTTTGATAATTTCTCTAAATCATCTATCACAATATACTCATCTAATATATGATATTTTCTTTTATCACTTGAAATATTAATATTTTTAGTTACATTTCCATTCAGTATATTTGTGTCACTTCCCACACCTTACAATGAAGTTTTACCTTTTACACCTTCAAACTTTAATAAGCTTGAAATTTATCTAGTAAGTCATTCATATCAGCAGTTTTATTTGCTAAATTATGAGAACTTATAGCTACCATTGTTGTATTTTTCTTTAACTCTTCAGATGATGCTGTAATTTCCTCTGATGATGCAGCTATTTCTTCTGATAATGCTGAAACCTCTTGAACTGTTTCTAAAAGACAACTTCTATCTTCTTCAACCTTTATAAAAGATTCATTTATATCCTTTATTTTTGGACTAACACTTTTAATTGAATTAGATATATTATTAAAAGAATTTATAGTTTCTTCAACTACGATTTTTTGTTCTTCTAATCCTTGACTCATTTCCTCTGTTTCATTTGATATTGCTTTTGCATTATTAAATATATTATTTAATATTTTATAAATATTATTTGAAGCTTCTTTAGATGTTTCTGCTAAAGATCTAACTTCATCTGCTACCACTGCAAATCCTTTACCTGCTTCACCTACTCTAGCTGCTTCAATAGCTGCATTTAAAGCTAATAAATTTGTTTGATCTGATATATCATCAATTAAAACAGATATATTCTTTACAGTTTCTATATCAGAATTCATATTTTTTATGCTTTTTATAAATATGGAAAACTTTTTATCAAATGAATTTATGGATTCAATTAAATTTATCATATCCTCATTACTTTTTTCAGAATTATTATCTATTTCTTCTGAAACTTTTTTTATTCTCTTTATATTTAATTCTGCCTCCTTCATGCTGTCCCCTAATTTATTTACTATATTAACTATATTTAATAATTCATTAGATTGTTTACTTGTGCCTTTAGCAACTTCATTTATTGATAAATATATATTTTCAGTTGACTGACTAAGTTCTTCTGAGATATATGCTAAATTAGCTGAATCCTCAAGAGTATCATTTGATAGATTTTGTACTCCTCTTATCATGCTTCCAACTTCTGATTTAGTACCTTCAATAGCTCTACATATATTTCCTATTTCATCTTTTCTCTTTAAATATTTTTCATGAAAACTGACTTGAAGGTTTCCTTTTGAAAAATCATTCATATTAGTTTTTATTGCTTCAAATATCTTACTTATGGCTTTAGTTAAAAATATAATTATTACTATACTTAATAGCAGTACTGTAATGGAAGAAAGTAATAACCAAGTTATTAATCCCTTTAATTCTTTTAAAAGTTCTCTGTTGCTAATCGTTATTCCTATAGACCAATCTGTACTATCAATAGGAGTATAAGTAATATACATCTTTTCAACACCAAATTTATATTTTTCTATTCCTTCATTTTTTGATATCATATTTTTTTGAACTGTTATAAATTCTGAATACTTTTTATCATCTATATTATTTTTTATATAATTAGTATTATTTTTTACAACATTGTAATCGTTATCCAAAATTACGTTTCCTTCTTTATCTAATATAAATGTATTAGAATTTTCTAGTAAATTAGTATCATTAACTATTTCATTAAACTCTATGGCTTTTCTTACAGCAACTAATATGTAATTTTCTCCACCATCATTAAATGGAACTAAATATGACATCAAATATTCTGAATCACTTTTGTACGGATTAGATACTACTTTTTTCCCATTAATTGAATCCTTAAAGAAATTACTACTGCTTATATCATCAGTTTTTCCATTGCTATAAATTACTTTTCCATCCTTAGAGGCGATACCATAATTATAAAAACCTTTATCACTAAGATTTTGATCTAGAATTTCAACTTTTTCTTCTATTTTAATATCCTTATTTTTTATTTTTTCATCATTTGTAATATCCTCTAAAAACCTCAAATGCTCTTGTACTTCATCACTTATTAGCTTTGCTGAGATCTTTGTCATTCCATACATTAACGTAGTATTACTTTTTGCTAATGTATCGTTAGCAAAATAATAAGCAATAAATGATATTATAGTAAGCGCTATTATAACCACTCCTATACAGTATGCAACTATCTTGTTAGTAAATTTGTTGAGTCTCATAGCTTATCCCCCTAATTAATATACTTTTTATATATCCATTTTAATTATACTATATTTTGGTATAATTTCTAATATCTTTAATAAATTTCTAGTCTATTCTACAAGATAAAATAATATTATTAATTATATTATTATTTAGGAGAATAAAATGAGTAAGTCAAATCAAAACAAAAAGAACGACTCTAAAGACAAAAAAAATAGTAAAAAAGACTCAGCTAAAAAAAACTCAAAAAAGAAAAAATAAATTATAATGAAGATATTCTTATATTTAAAAATTATAACTTAAATCTAAAAAGTCACCATAGCTTAAATATGGTGACTTTTTATTATTCTAATTGAGTTATTAATCTTCTCATTACATCTTTAAGTTTACCTTCTCCAGTATCTTCATGTGTTGCTGCTATTATCAGCTTTATATCATTATCAGACGGATCCCATTTATAAGCCTTTATGTCCATAATAGCTTCATCTGGTAAAATATCTTCCATATCTGTAGCTAATTCTTCTGATAAACTCATATATTCATCAAAAAGCTCATCTTCATTTAACTCATCTATATTATAATCATCTTCTATAATTCCATTTAATATACCTACATCTATGCTTAAGTTAAAAGCTAATGTATCTTCTCTTTTAGTTCCCTTGCTCATATCTTTAATTACTTTAAATTCTGAATTATTTTCAATTTCATTTTTTACTTCCTCTGTATCAACCACTTTTCTTCCAAATGCGATGTACATAATTTCACCTCCGTAATAATAAATCTTTACAAATAATAATAAAGTTATACCTTCTTATTATTCTTCATAGATTCTTTAATTAATTCCTTAAGCTTTTTTAACTCTTTCATATACTTTTTATGCTCCAATTGTGGAAAGGCCTCAATAAATCTTTTATGATTTTTTAATTTCAATTCTTTTTTAATTTCTTCTAAAATATTCATATTTTTTAAAGTTATATTTAAGTTAATTACTTCTCTAACAGTTAATACTAAATCTATAAAAAATAATATTACACATAAGCTTGATATTATTATTATAGTAATTGAGCTTAGCCTAACTACTATATCTAATACAAAAGGATGTACTATTTTAATTAATATAACAGATAAAACTGCAAATAAAGTAGAATTTAGCAAACAAACTCTACCTTTAATATTAAATTTTCTATCTGAATAATTCCATAGTCTTGTATGAAATACATATTCTAATAAAATATCAGCAATAAACTCTATTATCGAAGCAATTAATCCTCCAAAAATAAATACTAAAATTGTAGATTTAATATTAATCCATTTCATTATATAAATAACAAACATTGCGCCAAAACCATAAACTGGACATACTGGTCCTTTCAAAAAACCACGATTTATAAATTTCTTAGCTGGTATTGAGCAATAAATAACTTCACAAATCCAACCAAAAAAACTATATATACTAAAATATAATATTATATTTAAAAACCACATAAGAATCCCCCCATAACGCTATATAATAGTTAATTATAATATTTAATTATAATTTCTAAGCTTAAGTTTTCCTTAAAATGCGGTTGTAATTTATTTTTTTATCTTTATGGTTTCCATTACTTCATTAAATAATTGATTATAGAAATTATCAAATCCATCATCATCCAATTCAATTTCTTCAGAATCATTTATATAAAACTTGTCCATTGTAGAAATAATTAAATCAAACTTCTTTAAATCATTTTCTTCTAATAGAACATTATATAAATATGCTAAATGATTTTGCATGTATTTTTGCATTTCTCTAATATCTGAATCTTCTAGTTTACCCTCGTCATACAATTTCTTAACTGGTCCATTTCTAAAAATAAAATAAGTTGATGCTTTTGTTATTCTAACTAGATAATCTTTTGGTATTCTTTCTTTCATATATTCTCACCTCATGATATATTACTATGTATATTTAACTATATATGCACCTACAATTCAAGCCTAATAATATATATTGTCATTATGATATAAATTGAAGAAGTATACTCTTTGTATTATAATATAAATATTACATTATGATAGAGGTGTTGAAATGGGATTCTTAAAAGGTACATACGGAGTAGATATACTAACTTTAGTTTTATTATTTTTAAGCTCATTGCTTAATTTTTCTCGTTTTACAAGGATCATTGGTTATGCAGTACTTTTAATTGCTATCTTCAGAGTATTTTCTAAAGATATCTATAGAAGAAGAAGAGAACTTAACTCTTTTGTTACATTTATAAATAAACCATTATCTAAGCTTGGATTTACAATTCCAAGTAATATGCCACCACTTGATTTAAATAATCTTACTTATCTTTTTAAAATTCTTGAAAATAAGATAAATGAAAATAAAAATTATAAAATAACAAAGTGTCCAAGCTGCGGACAAAAATTAAGATTACCTAGAAAAAAAGGTAAAATAGTTGTAACTTGTAAAAGATGCTCTAATAAATTTGATTTTAAAACTTAATTTTAAGATGGTAGGATATAAGCTTAATTAAGTAATCTTATATCCTATTTTAATTTGTAAATTCTTTAGCTTAAGGAATATCTACTCCTCTTCCTGCTACATATATTTCAAACCATTGATCTCTTGTAAGGTTTAAATCAGTTGCTCTAACAGCTGATTTAATTCTATCTAAATTTCCAGAACCAACTATAGGCATAATTTTGCTTGGATGCATTAATATCCATGCATATACAACTTCATCAATGTCCTTTGCTGAAACTTCTTCTTTTATTTTATTTAAAACTTTTCTAACTCTTATAGATGCTTCATCTTCACCCTTAAATATTCTTCCTCCAGCAAGAGGAGACCACGCCATTGGCTTTACTCTTTTTTCAAGCATTAAATCAAGTGTTCCATTTTCGAAATGCTCTAAATTTAAAGGAGATACTTCAATTTGATTTGTTACTAATTTTTCATCTAAATAAGAATTTAGCATATTAAATTGAGCTGGTAAAAAGTTAGATACTCCAAAATTTCTTACCTTACCTTCATTTTTTAATTTTGAAAATGCCTCTGCTACTTCCTCTGGATTTAATAAAGCATCAACTCTATGAATTAATAATAAATCTAAATAATCTGTTTTAAAGTTTTTTAAAGATCTTTCAGCTGATTTTATTATATGTTCTTTACTTGTATCATAACAATGTGATTTATTTTCTGGTCTATTAACTGATGGAAACTTAATACCACACTTCGTTACTATTTGTAATTTTTCCCTCAAACCTTTTTTTAAGTTTAATGCCTCACCAAATTTTTCTTCACAACAAAAGTTACCATAAATATCAGCATGATCTATTGTTGTTATACCTAATTCATTAACTTCTTCAACTAATTTTAATAATTCTTCATTACTTAAATTCCAATCCATAAGTCTCCAATGTCCATGAACTATTCTAGACATTTCTAAACTATTACTTAACTTAACCTTTTCCATTTTCTTCACCTTTCTATTTGTATTTATCGTAGATATCTTTACTATATAATAATCATCACCAGTGAATATATTAAATTTTCTTTTAGTATTTTATATACTTATAAATGTATAACTTACTATTTAATTATATCATATCTCCTTAAGACTTATTAATAATTAAGCTATTAAAAATGGGTAAACTTCCCTTAATATATTACTTTAATATTGAACAAAATAATTTTAATAATAGTTTAAGGAGGTCTAATCGTGGGAAATAAAAAATTAGATAGTGGTAAGTTAACCTTATCTGCACTTATTTTAATGATTTTTACATCAGTTTATGGATTTAATAATATTCCTAGAGCATTTTATTTAATGGGTTACTCAGCAATTCCTTGGTATTTATTTGCTGCAATTTTTTTCTTTTTACCATATGCTTTTATGATGGCGGAATATGGGGCAGCTTTTAGAGATGAAAGTGGAGGAATATATACCTGGATGGATAAATCTATTGGACCTAAATATGCTTTTGTTGGTACATTTATGTGGTATAGTTCTTACTTGATATGGATGGTTAATATATCATCTTCAATTTGGGTACCTTTATCTAATTTAATTTTTGGATCAGATAATACATCCACTTGGTCTTTATTGGGATTAAATGCGCCAAGAACACTTGCTATACTAGGCTCAATATTCATTATATTAATTACATTTATATCATCAAAGGGACTTAAGGGAATTGCTAAAATAGCTTCTATTGGTGGAATATTTGTAACTAGTGCTAACTTAGTTTTAATAATTGGAGGATTAATAGTTCTAATTGGAAATAAATTTAAATTAGCTGAACCTATTGATATTCATGCTTTTTTAGCATCACCTAATCCGGCTTATCAATCACCTTTAGGAATTTTAGGTTTTTTAGTTTTTGCTTTATTTGCATACGGTGGCCTTGAAGTAGTTGGTGGTTTAGCTGATGCAACTGAAAATCCTAAAGTAACCTTTCCAAGAGGAATTAAAATTTCAGCAATAGTTATTGCTATAGGATATTCTTTAGCAATATTATTTGCAGGATTTTTTATAAATTGGAATAATATTTTAAAAGGCCCTGAAATTAATATGGCAAATGTTTCATACATAGTTATAAAAAACTTAGGAATTGAAATTGGAAAAGTTTTTGGCTTATCTCAAAATACAATAAACATGCTTGGTTCCTTGTTTGCTAGATATATAGGACTTGCAATGTTTTTAGCGTTACTTGGTGCATTTTTCACATTAGCATATTCACCTTTAAAACAATTAATAGAAGGAACTCCTTCCGGCATTTGGCCTAAATCTTGGAGTAAAAAAGATGAAAATAATATGCATAAGAATGCAATGTGGGTTCAATGTGCCATAGTCGTTGCAATAATACTTGTAACATCTTTTGGCGGTAAAAGCGCAAGTGTCTTTTTAAATTATTTAGTTTTAATGGGCAATGTAGCTATGACAATTCCATATATGTTTTTATCTTTTGCATTTATATATTTTAAAAAGAAAAAGGAAATTGAAAAACCTTTTGAAATATATAAAAAAGATTCTTTCGCTACTGCAGCTGCAATCATAGTAACTTTGACTGTTGGCTTTGCCAATGTATTTACCGTGTTGCAACCTGCTTTAGAAACTAAAGATTATATTTCTACTATCTTTCAAATTGCAGGACCTATAATTTTTGCAATTATAGCTTTAATCTTATATTCTTTATATGAAAAGAATATTAGTAAAAATAAATAAAAAAAGTTATATACTGCATATTTTAAAAGTCGAAAGTTATTATAATTAGTAAATCTAATAATAAATAGAAGGATATAACATTTCGTTATACCCTTCTATTTATTAATTGAAAGAATAAAAAATTACACGAAATTGCCTATTTTCTTTTCAAGTCTGAACTTGCTTCTTAAATATCCTTTCTTTTATTTTCTTGTATAGATTTAACCTTTTCTAGTTCTCTAACAAATATATCTGCATTTGTATTATCTATATAAAATACACACATTATGTAGTCATTTAATTCAGTAACAGTTGTAGTAATTCTTGTATAATTCATTAATTTATCTACTTCAAATCTTTTATTTAAATTTAAATATTTCTTCTTTCCATTAATTCTGACGTCTTTACAATTATCTAAAAATTCAAACATGACATCTTCTTTTGTTTTAATACCTAAAATCATTCCATTTTTAGTATATCTAAAACAATATCCATCTTGATCAAAATCACCCATTTCATCAATTCCATTTATAATTTCCTCATAATTATCCCATTCTCTTTCAATATCTTCTTTATCATAGTAATAATATCGTATATATGAATCTATGCAAAAAGCATTATATTCTCTATCTTCTATATTTAAACATTCATTTTTATCTTTATGATAATTTTCTTTTAACTTACTATTTATTTTAAATATATTTTCTTTTATTTCTTCACAATTTTCCTTAACTTTATCTATTGCTTCTTTAAAGTCATCAGCATCTATAGGATTATTTAGCTGTATGTCCATCAATATCTTTTTGGAATTATACCTTATTAAATCTATATTAAACTTAATTTCATTATTTTCGTTTTCTATAAAATTTAAATTTTTCATAATATCGTTTTTGTTTTCTATTGAATTTTTATTTTTTATAACATTTATAACTATTTCTATAAACTCTACTCTTTTACTAAGCTTTTTTAATACCATAGATACATTTTCTATCTTCCTTTCACCAACTAAAGTTACCATTTGCGATAAGTCTGATAGTATCCCACTATTACATTTATCTAGTTTTAATATTAATCCGTTAACACTGTTATCAACTTTAATATTATATTCATTTCTTAATTTAATTTCTATTTCTTCTTGTAATTTTCCCTCCCTATCTGTTATATATCTACTTACAGAATCCTTATCAAGCAATATTTTTTTTGCTTTATTTAAATACTTTAAGCAATTATTATATCCTTCTATTAATCTTTTTTGAGTTTGCTTATCACAATTTTTATATAATTTCTTATAATTTTTTATTAATAAATTAATTGCAGATAAAGCTTCAATAATTGATGTTTCCATTTCACTTTTTACTGTTGATAATTTATATTTATGCTCATAACATAATTCTTCATAATCTTCACCTCTGCTTAAATTATTTCTAAGCAAAGATTTTTCTAGCTCTAATCTTGCTAAATTTATATTATAAATATCCTTTCTTAAATAATGATAACTTTCAAGTAAATCATCTTCCTTACTATAGTCTTTTATTGCCTTGCAAATATCACTTAATATATCTATTGCTTCATCTAATCTTCCTTCATATTTTGAAGGTTTTCTAAATACGTCCAATATGCTCATAGCTTTGTCCCTCCTAAATAATATTGCATTTTCCATTAAATACATTATATTTATTTAGGTTTTCCCATTTGAAAATATTAATACATTTATAGATATCATTAATATTTTTTCTTGACTTTAAGTCATTCAAGTTGTATTATGTAGTTAATTCATATACAGATGTACTTCATAGAGATACATTTATTAAAGGGGGCTTTACCGTGAAAAATACATCTTTAATTTTAAAAATATTTATAGCACTAGTACTTGGTATAACTTTGGGGATAATATGCAAAAGTCTTAATTTAGATTTTCCAATTAGGCTTTTAGCAACATTTAGTGAATTATTTGGAAGCTTTTTATCTTTTATTATTCCATTAATTATGATTGGATTCATTGTTCCTGGAATTGCATCACTTGGAAATAAATCAGGAAAAGGCTTATTAATTACAACCATAGTAGCGTATATTTCTACTCTTTGCTCTGGTTTTTTAGCATTTTCCGCAGGCTCATATTTATTGCCTAAATTTTTAAAATCAAATTCTTTAGTTATAGAATCAAGTAATCAAATAACTACATTTTTTAGTATTGATATTCCACCTATAATGACTGTAATGTCAGCACTAGTTTTTTCTTTTATTATGGGAATAAGCTTATCAAAAATAAAAAATAGTAGCATATTAAATATATTTAATGAATTTAGTTCAATAGTAACTAAGATTATTTCTAAAGTGCTTATACCTATAGTTCCTATTTATGTTGGTGCAATATTTTCTAAGCTTAGTTTTAGTGGTGAAATTTTTAGTACATTAAAAAGCTTTGCTTTAGTTTATATAATTTTATTTGCTCTTCAAGCAATTTATATTCTAATTCAATATTCATTTGCTAGTAGTATAAAAAAAGAAAATCCATTAAAGCTTCTTAAAAATATGCTACCTGCTTATTTAACAGCAGCTGGAACTCAATCATCTTCTGCTACGATTCCTGTAACAATAGACTGTGTAAATAATAATGATGTTAGTGAGGAAGTAGCTGATTTCGTTATTCCTCTAGCTGCTACTATACATTTAGCAGGAGATACTATAACTCTTGTATTAACATCTATGGCTGTAATGTATATGACTGGTAGAGTACCTACATTTTCATTAATGCTACCATTTATATTTATGCTTGGAGTGACTATGGTTGCAGCTCCTGGTGTTCCTGGTGGTGGAGTTATGGCTGCATTAGGAATTTTAGAATCAATGCTTGGCTTTGGAACACTTGAAAAGCCAATTATGATTGCACTTCATGCTGCTCAAGATAGCTTCGGAACTGCAACTAATGTTACTGGTGATGGAGCAATAGCTATATTAGTTGACAAGCTTTTAAAGTATAAGGAAACTTCAAATGAAAATTTAAGCGATTTTACTGTTACAGAATAAAAAAAGAGATATGAATTAATTTAATTCATATCTCTTTGTGCTATTTTTCAGTTCTTATACTAATAGTGTTTCCATCAGACATAATTGTTATTTGCCCTTGCTTATCTGTTCTATAAGCTTTTATTCCTTGAGTATCTATAGTTTGTAATGTTTCTCTATGTGGATGTCCATATTTATTATCTACACCGCAACTAATTACTCCATACTCTGGTGAAACTGCCTTGACAAATTCCTTAGTTGATGATGTACTGGAGCCATGGTGACCAAATTTTAATACATCAGCATCTAAATTTTTAGGATATTTAGCTACAACTTCTTGCTCTGCATGAGCTTCTGCATCACCTGTGAACATATAACTAGTATTTCCAAAGGTTAATTTCATTATAGGTGAATAATCATTAAATTCTTCATATGATTCATAAATTGGAGAATAAACTTCTATCTTTGCTCCATTTCCTAAGTCAAAACTTGTACCTTCTTTTATTACTTTAGCTTTTAAGCCTTCTTTACTCACTGCATTTATCATATTTTCAAAAGTTTTTGTTGTATGTGTAACTTTTGGCATATAAAAACTTTCAACATCATACTTTTCAAAAACTTTCACCATTCCACCAATATGATCTTCATGTGGATGAGTCGCAATAACAATTTCAAAATCATCTATATTTTTTTCTTCTAATTGTTTCATTAATTTATCTGCATCACTTCTTGGACCAGCATCTACTAAAATATCAAAATCATTTACCTTAATATAAGCTGAATCACCTTGTCCAACATCTAAATATGATATTTCTAATTTACCACTTGGAGTTCCTATATTGGAATCTTTTAAATCTTTTCCAAAATATAAAGATATTACAGCAATTATACCAAATACAATAATAGTTATAAATTGTGCTTTTTTATTGCCTTTATGTTTTTTCATAGTTTTCTCAAAAGATTTCTTTAGGTCTTTTTCTTTAGTCAAATTTTTATTCCTCCCTACAAACATACATTCTTGCTAATAATTATTATATGTTTTTATTGAGAAAAAGTCAAAAGGCGTTACATTTTGTCCTGCAACGCCCCATAGTCATAGTCAAATTAAAAATATAACTTCTGACTATGATAATATTATCTGTATTTTTCTAGGTTTTATTCATTAACTATTCAAAGAGTTACATTTGCTTTCACTTTTTATTTTTTTACTTGAATTATATTTTATTAAAGTCTTAGTTATTGTTGAAACTAATATTATGCCAAGTGCTAGTACCCCTGCAGAAGCTAATGTATTTATTCCTATTTCTAATGACTTCATAACATCTCCTGTAATTGCTTCAACCATTGTATAATACATTCCTCCACCTGGAACTAAAGGTATTAAAGCAGTTATTACAAATGTAGTTACTGGAGTTTTTAATATCCTTGCAAAAACTTCTGAATATACGCTTAAACCAACAGAAGCAAGAAATAAAGCTGTTGTGTCAGAGCTTCCAATCCTTAACGAAAATTTATATATAAACCATCCTAATGCACCACATAAAGCTGAAAAAAATAAGTTTTTACCTTTAATATTAAAAACTATTCCAAATGCAAATGATGCTATAAATGCTGATAGAACTTCAATAATCATATTTATATTCCTCCAAATGATCCAATCCAAAAACTTAAAACTACACCTGTTCCAACAGCAACTGCTATAGCTGTTAAAAATGCTTCTGCTCCCCTTGCAAGCCCAGATACTAAATCACCTGCAACTGTATCTCTTATTGCATTTGTAATTGCAAGACCTGGAACTAAAAGCATTATTGAACCAATTATAACTTTATCCATATCAAAAGCTAGTCCAATCTTTATAGATATAATTGCTAAAAAGGCTAAAATCCCTGCACAAATACTAGTATTAAAAAATGAATTTAATCCTATATTCTCGCCTTTTATTGAAAAATACTTAACTACTATTCCTATTAAAAATGCTGCAATTGCGTCTCTTAAAGATCCTCCAAATAAAAAAACAAATCCAAAGGCACCTACTGCTGAAAAAAATATAGTTATTGTATTTGAATATCTTCTTTCTTCTTCTATTTCTTTTAAATTATCGTTTAACTCTTCTACTGTTAATTTATTTTTCACTATATTTCTAGCTAAATCATTTACCTTATGAATTCTTTGCAAATCTACTGATCTACTTGAAATTCTTACTACAAGTGATTTTATTTCACCTTGATATGAAGCAGATGCTATAATTACAGTTGGAGTGGCATAGCTATTTGCTACTTCTATTCCTAATGAATTGCAAATTCTATTCATAGTTTCCTCTACTCTATAAGCTTCTGCTCCACTTTCTAACATTATTTTGCCTGCATAAGCTGCTACTTGAAGTATATTATTTATTTCCATTTAAATTACCTTCTTCTATATTTAACTTTATATATTATACAATTCTCATAATGGCATGTCCATATAGTTTATTTCCTTTTTAAATTTTTATTTTTAATGTCAATAATCAATAGTCAATTAAACGTAACAAAATAATTATCTATAAAATAAAAAAGGAAAAACCATATAGATTTTCCCTTAAAATTTACATATTATCGATTATATTTGATATATTTTTAACTGAAGCATTTCTAATAGTGAAAATCATATCCTCACCAATTCTAAGCTTACATTCATTTTCGTTTATTTTCACTTTATTTAAATTTAATCCAGTAGCTCCAAATTCCTTATATTTAGTTGGTGCTATATCAATATTGAATTTACTATCTTTAGCTCCTGTAATTTTTATTAAGCTTCCTTCACATTCATTATCTTTTATATTTAGCGTTATTATATTGTTTCCTTTTAAAACTACTTTATCTTCTGGTACTGATACTACTGATACTTTACCCGTCATAGTCATCCATCCACCACTTAATTTTATTTTAGAAAGCAATTCTGTATCATATTCCTTTGTAATATTACTTAATAATTGCCCTAATTCATATACATTTAAATCATACTTCATATTTTTATCCCTCACAGCTATCACTATATTTGCTTCAAATAATAATCTAATCAATTAAACTATTAATCTATAAAATAGTTTATATCTTACTTGAAAGCTTTTTTCTTCATTGTAACTTATATAATATTTTTTATTATACTATAACTTAATTAAAATGACTATAAGTATCTTTTAATAATTATTATCTAGTTCTATATGCTCTTTATCTATATATCCTAAAAATCTACTCACTTCATTTTTTCTATTATAATCATCATGTAAATGAGTTAATAAATATAAATGCTTCCTAGCTCTAGTTAATGCAACATAAAATGTTCTTTTTTCTTCTTCTAGGTTATTTGATTTTATCGACATATATGATGGAAATGTATTTTCTTGGAGCCCTACTATAAATACACTATCAAATTCTAACCCTTTAGATTGATGTACTGTTATTATTGGAATTCTTTTTTTATTAGTTCTATTTATAATTAGATTTTCAAGTTCTCCATTTGAAAGTCCAGTTAATTTAATTATATCTAATAAAAAATCTCTATTGCTTTTTTTATTATCATCTAAATCTCTTACAAGCACATAAAAATCCCTAAGTCTTTCTATTTTTTCTCTTCCTTCTTTAATAGCTTCAATACCTCTTCCCGAATATAATGTTTTTATATTAAATTTATTTATAATATCAACTATTATATCTTGAGGTCTTTTAAGTTCAGCTTCCTTAAATAACTCATTAAGTTTATCACTAATATATGAAAATGCTTTTAAGTGCTTAGACATATAATTTATTCTCTGCATTGATGTAGGAATTAAATTTTCATTTATTGCTCTTACTAATAAATCACTGGTAGCTAATATATCATCCATAGCATCATGACTTGGTTTATTTTTTGTTTCAAATATCTTACTAAGTGTCTCTAATTTATAATTAGGTAAGCTAGTATAAAATCTCCTATATATATCTAATGTATCATAAAAAGCTTTAAATTTAGGTCCATCTAAGTTATTTCTATATAATTCACTATTTAAAATATTTATATCATATTGCACATTATGGCCTACTATAACTGCACCTTTTGAAAAATCTATAAACTCTTTTAATACTTTTTTCTTATCTTCACCTTTTTCATTTAAAAATTCATCACTAAATCCATGTACTTTAAATGATGATTCTACAGACTTCTTATTTTTCAAAAACTTTTCAAAGCTATCGATAACTTCTCCATATTTATTTATCTTTATTGCTGCTATTTGTATTATTTCATCTTCTGTTACATCTGTTCCTGTACTTTCAACATCAAACACTATTATATTATCTTGCGCAAATTCATTTATTAATAGCGAGTATTTTTCTCCATAATTTCTTGCATTTAAATCTATAAAATCACATAAGGAAATTCCAACTTCTTTATATTCTTTTGATTCAATAACTTGAAATGTCTTCTCTCCAATTCCTGTTGGAAGTCTTTTGACTATTCTCTTTAAGCTTACATTATCATACTTATTTGAAATAAGCTTCATAAAAGCTATAATATCCTTTATTTCTTGCCTTCTAAAAAATTTAAATTGATCTACTAAAATAAACTCAAAATCAGAACCTTCATATCCAATTATGCTTCCAAGTTCTCTACTCAACTTAATATTATAATTATTATCTCTACTTAAAATACAAAGCTTTGATATATCTTCCCCCTTTTCTTTTAATAATTTTACCTCATTAAATATAAATCTAGCTTCATCTCTTAAATTATTGCACATCTTTAACTTTATTTTTTCACCATTATCTTTTGTTTCTGAAGATATCTCATTTTTATATAATGATTTATATTGCAATTCAAAAGCATTCTTTAAAAAGCTTAAAGCCCCATTAGTTATAAACTTAGTTGATCTGTAATTCTTAGAAAATACTATTTCACTTGGATTATACTCTTTCTTATAAAATTCTAGTATTTTTTGTGGCTCTGAACCTCTCCAACCATAAATAGTTTGAAACATATCTCCACATAGTAAAATATTATTTTCTTTAAATATCTTTTCAATTATAAAATACTCTAGCGTACTTGTATCTTGAACTTCATCTATATTTATATACTTATAAGTTTCTGTTAATCTTAAAACTAACTTATCATCCTTTAATATTTCTTTTGCCTTTGAAGTTAAATCTGCAAAATCTAACCCATGATTACTATAAAGTAATGAGTTATATAAATTAACTAGGAAATGCCCCTTTTCTAATAAAAAGTTCTTCATTTCATTATTTAATATCCCTTTATCACTACAAATTGAATTTATCTTAGCTTCATTATACTTAAATATATTTGCTATAGTTTTACTATAATCATCTAAAATATTATTACTATAAAAATCAAGTTTTGCTCTTTCTATTTTAGTCAGCTCTATAAACTGTTGTAATTTAAAAACAGAATAATTGTAATAATTACATTCTTTTATTATTTCTCTAGAGTCTTCTTCATCAAAAACAATAAAATCAGTAAATATATCTGTCCTTTTCTTTGCATCACTTTTTATTAAATCATAACAAAAGCTATGAAAGGTTCTTATAGTAATGTCTTTAGCCTCTTCCCCTACAACTTTTTCAATTCTCTCTCTCATTTCTGCACAAGCCTTATTAGTAAAGGTTATACATAATATTTCTGAAGCTTTTGCTTTATTACTTTTTATAATATTAGAAATTCTACTTGATAAAGTATTAGTTTTTCCAGTGCCAGCTGAAGCAAGAAGCAAAATGTTATTTTCTAATTCATTTACAACTAAAGCTTGTTCTTGATTTAAAGTCATACTTACCACTCCCAGCTTTATTACTTTTATCTCATTTTATCACAATTTATAAATTGGTCCACTACTTAACTAATTAATTTTTCTGGTTATTTATAGTTTAATAATTATTGTTTATATTAACTGTTTCCTCTTATTATAAAAACCCTTATATGCTAAATATGTTGCCATCATAGTTGATATAGAAACTGATGAAAGAATCATAAAAGTAACCATAATTTGAAATTTTATAGCCATAAGTGGTGATTCACCTGCTAGTATTAAACCTGTCATCATACCAGGAAGAGATACAATCCCTAATGTCTTTGCTGAATCAATAGTAGGTATGATTGAAATTTTAATGCTTTCCTTAATTACATCACTAGATGCATCTTTCATATCAGCACCTAATGATAATTTCACTTCAATTTCAGTTCTTCTAGCTTTAAATGAATTGTTCAAATTTCTATAACTCAATCCAATAGCCACCATGGAATTACTAACTACCATTCCAGCTACTGGTATAACTTCATTTGCTGTAAACTTTATAGCTCCCGATAATATGAGAACCATCATAGTAATAGTTGTACCAACCAAAATTGATAAAAATGATATTATTAAAGCATATTTAACATTCTCTCCTCTTTTCTTTATATTAACAGCTGCATTTATTATCATAATTAACACTAATATCACTATAAAAATAGACTTTTCTAGCCCAAAAATAATTTCTAAAATATAACCTACTATTATTAACTGAATAATCGCTCGTAAAATACTTACTATTATCTCTTTTTCTAAACCTAAATCTTCTTTATATGATATAAAAATAGGTATTAGTATTAAAGCTGAAGCTATTATTAATGATATAGTATTCATTATCTAAGAACCTCCATACATTTTATCTTGCCTTCAGATATAGTTATTCTTTTATTAAATATTTTTTCACTTTGCTCCATACTATGAGTAATCCACAGCACAGTTACTCCTAAATTATTTAACTCCTGTACATATTCCTCAACAATCTTTGCATTTTCTAAATCTAATGATGATGTTGCCTCATCTAGTAAAATAATATCTGGTGTATATAATAGATTTCTTATTATTGAAATTCTCTGTTTTTCCCCACCTGATAATGAAATAATATCCTTTTCTAAAAAACTTTCATCAATATTGAATCTTTCTAATAATTTTACAATTCTTTGTTTATTCACTTTTTCTTTTCTTATTTTGAATGGGAATTCTAGATTTTCACAAACACTTTTCCCAAACAATTCTGGTGTCTGTAAGCAATAACTTATTTTTTTTCTTAATTCTATTGGATTATATCTTGTATAGCATTTCCCATTAAAATAAATATTTCCACTTGTTATAGGAATCATATCTGCACATAATTTTAACAATGTGCTTTTACCACTTCCTGACTGACCTACTATAGATATACAATCTCCCTTTTCTATATCAAATGATATACCTTTTAAAATTTCTAAATCACCCACATTGTAAAAAACATCTTTTATACTAAGTATATTCATAATAAATCTCCTTTTTAATTACCATTTATTGAAGTGTATCTTACTTTTGTCAAATCTAATATAACAAATCTCCATGGCTGCTTATTTTTTGATGATGGAGCTAACATTCCTGCTTCAATTATCTTATTTATTTTTTCAACTTCAACTTCTTTTTCATTAAATCTTCTTATACTCTGTCTCTTGTTTATTATACTCATAATATTTCACCCCCATTATCGCATTTCGATATCGTAATGCGATAATATCATTTTTCACAGTTTATTGCAACAAAAAAGTTAAGTAAAATCAAATTTACTTAACTTACTGCAATTCTATATCATTAAATAATTCTTTCAAATTATTTTTTAATTCTAATAAAAGTTTATTTCCTTTTTGTGTAGTTTTATAATACTTTCTTATTTTCCCATTAACATTTCTATCCTCTTTTTCTATTAAATTTTCTTCTACCATTGATTTTAATAAAGGATATAAAGTACCAGGACTAATATTATAACCGTGTTCTTTCAATTCTTCTATCATCCACGACCCATAAAATTCACCTATATTTCCATGATGAAGTATATGCACATATATTAACCCATTGAATATCCTTCTTGTAATTTGCTCTTTCAAAATGTTCACCTCAACATATCATTTCTTTATCTGCATTATAACATTAACCTATAATCTAATACAATAATACTCTGCACTACAAAAATTTATTTGTTCAAGAAATTCTTATATCACTCACAATTTATAAGGATCATATAATACATTTATTTTCTAATTTCATCTTTGTTAATACTTTTCTTAATATAAAAACTTAATAATCATTCAATTTTAATAATTCAACGTAAGTGAATTATCTCCTTAACTCTTTGACTCTTCACTATTTCATTTTTTGTTTGGTTCAAAAATACTGTTATGTTATAATAATCTAAAATTTATTTTTGGAGTTGATTAAATTGAAGGTTAAATATATACTTATTTTTCTTATATTTTCACTTTTATATTTTTTAATAAATTATTATATAGGTCGAAAAATGCTCAATGGCTTTAACTATATTTTCAAAATTTCTCCATTAATTTTTTGGGTTATTTTTTGGGCTTTAGCTTTATCATATGTAATTTCAATGTTACTTAATAAATTTATATCTCCTAATTTAACTAACTTTCTTTATTTAGCTGGTTCCTATTGGATGGGATTATTAATGTACGCTTTATTAACTTTTCCTATTATAGGAATCATAAATATAATAGTTAGTAAATCACACTTATCAAATAACTTAACTGATAAATATTACATTTATCAAACTCTATTAATTACTATAATTTTTATTATAATAACTATAATTGGAAGCTTTAATGCTAAAAGTTCTTATGTAAAATCTTTTGATATAGATATAGATAAACAAGCTTTGAAAGAGCCTATAAATGTAGTTATGGTATCTGACATACATTTAGGAAATATAATTAAAAACAAAAGACTTTCTAATATGATAAAAGAAATTAATGATTTAAATCCTGATATAGTAATAATTGCTGGAGATATTATAGATAGCGATATAAAGCCATTTTTAGCTAATAATATGGGAATTGAATTTTCAAAGATTAAATCTACATATGGTACTTATGCAGTACTTGGCAATCATGATTTAATGACTAAAGCTGAAAACCAAATAGTAAATATTCTTGAAGAAAACTCTGTCAAAGTTTTAAGAGATGAATCTATTTTAATAAATGATAGCCTTTATATAATAGGTAGAGATGATATTACAATAAATAGATTTTCAGAAAATGATAGAGCTTCATTATTAGATTTAACACATAATCTTGATAACTCTAAAGCTATGATTGTTATAGATCATAATCCTAAATATATAGACGAAAGCTTAAATGCCAATATTGATTTACAACTTTCTGGTCATACTCATAAAGGACAAATTACCCCTGGAAATTTAGTTACAAATAAAATGTTTGAAATTGATTATGGTTATTTAAAGAAAGACAACTTAAATGTTGTAGTTTCTTCTGGTTATGGAACTTGGGGACCTCCTATAAGAATAGGTAGTAGGAGTGAAATAGTTCAAATGAACTTACATTAATATATTGTACTAATAAAAACTAATTCTAATAAAATTACTATATATTTATTAGTTTTATATTCTTATTAAATATATATTTAATATTAAACTGAAATTAAGGGATATTTAAAAAATTTTAAATATCCCTTAAAATTTAAATTTATTTTATTTCGTAACTTAAACAAATAAATCTTTCTATATCTTCTTCAATAAGCTTTAAAGAATTTCTCCAGAAATTCACATCATGAACATCTATATTCATTATTTTTGTTACATCTGCTACTTTTTCTTTTCCTGTAACAGCTAATAATTCTTCATATTCCTTGCAGAAGCTTTCGCCTCTCTTTAAATATTCAGCATATAAACCCTTTGCAAATAGGTTTCCAAAGGCGTAAGGGAAGTTATAGAAGTTAGCTGTTGCATAATAATAATGAGGCTTCCAAGTCCACATATATTTATGCAAGAAGTTATTATCAAGACCATCTCCATAAGCTTCTTTTTGTGCATTTAACATGACATTATTAATTTCTTCTACTGAAAGAGAGCTTTCTTTTCTCTTTTCAAAAACTTCACTTTCAAATAAAAATCTTGAATATATATCAACTATTACTTGATTACAATCAGATATTTCTGCTTCTAAAATAGCAAAGGCTTCTTCTTTAGTTGCGCTTTTAACAGCTCCCCTTTTTACTAATATTTCACAGAAATTAGATGCTGTTTCAGCTAATGTCATTGGGTATTCTGAATTTAATGCAGTTTCACTGCTTAAGCAATGGCTATGAAATCCGTGTCCAAGCTCATGAGCCATAGTTACAACATCACTAAAGCTATTACCATAATTTAATAATATTCTACTTTCATTTATAGCTTTTATACTTTCACAGAAAGCACCGCCAACTTTACCTTCTTTAGGCATAACATCTATCCAATTGTTATTAAATGCGTTTATAACAAAGTCAGCTAAATTATTGCTAAAACTTCTAAAATTCTTTTCAACAAAGGCCTTTCCTTCTTCATAAGAAAACTTCATTTCTTTATTTATAACAGGTGCATATAAATCATAAAATGGTAATCCATTTTTATGACCTAGAAGTTCTGCTTTCCTTCTTAAATATTTTCTAAAAGCAGGTAAGCTTTCTTTTATAGCAGTAAGCATTGCATTTAAAATATCTTCATCCATCCTAGATTCTTCTAATGTCATATGAAGAGGTGATTTATATCCCTTAAGCTCAGAAGTAGTTAAAACTTCTCCTTTAATTCCATTTAAAGCTGCTGCAACTCCCTCTTCTATTTTTTCATAGGATTTAATTTCTGCTTCATATGCCTTTTTTCTTAATTCTGAATCTAGGCTATAAGCCATATTTAGTACTACCGTTAATGGTAATGACTTATCTTCATTATCAATATTAATATCAACTTTATGTGTTGATATTAAATAATCCTTATAATTTGACCATGCATCTGAACCGGTATTTCTCATTTTAGCAATTATAGCTTCTTCTTTTTCACTTAGCATGTATTTATTTTTTTCTTTAATTTCATTTATAAAAAATTTATGTTTACTTAATAAATTTGATGAATTTACTAAAGTATCTATATCTTTTATATTTGCTATCCATTTATAAATTTTTGTTAGCGGCTCTGCTAAAAGACTATATTTAGAATTTATAACATCTAAATACTTTCTTCCTTCTGCATCTTTTGAATCTGTACTTAAAGTTAAATTTGCATAAGCACCTATTCTATTTATAAGTAAATTTATGCTCTCTAACTTATTTATTAATTCCTCTAATTTTACTACATCATTTGATTTTTCATCAGTAGATTTTGCAAAATTTTTAAGATCTTCTATTCCCTCATCAACTTTCTTTAAATCTGTAACAAACTCTTTAGAATTAAATGATGGATATATTTCTTTTAAACTCCATTCTAACGACATTTTTATGCCCCCTTTTTAATATTATTTTTAAATGCTTATTTTAAATTATATTATTAAACTAAATTGAATTCAATTAATTGTAATTATATTGAATAATTTTTATTTCTAAATTCTGATGGTGACATACCTACAATTTTTTTAAAGGTATTAGTGAAATGACTTTGATCATGAAATCCTAATAATATACTTATTTCTAATATGCTCTTTTCAGTACTTAAAAGTAAAGTTTTAGCTCTTTCAACTTTTATTTCTCTTAAATATTTCATTATAGATATTCCTTTATGCTTTTTAAAACATGTTGATGCATATCCTACTGATATATTTAAGTTATTACATATTGTTTCTAATGAAGTATGATTTTCTATATTTAAATGAAGAGCTTGCAAAAGCTTATTAACAGTAAAGCTATCAGTAACTTCTGTATCATTTATTAGTAAATCTATATATTCATTTATCATATTTATCTCAATAACTTGCAATGAACTTATATTACTTGCTTCCTTAATTTGCCTATAAAATCTATTATAAATAGGATGTAGATACTTCTTAGAAATTCCACTCTTTATAATTTCCCTAGTATATACAGCATTCCAAATTATTAAATCATCCCTTTTATGCTCTTTGTCAACATCATCACTAACTTCTGATTTATGCTTTTCTTTAACTATCCTTATAATTTCTTCTTTATTTCTAGATTCTATTAAAAAAGATATCTTGTTACTAAAAATATTAAAATCTGATTCAAAGGTTTCATATCCATCATTCATAATTTCTCTCCCAATTACATTTCATAATAGTTATATACATATTATATTGTAAATATACAAATCTAATCAATATCCTTTGATATAATTTCATTAAAGTACACAATAAGAAGGAGTAATATATATGAATAAGTTTGCTGTTTATCATATAACAGATGTACCATATGCTTATGCTAAAAATACAAATACCTTAACTATAAGAATCCGTACTGCTAAAAATGATTTAAATAGTTGTTATATTTATTATAAAGATAGATTTGGAAATTATCCTTTTATTAAAAAAGAAATGTCTTTAATATCTGAAGGAGAACTTTATTCATACTATGAAGCTGATTTATCAGTTAGTAAAAATAGATATAAATATATTTTTGAGCTTATAGACAAAGATAATAATATTTATATTTTAGATGAAAGAGGTTTTAGAAAATCAATTTATGAATGTGTTGATGCAAATTCATTTCAATTTCCTTATATCTCACCTGATGATGTATATGATGAAGTTAAAAATCTACAAGAATCTATTGTATATCAAATTTTCCCTGATAGGTTTTGTAAAGGACTTAATATAAATAATCCTAATACTACAACTTCATGGGGAGATGAAAATATAAATTCTAAATCTGTATTAGGCGGAAATTTACAAGGGATAATAGATAAATTAGATTATATTGAATCTTTAGGAATAAATCTACTATACCTTACTCCAGTATTTAAATCTAGCTCTAATCATAAATATAATACTTGCAATTACTATGAAATCGACGAAGCATTTGGTGATACTGTAATAGCCAAATCTTTAATAGATAAATGCCATGAAAAGGGTATTAAAGTTATTTTTGATGCTGTATTTAATCATTCAGGAGATGACTTTTTTGCTTTTCAAGATGTTATAAAAAATGGTGAAAATTCAAAATATAAGGATTGGTATATTATAAATAGCTTTCCTATTGATCAAGAAAAAATTAATTACTATACTTTTGCAAATAATATACGAGAAATGCCAAAATTAAATACTTCAAATGAAGAGGTTCAAGATTATTTTATTAATGTTGGTAAGTACTGGATAAATGAAATTGGAATAGATGGCTGGAGATTAGATGTAAGTGATGAAGTTAGTCATAATTTTTGGAAAAACTTTAGAAAAGGAATTAAATCACTAAACAAAGATTTAATAATAATCGGTGAAATATTCCATAATGGATTTAATTTTTTAAGAGGTGATGAATTTGATTGTATTATGAATTACACTTTTAAAAATGCATGTGTAGATTTTTTTGCTAAAGGAATAATAGATTCAGAAGATTTTTTGAATATCTTATCTGAAAATAGAATGTTATATATGAATAGTATATCACGTCAAATGTGGAACTTATTAGGTAGTCATGACACTAAGAGATTCATTAATGAATGTCAATTTGATAGTTCATCTATGAAACTTGCCTTAGTTTTTCAATTTTCCTATATAGGTGTACCTTATATTTACTATGGTGATGAAATTGGATTAACTGGAGAAGATGATCCACTTAATAGAAAATGTATGATTTGGGACACTTCTAAACAAAATAATGATTTACTAGACTTATATAAATTATTAATAAATCTTAGAAAAAAATATAAATCTTTAATTTATGGTACATTTACTCCTATTTATTATAAAGATAATCTTTTAATTTTTAAAAGAGAGTTACCTAATGAATCAATTTTAATATGTTTAAATAAAAATACTAAAGATATAGATGCTAAATTAAATTTTGATATAAATGGTTTTGATTTAATAAATAAATCTTTAATTAATATAAACAAACATAATTCTATAAACTTTAAGTCCATGGAATATAAGATAATTAAACTTCAATAAAAAAATAGGTAGATTTTGCTTGTTAAAATCTACCTATTGTCTATTTATAAATTTTAAGGGATAATTTTTATTTTACTGCTGATTCTAAAGCTTTATTAACAGCTTCTATTACACCTTTTGATGAATTAGTTGCTCCTGATATAGCTTCAATACCTTCAGTACTTTGCTTTTCAATTATTTCTGGAACTAAATTATCTTTAACACCATCAACTAAAGTCTTAGTTTCGTTATGTTCAACTAAATTTACTTCAGATATCTTTCCTTTTTCAACTTTAACCTCTACCTTTATTGCTCCAGAAGCTCCTTGACCTTCACCTGTATATGTTCCATCAGTGTATTTTCCACCACCACAGCCAACTAACAAAGTTGCTGATAATGCTATTGTGCTTAATATTGCAGTTATTTTCTTCATTTTTATTCCTCCTACAATTAAATCCTATTTAATAAATGTTGCTGCATTCTTTCCTGCTGTTCTACCAAAAGTAACTATATCAGCTAATGCATTTCCACCTAATCTATTTCCACCATGAACTCCACCAGTTACTTCTCCTGCTGCAAATAAACCAGGAATTACATTTCCATCTTTATTTAAAACTTCAGCATTTGTATTTATCTTTAATCCACCCATTGTATGGTGCACAGCTGGAGTTACAGGTATAGCATATACTTTCCCTTCATTTAATTGTCTTGGAAGGTCTTCCCTATTAAATTCTGAATCTTTTTTAGCTGCAACTGCTTCATTGTACTTATTAATTGTTTCAGCCATTGTATTCTTATCTATTGATAATTTTTCTGCTAGTTCTTCTACTGAATCCGCTTCTGTAACTAATCCCATATTGAAGTATTCCTCAGTTGCTTTTAAGCTCTTTCTTAATCCTTCATCAAAGAAAAGATAAGCTACTCCATCTTTTTGATCTAATATAGCCTTTGAAACTACATCTCTTGTAAATAATTCATTTGTAAATCTTTTACCATCCTTATTAATAAGAATTGCTCCATTACCTCTTACAGCTTCTGTTACCATTACAGCCTTTTCTGGAACAACTGTTGGATGAGTTTGAATTTCCTTCATATCTACTAAATCAGCACCAACATTTTCTCCAAGAACTATACCATCACCAGTAGCTCCGTTATGGTTAGTTGTTGCAAATCCTTTTAAATCTTCTTTATAACTAACTACCATTTCTTGATTAGCTGAGAATCCACCTGCTGCAATAACTACAGCTTTTGTATTTATAGTATATTCTTTTCCTTCTTTATCAGTAACCTTTACTCCTGAAACATTACCATCTTTATCTAAAACTATTTCTTTTGCTTCATTCCATAATCTTAAATCAACTTTTTCTTTTTCAGCTGATGCCTTTAATGTATCAACTAAATGAGCTCCTACAGCTGCTCCCCCTGTTGGTCTATGAGTTCTATAATTTGTAGCTCCTGCCATTCTACCAACATCTGATAAATCAGCACCTAAATCAGTTAACCATGCAACTGACTCTTTAGCTTCATTTGATAACTTTTCAACTAATTCAGGATTGTTTTTTTCATATCCACCTTTCATAGTATCATCATACATAGTTTGTATTGAATCTTCTATGCCTTTTGCTTTTTGTTGTTCAGTTTCAGCTGCATTTAATCCACCTGTAGCTCTATTTGTATTTCCACCTACCATTGGCATCTTTTCTAAAACAACAACATTTTGTACTCCATCTTGTTTAGCTTGTACAGCAGCAGATAATCCTGCACCACCAGCTCCTATTACAACTATATCAGCAGTTTCTTTTTTTCCACCACAACCAACTAAAGCTGTTGGAACTAAAATTAAAGCTGACATTACTAATGCTAAAACCTTCTTTTTCATTTAACATTCTCCCCTTAATCTTTAAGTTATTTTCAGCATTAGTATATTTGTTAATTAATAAACAATCAATATTGTGGTCATATTGTTTATTTTGGTCTTTTTGGTCTTATTTTTTAAGTATATAATAATTTGTTGGTCTACCTATTTTTCCATACTCCTGATTTATTTCAACTTTACCTTCTTCAACCATCTTTTCTAAATATCTTCTTGCCGTTACTCTAGCTAGTCCACTTCCTTTTGCAATTTCTTCTGCAGTCAAATCTTGTCCATTCTTTTGGATCATATAATTGATTATTTTATTGTATGTTTTTAAACTCAAACCTTTGCACAATTCTTTTTCTTGTATTTCTTCATCTAGAAAATTAGCATTAATATTTAATATATATTGGTCTATATAATCTTGATTTATATTATCTATATTATTTAATTCAACAAATCTATTCCTATAATTAGATAAAGCTTCCTTAAATCTCTCAAATTTAAATGGTTTTATTAAATAATCAATCGCACCATACTTAAATGCCTCATCTACTGAAGATTTACATTTATCAGCGGTAATTAAAATAGTATCTATATTTATTTCTTTGCTTCTTATCCATTTTAATAAATCTATACCTTTTCCATCTGGCAAAAAAATATCTAATAAAACTAAATCAGCCTTTTCTTTAGTAATTTTAATTTTTGCTTCTTCTATGCTACTTGCATCTCCTACAACTATAAAACCTTCAAGCTTTTCTAGAAACCTTGTATTTATTTCCTTTACCATTGGGTCATCTTCAACAATAAAAACTTTAATTTTATTCATTGCTATATTTCTACCTCCCATGTTGTAATCTTATCTGAAGTTAATTTTAAACTGCCATTTAATGATTCTATAATGTTCTTTATATTATATAGGCCAAGGCCTCTAAAATTTCCTTTTGTACTAAATCCCCTTTTAAATATTTCTTCTTTTGTATCATCAGCGATTTTATTTCCATTATTTTTAACTATTATTTTTATTTTTTCTTCTTGAAAGATTCCAATATATATATATCCATTTTCTCTTGATTTAAGTTCTTCAATTGAGTTTTCTAAGAGATTTCCTATAATAGTCAATATCTCTTGTACTTTTATATTATTAGGAATAAACTTTAAGTATGATTTTTCATCAACTTCAAATTTTATTTTCATTTCATCCGCCTTATTATATTTAGAAAATAACAATCCTTGTATTGATGGCTCTTTTATTTTACTTAAATTATCTGTTATTATTCCTCTAGTTTCTGTTGTATGGAAAATGTACTCCAAAGCCTTATCAGTTTCATCTAATTGTATTAGTCCTGCTATTGTATGTAATTTATTCATAAATTCATGATTTTGAGCTCTTAAATTCCAAGTTAGCTCCTTTACTCCTGTTAACTCTTCTGCCATATTATGAACCTTTGTAAAATCTTGAAAGCTCGCAATTGCTCCTACAACCTTGCCATACTCACCAATAATGCTGTAGAAATTTCCCATTATTATTATATTATTTTCTAATCGTATTTCCTTATTGAATATTCTACTTCTTCTATACATAACTTCAAATAATAAATTTATTATTTTACTATCTATTTCATCATTTGAATTTATATTAAGTATTTCAAAGGCTTTGTTATTTATTACTGTAATACATCCAGAATTATTTATTGCTATTAATCCTTCTTCTATATTATTGATAATAGATTCTTTTTCTCTTAATTGAATAGCTATTTCTTCTGGCTCTAATCCATAAATATCTTCTTTTATGTTAATAGCTAACTTCTTTGCTAAAAAAATTATAACAACAAAAACTCCTATAAATACAGGTATTAATCCTTTTATATATTCCTTGACCTCCCCTCGTAAATCTCTTTTTAGCATTCCTACAGCTACAGCCCCAACTTGTACACCATCTTTATGTACTGGTACAAAGCCTCTTATAGATCTGCCTAAATGCCCCTCTCCTTCAGATACATAGGTTTCTCCTTCTCTTAAAACTAACTTTTCATCTCCACCTAAAAATCTTCTTCCAATATTATCGGGAATTGGATGCGAATATCTAATTCCTTCATTATTCATAACTGTTATAAATAATAATCCTGTTTTAAGTCTTACTCTTTCAGCAAAGTTTTGGACTTTTAAATGTGTTGGATCTCCATTATCAGCTAATTCTTTTTGAATCATAGGATTGGCTGCCACCACAAAAGCAGTATCAATAAGACTCTTTCCTATTGCTTCAGTTACTTTATTATTTATAACTACTAAAGAAAAAATACTTATAATTAATATTACTGCAATAAAAATACTAATTGTAAGTCTTGTAATTTTCTTTTCTAAAGTCATTTTTATACTCCTATACTATAATCATTATTTTTTTCACACAATAATTATACATTAATATATATAATGTAACAAATAAAAAGGATGAGATAACTCTCACCCTTTACATTGGTTTTATTATATCTAAAACATAATTTTTAAATTCTTCAAAACTTCCACTTATTATTGAAGCTCCTTTATTTATTTTTCCACTATTAAAATTATATTCTGCTGAACCATAATTAAAGCTTGCACTAGAAACTATTATACTTGCTTCTGTAACTCTATAATTTACTTTTGCTAACATTACGTCCTTGCAGAATTCCACAAAATTATTAGCCTTTTCTATATTTCCATTACATACTACAGTTAAAGCAAACTTAAATAATTCATATCCTCCAATAAGTGGTATCATAGAACCATTTGCCATGTAAAATACTTTACCCATGTTATAGAAATACTTCATATTACCATAACTCATTGTTCTAAATTCATAATTTATTTCTAAATCTTTATTATTTAATGCTTGAAATTTTTCTACTATATCATTCCATGCTCTTGCTTCAGCAGTTTTATTATTATTTATAACACTTTTAAATTGTGAAAAAGCATTTTCTAAATCTTTATCCCTATTTACTACTGATCCATTAACAGCAACGCTATACTCATTATTTTCATATATTAATTCCACTCTATTATTCATCTTAAACTCCCCTTACTAATAAATATAAATTTATTATCTAATAATAATTATTATATCATAATAGTTTATAATTTCAAGGACTATATTGTTTTATTTAACAATCTCGTATGGCCAATCTTTTATGCCACCAAAATCATATACGTTAGTGTATCCCTTTTCTAATAATATATTCGATGCTTTTTTACTTCTATTTCCACTTCTGCAATACACAAGAATCTTTTTATTCTTATCATTTAATATATTTTCTGCTTCTTCTTCTAATTTATCTATAGGTATTAAAATGCTATTTTCTATATGTCCACTATTATATTCTTCTTCAGATCGTACATCTAAAATAATAACCTCATTTTTTTCTATTTCCTTTTTTGCTTCTTGTGCATCTATATTTATTACTTTAATATCTTCAGTAACACTTTCAGAAACTTCATTTTTTTCTCCTATATCTTTTTTATTTGTGCACCCAGTAAAAATTATAAAATTAAAAATGAATATTAATGATATTGTCAATATAACTTTTTTCAATTAAATCACCTCATATAAATTATAAAATAAAATAATAAGTAAGTTTGTGATAAAATCACAAACTTACTTATTATTTATCATATATACTTACACCTGGCAATATAACCTTAAAATAATCATCTTTAATTGAATTTATTAGCTGGACTTTTCCAACGCCATAAAAAGCTTTTTTCATTCTTGAAAACCCTCTTCCGTTATTTAAAAATCTTTTATTATTATCTAAAGTTATTAATTTTTCATATATCCAAATATTTCTTTTACTATGGCTTATTTCCTTACCTAAATTGCTTTTTTCTATCAAGGCCCCCGGGCTATTTATAGATACAGATTTATATCCAATACTTATTTCTATAACTCTATTTACTGATGAGTATTTTCTATACAATACTGCATTTTTAACTCCCTCTATTATTGCAGATGATGGGTAATCATTTGGCATTAAATCATAAATTACTCTTTCTGATTTATCTACCATTTCTAATATACTACCTTGAATTACAATAACTTCATCTTTATTTTTATTTATTCTATTTATAATTTTTATCATATTCTGAGGTATCCATAAGCTATTATAATTTGAGAATATTAACAATCCACCTAAAGTACAATTCATCTTTCCACTTTCTTTTTCCCTATATGCTATTCTAGAACTTTCTAAAAGAAATTCTTTATTTTCTTCATTTAACTCTATTCCTTTATTTTTAAAATACTGTTTAAGCAAATCTTCATCTAAAAATGAAATATCGCTTTTCATCACTGTAGATGTTTCCATAAAAAAATCTAAATTTTCTTCAAAGGCTTCAATTAATTCTTGTTTTCTCATTGTATCTGTAGTCGATCCTCTTCTTATGTAAAATGCTCCACTTTCCCTTATTTGGTATGGCTTTTGATCTCCTGAATATATAGTTATTACACATATCCTCTTCCCCTGTATCTTGCATGTATCAACAGATATTGGTATAGGAGGCTCACATCTTGATGATACTATTTGCTGCACTTGCTCTTCTTTTATAATTTCTGATTCATTTACACCGATAATTTCTTTACTTTTATCTTCTACACCTATTATTATATAACCTCTTCCACCTCTAGAGTTAGCAATAGCACAAACATCCTTCGCAAGCTCTTTTTTATTACCTTCTGATTGTAAGGATAGCTTTAATTTAAAATCTAGTTTTACCCCTTCTTCCTTTTTAATTAAAGAAAGTAACCTCTTGCTATCCATCTAAATATCCCCCTAACTAAAAATCATTATATTTTATACTACTATAAAAATATAAGATCAGACACATAAACTTTTGCCTGACCTTACATTTTCTAAATCTTTACTTTATAAGCTTCTTAATATAATCATTTAATATTTTTTCATCAATTAATCCCTTATTGTCTTTAACTATATTCCCATCTCTATCTATAAATATAGTTCTTGGTATTGCTTGAACAGCATAGGCATTTGCAGCACTAAATTTTGTATCAAATACTATTTTCATATTTAAGTTATTTTCTTTTAAATAATTTAATGCCTTTTCTTTAGTTTCTCTTTGACCGTCTGTAAGGTTTACCATAAGTATTTCAACATCATCACCATACTTTTCCATAGCCTTTTCAAAATATGGCATTTCTGCTTTACATGGTCCACACCAACTTGCCCATATATTTACTACAACTGGTTTTTCCCCTTTAAAATCAGATAATTTTATGGCATTTCCATCTTCATCATAAACTTCAAAATCTGGAGCCGATTTATAATCTGTTGAGCTATTTCCATTTGTTGCATCTATGGGCATATATTCTCCTGATAAATATCCATATCCAAACTTTACTATTACAATTAATAAAATTAAAGATATAATTATTGTTATTAATTTTTTCTTATTATTCAAACTTTTTACCTCCCTAATTAAATGTAAGTAATGATAATAATAAGTTTAAGTATCCTGTTATCATTAAAATACCTATTATAATTAATAATATCCCTGAAATTGTATTAATAATCTTGTAATTTTTCTTAATAAAAGTAAAAGCACCCTTTAATGTATCAATTAATAATGCTGATATTATAAATGGAATTCCAAGACCTAAGCTATAAGTAAGTAACATAAATATCCCTTGCATTGAATCCTGGCTATTTGCTGCTAGCATTAAAGCAGATCCCAAAAATGTTCCAACACATGGTGTCCATCCTATTGCAAAAACAACTCCAAATAATACTGATGAAATTAAATTAAGATTATTTAAATTACTTTTATTTTTTAATTTAAAGCTTCTATCTAAGATTGATATTTTTAACACTCCAATGTAATTTAATCCAAATAAAATTAATAATGCTCCTGCTACAACATTAAAAGTTTTCATATATCTTTGTATAAATACTCCAAAGGTTCCAGCCGCTCCACCTAGAATTGTAAAGACAATTGAAAATCCAATTACAAATCCAATAGAGTTTATCAAAGCCTTATTACTCTTTCCCTCATCATTACCTCCCATAAAATATGAGACATATATAGGAATCATAGGTAATATACATGGGGAAATAAATGTTATTATTCCCTCTAAAAATAGAATAAAATAATTCACAACATCACTCCTCTTCTTTTTTGATAGTATATCATAATATTTGGAATAATTGAATAAGTTACTTTTTTGATACCTGAATTATCAAAAACACCTAATCTAGTTTTAAAAACTATATATTGACTTTATATCATTTTACAATGTATTATTTATATAACGATATGCGAAAGGAATGTTTATATGAATAAAATTGCTTTGATAACTGATAGTACATGTGGTTTACCTAAAGAATATATTAATGAATACTATGTTAAGGTTGTTCCTTTAAAAATATTATATAAAGATAAAGAGTTTATAGATGGAATAAATATTACACCTGAAGAAGTTTATTCTAAATTACCAAAAGAGCTACCAACCACTTCTATGCCATCTGTAGATGATATAACATCTTTATATAATGAATTAATTAAAGAAGGTTATACTCAGGCTATAGTTTTACCTGTATCATCTGGATTATCTGGTACAATAAATAGCTTTAAACTGGCTAGTGAAGAATTTAAAGATAAAATAAATACATTTATATTTGATACTAAAATTTTGTCAATGGCAGTTGGATTAATCGTAATAGAAGTTGGTAAGATAATTAAGAAAAAAATAAATTTTGAAGATATATGTAATACAATCCCTAAGCTTAGAGAAAATTTATGGATGTATTTTACTGTAGACACTTTAGAATACTTAATAAAAGGTGGTAGAATTGGCAAAGTCACTGGAGGAATAGGTGAAATACTAAACTTAAAGCCTATTATAACTATGGACGATAATGGTTCATATACAAATTATACAAAAGTAAGAGGATCTAAACAAGCATTTAAAAAACTTCTAGACTTATCTACAGATATTTTAAATAAAGGTAAAGGAAAAGTTATAATAATGACTGGCACTATGCATGAAGAAGCTGAAAAACTTAAAGAAATTTTATCTTCCCATGAAAATACTACTTTTATTTATAAGGGTACTATAACTCCAGCAGTTGGAATTCACTCTGGACCTAGATTATTAGCTGTTGCTGTTATGTCTGAAATATAAAAAAATAGATATTGTAAACTTATGATGTTTACAATATCTATTTTTCTAAAAATTCTAAAGTTATCTTTATCATCTCTTTTTGCTGTTCTTCCCAAGATATCTCTGGCTCATTGTCACCACTTTGGTATCCATACACTCCAAATTGTGCATGATTCCCACCATCTATTTCTTTAAAGACTGCTTCTGTTGGTAAATTTTCTTTGCTTTCTTCTATGTTATCTATAGTTGTTAATCCATCATTTTCGGCATATATACTAAGAACTTCTATATCATTATCTGATAAATCACTACTGCTTGCAGGATAGGAACCTAAAAATATTACCCCTTTAACTATGTCTTGATTATTTTCTGCAAACATAGCCGCACTTACTCCTCCCATAGAATGCCCACCAACATACCATTTCTCTATATCTGTCTTCATTTTTATAAATTTGCTTGCTTTATTATTATCTAAAATTGACAAATTAAAATTAACATCTGCAATTGCTACTAAATATCCCTCCTTTGATAACTCATTAGCATAATAAGAATAACTTAAAGGTTCAACCAAAGCACCAGGATATAAGACTATTCCTACATTTTTATTATTTTGTTTTGGATAAAATACATAAAAGCCTTCTTCCTTAGAATATTCATCTACGCTTATGGTATTAAATAATTCATTTAATGGTTTATATGTGTTGCTTGTCCAAATTATAAATCCTAAAAATGTTAATATAATAATACTTAAAATAATATTTAATATATATTTAGTTTTTTTATTTAATTTCATTTTGCACCTATTAAAATTAAGATAAGACCTTAAGTCTTATCTTAATTATTTTTCTAAATTTAATTTTATAACTTCTAAATCTTCCTCATTTATTTCAAGTAACTTTATAATTGTTTCTTCATCTAATCCTAAACTTTTGAGATTTAAAAATCTAGTTGTTATTGTTTGTAACTCAACTTCTCTTTTAACACCCATTTATAATCTCCTCTTTTAACTAATAACTAAATTATAAAATGTATTATTCTTCATCATGTTCAAAATCTTTACCTGTTTTCATTGCTATTCTTTCAGCAACTAAATTTTTCAACAATACATTTACAGTCCATTCTCTTGATGTTTCTGTAACTGTTGCTTTTAAAACATTATTAACTCTAAACTTCTTTAAGTTTTCAATGAATATACCCATTTTAGCACCAGGAATATTATTAAATATAATTGCTTTATTCTTTATCCCATCTTCTAAATCATTTAATATATTACCTTCTAGTACATCTTTTACAATTGAGTTTCCATTTTTATAACTTAAGATAATTTTATCTCTAATGCCGATCATTCCAGCAAGATTGCTTACTGTTTTAATTTCTTTTGCATTAAAGTTACATAAAATTACACAACTCCTACCATCTTTAACTTCTGTATCTTTTACATCTAATTTTTCAAATGACATAATCTTCTCCTTCTTAACTAATTTTATTTATATAACTATATCATATAAAAATACTAAGAATTAAGCAACCTTGAATTTATGTAATAAATCTATTTAATATTAATTTTGAATTATAGGATTTCTATGAAGTATTTTTACAGTTATTATTAAATCAAATAACATTATAAAAAAAAGAATAAAATTTGTTACTCTAAATAATTTTTCTAAACTTAAATATATATTATTTATGGTAGGTTGAACTAAATTAATCCCTACATAACATAATATCATCCAATACAAGGAAAATCTTAATGTTATTAACCCTTTATAGTTATATTTTAATTTAGAATAATCCCAGTATTGTTTATTAAATATTTCTTTTAATAGATATCCACTTATAAACTCCACACTTGTTGGAACTATTAAAAATAATATAAGAGTTGTTATAATATTAAAATCAAAATATTTATCACACAATACTAAAATAGTAAAGGCAATACCATACATTGGCTTATATGGCCCTTTCATAAAACCTTCTTTTTTAAAATTTCCAGTTATTATATAACTATAGACACCTTCAATTATCCAACCTACTATTGAATATAATATAAAATTAAATAAAGTAAAATTTATTATAGTCACAAGAATACACCGACCTTCACTAATTTTAATTTTAGTTTAACCAAAATATATTTATAAATACCTTCTCAATAATTAAATCTTTCCCCTTACCCCTAAATTTTGAAACTAACATTTATTTACACCAATTTCTTCTATTTTACATTTCTTATTTCATTGTAACTTTTATATTTTGTAGGAATAAAATGAAATTATAGATTATTTGTAAAGGAGAGAACTAAAATAGAATCTAATTATAAAAAAGTTAAAATTATATTATTAGTAATATTAATTGCCAATATAGTTGTTGCAGTATCAAAAATAGTAGTTGGATTAATTATTAATAGTGCTAGTGTGATGGCTGATGGCTTTCATTCCATTTCAGATGGTGCATCGAATATTGTAGGAATGATTGGAATCGTTATGGCTTCAAAACCTAAAGATATCGATCATCCATATGGTCATAAAAAATTCGAAACAATTGCAAGTATGTTTATAGGCACAATGCTTCTATTTATATCTTTTAATGTTATTAAATCTTCTATTAGTAAATTATTTAATCCTTCAACATTAGAAGTTAGTCTAGAAAGTTTAATTATTATATTAATAACTTTATTTATTAATATATTTGTTGCCTCTTATGAAAATAGGCAAGGTCAAAAGCTTAATAGTCAATTATTAATAGCTGATTCTCTTCATACTAAGAGTGATATTTTTGTCTCCATTGGAGTACTTATAGCTTTATTTTCTGTAAAACTTGGACTTCCACCTGTAATAGATACAATTACATCTTTTGTTGTTGCTTTATTTATTCTTCATGCATCTTACGAAATATTTAAAGATAATCTTTCTTCTTTAACAGATAAGGTGATGTTAGATCAGGAAGTTGTTGTTGATATTTTAGATGAATTTGATGATATTAAAAATGTTCATAATATTAGATCTAGAGGATATAAGGATTATGTATTCTTAGATATGCACATAAAAGTAGACTCAAAATTAAGCGTTGATGAAGCACATAGCCTTGTTCATAAAGTTGAAAATACTTTATCTGATAGACTAGGAAAAAAAATAGATATCATTATTCATGTTGAACCTGAATGATTATAAATAAAGTGACTAGTTATAAAAGATATAACTAGTCACTTTTTGTTAAAAATATTGGTTATCTGGTGGTTTCACCTTAATATATTCCTCTATGTTAAAGTAATATTCTCCATCATATTCTATTTTACCTAAAGCTTTAATCCATTGCCCTTCATTTAAAGTATCTTGACATATTGAATTCAATCCTATTATTACTGAATCTGCTACACAGCAGTTCATTTCTTCTCTTGCTAAAATAAATTTTTCTTCTCCATTATGCTTGTGTACAAATCCAGTGAATATTATATATTTCCCTAAATACTCTTGTCCACTTTCATTAATTTCTTCAATTATATGATGATTTTCATAAGATATTTCTATTGCTTGATTCCCATAACTATTTTTAAATTTATGGTCATTTTTACTAAATTGCTCTTGAGAAACAAAGTCATTTAATAATATAAAAACTCCAATTGCTAAAGTAAATATTATAGGTATATAACTAATTGAATTATCTTTTCTAGTATTGAAGCTTATAACTTTAAATATTTGAACTATAATCAAAACAGATAATATTACTAAAGCTATATATAAATTTTTAGCAGTTTTAGGACTTAAAAAATTATATATATAACCTGACATCATTAAATAACCAATAAATGCTGTTAAAAGAATTAATATTAATAGCCATATAAATTCATCTATATTAAATTTCTTCATATTACCTCCTATATGATTATTGTTAAACTTACTGAAAACGCTAGTACAACTAAAACAATTAAGGTAATAAGTTTAATTGTAAATCCTTTTTTAAAATACGAGCCAACTATTATAGCATTTTTTAAATCTATCATTGGTCCAAGTATCAAAAATCCTGATATAGCTGGTAGTCCAAAATGCTCTAAAAATCCTTTTGCTATAAATGCATCAGCTTCTGAACATAAAGAAAGTAAGAAGGAAAGTAACATCATTACAATTATAGCTAAATACTTTCCATTGGCCATATTATTTAGCATAGTTTCATCAACCATAGTTATAAATATACTAGATAGAAAAGACCCAAATATGTAGTACTTTAATATATTTGAAAACTCCTTATTAGCATGCTCTAAACATAACCTTATTTTTGATTTATTATAAAAATAATCTGTTACTACACAACCACAGTCACATAAATTTTCATAATCAAAAGTATTTTTTATAACTTCTTTTCTTCTATTAGTTAATAAATCTATTAAAATTCCTATAATTATAGCACATAATATTCCACCAAATACTCTTACTAAAACAACTCTTATGTCATTAAATGCATAAAAAGTTGATGCCATAACTACAGGATTAACAATAGGAACACAAAGCATAAATACTATTGAAACTCCTACAGGTACTCCTTTTTTAATTAAGCTTTTTGCAATAGGTACTATAGCACATTCGCATATTGGAATAAAAACTCCAGCAAATGCTGCAAATATTATTGAAATAAACTTATTTTTAGGAAGTATTTTTTTTACTAATTCCTCTGAAATGTACATTTGTATTACTGCTGAAACAATGGATCCAATTAATATAAAAGGTAATGCTTCTAAAATCATGCTTATAAATGTGTTAGCCCATTTTTCTAAACCAATACCCACCCTTTATCTTCCCTCCTTATTAAGAAGAGTTTTAATTCTCCTAGTCAATATACTTTCTTTAAAATAACTACTTGATTTCAAATCTTCTTCTAAATTATTTATGCTTAAAGAACATATAATTGGTGCAGTAAGATTAATACTTTCAAGTATATTTACTAAGCTTTCTCTTTTTTCTTCATTTATAGAATTTAAATTATTTAAAACAATAATTTTACTTGATTGTACAAATGGTATTATAAGCTCTCCCATATTTTTTAAATAAACTTCTAAGTTACTTGATTCTCCTATATAATAATTTCCATAGAAATTTATTTTTTCTTTAATTTTTTTATTCTTAATAAGATTGGCAATTACATCTAAACTATAAGTTCCATTAAATTCTATTATTATCCTATTGTAATTTTTATATTTTATTTCGTCTAACAAAACACTTTCTATATTATTGCAATTATTTAAATAAATTATTTTTACATTCCTAAAACCTTTTTCAATATTAGTAGATCCTCTTTCTAGAAGAACTACTAATATTTCTTGTTTACTGCACACTTCTGTTTTCAAATACGAATTTATAAAAGATGTTTTACCTGAGCCTAAAAATCCGCTTACAACTTCTAGCTTACACTTCATTTTCTTATCCTCATTTAAAAAGCCCTTTTAGCTCTTCTTTGTTTAATTTAATACCAATAAAAGATATTACACTACTGTTATTATCTTTTATTTCTCTAATATCAAATTCATCTTTTACAAAATCAAACTGCCCATAGCTTCCATCTATAAGCTTAATAATTCCCTTAGCTCTTAACACATCCCCATAGCTTTTTGATGAAGATATAAATTTAAACTTTGATATTAATTCTAATTTAGATATCTTAGAATTAGGATATATTGCAAAAGTTTCAAAAACTTCATCAGCTTTCTTGAACTCTTCTAACTTTTTACTTAATCTAGGCTTAAATAAGTTACTGCTCTTTAAATTTAAACTTTCATAGTCATTTTGATTTAATATTTCCTTTCCCTTTATCTTTCTCCAATCTTCACTAATAATAACTGCTCGTTTATTTAATTTTCTTATTTTTGAAACTACATCTTGTACTTTTTCATAATCTAACTTTTGAACTCTACTTAAAACTATTTTCTTAGTATTTAATATTTGATCTTCATAAAAATTTTTAAAATTATTAATATACATATCAAATTTTTCAGGATCAATAACAGTAATTATATTATCAACTTCTGATTTTTCTTTTAATTTTCCTTCCCTAAATACTTTTATTATATCTGTTAACTTTGCAACCCCTGAAGGTTCAACAATTATTCTATCTGGATTATATTTTTCTATTACTTCTAATACTGCTTCCTTAAAATCACCATTAACTTGGCAGCAAATACAGCCTGAATTTATTTCCTTAACTTCTATACTAGATTGTCTAAGTATAGCTGCATCAATACTTACCTCTCCAAACTCATTTTCTATAATTGCTATGTTTTTTTCATATGCTCCTTCAGTAATAAGTTTTTTCATAAGAAAGGTTTTTCCTGCTCCTAAAAATCCTGAATATATATCTATTTTTATCTTCATTTAACACCTCTATATAAAACTTGCTCTTATAATGTTCTAAACATTTTATGTGTTAAATTTAAATTATATTACTACTTTTATTAACAAAATAATTATTAAATATAAATCATTTTATTCTTTGCTCCAAAATTAAAAGGGGATATCAGCGATATCCCCTTTTAGTTACAATGTAAATTTGTAATAATATTTCATATATTAAACTAACTAAATATTTTTAACTTAATTTTACATTTAAATTTTTAATTTTGTGACAGCATATTTAATTTTATTAATTTTGTATTCCCTTTAAACTAATATTTTCAAATGAATTTGTTAATATAAATTTTCCATCTCCAACTTTTATAAATTTAACTACTATCTTATCACCAACAGAACTTAATGCTACTTCTCTTGATGTTTCTGTTGAAACTGAAAATATATTATCATTTCCTTTTATTCTTATATCATAAATACTAGTTCCATCCTTAACAACTAATCCAATTCTTTCGATTTCACCTTCTAATGTTTCTTCACTATTACTTCCTTCAAGTGAAATATTAGTATTTGTTAATCCTTCTAAATATTTATTAAGAGTTGACTGTAATGAATCTCCAACTCCCACTATATTGTAGTTTCTGACATTTACCATAGCATATTGTTTAACTAATCCATTAGAATCTTTTAAAGTCATAAAATAAGTTGGTTCATTTTGTATATTTATTAAATACGGCAGGGTTGCTGTATATCCATATTGTTGAACCTTACCTTGTGCAGATTTCATACTTGCAGTTTCTGTTGCTCCTGATGTTTTATATAAGTTTGTTTCACCTGTTCTTGTATTAGTTAAAGTAAACCCTACTAACCCTTCATCATTTCCCACTGATGTTACTCCAGTAAAATAATAACATTCATCATTATTAAATATTAAATTCATTCCATCTGTAGACTTTAACTTATCTTTATCACTAAAGTTAAATACCCCATGAACAAGTTCTCCCCATTTATCTATATAATTTTTTATATATCTATCTGGTTGAATTCTATCTATCCACTTTGGTGCATCTTCTATTCCATAAATATTAGATTCTCCAGTCTCAGCATCTAACACTAATACTCCTGTTGCTTTTGCTTCTGTTATTCCAATAGCATTGTCATATCTAGTAACAACCCAATATGGATTTCCCTCATCATCTAATTCAAATGTAAAATCAGTATGCCCTGCTTTCATATCTTTAATATAAGCTGCTCTGTGCAAATCACTAAAAAGATACGCTGATTCTAAATATTTAATTTTAATATCTTTTCCATTCACTTCTGTTACTAATTGAACGTCACTTTCATTTGTTGCACTTACCTTTATATATCCTGTTGTTCCTTCTCTGTTAGTAAACCATTTAAATAATGATGAATGCTCTAAAGGGGCAACATAGTAAAGTTGTCCACCCACGCTTTGTAATGTTAAATCTCCAATAGTTACTTGGCTTCCTAAACTAGGTATTTCCCCTAATTTTTTATCTGCCAACTTATATGCTACTTCTTTATCTATTGTTGGTAATTGCTTTAAATCTATATGCTCAATTTCATTACTAAATTCAACACCTTCAATATTACCAATTAATTCTCTATGAGCTTTATAGCTAACTATAGGACTAAATACCACTAATGATAAAATATAAATTACAGCTACTATAACTGCTGCTAGTCCATACTTCTTATTAAATGTAAAAAAAGCATAAACTGCTGTTACTACAACAAATATTCCTACAATATAAAATGAACTTAATGTAAAATCTAATATCAACTTACTATTAAAAGCTAAAAATATTCCTGCTACTATGTAAGCTGTAATTAGCCATCCTAGATATTTTAAAAATGATCCTTTTTTTGGTGTAATGTTTCTAATATTATCCATATTCATCCCCCAGATATTTTTTACCGTTTTATATAGTATATATTACAGTATAATGTAATGTTTGTAAATATATTTTTTTAAAATCTTTACCTCTCATTAAAAACTATAAAACTATAAAATTATACTATGTATTTTTATTTACTTTTTATTTGTAAGGATATTAGCTATTTAATATTAAAATATAATTTCTTATTAAGTTCATAATTTAATAAGAAATTATATCTTCTGAAAATTAAAAATTTTAATTAAAAACTATTAGATATAAAATATTATATAATAATATTAAAATAAGTTTTAGAGGTGTATAATGAATAGAGCTGAATTAAAATCTAAAGCAAAAGAACAATTAAGAGGTCATTGGGGCTTAGCAATAATTACTGTTCTTGTATCAAATTTAATTATTAACTCCTATAATATGTCTAAGGGTGTAGATTTCGTAATAGAAATTTCAGAAAACTTAACTCTTACATTAAACTTAATCTCTTTGATATTTGGTGGTGTTGTATCTACTGGTTTAAGTAAATTTCTTTTAAACTTTACAACTAATAGAGAAGAACCTAAATTTGCAGATTTATTTTCACAATTCAAAATATTTTTTAAGGCACTTGGATTATTTATTATAATGGGAATTGCTATAATATTAGGAACATTATTTTTCATCATTCCTGGAATTATAGTAGCTTTAATGTTTTCACAAGCATTTTATATTTTAGCTGAAAATCCTGATAAAGGAATAATACAATGTTTACAAGAAAGTTCAAATCTTATGTACGGCTATAAATGGGAGTTATTTATACTACAGCTTTCATTTATTGGATGGTGGTTGTTATCAGGATTAACATTAGGTATCGGTAGTTTATGGGTTGATCCTTATCAAAAAGTTACAGAAACAAACTTTTATTTAAAATTAAAATATGATATATAAAAATAGGAGTTTTAATTAACTCCTATTTTTATATTCCTTTAAATAGGGAATAATATCTACTATTGCAAGAATTATGGCAACAGCTTCAGTTACAAATACTAGTAAAAACTTCACTTATATCATATCCTTAATCTTTCTATTAATATAATATGATTTAAAGTGCCTTAATGATAAAATAGTCTGTAATAAACATTTGCTTATTACAGACTATTTTATTTAATTACTATTTACCCCATTGATTATTTGTAGCTGTCTTTTTTGCTCCATGACATCCACATTCATCAGTATGTTTCTTTTCTTCTGCTTTTTTATTTTTACAACCACATCCATTAGTCATCTTAAACACCTCCTATAACTTACATCCTTATTATTTGTTTCTTGTACAAATTTAATGTTATAAAAAATGTTGTATATATGGATTAATAACTAATATAAAGCTTTATTTTTCCAAAGTAAATATTAATTTCTCGATATTATGTAAATCATATATATAATATATAAAAGTACTAAAATTAAACCTTCAAGCTTATCAAGCTTTAATTTATCTTTCTTTCCTTTGAACATAAAAATTCCAAGTATTATAGAAATCACTATTAAAAATAATATATCTATTAATAGTGATGAAGAAATTGGAATTGCATTAATTGAAGATGAAACTCCTAGTATTAATAAAATATTGAATATATTTGAACCTAATACATTTCCTATAGCAATATCATTTTCTCCTTTAATTGATGCTATCATCGTAGTTACTAATTCTGGCAATGAAGTACCTACAGCCACTATAGTTAATCCGACTAGTTTGTCACTTAATCCAAAAGAATATGCTATATCTGATGCTGAACTAACAACTAAATTACCACCAGCTATAATTCCTATAATTCCTAATATTATTTTTATTATACAACTTAAAATTTTTATATCTTCTTCCTCTTCTGAATCTTCTTCTTTTCTACTTTTAGCAGATTTAATTAAATACAATGTATAAATTGTACATAAAATTAATAATATTATTCCTGATATTCTTGTTAAAGCAGCTTCTTTATTTAATAATACTCTTCCAAAAGTCAAAATTAATAAAACAATTGAAACGACAATATTTATTATATAATCTTTAATTACTGAATTTTTCTTAATTACTATAGGCATTATAATTGCTGTTACTCCCAATACCATAAGGGTATTAAATATATTAGATCCTAACACATTTCCAATTGTTATTCCATTATTACCTTCAAAGGAAGCTATTAAGCTAACTGATAGTTCTGGAGCACTCGTTCCTAAAGATACTATTGTTAACCCTACTATTATTGATGGTATTCCAAACTTTTTAGCTATTTTTGCAGCTCCATCTACAAAAATATCAGCACCTTTTATTAGTAGTATAAAACCTATTATTAATATTAAATAACTCATTACTTCTCCTTTTTTATTTAATTTTATTGAAATGAAAAATTTAAATACATAAGTAAAATTTCTATACTTTATTTACATTAAAATAAGGCAATCCATATTTATAGATTACCTTAAATCAACAGCTTTATAATTAGTAAGTTGAATTAGATTTAGTTCCTTCACAAATTGCTATTGAAGCTGAAGCTCCTATTCTTGTAGCTCCATTTTCAATCATAGCCATTGCATCTTCTAAGCTTCTAACACCACCTGAAGCCTTAACTCCAAGATCTGGTCCTACTGTTTCTCTCATAAGTTTTATATCACTTGCTGTAGCTCCTCCAGTGCTGAATCCTGTAGATGTCTTAACAAAATCTGCTCCTGCTTCCTTTGATAATTTACAAGCTGTTACCTTTTCTTCATCAGTTAAAAGGCAAGTTTCTATAATAACTTTTGTTAAAGCCTTTCCTTTTGCAGCATTAACTACAGCTTCTATATCTTTCTTAACATATTCTATGTTTCCTTCTTTAAGCTTTCCTATATTTATAACCATATCAACTTCTGTTGCACCTTTTTTAATAACATCTTCTGTTTCAAAAGCTTTTACTTCTGTTGTTGTTGCTCCTAAAGGAAATCCAATAACTGTGCAAACCTTCACATCACTACCCTTCAACATATTTGCAGCTTTTTTTACCATAGATGGATTAATACAAACTGATGCAAAATTATACTCTAATGCTTCAGTACAAAGTTTTTCAACTTCCATTTCTGTAGCGTCTGCTTTTAATATAGTATGATCTATCATTCTTGCTAAATCTTTTTTATTCATAAGATCTCCTCCTGTATGTTAAACTATTTTTTTCTCTCAGAAATTTATTATAAATGAAAAGCTTTAGTAATTAAAGGGAGTTTTTAAACAAAACCTATTTTTTATAAAATTTAATTTAGAATAAACGTAATTGTTCCACCTTGTTTTCTTTAAATGATGAAACTGTAACTCCTATTAATCTAACTTCTTCATTTATTTCTTCATTATCTAGTATTTCCTCACAAGTCCTATATATATCCTCAAAATTATTAGTATAATAATTTAATGTTTTGCTTCTTGTATGATTTTGGAAGTCACTTGTTTTATATTTTACTGTAATTGTTTTTCCTTCTAAATTACCCCTTATAAGGTATCCACTTATTTCATTAGAAAAATCATTTAAATAAAGCATTAATTCTTCTTTATCATGAGTATCACTTTTTAAGGTTCTTTCTTTTCCATAGGATTTCCGATCTCTTTCAACTTCCACTTCCCTATTGTCAATCCCACGTATTCTATCATAAATTTCTAAGCCATACTTTCCCAGGTATTCTATATAAAAACTCTTTGGCATTTCATATAAATCCTTAACAGTAAATATCCCTATATTATTTAGTTTTTCAACTGATTTTTTTCCAACTCCATGTATTCTTGATACTGGAAATGGTAATAAAATATGTGGAATCATTTCTTTTGTAATTATTTTTATTCCATTAGGTTTATTCCAATCTGAAGCTAATTTTGCTAAAAATTTATTATAAGATATACCTACTGAAATAGTTAATCCAATTTCTTTAAGAACTCTATTTTTTATATACCTTGCTGCTTCCATCCCACTTTTAAAGTTGCTATGCGTTATGTCTAAATAAGCCTCATCTATTGAAATAGGCTGTATAATTGAAGTAACGTCCTTTAAAATATCAAAAACTTGATTTGAAACCTCTTTGTATCTAAACATCCTAGTTCTTAAATATATTCCATGTGGACATAACTTTTGTGCCATAAAAATTGGCATTGCAGAATGTACTCCATATTTCCTAGCTTCATATGAACATGTTGATACTACTCCTCTTTCACTAACGCCTCCAACTATAACTGGCTTTCCCCTTAAATTTTTATTATCTAGTTGTTCAACTGATGCAAAAAAAGCATCCATATCGACATGCAAAATTACCCTTTCCATAATTTCTCCTTTTAAGCTAAGGCTTCTGCAAACATTCCTTTATTTTTTGATTTAATAAAACAATATACTCCTTGTGCTAATAATTCATCTACATAATTTCTTTTTTCAGATATAGTTGTAAATGAAATTATTGATATTGCAATAATAGTTCTAAATCCCTTATCCATATAATATTCATATTCACTTTCTTCATCACAAAGCATATCTACTACATCTTCAATTAAATCAACACTTTTTCTCATATCATTATTAGACAGTACTCCTAATAAAGGTAAAAATTGCTGTGCTAATTTTATACCTCTTTTTTCTAATTGTAGCATAAATTCTATTGTTTTATACATATGCCCGGAAGATCCATTTAACATAATGGCATTTGTTAATCCTTGAATACTATTTTTTGACTTGATATTTAAATCTGTCATATGAGTATAAATAGTTTCTATAAACTCATCAATTGTATCAATGTCTATATCATTTAAAGCCCATAAAGCACAAACTAAATAATCATCTTCGCCTGTTATATTATAATATTTTTCTTTTAATAATATATATACGTCTTTCATTTTATTAGCTATTTTATGCTTATCTTTATTATGTCCATATTTAGCTATAACAAATGAAGTTAACACTAAATAATCGCATTCATTAAACCCTTGAAATTTTAAAACATCCATTATTTCATATATATCATCAATTATTTTATTTTCATTTCCTTCTTCTATTGCAATCAATAAAGATAAAATATAAAGCATGTCCCCTCTAAAAGGTGAAACCCTTGATGACGTTGCTTTTATATATTTTCTAATTTCTTTTACTTTTTCAAATGGAATTTCTTTTTCATAATGGGTAAAAACTAAAGATGCAAAATGGTTTATTAAATCTCCATCATTTCTAAGATCTTCTTTTGCATTTCTATAGTTCTCAATGGTCAGATTAATTCTGTCTTTGAGAAGTTTCTCCATATCCAATACTCCCTCACTTTACTTTAAGCATATTAATTTCCCCAATAATATTATACTATAAAAACTGTGTCAGTTTCATAACAAAATTATAACAATTTATAAAACTTACAATAAAGAAGCCAAGGTAAGACTTCATCTTATCTTGGCTCTTAACATTTGTCATTTGTTTATTTTATAAATTAACAACAACAGAATAGTAATGCAAGAGCTGTTAATCCAAACCAGCAGTCACATCCGCAACCACCACAACCGAATCCGCCACAGCCGAATCCACCACAACCAAAACCGCCACAACCTCCAAAGCCACCGCAGCCTCCGCAACAATTATTACAGCATTGCTCTTGAAGCACACTACCCTTTCTATCAAATATGATAGTTAATTTTATAGTATTTTCACAATCCTTTAAAAACATTTGTGGAAATTTACAGAAGAATTTTGATAACCATGGCTTGAAAGATCTTACTATAATTACAAATTCTTGAGGTTCAGAAGATTCTCTAAAGCAACAATTTTTATTTACATTTTCTAATCCTAAAGTAAAATCGTTATTAATCAATCTATTATCACAACTTGTACTACCTATTTCATTAATATTAAGGTCATCTATATTAAAATCGTTAATTTTAAAATTGTTGATACTTGAATCCCTACCGTTTAAGCCTTCTAAATTAAAATTATTACTAAAATCATTTAGATTATTATTAAAATTATTAATAGAATTATTATTACAGCACGGATTTCTTCTTATTACTCTAATTGGAGTAGAAATTGCTAATAAATCATTACATGGAAGAGCTGGAGCTGGTAAAATTCTATCACAATTAATAATGATAATATTTATCTTTATTCCATCCCCACAGATGCATCTTGGTAAATTTCGCCTAAGCTCTCTTCCTATACATTCATCTGCGCAAATTGTTAGATTATACTCATTGCCTATACAGCCATTGTTTTGTACTCTTGTTAAACATATTTTCATTTGTATTTTCTCCTTTTATCACAAAGTTAGATAATACATAATATGTTTAACTTCTAGTATTGTTTACCCAATATAGATTTATTATTTTACTCATTTAGTTATATATTGGCTATACCTATTAATATAATTCTATGTAACAATAAATTTGAAAGGAATAAATATGGCTAGCAAGAAATTTTCACTATTAAAATCATCAACTGATGAGGTTATTGAAGAAACTACTGTTCCCCAAAAAAAAGATGATTACCCAATAATAGATACAGAAGTAATAGAGTTTATATCCAAAGAATTTCCTGATACATCTAAGGAAATAGGTAATTCTCTTACAAACTTAAAAAATACATTAGAGAAATCCATAGATTATATTGAAGATGTCTCTAGTGCAATAATAAAAAGTGAAAGAAACTTCACATTAAGTAGAAAATATAGAGAAACCTCAATAAGACTTCATGAAATCAGTATTGGTATAGAAAAATATATACAATGGATGAATAACTTAAATAATAGTCAAAAGTTTGACTCTACACCTGATAATGAAAATGAAAGCGAGGATTCTCTCCCCTTAGATGATGAAATTAGTAATTATTTTTTAGAAATATGTAGCGATTTCACTGATAAAAATCCTTTATACTTTAAATTAGATAACTCAAAAGTAAAAGTAGACGATTGGAATGATATGGTTATAAAAACTGCAGACATACTTATAAAAAATTATAAGGACTCAAAGCTACTATATTCAAACATAACAGTTCCAAATCTTAATACTAAAAAATCACCTCAAAATGATTTTAGGGATACAATAATTGAAATGCTATTAGAATATAAAATAGATTTATCTAGATATTTTATATCAATAAACTAAATAATTCGTATAATAATTGTGTTATTGTCAATACTAATAATGGATGCATTAATTAGTGTCCTCTTAGTATTATGAAAAAAGATGAATGAATTTTTTAAATTCATTCATCTTTCTTTTTATAAGTAAATTCTATTTTATAATTATCAATTATTGTTCATAAAGTAATGTGTAATATTAGTTTAGTATTGCATAAAACTTTATAAACTTCTAACATAAAATCCTTTATTATAAATTTCTTTATCATATTTTATTTCAATATCATTACATAATTTTTCATCTTTCTTAGCTATAGTAAATTTCACTGCATTTATAATTACTTCAAAATCTTCATCTGAAATAAAATCTGCAAATAAATCATAAGCTGGTTTTCCACACCCAACACCCACTACCTTTACTCTTATATGATTATAGCTACTTTTTTCTATTTCATCTAATAATGCCTTTTTTGTACTTTCACTAAATATTATATTCATATTTCTCCTCCTATATATTTTTGTAAAGATAATTATTATTTTATTATATACATGTTTTGATCAATATTCTAGATATTTAAAACTAGAAATAATATTGAATACATAATATATATTTTATTGTATTATCAAAATTTCATCCTAATATTTACGCTTAAAGGATTTAGTTCTTTTAATATCACCATACAAATTATTTTCGTATACTATAATAAATAATAATTTAAAGGAGATATTATGAAAAGTGACTTTAGAGACTTACATGAAAATTGCTCATTAAGATTGCCTTACCCTAAAATAGAAATTGCAGAAAAGAATCCTACTTATGCTAATTTAATAAAAAAAAGTTATGCTGGAACTATTTCTGAATTAACAGCTGTATCACAATATACTTATCAAGGGCTAGTTGCCAAGAATGCAATAGGAAATATCTTGAAGGAAATAGCAGAGGTTGAAATGCATCACTTAGAAATTCTAGGAGAACTCATTGTAGCTCTAGGTGAAAATCCAGACTTTTCTATAAATAAAAAAGATAAAAAATTAAACTGGACTTCTAAATTTATATGTACTTGCAATTCAATAAAAGAAATGCTTTTAGAGGATATAAAAAATGAAGAAGAAGCTATAAGGCAATATAGGAAAACAGCTAATTTAATCGACGATGAAAACATAATTGCAATCCTTAATAGAATAATATTAGATGAAGAACTTCATATAAAAATTTTAACTAACTTATATGAAAGGGAAATGAGTAAATAATTAATTTAATTTTTTATTTAATTAATAATAAAACTATGTTATAATGACTTTGTTATTATAATTATTTGATTATGACAATATTTCTTAAATATAAAGGAGTTTTAATTATGGGTTTCAAAGATAAAATGAGTAAATATTTTACAGATGCATATATGGAAAAATACGGTGATAGAATGACTAGCACTGCTGGTACCGTTTTATCTGTAAAAATTGAAGAAAAAAACATACTAGGTATAATAAGAAAATTAACAGCTCATATTTTAATTAAACCAGATATGGGTAAAGGTGTAGTTAAAACTCAATATAAGGCTAGAAAATGGTTTAAAAAGCCAACTTTTATTGATGTTAAACAAGGTCATAAAGTAATCGTTATGGGAATTGAAGGTGAAAAAGGTAAGGCTGACTCAGAAGTTATTACTATTTCAAATATAGCTAATCTAACTACTAAAAAAGACTTACATCCATTTGATCACAATCAAATTAAAAAAGCAAGACAACAAGCAACAAGAATGAGAGCAAGATAATAAAAACAGCCTAAAAATTTAGGCTGTTTTTATTATCTATTTTTCTTCTATTAATCTTAAAAATTCTCTAGTTCTATCTTTTTTAGGCTTTGTAAATATGTCTTCCGGAGTTCCTTCTTCTACGATAACTCCATTTTCCATAAATACTATTCTATCTCCAACATCTTTTGCAAATCTCATTTCATGAGTTACTATTATCATAGTCATATGCTCTTTTGCTAGATCTTTAATTACTGCTAAAACCTCTGAAACTAATTCTGGATCTAAAGCTGAAGTTGGTTCATCAAATAATATTACTTCTGGATTAATTGCTATTGCTCTTGCTATACTAACTCTTTGCTTTTGTCCTCCAGATAGAGTTTTAGGATAAACATCTTTTTTTTCTAATAGTCCAACTTTTTTTAGTGCTTTACTTGCTATATCATTTGCTTCTTTTTTATCTATTTTCTTAACTACAATTAATGCTTCTGTTACATTTTCAATAACAGTTTTATTATTAAATAAATTATAATTTTGAAAAACCATTGCTGATTTAGATCTTAAATTATGAATATCCTTTTTGGAAACTTTATCAACTTCTACCTTTAAATCTCCAATTTGAATTTGTCCTGAAGTAGGTACTTCTAAATAATTTAAACATCTTAAAAAAGTTGATTTTCCTGACCCAGACGGTCCAATCATTACTACTACTTCACCTTTTTTCAGTTCTAAATTTATTCCTTTTAGTATCTCATCATTTCCAAATTTCTTTTTTAAATTATTTATTTTAATCATCTTTGACACCTCTTAGTAAACAGATAGCTTATTTTCTATTGATTTTTGTATAACATTATAAACACTAATTGTTGCCCAATAAACTATTGCAACAGCTATATAACTTTCAAAAAATCTATAGCTTGCTGCTGCACTCATTTGTGCTCTAGCTAATGCTTCTGTTACTCCTAATGTAAATGCTAAAGAAGACCCTTTGATATTATCTACAAATACATTTCCAAGGGAAGGTACTGCAACTCTAAACATTTGCGGCATAACTATACGATTCATTCCTTGCATCTTAGTCATCCCTACTGATAAAGCAGCTTCCATTTGTCCTTTATCTATAGCATCAAATGCACCTCTTAATGATTCTGCAATATAAGCTGAAGCATTTAATGCTAATCCTATAATTGCAGCTGTATAAGCTGTAATCCCCTTCAATTGTGATATTATTTGGGGTAATCCAAAGTAAAGTAAAAATAACTGAACTAAAAGTGGTGTTCCCCTTAAAAATGATATATAAACTTCTACTAATTGCTTTAATATCTTTATATTATTAATTCTAATTAGAGCTATTATCACTCCAATTACTAAAGCAATTATCATAGATATTATTGATAAACTTAATGTAGTTTTTAAACCACTTATTATACTTATAAATAATGATTTTATATAATTAGTATTTGATCCTGTTACATCTGTTTTAAGCCATTTATTAGATATTTCAGCAAATGTTCCATCTTCTTTCATATCATTTAAAGCTTTATTTACTTCTGCTACTAGTGTTTCATTTTCTGAACCCTTTATAAATGGGAATGCATTTTCAACAGGTTCTATTGGCTCCCCTGCTAACTCTAATTCTAAGTTCTTTTCATTTATTGTAACTATTGCAGAAATCTTATCTATAACTACTCCATCAATTCTACCAAGTAATAAATCTGTAAAGGCAGCATCTGTATTTTGATATGTTACAACAGAAACTTCATTATTTACATCCTTATCTCTTATTATTTGCTCGTAATTACTACCAAGATCAACCCCTACTTTTTTTCCTTTTAAATCTTCAAAACTATTAATTGATTTTGTATTTCCTTCTTGTACAATTATTTGCGCTCCACTATAAACATATGGATCACTAAATAAATATTTCTCTTTTCTCTCTTCTGTAACAGTAATTTGATTTGAAATAGTATTAGCTTTATTAGTATCTAATAGTCCAAATAGTCCACTAAAAGATGCAGTTGTAAACTCTATATTATATCCTAATCTATTACCTATTTCCCTCCATACATCAACATCAAATCCTTCTATCTTATCACCATTTAAAAATGTAAAAGGATAATAAGTTCCAGACATTGCAACAACTAATCTTTTCTCACTATTTAAGGCTTCTTTATTATTAGTGCATCCTACCATAACTAATATTGATAGTAATACACTTATAACTAAAGATACTTTTCTCTTCACCCTTATCTTCACTTCCTTATCTTCTGTTCAAAAGCTATATTAGTTAAATACTACAAGCTCTGTTTCTTCAATAGCTTTATTTACTAATTCGTCAATATTTAAAACTTCTTCTGATTTTCTTATTAAATCTACTCTTGGTTTTGTTTTTGGATGTTTTGGAACAAATATAGTACAACAATCTTCATATGGTAATATTGATGTTTCATATGTTCCAATTTCTCTTGCTATATCCATTATATCTGTTTTGTCCATAGCTATTAATGGTCTAAATACTGGTCTATCAGCACAATCATTACTTACCATTAATCCTTCCATAGTTTGGCTTGCTACTTGCCCAATGCTTTCCCCTGATGATACTGATTGAATACCGTATTTTTCAGATAAGCTACAAGCAACTCTCATCATAAATCTTCTCATTATTATTGTTAATTCATCTTCCCTACAGCCATTTATTATTGCCATTTGTATTTCTGTGAATGGTACTATATGAAGGTTTACTCTTTCTGTATATGTAGCTAATATTTTAGCTAAATCTTTTACCTTATCTTTAGCTCTTTCTGATGTATATGGATGGCTATGATAATATACACAATGTAATTCTACACCCCTTCTAGCCATTAAGTATCCAGCAACTGGAGAATCTATACCACCTGATAACATAAGCATAGTGCTACCATTAATTCCATATGGTAATCCACCTACACCTTTTATTTTATCTTTAGTTGTATATATATATGCATTTTCTCTAATTTCTACATTTACTAAGCATTCTGGATTTTTAACTTTAACTTCTAATCCATTCATATGATAAACTACATAAGCTCCAACTTCTTTTGATGTTTCTAATGAGTTTTTTGGAAATAATTTATTTGCTCTATTAGTTTCAATCTTAAAGTTTTTAGGATTAGCTTCTTTAACTTTTCTTAATGCTTCTTCTTTAATAGCTTCCATGTCTCTTGGAACTTCTGTTACTATACAAACCTCAGCAACTCCAAAAACTTTTCTTACTCTTTCAGTAGCTTCTTCTATATCATCTGCCTTAATAAAATATCTACCTTGATCAGATATTAATGTATGCTCAATTCCTTTTAGCTTTTTCTTTATATTGTCTCTTAATCTTTTTTCAAACTTATTTCTATTTAAGCCCTTTAAAAAAATCTCTGATGCATATTTTACTAATATTAATTTATTCATTTTCTTACTCTCCTTAAAAATGTTAATGAACTTTTTAAAACATCTATAACTTTATCTATTTCCTCTTTAGTATTAAACTTTGAAAATGAAAATCTTATGGCACTTTCTATTTCTTTATTACTTAACCCTAAAGCTTTTATTACATAGCTTCCTGCTACTGCACTAGTTTTTGATGTGCAAGCAGATCCAGTAGCTACAAAAATATCTTTATCTTCTAATAAATGAAGTAAAACTTCAGCTCTTACTCCAATAAAAGAAACATTTAATATATATGGTGTAAAATCTTCACTTAAAGGACTATTTATTCGTATATTATCTATTTCTTCTAGCCTTTTTACCATATATTCCTTTAACCCACTTACATATTTAAAATTTTCTTCTTTGTGGTTAAAAGTTATCTCTGCTGCCTTATGTAAACCAACTATAGCAGGTACATTTTGAGTACCACCTCTAAAGCCACCCTCTTGACTTCCACCATTTATTAATGAATTTAAAACTATTCCCTTTTTAATGTAACAAAATCCTATTCCTTTTGGTCCATGAATTTTATGCGCAGATACTGATAACATATCTATATTCATTTTTTTTACATCTATGTCTAACTTTCCATAAGATTGAACTGCATCAACGTGAAGCCTTGCTCTAGAACTTCTTTCTTTTATAATCTCTCCTATGCTCTTTATATCTTGTATTGCTCCCATTTCATTATTGACATGCATTATAGAAACTAATACTGTATCTTTACATATTGCCTCTTTTAAATCATCTAGAGATATCTTTCCCTCTTTATCTACATCTAAATATGTAACTTTAACTCCATTTTTTTCAAGCTCTTTATATGTCATTAAAACTGAGTGATGCTCAAAAATAGTTGTGATAATATGATGCCCAGGCTTTACTAAGCCTTTTATTATTAAATTATTTGATTCACTTCCACCTGATGTAAAATAAATCTCGTCCTTTGATGCATTTATGCTCTTTCCTAAAAATTCTCTTGCTTCAACAAGCTTCTTTTCAGATTTTATACCTATCCTATGGAGAGATGATGGGTTTCCGAAATATTCCTCCATTGCATTGACTACTTCATCTATAACTTCTTTATATGGCTTTGTTGTTGAACTGTTGTCAAAATAAATCTCCAAACTTTATCCCTCCTTCTAATAATATTATTATCTTTTATTATTTCTTAAATTCACAATATAAAACTTAAGCATCCCCTTATTTTTTACGCAAAGAAATATAAACTTTATTATAAATACATTATAAACTAAAGTTTCCTATCTTTTCTTCATGTTTAAAATTACTATATCAAATTTCCCAAAATAAATAAAGGTTTAATTTTTTATCATTAATTTATAAAAAACAAGTAAAAAGACTATCTCTTAAAATATTAATATATCTTAGAGATAATCCTTTCTTTCACTTATTATTACTTTTCATCTTTTTATATTCTATAATAAGTATTGCTGTTGTTGTTAAAAGTACCATTGAAATTGATAAAAGTATTTCTAACAAGATTTATTCTCCTAATAAACTGCTATATAATATATTGTATATATAGTGTTTATAAATATTACATATTTACCCAATAAATTTGAATAATTAAAAAAAGGCTTTGTAATTGTATAAGATAACATATTACAATAGCCCTTTGCAAGATATCAAAACTTCTCTAAAGAAGCTTTAAGCTTAATTTAAATTATTCCATAGCCACAAACTCTACCTTTTCAACATCATTTAACTTTGATAAATCTTCAAGTAAAGTTTTTAAATCACCACCAAGTGATGATATATCAATTGTTAAACTTAAGTTTGCACTTTTATTCATAGGTATTCCTTGATTGATTGTTATTATACTTCCTCCCTCTTCAGAAATATAATTTAAAATACCTGAAAGTACTCCTTTATTATCTCTTATCATCATATTAATTGTTACCTTTTGCCCCTGCCCAGTTTCTGCAAGTTCAAAAACAGCTTCTTTATATTTGTAATATACACTTCTACTAATATTAACGGTTTTAGCTGCTTCAGTAACATCTTTAACTTTTCCTTCTTTTAGTAGTCTTTTTGCATCAACTACCTTTTCATAAACCTCTGGCAAAACCCTTTTATCTACAACTAGAAAATTTCCTTTCATTAGTACCACCTTCAATTATAGTTGCCCCATTACTATCTACACAAAGCTTCCTTACATCCCAACTAATATTCTCATTTTTTAAGAAATCCTTTATATCCGAAAATATCTTGGTATCATCACTTTTTATTATAGACATAATTGTTGGCCCTGAACCACTTAAAAAGCACCCCAATGCTCCTAGTGATCTACATTTATTATAAACTAAATTATAATCTTTTATCAATGGACTTCTATATTTTTCATGAATTGCATCTTTACAACAATATTTTAACAACTCATATTTCCCACTTGTAAAACTAGAAATCATTAATGATACTCTACTAATATTATATACAGCATCATCAAATTTAACTTCTACAGGTAAAACCTTTCTAGCTACAGAAGTTGATAATTCAAATTTTGGAATTAATGCTATAAAACTAATCCCTTCTTTTATATCTATTTTATTGTAAATAACTTCTTTTCCTTCCATAACAGAAACAACCATACCACCAAAAAAGGCTGGAGCTATATTATCGGGATGTCCCTCAATATCAACTCCTATTTTAAAAAGTTCTTCTATACTTAATATATTTCCCATAACATAATTAGCACCTAATAAGCCTGCAACAATGCAGCTAGAACTTGACCCTAATCCCCTTGAAATAGGTATATCATCTTTAATTAATTTTATATTTAATCCCTTAGGTTTAAAATTATATTTCTCAAAACATGTGTTCATAGCCTTATATACTATATTATCTTTATTGCAAAACTCATTCTTGAATCCATAAAAGCGGATTCCTTTTTCACATTCAGAAAACTCATATTCATTATATAAGTTAAAAGCTATTCCTAAAGAATCAAATCCAGGTCCTATATTAGCAGATGTTGCAGGCACTCTAACTCTTACCATATATTTTCTCCCACAAATTCCTCAAGAACTTGCCTCATATCATTAACACTACAAATATTATTGTGAAGAACTTTTTTCTTATCTAGATTTTTTAAATTAGTAGGAATATTTATTCCACAAAATTTATTTAACCTTTTTATTACTTCAAAATCATTATCTTCATTAGTATCTATTTCTAAAGCATTTGTTATGCTTCTTGGAAATTTGTATGGACTCGCCGTTGAAGAAATCAAATATGGTGTTGTATCTCCTGTAGACTTAATGTACTTCTTTAAAACTACATAAGCCACTGCTGTATGAGTATCAATTAAATAGCCCTCTTTTTCATATAAATCCTTTATTGCTTTATATACTTCTTTTGTATTAGCGTAATTTCCATAAAAGTTATTTAAAAATTCCTTACTTTTTTCACTAATACTATATACACCCTTATGCTTTAATTCATTCATTAATTTTTTTGTTTCGTTTGAATCTCGTCCACTAGCTTCGAATAAAAGCCTTTCTAAATTTGATGAAACTAATATATCCATAGATGGAGATTCTGTTAATATAAGCTCTCTCCTTTTATCATATATTCCTTCATCGAAAAAATCAGCTAAGACTTTATTTTCATTTGATGCGCATATAAACTTTGCAATAGGAAGCCCCATTTCCTTTGCATAATATGCAGCTAATATATTTCCGAAATTCCCCGTTGGAACTGAAACATTTATCTTATCCCCTAATTTTATTTTTTGCTTATTTACTAATTGAAAGTATCCATAATAATAATATATTATTTGCGGAATTAACCTTCCGATATTAATTGAGTTTGCAGAAGAAATCCTAACACCTTTGCTTAGCATCCTTTTTTTTAACTCGTTATCCTCAAACATCTCTTTTACACCACTTTGAGCTTCATCAAAGTTACCTTTAATACCAACAACTTTTACGTTACTACCTTTTTGAGTTAACATCTGCATTTTTTGTACTTGACTTACCCCATCATTTGGATAATATACAAGTACTTTAAATCCATCTACATCACAAAACCCTTCTAATGCTGCTTTTCCGGTATCCCCCGAAGTAGCTGCTAAAATAATAATTTCATCACTTATATTTTCTTTTTCTTTTGCTAACTTCATTATTTGAGGGAGAAATAATAACGCTGCATCTTTAAAAGCAGCTGTTGGCCCATGATATAGTTCTAAAAATCCATTTTCCTCTATGACTTTAAATCGATTTTTATATGCTTTATCTACTGCAAATTTGATTTCTTCAAAAGTAAAATCTGTAAAAAACTCTTTAATAATTTCAAAAGAAATTTCTTCATATTTAAGATTATTTTTGTTTTTTATCTTTTCATATAAATTAGGAAATTCTTCTGGAACATATAACCCACCATCACTAGAAATTCCATTTATAATTGCTTTTGAAGAAGATATGTCAAATTCTCCTCCTCTGGTACTAATAAACCTCATAAAATCACCCCAAACTTTGGTTTATCACCCTTTATCAATATATTATCATGTTCTTAAATCAAATACAAGTGTTTTCGTATGATAAACATATTTTTTCACAAAAAAATATAGGAGTTTTTAACCACCCCTATATTTTAATTCATATTTTTCTATATACATACTTTAATTAGTATTCTAGCTAATTAATAATAGCATAATAATAAATACCTATTTACTTATTCAATCAAAATAATAAATTAAAATCATATCTATTTACTATTTTTTTGATCTTATAAATAAATATACACTATTTATTAAGAAAATTATTCCTGAGTAGAATAACACTATTGCCCATTGTCCAAGCTTTAAAGGAACAGTGTTAAATATACCTGATAAAAATGGCACATATAGTATTGCACATACCATAAGCATTGAAACAGCTACAGCTCCAACTAAATATGGATTACTAAATACCTTAATTTCAAAAATAGAATGTCTTTCTGATCTACATTCAAAAACATGTAATAATTGTGACATAACAAGTGTTATTAATGCAAGTGTTCTACATGTAGCTAAATCCATTCCATATAATCTTCCTGTCATAAATGAAAGTAAAGTACATATTCCAATTAAGCATCCTCTTACTACAATCTTTGACCATAATCCTCTTGCAAAAATTCCTTCGCTTTTTTCTCTAGGTTGTTGCATCATTATATCTTTATCTGCTGGATCCACACCAAGAGCAATTGCAGGTAAACCATCTGTTGCTAAGTTAACGAATAATATTTGTATTGGAGTAAGTGGATTAGGTAAGTAAAATAATGATGCTAAGAACATAGTCAATACTTCACCTAAGTTACAAGATAATAAATATCTTATAAATTTTCTTATATTATCATATATTATTCTTCCTTCTTCCACAGCAGATACTATAGTTGCAAAATTATCATCCATTAACACCATTGAAGCTGCTTCTTTGGTTACATCTGTACCAGATATCCCCATAGCAATTCCTATATCTGCTTCCTTTATTGCTGGCGCATCATTAACACCATCACCAGTCATTGCAACAATATTATTTTGCTTTTTAAAGGCTTTTACTATTCTAAGCTTATGATGTGGAGATACTCTTGCAAATACTCTTACATTTTTAACTTTCTTCATAAGCTCTTCATCACTAGTCTTTTCAATTTCTTCACCAGTCATAGCTTGATCGTCTGTATTACAAATATTTATTGACTTTGCTATTGCAAGTGCTGTATTTTTATGGTCTCCTGTTATCATTACAGGTTGTATTCCTGCAAGTTTACATTTAAGAACAGCATCTCTAACTTCTAGCCTTGGTGGATCAATACTTCCCGCAACGCCCAAGAATATCAAGTCTTTTTCTAAGCTTTCATTTTTTACTAATCCAGTTTCTTTATATGCAGCAGCTATACATCTTAAAGCTCTATTTGACATTGCTTCTATATAAGATGCAACTTGCTTTTTCTTTTGAGCTGTTAAAGGCTTTATAGTTCCATTTTCTAATATGTGGGTACACCTTTCAATAACTCTTTCTGGAGCTCCCTTCATATAACAAACTTCCTTTGTTCCTTCTCTAACTATAACACTCATCATCTTTCTTGAAGAATCAAATGGAATATCATAAACTCTTTTTGCATTAGATACAAAAGCTTTAAGTAAATTTACATCTTTAAAGAAAGCTTTTATTAATGCCGTTTCAGTTGGATCTCCATGTAGGGCCTTTTCTATGTTTTTAACATTAAAATCATAATTACAATCATTACAATAAACTAAAGCTTTCATCATAGTTGAATGGTTAGTTAATTGTTCCTTATCTAAATCGCAGATTTTCCCATTCATATATATTTCTTTTACTGTCATTTTATTTTGAGTTAATGTTCCTGTTTTATCTGAACATATTACAGACGTACATCCTAAAGTTTCTACTGCAGGTAATTTCCTTACTAGAGCATTTTTCTTTAACATTCTAGATACCCCTAGTGCTAATGCAACAGTTACAATAGCTGCTAACCCTTCTGGTATTGCAGCAACAGCTAATGAAACTCCAAGTAAGAACATTTCAGCTATTTCATTACCTCTAAGTATTCCAAGCACTGTTACAACTGCACAAATTGTTAAACATAATACTACTAATATTTTGCCTAGTGAATCTAATCTCTCTCTTAATGGAGATTTTTCTTCTTCAATATTATCTAGAAGATTAGCTATTTTCCCCATTTCAGTATTCATTCCAATACCATCAACAAGCAAAATACCCCTCCCTTTTAATACTGTAGTTCCCATAAATCCTTGGTTTTTTCCTCTTTTTGAATCTTTAGATACTCCAACTGATTCTCCAGTTAGAAGTGATTCATCAATCATTATTCCTGATGCCTCAACAAATGTACCATCTGCTGGAATTCTATCACCAGCTTCTAAAATTACTAAATCACCTATAGTAACCTCTATTGAATTTAATACTTTCAATACTCCATCTCTAATAACTTTACAAGTTGGTGCTGCTAATTCTTTTAATGCTTCTAAGGATTTTTCTGTTCTATATTCTTGAACAAACCCCATTACTGCATTTACAACAACTATAATAAGTATTGTTATAGCATCTGCAGTATCACCCATTAATCCAGATATTATAGTTGCAGCTATTAATACCCAAACAATGAAATCATTAAATTGAGATAAAAATATTATTACAGGCGATGTTTTCTTCTTGTGTGATAATTCATTTAACCCATACGTGCTTTGTCTCTTTTCTGCCTCCTTTGTAGATAGCCCCCTAGACATTTCTCGTTCTTGTATCACCGGTTGTCCTCCTTAAATTAGTTTCTATATATTATATTTAGTAAAATCAAAGATATGATTTTTTTTAATAATTGCTATGTTAATCCAATTATTTTTTAATTTTTTATTTTTATAAGCATGAATTATCAAGTTTAAATGTACAAATTTCTACACATACTTTAAATAGATAGCTTTACAAATTTAAAATATAAATATAGAATATGTATATAAGTTACAATAAAGATTTAACATTTTAATAAAAACATTTAAGTTATTGATAGTATGATAATAAGATTTATTATTTCAGTAACTTATAAAAAATTTAATACTATATATGAGTTCAATTTTGCTATTTATTCTAATATGTATATTAATTTATATATACTGATACTTTTTATTATGTAGATTATAATTGAAACATATATATGTAAATTAACTAAGGAGGGTAATAATTTGAAAGATGTAATTTATGTAACTGGACATAAGAATCCAGATTCTGATTCAATATGTGCAGCTTTTTCATATGCTGAATTTAAAAATAAGACAGGCAAACTACCTGCAATACCAGTAAGACTAGGAAATGTTAGTCAAGAAACTCAATATATTCTTGATTATTTTGGAGTTGAGGCTCCTCAGTTATTAAAAACTGTAAAATTAAAAGTAGAAGATTTAGAGTTTGATAAAATAACTCCTGTGTCACCTGAAATTTCATTAAAAACTGCATGGACTATAATGAGAGATAAAAATATAAAAACTCTTCCTGTAGCTGATGAAAATGATCATTTACTTGGGGTTTTAGCTGTATCTAACTTAACTTCATGTTATATGGATATATGGGATAATAGAATTTTAGCTAAGAGTAATACCTCTTTTGAAAATATAGTAGATACACTATCTGCAAAAGAAATTTATGTTAATACTGAAAGAAAAACTTTCCCTGGAAAAATAGTTGTTTCAGCAATGAAGCCAGAAAGCATGAAAGATCATATAGAAGCTGGAGATATAGCTATAGTTGGAGATAGAGAAGAAGTTCAAGATGCTTTACTTGATCTTAATATATCTCTATTAATAATAACTGGATCTCATACTCCAACTAATAAAGTAATTGAAAAAGCTACAAAATCTAATATAAGTGTTATAACTACACCACATGATTCATTTACAGCTTCAAGACTTATAGTTCAAAGTATTCCTGTTGGATATGTTATGATTAAAGATAAATTAGTAACATTCTCAACTGATGAATTAGTTGAAGATGTAAAGAAGGTTATGATAGATACTAGATATAGAAGTTACCCTGTTATTTCTGAAAATGGTAAAGTTCTTGGTACAGTATCAAGATATCATTTAATTTCTAATTATAAAAAGAAAATTATTCAAGTTGACCATAATGAAAGAAGTCAATCTGTTGATGGACTTGAAGAAGCAGAAATTCTAGAAATAATAGATCACCACAGAGTAGCAGATATTCAAACTAGTGGTCCATTATACTTTAGAAGTGAACCTATAGGAAGTACTTCTACTATTGTTGGTAAATGCTTCTTTGAAAACGGAATAAGACCTTCAAAACAAGCTGCTGGACTTTTATGTGGGGCAATAATTTCAGATACATTACTATTTAGAAGCCCAACTTGTACTCCTCAAGACAAGAGTATTTGCTTAAAGCTTGCAGAAATAGCTGGAATAAATGTAGAAGAATTTGCTAAAGAAATGTTTAAAGCTGGTACTTCATTAAAAGGAAAAACAGTAGAACAAATCTTTAACCAAGACTTCAAACCATTTGGAATTGAAGATACAAGGGTTGGTATAGCTCAAGTAAATACAATGGATATCGAAGGATTTATGCCACTTAAAGATGAAATGTTAGCCTATATGAATACTAAAGCAAAAGAAGCTAACTTAGATATGGTATTGTTATTACTTACAGACATACTCAACGAAGGATCACAAATACTAGTTGCTGGAGATAGACCAGAAATAGTAGAAAAAGCATTCAACGTTAAATTAGAAGATAGCACTGCATTCTTAGATGGAGTACTATCAAGAAAGAAACAAGTAGTTCCACCAATAACTGCTGCAGTATCATCCCTATAATTTAGCTAGCTAAATTATTAATGAAAGAATGAAAAAATGAAATAATTATAGTTATAATTCAGATAAAGTGAATTATTGAATAAAATAAAGGCTGAGATTTTCTCAGCCTTTTTAATTCTATTTAGAAATTCCATAGGAATTTCATCCATAACTTTTTCATTTTTTCATTCTTTATTTATTTAATTAATTATGTATTATCCACTAATTACCTATTACTACTTTTCAATTGTAATTCAACTTTGCTGAATTACTTTCTTAACTCTTTCACTATTTCCCATTCTTTAACTCTTCATTAATTATTTACCTAATTCTTTCATTTTTTCACTTTTTCATTCTTCTCATTTCTATCTAGCTCTCATATTATTAATCATTCCCCACATCTCATCTGCGGTTTTTACTCCTCTTGAGCTAAGTTCGAAAGCTCTTTGTGTTAATATCATTTCTGAGAATTCAGTTGCAATATCAACATTTGATCCCTCTAATGAGCCTTGATATATATCAAAATCTGTTGTTCTTTGAACTTCTACTCCTGGTGATGGAGTAAATAAATTATCTCCTATTGATAAGAAAGCTCTATCTCCTACTGCTGTATATACTGGAATTTCAGCTACTTGTATAAAGTTTCCTTTATCTTTTATGTATACTTGTCCTTTTTTATCTACTAAAAAGTTATCTTTATTAAACACTACATTATCTTCTGAATATCCATTTAAATAATTTAATTCTAATTTATTCCCTCTGTTATCTACAAGCCTACCTCTAGAATCAATAGCTAAAGCTCCATCTCTCGTGTATGCTTCTTGTCCATTATCAGAAATAATTTTAAAATATCCTAATCCATCTATTGATAAATCAGTACTTCTTAAAGTTTCTTGAATCATACCTTGTGAGTTATCTCTAAACCACTCTGAAGTTCTTGTACCAGTACCAATTACCGAGTCTTTATCATTAAGTGGAATTCCATTTCTATCTAAAGACTCTGTAAGTAAATCTTTAAAACCAACATCTATCTTCTTATAACCCATAGTAGTTGAGTTTGCTATATTATTTGATATTGCATCTAACTTGTCTTGATTTGCATTCATTCCTGTTTTACCAGTCCATAATGTTCTTAACATAAATTCTCCTCCTACTATTTAACTGCTCCTATTTCATTTGCAGCCTTTCCTAAAGTTTCATCAATAGTTTGTACTATTTTCTGATTAGTTTCAAAATTTCTCATTGTAGTTATCATATTAACCATTTCATTTGAAATATTTACATTAGATCCTTCTAATGCTCCTTGTGTAACCCATACTTGTGCATTATATATAGGATTTTCTCCTTTAAAATAGTTATCTCCTATCTTTTCTAAACTTCCATAATCATTAAAATCTGCAGTTGCCAAAGTATGAGTAGCTCTATTTCCTATGTAAAGATTATTATTTTGATCTAAAATAAACTTATCTCCACCAACAAATATAGGCTCAAGTGCACCTGTATTTTTATTCATTCCAAGTACCCTATCACTATTAGTATTTATTAAATATCCATCGTTTCCAACTTTAAAATTACCATCTCTTGTATATATTACTTCATTACCATTATTAGTTTGTCTTTGTATCGCAAAAAAGCCTCTTCCTTCTATTGCAAAATCAGTTTGCTTATCTGTATTTTTTATAAGACCTTGAGTAAATGCAGTATCAACGCTATCTATTTCTGCCCCTAAGCTTATGCTTCCTAATTTTTGTACTACATTATTGCCATTAACTACTTTATCTCTATTTTGTATCATAACTTCATCAAAACTTTTTATTGATAAATTATATCCTTTAAAACCTGTTGTATTGGCATTACTCATGTTATTTGTAATATTATTTTGCCTATTTTCTAGTGATATTAATCCTGATACAGCTGTATATAGACTTCTAATCATTGCTCTCATCCCCTTTAAATAGTACTTTACATTCATCATCATAGTGCATTCCAAGACCTCTAGCCTTTTCTTCTATCTTGTCACTAGAAATCTCTTTATTATAGCTATATCCAAACATAAGAATCGAAGTTAATACCATACCTATTCCTATTCCCATAAGTATTTTTCTATCTGTTAAGAAATCAAATATTATAGTTAATTTTTTAATAAACTTTTTACTAATAGTACTTCCCCCTTACCTATGGATAGCTCTTCACATATTTTATCATCAGTTAATCCATTTTCTAAAAGTAATTTTACTTTCTCTAACTTATCACTTTTTAAATTGTTATTTGAAATACTTGAATTATTCGAGAAATTTATTTCAGATATTACGTCTTCATTAAAATTATTAATAGGATGATCCTTTTGGAAACTATTATCTGAATTTTCTTTTTTGAAACTTTTTATATTTATTTTATTATCGTCTGCTATCTTAGAACTCTTAATATTATTTATTGAAATTTTTAATTCCTCAATTTCTTTCTGTAAGTCTAAGACTGTTTCCGCTAAATCCTTTCGTATAGCTATTATCTCCAAATCATAATCTTTATCATTATTGGATTCTTCTCGCTCCAATATTTTATCGAATGATTTGTTTTCTTTTTTTATTGCCTTAATATTTAAAATTATAAGTATAATTCCTATTAGAATTATTAATATAGGAAGCATAACCTTTTCCCTCCTATTATGTTCAAAATAATTTACTTTTTATATATAATTAATTTTTTGCATTACTGCTCTCAAATTTCTTATTGCTCTACTATGTAACTGACAAACCCTCGATTCTGAAACCTCTAAGATTTGTCCAATTTCTTTTAATGTTAACTTCTCATAATAATATAAATTTAAAATAAGCTTGTCTTTATCTTTTAATTTTTCAATTGCTTCTGCAAGAATCTCTAATTTTTCTTTATCTTCTAAAGATTCTTCAGGAGAAATAGAATTTTTATCTTCTAAAGTTTCCATTATAGTTACATCATCGTCATCTGAATAAATTATAGATTCCAAAGACATTATAGACATGTAATTAATATAGTTTTCAACTTGAGAAACCTCTTCCTCCGATATATTTAATTCCAGTGCAATTTCTTGTAAACTTGGCTCTCTCATATATCTATTTTGAAGCTTTTCAACACACTCATTATATTTTGCTAATTTATCCATAGCTCCTTTTGAAATTGGCCTACATTTTCTTATTTCATCAATCATGGCTCCTTTTACTCTTAAAGTTGCATAAGATGAAAACTTCATTCCCTTAGTTGAATCATATCTATTAATTGCATCTAAAAGCCCAACAATTCCGTAGCTCACTAAATCCTCATATTCTATATATTTAGTTTTACCGAGCATAACTCTAGAAGCCAAATATTTAACTAATGGTATATACTTTTCGACTATTTGTTCTTTATGAATTATAGGGCTTTGACATTCCATATTAATGACCTCCTCTTAAATAAGCTCTCTTTGTTTTCTCATTATTGTAAATACCGTTTTAATAATTTTTTCTCTTGTTCCATTATCTATATCATCAAAATTTATACCACATATATATTTCTTATCTTCTGATTTATCAACTCTTATTACTTTTCCTCTTACAGATATTTTTTCATTATCATATGTTAAATTTGAAATTATAATATCTGAAACTTTAACTTCTTCTTTTATCTTAATTCGCATACCACCACCACTTAAATCAAGAAGCAATGCATGCTCATATTTTTCTTCTCCGCTAATATTTAATTTTAACTCTTCTTCCTTTATATAATTAATAACTTGTATAACATTAACCCTTACATAATCTCTTCTTTGAATCCTTGTTATATCATAAGGCTTACTTATTCTATAAAACGGTATATCTTTTTCTGTTATTCTACCTAAAACCTTATTCTTATATCCAAATACATTTCCTTTATCATCATAAAAAATTTGCTCTATTTCACTTCCATCTTTTAATGTTAAATAAATTCCATCACATACCGGAATACTTATTAGTATTTCATCATCCTTTATATCCTGAATTGAAGATTTATACATATTCTCTTCCCATAAAACATCTACTCTACAATTTATACCAAGTTCTAATTTTGCCATGACTAACCCCCTAAGAAAAAATATTAAATAATCTTTTAAATAACCCTTGAGCTCCTACTCCCATAGTTTCCTTTTTTTCGCCTATAATTTTTTCTGATATAGTTTTTATACATTTAGCTGCATCACAATTTGGATATCCTATTACAAATGGAAGCTGCTCCCTTACAGACATTATAAGCTTTCGATCTTCATATACTACTCCTAAAAAGTTTACATCTAACTTTAAAAACCTATTAACTGCCATTTTAAATTTTGAAAAAGTTTGATCTCCCTCTTTTTTTTCTAAAATCTTATTAACCACTATGCTTGCTTTATCTTTTATTTTGAAATGATCTACTGCTTTTAATAGACTATATCCATCAGTTAATGATGTTGGCTCAGGAGTAGTCACTAATATTACTTCATCAGAACATGCTATAAAAGCCAAAACACTCCTACTTATTCCTGCTCCTGTATCTATAAAAATGTAATCAAACCCCTCTAACATTTCTATCTTTTTTAAAAACAAATCCCTTTGATTTTGCTGAAGATCTTCTATATTATTAAGTCCACTTCCACCTGGCAATAGCTTAACCCCTTCTGGTCCATTAACAATAATATCTTCTATTGCTAATTTACCATTAATTAAATCTAAAACACTATTTTTAGGATATATTCCCATTAATACATCATCGTTTCCCATTCCTATATCTGCATCAAAGATTAAAACCTTTTTTCCCTTTTGTACTAATGTAATTGCTAGATTTACTACAAAGTTACTTTTTCCAACCCCCCCCTTGCCAGAGGTTACTGTAATAATTCTAGCCTTTCTTTTTTGTTCCTCTTGGACTTCGCCTCTTGCTAGTCTTCTTAAGCTTTCAGCTTGATCTAACATACAGTTTCCTCCCCAAGAATAAGTTTTGAAATCTCACTTTTCAGTGGTATCCTAATATCATCTGGAACATTTTGACCAGTAGTAATATATGCTATAGGCTTTTGTGCTTTCTTTATAATATTGTATATACATCCATATGAGCTAGTTTCATCAAGCTTTGTTATTATCATTTTTTCATAGCCAATTTCACTATATCCATTTATTATAGTTTGTATATCTCTATTTTTAGTTGTTCCACTTATCACCAATGCTATATGATCTGCATTTACTTTTTGAGTAAAGGCTCTAAGTTCTGATATTTGCATAGTATTTTTACTGCTTCTTCCAGTTGTATCAATTAATATTACATCACAATCTTCTAACTCACTAACTGCATTTTCCATTTCTTTTAAAGTTATAACTACTTTAAATGGAATATTCATAATTTCTGCATAAGTTTTTAATTGTTCTACAGCACCAATCCTATATGTATCTATTGTAATTAAACCAACCTTCTTTTTTTCTATTAATGCTAACCTTCCTGCAAGCTTAGCTATAGTTGTAGTTTTTCCAACTCCAGTTGGTCCTACTAAAACTACTTTACCACTTAAGCTTTCAGTACAAACTTGAATTTCATTTTCTAATAATTCCTTAAAGTATGTTTTAAATTCATCTATATTATCATATTTATCAGTTAATACTTCTTTTATTAATTCATCATCAATATCAATATCTTTTAAATATTCTAATACTATATCTTTTTCTTCTTCTTTGTTAGTATTTTTAATAACTGTATTTAACAAATCTTTGATTTCTTTTACTTCTTCTTTTATATTATCTGTATTTGTTAAGTTAATTTCTTTATTAAGCTGTTGAGATTTATCAAACTTGCTGTCCTTCCTATCATCTATTATCTTTTTAATACTATCTAGTGAATCCTTAAAGTCTATTTCATTTTTATTTTCTACATTAAATTTATTCTTTTTCTCTATCTTGTTATTTTCCAAGGCTGCTGTTACTTCAATTAATTTAGGTTTAAAATACCCCTTAATACCAGACTCTCTCACTTTTCTTTGGCTAATTATAATAGCATCTTTACCTAACTCATATCTTATTCTAGTAAGAGCTTCATTCATATTTTTAACTAAGTATTTTTTTATTAACATTACAATGATACAACTCCTTCAGTTCTTATTTCTACATCATTTGGAATTTCATTTAATGATATAACCATCACATGCGGAAATACCATTTCTATAAGCCTTCTAAATACAGGCCTTATATTAGGTGATACTAATATAACAGGTTGATTATTGTAAAAATATATTCTATCAAGAGTGTCTCTTACACAATCAAGTATTCTAGTAGTTGTATCTGGATCAACGGCTGGGAATGATCCTTGCATAGATTTTTGAGTATTGGCAGCTATTATTTCCTCTATTTGCGGAGATAAAGTAACTACTGTTATACTCCTATCCTCATCTATTACTTGGTTACAAATAGTCCTTGCTAAAGCAAATCTAACATACTCTGTTAAAAGTTCTAAATCCTTTGTAAGTCTTGAATTATCTGCTAAAGATTCCATTATTGTTACCATATCTTTTATTGGAACCTTTTCTCTTAATAAGTTTTGCAATACTTTTTGAAGTTCCCCTATTGTCATTAAATCTGGAATAAGCTCTTCTACTACCGTACTATATTTTTCTCTAGTATTGTCTACTATTAATTGAACTTCTTGTCTACCAAGTAATTCATAAGAATGTGCCTTTATAGTTTCAGTTAAATGTGTAACCATAACTGTAGTTGGATCTACAACTGTTAAACCTTTTATTTCAGCTTCTTCTCTTTGATCTTTATTTATCCATACTGCTGGCAAATTAAATGTAGGCTCAATAGTTCTTATTCCTGCTATTTGAGAATTATCTCCAGATGGATCCATACAAAGTAACATATTTGCCATAAGCTCTGATGATGCTATAACAGTGCCTCTTATTTTTATTACATATTCATTTGTTTTTAATTGAAGATTATCTCTTATTCTAATAGGTTGTACAACAACTCCCATTTCAATTGCACACTGCCTTCTAACTGAAGCAATTCTTTGAAGTAAATCTCCTCCTGTTGACTCATCAGCTAAAGGAATTAATCCATAACCTATTTCTACTTCCATAGGTTCTACAGAAATTAAACTCATTACATTTTCTGGTTCTTTTCTTTCCATTTCTGTATACTCTTCCTCTACTTTTGCAAGCTCAGCTTCTTGATTTTTCTGATCTTCTTTTATTAAAAGATATGTAGCAACACTTCCTGTAACAGCAGCTAATAAAAATGGAAGCTTTGGCATGCCTGGTATTAAAGCTAAAAAGAACATTACTGCAGAAACTATTCCAAGTGCAACAGGGAATGCAGTAAGTTGTTTACTAAAGGTTTTACCAAAGTTATCAGAAGATCCTGATCTAGTTACCAATATACCTGATGCTGTAGATATTAATAATGCTGGTATTTGGCTAACTAGCCCATCTCCAATCGTAAGTCTTGTATATAATTCTCCAGCTTGTGCAAAACTCATGCCATTCATTACTCCAATAACAATACCTGCTACTATATTAATTATAGTTATTATTATTCCTGCTATAGCATCTCCTTTTACGAACTTAGACGCACCATCCATAGCTCCATAAAAGTCTGCTTCTGATTGCAAATCTTGTCTTCTTTTCCTTGCCGTTACTTCATCGATTATTCCAGCATTTAAATCAGCATCTATACTCATTTGCTTACCTGGCATAGCATCTAGAGTAAATCTTGCCGATACTTCTGAAACTCTTCCTGCACCGTTAGTTATTACTACGAATTGTATAATTACTATAATTAAGAATATTATTATACCAACAACATAATTTCCACCTATAACAAACTCTCCAAAGGCTTCAATTATGCTTCCTGCATCACCTTCACTTAGTATAAGTCTTGTAGATGAAATATTAAGACCTAATCTGAAAAGTGTTGTTACAAGTAATAGTGTTGGAAACACTGATAATTGTAATACATTTGTAGTAAACATAGTTATCATTATAATTACAGCTGACAGTGTAATATTAAATGCTAATAAAATATCTAACATTAGTGGTGGTAGAGGTATTATTATCATAAGGACAATACCTAATACACCAAAGGCTACTAATACGTCTGTATTTTTCTTTAAATTAATTTTATTATTTATAAGCAACCTTATCCCATCCTTTATTATCTAGTACGTCTTTTTTTCTTATCTAATTTATATACCATAGCTAAAACTTCTGCTACAGCTTGATACATATCTTGTGGAATTTCTTTATCAATTTCTACTGATTCAAATATCATTCTTGCTAAAGGCTTGTTTTCTATTATTGGAACTTTAGACTCAATAGCTTTTTCTTTAATCTTTATTGCTATAGTATCTGCTCCCTTAGCCACAACCTTAGGAGCTTCAGTCTTTCCTTCTTCATATTTAATTGCAACAGCTAAATGAGTAGGATTCGTAATCACAACTGTTGCATCTCCAACTGATTGCATCATTCTTCTTTGTGACATTTCCCTCTGCCTTTGCTTTATTTTAGATTTAATTTGAGGATCTCCCTCCATTTGTTTGTATTCTTCCTTAATTTCTTGCTTAGTCATCCTAATATCCTTTTGAAAAAGCATATATTGAACAACATAATCTATAATTGCAATTACAACTAATAATATACATATCTTCACAAATATACCTACTATTAAAGATTTAACTTCAATTCCTAAAGTAGGTAAATATAAATTTCCAATTTGCATTATTTTATCAAAGTTATCTCTTATATATGAATACGCTATAAAAATTACTATTGCAATAAGAATTAAATTTTTTATTAGCTCAACTAGTGATTTTTTAGAAAACATATTTTTAAATCCATTAATCGGATTTAGCTTCCCAAATGAAGGCTTTATAGCATCTTTCACAACTAAAAATCCAGATTGAACTAAACTTGCAGCAACTCCAGCTATCATTATAGGCAAAATAACAGGCATTATTACCATTGCTGCCTTACTTATAATAAGAGTGTTTATTCCCTTTATACTATTTTCAGTAACTTCCATCGAACCCATATCTCCTAGAAAATAAACTACATTATCCTTCAGTGAAGATACTATAAACCCACTTAATGCAACAACAACTAATACAGTAGCTATCATTGTAATTGCAAGTCCAACATCCTTACTTCTAGCTATTTGTCCTTTTTTTCTAGAATCACTTTTTTTCTTTGGAGTAGCTTCTTCTGTTTTTTCATCTGCTCCAATTAAGAAAACTAGAGGAACAGTTGTCATTATTTTTCTAAATATATCTGGTAAGTAACTTATACTAATAACAAATAACTTTATTATAATTGGTAGTGATACTGATATTGCTAATATTCCAACCAACATTTTAACTGGCATACCAAGTATCATTACATTTATTTGTGGGACAGCCCTTGAAATAAGTCCCATACAAAGATCAGTTAATATAATTATCAATACTATTGGTATTGCAATTTTCAATCCTATTACAAAATACTTTGCTATAACTTCTATAAGTACCATCATTGTATCTGTATACATTAAACTTTTACCCATCGGTAGTATTATAAAGCTTTCTATAAGCGATTTAATAAGCATATGATGTCCATCTACTACAAAGAAAATCATTAATGCTACATAATGAAGTAAATTACCACTTATAGTCGTACTTGTTTTACTGTTTGGATCTATTGTATTAACCATACTCAATCCTATATGTACATCTATTAAACTCCCTGCCATAAGTACTACTTCAAAAGCAATATTAGAAATTAATCCAAGAACCAATCCAGTGGTAACTTCTGAAATCATATAAATAATTAAATAATAATTGCTAGTTATTGAATTTATATTTGAATAATCTATTCCTCCAAGTAATGCGAAGGAAAATATTAATGAAAACATAGCTTTTAATGTTTTCGGTGTTCCATTTGGAAAAAATATATTTGTTATAGCAAAAAAAGCTGTAACTCTTAAAAATATAAAAAACAAGGCTAAAAAGTAGGCTGTATCTATCATACTTTACCTACCCCCTAAGTAGATATTTTAATAATAAGTTCAAATATTCTTTCTGTAAAAGATACTAGTGTATGTAACATAAAGCTTGATAACATTAGTCCTACAGCTGCAATTCCTATAAGTTTTGGAACAAAGGTTAATGTTTGTTCTTGTATTTGAGTGGTTGCTTGAAAAATACTTATTATTAATCCAATTAAAATTGATACTATTAATATAGGACCTGCTACCTTTAATGACGTATATAATGCATCTCTAACAATTCCTATTATTAAATTTTCACTCATACATATCACCTACCCTCCAAAGCTCATTATCAATGATTTAACCATTAAATACCAACCATCTACCATTACAAATAACAATAATTTAAATGGTAATGCTACCATAACAGGTGGAACCATAAACATCCCCATAGACATAAGAACACTTGCTACAACCATATCTATTATTAAGAAAGGTAAGAATAGTAAGAATCCTATTTGAAAGGCTGTTTTTAATTCACTTATTGCAAAAGCTGGTATAACAACAGTTAATGGAATATTATCTCTTGTTATTTCTTCTTTATCTAATTTTGATGTTTCAATAAATAATTCTAAATCTTTTTGTCTTGTTTGCTTTAACATAAACTCCCTTAAAGGCTTGCTTCCAGCCTCCATAGCTTCATCTTGCGTTATTGTATTTTCCATAAAAGGCTTAAATGCATTATTATTTATCTCACTATATACTGGTTGCATTATGAATATAGTTAAAAATAATGCTAGTCCAATAAGTATTTGATTTGGTATAGATTGTTGTGCTCCTAATGCACTTTTTAAAAATGAAAATACAACTATTATTCTTGTAAAAGATGTCATCATTATTATTATTGAAGGCAATAATGTTAAAATAGTTAATATTATTAATAATTTAATATTATCAACATAGTTTTGAGGAGAAGTTGATTCACCACCTACCGAAATATTAACGTTTGGTATATTTATAGGTTCAGCACTTACACTTTTATCAAAGGTGAATATTAAAGCTAATGCTATTAGCATTATAAATAAATATTTATTTTTTTTACTCATACAAATCTTCCTTTTAGTTATATTTATTCCTAAGTTTATTTACTTTGGATTTTAAACCCTTAATAGCTACTTCATATTGCTGATTAATTTTTTCTTTTTCTATTCTTTTCTCCTCTTCCAAAAGCAATATCTCCTCTTCAGATATTTCATCTATTTTTTCAGTATTATTATTAGATGAACTCATTATGTATCCCTTTTTCCCAATCTTTACTACTACTATTGAAGTATCTTTAGATATTTGAACTTTTTCTAATACTTTTATATATTTTCCTTCATTAATTTTATTAAGTCTATTTCCGCTTATTTTAAATACTAAATACATAAGTCCTAGTACTACTACAAGAGCAAATATTAACTTAATTATCATAAATATTAAATCCATCTTTTAATTCTACTTCCTTCTATTGTACTATAATATCACTTATATATACATCTTTTATCAATCCTGATTTCAATTTTTGATTCATCCTAGTAATCATATCACCTTTTAATACAGCTTCATTTGCTGGTTCAAAACTACTAGCTTTACAAGACTTTACATAAAATATAGCCACATCTCTAAGTACAACTTTTTTATCTTCTATTTCTTTAGCTAAATCTTTATTGTTTTTATCATAACTTATTGAAAGGTTAAGTTTTACATATCTCTTTGATCCTTCATCACTTAAATTAACAAATATTTCTCCAACTTCAAAAAAAGCTTCTTCTATAACAACTGGCTGTGAGGCATTATTTTTATTCATAAAGTAATATACTCCCCCAAATGTTCCACCACCCAAAATTGCTAGAATAGCAATGATTATAATTAATTTACTACCCTTTTTCTTTTCTTGCTTACTTTCAGCCATCTTATTCTTCCTCCTTTTCAGTTGTCACAATTAAAATATCAACTCTTCTATTTTTAGCCATATTTTCATAAGTATCATTAGGTGCTACCGGATGGTACTCTCCATATCCTGCTGCACTAAATCTTGAAGGATCTTGTCCCATTACTTCTATAAAATATTTAACTACATTGACTGCTCTATCAGCAGACAATTCCCAGTTTGATGGAAATCTACTTGTATTTATGGGTCTATTATCTGTATGACCTTCAACTAATATTTGATTATCTATAGATGCTATAAGTGAATTGATTTTGTTAAGTACTTCCTTACTTTCTTCCCTTAAATCAGAACTTGAAGTTTCAAACAATACATTATCTCTTAGTTGTATTATTACTCCTCTTTTATTATCAAGAATATCTACAACAGATCCTAAATTATTTTCATTAACAAATTCTTTAACATTCTTATACATTTTTTCTTGTTCTGTTAATGATTCTCCACCTTCTATATTATCTTCAGTTTCTCCTCCAATTAAAGGTACTTCCCCATTATACATGTTATATTCCATTATGCTATCACCATTTTGTCCACTCATCATTGAAGTAAAAGCATTAGATATACTTTTAGTTTTTTCCGCATCTACAGTTGCCATTGAATATAACAAAACAAAAAAAGTAAGCAATAAAGTTACAGTATCAGCATAAGTTGCCATCCATTCATCGCCCCTTAAGCCTTCAGCTTTATTCTTTTTCTTTCTAGCCATTAAATAACAACTCCTTCTCCATTTTCAATGCTGTTATTTAAATATTCTAATTTTTCCTTAGGAGGTAAGTATGTTATTAGCTTTTCCTCTACAATTCTTGGGTTTACACCTGATTGTATTGCAAGTATTCCTTCTAAAATCATTTCTCTTTCTCCAGCTTCCTTTGCACTCTTTTGCCTTAAATTAGAAGCAATAGGATTACATAAAATATTTGCTAAAAGTGAACCATAGAATGTAGTTATTAATGCTTTTCCCATACCAGATGCAATATTTGCTACATCTGTTAAATTTGCAAGCATTTGAATTAATCCAATTAAAGTTCCTAGCATACCAAATGCAGGGGCATAAGCCCCCCATGCAGCATAAATACCTGCGCCTCTTTCATGTCTATTTTCCATTTCTCCAATTTCTAATTCTAATATTTCTCTTATTGTTTCTGGTTCAATACCATCTACAACCATTTGTAATCCTTTCTTCATAAAAGGATCTTCCATTTCAGAAATATCATCTTCTAAAGATAATAGTCCTTCTCTTCTAGCTTTTTTAGAAAGGCTTCCAAACCTTATAATTATATCTTTTCCTGATGATTTATTTTCCTTAAAAGCTTGCATGAAAAGCTTTCCCATATTTTTCACTTCTTCTAATGAATATGTTATTAAAAGAGCTGATAATGATCCTCCTACAGTTATTATTACAGATGCTACGTCCCAGAAAATTTTAAGACTACTTCCAATAAGCATTCCATAAATCATTAATACTATGCTTAATATTAAACCAACTGAGGTTAATATGTCTGACTTTTTCATATAATATTGCCTCCCATTATAATCTATAAGTAACAATCTTATTTTTATATATAATTACTTTTTCTACTATCTCTTCTACGCTTTCAAGCACAATATACTTTTTACCATTAGTTAATGTTATTAAAGTTTCAGGAACCTCTTCTATTTTCTCTATATGATCGGCATTTAAAATAAACTCTTTGTTATTCATAGCTGTTACATTAATCATTTAATTCCCCTCTTCACTATAGTAAATTCACTTTATATAGATATAAAATACTTTTCCATAATTTACTTATATAGTTAGGATGCTTTGCTCAGTTTATTGAAGCAACTGAGCATGAGCAATCTATTTTGTTTTATTATCTCTTTAAGTTAATTATATCTTGAAGAATTTCATCTCCAGTAGTTATCATTTTCCCTGCTGCTTGGAAAGCTCTACTTGAAACTATCATATCTGTAAATTGTTCTGATAAGTCTACATTTGACATTTCAAGCATTCCTTGAAGATTATCTCCATAACCATTTGAATTATCATCATTTAAAGTTCCAACACCACTCTTTATAATTGCATCTCCTGAGTTAACTGATGAACTATAAAGATTTCCTCCAAGCTTAGTTAAACCTTCTGGATTCTTAAAACTTGCCATAGCTAATTGTCCAAGTGCAGCTACCCTACCATCTTCAAGTACTCCATTAATTACACCATTTTTATCTATAGTATAAGTTTTAACTCTAAGCTCTATATCTGTTCCTGGTATTCTCACCTTATCTGGAATCTTAAGAGTTTTTAATTCTCCATCATATGATTTTAAATCTTTTGTTGCATCTACAAAATTAATACTTCCATCTGAGTTCATACTTTCTATTGGAGTTCCTCCATTTGTTTCCTCTGAAACAACTCCGCCAATTTCTATTGGCTTTCCTGTTGCAGCTATTCCTTGAGCTATCCCTTTTCCTTCTAAAGCTCTAGTTAAAGCATCTTGTATATTTTTAGCTGTAATAGCATTCGTAGTTACAAAATCACCATTTATTGTAATTGTCTTTCCTTTTTCATCAATTGTAGCTGATGTCTTAGTCCCAGGGCTTATTACACCTATTTGGAACTTATAACCATTAAGTGCTGCTCCTGCATCAAATGTTAGTTCTATACCACCAACTGCAATTTTCCCTGGTGCCTTATCAACTTCTCCACCTTCAATATTATCTGAAGTTAATCCAGTGTAAGGTTTAGATGTTCCTGATATTTTAACTTTAGGCGAATCAATTTTATGAACTTTAGCTAAAGCTTCATTTATTTTATCTTCTAAATCTCTTGCTGCAACTTTCTTAGTAAAATCTCCTGTTATAACTAATTTAGGTGGATTTCCTCCTGTTGCTTCAGTATATTTTACGTTTAATGCTGGCTCATTAATATCAGTAATTTCAAATTCTAAATTGTTTAATAGTATTCCTGCTGGAAGTTCTACATTTAATCCAGCTATGTTTAATGCCTTTGGAGAGGACGCTGTAACTCCATCTTGGAATTTAATTTTATTTGTTATATCCCCTAACTTTATACTTCCTGCAACATCTAATTGAGTTTTAACTCCATTTGCTTTTAATGCACTATTTAATTTAGTTTTTAATTCAGTATTTGTAAATGAATCTGCCTTAGTAAAATCACCATTAATTATTATATTTCCATTTTCAACTACTACTGTAAGTGGTGTTCCCGCTGAACTTTCTCCTATAGAAATTGTGTAATCATTAAGTTCTCCATCAGTTTGATTAGAAAATGTAAATCCACCAACTGACAAGTTGGTTTTTGTTCCATCTTTTGCATTAACTAACTCAGCTGCTTTGTCCACTTTACCAGTAGCATCTGAAGCACCACTTATATTTCCTAAAGTAGCCGGTGCTCCTGTAACTTTTGCTTCTTGTTTAATTCCTGCTTCTTTAAGCTTATTATTTAACTCCTCTTGTAAATCTGCTGAGTTAAATCCTTTATTTAAGAAATCAGCATTTATAACAATTTTTTTTCTACCTTTTTCAACATTAACCTCTAAAGTTTTAGGCGATATTTCACCAATTTCAAAGCTATAACCATTTAAATCACTACCTTCGCTAAGTTGTATAGTAAATCCTCCAACTGTAATAGCTTTAGGCGCTAATGCATCTGTACCACCTACAATAGCTGATGAGCCTAACCCTTCAAAAGTAATAGGTTTTCCACTAACAAACATTTGTTGTGATATTCCTGCTGATGATAATCCTTTATTTATTGCTGATTCTACTTGAGCTGGTGTTAATGCTCCTGTTGAAGAAAAATCTCCATTTACTATTATAAGTTTTTCTGCTTTATTAACATTTGCTGATGTAACAGTTCCTGGTCCAACAGATCCTAGAACTACTTTGAATCCATTTAATTGTGATCCAGGTCCAAATCTAAAATCTAATCCTGCAGTACTTACTCCATTCGGAACTTGTCCTGTTGCCTCTTGCGAACTATCATCATTTGTTAAAGAATAACCCATAACTCTAAATCCATCACCTGTTAATAAATTTCCTTGTTCATCTAATATAAATGATCCATCTCTACTATACATTATTTCGCTTCCAGAATTGCTTAATGACTGTGATGTTATATTATGTGCGCCAGCTCTATGATTTACTTCTAAAGTTCCATCATAAATTGCTGGTCCTTTACTTACCATAAAGAATCCATCACCATCAATTGCAACATCCAATTGTCTTCCTGTAGGTTGCATCATCCCTTGTGTCATAACAGAATCTATGCTTGCAAGTTGAACTCCAAGTCCAACTTGGCTAGCATTTACTCCACCTTGGTTATTAGATGGTGCCATAGCATCTGATACATTTTGGCTTAGCATATCGCTAAATCTTGCTCTTGATGATTTAAATGATGTAGTACCAACATTTGATATATTATTTCCTATAACATCTAACTTAGTTTGATTAACCTTCATACCGCTTATACCGGAATACATTGATCTTAACATAAATTGACCTCCAACCATTTATTTTTTCTTGCATCTGTCATTCAACAAGAATTAAGCCTCCTAAAATAGGTCCAGCTTATAAAATTACAACACTATCTACATTTGTAAATACATTTGCCTTAGCTCTTTCTTTTTCTATTGCTGTTATTACAGTTTTATTTTCTATACTAGCTATTAAAGCTACATCTTTATATATCATTACAGAATTTTTAGAACCTTTATCTTGTGCCATTTTAAAGCCCTTTGCAATTTGGTCCATATCTACATCTGTAAAATTGATTTCTTTCAATCTCTCTGCTGCATGCTTTGATAGTGTATATTCATTGCTATCTTTATTTATAGCTTCATTTAAAATATCATTAAACTTACTTTTGTAGTTATTATTTTTCTCATTTACCCTTTCATTTTGCAACTGAAAATTACCTACAGGATAAGCTTTTCCATTTATAACTCTAAAGCTCAAAAAAAACACCTACTTTAATAATTTACTTATCTTACTCTTGATTCTCTTCTGATTTTATCTCTTCTTTACTATTTGAAGCCTTAATTATCTTATCATAAGTAAATTCTTGTATTTCATCTGAATCATGTAATTTAACTCTTACTTTAACTATACCTTGATCTTTTAATACTCCTAAAACTTCTCCAGTAATATTATTTTCATTTGAAGCTTTCTCACTTAATTCAACATGCTTTCCTATAAACGAAGAAGCAACTAAAAATGACATATTACCATTTATATTATTAATTGATGGTAGCGAATAGTCAGGAACATCTAAAACAGTAAGTACATCTGTTATATCAAAGTCCTTATAAGTATTATTTCCATTTTCATTAACTTCTACAGAAATTGTAGTTTTAGCTGATGTTGATGTTACAGATTTTACAATCCCAGTGTAAGGCTTGCCTTCACTATCAACACTTTTTAAAGTTACACCTTTGCCAACCATTGAGTTATGTGCGTAACTAGACATTGTAGTATTTAAATTTGTCATTTGCTCCATTGAAGCAAACTGTGCCATTTGAGTAACATATTGAGTAGAATCGTTATTTCCCATTGGATCCATATTTGATAATTCTGCAGATAATATTGTTAAAAATGCATTTTTATCCATATCTTGTCCTGGTTTAACTATTTGTGTTCCTCTATCTGTCGCTCTCGCTCCTGTATAACTATTTATAACATTAGACACTTATTTATCCCCCTATGCCAATAAATTTACATTGCTTTCATTAAGTAAATCCTCTTTAACTTCTTCATCATCAATAAATATAGAATTATTACTGTTTTCATTGCTTTTTTGATTTCTAAAATTATCTGATGAATTTTCTTTTCCACTAAAGAAAGTAGTGTCTTCATTATATATTCCTATATTTACTTCTTGAATTTTTATATTTTGATCTACTAAGCTCTTCTTTATATCATTTAAATTAGAATTTAATAAATTATATGTTTCTTTAGAAGTTGCCTTAATTTCTGCTCTCATTATTCCTTCTTCTGAAAGAATTTTTATAGTCATTTCGCCTAATTCTTTAGGATAAACTTTTACTTTTAATTCTTGCACAGAATTTTTCATCATAAACTTAACATTTTTTATTATGTCTATATCTAATGTTTGTCTATTTACAGTAACTGGTTCTTTTATTGTTTCCACACTATTTTTATTAAACTTATCATAATAAGTTAATACTTTTGAAAATGAACCTTTATTATCACTATCTATTATCTTCGAAAGTATTATATCTTCGTCATTATTTTCATCTAAAGAATTTTGCTTTAATGAATTATTATCATTAAAATTTTTTTCTTTCGTTATATCTTTATATAATGAAGTAAGGTTATTATCTACAAAGTCATCATTTACAGCTATCCTTAAATCACTAGTACTTTTTTCTATACTATTATCTTCATTACTTATTTTTTGTAATAATAAAGTACTTAATATTTTAAGCTTATCCTTTTCTTTAATATTAGAATATATACTTTTTATAGATTCATTTGGTAATGATTCTAATAAAGAAATGATTTTATTTGATAATTCATTTTTATAATCATCTATAGTATTAGTATCAGAAAGATTTAAGTTTATATCTTCTAAAATATTATCAGTTAATTTTTTTACGTCTTTTAACAATCCCTTAATATCTATATCATCTGAGCTATTAGTTCTTAGTAATTCTAAATTTGATAAATTATTTTCTGTTTTTGTATCATCTTTTGAATTAAATAATGTTAAAAATAAATTTTGTATATTATTCAAATCAGAATCATTTAAACTAATAAAATTATTATAACTATCATTTAAGACTTCGTTACTCAAATCTTCATTACCTAGATTCTTATTTAAAAAGCTCGATAATAATATTAATATTTCACTTAAATCATCAATATCAGATCCATTTCCTAGGAAATACTCGTTATCAATTAGTTCTTCTAACTTATTAGATACTTCTGATAGGATATCTTCTATTTCATTTTGACTTTGAGAAATTTCTTCATTACTAATAAAAGCTTTATCATCTTTTTGTACGTATGTACTATTTATTGAATCTCTTGAAGTATCACTCTTAACTTCCTTACTAAGATAATCTTTAAAATCTGTTATTACTTCAGTATCATTTTTTGATACTTCTTTTTTAAACACTTCTTTCTTTGAGCTAATCTTTATATTATTTAACTTCTTGTCTAAATCCATTACAATTTTTGTATTTAGCACTCTTTACTCACCTCCTTTCAATGCTTTCTCATATATGCATATAAAGCAAGCTCGTCATTAAATATTTGATCTTTTCTCTCTTCTTCCTTATAAAATTCTAATGACTTTCTTTCTTTTAATATATCAACAGTTTTTCTTTCTATTTGCTTTTTTAGTAAATCTTCTCTTCTTATATCAAGTTCCTTTAACTTTATAGTTAAATCTTTTTCAGTTTCTGTAATTCCTTTATCTAAAGCAAATAAATAATTTCTTTTAATTTTTTGATAGACAATACTTTCACCTTTATTTATTCCATTATATTTTTCATAATTAAATTTAAGATTGTTTAATTTTTCTTCGGTCTTTTGTTTTTCTATTTCAGTCTTATTAAATAATCTTTTACTCTCTTCTTCTTTTTCTGTTCTTATTTCAAGAAGCTTTTCTAACCTAAATTTAAAATTTCCTGACATTTTGAGCCTTCCTTTTAATTTCTAAATATAGAAATAAGCTTATCTAAAGAAGTGTTAAAATCAGATTTTTCTTCAATTCCTTGTTTTAAATAGCTGTTTAATCTATCATTATATTGAATTGATAAGTCTATCTTCTTATTACTTCCCTTTACATAAGCACCTAAATTTATTAAATCCTCAGCATCTTTATAAGTTGCAAGTAAATCTCTTCCCATAGATGAAGCTTCCTTATGAATATCTGTAGCAATACTAGGCATAAGTCTACTAATACTATTCAAAATATCTATTGCAGGATAATGATTTTTATGTGCTAAATCTCTTGATAAAACTATATGTCCATCTAATATACCTCTTACAGCATCTGCAATTGGTTCATTAAAATCATCTCCGTCAACTAAAACTGTATAAAAAGCTGTTATAGATCCCTTGTCAGATGTACCTGGCCTTTCCATAAGTTTAGGTAATTTAGCAAATACAGATGGTGTATATCCCTTTTGAGCTGGTGGCTCTCCTATGGCTAACCCTACTTCTCTTTGTGCCATTGCAAATCTAGTTACTGAATCCATCATCAATATAACTTTCTTACCTTTATCTCTAAAGTATTCTGCTATTGCCGTTGCCGTTAATGCCCCTTTAATTCTTATTAAAGCTGGCTTATCTGATGTGGCACATACAACAATAGATTTTTTCATACCTTCCGGACCTAGATCCTTTTCTATAAACTCTAAAACTTCTCTTCCTCTTTCTCCAATTAAAGAAATCACATTAATATCTGCTTCTGCTTCCCTTGCTATCATTCCAAGTGTAGTACTTTTTCCAACACCTGATCCAGCAAAGATACCAATTCTCTGTCCTTCACCAACAGTTAAAAATCCATCTATTGCCCTTACTCCAGTTGGAAGGATTTCTGTTATTCTCCTTCTTGTTAACGGATCTGGAGGTTGATTTTCAAGAGGATATCCTTCCCCTTGAATAATTTCATCTCCTTGAAGTGGATTACCCAATCCATCAAGTATTTTACCTAACAAATCATCTGAACACCTTACCTCTAAAGGTCTTCTTTCTGGAACTACTCTACATCCTGGTGATATTCCTATAAGTTCTCCTAGGGGCATTAAAAGTACTGCATCTTCTCTAAACCCAACTACTTCACATTTAATTGGTTGGTTTTCTTGATTATATATGGTACAAAGTTCTCCAACAAAAGCCTTAACCCCTTGAACTTCTATTGTTAACCCTATTACTTGTTTAACTGTTCCTTCTAAATAATAAGTATTTACTTTTTTAATTCTTTTATTTAATAAATCAAAATCTACATTTATCATATTTTCACCTACTTATTACTTAAACAAAGCTTCTTGAAGCTTTTCTAAGCCAATATCTAATCCAATAATAGCTTTGCCTGTACTTTTCTCAACTATAGCATTTCCACTCTCCATTAAAGGATCTTCAATTATAAATATTTCTCCTTTTATGGCATATGCTTTTTTATAGTAATCTACTTTATCTTCAATTGCTTTTACATGTGCTGTATTGCATTTTATTATTATATTCTCTTCAGCCTTGGCTTCATTTAAAATATCTTCTAATAAAGGTAATATGCCTTCAGATTTATGCAATTCTTTTCTAGCTATTATAGCTGCCATTTCGAAAGCTATATTTATGATATCTTTTTCTTTAAGCTTCAAATATTCTTTAAATTTACTATTTGCAGATTCTAATATTTTTTCTGACTTTTTTATATATCTCTTTACTTCTTCTTCTGTTTCTAACTTAGCCTTTTGCAATCCCTCTTTGTATCCATCTTCAAAGCCATTTTCTTTTCCTTGTGCATATCCTTCTTCATAGGAAGTTTTTTCCATTTTAATAGCTGTTTTTCTACTTTCCATAAGTAATTCTTCAGCTTCTCTTTTAGCTTTTTTTAAAATGCTTGCTCCTAAGCTCTCATAACTTTTTTTAATTTCTGCTTCAATAGATTTTATATCTTGTTCTTTATTTTCTTCTAAAGTTTCTTCTCTGCTTATATAATTAGTTTCTATCTTTTTCTTTGAAACTTCTAATGCTGAATTACTTTTTATAAGATTATAAGATAATTGCATCTTCTCCACCTCTTGAAATTATTATTTCTTGAGCATCATCTAATCTTCTAATTATTGAAACGATTTTTTGTTGTGCCTTTTCAACATCCATAAGTCTAACCGGTCCTAAGAATTCCATATCTTCCTTAAGTGCCGCTGCTGCTCTCTTAGATTGATTTCTATATACAGCATTTGCCACCTCATCTGAACATCCCTTAAGCGCAAGAGCAAGTTCTTTTCCATCAACTTCTCTAAGAATTCTTTGAATAGATACATCATCAAGAGTAATGATATCTTCAAATACAAACATTGAGCTTTTAACAATATCCGCAAGTTCTGCATCTTCTCTTTCTAAGCTTTCAGTAATATTCTTTTCTGTTGTTCTATCAACTTGATTTAAAATATCTACTAAAGTTTCAACTCCACCAAGTGAAGTCATTTCACTTCTAACAACAGTACTTAATTTACTTTCAAGCACTTTTTCAATTTCTTTAATAACCATTGGAGAAGTATTACTCATTGTTGCTATTCTATAAGCAACTTCACTTTGCGTATCTTCAGGCAATTCAGCTAAAACTTGTGCAGCCTTATCTGGTTGAAGATAACATAATATTAAAGCTATTGTTTGTGGATGTTCATAACTAATTACATTTAATAATTGATGAGCATCCGCCTTTCTTGCAATAGAAAATGGTCTGTACTGCTGAGTTGCTTCTGTAACTTTACTTAAAATTTCATTTGCTCTTTGCGTACCTAAAGCCTTAGATAATAAGGTTCTTGCATATTCTATTCCACCTTCTATAATATAATCCCTAGCCTTATTCATCTCTAAAAATTCATCTAGAATAATCTGTCTTTGTTCAGAAGTAACAGATGATATATTAGCAATTTCATATGTTATTTTTTGTATTTCCGGTTCTGGAAGCTTCTTTAAAATTGCTGATGAGGCTTCTGGTCCAAGTGTTATAAACAATATAGCTGCTTTTTGTACTCCATTTAATTTCGATGTATCTCTTGCCATACTATCACCTCTCATTCTCAGCTAACCAAGATTTAACTATATCTGCTACTTGATCTGGTTTATCTGTTGCATATTTCTTAATTTCATTTTCTATATGTGCTTTTGGATTTATACTTTCAAAATTAATTGAAGGCATAACTTCAGTATTTTCATTAGATAATCTATCGTCTATAACAACATCTAATAAATTTTCTTTTTCTTCTTGATTATTTTTAGATTTCCTTCTAACAAAAATTAAAATTACTACTATTATTATAAGTCCTAATAATCCTAAAACTGAATAAATTATCATTTTATTTCTATTCTCTTTTGCTAGTAATTCATTTATAGAATCAAATTCTTTTTGTGCTTCTTCCTTTGTTATTGGATCAAATGTCATACCGACTACTGATACACTATCGCCTCTTTCAGTATTAAGTCCAATTGCATTAGCAACAGACTTTTCTATAGCTGCTTGTACATTTCCATCTATATTTCCATCAATAAAAACAGACGCAGTTAATCTCTTAACCTCCCCTGGAGCACTTATTGTTTTAGTTTCCGTTTTTCCACTTTCATAGTTAGTGTTTACTTCTTCTCTTGAAGAACCATTTCCAGTAGTTCCCTCATCTATAGTATTTCCCATATTATTATCTACAGGTCCACCACTATTTTCACCAGTATTTATTCCATTTTTTTCTTTTATAGTTTGCTGGCTAACAATAACCTTATTCGGATCTATAATTGTTTCTGTTTTTTGCTTTGAATCAAAATCCAAATCAACATTTACAGAGCTTTTAACTTTATTTTTCCCTACTACAGGTTCTAAAAGATCAATTATTGATTTTTGTATATCTTCTTCATATTTTTTTTCTAAATTAAATTGTTTTTCTATAGTTTCAGAGCTTACTTCTGTTCCATCTGAGTTATTTAAATCTTTTGTTAAAAGATTCATATTATCATCTATAACTTCAATGTTTTCCTTAGGAACATTTTCAGTACTTCCTGAAACTAATGCAACAATAGATTCCACCTGTTCTTTACCTAGTTTATTTCCTGGAAGAAGCTTTAAATAAACAGCTGCCTTTCCTGGTTCCTTATCTTCTACAAAAACTGAATCTTTTGAAGGTGTTATATGTACTCTTACAGTATCAATTTGAGGAAAACTTTTTATAGTTTTTTCTAACTCGCCTTGCTGCATTCTTAATTTCTTTAATTTAAACTCTTCATCTGTCATTCCAAATGAATTTCCAGTATCCATAAGTTCATAACCTTTACTTCCATCAGAAAGCTCTGGTGCTAATTCAAGCCTTAACTCATCTACAGAGGCCTTTGGAACCATTATTGTTTCACCTTCAATTTTCATATCAACTTTTTTTTCTTTTAATTTATTTGTTACAAGTTGTGCATCACTTGCATCCAGATTTGAGAATAAAACCTTATATTTATTAGCCGAATTGTAAAAAAATAAAGATCCTATAGCAATAATAAATGTAACTAGTGCCGCTATTATTGCAATTCTTATTCCTTTACTAAATGATTTAAACTTCCCCCACAGCTTACTAAAGCTTTCCTTAAGCTTATCCATTAATAGCACTCCTTATCATAATTACAATTGCATTCTTGTTAATTCTTGTACTGCTTCAACAACTTTATTTCTTACTTGAATTGCTAGCTGAAGTGACATCTTAGATTCTTCCATACTTAACATCATTTCATGAACCTCAACATCTTTTCCTGAAATAAAATCATTTGTCATATTATCTGCATTAATTTGTTTTTCATTTAATTTATCTAAACTATCCTTTAAAGCGCTTTGAAAACTATTTTCCGAAGGGCTTGTCTTAATATCGTTAGCATTAATACTGCTCTCAAAAATTTTTTCACTTGGAACAAAGTTATTAACTATCATATTCTATTTCTACCTTCCCAACTCTAATGATTTAGTAAACATACTTTTTGAAGCATTTAAAGTATCCACGTTAGCTTCATAAGCTCTAGAAGCTGCTATTATATCAGCCATTTCATTAAGCAAATTAACATTTGGCATAGTAACATACCCATCTTCATTTGCATCTGGATGAGTAGGATCATAAACACTTTTAAGTGGCGACTCATCTTCAACTATTTCAACAGCTTTTACACCATTAAGTTTATTAGCTTTATCTAAATTTTCTTGAAATACAGCTATTTTTCTTACATAAGGTTTTCCATCTTCTCCCCTAGTAGTTGTTGCATTAGTTATATTTGATGTTATTGTGTCCATTCTTAATCTTTCTGCTGAAAGACCACTTGCACTTATTCTCATAGTATTAAATATTCCCATATCTATCTACTTCCTCCTGATATAACACTCTTAGTCATATTTAACTTTGAATTTGCTTGAGTTATTAATGCATTATACATTAATGTATTTGCTGCTTGATTTACTTTTTCTAAATCCATGTCAACATTATTCCCATCAGTTCTCATACTCGTACTTTTATCTTGCTTCACACTAATTAAAGAATCATTTAATTCTCCATTTAAATGCTCTTTTTTAGTTTTCTTTAAAGAAAAGTCTTGCGTTGCTTTTGTTAAATTTTCTTCAAAAGAAACATATGATTTCTTAAAATCTTTAGTATTTATATTTGCCATATTATTTGCAATTACTTTTTCTCTTAATGCAGAAGCATCTAATCCTAGTTTTATAAATTGCATTGAACTATCATTATTTATATTCATAATTCCTCTCCCTATAACAACATTCTTTACATCTCAACTTTAACTTACAAACAACTACTTTTATTTTATTTTCTTAATTAGGCTATTTATGCAAAATTCACCATATTTATATTATAGTTTAATATTAATTATTTTTCTATAATAATTTTATCAAAAATTATAATCATATTCTTACATAATCTTTGTCGATAATAATTCATTTCTTGTTTTTTTATGTTTTTTTACATATTATTGTAGTATTTTTCTATATATCGCAAAAAGTTTTTATTGAACTATAAAAAGTCAAAAAAATAGAAAATTCTTCATTTTTTTATGTCGATATTTTTTAAAACATTTATTAAGTTTTATTTAACTTAGTATTAAATTTATTATTTTTTAAATTTTGTTTATGTTTGTATCAAAATAGTTTTAAAATTCAAGTATAGTATTGTAATTTTATAATACCTTTGATATACAATTTCTGCATAATTCTCAACTTTTATGATACTGACTCTTAACCAATACTATAATAATAAATTTGTTGTTAACACTAATTTTTATTAAAAATTTAAAAATATTTAGTTTTCTTCATATTTAAATAATAGAAAACTCTTTTAAGCAAATAAAATCACTAACTTAAAAGGACCTCGCAAAACGAGCCCCTTTTAAAAAATAAAATATATATGTTACAATAAAAATTAAAAATTAATATTATAACTATTTTTTATTTCATATTTTCTAATATTCTTAGTACATCCTGTGGAAACCTATTAGTTTGTTGCATTAAAGCAATCGAGGTTTCATGTAATATTGATGTTCTTGCATACTCTGCCATTTCTAATGCTATATCAGAATCCCTTATTCTACTTTCAGCATTTTCTAAATTAAATGAACTTCCACTTAAATTTTGTGCTGAAGTATCCATTCTATTTTGAATCGCCCCATATCTACTCCTTACGGAATTCATAGTTTCTATTGCCGAATCTACAATATTTAAATTTTTATCTAATTCATTTTTATTAGTTATATTAATATTTTTCAATGAATTTCCTTCTGAATCAATAAGCATATCTGTTGTCACATTAAATACAGGTATGTTTATCTCTTCTTTGGCATTAGCTCCTACAACATGATTTAAATACTTAGGATAATCATTATTAGTAACTTTTTCAGAATTTAATAATTTTACTCCATTAAACTCAGAATTATTTACTGTATAATCAATATGTTCCTTAAGTTGATTTATTTCTCCTTGAATTATAGTCAAATCTTCATTATTTTGAACTCCTCCAGCTTGAACGGTTAACTCTTTAATTCTAGTCAAAGATTCACTAATTGTTGATAAATATCCATCTACTGTTTGCATCATAGAAACTCCATCTTGAAGATTCCTTTCTGCCATTTGAAGCCCTCTAATTTGCATTCTAAGGCCTTCACTAACTCCAAGCTTATTAGGGTTATCCTTAGCAGAATTAATTTTACTTCCTGTAGCTATTCTATCTAAAGCAATAGATTGAGTAACTAGATTTTTTTTATAATTTCTATATACATTTAAAGATTGCATATTTTGATTTAATCTCATAATATTCTCTCCTATATTTAAACTAACTAATGTCTATATAATTTATATCGTATAAAAAAATATATTCTTAACAAGAATAATATAAAATAATATAATATATTATTTATCTTATATTTTTCAAGAACTATACTATCTAAAATATAAAAAGACCCTTCCTAATAGGAAGAGTCTTAGTCAAAATTATGTTATCAATTATCTTAATAATTGAAGAACTCCTTGAGGTTGTTGATTTGCTTGAGCAAGCATAGCTTGTGCAGCTTGAGAAAGAATATTATTCTTTGAGAAATTCATCATTTCTTTAGCCATATCAACGTCTCTAACTCTGCTTTCAGCAGCTGTTAAGTTTTCAGATGATGTACCTAAATTTGCAATTGTATGTTCTAATCTATTTTGGAAAGCACCAAGTTTAGAACGCTCAGTTGAAACCTTATTAATAGCATTATTTATTGTTGTCACAGCCTGTTCTGCATTTGTAGATGTATCAACTGCTATAGTACTTAAACCAGTAAATGCTGATGCTCTCATATCTCCAATATCGATTGTAATATTTTGTGATTCATTAGCACCTATCATAACGCTTATTGAACCTCCAGCAGCAACTTGGAAAGTGTTGTCTGCATTAATATCAGCAGTTAAAGCTTCATTTACTGATACAGTAATTCCAAGTTCCGCAAAATTAACATCTTGAGTACTCATACTACCTGCAGCCGGAACATTTACCTTAATTGTACTTGTTTTACCAAGAGTTGCACTAGCTACTGTTAACTCGCTTTTAGCTTGATCAAAAGAAATTTTATAATCAGTTGCAGCATTAGCTCCATTTGAAGTTATCTTTGATATACCCTTACCAGCTCCAATTCCAGTTCCTACACTTGTTATACTAGAATTTAAAGCACCATTTAATAACTTCTTATTATTAAATTCAGTAGTATTACCAATTCTTGTTATTTCAGCTGTTAATTGATCAAGTTCTGTCTTTATAGCGTCTCTATCAATTTTTTCGTTAGTATCACTAGCACCTTGAACAGCTAATTCTCTCATTCTTTGAAGAATTGAATGAGTTTCATTTAATCCACCTTCTGCAGTTTGAATCATTGATATAGCATCTTGTGAGTTTCTAGCTGCTTGATCTAATCCTCTAATTTGTCCTCTCATTTTTTCAGAAATAGCTAGTCCTGCAGCATCATCTCCAGCTCTGTTTATTCTAAGACCTGAAGATAACTTTTCCATTGATTTCCCTGCAGAAGCAGTGTTTCCTGTCATGTTTCTATGAGCATTCATAGCATTTAAATTGTGATTAATTATCATAATAAAATTCCTCCTTGATTTTTAAATTGACATCCTTGTCATTATATTTTTTTATTTAGAACTCCTACCATTTTGGTGGAGAAATTCTCTATATAGAGTTTTAAGTTGCTTAAGCTTATATTATATATATCGTACTAAATTTTGTAACTTTATAGTATTTTTAAATTTTTTTAAATTTTCACATTGAAAAAATTGTTTATCTTTCTATTTTTTTCATAAGCATTATTAGCATTTTTCAACTTATGCAAAGATCTTATTTCTTCTTTCACTCGATTTTTTTCTTTTTCAATAGCTAATTTCAATTTTCTATCAAGGCTTATTAAGTCTTGATAGAAAATTATTTCTTTTATTTGTTCTTTGTTATTTTCATAATTACACAGTTTTTTGATAATTTCTTCTCTATTCTCCATAAGCTTTATAACTTCTTCATCTTTATCTATATTTTCTATAATTTTTTTTGTTATATTCTTATAATCATCTAAAATCTTTTCTATCATAATTTTAACTTAACCCTAATTGTTGCATTAAATAACTTTGCTGTGAATTATACTTGTTCATTATCGTTTCTAAATTTGCATACTTAGTATATAAAGCTTGTTCTCTTCTTGAAAAATCTTTTTCCATATCCTTCATTTTCTGTTCATACTTTTCAATAGATTTAGTTAATTCATTATTATAAGCTGTTGAAGAACCTTCGATCCCTGCTTTCTTAAGTAAAGAAGCTGCAACCGTCATTGTTTCATTATATAAAATATCCTTTAATCTTTGCATTATTCCAGATTTAGAATATTTAGTAGACTCTGAAAGACTATCCTCCTTAGGTTTTGATTTAATGAACAAATTCATTACTTCTTCTGAACTTTCTTCTAGTGCCTTAGTTAATTTCGTTTCATCTATAGTAAAAGTACCATTTTTAACTCCTTGATAATCTGCAACAGGAGCAATTCCTATTCTCTCTAAATTTAGTCCTGATCCATCTACTAAAGATCTCATAGCTTGTTTTAAACTATTCGATATTCTAGTTAAATCGTTATCTCTCCTAAGCTGTCCTTTTTCAACTTTTTCATTCCATAATTTTATTTCATCTTCAGACATTTCCTTCTTTTGCTCTGCAGTCAAGGGATTAAAATCTCTATTTCTTTTCTCAGTTGTAAGTTTATTTAATTTTTCTATTAATGTATTATAATCATTAATAAACTTGACTAAATTATCCTTTATAGCTGTAACATCTTGTTTAGCATTTACAGTAACAGTTTCATCAGTAGGTATATCTCCATTAAATTTGAATGTTATTCCATCTAAAGTTACTGTATTAGATATGCCAGTATGAGTATAAACTCCATTCTTACCATCTTTTATTATAAACTTAGCATTTTCTCCATCTGTTGAAACTTTAGCATCATCTGATACTATACTTACATCTACATTATAATCTGCTCCTGCTATATTCGAAGTTAAAACCAAATTATTTCCACTTAAAGTAGCGGTAATATTCAAATTTTGTTGTTTTAACATTTTGTTTATATACTCATCTTCTTTTCCAGGAATCGCTTTAGATAAATCTATCATATTGCCATTAATTGATATTCTCTTCCCACTTATATTAAACTCTTTTAAATTTAAAGTATTAGTTGTAGGAGTTGCATCATTTCCTGAATTAAATTTTATATTTTCGCCTTTACCATTTATTGTAATATTAGGATTTTTAACATCCTTCCCTAATACCGTGCTTTTAAATTCAATGTTATTATCAGTAATTGATACTGATAATTTATACTCCTTTAGTTTACCATTTAATAATTCTTCTAATTTTGTTTTATCTATAGCGGAATTATCATCATTCTTTATAGAATCCCAATCTATACTAATACTTTTCTCTTCACCATCTACTGTTAACTTAATTATATTGGAGGAGTTTATGTTAAAATTATCTATTGTGAATCCAGATATAGTTGCTGCTGTTGCATTCTTACCTTTTACTGGATCAAATTTTTTAAATTCACTTCCTCCAATAGTAAATGTACTATCACTTCCTAAAATTTTAGATTCAAATATAAAAGCTTCTTTATTATTTTCTATACCTGAATTACTTCCTGCAAAGCTTGTATATCTTACTGAAATATTTATTCCCGCTTTAGTTAACTCTTTATTTAAAAAGTCAACCTTTTCTTTATTAGATAAACTTTCATCAATTACAAATTCCTTACCATTTACTATTACTTTACTTTCTGTAACTTTCCCGTCTTTATCTATAGTTTTAGCTTCAAATTTTTCTAAAGTTATACTTGAAGCCTTTGCAGTACTTCCGGTAATAGTATAGTTTCCTACCTTAGCATCACTATTTCCTGAAACTGATACTAAATTTTCATTAGAAGAAGTAAATTTAGTAGTTGCCCAATTTTTACTCAATAATATGCTATCACTTTTTGTTACATCAAAATATTTATTATAAAGCTCCCTAGAATCTTTAATAACTTCCCTATAAAGCTTTTGTTTTATTTCTAAAATCTCTTTATCTTGACCTTTTCTATCTATCTTTATTCTATAAGGCTTCATGGAATCTTTAACTATTTGATCCATATCCAAGCCTGTTGCTAAACCTGTTATTCTCACTTAAACACCCCGACTTTCAATTAATAATGGATAATGAGTAATTTATAATTGATGGTAAATTCCTATGGAATTTTATTCTTTAAACTATATTCTTTAATAATTTAGCTTGTCTGAATTATCTCATTTATTTTTCATTTTCCATTACTTCATTTTCTTAGATATTTCATATGCTTCATGCCATGTATCTCTTACATTTTCTATTACTGGCATAAGCTCGTCCATCATTTTCACATCTTTTTTTAGGTTTATTTCAAATAATCTTGTTTTTATAAATTCATATACTTGATATATTTGTCTTGCCCACTCACCTGCATTTTGATCTAAGCTTATCATTAGTTCTGTAAATATATCTTGAACTTTAACTAGATTTTCATGACTTTTTTTAATATCTTCACTAACTAAAGCTTCTCTTGCTATCTTTGCAAATTTTACAGCTCCATCTACTAGCATTAATAGTAATTGTTCTTTTGATGCGTAGTTTACGCTATTATTTTTATATACATTTAATGCATTATTACCATACATTTTATTGTTTCCTCCTACTTTTTAACATCTAAAAAGGTGCCATAACCTATTGCATGTAAATTTTCTTCTTTTTCACCATGAAGACTTATAGTGGGCTTTTCTAATTTTGTAGCATCTACAGTAAATTTACTTTGCTCCATTTGCTTTCTTTCTTCTTTTACATATTCATTAAAAAACTTTTTCTTTTGCTTTTCACTATCTTTATTAATGCTTATGTTAGACTTTCTATGAACCTTACCATCTTTTGTTTTTTCATAAACTTTTTTTCTAAGATCTGTATCAATTTTATTTAGTAAGAAATTCATAGCATCTCCCCCTATTAAGCTTTTTTATCTATTGCAACACCAACTAGCTCCATCATTTTGGCTACTAAGTCTAGTATTTTCTTAGGTGGACACTCCATAATAACTTCTTTCGTATCTTCACTTATTATTTTTACCATTACATCTCCAAGCTTTTCATGAATAGAATATTCTGCATAGGTATGCTCATCTTTTAAAAACTCATTTAACTTATCTATTGCCTTTATTACATCTTCTTTTTTATAATTTTTATCTTTAGCGCTTACAGCTTCTACTACATCCTTGTTTTCTGCTATTTGCTTAATTTCTAGATTTTTAACTGTACTTAGGTTAACTTGTCCTCCTTGACTTGCAACCTTCATTTCCATTTTTAAAACACCACCTTATTTTTTCCCTAACATTTTTAATAGTTCTATATTCATTTTTGTTGCTTCTTTGTTTTCATTTTGAACTTCTTCATAAAGCTCTTTTCTTAAAATAGTCATTTCTTTAGGTGCTTTTATTGCTAGTTTTACACTGCCATCTTCTATTTTTGAAATAGATATTTCTATATCATCACCTATTAAAATAGACTCTCCTTTTTTTCTTGTTATAACTAACAAATTTAACACACCTTCCTTACTTGAATACTTTTTCTTTTATGTTATATACTTCTTTATCTGAAATATATTGTTCCCCTTTTCTATTTTTTATATTTATTACTAAAGGCGCTTTTAAATTTGCTGTTATTTCTTCTGCTTTAGAGTTTAATGTCACAATTGAATATAACATTACATCTTTTGAATCTTCTAGGTTTAAGTTTTTTATTACTTCATCATTTAGTTTTATTTCGTACTTATCATTTATAAAAAATGGAGAAATAATTATAAAACCTAATTCTTTATCTTCTATTGATTGTAAAATATTAAATGGACTTTCATTTCCAACTTCTTTTATTATATATTTTTTCAAATTATCGAATCCTGGAATTCCTTTTTCAAAATATATTATTTCATTTTCTTCATATATCATTTTCCCATGTATTGGTGATATTAACTCCATATTATATCTTCTCCTATCTTAGGAAATCTAAAAGTGACGGTTGTATTATTTTTGCACTTACTTGAAGTGAAGCCATATATACACTTTGTGCAACTGTTGCTTCTATATTTTTTTCAGCAAAATCTATATCTTCTGTTTGTGATAATATATCTTTTAAATTGAAGTTTTGTTCTTCATTTTGATCTCCAGCTGATTCCATTCTATTTTGCTTTGCTCCAACCTCTGCTCTTATCTTTAAAAGATTAGCTATAGTTTCGTCCATAGTTTTTAGATTTTCATTTGTTACTTTTCCACTAACACTCGCATCTTCTGAACCTATATTATCTGTTATTTCTTTTAATAATCCCATAACATTAACATCTGCTCCATTTTTATCTTTAAATAATAGCAAATCAGTAGCAGATACATTGTAATCCATCGTTACTCCTTGGGATACTTCTACAGTAAGTTTCTTATTTATCATACCTATTTGATTTTGTACTGATTCATCTAAATTATCTAATTCTAAAACTTCTCCATCATTTCCACTAAGGTGAATAGAGTTATTTCCAGTAACTATATCTTTATTAGTTCCTATTGGTTTTGTATTTCCTTTAGTGCCACCAAAAATGTATTTACCATCAAAACTACTATTTAATATTTGAGCTATTTCATTTACTTTTTCGTTCATTTCATCTTTTATTGCTTTTTTCTCATCACTTCCGTATGCAGCATTACCAGCTGAAACCATTAGTTCTCTAAATCTTTGGAAGCTGTTACCTAATTGCTCTAGAGCAGTATCTGTAGTATCTAACCAATTTGTAGTATCTTTTATATTTTCATTATATTGAGTATTAGCTCCTATATCTCTATGTAATTGCATACTTCTTGCAACCTTGAAAGGATTATCAGAAGGTCTTCTAATTTCCTTTCCTGAAGTAAGCTGATCATTTAGTTTTTTCATATAACCTTGATTTCTACCAAGATCTCTTAAAAAGCTTTTACTCATCATTTGATTAGTAATTCTCATTTACTTCCTCCCCCTATCTCTTTAGTCCATTTATTATAACCTCTAAAAGTTCATCTACTGTTGATATTATTTTTGCATTTGCATTATAAGCATGTTGAAACTGCACAAGGTTTGCCATTTCTTCATCTAATGATACCCCTGAAACTGAAGCTCTACTTTCTTCTATGCTATACAATAAATCTTCTTGGTTTGTTACCATTCTTTGAGCTTCCTGTGCTTGCACACCTAATCTATCAATTGTATCCTTAAAGTAAGAATCCATTTTCATTCCTGATGTACTATTTTCAATTTTCAATCCATTATTTATAAGTGAATTTCCACCTTTATTCTTGTCAAACATGTCTTTTCTAGATATTACTGTTTCATTTATATCTTGAATTCTTATTAATGAATCCCTAAGCTGTGCTATTGCTAATGCTCTTGATCCGTCACTATCCCCATCCATATTATTTTCATGCGTATATGGGAATAAATCATCATGAGTCTTAGTTTTTATTTTCATTACATCTTCTAATATTTCTTTATTTACAGATATATTCTTAGCAGTAATTCCCAATTCTCCTACTAAGGTTTCATCTAAATTGCTTAAAATACCATTACTTTTATATTTAGCAACATCTTTATTAACAAAGAATGGCATAAAGTCTTTTTCTGCTCCAACAGTATTATTTAATGGGTCTTCAATACCACTATGTATAGCATTTACTGAAAAAGCTATCGATTTTGCTAATTTATTTAATTGATTCATATAATCTTCTATATCTTTTTGCACTGACACTAAGCCATTAACATTACCATTTTCAGGTTTAAACATCATAAGTTCTGAATAACTTATAACATCTCCATTTTTTATAGGATATCCGTCACCTCTGGCTGCCTGTCCAGACTTATCAGCCCATATTATTCTATTATCTTTAATTTCTTTAGCTTGCTCTGCTGTTATTCCTGTTACTTTTAAGGTTTGTCTATTAGATTCACTGTCCATGTTACCATTTTTATAATATGTAACTATATATGTCTTTCCAGAAAAATCACTTGAATCTAACTCAACATCTGTTACATATGAAAATCTTGCAACATCTCCATTTGGACTTGAATTTACTAAAAGTGGTGCTTTCATACTTCCTATTTCTGTTGGTTTTAAATCTATTCCATTGAACTCTCGTTTATCTACTTGTATTCCGAACTTATAACTTAATTGATCTAACAATAAATCTCTTTTATCCATTAAGTCATTTGGTGTATTTCCAGAAACAGTTACACTAATTATTTCTTGATTTACTCTATCTAATTGCTCTAAAATACTATTTACCTCTGTAACAGAACTTTTTAACATATCTTGAGCATTAACTTGTAAGCTTTCAAGTTTTGTATATGTTGCATTTAAAGCATCTGTCAAAGCTGCTGTTTGCTGAGCTACTACAGTTCTTGCATTAGAGCTATTAGGTTGCTTTGATAACTCTTGAAATGAATCAAAGAATTTTCCCATTAAAGTTGATATACCAGTTTCTGATGGTTCATTAAAAACGCTTTCTACTTCATATAGAAAATTATTTCTTATATCATATTTCCCTAAAACAGCACTTTCGCCTCTTACTTGATAATCTAAGAAATTATCTCTTACTCTTTCTATTGCTTGAATTTGTGCACCTGTTCCAAGTTGCCCTGCTTGTACAGATGAACCCATTGATGTTCCACCAAAGGGTCTACTTGTTTCTATTTTTGCTCTTTGCCTTGAATATCCAACAGTATTAGAATTTGCAATATTATGAGATGTTACATCTATACTTTTTTGTTGTACATTCATTCCTCTTTTTGCTATATTAAATGTTGAAAATAATCCTGACATTTATTCACCTCCAGCTTCCTATTATCTTTTTATGCTTCCATAAGAGTTATAGGTTGGTATATCCCTTTTAGGATTTATTAAATTCAAAAGTTTATTTGTAAAACTTAGTTGTTGCTTTATTAACAAATCATTTGTATCTTTTTGAAGAATCATTTCATTCAATAGATTTTGTATCCTTCTATATCCATTTTCTAATTCTTCATCTTTAGAATTTAATATAACTTCTTTTATGGACTGATTACCTAATAATCGTCTTCTGCTTACTTCAATTTCAGCTACATCTTTATTTTTTTGTTTTATATCTTCTACTATTGATTCCATTCCAAATATATCTTTAGCTATAATTAATTTATATTGTTTATCTAATAGAATTAATAACTCCTTTAACTCTTTTTCTTCATCATAAAGTATATCTCTTAAATTATTTATCATACTATTCTTTTCCTCTCATAGCATCTAACATACTTTTAGCAATAAGTTTTGAATCATAAGTATATGTTCCGTTGTAAATGCTATTTTTAACTTCTAAAACCTTTTTTCTATTATCAAAGTCTTTATTATCTATTGAATAATCCTTCAATATTTTTGCAGCTTCTGATAATTCAATTCTGTCATAGTTTTCTTTTTTTTCTAACCTTTCAATTTTATTAGAAGTTACTTTATTATAATAGTTAATTCCATTTGTATAACCTATACCTTTAATATTCATAATTTCCTCCTAATAACACTTCTTATATTTATTTATCGGAATTGTTATTTATAAGTTTAGACGTTAATTTAAAAATGTTACATCTATATTTTATATGTATCTTTAATAAACCCTTAAGTATTTTAGTAATATTAATTTATTTATCTTTTAATTATCTTGAAATAAATAAAATGGAACCTATATATAAACTCTTTTAAGTTTCTATATATAAGTTCCATTTTAAAATACTTAATTTTATGTATTATTTCAGTGTCCTTATTCTGTCAGCTCCACTTACGATACTTGTTATTCTGACTCCAAAGTTTTCATCAACAACAACAACTTCTCCATAAGCTATCTTCTTACCATTTATTAATACCTCTACTGGCTCTTCTGCGAGTTTATCTAGTTCTATTAAAGATCCTGTACTTAAATCTAATATATCCTTAATACTCTTCTTAGTTCTTCCTAAAACAACTGAAACCTCTAATGGAACATCAAGTATTAAATCAATATTTCTATGTGATTCTCCGACAACACCTTGTGACAAAGGCTCAAAAGTGGCTCCATGAACTTCTACAGGTTTTTCCACAATATTTTTAACTGCTCTTTCTTCTACAGTATTAATAATAGGCTTTTCCTCTATGTTATATTCTTCCTTATAAATATCTGAAGAATCATAACTATCATCTATTTCATTTGCAACTTCTTGATCTTCACCCATCATTATTGAAACTATTTTTTTCGCAGTATTTATTGGCAATATTTGCATCATATTTGATTGAAGTAATCCTTCTATAGTTAAATCAAAACAAACTTCAACTATAGGCTCGTCTTCTGGAATAGTTTCTGATATATTTTCATTCATATCCTTCCAAATCTTTGATTTAGGAGGTGATATATTGACTTCTCTCGCAAACATAGTTGCCATAGAAGTTGCTGCCGAGCCTATCATTTGATTCATTGCTTCTTGAACTGCACTGACTTCAATTTCAGATAACTCAGATGTATTAACTTGTCCATCTCCACCCATCATAAGATTAGCAATTACAGCTGCATCTGTAGTTTGCATTATTAATATATTTCTTCCAGTTATTCCAGAAACATATTCAACATCTAATATTATATTAGGATACTCAAATCCATCCTTTATTTCTTTTAATGTTGTAACCTTAACTTTAGGTGTTGTTATGTTCACCTGTTTATTTATAAGTTGATAAAGAGCTGTTGAAGCTGATCCCATGGAAATATTCCCTATTTCACCTAACAGATCCTTCTCTATTTCTGATATTAACTCTGGTTTTACACTATCTGCACCGCCATTTAACAATGAATCTATTTCTTCTTGAGACAAAAACCCATTACTCATTCTCAATCACATCCTTATCTAAAATATCTAAAAGTTGTATTCCCATATTTTTACCTACAATTCCTGGCTTAGCTATAAAGCATTCTTCATTTTCCACAAAAACTCTTACAGGATCACTGTATTGAGAATTTAATACTAGAACATCTCCATTAACTAACTCTAAAAAATCATCGACAGTTATCTCTGTTTTTCCAAGTTCAACATGCATATTCACTTTTACAGGGTCTAACCCCTTTTTAAGCTTTTCTCTTGCTTCATCTTCAAGTTCTGATTCATCAGTCTTAAACCAATATTGAACAACAAGCTTATCTAATACTTTTTCAACACTTAAATAAGGAATACATAAATTCATATATGTTGTACTTTTACCTAGCTCTACCAAAAAGCTAAGCAAAGCAACTGGTTCATTTGGCGCTAAAGTTTGATTAGCTGATGGATTAGTTTCAAGACCTTCAAATTCTGGCTTTACTTCTAATATCCCATCCCAAGCTAAAATTAAAGACTTAATCATTTCTGAAGTTATATTCGCTAAAATATTTTTATCTATTTCTGAAAATTCTTTTGCTTTTTCATCTCTATCGCCTGTTCCACCTAAAAGTATATCTAGTATTTGAAATGAAAATTGTGGATTCATTTCAAGCAATATGTTTCCTTGTAGTGGTGGCATCTTAAATATAGTAAGTATAGTGGGATTCGCAATAGAGTGAACAAATTCTTCATATGTTATCTGCTCCACACTTTGGATATCTACTTTAACATGCTTTCTAAGTTGACCTGAAAGGTAATTACTTATTATTCTTGCAAAAGCGTCATGAACCATTTCTAAAGTCCTTATGTGATCCTTAGAAAACTTCTGAGGACTTCTGAAGTCATATTTTTTTATTTTTTGTTTTTCTTCTTTTTCTTTTAACTGTTCTGGTTCAACATCTCCTGTAGATAGGGCAGAAAGAAGAGCATCTATTTCGCTCTGACTTAAAACCTCTGCCATTTCTCTCCCTCATTTCCTAGTAATTTAGTAGCTTTTCTATATCTATAACTGTTAGTAATTTTTCTTCTAACTCAATTACTCCTTTTATATAAGCTTCAGTATTATGTGTTTCTAATCTTTGTAGCTTATCTTCATCTATATCTATTACTTCTTCAACTTCATCTACAGATATACCTATTTCTTCTTCATCAACCTTTAATATAATTATGTTATTTTGTTGTCTTTTTGATTCTATATTAAGTAATAGATTAACATCAACTAAAGATTTTATGCTACCTCTTAGATTTATTAAACCTTTTATATAATCTGGAGCTTTTGGCACTCTTGTTATAGTCATCATATCATTGATACTTAATATTTTATCTGTCTCTACTGCAAAATGTTCTTCTCCTAATTTAAATATTACAAATTGCATCTAACTTGCCTCCTAAATAGTTTTAACCAACTACCTTTCTTATTGCTTCTAATACTCTATCTGCTTGGAATGGCTTTACAATGAAGTCTTTTGCACCAGACTTAATTGCATCCATAACCATTGATTGTTGTCCCATAGCTGAACACATTATTATCTTTGCTTCTGGATCGAATGATCTTATTTCCTTTACTGCTTCAATTCCATCCATATCCGGCATAGTTATATCCATTGTAACAACATCTGGATTTTCTTTTTTATATAAATTTACTGCTTCTATACCATTACAGGCTTCTCCTACTACTTCAAATCCATTTTTTTGTAGTATATCCTTTATCATCATTCTCATAAAAGCTGCATCATCCACTATTAAAACTTTTGTCATTTTAATCCCTCCAAATTATCTTATTCCTAATGATTCTAAAATTTTTTCCAATGATCCTGGAGCTGGAACAAAATAAAAATGACCTTCTATTTTGTTATCCCCTTCTCCCATAAATAATGTTTCTATATCTAAAACATACTCTTCGTACTGTCCTGTTTCAACAAATGTTGAAATAAGTATTGCACTTAGCATATCATTAGCTACTGCCGGTACAGAGGCTGTTGCCTTTAGCCCTGTAAAATTTGCAATTGCATTCATAAAAGATGAGGATATAATATTTCCAATCTCACCTATAACTGAAATACCCATTTCAGTAAAAGTTTTTTCATCTTTATAAGTCATTTTTGATATCATATTTAATGCTACGTCTTCTTCAAATATATAAAGAACACTTCCTGGAATATCATCAAGCACTTTAACCAATACAGCTACAACTTCATTTTCTTTATAATTATTAAATAACTCATCAAATTCTATTATGTTCATATTAGGAACTGACATATCAATCTTAGTTCCAAGTAACATTGATAAAGCTGTTGCTGAATTTCCTGCTCCTATATTAGAAACTTCCCTTAATGCATCCAATTGAAATGAAGTTAAATTCTTGTACTCCATAAAAATCCTCCCTTCTAAATCAATGCCGCCACATCGAGAATTAATGTTACTAATCCATTTCCAAGTATTGTAGCTCCAATATATTCTTTTAAGGATTTTAAAGTTTTTCCTAAAGGCTTTATCACTATTTCCTGTTGACCGAATAATGAATCAACAAGTAATCCTACAGTTTTTTCTCCAACCTTTACTATAATAATAAACTTCTTTTTACTTTCTTTATTTTCTATTCCAAGTCTATCATTTAATCTTATAAGAGGTATAATACTATCTCTATATACTATTACTTCCTCTCCATTTGTCTTTTTAACATTCTCTTCTTTATAATCTATAACTCTATCTATAAATCCTAATGATATAGCAAGAGTTTCATTGCCTACCTTAACTAAAAGAGCTTGTATTATTTGAAGTGTTAAAGGTAATTTTATAATAAAGCTTGATCCTTTTCCTTCTTCACTAACAACATCTACAGTACCACCCAGTGATGAAATTTTTGTCTTAACAACATCCATTCCAACACCTCTGCCTGATATATCCGTAACTACAGTATTTGTACTAAACCCTTGAGCAAATATTAAGTTTCTAATATCATTATCACTTAATCCATCTGTATTAATTCCTACTTTTTCAGCTTTAGCCTTTACTTTTTCAAGATTTATACCTGCTCCATCATCAGTAACCTTTATCAAAGCCTTAGTTCCTTCTTGATAAGCAACTAACCTTATTGTTCCAACTGGATTTTTTCCCTTTGCAATTCTTTCTTCTTTAGTTTCTATACCATGATCTGCAGCATTTCTTAAAAGATGTATTAAGGGTTCTCCAATTTCGTCTATAACAGTTCTATCTAATTCTGTTTCAGAACCTTCAATAATGAAATTTATCTCTTTTTTAAGTTCTACAGATAAATCTCTTATCATTCTAGGGAATCTATTAAACACTACTTCTAAAGGAAGCATTCTTATTTTCATAACTAAATCTTGTAGATCTGATGTAGTCCTCTCAACTTGCTCCAATGTTTCTATAAGCTCCTGAGACTTATCATCAATTACAATTTGCTCTAATCTAGTCCTATATATAACAAGCTCTGATACCATGTTCATAAGCTTATCTATTCTTTGTAAATCAACTCTAACTGATTGATGAGCTTTCTTATTATTATCTTTTTTCTTATCTTGCTTTTCTATTTTATTACTTGATATATTATCCTTTATATGAATCTTCTCTAGTTCACTTACTATTTCATCTTGTACTGTAGATTCTTCATTTGGATGAACATCTTCTATAGAAGCATAAGATGTTACTACTTTTCTTACTTCTGAAATATTATTTGTTATCTCTTCAATTTCTTCTTTTGATTTAGTTGTTATTAAAACAAATATTAATTCTGTATCAAACTGTTCATTTTCTATATCTTCTGTAGAAGGAAAAGATTTTAATATTTCCCCTTGTGTTTCAAGTTCTTGAACAATTAAAAATGCTCTTGCAGATTTTAATAATGTATCCTCTCTTAATGTTATTTCAACATTAACTCCATTAAATCCATTTTGTTTTGCTTGCCTTAAAACTGATAAATCATATTCATTTAATGCTATATTAATAGAATCTTTTGATACTTCATTACCTTTGTTAGTATCATGTTCTTCTGTCATTTCCTCTTGTTTATTTATTGATATCTTTTCATTGCCAACGTTCTCCAAAGACTTCATTATATTTTCTATTTCAACTTCTTCGTCATTTCCTTCTTCTATATTGCTAACCATTCTTTCTAAAGTATCTAAACATTCAAATAAAACTGTAACAACATTTCTACTAACTTGTAACTTGCCTTCTCTAAACTTTGATAGCACGTCTTCCATCTTATGAGTTAACTCAGCTATATTACTAAATCCCATAGTTGCAGCCATACCCTTTATCGTATGTGCTACCCTAAATATTTCATTAACTTTATCTATATTATCTGGTTCTTGCTCTAAATCTAATAAAGCTTCGTTTAAGGTTTGTAAGTTATCCATTGACTCTTCTAAAAACATTCCCATATATTGAGATACGTCCATTTTATTCACCCCTTATACTCTTTTATAAATAAAAGTAGAAACTTTTTCTAATCCATACTCTTTATAATTATAAATACTTTCTGTGGCTCCAACAAATAGTAGTCCACCTTTTTTTAAAGAATTTGAAAAATTTTTAAATATCTCTTTTTTAACATCATTTTTAAAATATATTATTACATTTCTACATACTATCAAATCAAAATCTTTTTCATAATTATCTAAAATCAAATCATGCTTTTTAAATCTAACCATAGATTTTATCTTATTATTTATAATGTACTTATCTTTCTCTAATTTAAAATACTTTTTCCTATAATCTTCATCTATATTTTTCATTTCTGCTTGTACATATTCTCCAAGACTTGCTCTTTTCAATATAGTACTATCTATATCAGTTGCAACTATATTATTTCTCCCCATTGGATTTATCTCATTTAACATCATTGCAATACTATAAGGCTCGCATCCTATAGAACAAGCAGCACTCCAAACTTTTAACTTATTATTATTTAAAAGATAAGATTTCAAAGCTTTTTCTAGTTCTTTGAACAATTCTGGATTTCTAAAAAATTCTGTAACATTTATAGTTATAAAATCTAAAAATCTCTGCCTTTCTTTATTATCAGATTGCAAAAGCTTTTTATAATCCTCTAATGATTTTATATCTATTCTTGACATTAAGCTTCCAATTCTTCTATTTAATTGTTCTTGCTTATATGCGTTTAAATTAATATTGAACTCTCTATATATCCAATTGTGAAATTCTGTAAAGTCCATATATATCCTCCTAAGTTGCATTAACTAAGCTTCTTATCTTTGCTGCAATATTATTTAAAGAAAGCACATAATCTACGCATCCTGTTTCATAAGATACTTTCGGCATCCCATAAATAACAGAACTTTCTTCATCTTGTGATATAGTTATTCCTTTATTCATTTTTACAACTACAGTTCCTTCTGCTCCATCTTTTCCCATACCTGTTAACACAACAGATATTACTCTACTACCATATATAGTAGATGCTGATATAAATAATTTATCTACAGCAGGTCTCACTCCCCATATTGGATCTTCAGTATTAAGCTTTAAAATACCTGACTTTTGGACTACCATATGAAATCCACCTGGAGCAATATATATTTTATTTTTCTCTATCTTCATTCCATCTTCAGCTTCTAAAACATTTAATGAGCATTTCTTATTTAATCTTTCAGCAAATGTTTTTGTAAATCCACTTGGCATATGTTGAACAACTAAAACAGATACATTTAAATCTGTTGTTAATTCTGTAATCACTCTTTCTATTGCCTTTGGCCCACCTGTTGATGCTCCTATTAAAATTATATCTCGTCTATTCTTTATGTCATTATGTATCAATAGTGCATACACCCCCTATAGTCTTCTTAGACTATTTCCAATACTCTTAATTGTAACTGCACCATCTTCACTTTCTAAAATCATAGTTCTTCCTTTGTTTCCTCCTATATCCTCTCCAATTATAGGAATAGATAATTTTGTTATAGCTTCAATTACAGCAGTACTATTTCTTTTCCCTACATCACTAATAATCTTTTTATCTGGGAAATTAAACATTGATGCTCCCCCTGCAATCTTAGCTACAATATTATCTTTTCTACATCCAAGAGATAACATTTTTTCTAGTAAACTTTGAACTCCTAAATCTGCATATTTAAAAGGATTTAATATATTCTTGAATTGTGTGCTATCTGGTAACATTATGTGAACAAGTCCTGCAATTTTTTTTTCTTTATCATATAAGGCTATTCCAACACATGATCCAAGTCCCATAGTTATTAGTTTATCTGGGGCAGATACAATAGCTCCATCAGCTATTCCAACTCTAACCTCTTTTTTATCTTCCAATTCTGTCACCCCTGAAAAATACTCTCTTCTTCTTCTACTGTTAATATTTTTTCTAAATCTAACATTATAATTATACTATTATTTTTCTTTATTAATCCTTTTATATATTTCTTTGATATTAAAGTTGAAAGACTCTCTGGATTATTTATTTCCTCATCAAATATACTTAGAACTTCACTGACACTATCTACCGATATTCCAAATTTCCCTGTATCTCTTTTTACAACTATTATTTTCTTATCTAAACTATTTTCCAATTTTAATTTGAATTTATTTAGAAGATTTATAATAGGTAAAACTCCATTTTCATAGTTAATTACACCATCTAAAAAATTTGGTGAATCTGGCAAAATTGTCGGTTCCTCATACCCTAAAATTCTCTCTACTTCCATTATATCAGTAGCATAGAATTCATTACCCAGTTTGAAAACTAAAATTTTTATCTCGTTCATTCCCATTCTTTTCCTCCTATAGAAGTAATTTATCTACAATTAAACTACCATCTTTATCCATATATACATGTACATTTTTAGATGGCTTTTCCAAGATATATTTTTTATTTCCTATAATAAAAATAGTGTTGTGATATGCAACATTTACATTTATTTCTCCTTTTTTATCTACCTCTAACTTTGTAAATACTCCTGAATCACTTCCTACTATTGAAGCATTAATTAAATTTTCTGCCTTCAAGTGCCCTCCTCTACAGACAGAAGAGTTAAGATAAAAATTAATATTACCAGATGAATTCAATTTGCTAGTAAATAAACCTTTTCCTATTATATTTATATCTCCTGTAACACTTATTTGGGATTCTTGAGCGTACTCTATTGTTAAATCTGATGTTGTTATAACATCCTTTTCTAGCTCTTCTAACTCCTTATCCACCTCATAAATTATATCTTCTATCTCATTAATATCTTTTATGGTGCTAGGAGCAGCCCCTATAAGTTTTGCCTTAACTAACTTTACAACAACAGAATTATAACAATTATCTTGCATAGCATTTGAAATTATATTTATACATTTTTTAGGAATATTTTTAAATTTTGTTTCAATAAGCGATTTAATTATCATTCCATCTGTTATATTTTTTTTAATTAAATTATTATCTTTTAAATACATAGAGTTTTTCAATAAAGATTCTAAATCATCCTTAATTTCTTTTAATGTTTTAACTCGCTTTTCTTTAATTAAATTTGCTCCCCCAACTTCAACTATAGAATTAACTACATTTCCCATAATTTTAGATGTATCTTTTGCATCTACAAATGCATTAAATACTCCATCCTTTACAGCAAGGCTACCGCCAGCAGTAACTTTCATACCTTCAGTTATCTTACCATTTATTTGTACATTTGATGGGAACTTAATATTTCCTGTTGAAATTGTAACATCATCATTTAATATATATATAGGTTCAACACTAATAGTATTTTTACTAAAACATGGTCTTCCAGCAATAGTTGAAATTATTAAATTATCTTTTATTTTACATCCTTGTCCCGCTGAAAAATTACTTTTTTTCTTTGCCTTCCCTGGTATTCGTTGTGAAAAAACATTTTTCCCATCAACACCATTCTCTCCCTTTATAATCTCGGCTAAAACTTCGTTAGCTTTAACACTTGTTATAGAATTAAAGTCTCTATAATCAACTTTTTCTGTATTTTCATCTATTTCTAATTTGTTATTTGACTTAAAAAACATCTTTATTTGATCTTCAATAGGAGGTTTTGCCTGCACTCCATGTGCAATCAATTTATTTTCAATATCTTTATTTGACACTATATACCTTAAAGCATCACTATCTATACCATAAGATATGCCCTTATCTTTTAATTCAGTAACTACCTCAGACTCTGTTATTATTGGTGGATCTATTCCTTCTTCAATGTCTACATCTAGTGATAGGATATTACCTTCCTTTGAGTCTTTTAAATAATAAACTAATTCCTTCTTATATGTAATTGAAATATATGCTTCTGTTTTATCATCATTAAATGTTATTTTAATAAGACGTTGTCCTTTTTCTTTAAACTCTTTAAACTCTATAACATCTTCCTCTTTTACACTAGACTGCTTAGCTACCTTTTCTCCATTTATATATAACTCCCCATTTAAAGGTGGCGAAATGGTTGCATATTCTCCATTTCCAACTGGATTCTTAACTATTATTCTTTTATCCCTAACATAAACACTTCCATCAATGTTATTGATTTTATCATAATTTTCTTCCATACCCCAGTCCCCTTTACATAAATATGGTAATTAAATTACCATTTTAATCATAACATAATTTAAAATATTTTTGAATATACACAAATCTTTTTAAAAATGCAAAAAAATCTATTATTTTATCTAAATTTATTAATGTATATTTTTATTTCTTCATCAAAGCTTTTAATTAATTTTTGCATAATTTTATTTTCAACATTAAAGTTAATTTTATCCACTTTAGAAATTGGCAATATTTTAGGTGATGTGCCAGATATAAATATTGCATCAATATTTTCTAATTGTTCAAAACTTATCTTTTTTTCTTCAAAACTTATTCCTAAGCTTTTAGCTAATAATATAATTCTACCTCTTGTTACTCCTGGTAAAACATCCTCTAATGGAGAGGTATATAATGTATCTTCTTTAATCATAAATATATTTGACTTGCTTCCTTCAGTTATAAATCCATTTGAGTTTACAAGTATTGCTTCAAAAGCATTTGCTTTATTAATTTCATCAGTTACTTTTTGCCTAAAATTACTATCAATCACCTTTGCATTAGGATTTGTTCTTTCTCCATGATAAAGTATAGTTTCTACTCCATTTTTATACATATCTTCGCTTGGATAACTATGTTTAATACTAAAAACCTTCATAGTATCACTTTCTATATCAAATGTAAGTTTAATATTTCCACACTCTACATTATTTGCTTCAATTAAGCTCACTAGATAATCTTTTATTTTATCATATTTATAAGAAAATGTTTTTCCCATCAACCTAAAAGATGATTCCAATCTCTTAATATGGTCTTCATAAAACAATGGAACTCTATCTATAACTCTTATAACTTCATATATGATTCTACCTTTTTCTGTTGAATCACTCGTATAATTATCTATCCCTTCTAAATGTCCATCTTCTAAATAATATTTTGAAATAGCTTCCATAAGTAATTCCTCCCTTTATTTCCATCTTAATACTTCAAAACTATTTTTCTTTTTATAATTTATTAAATATGCATTTCCAACTAAATCTAATAACGGCTTATCTGATAAGGAATCAGAAAACATATAAGAGTTTTTAAAATCAACTTTAATCTTTTCCTTCTTTAGCACTTCTTTAAGCCTTCTTACTTTTTCTTCACCCTTACAATTTTCACCTTCCATTTTTCTTATAAACTTGCCACTATCTATAGTAAATTTCGTTCCTATAACCATATCTACTTCTTTTATAGCGTAAAATTCTCTTAAATAAAATTCTGGAGATGCAGATATTAAATATACTTTATATCCTTGACTTTTTAGATCTTTCATCATTTTTATAGCATCTTTATATAATATATTCTCTAAAACATCGCTATAGAAATCTTTGACTAATATAGCTAAATCATTTTCATCTATTCCATCTATAAATTTAAGAAAACTCTCCTTTACTCTCTTTTCATCATAAACCTTTATAGAATACATAATTCCACTATACAAAGCTCTTGGAAGAAATTTAATATTTCCTATATCTCTTTTAATAACATATTTATATAATTGCATTAAAGTTTCTTTTTTAGTTATAGTATAGTCTACATCAAATATTGCTAATTTCTCCATTATCATTCCTCCTAAGCTAATTCATTATTAATTATATACTATAATTTGCTATAATTAAACAAATTAGTAGCTGAATTGCTTAAATATAAAATAATATTATCTTTATTATTTTACACAAAAAAATATTACTACATCTTTAGCGTAGTAATATTTTTACTTTTTATCTATTAAACTAATTTTCTCAAATATTTTTCTAATCTATTTAATCCTTCTTCAATTATTTCCATAGATGTTGCATAAGATAATCTTATATAATTATCTAGTCCAAAAGCAATTCCTGGTATTACTGCAACATTTTCTTCATTTAATAAACTTTTTGAAAAATCTAAAGATGAATTAATTATCTCACCATTAATCTTTTTACCAAAATAATTTTCTATACATACCATTATATAAAAAGCACCTTTAGGTCTTATAATTGACAATCCATGAATCTTATTAATTCTATCAATCATATAATTTCTTCTTTTTTCAAATTCTTTTATCATTATCTTTATGCTATCTTGCGGCCCATTTAACGCCTCAATTGCAGCATATTGAGATATAGAGTTTATATTTGATGTAACATGACTTTGAACACTACTCATTAACTTAGCAATTTCCTTGCTAGATGCTGAATACCCTATTCTCCAACCTGTCATTGCATATGCCTTTGATAATCCATTAATCACTATAGTTCTTTCATAAGAATCTTTTGATATAGATGCTATGCTAATATGCTTTTCATTATCATATATCAATTTTTCATATATTTCATCTGATATTATTATTAAATCATATTCTTTAGCTAGCTCTGCAATTTCAGTTAGTTCTTCTCTTGTATATATACTTCCTGTTGGATTATTAGGACTATTTACTAATATAGCTTTGGTTTTACTTGTAATTAAATTTCTAAGCTCTTTTACCGAATATTTATAATCATTTTCCTTATTAGTATTTATAAATACCGGTACCCCTCCAGCTAACTTTACTAACTCTGGATAACTTACCCAATAAGGAGTTGGTATTATTACTTCATCACCTTCGTTCAATATAGCTAAAAAGGTATTTGCTAAACTTTGCTTAGCTCCTGTAGATACTACTATTTGATCTGTATCATAATTTAATTCATTATCTTTTTTAAATTTATCACAAATAGATTTTCTTAAATCTAAAATACCACTTGTAGGCGTATATTTTGTTTTTCCATCTTTCATAGCTTTTATAGCAGCTTCTATTATATTTTCCGGAGTATTAAAATCTGGTTCTCCTGCCCCAAAACTTACTACATCAACTCCTGATTCTTTTAATTCTTTTGCTTTTGCTGTAATTTCCAGTGTTATTGATGGATTAATTTTCATTGCTTTATTAGATAAATCCATTTTGATACCCCCATTTACTTTTTAAAATTTATCAACTTATTTAGTAAAGCTTCATTTATCCCATAGCTTCCTATTAAATTCTCATTATAACATTCTTTACCATGATAATCGCTTCCACCAGTTATGAATAATTTATATTTCTTACATATATTATAAAAATTATTAGTTTGTTCTCTACTATGGCTAGGATGATATACTTCTACACCTCTTAGCCCATAAAATTTAAGATCCTTAATTATATTTTCTATTGCTAATCCTTTATATATTTGACCTGGGTGAGCTAAAACTGCAATTCCGCCTGAATTATTTATAACTTTTATAGCATCTTTATAATTTAGCTTGAAACCTTTAACATATGCAGGCTTTCCCTTAACTAAAAAGTTAGTAAAAGCAGCTTTATAACTATCAAAGTATCCTTTTTTAACCATAGCATTAGCAACATGACTTCTTCCAATCACTGTAGAATCTAAATCAATAGCCAGCTCATCTAAAGTTAAATGGATATCATTCTTATTTAACTTAAAAAGAATTTCTTCTATTCTTTCTATTCTTGCTTTATTTAATCTATTTACAGTTTCATTTAAATTTTTATCTTTTATATCAATAAAATATCCTAATATATGAATTTCTAAATCATCATATTCAGTACTTAGCTCTATTCCAGATATAATATTTATATCTTTATAATCATTTTTAATTATATATTGTGAAGCTATTGAGTCATGATCTGTTATAGAAATACTTTTCACACCTAGACTTTTTGCTTTATCTACAATTTCTTCTGGTGTCATACTACCATCTGAATAACTTGAATGAATATGTAAATCTGCATAGTTCATTTTAACACCTTATTTCTTAAGTATATATTAAAAATATATCATTATTAATATAAAATGACAATTAAAAAGTAAACATATATAAATTTACTTATTCCACAAATTTACTCTAAATCAAAGTAAAATTAATATGCTCACTTGAAAACCATAGATAAGGAAACTGTGAATTCAACTTTTGGTTATAAAGTATAGCATTATGCTTATTTGTTTTAATAAAATAATATTTATATTTTTATCAAAATAAAAGAAGTGCCAAACTTGACACTTCTTTTATTATTATTCTGCTAAATCTTCACTATAGAACTTTGATACTCTATCAAATTCTTCTTCTTCTGGAATTATTAATTCCCCATCTTCATTTGATCTAAATAAGTAAACTGAATCTTCATTTGGATCTTGAGCTAAGATATACTCATTTTCTTCAAATTCAAAAGCATCTATAATTGGACATGAAATAACATTTCCATTATCATCTTCTAAGTCTACAACAAAGTGTTCGTGATGATCTTCTCCACAACCACATCCTTCATGATGTTCATGATCATGATCGTGACCGCATCCACATTCCTTTTCTTCTTCGTTGCATCCACATTTCTTTTCGTTATCCATTAAACTAATCCTCCTTCAATAGATTATGATTCTATTTAATTCTACCCTTAATTAACAAAAATTAAAAGGAAAATATTAAATTATTTTTATTTTTTATTAAGAGTAGAAAAAAATGAGGAGCTTTATAGCTCCTCATCTATAAAAATTATTGTTGTTCTGCTAATCTCTTATAGTTTGCTAATCTTTCCATAGCATCCTTTTCTGTCTTTTCGAATAAAGCTTCAGCAGCTTCTGGGAATGCCTTAGCAAGTGATGCGTATCTTACTTCACCCATTAAGAATTCTCTGAAATCAGCTTTTGGTTCTTTAGAATCTAATGAGAATGGATTCTTAGTTCCAACTAAGCTTGGGTTATATCTATATAATCCCCAATATCCGCATTCAACAGCTTTTTTAGCTTCATCTTGGCTATTAGCCATACCACTCTTAATACCATGGCTTATACATGGAGCATAAGCAATGATTAATGATGGACCATCATATGCTTCAGCTTCAGCTATTGCTTTAAGAGTTTGGTTCTTGTCAGCTCCCATAGAAATTTGAGCTACATATACATATCCATATGTCATAGCCATCATTCCTAGGTCTTTCTTTTTAGTTCTCTTTCCTGATGCAGCAAACTTAGCTATTGCAGCAGTTGGAGTAGATTTTGAAGATTGTCCACCAGTATTTGAGTAGATTTCTGTATCAAATACAAGAACATTTACGTCTTCTCCTGAAGCAAGAACGTGGTCTAATCCACCGTATCCGATGTCATATGCCCATCCGTCTCCTCCGAATATCCATTGAGATCTCTTAACTAGGAATTCCTTATCCTTTAATACTTCTCTTGCATAATCAGCATCAACATTTCCTAAAGTAGCAATCACTCTATCTGCTCTATCTCTAGTTCCTTCTCCACTGTTCATGTGATCTAACCAGTCTTGAAGTACTGCTTTAACATCTTCTGAAGTTTCTACTTCTAGACCCTTCTTCATATTGTCAGCTATTCTTTCTCTTATAGCCTTAACTCCTAAGAACATACCTAATCCAAATTCAGCATTATCTTCGAATAATGAGTTAGCCCAAGCTGGACCATGTCCTTCATTATTTACTGTATATGGAGTTGCAGGAACTGATCCACCCCAAATTGATGAACATCCAGTAGCATTAGCTATCATCATTCTATCACCAAATAATTGAGTTACAAGCTTAGCATATGGAGTTTCTCCACAACCAGCACAAGCTCCTGAGAACTCAAATAATGGTTGCTCGAATTGGCTACCCTTAACTGTATTCTTGTTCATTGGGTTCTTCTTAGGTGCAACTTCTTTAACTGCATAATCCCAAGCTTCAATTTGATCTTCTTGAGTATCCATTGGTTTCATTATTAATGCTTTACCAGGTGCTGGACAAACTTGAGCACAGTTTCCACAGCCTGTACAATCTAATGGAGTAACTCCAATTGTATAGAATGTTGGCTCTTCTGTCTTTAATGCCTTTGCAGGAACAATCTTTAATGATTCTGGTGCATTTTCTTTTTCATTTTCATTTAATAAGAATGGTCTTATAACAGCATGTGGACATACATATGCACATTGGTTACATTGGATACATTTATCTTGTTGCCATTCTGGAACATTGATAGCTATACCTCTCTTTTCATATGCAGCAGTACCTGCCATGAATGTACCATCTTCCATTCCTTCAAATGCTGAAACTGGAAGGTCAAATCCTTTTTGAGCATTGATTGGTTCTACTATGTTCTTGATGAAAGCTGGAATGTCATTTTTTTCTTCCTTAACTTCTTCAACAGCATCTTTCCAATCTGCTGGAACTTCTATTTTAACTATAGATTCAACACCTTTATCTATAGCAGCATAGTTCATATTAACAACTTTTTCACCTTTTTTACCGTATGACTTAACTACAGCGTCTTTTAAGTATTTAACAGCATCTTCAACTGGAATGATGTTAGCAATCTTAAAGAATGCAGCTTGCATTATCATGTTGATTCTTCCACCAAGACCAATTTCTTGTGCTATCTTAACAGCATTTAAAGTATAGAAATCAATGTTGTTTTCTGCTATGAATCTCTTCATTGCTGCTGGTAACTTTTCATTAACTTCTTCCGGAGTCCAGATTGTATTTAATAAGAACTTACCATTTTTCTTTAATCCTTCTAATACGTCATATTTATAAACGTAAGCTTGGTTGTGACATGCTACGAAATCAGCTTTGTCAACTAAATATGGTGACTTAATTTGTTTCTTACCAAATCTTAAGTGTGATACTGTTATACCACCAGACTTCTTTGAATCATAAGAGAAATATCCTTGAGCATACATGTCTGTATGGTCTCCAATGATCTTAATAGCACTCTTATTAGCACCAACTGTACCATCTGATCCTAATCCCCAGAACTTACATGCTTTAGTTCCTTCTGGAGTAGCATCGATGTCACCAACTGCTTCTAATGAAGTGTTAGTTACGTCATCAACAATTCCAATTGTAAATCCATCTTTTGGATTTTCTGATAATAAGTTAGCATATACAGAAGCTATATGTGATGGATTTGGATCTTTTGAACCTAGTCCATATCTTCCTCCAACTATAACTGGAGCATTTTCTCTTCCATAGAATGCACTCTTAACGTCTAAGTATAATGGTTCTCCAATTGAACCTGGTTCTTTAGTTCTATCTAGAACAGCTATAGATTTTACTGTAGCTGGTATTACCTTTAGTAATCTTTCTGTAGAGAATGGTCTGTAAAGTCTTACTTTAACAACCCCAACTTTTTCTCCTTTTGCATTTAAGTAATCAACAGTTTCTTCAGCAACGTCAGTTGATGAACCCATTGTAATTATTATTCTATCTGCATCTGGAGCTCCATAATAATCAAAGCAGTGATATTCTCTTCCTGTTAACTTAGTTATTTCAGCCATGTAGCTTTCTACAACTTCTGGAATATCTTCATAGAATCTATTTACTGATTCTCTAGTTTGGAAGTATATATCAGGATTTTGTGCAGTACCTCTAGTTACTGGATGATTTGGATTTAAAGCTCTCTTTCTGAAAGCATCTAAAGCATCATGATCAACTAACTTAGCTAATTCATCATATTCTAAAACTTCTATTTTTTGAATTTCGTGTGAAGTTCTGAATCCATCAAAGAAGTTCATAAATGGTATTCTTGTTTTTATTGAAGTTAAGTGAGCTACTGCTGATAAATCCATAACTTCTTGAACTGATCCTTCTGCAAGCATTGCAAAACCAGTTTGTCTTGCAGCCATAACATCTTGATGGTCTCCAAATATACTTAATGAAGAAGTTGCTAAAGCTCTTGCTGATACGTGGAATACTGTTGGAAGCATTTCCCCTGCAATCTTGTACATATTTGGGATCATTAATAATAAACCTTGTGATGCTGTATATGTTGTTGTTAAAGCACCAGCTTGTAAAGATCCATGAACTGCACCAGCTGCTCCTGCTTCTGATTGCATTTCCATAACCTTAACAGGTTGTCCAAATATGTTCTTTCTTCCTTGTGCTACCCATTCATCAACGTGCTCAGCCATTGGTGATGATGGTGTAATTGGGAAAATAGCAGCTACTTCTGTGAACGCATATGATATATGAGCCGCAGCCGTATTACCATCCATAGTTTTCATTTTTCTCATCGTGTTTGACCTCTCTTCCTTATATATAAAATTTTATAAATATGCTAAATACAGAAATTTAATACTGTATTCAATAGAAATTAATTATTGGTAAGAAAAGATTCAATCGCTTAATTACGTCTCCGTACCTAACCCCTAAGGTACTTTCCTGAGTCTTTACCCCCTCAAAGAATTTATTTAGTTAATTTCTCACCAAGTTCTTTTGCCTTTAACAATTCTTCTTCGCTTGGTGATTCTTTAACGGCGATGTGTCCTACAACATTAAAGTCGTAATCATTCATACGTTGAACCCAGTCAACCATGAATTTTCCATCATCCCATCCATATGACCCAAATAATACTATCTTCTTTTGTTTGTTCGGTAATAATTTGAATTGGTTTATAAATGGTTCCATCTCATGTTGTTCAATTCTATTATTATCCATTGATGGGCTTCCAAAAGCAACTGCATCAGCTTCTGTTACATCTTCAACTGTTGCATCATAAACATATTTTATATTTACATCTGCATTGGCACATTTAGCACCTTCTGCAATTGAATTTGCAAGAACTTCTACATTTCCTCCATTGCTCCAATAGATAATAGAAATTTTCTTCATAATTACATCACCTCATCCTTTGACTAAATTAAGTCACATTGTTGGATATATATTACCTGTTTTTTTACTCACTATTTTATTATATAACACTATTTTTTTTTTGCAAGTTTTATACAAGCCATATTACTTCAATATATCCTTTTCAATTAAAAAAAATCTTATTTTACTTATTTAACTCCATACTTTGGTTAATTACTCCTAAAATCGCATCTACACCATTAGTTATACCACTTTTTTTCATATTTTTTACTAAAGCGCCACTTTTCTCTTTCAACTCATTTATTTTTGTAAGCAGCATTTCTTTATTTTCCATCATTTCATCTTCATCAAGGACTACTGAGTACCCTTCCTTCTCAAAAGATTTAGCATTTAATATTTGATCCCCTCTACTTATCTTTTTAGATAATGGAATTAAAAGAGTTGGTTTATTTAATGCTAGTAATTCAAATATAACATTAGCACCAGCTCTAGATATTACATAATCAGCAGCTTTTAATAAATGTGGAAGTTCATCTTTAACATACTCATATTGTACATATCCTTTTAAATTGTTTAGTTTTTTATCTAAATTTCCTTTTCCACATATATGAATAATATTAAAACTTTCTAATAAGGTTTTAATATTTTTTCTTACTTCTTCATTAATACTTTTAGCGCCTAAACTTCCCCCGATAATAAATAAAATTTCCTTATTATCATTAAACCCACATATCTGTTTTCCTTTAATTGCACTACCACTTAAAATTTCTTTTCTTATTGGTGTTCCTGTTAATACACCTTTACCATCCTTTATATAATTTAAACTTTCTCTGAAGGTAACGCATAATTTTGAGCAAAATGGAGCCGATAGCTTATTTGCTAACCCCGGAGTTAAGTCCGATTCATGTGATACAACTGGGATTCTCTTCATTGAAGCAGCTATTACAACTGGTACTGCAACAAATCCCCCCTTAGAAAATATTATATCTGGTTTTTCTTTTTTAATTATTTTATTAGCTTCTATAACACCTTTCATAACTTTAAAAGGATCTGTAAAATTTTTAATATCAAAATATCTTCTTAATTTTCCTGATGATATTTCATAATAAGGTATATTAGCATCTTTTATTATTTCTTTTTCTATTCCATCTTTGCTTCCTATGTATTTTATATCAAAACCTTCTTCTTTTAATCTTGGCACTAATGCTAAATTAGGAGTAACATGCCCTGCTGTTCCTCCCCCAGTCATTATTATTTTATATTTACTCATTTAAACACCCCACTTATTTAATTGACAATTAATAATTAATAATCGATAATTTCGGAATAAAACCCTCAAACAGTTTTATATATTATAATTTAAAAAATCCAAATTATTTTATAAACTATTTACTTTTAACTATAATTTAAAATTATTTTTCTCCTTAAATAATATCATATTATTCAAAACAATTTAAATGTTATTTAATTTATTATAAAAAATTATCTCTTCCACTATTATGCCCAATTACCTAAAGTTACATATCATATTTTTAAAAAATATACACAAGCTATAATTACAAAAGAGACAAGGAGGTGTAAAAATCATGGCAAGTAACAGAAGTTTAATACCAGAAGCAAAAAATGGATTAGCTAAATTCAAAAATGAAGTAGCTAGCGAAATGGGAGTACCATTCTCTGATTACAATGGAGATTTATCTTCAAAACAATGTGGTAGCGTTGGAGGAGAAATGGTTAAAAGAATGGTAGAACAATATGAAAACGGAATAAAATAGTTTTCCATTGTTAAATAATTAAATACCATAAACTTAAGGAGTTACCTTAACGTGATTTATATCATATCAAGGTAACTCCTTTTTAGTTTATTCGTATATTTTTTATCATAAGCTGGATATTTCTTTTACCATTAAATTCATTAATATTAGGATAATAAATCACATCTGCTTTTAAATTTATATAACTACTGTCACAAGCTCTAATAAATTCTTCTTCCCCATATTTATTTATAACTTCTTCTTTAAAAGTTTCAAATTTATCAAAGCTTACCCCATCTATATATAAAAATCTTCCATTAGATTCAAATTTAAATCTAAGCTTTAGAAAATTCTTTTCTTTTCCTAGTAACCATATTCTTTCTATATTAACATTTTTAACAGCAAATAAAGGACTAGAGTTTCCTTTTCCAAAAGGTCTTAAACTTTCAATAATATTTATTAAGTCTTCGTTTAAGTAATTTAATCCAAGAGGCGAATCTATCTTAACAGTAGGAATTATATCATTATCTGATAACTTACATATATTGTTCAACTTATTTCTTAATGGAATTATATTTTCTTCTTTAATAGATAATCCTGCAGCCATTGGATGTCCACCAAACTTTTCTATAAGCTCACTACATTTGCTAAGTTCTTCAAATATATTATAGCTCTCTATTGATCTTGCAGATCCTTTAGGCATTTCCTTACCTTTAGTTAAGACTATACAAGGCATGTTATATCTTTCTTTTACTCTACCTGCTACTATTCCTGCAATACTTTCATGTATAGTATCATCATATACCACTATTACTTTTTCTTCTTTGTTTTTTTCATTTTCTATTTTTTCAATAATTTTTTCAGTACTTTCTTTAGTTAAATCTTGTCTTATTGTATTTAATTCACTTAATTGATTTGATAAGGCTTTAGCCTTATTAACATCATCTGTTATCAACAATTCTACTGATAAATCTGCAGTTTCTAACCTTCCTGTAGCATTTATACATGGCCCTATTACAAATCCTAAATGGTATTCTTCAATTCTTTTATCACTTAATCCAGTTGATTTTTTCAATTCTTGTATTCCAAAGTTCTTTGTATTATTTAATAATTCTAGTCCTTTTTTAACAATAATTCTATTTTCATCAACCAAATCTACAACATCGCAAACCGTTGCTATAGAGGCAAACTGTATTAAATCTAAAAACTTTTCTTCATCTATTTCAAATTCATCATATAAACACTTAGAGAATTTTAATGCTACTCCAGCTCCACAAAGATTTTTAAATGGATATTTGCAATCACTTCTTTTTGGATTTATTATAGCATCTGCACTAGGTACAGTTTCTTTCAATTCACCTTTATCATTTTCTCTAATTGGTATATCATGATGGTCAGTAATGACTATCTCCATGCCAAGTTCTTTAGCTAAGTCCACTTGTTCAAATGCAGCTATACCATTATCACAAGTTAAAACTACTTCATATCCCTCTTCTTTAAGCTTTTTTATTCTTCCACTATGCATTCCATAGCCTTCATCTTCCCTATTTGGGATATAATAACTATAATTTGCTCCTACATTTTTTAAAGCTTTGTAAAATATAGTCGTGCTAATTACTCCATCACAATCATAATCTCCATAAATAATTATTTTTTTATTATTTAAAATAGCATTTTTTATAATGCTTACTCCTTTTTTCATATCAGCCATTAGATATCCATCATAAAAATCATTTATTGTTCCATTTAGAAATCTATTAGCTTCTTCAAAAGTATCTATCCCTCTATTTGCAAGAAGTCTTAGTACTAATGGGTTTTCATTTATAGAATTAGAGAGCCTTAAAAAGCCCTCTTTTTTATTTACTAGTATCCAATTTTCTTTCATTTTCCCTCCTAAGACAAAACTATTTAAATAACATACCGCTCTTTATAGACTCTGCCTTATCTTTTGAAATTACTGATAATATTTCAAAAGCAAATGGAATTGCTGCAGCTGGTCCCTTACCTGTTATCATTTTACCATCTACAACTACTAAATCTTCCTTGTAATTACTATTACCTATTTGGTCTTCAAAGCCAGGATAACATGTCATATTTTTACCTTCTGTTATTCCTGCCTCACCTAGAGCTATTGGTCCTGCACAAATTGCACAGATCCATTTATCTTTAGCATTAAATTCTTTTACTAATTCTATAACTCGTTCACTATCTCTTAAATTTTTAGCTCCTGGCATACCACCTGGTAATACTAAAAAATCATAATTTTTTAGTTCTTTATCCATTATATTTTTATCAGCTTTTACTATTATATTATGAGATGTTTTTACTTCTTCACCTTCTAATGCAAAAGTATGACATTCTACTTCTGCTCTTCTTAAAATATCAACAACAGTTAAAGCTTCTAAAGTTTCAAAACCATTTGCTAATAAAATTGCTACTTTCATTCTACAATCACCTCCATGATTATATAATTTCTTTGATTTCATCCTCTAAGGATATAGTCATTATACTACTTCCCTTACCTGCTCTATTTTGAAGCTTTATATCTTCTAGCTCTACTTCCTTCTTTTCTTTATTTTTAGAAATTAACGTTATTTTATCCGTAGATGTTAATGCAATTTCATTTGTATTATCCCTACTTTGTGAGCCTATTAAAGAACCATAAATTACTTCATCGTTTTCTTTTAAACTTATTCCTGTAACTCCCGAAGCAACTTTTCCCATAGTATTAACATTTTCAGAAGAGAATTTTATACCCATTGCCTTTTTAGTTATAATAAGCATTTCAACTTGACAATCATCATATAATTCAACTGATATTAACTCATCATTATCATACTTAAATTTATACGTTATTTGTGTTGAATAATTACCATCAAACTCTGTTAAAGCAGTCTTTTTAATCATTCCTCTTCTTGTAAAGAAGTAAATAAATTTATTTTCTTCAAAAGTTTTTAAAGAAAATACTTTTATTACTTTTTCATCTTTTTCTATATTATCTACAATTTTATCTAGTGGCAGCTCTCCTTTGCTTACTCCAGATAATAAGAATGCTGGTATTTTAAATACTTTCCCCTTATTTGTAAACATTAATACATTACTTAAAGAGTCTGTACTTACTTTTAAATTATCATTTTTCTTAATAATGTTAAAGCCTTTTATAGTTCCTTTTGAAGTTATTCCTATAGAAAAATTAACAAACTCCATAGTTTCACTATATTCAACTTTTATTATTTCATCCTTATTAGATAAATTGAACATTATTGTCGGTAATATATTTCTAGGTAAATCTTCTATTTTAGGAATTTGTAAGCTAAATGATAATCCCTCTTTTGTTTCAAAGCTTATAAATTCTTTTACCTCTTCTTGATTTAATAATATAACATCTATAACTTCTTCAAGTTCTTTAAGCTTTATAGCTTGCAATTTTGTATAGCTTGTTTGGAATTTATCTAATGAACTTCTCTTAATTCCACCTCTTGATGTTATAAATTGAATATATTTGCTTGGTATAAATGAAGTTACTGAAGTTGCAAATATAATATTTTCTTCTTCAAGATTTAAAGTTTTTATTATATTATCTACTTTTTCACCTTTTTCTTTCCATTTACCTTCTGGAATATTTATACCTTTAGTTTGATACATATTTCCTTTGTTTGTAAATAAAAGAATGCTTTCTGTAGTATTAGATTTAAATAAGAACTTTAATTCATCACCTTCTCTATATTCAATATCTTCTGCCTTCGCATTAAGTCTATTGAATGTTTTTAGCGGTATTCTTTTTATAAAGCCATCCTTAGAAAGTGTTATCATAACATCTTCTACAACTATAAGCTCTTCAACATCTATTTTTGCTTCATTATCATCCTTAATAATAGATGTCTTTCTAGGATTTCTATATTTATCTGATACTTCTTTTAATTCATTTTTTACTACTTTTAGAAGTTCTTTTTCTTCTGATAATATCTTTTTAAGTTTCTTTATAGTTTTTTCTAATTCAGCATATTCCTTTTGGAATACTTTTATCTCAAGTCCAGTTAATCTATATAACATCAATTCTAAAATTGCTTCTGCTTGTATTTCTGTAAATCCAAATTTACTTATAAGATTTACTCCTGCATCTTTCTTAGATTTAGATTCTCTTATTGTTTTAATAATTTCATCTAAAACATCTATAGCCTTAATAAATCCTTCAACTATATGAAACCTTTTTTCAGCAATAGATAATTCTTTTATAGTTCTTCTAGTTACTATTTCCTTTTGGTGGTTTACATAATGCTTTATTATAGTTTTTAACCCCATTGTTTGAGGCTTTCCATCTGCAAGAGCTACCATATTAAAGCTTAAATTACATTGAAGATCTGTTCTTTTAAATAAATATTTTAAAACCTTATCTGCTACTTCTTCATCAGCTGCTTTTCTTAACTCTATAACAGCTCTTACCCCACTCCTATCTGACTCATCTCTAATATCAACTATTGATTCTAAAGCCTTAGCATGTCTTTTATCTCCAGTCATTTCAGATATAGTTTGAAGAAGTTTTGCTTTATTTCTTCTAAAAGGGAACTCAGTTATTACTATTCCAACTCTTCCATTTTCAAGTCTTTCAATATTAGTTTTAGCTCTTAAAGTTACCTTACCCTCTCCAGTTTCATAAGCTGCCAAAATAGAATTTTGTCCTATTAATATTCCACCAGTAGGTAAGTCTGGTCCCTTTACATAATTCATAAGTTCTTTAGTTGTTATTTCCGAATTATCTATATATGCTAATACACCATCTGTAACCTCACCTAAGTTATGAGGAGGAATATTAGTCGCAAGCCCTACTGCAATTCCAAATGTACCATTAACTAAAAGATTAGGATACCTACTTGGAAGCACTTTAGGTTCCATTTCACTATCTGAATAGTTTGGAACCATATCAACAGTCTCTTTATCTATATCTCTAAGCATCTCCATAGCAATTGGAGCAAGTCTTGCTTCTGTATATCTCATAGCTGCTGCTCCATCACCATCCATAGATCCCCAGTTACCATGACCATCTATAAGCGTTTCTCTAGTTGAAAAGTTTTGAGCCATTATAACCATAGCATCATAAACTGATGTATCTCCATGTGGATGATACTTACCTAAGATATCTCCAACTATTCTCGCAGACTTATAATAAGGTCTGTCTGGAAATGCTTTTAGCTGATATGCTCCATATAATATTCTTCTATGAACTGGTTTTAATCCATCTCTAACATCAGGCAGTGCTCTATCCTTTGCAACTTCAATAGCATAGGGCAAATAGTTATCAGGCATTGCCTCTTCTAAAGGGACTCTAATTATATTATTATCCCTTGGTATATCATTAACTTTCTTCGCCATATTTTTTCTCCATCCTATAATTAAAATTCTCCATATTTGTACATATAAGTTTTTCTTGGTTCAACTATATCCCCCATCAGTAAAGAAACCATTTTTTCAGCTTTAGCAGCATCTTCAATAGTTACTTGAAGTAGAGTTCTTGTTTCTGGATTTAATGTAGTTTGCCATAATTGATCTGGATTCATTTCACCAAGCCCTTTATATCTTTGTATAAGTGCACCTTTACCAATTTCTTTTTTTACATTTTCAAGTTCCTCATCACTATAAGCATATTTATGAACTTCTTTTCCTTTAACTGTTTTATATACTTTATATAGTGGTGGTTGTGCTAAATATAAATGACCATTTGCAATTAAAGGTCTCATATATCTATATATGTATGTCATCCATAAAGTTCTTATATGATATCCATCTACATCAGCATCACTCATTATTATTATTTTGTCATACTTTAAATCTTCTTCTTTATAATTGTCTAAAGTTCCTGTTCCTAAAGCTGTATTAAATATCTTTAACTCCTCTGAAGCTAAAACATTTTCTAACTTTTGTTTTTCTGTATTCATTATCTTACCTTTTGAAGGCATTATAGTTTGGAATCTTCTATCTCTTGCTTGTTTTGCAGAACCACCAGCTGAATCTCCCTCAACTACTATAAATTCATTTACTGTATTATCTTTCAAAGTACAAACCGCAACCTTACCTGCAAGTGGCGCAGCACCTTTTCCTACCTTTTTCTTTTCAGCTTCATTAATTTTTTTAATTTTTTCTCTTCTTTGGGCTGCTTGAAGTGCATTATTTATAAGCATAGTTGCAACTTCTTTGTTATCTTCGATCCATTCGCTAAACTTAGTGTATGCCAAGTCATTCATCATAGTATATGCTTCAGTACTACCTAGTTTAGTCTTTGTTTGACCTTCGAACATAGGATTAGTTATTTTAATTCTTATGATAGCAGTCATACCTTCTCTTAAATCGTCACCTTCAAAATCCTTATCCTTTTCCTTCACAAGTCCAAGTTTCTTAGCACCTTCTTTAAAGGCTCTAGTCATTCCTGTTTTAAATCCTGTTTCATGAGTTCCTGCTTCTGTAGTAGGAATATTATTAACATAACTAGCTATATTTTCTGTTGATGAATCTGTGAATTGAATACATAATTCCCCAAACATTTGTATATTATTAACTACTCTTTCTCCTTCAAAGTAAATTGGAACTTGATGAAGTGTAGTCTTACTTTCATTTAAATATTCTATAAAATCTAAAAGTCCCCTTTCAGAATAATATTCTTTTCTAAATTCTTCTTCTTTTCTTAAGTCTATTAACTCTAGATGTATTCCTTTATTTTGGAATGCTAATTCTTGTAGCCTTTCATCAATTACATCAATTTTAAAGTCAACACTTGAAAAGACTTCTTTGTCTGGCATAAAAGTAACTTTAGTACCTGTATTTTTAGTTTTTCCAACTACCTCAAGCTTTGTTATAGGTGTTCCAGGCATATCTCTCTTTAATTCTTTATCATAAGCATATCCAAACCTTTGCTTATATATATTTCCATTTTGATGTACTTCAACCTCTAACCATGATGATAAAGCATTCACAACAGCTGCTCCTACACCATGTAATCCCCCAGAAGTTTTATAATTTTTATTATTAAACTTTCCACCAGTATGTAGTTCTGTAAAAACCATCTCTACTCCTGACTTCTTTTTAATTGGGTGAATGCCTGTTGGGATTCCTCTTCCATTATCAATAACTGTAATACTTTTATCTTTGTTTATAACAATTGTAGCCTTATCTCCATACCCATTGGATATTTCATCTATAGAATTATCTAAAACTTCCCAAACACAATGATGTAATCCCTTTGTTCCTGTAGAGCCTATATACATCCCCGGTCTTATTCTAACTGGCTCCAATTTTTCTAAGGAAGTTAAATCAGTAACATCATATCCTTTCATTAAATCTTCGTTCATACAAACCTCCAAAATCACTATTAATACGTCAAACCAAGATCTTTTAATTAGTTTAACCATCCATATTCAATATATATATATGCTTCAATTAATAATGTAAATAATTAAAACTAATTGTATATTAAATAGCCAACATACTTATTTAATTAAAATTTAAATTGAAATCATACATACTAATATTTTTTAATATAAGTTACTCAAACATTAAATTTATTTTATAATATCGATTACTTAAATTAATTATTTAAGCCTTAAAGCTTTATTGTAACCTATATAATCTTTTTAATTTTATCATAATTAACTTACAAATAAAAATATAAATCTTTATATCAAAAAAGTCAAACAAACGTTCGTAAAAGAATTTAAAATTTAAAAATATTTATAATCCTCTTTACATATTTAAAGAGCTGTTATAAAACTATTTTAGTAGTTTTATAACAGCTCTTTTAATTACTGAACATCACAAATTTCTATATTTCTAACATGCTTAGTCGGATTCCATTCCTTATTATTCTTTCTTATTATACCTTCTATTGTAATTGGTATCCATGTTAATGTATATAATGAATATAATAAGAATCTAAAGAATAAAATAAGTTTCTTTTTACCTAAGAATAATGCTGTAGCTAATAAGAACGCCAAATTATAAACTATGTCTATTAATAAAACTGTTGCATAATTTTCTGCCTTCGTAGCAAATACAGGTAATATAAATACACTTAGAGAATAGAATATAAGCATTACAAAAAGTCCAGGTGATATCTTTTTATCTAATCTCATAATTAAAGGAGTAATTAAAAATTGCATAATACCAATAACTTTAAAGAAAACATCTCCTGTTAAATAACTAATTAAAAAGATATTAAGTCCTTCTGGGCTCATGCCTTGAATAAAGCTTAATACTGCTGATATACCAATCATTAAAGTAAAGAACGGCTGTATAACATATAAAGCACAATCTAAAACAAACCATTTTCTTTCTTTGATGCCTTTTTTGACAAGTTTAACAAAATATCTAGATGCTACATCTGTAAATCCTTGCATCCATCTTCTTCTTTGTACCCATGATTGTTTTAATGTTAATGGCTTTTCATCATAAATTATTGCATCATGAGCCCAACCTACTTTTTCGCCATTTAAAACTAATTTACAACTAAATTCTAAGTCTTCAGTTAAGCATGTAGCTCCCCAACCAAACTTCTTTAAAATATCTGTGTCTATAGCAAATCCTGTTCCACCAATTTGATTTGATAATCCAACATTTGCTCTTGCTAATTGATACATTCTATTTTGTGTCCAAAATGCTATTGAATAAGAAGTAGCTATCCATGAGTCATTAGGATTTTTACTATCTATATAGCCTTGTACTACTTTATAACCTTCTATCATTTTTGAATTTATTTCTTTACACCAATTTTTTGATACTAAATTATCAGCATCAAATACTGCAACTGCATCATATTTCTTTTGCATTTTGAATATTTTATCAAACATCCATTCTAATGCATATCCTTTACCCTTTTGCTCTTTATTGAATCTTTCATAAACATAGACTCCATATTTTCTTGCTATTTTTGCAGTGTTATCATCACAATTATCTGCAATAACAAAAACATCAAAAAGTTCTCTCGGATAATCCTGATTTAGCATACTCTCTATTAACTTTCCAATAACAACTTCCTCATTATGAGCTGCAACTATCATTGCAAACTTTTTTGTAGGTGTATAATTTTTCTTTTCTGCTTTTCTTCTTAATCCAAAAAAAGCTAATATGAAATAATACATCATTATTGCAAAGACAACAATCTGAAATGCACCTGTCACAGTAAAAATAATCTCTTCCATTACATCCACTCCTATAAATAAAGGAAATTTTCCTTGTATTACTATTTTTGAACATTATCTTTGACATCTTTATTAAATATATTCTAATAGGGGTAAAAAATCAAGTGTAGAAATCTTAAAAATTCATTAATATTATATTAATCCAGCGTGCTTCAATTAATAATCTAAGTAATTAAAACTAGTAATATATTATAAAAATTGTAATTACATATTATTTAATTTTTCATTAGAATTACTAAAATAATAATTCTAATTATATATTTCAATTACTCAGTTTATCAAATACCAAATAATTATTTATATATATTATTTTATCCTATATAAATAACATATATAAATAATATGCTTATGTAATAATTCCCTAATTTTTTTACCCTAAATAAATATATTGTTGATGGTTTCCTTTTATTAATAATTTTCTTTATATCTTTATAAAATTTATACTATTAAAATATAAAAGCCACTTAGCTTATAGTATTAACTTAAAACTAAGTGACTTCTTATTAATAATCTTAAAATAGGGGTTGCTATTTTTGAGATTATACTATTCCTTGAGCTAACATAGCCTCTGCAACCTTCTCAAATCCAGCTATATTTGCTCCCATTAATATATTTCCTGGCTCACCATACTTTTCTGCTGCACTTTTAGAGTTCTTATATATGTTTTTCATTATATCTTTAAGCTTTAAATCAACCTCTTCAAAACTCCAAGCTAATCTCATACTATTTTGAGACATTTCTAAAGCAGAACAGGCAACTCCACCTGCATTAGCAGCCTTTGCTGGACCAAACATTACTCCAGATTTTTGAAGTAATTCAATTGCATCTAAATCAGTTGGCATGTTAGCACCTTCTGACACAACTTTTACTCCATTTGAAATTAATATTTCTGCGGATTCTCTATCTAATTCTCCTTGTGTTGCACAAGGAAGTGCTATATCACAATTAATTTTCCAAATTTCCCCAAATCCTTCTACATACTTCGCAGTTGGAACTGAATCTAAATACTCCTTGATTCTACCTCGTTTTACTTCTTTAATTTCTTTTATTACATCTAAATTTATTCCATTTTCATCATAAATATATCCATTTGAATCACTTAAAGCTACAACCTTAGCACCTAATTCTGTTGCTTTTTCACAGGCATATATAGCAACGTTTCCTGACCCTGATATGACTACAGTCTTGTCTTTAAAACTTAAATTATTATCATTTAGCATTTCTTCTGTGAAATACACTAATCCATAACCTGTAGCTTCTTTTCTAGCTAAACTTCCACCATAAGTTAATCCTTTTCCAGTTAAAACGCCTTGATCATTTGCATTTCTAATTTTCTTATAATAGCCATACATATATCCTATTTCTCTAGCTCCAACTCCTATATCTCCAGCTGGAACATCTGTATCAAGACCTATATGCTTACATAATTCTGCCATAAAGCTTTGACAAAATCTCATTACTTCTCTATCAGATTTTCCTTTAGGGTCAAAATCTGATCCACCCTTACCTCCACCTATAGGTAAGCCAGTTAAGGAATTTTTAAATATTTGTTCGAAACCTAAAAACTTTATTATACTTTGATTTACAGATGGATGGAATCTTAGTCCACCTTTATAAGGTCCAATTGCACTATTAAACTGAACTCTAAACCCTCTATTAATTTGAACTTTTCCTTCATCATCTACCCATGGTACTCTAAAAAATATTTGTCTTTCAGGTTCAACAATTCTTTCTAATATTCCCTCTTCTATGTATTCAGGATGCTTGTCGAATACTGGCACTAAAGAATTCAGTACTTCTTTTATTGCAGATAGAAATTCTTTTTCACCACTATTTCTTTTTTCTACTTCAGTAATAACTTTATTTACATATTCTCTTCCGGACATTGGCCCCAACTCCTTTAATTTCCAATAATATTTATAATACATTATTATAATATTTTTTACTATATTTTTCTTTAATATTCTATAAAATTATTAATTTAATAATTTTATACGCATTTTCATATTATTTTAAAAATTTGAAAACATTTAAAAATCATTATATAAATTTTATTATGTAACGAATTTAAGTACAGATTATAAATATTACTAATAAAAAAATAATCTTTATAACCTGTACTTAAATTATAATAATTTATTTAATAAAATTTATTTTCTACTTTTTTCTACATCATCTATTATATACTTTATTATTTTTATATCTTTACCTTTGCTATACATATATATTGGAATAGCTGTTATTATCCCAACCACAGTTCCACATATTATATCCCACATAGTATCATTTAAACTACCATTTTGAGCATGAAGTCCAAATAAAGAATCTGTTGTAAACTCCCATATTTCCCAGGTTCCTGCTGCAGCTGTTGCAAATAATATAACAAACATAACTGAAATAAGCGGGTTCATTTCTTTTCTTGATTTTTCATTAGTTAAATATAAAAATAAAACATATCCAATTATAGCAATTATAGCACCAGATAATAAGTGCAAAAATTTATCATAATTAGTTATTGAATAAAAATCCCAAACACTTGCTAAATACATTGATAAGAATATAAAACTCATATTTATATAGTATATAATTCTAGATCCCTTAAGAAAGCTCTTTATATATAATAAATATGCTCCTACTATAGTTACAAATGTAAGTCCTATTCTAAAAAGCTTTTCTCCATCCCTTACCATAAAATCGTATATAGCAGTTATTATTAGTAGTAAAGTAAAAATAACTGCTAATATAAATTCATTCTTATTTTCTTTATTCTTCAATGATATCACTCCTAGAATTTAATACTGATAATTATAACAAATTTAAAAATTTATTTTTACTTTATAAATATTGTTTACTAAATATTAACTAATTAATCTTAAAATTTTTCTTTTTAAATAATATAAATGAAGTTATTGTTCCAAGAATCAATCCACCTAAATGAGCAAAATTATCTATATTCGGAATAGTTATACCTATAATAACATTCAATCCTATAGTCTCTAATATATTTTTCATATATTGCTTTCCAATTTTATCTCTTTCTTTTAATCCAAATATAAGCATTGCTCCTAAGAGTCCAAATATTGCACCTGATGCACCTACAGATATACTATTAGGCTTAAATAAATAACTAACCACAGATCCACCTAAAGCTGATATAACATAAATTGCTATATATCTCTTACTTCCATATACAGCTTCGACTTCTCTTCCTATGATATTAAGCGCACTCATATTAAAGAATATATGAATTATTCCACCATGTAAAAAAGCAGATGTTAATAATCTATATATTTCCCCACTATTAATTAGAACATTAACTTTTGCGCCCATTTGAATTAAGGTATAAATATCAATATCAATTAAATTTCTGGATTTAATAACTTCAATTAAATATAATAAAATATTTAAAATAATTATTGTATATGTAACTTTATATTCCTTAAAGCTTATCCTTCTTTTACTATCTATATTCACTATATAATCTATAATTGGAATAAACGCCTTAGATCCATTACTACAATATATTATTTTTCTTTCTTTTAAAGAAAATATTAATTTATTATAATTACTTTCTCCATAATTTATATATTCTCCTGAAGTTAGAATTATTAAATTTAAGATAAATGGCTTATTTAATGATTTTGCTAGATATTCTCTTGCTTCATTAAAGTCAACTTCTTCATCTGAATCCTTTACTACTATAACTCCAACCATTACTTCATCTAAATCTAATAATCCTATCCATTTATTTTTATTATGATAATTACTATAATAATCCCTCATAAAGAATTTTAATTCCTTAGTTATTGAATTAAAAAATACTTTTTCAAACTTCTCCACCTATATCCCCCTATCATTTGAATAGTAATAAGCAATTGGCATTTTGTTTACCAATTGCTTATTAATCTTTTATTAATTAATTTCTTTATCTAGCATATCCAGAAGTTCATTAAATCTTTCTATAGTTGCTTCTAAAGGTCTTGAAGTAGTCATATCAACTCCAGCCTTCTTTAAAATTTCTATTGGATAATTGCTACCACCACTCTTTAAAAATTCTATATACCTCGGAACTGCATCTTCTTTTCCTTCCAATATTGATTTTGCAAAAGCTGATGCCGCAGCATATCCAGTTGCATATTGATAAACATAGAAATCAGAATAAAAATGTGGTATTCTTGCCCATTCAATATTAATTTCTTCATCAACTATCATATCTGGTCCAAAATACTTAACATTTAACTCATGCCATGCTTTATTATAATCTTCAGCTGTTAAAGGTATTCCTTTTTCTAAGCTTTCATGAGTATATAATTCAAACTCTGCAAACATAAGTTGCCTAAATACAGTTGTTCTTATTTGCTCTAATTCTTGATTTATTAAATATAATTTTTTCTTCTTATCTGTTTCTTTATTTATTAAATGATGTATTAGAAGTGCTTCATTAGTAGTTGATGCTACTTCTGCACAAAATAGTGTATATCCTGCATAAATATATGGTTGCTCTTTTCTTGAATAATAAGAATGAATAGAGTGGCCCATTTCATGAGCTAACGTAGACACATCATGCAACTCATAATTATAGTTTAATAAAACATATGGCATTGTTTTATATCCACCCCAAGAATAAGCTCCTCCTCTTTTACCTTTGTTTTGATATATATCTATCCAGCCTTCTTCAACTCCACCTTTAAATATATTTAAATATTCATCTCCTAATGGTTTTAATCCTTCTAAAACCATATCTACAGCACTATTAAATTCTATATGCTCTTTAGGTATTTCAATAACTGGAACATATAAATCATACATATGCATTTCATTTAATCCTAGTAGTTGTTTCTTTAATGCTACATATCTATGAAGAGATTTTAAATTTTCATCTATAGTTTTTAAAGAATTCTTATAAACTTCTAGCGGTATATCATTTGGCTTTAATGAAGCTTCTAGTGCAGAATTATATTTTCTAACTTTTGCACTAAAATTAAAGTTCTTTATTGAACTTGTTAATGTAGTTGCAAAAGTATTTTCTAAATCTTTATATGACTTAAATAATGTTTTAAATGCTTCTTCTCTTACTTTTCTATCTTTACTTTTTATAAATCCTGAATAATTACCTTCTGTTAATTCTACCTTTTTACCATCCTCATCCAATATATCTCCAAACTTCATATCTGCATTTGTAAGCATATTGTGAATTGAGTCTGGAGCATCTAAACAATCTGAAACTTGTGCTAATAGTTCTTCTTGCTCTTTACTTAAAATATGAGGTTTTTCTTTTAATATATCTTCAAACATAAATGAATACATCTTTAGCTTTTCATTAGTATTTATAGTATTTCTTATAAAATCATCCTCTAATGACAATATTTCTGGTACAAAATATGCTGTATATGATGCAAATTCTGCCATATAAGAATCTACCTTATTCATCATAGATTGATATTTAGGATTTGATGTGTCTTCATCACACTTTAAATGTGCATATACATATACTGTTTCAGCCTTTATACCTAAATCTACATATTTATTTAAGTAGCCTAGAATATTTTCTTCATCATTTAACTTTCCTTCAAAATCCTTAAGTGATGGCGCTTCTTTTTTTAACTCCTCAAAAGTTTTTTCCCACTCTTCATCAGTTGAAAATATTTTATCTACCTTCCACTTATACTTATTTTCTATTTCTTCTCTTTTTTTCAATACCTTTGATTCACTCATAATTTCCGCCTAATTTTTTAGGCCCTCCCTTCTAATTATATTCTTCTTCTTTTCCTACAATATCCTTAAAAGCGTTTTCCATAGAATCTTCAATTAATTCTACACATCTTGTTATTCTTTCCTTCATAACCTCATAATCATCTACATATTCAAATTTTATTAAAAATGTAGGATTATATTCATCTAACACATCCTCAATTTCAAATTCTTCTTTTATAAAGGCATTATAATTAAAAACATCATATATTGCTGAGTATTCCCATTCTTCTACATCTTTATTTGTATCAAAATATAAATTTACAACTTCATTAACAACAAAAAGTTTATTTACATATAAAGCTCCCTCTGAAACTTGAAAACTTCCAAGCTCCTTAGTTATAAATCCCGTATCCTTATCCTTTTCCATTAATACTAAACTTGAAAAATCCATATATATTCCTCCACAATCTTTACTTTAGTTTTAATAACTTACCTATATTATATGTTTTATTCATAATATAAATCAACTGAATAAAATAATTAAGAAATGAAAGAATCTAAAAATTAATATAAAAAATCTTTAAGAATTTTTTCAATAGAAAATGCTTTCACCAATATATTTTAAGTTTTGCATATCAGGCATTGAATATTTAGTCAAATGTAGTTATGTTCCTACTGAACTTTACCCTAGTAGATTTAAATTAACGTCTCACCTTTTCATGCTAACTTTTTAGCAATAAGTTGCTTCACAATTTTAAAATATGGTAATAATATAAATAATTAAGTAAATATATAATGTATATATAAAGTAATTGTTGCAAACCATTTGCATTTTCATATATAATAAGTCTAGACTATTTAGGAGATGATTTTTTTAATGATTAATATAAAAGATTTATGTTTTTCATATTCCAATAAACCACCATATTTACTTAAAGATATAAATTTAAATATACCTGAAGGTATATATTTATCTATAGTTGGCGAAAATGGAAGTTGTAAAACAACACTAATAAAACTAATACTAGGTTTATTAAAACCAACATCTGGTTCAATTGAAGTTCAATCTAATTCTATTGGATATGTTCCGCAAAGATTAGATTCTTTTAATTCTCAGTTTCCTATTACAGTAAAAGAAGTTTTATCTTGTCACAAAAAAAGTTTGAAAAATATTAATATAAATATTTCTTCTATACTTGAAACTGTAAATATGAAAGATTATGAAACAAGACTTTTAGGAATGCTATCAGGTGGACAGCAGCAAAGAGTTCTTATTGCTAGAGCCTTAATGGGAAATCCAGATATTATTATTCTCGATGAGCCATCTACTGGTGTTGATGAAGCAAATCAAATTGAAATATACAGTATTTTAAAGAAACTAAATCAAGTGGATAAAAAAACTATTATATCAATCGAACATAATATAGATATTGCTTTAAATAATTCAACTCATATACTTAAAGTAGATAATGGAAACATTACATTATTTACAGTTGATGAATATAAGAATTTTAGAAATAATAATTTTAAGTTAAATGATGCTATTTAAGTTTATAATCAAGAAAGGTAGATTATATGTTTCAATTAGATTTTATGCAAAATGCCTTTATGGCTGGCTTTATAATATCAATACTTTGTCCTTTCATAGGACTTTTTTTAGTGCTTAGGCGCTACTCCATGATTGGTGATACATTATCACATTCATCTTTTGCTGGAGTTGCTATAGGATTAGTTTTAGGGGTTAATCCTCTTATAACAGCATTTTTATTTACAACTCTTTGTGCAATAATTATCGAATTATTAAGAGAATATTATAAAAAATACGCTGAACTTGTTATGTCATTAGTTTTAACTTTTAGCTTAGGAATAGCAATAATACTTATAAGTAGTGGAAAAGCTTCCGCTAAAGTTAATTCATTTTTATTCGGTAGTATCCTTACCGTTTCTACACAAGATATATTCATGATATTGATTGTAGGAATAATATGCTTAATAGCACTTATATTTTTATATAATAAGCTTATTTATATTACCTTTGATGAAGAAGGTGCAAAAACTGCTGGGATAAAAGTAAAATTAATAAATTATATTTTCACTATATTAGTTGGTGCAACTATTTCTATGTCTATACGAATAATGGGGATACTTGTAATTTCATCTATAATGATTGTCCCTGTTGCTACTGCAATGCAATTAAAAAAAGGATTCAAAACAACATTATTATATTCAATATTTTTTGGAATGTTTGATATTTTGATGGGATTATTTTTATCGTATTATATAAATAGTGCTCCTGGAGGTACTATTGCAATTACCTCAGTATTTACTTTAATTATAGTAATAATATTAGATAAATTTTTAAATTTTAAATAATGTTTTAATTTTAAATTATAAAAGGGATATTTTTACGAAAATATCCCTTTTATAATTTATTAATATTAATTTTTATTTGTTTTTTTACATTGATCACAAATACCATTAAGCTCTAGCTTATGTTCTGTTAAACTAAAACCAACCTTAGCCTTTATAGCTTCTTCTATCTCTTCCATTGGACAAGGTATTTCAACGCACTTATGGCAAACATCGCATTTTAAAGTATGCTTATGACTTTCTTTTTTTAGTATATATATTGCAGGTCCATCTATATTTATTTTCTTAATTATATCTTTTTCTTCAAGTAACTCTAGTGTCCTATATATAGTGCTAAGATTTAAGTTTTCATTTTGCTTTTTACATTCACAATATATATTTTCTGCTGATAGCCCTTTATCTGAAGACTCTATTATATTTAAAATTGAAATTCTTCCTGCTGTTACTCTCATTCCATTTTCTTTTAAATAATTTTCCCAGCTCATTTTATTCTCCTAACGTTCTAATCTTTATATAATTATAACACTAATACTCTACATATTAAATATTAAAAAAATATCATTTTAAATCCCAGTATTAATAATATTAATCCTCCTAATAAATCAGCATATTTACATATAAAATCAACTCTTCTAGCATATCTACACATAAAAAATCCACTTGTACATATAAGTAATGTTATTAATCCTACCAAAATAGCATCAATAAATAATAAGATTTCATTAACTTCATGAAATGCAGTAAAGCCAACTACTAAAGCATCAATACTAACTGACATACCTAAAATCATATACATTGACTTTCTTATTAACACTGACTCATCATTATCATTCTTTTTAAATGCTTCTAGTATCATTATAAATCCTATTAAGGCTATTATAACTCCACCTATAAAATTAGGTATAGCAACTATATATGTATCAAAAAACTTTCCTCCTACTCCTCCTAAAAATATAAATAAAAATTGAAAGAAAGCAAATGAAGCTATAAACCCTATTTTATTTCTTCTTTTTAATATAGGATTTATTCCTAAACTTATACTAAGTCCAAGCGCATCCATTGCCATAGCTACTCCTATTAAAATCACTTCTTTTAATCCCATTTTCTAGAAACCCCTCCAAATTATATAATTCTACTCTATATATAATTATAAAGTATAGTATTTATGTATTATTTTTTTTTAATAAGTACTTTTAATAAGACAAATTTTATTGTATATTATTAAATAGAGTATATGATATTCGAAAAAGTATATCATATTTTGTAGTTTTATATAAAGGAGAGTAACTTAATGGCGAATTGTATAATTGCTCAATCTGGAGGTCCAACATCTGTTATTAATTCAAGCGTAGTAGGTTTACTACATGCAAATAAGGATTTGGGTGCATTTAATAAAGTATATGCAGGTCTAAATGGAATAGAAGGTATATTAAATGGAAATATAATAGAATTATCTTCCTTTACTGATGATGAAATAAATACATTCAGATATACACCATCTTCTGGTTTAGGGTCTTGTAGATATAAAATGAAAAACTTAGAAGAATCAAGTGAGGAATATGACAAGCTTTTAGATATATTAAAAATTAATGACATAAAAGCCTTCTTTTATGTAGGCGGAAATGACTCTATGGATACTATTGCTAAGTTAGGCAAATATGCAAAAAAAACTGGGATAGACATAAAGTTTATTGGTATCCCCAAGACAATAGATAATGATTTAATGTATACTGATCATACTCCTGGTTTTGGTAGTGCAGCAAAATTTATTGCAACTACAGCCCTTGAAACATATTTAGATTCATCAGTTTATATAAATAACGGAATATTTATTTTAGAGACAATGGGTAGAGATACAGGCTGGCTAGCTGCTTCTGCTTGTACAGCTAGGATCAATGGAGAACCTGTTGCAGATTTTATATATTTACCTGAAGTTGCTTTTGAAATAGAAAAGTTTCTTTTAGATGTTAGAAAAAGATTCCAAGAAAAAAATAAAGTTTTTATAGTTGTTTCAGAAGGCATAAGAAATTCTGAAGGCAAATTTATAACTGAAGTTGAAAAACAATCTCATGATAAATTTGGACATGCACAATTAGGTGGCGTTGGTTCTTACTTAAAGAACTTAATAATCCAGTCTGGTATAACATCCAGAGTTAAATCTTTAGAATTAGGTGTATTACAAAGATGTGCAATCCATTGTGCTTCCGATGTTGATTTAGAGGAAGCTTTTGAAGCTGGATACTCTGCATTAAAGTTTGCACTTGAAGGGCATAGTGGATATATGGTTGCTATAAAAAGAGGTTCAAACTCAACTTATTCTACTTCTCATTTCCTTGTAGAAGCAGATAAGATAGCTAATAATGTTAAGTACTTTCCTATGAATTTAATTAATGATGAAGGAAATCATATAAAAGAAGAAGCATTAGATTACTTCTTACCTCTTATTTCCGGAACTCCTTCATTAGTTATAGATAATCATTTACCTAAATTTAAGACTATATCTAAATAGTGAAAAGCATGTAAGCCTTCTTACATGCTTTTATTTGTATACATATGCCATTATTTTAATTCTATTAAGAATTCAACATAAAAGTTTACGTATTTGATTAGCTTAACACCTTAGAGTATAATAAAATTGGAATTATTGAAATTTATAAGTTTAAATATATTTGATATATAGGATAAGCGTAGGAGGATAAAATGATAGTTTTAAGTTGCAAAGATATATCGAAAAGTTATGGAATAAGAGATGTACTAAAAGATATTACCTTTTCAATTAATGAAGGTGATAAAGTTGGAATTATTGGTGGAAATGGTGAAGGAAAATCAACATTATTTAAAATAATATCTAAAGAATTATCACAGGATTCTGGTGAAATATTTATAGATAAAAATAGAACTATAGGATATTTAACTCAACATGTTGATTTAGATTTAAATAATACTATATATGATGAAATGAATTTAGTATTTAAAGATCTTCGTAATATTGAAGATAGACTACATTCGTTAGAAATAAAGATGGCTGAACCTTATAATGAGGATAATGCAGCTTATCATGAAAAAATTATAAAAGATTACACTACCCTTCAGGATTTATATTCTCATAAAGGTGGTTACACATATAAAGGCGAAATATCTAGAGTATTGAAAGGTCTTGGTTTTCTAGAAGAAGACTTCGATAAAATTATAAATACACTTAGTGGTGGACAAAAAACTAGAGTTTCACTTTGTAAACTGCTTTTAAAAAACCCAGATATAATTTTACTTGATGAACCAACTAACCATCTTGATTTGGAAGCTATAGAGTGGCTGGAAGAATATCTAAAAAATTATAAAGGAACAGTTTTAGTAATATCTCATGATAGATTTTTCTTAGATGCTGTTACAAACAATACCTTTGAAGTAATTAATGGCCATGTTAATTGTTACAATGTTTCTTATACTAAATTTATTGACCTAAGAAAGAAAAATTATGAAGCTCAACTTAAAGCTTATAATCTTCAGCAAGCTGAAATTAAAAGACAAGAAGCAATAATAGAAAAATTTAGAAGCTTCAACAGAGAAAAAAGTATAAGAGCTGCTGAAAGTAGAGAAAAAGCCTTAGAAAAGATGGATAGACTAGATGCTCCAGATAAGGAAAAAGAAGCTTCTAAAATTCAATTCGAAGCCTCTGTTAAAAGTGGGCATGATGTTCTTCATATTGAAAACCTCGCTAAAAGCTATGGAGATAATAATCTCTTTTCAAACCTTAATTTAGATCTTAAAAGAGGAGAAAAAGTAGCATTAATTGGAGAAAATGGTCGTGGTAAAACAACTCTCTTTAAAATTATTTTAGATAATTTAAATCCTGATAGTGGTAAAGTTATTCTTGGAACAAACGTAAATGTTGGATATTATGATCAAGAACAATCTGATTTAAACCTAGATAAAACTATTTTAGATGAAGTATGGGATGAATTTCCCAACTTAACTACATCTAAATTAAGAGGTGCATTAGCATCGTTCTTATTTACTGGAGATGATGTATTTAAAATAATAAATACTCTTAGTGGTGGAGAAAAATGTAGGATAAATTTATTAAAGCTTATGTTATCAAAATCTAATTTATTATTATTAGACGAACCAACAAACCATCTTGATATAATGTCTAGAGAAGCTCTTGAAGATGCACTATTAAGTTATGATGGAACATTAATGGTTATATCTCATGATAGATACTTCCTAAATAAAGTAATTAATAGAATATTAGAACTTAATGAAAATGGTATTAAAGAATTTTTAGGAAACTATAGTTATTATCAAGAAAAGAAAATTAATCCTAATAGGTTTGAAGTTTTAGAAGAACTATCAAATGGAAAAACTAAAACTCAATTAAAAGATGAAAAAAAGAAAAAAAGAGAACTTGAAAAAGAGGAAAAAACTCTAAAGCTAAAAATAAAGAAAATAGAAGATGATATCTCTACCGGAGAAGAAAAGTTATTATCGCTACAAGAAGAACTTTGTCTTGAGAAAATTTATTCTAATCCTTCTGAAAGCGAAAGAGTTAATAAGGAAATAAAAGATTTAGAAGAAAAAATCGCTAGTCTATATGAAGAATGGGAGAATTTATCCAATTAAACGACTTTGCGCAATTTATAATTGATAGTATAGAATTAATGAGAATATATAAATATATTTTTCTAAAGTAATTCATGTTAATAGGGGTGCCTTGCGGCAGCCCCTTAATTTTTACTTAATATCATGTAAATTGTTTTATCTTTTCCCTGTGGAACCAAATCCCCCCTCTGCTCTTTCAGTTTTACTTAACTCTTCTACTTCATCAACTTCAACATACCATACTGGTTTTACTACCATTTGTGCAATCTTCATACCTTTTTCAACAATAAAAGTTTCCTTTCCATGGTTTATTAATACTACTCCTACTTCACCTCTATATCCTTCATCTATAGTTCCTGGTGTATTTAAAACAGTAATCCCATGTTTTAATGCTAATCCACTTCTAGGCCTAACCTGCGCCTCAGTTTGAGGCGGTAACTCTATCTTTATTCCAGTTTTAATCAATGCTGTTTCAGATGGATTAATTTTAACCTCTTCTACTGAATATAAGTCTAACCCAGCATCCCCTTTATGTGCATAATTAGGTATTATAGCTTCATTATGTATTTTTTGAACTTTCAATTTTAAATTATTCATTTGTATTCCTCCAATAAAAATCTTATCTTTATTGTAACAAGTAATTCTTATTTATGTCTATACTTATTATATTCAAAATAAAAAGAGGCTGTACAAACAGCCCTTTAACGTAAAATTTAAAATCTTGTAATATTTTATAATAAAGTATTTAAACTTATACTATTTAAAAATTACTGTCAACAGTTCTCATCTTCATTATTCATTTTATATTTTACATTTTTAATTGCGCGACAGCTCCTTTTTATAAGTGTATAAATATTTTCTCCTATTCTATCTTCTGTAATAAGCTGACTTTATTTTATTTACTACACATATATTTGCTGATTTATTATTTTTATCTATAGTAACCTCATTCCAAGTATAGTATAAAGGCTTTTCAAAAAATCTTCTATCTACTATTGCTATAACCCTATAACATCCATTTTCTAAATTTTCAAATACTACTTCTCCATTTGAATCAGTAAATTTTGAATCATACAATTTAGGAGATATACCATTTAATAGATATAAGTTTATCCTTGCTCCCTTAAGTTCTACTCCATCTCTACTTGCTAATCTTGATATGATTTCAATTCTACCTTTTTCCTCTACTCCATTATAACTATTAAAGTTATTTTCTGAGCTATACTGTGAATTATATTGTTCTTGTGAGCTATCTTGTGCGATACCTTCTAATTTATCTTCTATATTTGAATATAGTCTATCATAAGGGTTTTCACATTTTTCCTCACTAAAATCACTTTCTATTATTTCTTCTTGAGTATTACATATGTTGTCTCTATTAATGGTTCTTGTAGAATTATCCTCGCTAACTTCCCCATCAACTTGAATAAATAAATTCAAATTTCCATTTTCATCTACAGTATATTGATCTTCATTATTATTATTTTCGTCACTATGATATTGATCGTCAATAACTATTTTCATATATACCTCCAAAGCATAATATAGTTACATAATATGCTTTGCCTATGATTTTGGTGATAAAATAATAAAAAAAAGTGTCAAAAGACACTTTTTACTTAAGTTGAAATCATTCTAATAGCTTCATCAAACTCGACAGGTCTACTAAAATAATATCCTTGAATAACATCACAACTAATTTTCTTTAAAAAATCAAGTTGTTCTTTAGTTTCAACTCCTTCTGCAACTACTAATAGACTTAAGTAGTGTGAAAGTTCAACAATACTATTTATTATATACTCACTTTTTTCTTCTATAACTATTCCATCTATAAAACTTTTATCTATCTTTAATACATCTATAGGCAAAGTTCTTAAATAACTTAATGATGAATATCCAGTTCCAAAATCATCTAACGCTAATGAAACTCCTAGCTTTTTTAACTTCTCTAATGTACTTATATTTTTTTCTGCTGATTTCATTATTATACTTTCTGTAATTTCAAACTCTATATATTCAGCACTCAAATCATAGAGCTTTAATGATTCAGATATAAATGAAACTATATCTTCATCTCTAATTTGCACCTCAGACAAATTAATCGCCATTTTAAACTTCTTATTATTTTTTAATGTTAATTCCTTACACCTTCTAAAACTTTCATTTATTATGTATTTTCCTATAGGTATTATAAGACCTGAACTTTCCGCTATTGGTATAAATTCACTAGGTGATACTATTCCTAACGACTTACTATTCCACCTTACAAGAGACTCGAAACCTATAACCTCTTCTGTATCTACTTTAATCTTAGGCTGATATAGCATTTTTATTTCACTTTTGTCAACAGCAACTCTTAACCCTTTTTCTATATCAAATTCTCTATTTAGAATTTCTAATATTTTTATGTCAAAAAATTCATATCTATTTTTTCCATTAATTTTTGCAAGATACATAGCCATATCTGCTCTTTTTAAGAGAATTGGCATATCCCCTCCATCTATTGGATAAACACTAACTCCTATACTTAATGTACAAAAAATTTCTTTATCATTTATTATTATTGGATTACTTAATTTCTTTATTATATTATCTAAAATATACTTAATTTGATTTTTTTCTTGTATATTATATTGAACTATTATAAATTCATCTCCGCCATATCTAGCAAAAAGAGAATCTTTTATTTTCATATTTTTTATAATTTTTGCAAATTCAATTAAAAGTAAATCTCCAGCATCATGCCCATATGTATCATTAACATATTTGAAATTATCTAAATCTATAAAAATAAATGCTATTTTTTCATTAGGATAATTATTTATATGATTTGTAACCTCTCTCACAAAAAACCTTCTATTTGGAATCCTTGTAACTTCATCATTGAAGCTCAAATAATTAATTTCAATTTCTTTTTCCTTTCTATCTGTTATATCTGAAAAAGCTCCATGAATAAATAAATCCCCATTTTTCTCTAATGTTTTTTTCCCTTTACTTTGAAGCCATACAACTTTATTATCCTTACTTAATATTCTATAATCTATAGAATAAAACTCATCCTTTTTTGAATTTAAAACCTTATTTATTTTCTTATTATATAAATCAATATCATCTTCTAATATAAACTTTTTCCAACTTTTATCTGAAATTAATACATCTCCTTCTCCTTTAATTTCTAAATATTCTCTAATACTATAATCAATTGATATAATATTTTGATTAACATTCCACCAAAATGCAATGTCCTTAGATCCCTCTACAGCTAGTCTATTCTTATTTTCTATAACCTTATTCATATTTTCTACTCTTTTTCTTTCAGTTATATCTACAATAAGTCCAGATAAATAAAAAACATTATTTCTTACCTTCCCATTTCCTTGCACTTTAAGTAATAGTTTTTCTCCTGAAAAATCTACTATGGATGATTCTAAAATAAAGTTATCTAATATTCTATTATGTATAATGTTTTCAATGAAAATTTTTATATCTTCTCTTTCATCTTCAACAATAAATGAAAACCATTCATCAAAACTCTCTATATCCTTATTAATTTTTAAAATATCTTTTATCTTTTTAGACATATACAATTTATTATTTTCACTATTCCATTCCCAAATTGCACCTTCCAATGCATCTATAGCCATTCTATATCTTCTCTTGCTTGATTCTGCTAATTTATATAGCTTTTCATATTTTTTATTTATATAAAACAATCTAATCATCAACAATAAAATAATAAATAACATGATAGATAATAATGAAGTTACATTGTCAAAATTACTTTTAACTATTAATATAATTAAACATAAACTAGCAAATATGAAAATAAAATTATTTTTTCTTTTTTTCACGATTATCACCAGTACCTTTTCCTTAAAATTATATTCTAACAATTATATATTTTATCATATTTTTCCACATATTAACATAATTTTAACTTGATAAAATTAAAAAAATAGACGAATGTAAATATATCAGCTTACATTCGCCTATTTTAATCTTTTATTATTTATTTAAATATCTTTGTTAATACTATATTTAATGTAACACCTACAAGTGCTGATAAACTTAACCCAGATATACTTACAGTTTCAGTTATACTTATTCCTATAGCCTTTGGCATAAATAATCCTGATAATCCTATAAATATAATTGTTATCATAACTATAATATTCTTTATATTAAACTTTACGCCTTCATTCTTAATTGTATTTACTCCAACTAAAGCTATCATCGAAAATAACATTATGCTTATTCCCCCCATAACTGATGAAGGTATTGTTCGAATTGCCGCTCCAAACTTATCTATAAAACTTAAAATTATTGCAAAAACTGCTGTTAATCTTAATATTGATGGATCGTAATTTTTAGTTATTGCTAATACGCCTGTATTTTCTCCATACGTAGTATTTGCAGGTCCACCTATAAGTGATGCTGTCATAGTAGCAAGTCCATCTCCAAGCAAAGTTCTATTTAAACCTGGATCTTCAATAAAATTCTTTCCTACAATAGTACCATTAGTCGTTATATCTCCTATATGTTCCATAAATACAGCTAATATAACTGGAACTACTATCATTATTGCTCCTGCATCAAACTTGGGTAAAGTAAACTTTGGAATTGCTATAAAACTTGCATTTTGAATTGCAGTTACATCAACTTGTCCTAATACTAAACTTAGTGTATATCCAACTATGACTGCAATTATTATTGCTAGTTGTGATATAAATCCTTTTGTAAATCTTTTTATGCTTAAAGCCAATCCTAATGTTATTATAGCTATTATTAATGCTTTGCCTGAACCTGCTTCGCCAGCTATAAATGAATTTACTCCAGCCATATCTAAAGCTGTTGGTATAAGATTTACACCTATAACTATTATCATTGGTCCAACAACTTGTGCTGGTAAAATACTTCTTATTTTAGATACTCCTATCTTTTTTATTATAAATGAAACCACAACATAAACTAACCCTGCTACAAACATTCCACCTTGTGCATATCTTAAATCTCCATATTGAGTTGCAACTGCACCAATTACTGGAATAAATGCAAAGGATGATCCTAAGAATACAGGCACTTTGCCTTTAGTGCATAGATGAAATATAAGAGTTCCTATTCCAGCTGAAAATAAAGCAACTGATGGATCCAATCCTGTTATTATGGGTACTAAAACTGTTGCTCCAAACATTGCTATTAAATGTTGAAGACCTAAAACACTTTTTATTAAACCTTTCTTAACATTACTTAAGGTGTTTATTTCTTTTGTCTCTACATATTGTGCCATTTAATGACCTCCCTATTTTTATTAATAAGGAGAAATTCATATTTCTCCTTTTCTAGCCTCTCTGGACTAATTTTAAAAGGTATTTTTGCATAAAAAAAACTTCTCTACAAATTTCCAGAGAAGTCATAATAATCCCACAATAATTTTACTTCTTTTGAGTCTCTCTGGACTAATTTAAAGAATAAATTTTCTTTTTCTAAAATTATATCACCTATTTATTATTATTTCAATATAAATTTTAATTTCCATATAATAAACATTGTATTCTTCGAATTCTTGGGAATACTAGTACTAGCATAATAATCTTTAGGAGGATACTTAATATGAAATTTAAAAATTTTAGAAAGACGTTAACTACACTTTCTATGGCATTGATATTATCTTTCTCTTTTATAACTAATGCCCAAGCCATAAAAAATACTGAAGATTCATCTAAAGATAGTGAACAGGAAAAGGTAGTCTATCTTACTTTTGATGATGGTCCTGGTGGAAAAGTTACACTTCAAGTTTTAGATACACTAAAAGCTGAAAATGTTCCAGCTACTTTTTTTGTTATAGGCTGTCAAATCAAAGGACAAGAAAATACTATCTTAAGAATGAAAAATGAAGGACATAGTATTGGACTTCATAGCTTTTCTCATAATAGAGGAAAACTATATTGCGGAGATGAAGGCTTTTTAAAAGAGATGCTACAAGATCAAGAAACATTGTATGAAGTTACAGGAGAAAAATATAATATTTTAAGATTTCCATTTGGCTGTAATAATCAATCTTACAAATTAACACAAAAATTAGTAGATACATTACATGAAAATAATTTTAAAATATACGACTGGAATACTGATAGTGGTGATGGTGCAAATCATAATTTAGCTCCTGAAAACATAGCAAAGAAAGCATGTAAAAGTGAGGATAAGGATACTGTTGTGATTTTAATGCACTGTACATATATAAATAAAAATTCAGCTAAAGCTTTACCTTCCATAATTAAATATTATAAAGATAAGGGATATACTTTTAAAGCTATTGATGAAACTACTCCAGAGTTGTATAAAGTATCTAAAAAATAATTTTTAGGAGCTGTTTCAATACAGCTCCTATTAAAAGTTTTTAATTATCAATGTAATTTATTTTCTTATTAGTACCCCAGTAGCTTTTAAAGCTATTACAATAGCTTTATATAATATCATACCTAAGAATATATTCATTATTGCAGCAGGTATAACAACGATACTAATTAAACTTACTAAGGAACCTGGTAAACCTACTAATAGACTTGCAGATCCTAAAAATACAAATCCACTTAATATAGTTCCTAAACTTAAAGCTATTATAATCTTTATATTATTATTCATTCTATTTCCTATTAACTTAAATATAAAATATATTACATTTGCTGTTACAACTTTATCTATAATATTAGGTAGTTGTCCACCTGGAAATTTTGTAGTAAGTGCAGTTAATATCCCTATTATAATACTTGATATCAAAGTTGTTTTATAATCATTATTTATTACTATAATTATAAATAGCATTGCAAGTGCAAAATCTGGTTGCATAGGTAAACCTAAAGCTGGTGTTATTTGATGTAATAGAGCTCCAATAGCTATCAATATTGCATTTAGTATCATTTTTTTTACATTCATATTTCTATTCATATTCGAAATCTCCTTTTATAAATTAATTTACTTCAATCTAATTTATCTCCTCTAGTTCACAACATAATTACCAGCTCCTTTAACCTTTATTTTAATTTAAAAAAATAAAAAAACGTCCTATACAAAATGTATAGGACGATATTATCCGCGTTGCCACCTAAATTGCTTTAAAAGCCTCTCTTATCAGGTACTAACATACCCTATTCCCTATATCGTGGGACTTACGGATCAACTACTTTAATAAAATTTCGTATCACTCCTCAGAGGCCCATTCACTATTTGCTTTAGTACCGAAATCACACCATCTTCGGCTCTCTGAAACCTTACATAATAGCTACTCTCCCTCATCAAAGGATTATTCTAATAATTAATTTACTAATATATTATGCTATTTATTCATAATTGTCAATAACTTCAAGAAGTTTTTTTCTATTTGGCACTATTATCATAAAAATAAATAATAATAATAATAATATTCCCTTAATGATGCTTGTACCACTTATACTCCACCAAACTCCATTTATTCCAAGTGAAGACATTCTGCTTAATAAAATAGATAGAGGTACTCTAAGTCCAGTAAATAATATACTAACCCATGATGGCGTAACCGTATTCCCAAGCCCTGAAAATGCTCCTGCTGTTGTAATTTCTATACACATAAATAATTGGGAATACCCTAATATTTTAAGATATATTGCACCTTGTGAGATAGCTTCAGCTTCAGGTATAAATATTGAAAAAACTCTCTCTCCTGCAAAAACTAACAATATTGTAGAAAAAATACCCACTAAAATTGCCATAATCATAGTTGCTTTATATCCCTTTAAAATTCTATCCCATCTATTGGCTCCATAATTTTGTCCCACAAAAGCTGTTAAAGCTGCTGCAAAACCTTCTGCCGTCATCCATGATATAGCCTCTATTTGTGAACCAACCTTTTGAACTGCAATTGCTACTGGTCCCCAAGATGCAATTACTCTTCCAATTATCATAGCAAAAACTGAAAACATACAATTTTGAAGTGCCGTTGGAATCCCCAGCTTACATATTCTATAAATATAAATTTTATCTAAATACTTTTTATTTTTTAAACTTAAGCTATATCCATTTTTCACAAATGATATTATAAATATAATAGTTACAACAGCTTGTGCACTAATAGTTGCTAGAGCTGCTCCAATTACTCCAAGCTTTGGGAACCCAAAAAGTCCAAATATCAATATTGGATCAAATATTATGTTAAAAGCTAATCCAATAGTATTTATTAAAAAAGGAATTTTACTACTACCAGAAGCATTAAAAATACCTGTAAATAATGGATTTAAAAAGCTAAATATCATTCCAAATGATACTACAATTAAATAGTCTATAGACATTTTTATTATATTTTCATCACCTAAATTAAAGAATCCTATTAATTGATTTCTAAAAATTATTAAAATAATTGTATATAATATTGCTATTACTATATTAATAAATAAACTATTATATATAAATTTATTTCTTTCCTTAACATCTTTCTTTCCTATGGCCTGAGAAACTCCTATTTCGGCTCCTATTTTAGATATAAATACAAGTGCACTTCCAAACCAAGTAAAAAAACCTGCTGTTCCTACTGCTGCAACTGATTCACTACCTATCCTTCCTACCCACATCATATCTATCATATTATAAGCCATTTGTATGAAAGATGTCCCTAAAATAGGAATAGACAATTTTAGTAATGAATTAAATATATTTCCTGAAACTAAATCCACTGATTTTTTCATATGTACCTCCTTCTGATGATATTATTATCTTCAAATTATATATTTAGTAATATATTTTTTCAATATACTTAAATTTATTTCTTTGTTTTTTTAATATTTTATATTTTTAACAAAATTTAAAGGATTACCTAGGTAATCCTTATTTACTTAGCATACTTATTATATTTTCAAAATACTCAGGTTTACTATAATAAAAACCTTGTACTGTATCGCATTCTATACTTCTTAAATAATCTACTTGCTCTTTTTCTTCGACTCCTTCAGCAACAACTGTCATGCCAAGTTTATGTGATAATTGAATAATATTTTCTACTATGTACCTGCTTTTGTCATTTTCAGCCATATCAATAACAAAACTTCTATCAATTTTTAAAACATCTATTGGTAGCTTAGTTAAATGATTTAAAGAAGAATATCCAGTTCCAAAATCATCTAAAGCAATAGATGCTCCCAGTTCTTTTATTTGTAGCAAACATTCTATGTTTTTATCTACTGATTTCATTATCATACTTTCAGTTATTTCTACTTCTATGTACTTAGGGGAGACATTAAACTCCTCTATCAAAGAATTAAAGTATTCTAATAAATTACCATCTCTCAATTGTATTTCAGATAAATTAACTGCTATTTTAAAATTATCATAGCCTTCTGATAATAAATATTTTACCTTCGCAAAAACCTCTCTTAATACAAATTTGCCTATTGGTATTATAAGCCTAGTATTTTCAGCTACTGGAATAAATTCCCCAGGACTAACAAAACCTATTTCATTACTTTTCCATCTAAGTAATGCCTCAAATCCATTTACTTCATCATCAGTAAGCCTCACTTTAGGCTGAAATACAACAAACATTTCATCATTATCTAATGCAGTTCTAAGCCCTCTTTGAATTGAATAAATTCTATTTATCTCTCTCGATATATTATTATTAAACATTTGCCACTGATTTTTACCATTACTCTTTGCTATATACATTGCAGCATCAGCATTTTTAAGGAGTACTTCAAAATCCTCACCATCATCTGGAAAAACTGATACTCCTATACTTGTTGAAGAATAAATTTTATGACCATTTATATCATATGGATTTTTTAATATGTCCATAATCTTTCTTACCGTAGTATTTATTTCATTTAAATAACTTATAGATGAAATAAATATTAAGAATTCATCTCCACCAAATCTACATAATAATTGATCATCATTAAATATTTTCTTTAAGTCTTCTGAAAACTTCTCTAAAAGTATATCTCCACATTTATGTCCATAAGAATCGTTTATAAATTTAAAATTATCTATATCTATTATTATTAATGCTCCTCTAGATTCTGAAGCAATATGCTTCTCCAGTTCTTTTTCTATAATATTTTTAAATTGCTTTCTATTATTTAATCCAGTTAATTCATCATAATAACTAATATACTCTAACTTTAAATGTGCTTCTTTTTCTTTTGTTATATTATGAACATATCCTTCAAAGCCTAAAAACTCGCCTTTATTACTCTTTCTTGCCTGACCTTTAACGCTAATCCATATATCTACCCCTAAAATATTAGTTATCTTAACTTCAATTTCTTCTAAATTATTTTTTATACCATCATTTAATATATCAAAACAATCCTGGCGAAAGTAGCTTCTAAACTTATCAAAAGTCATTATAATAAAATCTTCTTTGTATCCTGTAATTTCTTTATTGTTCCCATAAAGCATTATTAAATCTTCCTCTTTATTTACAGAAATAAATAGTCCTTTAATAGACTTAATAAAAGATTCCTTTGAATTTAATAAAAACTCTTTTTGCCTGTCTTTATGATTATTCAAATCTTTATTATTAAGGGAACCAACATCCTTGTTATAACTCATTTCCCTAATCATATATTTAATCCTTCTCAAAGTATATTTTTATATTTAGTATATAGTCAAATTTCTATTTATTTTCTTCTACTTTCACTTCATTTTTTGATTTTTCTTTATTATCATTTATTAATGTTGCAACTAAAGCAGCCCCAGCAGCTACAACTACTGCTAATTTACCAAAGTTTTTCATTTTCATAAATTATTCCTCCTACCCAATTACTTAAATTGATTTTGATCTCTTTCATATTTATATCCTATTGAATTTAACTTTTCTTTTAATTCCTCTTCTGTTACTCCTATATCTTCACATAATGCTGATAAATTAGAGTAAAAATCTCTTAATTTCATATTTACCATACTTAATAGAATATTAGGATCCATAGATAAAACGCTTTCTCTATCCATACTATTTCTCCTTTTTATATATACAATTTCTATATTTTGAAATCTTAAATAAAATATACCATATATTTTTTAATAAAAAAAGCATATTATTCATCTTTTGGTATATTTATTAAGATAAAAATACAATACTAATTCATTTTTATTATCGTAATTAATTATATTATTTTTATATGTTTTAATTATTTTTTATAAAAGCTAAGGAACTACTCTTAAGTTTTATTTTGAGTAGTTTCCTTTATAAGCTTTAATCAATTAATTATTTAACTTCTGGTACTTTAGAAGCTTCACTTTTCTTTGGAGATTTGTATCTTTTCTTTTCCCAACTTGCTTCTTGATTTTTTTTAGCCATTATATTTCACCTCCATTATGTTATTAGTATTTATAATCTATTTTTTAATTATTCCATATACCTTTAATAAATTATTATTTCATAAAAAATAAAGATACTATGTAGAAATTCTTCATTACATAATATCTCTATAATCAAATTTTAATTATTCTTCATCATAAACTTCTAAATACTTAGTCTTTATACCATCTTTTTCCCAACCAAGTATAGAATCTAAACTAACATTTTCAGCTGCCTTAAATATTGATTTTTCAACACCATCAAAATTCTTTTTAAGCTCTTTTATTAATTCTTTAATTTCATATCTCTTATTTCCTATTTTTTCAGCTGAAACCATACATGCACAATTTAAAGGCCAAATTCCTGCATTATTAGTAAATCTCTTTATATACTCTTCTTCTACATAATAAAGTGGTCTTATAAGCTCCATTCCTTCAAAATTAGCTGCCTTCAATTTAGGGAGCATAGTTTTAAAATTACCTGCATAAAGCACATTTAATAATGTAGTTTCTATAACATCATTATAATGATGTCCTAATGCCAACTTGTTGCATCCAAGTTCTTTTGCTTTACTATATAGTGATCCTCTTCTCATTCTTGCACAAAGATAGCATGGATAATCTCTTGCCATCTTATCTACAACTTCGAAAATTTTCCCTTCATATATATGTACTGGTATTCCAAGATGATTACAATTTTCTATAAGTAATTCTTTTATTTGCGGATGATATCCTGGATCCATTGCTATAAACTCTAATTCAAAGTTCATTTGTCCATGTTTTTTAAGCTCTTGGAAACACTTAGCCATAAGTAGCGAATCTTTACCACCAGAAATAGCTACTGCAATCTTATCCCCTTCTTCTACAAGGTTATAATCTTTTACCGCTTTTACAAACTTAGTCCAAATATGTTTTCTATATTTTTTAACAAGGCTACGTTCTATTTCTTCTAAAGGCTTTTTTTCTTCAGTAGGAATTAGTCTCTCGCAGCCTTTACCTGCTATACTACTCATTTTATCACCTCATTTAATAATCCCTATCAATTATATCACTTTTTAAACTTATTGTCTTTATATAAATATTGACCTATAGTACATTCTACATTTTCTATTAACTCTATTAATAGGCAGCCTTCTAACACTTATACTTAGTATTTTACTTTAACTAACTTATCAGTTCATTAACCTTTATATATGGGTTCTTATATCTATTTTTCTTTACTGTACTTTTCCCTATATTTATAGCTTTTTTAGGACATAAATTTATACACGCCATACAATCTGTACAATTACCTTTCCAAGTTGGAATATTATTTTTCATTATAATATTATCTACAGGACATGCCTTTTTACAAATTTCACATCCAATACAGTCATTATTAACATTAAATTTTTTATCCTTATTTTTATATACATTTTTCCAAATAGAATAAAGAACCTTATTTAAACCAAATTTATAATTACATTTTTTTATTTTTCTTTCATTAATTTCATTAATAAAGACTTCTAGAATTTTCTCATTTTTATCAATTGCTTCAATAGCTCTTTTTTCACTTGGATTTCTACCTGCTCTAATATAGTTAGAAATATATTTTATACATACAAAATTTGATAAAATATTTGTGTCTTTAATAATTTCATTTATATGAACAAAACTACTTTTTGCTTCTCCTCCACCAGATACCCCTACTGCAAAAACATAGGAATTTTTCTTTAATTTCAATTTGCATAAAAAATCTAAAACTATTATAGGTAAAGAACCACAATGTATTGGATATATAAACCCAACTGCATTATCATCACAAATAAAATCATTGTCTCTTAATGCTTTTGTCATGGATATTAACTCTACATTTTCATTTAATGCTTCTTTTATTTTCTTTGAAACATATAAACTATTTCCAGTTGAAGAAAAGTAATAAATTTTCATAAATAATCCCCTATCCTACTTTATATAATCTATAAATGATTATATCACGAATAAAATAATTTTCTATTTTACACTTTTAATAACTTGAGGATAATTAAAAACATTATATGGATCATATTGTTTTTTAATCTCTTTTAATCTTTTAATATTTTGCCCATAATATTCCTTTTCATAATTATCTAATTCATCTAATGGAAAGTTAACAAAAGATCCTTCTGTTAGTATCTCTATTAATCTAAAATTGCTCTTAACCCATTCCCTATTTATATCAGCATACTTATTTTCTTCCCAAACAGATTGAATTCCCATTATAAACTTAGCATCTCTATAATAGTATGCTGTATCTAATTTATCTACATCAGCAATAGCCCCACCAGCTCCATAAAATGATATTGCAGTATAAACTGATCCTTCTGCAGGAGTATCTATTATTTCTATAAGTTGTTTTATTTCATCATAATTATAGTCTCTATAAACAAATCTACCTGTTGACTTATACTTTTCATAGTCAGGATGACTATCCTGAATCCATCTATTACATTCTAATATACTCATATCCTCTATTTTAGTCTCTATTGAACTTGTTATATTTTCTAAAGGATTAAGTATTTCTCTAGCCTCAATAGAATTTCCATAAAATAATCCTGTAAGCTTAACTCCTCTTCCTCTTTCAGGTGAATTATATATTGCAGTCTTTAAATTCATCCTTCTATCTAAATTCTTATATAATTCTTGAAGAACCTCAATAACTTTAATATTATCTTCATTACTAATATTAGGATAATTTATATATATCAAAGTCCCCATTTTTATTTTTTCTTTTAACTTTATAGTCATTGAAGTTATAATCCCAAAATTACATCCTCCACTTCCCTTGCAAGCCCAAAACAAATCACTATTTGATTGTTCATTAAGAATTAATTTTTTTCCTTCATAATTTATCATTTCAACTTCAATTAAACTATCACATGCTAATCCTAGGAATCTGCTTGAATATCCCCAGCCACCGCCAAGCACAAGCCCTGCTACTCCTACAGTTGGACATCCTCCTCCTGGGAATGCATAATTCCTGTTTCCTAGAGCTTCATATATTTCTCTATTTCTTACTCCACCCCCTATTCTTGCAAAATCATTATTTTCATCTATGTAAATTTCATTCATTTTACTTATATCTATAATAGCTACATCATTACCTGTTGAATATCCTTCATAGCTATGAGCACCTGATCTTACTCTTATTTCTATATCATTATTTTTTGCCCATAGTATTGCATTAATTACATCTTCCTCATTATTGCAATATATAATCACTAATGGATATTTTTCAATAGCTCTATTCCAAGCTAATCTACTTTCTTCATATTCAAAACTTTCTTTGGTAATTATCTTGCCAGTTAATCCTGAATAATCAACACTTCTCATTTAATCACCTTCTGTAAATTATTTTTATAACTTCTGTAAATTATTTTATATATAAGATGATAACATATCATTCTTTAAAATCAATAAAAAGAGTGCGAATAAAACTGATTCATAATTATAAATTTGTATAATCCCTTTTTACTTAATTATAATTTGAATCCTATTTTAAGGCCTTTAAAATGACTTATAAACTGTATTTACCTTTTATCCATTATATCTACAAATACTTTACTTTTTTTGAATCATTTTTATTTTTTATTTATTTTTTATCACATTTCTACTTTTTTCTACATAACTTAGAACTATAGCTACTAAATGAAAGGATGTTAATTTATGTACTATCGTAAAGATAATGATTGTGAAAAATGTAATGATTGTGTAAACGACCCTAGCAAGCTTTATTGTGATATATCTTGTCCAGACACAACTAAAAACTGCCGTGAGTCATATAAGGTTTTTAATCCTCCTATATATGCAAAAGCATTTATTGCTCTTCAACCATATGAAAATTTATTTAATATAGAAGATGCATTTGCTGCTGGAACAATATTCAAAGACTTATATAGTCCTTATTGTGCTGTTCAATATATTAAAGGAGGGCATAAATAATGAAACGTGAAGACTATCTAGAAAAAATACAAAAATTGCAATTCTTTGTTGTTGATTTAAATTTATATTTAGATAACTTTCCTGAATCTGAAAAAGCAAGACATGATTATGAAGTAATATCTTGTGAACTAAAAAAAACAATTTGGGAATATGAAAAACAATTTGGTCCATTAACTAACTTTGGTTCTTCTTACTTCCAAGATCCTGAAGCTTGGGTTAATAGTCCATGGCCTTGGGAAAACATGAAAGGAGGAAAAAATTAATGTGGTATTATGTTAAAACACTACAACATCCCGTAAACTTAAAATCAACAGATTTAAAAATGGCTAAAGTTCTTATTACTCAATATGGTGGTCCAGATGGAGAACTTGGTGCTGCACTTAGATATTTAAACCAAAGATTCTCTATGCCTACAAACAAATCTAAAGCATTATTAACCGACATAGGAACAGAAGAAATGGCACACGTAGAAATAATAGCTACAATGGCTCATCAAATTATGGAAAATGCATCAATAGAAGAAATTAAAGCTGCTGGAATGGATGGACATTATGCGGATCACGGAAAAGCTACTTTCTATACTGATGCTACTGGAAATCCTTGGACTGCTACTTATATCCAAGCTAAAGGTGATGTAATTGCAGATTTACATGAAAATATGGCAGCTGAACAAAAAGCTAGAGCAACTTATGAATGGCTAATGAACTTAACAGATGATGCTGAAATTAAAAGGATATTAGGATTCTTAAGAGAAAGGGAAGTTGTACACTATCAAAGATTTGGCGAAGCTTTAATGGATGTACAAGATAACACTAAACTTACAGATTTTTGTAAATAAAATAGTGTTAGGACTACCGTAAAAGGTAGTCCCTTATTTTTTATTAAACTCATTCATCAATTAAGGTGTTATACGAGTTCTATCTCTAGGAATAAGTGATGCCTCCCTAACATTTTCTAAATTTAATAATTGAGCTGTAATCCTTTCTAATCCTATTGCTAATCCACCATGTTTTGGCATACCATATCTAAATATATCTGTATAACTTTCATAATTCTTTGGATTTAGTCCCTTATTTTCTATACTTTTTATAAGCATATTATAATCATTAATTCTTTGTCCCCCAGTTGTTATTTCAACACCTTTAAAAAGCAAATCAAAACTTCTAGTTCCTTGCTCTTCAAATGGCATTGTATACATCGGCCTCTTTCTTTTTGGATAATTAGTTAAAAATATAAAATCACACCCATATTCTTCTTTTGCATACTTACATATAAGTTTTTCTCCTTCTGGATCTAAATCTCCTTCTAAATCTCCCTTGCCATATACTTTTTTTAATATTTCTATTGCTTCATTAAGTTCAATTTTCGGTATACTAACATCTATTTTAGGAATATTTACATTTAATATTTTTAAATATTCTTTACCTTTTACTTCTATAGCTTTTAATATAAACTTTATTAAATCTTCCTCTAAATTCATTATATCAAACTCATCATTAATAAATCCTATTTCTAAATCCATGCTTATATATTCATTTAAATGTCTACTTGTATTATGCTGCTCGGCTCTATATACATGTGATACTTCAAAAACCCTTTCAAATCCAGCTCCCACCATCATTTGCTTATAAAACTGAGGACTTTGCGCAAGATAAGCTGTTTTTTCAAAATATTCTACTTTAAATACTTCTGTTCCACCTTCTGCACCTTCTACAACTATTTTAGGAGTAAATATTTCTGTAAATCCTTTATTTATTAAAAATTCTCTAAAGCTTTGAACTATTATATTTTGTATTTTGAATATAGAATTAACTTTTTCATGTCTTATACTAATTGCTCTATTGTTTAATATAGTGTCTAAATTTACATCAAACTCTTTTTTGTTTAGTTCTATTGGAAGTTCATGTGCTTCACTTATTATTTCAAAACTCTCAACTAATATTTCAAATGGATTTAATGAATTATTACTTTTCTTAGCTATACCAACAATTGATACTACTGATTCAAGCTTTAATGAACTTAAATCAATATTATTATTCTCTATAACACATTGTACTAATCCTAATCTATCTCTTATTACCAAAAAAGTTATTGATTTTAGCCTTCTTACTCTATATAACCAACCTTCTATCTTAATTTCTTTTTCTATAAAATTAGGAATATTTTTTACTAATATTCTTTTCATCTCTATCTTCCTTTCGTAATTTAATACTATTTTTTATTATTTAAAACCTTTATACTTAATTATTTTATTTATTCCAAAAAATAAGCCCCTTGAACAAACTGTCCAAGGGGCGATAAAACTTCGCGGTGCCACCCTTTTTAACTTTATAAATATAAAATTAAGTTCAATTCTAAAACATACGCATAAAGCGGGCCCACTTTATAAAAAAACCTCCACTCCATATAGGAGCGAAGGCTATGTTCACGGTACCATCCTAATTTAACTTAATTAAATAATTAAAAAGTTATCTCAATCTATTAACGCTAGAACACGTCTTACCCTACTCAATTTCAAGTAAGCATCTCCAAGATGTCTTTCGATATCAATTTCTCATGAAGCTTCCACCATCCTTCACTCGCTGAAGATACTCTTAAATATCTACTTTTCTTTTCATCGATTTTTGCTTTTTATTTATATTATACTATTCCCTTTAAGAATAAATGTCAATATAAATTACAAAATTATTAAGAATATATTCAAAACATTCTGCTCATAATAAATTTGGAGGTGATAAATTATGACTTCAAAAGAATTATTATATATTGAAGACGCTTTAGGACATGAGCAATTTATGGAAACAAAGTGCAAAGAAACTTCATCCAAAATTCAAGATGCAGAATTAAAAAATCTAGTAACTCAACTAGAAGCTAAGCATAAAGAACTATTTGGAAAGTTATATTCATTATTATAAAAAGGAGGGTTTGTAGTATGGATGATAAAAATTTAATGGAAAATATTTTATTACTTACAAAAGGCGCTGCTGATTTATATTTACATGGAACAATTGAAGCTTCTACTGAAAATATACATCAAACCTTTGACGATATCCTATGTGAAACATTAAAAATACAGCATGAAATCTATAAGAAAATGGAAGCCAAGGGTTGGTATCCTACAGAACAAGTAGATGCTCAAAAGATTCAACAAACAAAGCAAAAGTATACTATGCAATAATATAAGGAAAGATGCTAATTATACTTAGCATCTTTCTTCATATTATTGGAAGTATCTATGAATTTAAATTATTCATTATTCTAAATAAATCTAGTTATTTATATTATAATAAACTGCACCAACTAATCCCGCACTATTTTCTAATTCAGCAGCTTCAACCTTTAAATTTTCTCCAAACTTTTGCATAACATGAGATAATACATAGTTTCTAACAGGTTTTATAAATAACTTTTCTTGTTTACTTACTGCTCCCCCAATTATTATAATTTCAGGATTAAAAATATGAGTTAGGCTAACTAGCCCCTTACCTATATCCTCTATCCAATTAATTACAACAGACTCTAATTCCTTATTTCCTTTTTCTAACTCATCAAAAATATACTTTCCATTTATCTCTTCTTTTGATATAGATAAATTCCCTATATCAATATATTTTTCTTTAACATTTTTAATTAATGCTGTCATAGATGCATATTGCTCATAGCAACCTATATTGCCACAAGTACATACTTTCCCATTAGAATTTATAGAAAAATGTCCTAGCTCTCCTGCTATTCCTATGTTTCCTAATAACACATTTGAGTTAACTATTATTCCTCCGCCAACTCCTGTACCTATTGTAATACCCATTATATTTTTATAATTCTTTGCTTTACCTATCCATTGTTCTCCAATAACCATACTATTTGCATCATTTATAACTGTAGTTTTTAAATTATATATTTCTTCTAGTTCTTTTTTTATTTCTGTATTACACCAATTTTTAATATTTCCTCCTACACCGACAATAATTCCAGTATTACTATTAACTTGACCAGTTGCAGAAACACCAATACCCATAAGTTCATCTTTATTTATAGAATTATCCTTTAAAAATCTTTCTATTGATTTTTTAACTGTTTCAAATATAGGAGTTTTATAATTATCAAATGCAACTTCATAATTATCTGAAGCTAATATTTTTCCTTTATCTGTTACTAACCCTAACTTTACTGAAGTTCCCCCAATATCAATTCCTAAATACTTCATAATTACCTCTTCTTTATTGCTTCCATAAATCTTGTTGTAATCTCTAAAGGTCTAGTGATAGCACCTCCAACCACTACAGCATAAGCTCCAAGGTCGAACATTTCAACAGCTTGGCTTGGATAATGAATCCTTCCCTCTGCTATAACTGGTATATCTATAGATTCTACTAAATTTTTTACTAATTCGTAGTCTGGCCCATCTAACTTAGGAGTATAACTTGTATATCCACTTAAAGTTGTCCCAACCATATCAACTCCTGCTCTAAAAGCATTAATTCCTTCTTCTAAATTCGATATATCAGCCATTAACAATATATTCGGATACTTTTCTTTTATAGCTTTTATAAATTCCTCTACAGTCCTTCCGTCTTTTCTTTTCCTTAATGTGCAATCAAATGCAATAATATCTGCACCAGCCTTTGCTAAAGAATCAATTTCATCCATAGTAAATGTAATATATGGTTCAAATCCTTCATATGATTTCTTAATTAATCCGATAACAGGTAAATTTGTTTCTTCCTTTATTCCAATAACATCTCTTACTCCATTTGTTCTGATAGCACAAGCTCCTGCTTTTTTTGCTGCTCTTGCCATTAATGGCATCATTGAATCCTCTTCAATATAAAGTGGCTCATCAGGAAGAGCTTGACAAGATACTATTAATCCACCTTTAATCTTTTCCATAATTTCTTCTTTTCTCATAAAAACACCCCTAACTTTTATACTTAACCTGTAATTTTCTATATAACATTTATAGTAATTATCAATATCAATCAATATATTTTAATTAACATTATTGAACTGCATAAACTTTAGATTTTCATTTTCAAAAAAGTTATTTAATTCATGCCCATATTTATGGAATATTAAATGTTTCTTTTTACAATTTACATTATTAAAAACCGCATACTGAGTACTTGGTGGACATATGCTATCTAATAAACCTGTTCCAATTAATAAATCACAACTTAATTTGCTTGAAAAATTCACAATATCTATATATGCAAGTTTTTCAAAGACTTCTTTTTCTCTCATGTGCATTGGATCAAACCATCTAAAATAATATCTAATTCCTTCATATGCATTTACATCTAAGTCCATATCCCAAACCCTTTTAAAATCAGCTAAAAATGGATATTGCAAAGAACACTTATTTATATTTTTATTTAAGGCAGCTACTACTAAGGCAAGTGCAGCTCCTTGGCCTTTTCCAAATGATATTATTTTGCTTATATCAGTTTTCTCAAATTTTTCTATTATCCTAGATAATATATAAGCATCCAAATATACTTTTCTATAGTACATATCTTTAAGCCCTCCATCTAAACCATTAATTAAATGTCCACACACAGTAGAGCCTTTTATTCCACCAATATCTTGACTTTTTCCCCCTTGTCCTCTACAATCCATAGCAACTACTGAATATCCAATTGCCACGTATCTACTCAAGTGATACCAGCCTTTACTTGCTTCTTTATAATCATGAAATTCTAATACTATTGGAAATTTCTTTTTGCTTGATGGACAAATATATTTTGCATAAATTTCAGCTCCATCTATACCATTAAAATAAATTTCATAATATTCAGCTTGTTTGTTTTTAAACTCTTTTTTTACCATCCTATATTTTAAATTTTCTTCAGTAATACTATTTATTTCTCTATCCCAAAAATTATCAAAATCATTTGGCTTTATACTACTTCCTAAATACGCCTCCATTTCCTTTATTGGCATATCCATCATCGGCATATCATTTTCCCTCCTTTAAGAAAAAGTCTATTAACATATCATCAAATTCACTTATTTCTTCATGTGTATAATCTGGGAAAATAATATGTTTCTTTTTAGAAGTTATATTATTATATACAGCAAACTGAGTTGATGGAGGACAAATATTATCCATAAGTCCTGTCCCAAATAAGACTTCTGATTTTAATCTATGGGCAAAATTATGTACATCTATGTACCCAAGCTTCTCAAATACTTCATCTTCCTTTTCTCCCATAGTATTAAACCATCTTGAATAATATCTCAATCCTTCATAAGCTACTAAATCTAAATCCATATCATATACTCTTTTATAATCTGAAAGAAATGGATATAATGCCGCACATCTTTTTATAATTGGATTTAAAGAGGAACATACTAATGCTATTCCAGCTCCTTGACTTGCTCCGTTAGCATATATTCTATTTGAGTCAATATCTTCTAATTCTTGAGCAATTCTACATAATATTGAAGCATTTTGAAACAACCTAACGTAATACATATCTTTAGTATTACCATCTAATCCTGAAATGATATGTCCAGAAACTGTAGATCCCTTATAACCTCCAATATCTTCACCTTTTCCCCCTTGCCCAGGGCAATCCATAGCTAAAACTGCACATCCCATACCTGCAAATGAAGACTGTTCAAACCACCCCCTACTTGCTCCTGGATAACCATGAAACTGTAATATTAATGGTATTTTGTAATCTAATTTAGGTTTAATATATTTAGCATATACTTTTTCTCCATTTATGCCTTTAAACCACAAATCATAATAATCACATGAACTAAAACAATTAATTTCACTACAAGTGAGATAATACTCTAAATGATGATTATATACTTCCTCCATCCTATTATCCCAAAATGAATCGAAATCTTTTGGGATGGGATTCGTACCTTTATATTTTCTAAGTTTTTCTAATGGCATATCTACTACAGGCATTTTATCACTCCCCTTGAAAATAGACTTTAATATCATTATCAAATTCTACATTTATTCTTCTATCCATTTTTTCATTTGTAGTTGGATAATCACTCCTATAATGTGAACCTCTACTTTCCTTTCTAAGATCAATTGCCTTTAATATTGATTTAGCAAGTAAAATATTAGATTCTAACCTATATGAATATTTTATATTTTTCATATTTATATCTTCTTTATATATAAAATTTTTAGATATATTATTTATCTTTAAAAGTGCTTCATCAACCCCTATTTGATTTTTTTCTATCATTGCATTTTTAAACATAATATCTTGAACTTCCTCAATAATCTTATTTGCTTTATCTATTTCATAAAGTTCAAACTCTATTTCTTCCACACAAATATCTTTTTTAGCTTTTGCATATTCAGCAGCACTTTCACCTGAAATTTTTCCGAATACAAGTCCATTAGCTGTAGATAAACCTCCTATTCTATCCGCACCATGCATTCCACCTGTACATTCTCCTGCTGCAAACACTCCTTTTATTTTTGTTTCAGCTTTTTCATTTATGCTAATACCTCCATTAGCCGCATGAAAAAACATTCCTACATTTATTTCATCATCTATTGTTAGATGTTTATTTTCTTCTAACCAATTAAAATATAATCTTATAAACTCTGGTATATTATATTTTAATTCTTCATTATATTTAATAGTCACACCATTTTTATTTCTTAAAAACTCTTTAAATATAGAATAATCAATATCTCTAGAAATTAATCTTGAAGTAAATGGACCGTAAGTTGATCTCATATCAAGTTTTTCTTTTAAATTATAAATATCCTTGAATACATCTACTCCTTCTCCATCTTTAGCCTCTATATATTTAAATGTTTTTTCATTAAATATTGTTTTATAACATGGCTTAATATATCCTGGCATCATTTGCATAAATTCTATATTATTTAATGTGCAGCCAGATTTTAATGCTAATGCTTGTCCTTGTCCTGTAATATCATTAGTATTTAATCTATGTTTAAATAATCCTCCTATTCCACCACTTGCAATAACTATTGATTTACACTTAATAAATTCTAGTTTATTTAATTTATTAACAAGAACTACCCCTACTACATTACCATTTTGTTTCACTATATCTATAACTTCTGAAAAAGGATATTTTATTACCTTATTTTCTTTTAATTTCTTTCCAAAGACTTCTTTTGCACTACTAAATAAAATTCCATTCCAATTTCTTTTTTTATGATCAAAGCATGGAATAAATTCTTTTTCACCTTCATTATCTGCTTGCTTTAATTTAATTCCCATATCTTTCAGTTCTTTTATACATGGATTTATATTCTTCACAAATGTTTTTACTAAATTTCTATCTACAACATTACAACCGACTTCAATGATTGTTTTAATTAAATCATCTTCATCATTTTTGTCTGTTGGCCCAATTAAACCTAATCCCCATGTACCAGGATAAAAACTTGAACCCGAAAATATATTAACACTACTTGAAAGTATTACTTTGCATCCTTTATTTGATGCTTGGATTGCAGACATTACTCCTGCAATCCCAGCTCCAATTACAAATACATCACAATCAGTACTCTTTCTTAGCTTTACTTTATATTTCATCTAAGAACTCAACCCCTGTTATATTGTAGGTTTCTTTTAATTTCTTATATCCTTCTCTAAACTCTATTTCTTCTTTTTCTGTTAAATTTTCAAATGGACTACGACAATATCCTGCATTTATTCCTCTCCATCTTAATACAACTTTCATCCCTGCATAAAATGATGGTAGTTTTAGTGAATACATTATTATCTCTACTGCTTGACGTTGAAGTTTTTGCGCTTCATCTATGTTTTTACTATCTACAGCTTTTTTAATGTTAATAAATAATTCTGGCATTATATTATAAAATGAACCTATTATTCCATCTGCACCTGCTAAAAGTCCTGACATAGCCATTTCATCTGCACCTGAATAAACTAAAAACTCTTCTCCTACTTCATCTTTTATTTGTGTTATTTCATAATGAGATAAAGCAGTATATTTTATTCCCTTAACATTCTCTATTGATGCTAACTTCTTTATAGTATTCATTCCTAATAATCCTACTAAAGGTACGTTGTAAACTATCATTGGAAGATTACATGAATTTGCAATTTCTTCATAATACTTAACTATTTGATTTTCGTTAAACTTCCAATAAAATGGTGGAACACTAGATATTCCATCAGCACCTGCTACTTCTGCATGTTTTGCTAAATCAATGGATAATCTTGTCCCTATTGCTCCAACATGAACTACAACTGGTACCCTTCCCTTATTTTCATCTATAACTATTTCAACAACTCTTTTTCTTTCTTCACTATTCATAGTAAATCCTTCTCCAGTTGATCCTGTAAGATATAGCCCGTCTACTCCTTTATTAATTAAATATGATACTAATTGCCTCATTCCTACTTCATCTATATCTTCATTTTTATCAAAAACTGTTAATACTGCTGGAATTACACCCTTAAAATCTTTAATATCAAACTTACTCATTATTATTCTCCTTTATATTCATTTCTGCTAAGTGACAGGCAACATAATGCTCCTCCCCATCAACTATATGCTTTTTTAATAATGGTCTTTCTTTTTTACAAATATCCATACATTTTCTACATCTTGGATGAAAGTTGCATCCTTCTGGTGGATTCACTGGACTTGGCACATCCCCTTCTAATACTATTCTTTTTCTTTTATGATCTAAATCAGCTATTGGAATTGCTGACAATAACGCTTCAGTATAAGGATGTAAATTATTTGAGAAAATTTGAGATGTTTCTGCAAGTTCAACTATTCGTCCTAAATACATTACAGCAATTCTATCACTTATATATTCCACTACACTTAAATCATGTGTTATAAATATATATGTTAAATTTCTTTCTTCTTTAATCTTCTTTAATAAATTTAATACTTGTGCCTGTATTGAAACATCTAAAGCTGATACAGATTCATCGCAAATAACTAGTTCTGGATTAACACAAAGTGCCCTTGCTATACCAATTCTTTGTCTTTGTCCACCTGAAAACTCATGTGGATATCTATCCATATATTCTCTTCTCATATTTACAGCTTCTAATATATCCCCAATTATCATTCTTCTATCTTTTTTATCCTTTACTCCAAATTTCTTTAAAGGATCTGACAAAGATTGATAAATTGTAAATGCAGGATTTAATGATGAATGTGGATCTTGAAAGACTATTTGCATCTTTCTACGTGCTAAATCCATTTCTTTAGGATTTAATTTTCTTAAATCTTTTTTACCTACATCTCTTTTAAAATCATAGATCATTTCTCCTCCAGTTGGCTTAACTAATTGAAGAATAGACTTACCAAGTGTAGTTTTACCGCATCCAGATTCCCCTACTAATCCAAGAGTCTCACCTCTATAAACAGTTAAATCAATATCATTTACTGCTTTAACAAATTTAGTAGGTTTCTTTAGCATACCAGCTTTTATTGGAAAGTATGTTTGTGCACCTTTTAACTCTAATAAAACTTCTTTATTTTCCACTTGATATCACCTCTTTTTCCTTTAAATTATTTTTAATCACAATATTATGATTAAAACAACGTACCATATGAGTTTCACCTATAACCTCTTCACTTGGCATTTCATTGCATTTTTCACAAGCATAATTGCATCTTGGTGCAAACTGGCATCCAATAGGCCTATCATATGGATCAGGTGTTGAACCTTTTATAGGATTAAGATCCTGATCTTTTCCTTTTCCTAGTATAGGAATTGACTTTAAAAGAGCTTCAGTATATGGATGTGCTGGAGTTTTTAAAACTTCTTCAACTGAACCACTTTCAATTATATTTCCCATATACATAACAGCAACCTCATCTGCAAGTTCACTAACAACTCCCATATCATGAGTTATAAGTAATATTGCTGTATCATTTTCTTTTTTTAGCTTATCCATAAGCTCAAATATCTGAGCTTGAATTGTAACATCTAAAGCTGTTGTTGGTTCATCTGCAATTAAAACTTTAGGACTACAACTCATTGCCATTGCAATCATAGCTCTTTGCCTCATTCCACCTGAAAACTGATGGGGATACTCATTTATTCTTTGTTCTGGAAATGGTATTCCCATGTCTTTAAGTAAATTTAAAGTTCTCTCTTTAGCATCTTTTTTAGATACCTTTTCATGACATAATATATTTTCAGTTATTTGATAACCAACTGTGTAAACAGGATTTAATGCTGTCATTGGGTCTTGGAATATCATAGCTATATCCTTGCCTCTTAGATTTCTCATTTCTTTACCATTTCTAGGTAGCTTGTCTATTCTTATATCACCTTTGTCTCCATGATATATTATTTCACCTTCTTCTATCCTAGATAGTTTTGGTAATAGCTGCATTATTGATGATGCAGTTACACTTTTTCCGCAACCTGATTCTCCAACAACACAAAGTGTTTTTCCCTTTTTTATTTTAAATGAAACTCCATTTATTGCTTTGTTACATCTTTGATTTGTATAAAAGTAAGTCTTTAAATTATTAACAGTAATTATAGGTCTATCCTTCATATTTCTTCCTCCTTAACCTTGTTGTGTTGGATCTGTTGTATCACGAAGACCATCTCCGACGAAGTTAATACTCATAACAAATAAAGAAATTACTATACCTACTGGTAACCATAACCACCAGTTATTTTGTAATGTAAACATATCTTGAGATGCATTTAAAATATTTCCCCAAGTTGCAATTTCAAGAGGTACTCCAAGTCCTAAAAAACTTAGTGAAGCTTCTTCTAATATAAACATTGCTGTACTTAAAGTTATATTTACAACAATTGGTCCTATTGCATTAGGTAACATATGTTTATAGCAAATTATAAAATCATTTAATCCAAAGGATTTAAGTGACTGTACATATTCCTCTTCCCTAATTGAAAGAATCTTTGCACGAGCCATACGATAAACGCTACCCCATCCTGTTAAAATAAATATTATTATAAGATTAGTTAGACTTTGTCCTAATATCGATACTAGCATTAATACTAATACTAATTGAGGGAATGACATAAAGACTTCTGATAAACGTAAAACTATACTATCAAACCAGCCTCCTTTATATCCTCCATAACATCCAAGTAAAACTCCAATAAATGCACATCCTAGTGCACTACCTAATCCTATTAAAATTGATATCCTTCCACCATATAATACTCTTGAAAATACATCTCTTCCTACTTTATCTGTACCAAATAAATGCTCTGATGATGGTGACCTTAAAACATTATTCATATCAACAGCTAGGGGATCATATTTAGTTAAAAGTGGAGCAAATATCGCTGATAGTAAAATTATAGAAAATATAATTATTCCAATTACTGCAAGCTTATTATTCATAAGCTTTCTTAATGAACGATTTACATTTTTCTTCCCTAAAGCTCCAGACTCCTCTAATTCCTTTATCTTATCTAACTTACGATCAAATCTACTTCTTTTAATTCTTACCTCTGCCATACTATCCTCCTAATCTAACTTAACACGTGGGTCAAGTAAAGCCGTTAATACATCAACTAAAAAGCTTGAAACTAATACTGCTGTAACTGTAAGTAAAGCTATCATCATAACTAATGGATAATTTTGAGCACGAACTGCAGTTGCAAATGCACTTCCTATACCCGGCCATCTAAATATTGTCTCTATTACTACTGCACCACCAATTAAAGTTGGTAATCTGAAGCCAATTAAAACAATAACGGGTGTTAATGCAACTCTGAATCCATGTACTAAATTTACCCTCCACTCTGGCAACCCCTTACTCCTAGCTGTTCTTATATATTCTTTGTTCATAGTATCAAGCATACTTGAACGCGCATATCTCATTACTCCTGCTGTAAGTGAAATTCCTAATACAAGTGCTGGCAATATTAAATATTCATATCTATCTATAAATGCTGTTTTTCCTGGCATCATACGTCCACCTACAGGTAACCACCCTAAATTTAAAGAAAAAATTAATATACAAACCATTCCGAAGAAAAATTGTGGTATTGATACTCCAATCATACCTGCAACTGTTAATAAGTTTTCTGAGAAAGTTCCACGACGTATTGCACTAAATAATCCTAAAAGACTTCCAAGAATAGTTGAAATAAGTAAAGCTGCAATAGCTAATTCTAAAGTAGCTGGTAACAAATCTTTTATTATATTTATTATAGGAACTCCACTTGATACACTATATCCAAAGTTTCCTCTTAGTATTTCTCCAAGCCACCTAAAATAACGCAATATAAAAGGGTCATTTAATCCATAAGCTGCACGTATTTCATCTAACTTAGCTGGATCCATATTTGACAATAATTCAGGACTTATCATATGTGATACTGCATCTCCTGGAGTTAACTCAAGTCCTAAATAAATTATAAATGTTATAAGTAAAAGCATAGGAATTAATCCTAATATTTTTTTAATTATGAACTTTACCATAATGTCCCCCCTAATTTGAAATTTAGGGACTGCCATATGCAATCCCTAAATTTAATTATTTAAACTACATTAGTTTATCTTCCAGTTTTGAATATTCCAATCATAGTTGAATTGAGGATTACCATATTTCTCAATGCCGGTTTCAATTCTATTGCTTTCGATTAAGAATATAGGTTGATAATATAATGGGATTGAGAATAAATTTTCATTTTCGTATTTTTGTAATTCAAAATATGCTTTCTTTTGATCTTCTGGATTCATTGATGAATTTGTTGCATCTATTAATTTATTTAATGTTTCATCTGCTGGGGTATGTGAATTCGAAGGTGAGCCTGTCTTATATCTGTCATAATATTCATGCATTGAAAGAGCTGCATTAGCTGCATAAGCCATATCCCATTCTACAGCACTTGGACCATTTACTTGATCATCAGGTGCCTTCCAAAGAATAGTTGCTAAATCTCCTTCAACTAATCTAAAGTTCATTTTTATTCCTACATCTTTTAAGAATGATTGAATTGAAGTCATTAAATCTACTGTTAATTGATCTGTATAATAATAAACAACGTCTAATGTGTAATTTGGATCCCAATTAGCCTCTGCTAATAATTGCTTAGCTTTTTCTGGGTTAAAATCATAATTATTTAAGCCTTCTACCTTATCTGCTCCATTTGGAGTTAAACTATTTGCTGGAATTATAGTATCGTCAAATAAATTTTGTCCAATAGTTTTCATGTCTATTGCATATTTAATTGCTTGACGTACCTTTGGATTTGCTAACGGAGATTTTGTTCCATCAGCCTTATTAAATTTATTTACATAAAATAAACGAGTGTATCTTACATCTACTTGAGTTAATTTTACATTACTTGAATCTTTTAAAGCCTTAACATCGGCTACGCTCTTTGTATATCCATAATCTAATAATCCTGATTTAACATTATTAACTAAGTTAGGATCACTATCTCCTGGGCTAGGTGTTAAATGAATTGTATAATTAGCAACACCATCATAATATTTATCAAATGGTACTAATGTTGTATAATCATTCATTTTAACTTCTTCTACTTTAAATGGTCCTGAACCAATTGGATTTTGGAAGTATTCTGCTTGTTGGAACTTTAATGGATCTACTCCTTCAAAATATTTTTCTGGTAATGGGGCAAATTGTGTAAATGTTAACAATGCATCTGGTGCAACTTTATCAAAAGTAATAGTTATTTTATTTCCGTCAATTACAATTCCTGAAAGTTCTTGTGCTTTTCCAGCTAAGTAATCCTCGCTACCTTTTATAGCTTTGAATGTATTTAAAAATACAGGATTAGCAACTGCTGTTTTCATGGAATATTCTATACTCCATTTTATGTCTTGCGAAGTTATCTTTTCTCCATCATGCCAATATATATCGTCTCTTAAATCAAATACTAATTCCGTTCCGTCATCACTAAGCTTGTACTCTTTTGCTAGTTCTCCTTTAGATGGTTTCAAGTCTGCATCTGCTTCAATCAAATGATCATATAATACCTTCGAATAAGTATATGATCCTGGATTTAACCATGGTGTTTCAAAAAACTCTACCGGCCCACCATTAGAATACATAATTTTTTGTTTGCTTTCGTTAGAAGCTCCACTTTTGTTACCACCACACGCAACTAAAGATAATGACATTACAGCAGCAATAACACAGCTAATAACTTTTTTCATTCTTTTCCCTCCATCTCTTTACCCTATTAAATTATCAAAATAAAATTTTCACTCCATTTTTGGTTTCATTTTTGGAGTTTAACTTCACTTATACTTTGATTATATCACCAGAAAATTCCATTGTAAACGTTATTTAATCCATTTAATACTATTTATGGATTTTACTATTTAATTAGTATATTTTTAATAATTCGTTAAAATATTCTGAATTTTCTTTTTGTTTTTAATAAATTTGATTCTAAATCATAATTTCAATAATAAATTATTGTATAATGATAATGAAAATATTATAAAGATGAGGGTGAATTTATGATAGTTGGAAAGTTAAAAGATTTAAACCGTTATAAGGGATTAAACCAAAATTTGGACAAAGCTATTGACTACATATACTCTGCCAATCTATATGACTTAAAGCTTGGCAAAAATTATATTGATAATGAAAATATATTTATTAATCGATTTAACTATATTGGTCAAAAAGAATTTGATTGTTTTTTTGAAGGTCATAAAAATTATTTAGACATACACATTATCCTAAACGGTAAAGAAAAATTAGGTTATTCCGATATTTCAGAACTAAATCAGGTATCCAAATACGACTTAGAAAGTGACTTTATAAAATTTGAAGGACCTATAAAAAATTATATAGACCTAAAAGTTGGTGACTTTGTAATAACTTTTCCTGAGGACATTCATATGCCTAAAATTTCAATTAATGATGAAACTATAGAAAAAATAGTTTGTAAAGTTCTAGTTTAAAATTATTATAAAAATAAAAAGCATATTTTAAGCCTATATAGACCTAAAATATGCTTTTTATGTTGCAGATTTATCAATTAGTAACTCAGCTGTTTTTTCTTTCAAGCTTAATATACTTTCTTTATTTAGTAAAGCATAACCTGTACACAATAAATCTATTATATAAAGCTGTGATATTTTGCTTATTAGTGATCCACCATCTAACAAATTTTCCTTTCCTGCTGTTAATAAAACACAATCTGCTATTTGTGCAACAGGTGATAGTGCATAATTTGTTATCGCTATAATTTTTGCTTTTTGCTTTTTAGCTACCTTTAAAGATTCTATTATATCTTTAGTATATCCTGATAAACTAAGTGCAATTATTACATCATTTTCATCACAAACAGATGAATACATAAGTTGAAAATGACTATCTGTAATAGAAAGACCTGTTTTCCCCATTCTTATAAATCTACTTTGTGCTTCATATGCAGCTAAACCCGATGCCCCTACACCATAAAAGAATAATCTATTAGAACTTTGAATGAATTCAATTGCCATCCTTAATTGATTGGAATCTAATACATTTTTTGTATTTTGAATCGTATTTGTCATATTGGCTGCAATAGAGTCTATATAATTTTCATGATATGTTTCATTCACAGGCTCGTCATCTTTTGCTATTTGAAGCTTTAAATCCTGAAATCCACTAAATCCTATCTTTCTTACAAATCTTAATATAGTTGCTTCTCCCACCTTAATCTTTTTAGATATCTCTAGAAGTGTTTCATAAATTATATTACCTTTTTCTTGTAAAATATAATCTGCAACCTTTCTCTCAGATTTACTTAATGATGGATAACAAGATTCTATCATTGCTATATACCTGATAATAACACCACTTTCCTTTTATATTATTATAAAACAATTAATATTCTCATTACTAATTATTCCCAAAATTTATATATTAGCTACTTATTAATTTAATATACATTATATAACTTTCTATTTTATAACTCAATATTGTATTTTTAGTTCTATATATCTATAAATTTTCAAGTTATCCTATTATAAAAAATATATATTTATATCAAATCCTCTATATTATTACTGTATTTAATATATTATTTTCTTTCAAAACTTATAAACCTACTTCCTTGAAATGAAAGGATTCCTCTATCCCCTTCTGCTAATAATCCATATTCCCTTCCTGATAATTTCAATTCAATTCTTTCTCCGTTAGAAAATTCAAAGGTTACATAATATTTTGTAGAAGATGTTGACATAGAATCGTGATGATTATGATGCGATACTGACGCTCTTTTAGATACAATCAATGCTTCAACTGGTATAATTGGTTGTTTATTATTATTACTCCATTCTTTTACATTCTTAACTATTGTAAATATAAAAAGGCAAAAAAAAGCTATAAAAAATAGTGGGAAAATAAATGAAAACAAATTAAATCCATACATGATAAATAACTCCTCCTGTTTTATACTTTTATTACTATAATTGTATAAAATTATTTAAGTATATACAACATAAACCTATCATTAATGCTTATTGTAAGGTAGTAAAATACCACTAGTACTTTGCATTCTAGTGGTATCAAAATTAATCCATTGTGTTTTCTTTATGGCCGCATTCTTCACATTTATAATATTTCTTTCCATATTGATTATTATCATATGCATAATCAAATTCCTTCATAACTTCGCCACAAATAGGGCAAAGTTTATTTTCATTATTTTTCAATAGATTCCCTCCTATAACTTATTAAATTATAAGTATTTATTTTCATAATAAATTATTATATACACATATAATAATTTATTGGTTAAAAATAATTTTAATTTACATATATTTAATATATTATATAACTTTTTATTTATTTCTTTATTATTTATATATATGTATATTTAAATTATACAAATTATGGATTATAATAAATATAAATTCTATTTAAGGAGGTTATTAATATATCTAAATTATTTAAAAATAAAGCTATTATTACCATAATAATTATTGTACTTTTAGTTATCATAGCTGTATCATCATTTTTTTATTATAAAGAACGTTCATCTGGTAACATAAGCGCTAAATCAAATATATCTGAAATTGAAAAAATAAATGAAGAAATTTCAAAGGAAGAAAATAATGAAATAAAGGAAGATGAATATTATCCTGTTGAAAAAATTTATGACATACTTCACAGAATGAGTAACACAAAAATAATTGCAGAAGATAATCAAATTTGGGGCAGAATATCTATGGACCCTGAATATATTGTATCCTTAAAAAGGCTAATAGAAAAAGTAGATTATGAGGATAAAGATTATATGTTAGAAGTTCTTACTAGATGGGAAAATAACGATTTTTCAAATGCTGTAGAAGAACATAATTACTTTTGGAAAAAGCTTGGTGGAACTATCGGAAAAGCAACTTCTGTAAAAGAATAGAACATCTTTATACATTTATTTATAAAAATAGTACAAGCTACACAACCTTGTACTATTTTTTATTTATTTAATTAATAACTCTTTAATTTCTGGAATGCTATATCCTTTATTTTTTAATTCCTTAATTTCTTCAATCCTTTTAACTGCATGTTCGCGTAAAAATCTTCTTGTTAAATTCTCTTCTTCTTGCTCAAAAGGTATCATACCTTCCTCAGTATAATATTTAAGTGTACTATATCTAGAGTTAGTAATCCTAACAAGTTCTCCAATCGATACATACTCTGATTCTAGTATTTTTTCCATAGATCTTTGTCTAGACATTAAATTTTACAACTCCTTTAAATAGGATATCTTCTAAGACGTACCCCATGAATCGGTATTCTTCCTTGAGTAGCTTCTGGTACAGCTTCATAAATAATATTATCTACTTTAATTAAAGGCACTGCTCCTTCACGTATAATAGTATAATTATGGCCATTTTCTTCTAATCTTTTTCTAACTTCATCTAATCTTTGAGACGCGTTAGGAAACCACTCTTCTGTATCAATAAAAATGGATTGAGAACGTTCAATAACAGGAAATATAAAATTTATCCCTGTTCCTGTTGGAGTTTTAATTGCATTTTTCTTCATATTTAAAAATCCCTTTACAGCCATTTCAATTCCATGATAAATGTGAATATTATATAGTTTCTTTGAAATCTTATTATTTATGATTAAATTATGCATCCTTTTATCTACTATTTCCAAATCTCCCTTAGAAAAAATATCTTGTATACATCCACTTTCTCTAAGAAGCCACAGCATAAACATATTTTCATCACTTAAAACTCCATCTTCTAGAACTTCAGCTCTAAGAAATTCAACTACTCTAGAATATTCCTCCATATTACTTCTATATTCCCTTAATGATAATCCAGCTGTTTTATAAAACATGTCACATCCTAATAGGCTTGATATTTCCTCCATATAATCATACCCTTTTAAAGAATCTGTCATAGAAACTTCAAGATTTTTCAAATGTTTATTAGATAGATTGGATGCTTTTGATAACCACCAATTCAAATCTTCCTCTATAATTTCCTTCTTATTAAAAAGTGGTTTAAAAACTGCTTCCTGATATAAAGTGATATTAGGATTTTCAAGATATGATTTTTTTAAGGATAGTTTATCATTAACCTCTATAAAATCTCCATTCAAATAAGATTCTAGAATAACAGATGCTGCAATACAATGGAGTGATATTTTTTTTATTGTTGTCATATGAATACTATCTTGTGCATTTAATGCAATAATTGAATAACTTTGTGATAATTTAAAATCTCTCATATAAATACCTTCTTTACCCTAATTTTCGTCTTATAATAAGCAAATTATATGAAATTCACTTATTACTTACCACTTACTACTTATGATTTAATCATACTACTACAATGCCTAATTGTAAATATATTTCGAATAAGTAATCATTTATTTTTCAATAAAAAAAGTAACTAACCCTCTGTTATGAAAGTTAGCTACTTTTGATTAATATATTTTTTTATTTTTTCAAAGGGTATCACATTTCGTTATATCCTTTGAAAATTAGTAAAATCAATACTTTAAAATACTTCTATATAAAATTTTCTATATCTATTATATATGCAGAAACTTGATATTTTAGTAGTTTTAATAAAATTTAATCAGGTAATTGATTCTTATATTGCTCATTACTTATTTTTTCGATTTCTTCAACATAATTTTCGTCATCATAATCATATTCATATTGTGGCTCATTTCTTATTTCATTAAATCTTCCAACAGATTGATAACTATCTTCTTCATCAAACCCTATTTCATCTTTATCACCATATCTTGATTTATGTCCAAATGGATTTCCAATTACACTTTCTTCTACTACTCTTTGATTAGAGTTATAAGTTTTTATTGTACTAACCACATCTTCGCATTCAATACAATTTAACGCATATGGCAGAAAATCTAACCTTTCTTTATCAATTTCTTTTCCACATTTTTGACATTTACCGTAACTTCCTTCATCTATAGCTCTTACAGCATCATCTATCTTATCAAGAAGTGCTCTTTCATTTGCTTCAAGTGCTCTACCTTTCTCAACTTCAAAAGTTTCACTAGCTATATCAGATGGATGATTATCATAAAATGATAATTCACTTGCAACCTCTGCATTAAATCTAGTCACTCCATTATCATCTAATTGATTAATGAGATCTATAATTCTCTTTTTTTCTTTGTTAAGTTTATTTTTATAATATGTTAATTCTTCTTTATTCATATAATCATCCTTTCAAAAGTAATGCTTATTTATATTCTTCCAAAAAGACAATTTTTAATCCCTCTTACAAATGGAATTTCTAATATACTTATATAAAATTATTTTTATGTCTCAACATAAATTACAGATAATTCAGGTGCTAAACTATTAAACTTACTTATTATCATTCTTAATAATTTTTCTAATCTTTACTTCTGCAAAAGCTGGATAAAAACCAGATTTCAGTGCAACTTTCTGTGAAATTATGTGAGATTCAACAGTTCCATAAAAAGGTACTTTGCCTCTATTTAATGTTTCATTTTTCAAAGCTTGTACAATAAAACTAGCAATTCCTTTTCCTTTTTCATTTTCTAATACATTAATTCCAATTTGCCACATAATTTTAGAATCCTCACTTGCTCCTGCCATCCCTAAAATATTGTCTTCATCATCTACTGCAGCAACTGCTAATACATCTGGATAATTTTTATTAAAAGCAAAAGCTTCATTAAATCTATCATCATCTCTAAATTGCAATATTTTATCTTTTTCATACCATTTTAATTTAATATTATTTTTGTTTGTAAACCCTTTGTCTTTTGGTAAATAATAATGGTGTGTATTATCTATTTCATAACCAAATTCATTTAGCTTTTTATCTATTTTTCTTAAATTTGAGTATAAAAACATCCATGCTCCTGGAAACCTAGATAGATTTTTAATACACCACTCTTTAATACATTTATCTGCAGATATTATTGCTTTTCCATTAAATATAAGGATCTTTAAAATTTCTTCTTCATCATTATACTTTCTACTGCCTTCTATTATTTTCTTATCTGTAATTAAAGTATTTTGATTATTAAAATCCTCAATGGTGCAATTATAATCTTTTGCTAACTGATCTTTTACCTTTATTAAAATATCTTTTCCCATGAAATCACCTCCCCTTTCTATTAATTATATTATTTTGATAAATTTACAACAATAAAAAAGAGCTAACTTTATGCTAGCTCTTAATATTCTTTATATAACTAAATTATATAATATTTAGTAAATATTATTTTTTAAAATTAATTTCTTTTTCTTCACTCATATTTATAAATGATTTACTAGGCATAGTCTTAGCAATAACTTTCCCTTCTCTTATAGAATATAGAACTTCTGCTCTTCTTCTAACAGCATCATAACCATTTTCAGCATTTAGTAAAATTAAGTTGCCTAGCTTACCTATTTCTATTCCATATTTATCTTCAATATTTAAAGTTCTTGCACTATTAGTTGATATAAACTTTAATGATTCATTTATATCATCATAGCCCATCATTTGGCATACATGTAATCCAAAGTGTACTACTTCTAACATATTTCCTGTTCCCATTGGATACCATGGATCAAATATGTCATCGTGCCCAAAACATACATTTATTCCTGCTTCATTAAGTTCCTTTACTCTTGTAATTCCTCTTCTCTTTGGATATGTATCAAATCTTCCTTGAAGATGAGTGTTTACTAGAGGATTTGAAACAAAATTTATTCCTGACATCTTTAATAATCTAAATAACTTATATGTATATGCATTATTATATGATCCCATAGCTGTAGTGTGGCTAGCTGTTACCTTATTCTTCAAACCTGTTTCTAAAGCTCTTGCAGCAACTACTTCTAAAAATCTTGATTGTTCATCATCTATTTCATCACAATGAACATCTACTAATACATCGTATTTTTTAGCTAATTCAAAAATTTTATTAATAGATTCTACTCCATATTCTCTTGTAAACTCAAAGTGAGGTATAGCTCCAATTACATCTGCGCCTAATTTTATAGCTTCTTCCACTAGTTCTAATCCATTTGGATATGAAAGTATCCCTTCTTGTGGAAAAGCTACTATTTGTAATGTAACATAATCTTTAACTTCTTCCCTTACTTCTAACATTGCTTTTAATGCAACTAAGCTATCATCAGTAACATCAACATGTGTTCTTATAAATTGAATTCCATTAGCTACTTGCCATTCTATAGCTTTTTTAGCTCTTTCTTTAACATCTTCTTTAGTTAAAAATTCTTTTCTTTGAGACCATCTTTCAATTCCTTCAAAAAGAGTTCCACTTTTATTCCACTCTGGCTCTCCTGCTGTAAGCGTAGTATCTAAGTGAATATGTGGCTCTATAAAAGGAGCTGAAGCTAATGCACCATTTCCTTCTATCACTTCTTCATTTTCTAATACTTGTAGATTTTCATCTATTTCTGTAAATTTTCCATCTACTATTCTTATGTCAAATAATCCTTCTCTATCTAAAAGTCTTACTTTTTTAATTAACATATTATCATCACCTTATTTATTAGTTATTTTTGTTCCTATTACATAAACTAACATTGTTGTTATTATTGCATTTAATGCTATAACTCCTACTTGTACAACATTTGCAACTATAAATCCTGCTAAGAATGCTACTATAGCTACCCAGTTTATATCTTGGAATTTTACTTTTTTAATATTATCATACTTTCTTTTCTTTACAAAGAAGTAATCAGCTATTATTATCCCACCTACTGGAGGTAACATTGAATTTAAGAAAGTTAAGAATGCTGTAAAGTTATTATTTAACCACACTGCTCCTACTGTTCCTATTAAACCACTAATAATTACCAGCTTCTTTTTAGGTAATTTAGTTATATTTGAAAGCCCAAGTCCTGCTGTATATATTGCATTATCATTAGTTGTCCATATATTTAATCCTAAAACTAGTATAGCTGGTATAATTAAACCTTGTGAGAACATTACATCTGCTATATCTGAGTTACCTGTAACCATTGCCCCTATTGCTCCAAATAAGAACATTAATGAATTTCCTATAAAGAATGCTATTACAGTTGTTGATACTGCTACTTTTTTATTTTTTGAGAATCTTGCAAAATCTGGTGTAGCTGTTCCTCCACTTATAAATGATCCCACACATAATGTTACTGCTGTTACTAGCGCCATTTTACTACTTGGCTCTATATTCATTAATCCTTGAACTCCACCTGCTGAATTCGCGGCCATTACTGCTGAAGTACTACCTAATATAGCTATTGCTGGTACTGCTATTGCACTTAAAATAGTTAGGGATTTCATTCCAAAGTAAGCTGTTGCTGTCATTAATATTCCTGTGATCCCAACTAATAAGTATAAATTTACATTAAATCTATTTGCAACTGGTATTGCAAACATTGCTATTCCAACGCCAAACCAACCTATTTGTGTAATACTAGTTATAAAAGATGCTAAATATGATCCCTTTTCACCAAAAGAATACCTAGCTAGCAAGTGCATTGAAAGTCCTGTATCTGCCCCTATATATGCTAGTAATCCTGTGTAACATGCAAGTATTAAATTTCCTATAAGCACTGCTATAAAGAAATCCTTTAACGGCAAGCCTGTACCTAAATTTCCACCTGTCAGCATACTTGCTGAAAAAAATGTAAATCCAAGCATAACCACAAACATTGAAAAGAATCCTTTTTTATCTTTTTTGTGCACATGATCTAACTCATAATCATGATTTTCATTAATAACTTCTTCTAATACTATCTTTTGTTCCATTTGTATCCCCCTAAATTTGTATTTAAGGAAAACCAGTACTTATATTTAATAAAAAACGACCTCTCTATTATTTAGAAAGGTCGTTAACACTTAAAATTAGATATATAAATCAAATCTATATTATCTAATTAATCTCTGCGGTATTATATCCGACCTTATTAGTCTCTCTGGACTAAATTTAAAGGACTAGTTTTCTTGAGAAAATTATATATTGATTTATTGAAATATGTCAACATATTTCTTATGGTAATAAATACATTTTTAAATTAAATTTATACTAAATTAAACTTTTATATTAAAAAACAAAATCTTTTAATTTATCATTTATTTTACCTAATATTGATGGAACTATCTTTAATATACTTGGTAAAAATAAAGAAACTACAAATGCCACAGCACATAATGCAAATATCTCATAATACATAGGTTGTCCAATATAAACTTGATACCCATGTATAGATGCAACTGCTATCGCTCCTATTATTATGATTTTAGTTGCAATCCAAGAAATTAAATTTATTACCTTACATAAAAATATTATTATGGATAATATAGCTATTACAGGCAATGCTATTATTTTTATCAATATTTGAATTACTTTAGTTACTGTATATGCTTCGCCTTTTTGCCTATTTACAACTTTTTTAGCATTATCTCTTTTAGTGTTTTCTTTATTACTTTCATTATTTCTATCTTTTGAAGGTTTCTTTTTATCACTTTTTTGCTTCTTCACTGATGAATTATTAGGAGATGATCTTTTACTTTTCTTCTTAGTTTCTTCTTTTTCATCATCATAGTGAAAATTATTATAATCATCCCAACTGTCTCTCTTAAAATTACTTTGAGAAATATCATTTAGACTGTTTTTATCATAATCATTAACTAGATTTTCTTTATATTTATTTTTTTCTCTTTCCAGCTTTATTTCCTCATAAGCTTTATCAAATACCTTTATAAAAGCTTTTGCTCTTCTTTCATCCCTAATTTCTTCTTTTAATTTATTTACTTTATTTTCATATGCTATTTTTATTTCTTCCATTGATGCATTTTCATCTACACCTAAAATCTTATATTGTTCCATATCTCTTCTCCATACTATATATCAACTATATCTACATCTTTTATTTAACATTTATTATAACAATATTTATAAATGAATAAAAAGGTAATTTTGTCCTATTTAAACTTTCAATTTTAGGACTACCTATCCATATAACTCATTTACTCTAGCTTAATAATAAATTTTCTTTTGAAGTATCAGTATTATCAAATTCTAATAAAATTATTTAAGCTATACCTTCTCTACATAATACTATTCTTAGATATATTAAACCTTAAATTAATATTTTCTTATTCCTTAGCATTTGATATTATCTGGAATGCTAAGCCACTTCTTATCATCATATGCCACAATATGATGTTATCTTCCTTTGACATTAAGTTTTATTAAGCATATACTAATAACATAAGTTAGCCAAGCAAATATATAAACTTAATATCGCGGGATGGAGCAGTTGGTAGCTCGTTGGGCTCATAACCCAAAGGTCGTAGGTTCAAGTCCTGCTCCCGCAACCAAAATCTTACTCTTACTGTAAGATTTTTTTGTTGTATAAAATATAGATGTAGTAACTTAGAAAATAAAGTAATCAAATAAGTATTGAAAAAAAGCCTAGTTATGAAACACTAGGCTTTTCTTATTTATTATATATCAAATTTTTTATAAACATCTTATTTTTTATTATTTAATAGTTCTATTATGTAATCTACCCGTTTATGTTTCATAATTTGCTCACAAATAAATAAAGCTGTAACTTCTACACCATAGATTTAGCAATTAATATTAGTTTGATTCAAAAAACAATCTTAACCAAGTAACTTAGTCTATTAATCTTATTTGAGGTACGTTCATTCCATAAAACCCCAATTAAATTATAACTTTAAACTATAAAATCACTATTTTATTAAACTCAAATTCAATTAAAAAAGTACTACCGATTATTTTATTATAAAAGTATTTTAGCAAATTCCATATTATCAAATTCATTTTCTTTTATATACTCTAATGAATCAATTAAATAGCTTTTATGATGTTCTATAGTTTTAGAGAAAGCTTGGATGAATTCAACCATACTTTCTTTAGACTCCTGTTTATTGTATATATATTTCCCAACCAAATAAAACCTGATAAATGAATATCTTGTTAAAAGCATAATATATCCATCAAATAATGATTCTGATTCAGAAAATGGAAAAATATTATTATATATGAAATTTACTAAATAATTTTCAAAAATATAGCTATTATTATTAATGAAATTTTCATTATAATCTTCAAATGCTTTTATGTATACTTCTGAATATTCACTTACTTCAGCATTTTCATCAAGCTTGAATCCAGATATAATTTGCTTTGTATATTCTTTAAAAGAAAAACTATCCACATTTTTAGATACATTTAAAAACTTTAACATTTTTTTAAAAAAATTAATTTGAATAAGATAATTTAATTTATTTTCTTCATAATTATCATTAACTAAATTTATATCATATTTTTCAATAAATTTAGGTACATTACTATAATTCTCTTTAATCTCGTCCTCTAATGCATATATAAAATCACCTAATATATAAAGCCTTTTACTTAAATTTAATTTTCTGTTTTGTACTATCTTAATACTAAGATCTCTAATTTCTTTAAAATACTTTATTGGTGACTTATTATATCTTTTAGATTTAGTATCAATCTCACTTGATATTATATGTTTACCTAAGTTTTCTTCACTTTCTTTAAACTTAATTCCCTCTTCCTTTAATAAAAGAATTCTTGCAGCTTCAGGACAGGCTACATCAAGGGACATTTCATAATAACCGTCTATTTTATTAATTATTCTAGGAAAAGATGTACAAACATTTGAAAGATATTCTTCTCCAATTTTAGAATAAATAATACAATAATTTTCTTTATCTAGAAAAGGACACCTTTTATCAGCTTTTAACTTTACTTTTCCATAATCTACATCACAACTTGTACAAAAATCATTGTTATGAACATTTTTTTGAAACATTCTTTTCATTTCTTTATCTTGAATTTTATAATATTGTTTAAAAGTAACCTTATCTATATCTATATCCCAACCAATACAACAGCTATCTTCGCAGTTTCCACCTATACACTTAAATTCTTTAAAATATCTCGGGTATCTCATTTTTATATTTTTTTCCATAGTATAACTTCCTTTTCAAATAAATCACTTAAATTGTCCTATTATACATTTATTTTACTATAGAATTTTAAATTTGTCAGATATACCCCATTTTCTAGATATATTAACAATATTATTCCTCCGAAACCAATGTATTGTCCCATTAAAAATATATTCCATATCTTCTAAAGTAAGAAATAATTCTTGTATCTTTATATGAGCAAGTTCTCATGTCCAAATATAAAATTTAATTGTTTAATTTGGTTACAGCTTACTCTTTATAATCCTAAAGTCAATAGTACTAAAATAAACTATTATACTATTTTAGTTGTCGCTCCATCATACCTTTATGACAAACTCATTATCTGTAAAATTCTATCTCGTTTCTCTAGTATAATGCTTTAATTTTAACTTTTTCTGCCTTAATATTTCCAATTAAACCTGTGCTTGAATCCACAATAATTTGTGTGTAAAAATCATATGCTTTTATTTCTATTTCAAATATAATTGATTCAGTTAAATATCCATTACCTTCAAGTCTAATTTCAAATACATTTTCTAAAGTGAATTCTATTCTTACAACACTACTAATGGTTTTTGGCTTTGTTTCCATTCTTATAATCATAAATAGTTTATCGTTACATATTTCTATTTTTTCTATTATATCATCATGAAATGTTGGAAAATATCCAAAAAGCTGTTCTATCTCTTTATACCCTTTAATTTCCTTCATTATACTAGTACTCCTATTTTTCAAACTTTACTACTTAAGTTTATCATTTCCAATATTAGGATTCAATAAAGAGTTAGCTAAACGCTAACTCTTTATTTATGGAACTACTATATAATTTTCAGCGTCCAATCCTCACAATTCCATATCTCAGTTACAACATCTCTATAAAACTCAGGTTCATGTGATACAAGTAAAATTGAGCCTTTATATTCTTTTAGTGCTCTTTTTAATTCATCTTTTGCATCTACATCTAAGTGGTTTGTAGGCTCGTCAAGGATTAATATATTAGTTTCTGTATTTAATATTTTACATAATCTAACCTTTGCAGCTTCTCCACCTGATAATACCATTATCTTTGATTCTAATTGTTTTGTTGTTAAACCACACTTAGCAAGAGCAGCTCTTATTTCATATTGTGTTTTACTTGGGAACTCTTGCCACACTTCTTCTATACATGTGTTTGTATTTCCACTTCTATCTTCTTGTTCAAAGTAACCTATATGTTGATAATCACCTAAGTGAACTTCTCCACTTAAAGGTTGAACTTTTCCAAGCAAGCTTTTTAATAATGTAGATTTACCAAGTCCATTTGCTCCTACTAAAGCTATTTTTTGTCCTCTTTCCATATAAAGATTTAATGGCTTTGTAAGAGGTGAATCGTAACCTATTACTAAATCTTTAGTTTCAAATATAATTTTTCCTGATGTTCTTGCTACTTTAAAGTTGAATTCTGGTTTTGGTTTTTCTTTTGAAAGTTCTATTACTTCCATTTTATCAAGTTTCTTTTGTCTTGATTTAGCCATATTAGCAGTAGCAACATTTGCTTTATTTCTTGCAACGAAATCTTCTAGTCTAGCTATTTCTTTTTGTTGCTTTTCATATGCTGCTTCTAATCTCTTTTTATTTTCATCATATAGTCTCTTAAACTCATAATAGTCACCAACATATCTTGTTAATTTTCTTTCTTCAACATGATAAATTAAATTAACTACTGAATTTAAAAATGGTATATCATGAGAAATTAGTATAAAAGCATTTTCATAGTTATTTAAATATCTCTTTAACCATTCTATATGCTCTTCATCTAGATAGTTTGTAGGCTCATCTAAAAGTAATATATCTGGATTTTGAAGTAATAACTTTCCAAGTAAGATTTTTGTTCTTTGTCCACCTGATAAATCATCAACATCTTTATCTAAACCTAAATCTAAAAGTCCAAGACCTTTTGCTACTTCCTCTACTTTTGCATCTATTATGTAAAATCCATTATGATCTAGTAAATCTTGAATTACTGCTGTTCTTTCAAGCATCTTTTCTAGTTCTTCTGGAGTACAGTCTCCCATTTTTTCATAAAGAGAATTCATTTCTGTTTCCAAATCAAATAAATATTTAAATGCATCTCTTAGCGCATCTCTTATGCTTTGCCCTTTTACTAAAGCTGCATGTTGATCCATATACCCAACTCTAACATTATTTGACCAAATAACCTTTCCTTCATCAGGCATAAGTTTATCTGTAACTATATTCATAAATGTTGATTTTCCTTCACCATTAGCTCCAATTAAACCAACGTGCTCCCCCTTTAATAATCTAAAGGATACATCTTCAAAAATAGCTCTATCTCCAAAGCCATGACTCATATCTTTAACTGTTAAAACGCTCATTAATTATCCTCCTGGTTACTAAGTCTATTTTAAAATTAATAATTTTTACTTCTTCATTTTCAATTAATATATTGCACAAAAATAAGGTATGATCATAATCACACCTTATTTATTATAAACTATAATTCTACAAAATAAATAGATTTTTTTTAACAATTTTAGTATTCATACTCTTTTACGTCTTCGCAAATAGAAATTTTTAATGTATTATCATCAATAACCTTTTTATAAGAGCATAAAAAATCATTTAATTCTAAATCATTTAGATCAATTTTACCTGAACTTTTTAAAATAACATTTTCTCCTTCTGTTAATATTCCTACATTATTTTTATCATTTTTTATAAAATAATTATTAACAGTTGTTACTTTAATCCTATCCTTATATTTTTCTTGAAAACTCATTGTTTTTCTTACTTTTTCAATATCTCCTGAACCTGGAATCATATTGTTAAGTCCTAGTGACTTTATTTGTTCTTCTATAGCTGAAGCATCAAATCCATATCTCTCCATTAACTTAGTTTGCATTTTTAGAAACTTATCTTGTGATATATTATTTTCTTCCATATACTCCATCATATTTTTTGTGAAGTCTGACATATTTAATTTTCCAGAAGACATATCATAATATAATGAATATATATATGATTCAAATTTATCTATATCTTTATCATTCACTTTATTTTTTAGCTCATTAAAATCTATAATTTTATCCATAATATACTCAACTCCTATAACTTTAATGGATGTTACTAATATTATACTATTACTATAAACTTTATTCCATTGACTTAATACAATATTAATATTTTTTTAAGAACACTTTTTTAATTTTACATTTTTATTGCTATAATTAAATTTAATTTGTAGAATACAAAAATCTAATTACTTTGCAGCTTTAACTGCACTCCAAACATCTTCATATAGTCTTAACTTTTCTTGTGGTAAATATTTATAAACTTCGCACTTTTCCATAATTTCTTTAGGCATATATGCACCTTCATTATTTTTAACTTCTTCTGGCTGTTCTTCCATAGCTAATTTATTTGGAGTAGTATATCCTATTTCTTCAGCTATTTTATATGCGTTATCTTTGCCACTTACAAAGTTTATAAATTTTTCGGCAGTTTCCTTATCATTTGCATTTGCCGGAATTGCCCATGAATCTAGCCAGTAATTTGCTCCTTCTTTTGGAATTACATATTCTAAATTTTCATTTTCATCAGCTAAAGTTAAACCTTCTCCTGACCATATCATTGCAATTGAAGCTTCTCCTGAAGTCATTAAATCTTTAACTTCATCAGCACCATATTTTAATACTAACGGCTTTTGTTCTATTAATAATTTTTTAGCTTCCTCAAGTTCTTTCTCATTTGTTGTGTTTAATGAATAACCAAGCTTTTTAAGAGCCATTCCTATAGCATCTCTTTGAGCATCTAAAACAAATATTTGTTTTTTATATTTTTCATTCCACATTATGTCCCAGCTATCTACTTTTTCACTAACTAAATCTTTATTATATATTATTCCAATTGTTCCATTCATATATGGCACTGTATAATCATTATTAAGATCATAAGGTTGTCCCATATCACTTTCATTCATTTCCTTTAAGTTTTGAATATTTTCTTTATCAATTTTTTGAAGTAATCCTTCTTGTATCATTCTATCAGCCATGTAATCTGCTACTAAAACAGCATCCCAGTTTGTTTTTCCTGAAGCTACTTCTATATACATTGTTTCCATATCATCAAAAGTCTTATAATTAACTTTTACGTTATATTTTTCTTCAAATTCTTCTATTATACCTTCTGCTATATTTTCTCCATAATTTAATACATTTATAGTTTTTCTATTACTTTTTTGACATCCTGCAAATAAAGCAAAAACAAAAATCATACTGCATATTAATGCAGAAATTTTTATATATTTTCTCATTTATATTTCTTCCTTTCATTTTAAATAATTACTATTTTGCAATAATAATTATAAATGTAATTTTAGTAATTGCAAGTTAAAAATATCCAAGTAGTAATGTATATTATATTACAATCATATTAATACTCTTATTTTTATATTTTAACAAAAAAGTATTAACTACTAAGGTGCAGCTAATACTTTTAGGGAGAACTATATTTCAATTAATTTTGCCGTTACTCCATGTAATTCATTTAATTCTCCTTTTAATTTATTTATTTCTTCTTTTTCATCATGAATTAAATTTAATATTATAAGACCTGAGTTTGCACAAGAAATTTTACTTGCCTCATGTAATCCTAATCTAGTTTGAATTATACATCCATACTTTGTTAATATTTCTTGAACTGTTGGTGCAATAGATACTCTAGGTTCTATTTTTATTGCCATAATAGTAAACATATTTATCCCTCCGTTAACTTTATCATTTTCTATATTATCCCATTTTACCTTTACTTATTCATAAACCATTAAATTATATATGTTGTTATAGGGCTTTAACATTTAACTTAAAAATATAATTACTTTTGGTATTTAAATAAATTTTCATTATATATTGAAATAAGAACATTTGTTCGGTATAATATTTTTAAATACTTTTAAGAAGGGTGATATTTATGAATATAGATGAAAAACTTAATATTCTTTCCGCAGCTGCAAAATACGATGTATCTTGCTCTTCTTCTGGTTCAAAAAGAAAAAATTTAAATAATGGTATAGGCAATGCTGAAAATAGTGGAATTTGCCATAGCTTTACTGCTGATGGAAGATGTATTTCTCTTTTAAAAATACTTTTAACTAATTACTGTATATATAATTGTAAGTATTGTGTAAATGCATCTACAAAGGACGTTCCTAGAGCTATCTTTACTCCTGATGAAATTGTATCCCTTACAATTAACTTTTATAAGAGAAATTATATTGAGGGATTATTTTTAAGTTCAGCAATATTTAAAACTCCAAATTACATAATGGAATTATTATTAAATGTTGTAAAAAAATTAAGAATTGAAGAAAAGTTTAATGGATATATTCATTTAAAAGCTATTCCTGGTGCTGATGAAGCCTTAATAAAAGAAGCTGGAAAATATGTAGATAGAATGAGTGTTAATATAGAACTTCCATCCGCATCAAGTTTAAAGTTACTTGCTCCTCAAAAAAGCAAAGAAAATATATTAGCTCCTATGAGTACTATAAAAAATTCTATACTAGAAAATAAAGATTTAAAGAAAAATATAAAATCAACACCACTTTTTGTTCCAGGTGGTCAAAGTACTCAACTTATAGTTGGTGCAACTCCTGAAAGTGATTATAAAATATTAAACTTATCTGAAAATTTATATAATCGTTTTAACTTAAAAAGAGTTTATTATTCTGCTTATGTTCCAGTAATAAAAAATGATAAATCACTTCCTGATATTATCCATCCTCCATTAGTTAGAGAACATAGATTGTATCAAGCAGATTGGTTATTACGATTTTATGGCTTTAAGGCTAAAGAACTTTTAAAAGATGAACATGATAGCTTTGATTTAAATTTTGATCCTAAGACTTCTTGGGCATTATCTAATATAGAGAATTTTCCTATAGAAATAAATAAAGCTTCCTATGACACTCTTCTTAGAATCCCTGGAATAGGAGTTCGTTCTGCAAGAAGGATATTAATTACAAGAAAAGTTCACTCCTTAACATTTGAAGATTTAAAAAAGCTTGGCATAGTGCTAAAAAGAGCAAAGTATTTTATCACTTGCAAAGGTAAGTACTATGGAGATGTTTCTTTTGATGAAGAAAAAATAAGAACAAGGTTACTTTATATGAATAGACCAAAATTAGAAAATGAAAATTCAGAGCAACTTAATTTCTTTGATAATATTTATCCTAAAACATCAAATGGAATTTTGTTACCCGAACCAAAGAAAATAATTATGCCTACAGATAAAGTAACTTCTATAACTGGAGAATTCTAAAGGTGGTGATTTTTTGTTAAAAATAATATATGAAGATTCCTTTGAAGGATTCTTAACTGCAATTTATTATAGTTTTTATTATAAAAACCAAATTGCATCAATCTCTACAAAAGACGAATTAGAAATTGATCTCTTTTCGGAAGCTGAATACATAAATGCAGATTTAAATAAATATTCTAAAGTCAAAAACGCTATTGTCTCTAAAATTGATCCTTTAGCATTAAATAAAATTTATAAATTATATTTATCTAATTACAAAAACAAGGGTCTTTTATGCTTTAAATACTTGAAAATTGCATTTAAACTTGGAAGTGATGTTCATAAATATTTACATTTAGATCCAGTACGAGAACTAGATTTGATTGATAGACGTGTATCTTTAGAAGGTCATAGATTTACTGGATTTGTGTGTTTTATTTCTGTAAACGATAATTTTTTATATTCTTCTATTGAACCTGATAATAACATTTTAGAAATTATTTCTCCACATTTTCAAGAACGCTTTAGTAATGAATATTGGATAATACATGACATAAAAAGAAATATTGCTTCAGTTTATAATAAAACTTGTTGGGAAATAAAAGAAATGGATATAGAAATTTATAACAATCTTAAAAACTACAATGATAATTTCCAAGATCTTTGGAAAGGCTACTTTAAATCTACCACAATAAACGAACGAATTAATCCCAAATTACAAAAAAGAATGATGCCAAAACGCTATTGGAACAACATTACCGAAGTAGAATGAAGAGTTAATAGTGAAAAAGTGAAAAGTAAAGGATGTTTTTCTCTGTAAAATTAAATTTAAATTAGTTCAAAGCACCTTATGTCCCAAAATACCTTAAGGACTTTTTCCTAATTTTTTACTTTTTCACTTTTAGCATTATTATAAATGATAAATATAAGTTGGCGAATATAAATAGATGGTGGAATAAGCATATAGCTAGTAATTAGAGGTACTTGGCGTAGAAAAACTGCTACGCCTTAGTATTGCTTAATTGTTTGAACTCAGTGAGTTAACAAAAACTCTTGGCATAGTAGTTTTTCCGAGCCTAGTACTTCTTTGCACAGCTATCTAGCTTACGGAACATATCTAGTTATTGTAGCCTTTATGTTTACAATTTATTATACAGTTGCTACTGCTTCTATTTCTATTACGCAATCTTTTGGTAGTCTTGCTACTTCAACACAACTTCTTGCAGGAGGATTTTCATTAAAATACTCTCCATAAACTTCATTTACTTGTCCAAAGTCATTCATATCTTTTATGAAAACTACTACCTTAACTACTTTTTCTAAACTACTTCCAGCTTCCTCTAAAACAGCCTTTACATTTTCTAAAGATTGTCTAGTTGCAGCTTTTATTTCTGTTACAACCTCACCTGTTGCTGGATTAACTGGAATTTGTCCTGATGTAAATACCATCTCCCCTATTTTAATACCTTGTGAGTATGGGCCAATAGCTGAAGGTGCCTTACTAGTTGAAATAATTTCTTTTTGCATTTTACTACACGTCCTTTCTTACTATTTTGCATATAATTTTTTTTAAAACTAATACTAAATATGAGCTTATCAAACTCATACAGGATATCTAAAACAAATTTCAGCATCTCCATAAAGTTTTAGATATCCTTCAATCTAAATATACCTTTTTTTTCCTAAAATTTCAATATGTAATCATTTAAATAAACTTTTATTGTATATTAAACATTTATTAATTTATTAAGTAATGGTACAATTAGAATAATATAGAAACCATGAAGGAGGTAATAAATATGAGTAAAGATGTTAATATCGATTGGAGCAATCTTGGCTTTAACTATATTAAAACTGATTATAGATATGTATCAGTTTGGAAAGATGGAAAATGGGACGAAGGTAAATTAACAGAAGATAATATGTTAAACATAAGTGAAGCTTCTACAGCTCTTCATTACGGTCAACAGTGCTTTGAAGGCTTAAAAGCTTACAGAAGAAAAGATGGAAAGATTCAATTATTTAGAGTAGATAGAAATGCACATAGAATGAATGAGAGTACAGCTAAATTACTTATGCCTGAAATACCTGTTGAAAAGTTCATAGATGCTTGTAAGCAAGTAGTTAGAGCTAATGAGCATTATGTTCCACCATATGGTACTGGTGCTACATTATATTTAAGACCATTTATGATTGGCGTTGGAGATAATATAGGGGTTAAGCCTGCTCCTGAATATATTTTCTGCGTATTTGCAGTACCTGTAGGACCTTACTTTAAAGAAGGATTGACACCATGCAACTTTATGATAGCTGATTATGATAGAGCTGCTCCTTATGGAACTGGTGGACAAAAAGTTGGTGGAAACTATGCTGCTTCATTACATCCACATAAAATAGCTGCTGATAGAGGATTTGCAGATTGTATTTATTTAGACCCTGCAACTCACAGCAAAATTGAAGAGGTTGGTGCTGCTAATTTCTTTGGAATAACAAAAAATAATGAATTTATTACTCCAAAGTCACCATCAATTCTTCCTAGCATAACTAAATATTCTCTTATGGATATAGCTAAAGAGTATTTAAAAATGCCTGTATTTGAAAGAGATGTTTATATTGACAATATTGATGAGTTTAAAGAAGCTGGTGCTTGTGGTACTGCTGCTGTTATAACTCCAATCGGCGGAATAGAATATAAAGATAAACTTCATGTATTCCATAGTGAAACTGAAGTTGGTCCTGTTACAAAAGAGCTTTATAGAATTCTTTGTGGAATTCAATTTGGAGATGTTGAAGGACCTGAAGGTTGGGTATTTGAAGTTTAAAATAAGATTTAAGTGGGTATCTAAGACATCCACTTAAATCTTATTTTTTTACTATACATAATACTTTTCCAAGATTTATTAAAACTCTTTAAATCAATACATTCACAATAAATTTATTACCTCTTATTTCTATTTTAAATTTTCCATTTTGAGCTTCCGTTAAACTTTTTGCTATATCTAATCCTAGCCCTGATCCTTCAGCTGTTCTCGATGTATCTCCCCTTTTAAATCTTTCAAGAAGCTCTTTTTCATTAAGTTTTATTTTCTCAGTAGACTCATTGATAAATGTTGTATTGCTAATCTTATCAACTTTATTATAATAATATTCAAACACTATAAAAACTTCAGATCCCTCTACTGAATATTTAATTATATTAGATATGATATTTTGATATATCCTAAGTGTCTTATCATAATCTGCACAGACAATAATTTTTGTATATTTATCCGATTTTACTTCTTTACCATTTAAAAATACATTTATATTAAATTTAAGATTAAATTCTCTTATTTTATCTTCTAATTCAAATAGTACATGATCTAGTACGTCTCTAAGATCAACTTCTCTAATATCTAAAGATATATTATTGGAATTAGCAATTATAGACTCTTTAAGATCACAAATTAAAACTTTAATTCTTTTTGCTTTTCTTGCTAATATATCTATATACTCCTTTTTATTATCTTCAGTTAACTTTCCTCTACTTAAAAAATCAACATAATTTATTATAGAAGTTAAAGGTGTTCTCAAATCATGAGATACATTAGTTATTAATTCAACCTTTTCAACATTAGATGTTGCTTCATTATTTTCAATACATTTTGAGATAGAAATAAGCTCCTTTATAGCCCTATTAAGTATATTTAAATCCATACCATTAAATAACACGTAATTCTCTTGATTTTCATTTAATATATCATATACCTTATCAAAGCTTCCACTTTCTAAACCTTTTATAGTTTCGTCCAAAATTGAATTTAAATTTTCTACTATTAAATTATTTTTTAATATGCTTATTCCAAGATAACATAATACTAAAATATTCAATATTATTATCCACCATAATATTGTTGATTTTATATTAATTTCCTTCATAGTTAACTGAAATATTATCTGATATAAAGTTATATAAAATATAATTGATATTGTTATTTTGATAAATTTATTAAAAAGTTTTCCTCTATAAAAACTTCTTTCATATCCTTCAACCCCTTGGCTTTTATATATCTTGCTTTTCAGTACTATTTGTAATAATGATATTGAAACTATTACAGAAAAAACTATCCATGTTAATAGAACAATATACTTTGGCCCTTCTGTATTGTAATTAGGTAAAAATTCTTCACCTGTAGTATTAACCAGTTTTCTTACAACAAAATAATTTATAAAAACTAATATCTTGCCAATAAATGTTTCTATAAATACCCTCTCGTTTATATCTTTTAATTTTATATTCTCTTCTTCACTAATCCATCTAATTTTATAATCCTTATTACAGAAATTTTTATCAAACATCATTAAGTCACCTCCTTTTCTAAAGGTGCTTTTTGAATTGAATCAATATTAAAAACCATTTCTACTTTGAATAAATCACCATCTATATCTATATTAAAATCACCATTTTGTATTAACACTAAGTTTTTAGCAATTTCTATTCCTAATCCTGATACATCTTCTTCTTTATTACTATTTATTATATAAATCAAATCTTTTGGTTCTATATTCAACTCTTTTTTAGAAGTATTCTTTATACATATATGAACCTTATTATCCTTACAATTTACATCTATATATACTCTACTATTTTCTAGAGAATGCTTTATAGCATTTTCAAATAATATATCAAAAACTCTCCATAACTTTTCACCACTGCAAGAAATATATATGCTTTCTCTAGGAAAGTTTTTTCTGAATGTTAGTGAACTATTAATTATTTTATCTTCAAATTCAATTATAGCTTGTTTTAAAAATTCAATTAGCTCTATTTCATTAACTTCTACCACCATATCTCCAGTTGCTGTTTTTGAAGCCTCAAATAATTCTTCTATTAACTTATTTAGATTATTTGACTTATTCTTTAATAAGTCTACTATCTCATTATTATCTACATCATTTTTTAACTTATTAATATTATCTAATATATCATCTATTGGCTTGTTCAATTTTTTTGTTAGATTATCTAAAAGATCTATATTTACTTTTTCATTTTTTTTAATATTACTTGCTGATTTTTTTAAATTCTTGCTTATTTTATTTATCTTTAATATCAAATCTAAATAGCCATTTTTAAAATATCCACCTAATTTTTTCATATCAAAAACTTTTTTATTATTAAAATCCCTAGAAATATTTTCTTTATCAAATTTATTTAACCAATCTTCTATTTCTCTCCAAATTGTAACTATTTTGAAGTTATTACTAATTAGCTTGCTTAACATTAATGTATTTAATAGTATTAATAATAAAATTGTTAATACTAAAGTTTTATAATTAGGCACTATATAAACAATAAAAATTATACAGATACTTATTATTAAAATAGCTAAATACTTGAGTATTCTTTTATTTTTCAATATAAATTCTCTACTTCTCAAACTTATATCCAACTCCCCATATAACCTTTAAATATCTTGGCTTTTTAGGATCTATTTCTATCTTTTCTCTTATTCTTCTAATATGTACCATTACTGTATCTGTACTAAAGCATGGCTCCTCCCAAACTCTTTCATATATTTCTGCTGAAGAAAAAACTCTGCCTGGATTGCTTAAAAGAAGGTCTAATATTTTATATTCGGTTTTAGTTATTTTTATTTCTTTGCCATCTACCTCAAGATATTTTCTAATCTTGTCTAACTTTACTATTCCATAAGTTAAAATATCATTACTTTCTTCTTTTACATAATTACCCAAATCAACATATCTTCTAAGTTGAGACTTAACTCTTGCAATAAGTTCTAATGGGTTAAAAGGCTTTGTTATATAATCATCTGCTCCTATATTTAACCCTAATATTTTATCAGTATCTTGTGATTTAGCGGATAAAATTATTATAGGTATATTTTTATCTTCTCTTATATTCATAGTTGCTCTCATTCCATCCATTTTAGGCATCATTAAATCCATAATTACAAGATGAATCTCTTTATTATTAATTATATTGAGTGCTTCTAATCCATCATAAGCTTTAATAACATTTATATCTTCATTTTTTAAATATATTTCTATTGCATCAGTTATTTCTTTTTCATCATCTACAACTAAAACATTATATTTTCCCATAAAGTCTTTCCTTTCTTATATACAAAATAGTTTTATATAATTAAATGTAAAGATTGCACAAATTTAAGTTTATCTAATTTTATCCATAGGTAAATTATAACATTTACTATCACCTTTTATAATAATAGATAAATATAAAATTATCCTATCGTATTTCTAAAAAATTTCTAACAATTTAAATATAAAGATTTAGAATTTATCTATATCTCCAATAATCAAATAGTTTTAGTTCTCTGATTTTATTTCTAAGAGCTATTTTTCTGTTTATTACCCACGCCAACTTAAGTGTTTATATTTACACATAGCCTCAACTTACCTTTAGAGCCAAGTTGTTCTCCATTCTAAGCGCATAAAAAGAAAAGCGTAACCGATAATAACTAGTACGCCTTTCACTTAATCTAATTCTTATATTTTTGACTTCCTAGTTTTTTGTATAAAAAACATAGAAGATTATAAATTAATTTAGCTTATTACAAACAAAAAATGTAATATACTAAATACTCATACTATCACAGAAGCATTAAAAATCTTTCTATCAAAAAAAATACACATGCTCTAAAGAAAATTAATAGTATAGATATCTCATATAGAACCATTGCTAATTACATTACTTACTATACTTATCTATAATCTCTAGGAATTCCTTATTGTCTTTTAAAAATTCTAGATCATTATCCTTATCATTTTTAAGCGCATTTAAAAATGTTGAAATGAAAACCTCATTACTTTCACCTTTAGATTCTTTAGGTTTAATATGTTTATATAATCTAGATTTTGATATATCCCACGGAGTTTTCATTTCAGTTATCATTTTCCTTAAAGTAGAAATTAAATTAACTTCATCTTTTTGAACTGAATATAACTGAAAATATGCAGAATAAGAATTGTAATCCCAAAGATCGTATAAACTTGTTGTCTTTTCTATAATCTCAGCAAAATATTTAGCATCCTCATTATGATTTTCTTTCAAGGCAATTTCCATCATAGATATTAATATCATAAAGATATCAGTTGTCTTGGAAATTAATTTTTGTTCAAAAAGTTCAGCTGCTTTTCCATACTCCCCTGATTTAATATAAAGATTACCTTGAAGCTGATTTTTATCATAAGTAATATTAGGAAGTTTATCAATGCAAGCTTGAGCCTTATCATACTCTTCCCTTCCTAAGTATTTGTTAATTAACATAGAAGTTGCTTGATTAGCTACCTCTGTATCATTACTATTTGAAGTTTTTACATATAAATTTTCAATCTCCTTCTCATAGGCATCTATACTTTCAATTGCAAACATAAATAAACTCCCCTCAAGGACAGTTGCTATATTTAAAATTAATTTATCATTATTGGGATACTCATGAATCTTATCCATCGCTTTCTCAAAACCTATATCAAATCCACTACTTCTGATTATCTCAACTAATTCATTTATAAAACGTCCTATTTCAATATCAGTTACGTCTTCTTTAAAGGAAAGCAAAGTATTTAAATCTACTCTTAAAAGCCTTGCTAAAGCTGGCAATATAGTAATATCAGGATAGCTAATCCCCTTCTCCCACTTATTAACTGCAGGCGTTGATATCCCAAGCGCTTCAGCAACTTGCTCCTGCGTCAATCCTTGATCTATTCTTCTCTCTTTTATAATTTCATTTATCTTCATATTAGCCTGTGCTCCTTTATAAATAGTAAATCAAAAGCTTTTGTTACTATTATTTTATCAAGTAAGACATATTACTACAATTGAGTCATTGTTAATTTATTAGTAAGTAAATTAACTGTTAGTTAATTTGTTAGTGATATTTCTTAATTATAAATTACTAATCTCATCATTAAGCTTTTAGCTAATATCTTACGCCAAGTTGTTATACATGCTTGACACAATTAAAATAAGGATGGATATTTATCCATCCTTTACATCTTACTATTCAATTCATTTATAAATATTTATGATTTCTTTTTATAATAATATTGAACTTAGAAGGCTAATTACAAATTCTAGTTTAAACTATTATTTTTCTTCCTTACTTCCACTTGTAATATAGTAGTATGGCAATGCTAAAAACAATGCTCCTCCTATAAAGTTTCCTAGTGATACTAAAATAATGTTATATGTATACCCACCTAAAGTTATTGTTGATGGATCAATTAAGTATCCCATAGCTAAAAATCCCATATTAGCTACACTATGTTCAAATCCTGCTGTTATAAATGTAAATAAACACCAGAATATCATTAATATTTTAGCTGTTTCTTCTTTTAACTTATAGCACATCCAAACAGCTAAACAAACTAGTATGTTACATAAAATACCTTTTAATATAAGTTGTCCTGCTGGAGTATTTATTTTACCATAAGCATTATTTACAATAAACTCTCCAATGTATTCACTTTTTCCACTAGTTAAACCAGCTTGTACAAATAATATTGCACCAAGAATCCCACCTAAGATGTTTCCAATCCAACTTGCAAACCAAATTTTTATAGCATCAACCCAAGTTACTGTTTTTTCTAATGCACCCATAGTCATTATCATAGCATTACTTGTAAATAAATCTCCACCTGCCATTAATACTAAACTTAGTGCTACACCAAAAGATGCTCCCATTAGAATTTTATAAGTTTCTATACCATTATGGTGCATAATTCCACCAATAGTATAAATAAGCATAATTCCTAAGCTAACAAATAAACTTCCAAGCATTGAACTTACTAAGTATCTCCCCTTGCTTTTTCTTAGTAACGTGCTTTTAACCTCTGCTGAATGGGCTAAATTATGAATTTCTTTACTGTACATGATACACCCCACAATATTGTTATTTTTTTAACAAGTACTAACATAATACATTGCATTTTTTACTAGCATATTGTACAATGAAAAACAAAGTTTTGCAACGGAAACTTTGTTTTTCATTATTTATATTTAGTTTTATTTTATGTTATTTATGTAATATTCTCTTATTTCTTTGTATTCTAATAATGCTTTCTTACTACTAGTAACATTTATATTGTGTTCTTTTATTGAGGCTTTCCATGAATTGCATTCTCCAAAAATGTCCTTTTTTATATGATTTCCAGGTAGCATAAGTACTGGAGCTAATGTTATGTTTTTTATATTATCTTTTAATAATTCGGTAATAACATCTTCTCTTCTTATTTCACCTTCTAAGGTTCCTATATATACATTTTTATATCCATGTTCTATAAAAACGTCTTTTAATATGTTATATGCATCTGTATTTATTGTTTTAGAGCCATGTCCTACTAATACTATATTATCTATTTTCATTAAATTATCTTCCATTGTATTGACTATTAAATTACATGATTCTTTTAAATTTCCATCTTTATTGCTCATAAGAACATTTCCTAAGGTAATCTTAGAAAAAGAGTAATTATATTCTTTAATTGTTTTTTCTATATTGGAATATTCACTGCCTTCAATCACGTGTAAAGGTTGAATATATACTTCTTTATATCTATCATTACTTAAGTTAAATAGTACTTCTTCTAACCTTGGAACTATCTTACCATATTTATTAAATAATATATTTGATAATACGCTTGAAGTAAAAGCCTTACAAACATGATATTTCCCATTTACACTTTCTCTTATTTCTTCTTCAAATGCTTCCAACATTTCTAATCCTTCTAAGTTAGCTGTTCCAAAGGAAACAACAATAATTGCTTTTGACATATGCACCTCTCTATTCTATGTTAAATTCTCTAAAAACATCTAAAAATTTATTTATATGCTCTTCTGTGTGAGCAACACTTAAAAATAAAGCTTCATATTGTGATGGTGGTATATTAATTCCATTTAATATCATATGTTTAAAATACTTTTTAAACATAGATTCATTGCATGTTTTCACATCATCATATTTTTTAACTTCTTTCAAATCTGTGAAGAATATAGTAAGCATTCCACCATATCTATTAATTGTCATTGGTATACCTTTTTCTTTTGCAATTTCTAATAAACCTTCTTCTAAAATTGATCCTAGATGATTTATTTTTTCATAATATTCTTCTTTATGTTTTTTCAACTTATTTAAAGTTGCAATTCCAGCTGCCATGACAATAGGATTTCCTGACATAGTTCCAGCTTGATAAACTTCACCAACTGGGGATAAGCATTCCATTATTTCTTTTTTGCCTCCATATGCTCCACAAGGAAGTCCCCCTCCCATTATTTTAGCATATGTTACTAAATCAGGTTTTGCAGCAAATAACTTTTGAGCCCCCTCAAAAGATACTCTAAATCCACTCATAACTTCATCAAATATCAATAGTGCTCCATATTTATCACAAAGCTCTCTTAAAAGATTCATAAAATCTTCTTCTGCTTTTATTACCCCCATATTTCCTGCTACTGGTTCTATAATAACTCCTGCAATATCATCCCCATATTTATCAAATAAAGATTTTATACTTTCTTTATCATTATATACTGCTATAAGCGTATTTTTTATACTATCATTAGGTACTCCTAGTGACCCTGGAATTCCATTTGTTAATACTCCTGATCCAGCTTCAATTAAAAATCCATCAAAATGTCCATGATAACACCCGGCAAACTTTATTATCTTATTCTTTTTAGTATATCCTCTTGCTAATTTTACTGCACTCATAGTAGCTTCAGTACCTGAATTAACCATTCTTATCATATCAATGTTTTCTAAGTTTTTGCATAAGAATTTAGACATTATTAGCTCTAATTCAGTTGGAGCTCCAAATGCTATTGCACTTTCTGAAGTTTCTTTTATGGCTTTTACAACATCTTTATCAGAATGACCTAATATCATAGGCCCCCATGCTAAAACAAAATCTATATATTCCTTACCTTCTTCATCTACTATTATTGCACCTTTTCCACTTTTTATAATTGGAGGCTCCATTCCAGTATTTCTATATGATCTAACTGGAGAATTAACTCCGCCTGGCATATACTTTTTGGACTCATGAAAAATAACTTGATTTCTCATAAAACTAATCCTCCTTTAACCATTTTGCAGCTTCTAATGCATAATAAGTTATTATCATATCTGAACCTGCTCTTTTCATTGAAAGAAGCATTTCTAAAACTACTCCTTTTTCATTGATAAGTCCTGCTTCAGCTGCAGATTTTACCATTGCAAATTCTCCACTAACATTATAAGCACAAATTGGTACATTTATTTTATCCTTTGCTCTTCTTATTATATCTAAGTATGACATAGCCGGCTTAACTATAATTATATCTGCACCTTCGTTTATGTCCCACTCTATTTCTCTTATTGCTTCATCTGAATTCGCAGGATCCATTTGATAAGTTTTTCTATCTCCAAATTGCGGTGCAGAATGAGCTGCTTCTCTAAATGGACCATAGAAAAATGATGAATACTTAGCAGCATAACTCATTATTGCTACATTTTCATATCCATTTTCATCTAACACATTTCTCATAAAAGCAATTCTTCCATCCATCATATCTGATGGTGCAACCATATGAGCTCCAGCCTTTGCATGTGATAAAGCTATCTTGCCTAATATCTCTAATGTTTTATCATTATCTACTTCACTTCCATTTAATATTCCACAATGTCCATGACTAGTATATTGACACATACATACATCTGTAATTACATATAATTTTTTTGAAAGTTCTCTTACTTTTCTTACAGCTTGTTGTACTATTCCATTGTCATTAAAACTTTCTGATCCACATTCATCTTTTTCATTTGGCAATCCAAATATAATTACACCTTTTATGTTAAGCCTTTCAACTTCACCTATTATTTCAGGCAGTCTATCTATTGACCAATGATAGTTACCCTTCATTGATGAAATTTCTTCTTTTTTATTTTCTCCTTCAACAACAAAAATAGGGAAAATTAAATCATTTGTACTTAATGTATTTTCTCTTACTAAATCCCTTATTGCTGCATTTGCTCTTAATCTTCTTCCCCTGTTGATCATTTTATTCACCTTTACTTTCTCGATATTTACTATATATTTCCATTATTTCATCTATAAATCCATCTTCAGAATGTTTTTTACACATATGTCCTTCTATGGTGTTTGATTTTAAAGCCTTATATGTTTGAGGGCCTATTGCAATATTAAACTTACTTTTAATTTCTTCTATACTAAACATATTTATCATATTATTTACTGTACTAGGACTAGTGTATAATATAAAATCAACTTCTTCAAATACTCTTTTATTTCTTATATCACCACAAACTGTATCATATGTATGTACTCTATCAACATATAAACCTAGTTTTTCAACTTCTTCTTTTAAATATTCTCTACTGCTAGAAGAACAAGGTATTAATACATTTTCCCCTTTAACTAAATGTGGCTCTAAAGCCTTAAATAAGCCTTCTCCAACAAATTCCCTTCCCATTATAAATGCTTGAATTCCTCTTGCTTCCAAAGCTTTTCTAGTTGCTTTACCGACTACCGAGAATTTAGCCTTAAGACTTCTTATATCTATTTTATTTTCTATAATATAGTCAAAAAACATATTAACACCATTTACTGAAGTTATTATTATATGATCATAATTACTTAATTTATCTTTAACATAATTTAGGTTTTCTTTAGTTTCTTGTATTTTTATAGAATTTATCTCTGTTACTTCTGCTCCTAAATTTCTAAGCTTTTTCTTTAATTTCGATGCTTGCTCTCGTGATCTTGTTACACATATATTAAGTCCAAAAAGAGGCTTCTTTTCATACCAATTTAGCTTATTATTTAGTTCCACAACATCTCCCATAACAATTATACAAGGAGACTTTAATTTAGCTTTTATTACTTTTTCTTCAATATCTATTAAAGTTCCAACTACTTTCTTTTGTTTTGAAGATGTTCCCCTCATTATTACTGCTACTTTAGTATTTACATCTCTACCATTATTTATTAGCTTTTCGATTATGATACCTAAATTATTCAAGCCCATCATAAAAACTAAGGTACCTTTTTCTTTAGATATTGCTTCCCAATTTATATTTAACGTACCTGCCGTCATCCCTGTAATTATATGAAAGCTTTGTGCCATTTCTCTTTGTGTTATAGGAATACCTGCATAATTCAATACTGATATTGGTGAGGTCACTCCTGGAACCACTTCAAATTCTATACCTCCTTCAACTAAAGAAAGTACTTCTTCTCCGCCTCTTCCAAAAACATAAGGATCTCCCCCTTTTATTCTTCCTACAGTATGACCTTCTTTAGCAAGTTTTACTAATGTTTCATTTATTTCATCTTGTGTTTTATAATGACACCCAGGTTCTTTACCACAATAATAAACTTCACAATCTTCTTTTAAATAGTTAAGTATATTATTTGAAACTAATCTATCATATAAAACAGCAGTACAATCTTTTAAAACCTCTACTGCCTTTAATGTTAATAATTCTTCATCTCCTGGTCCAGTACCAATTATATAAACCTTACTCATTTTCACTATCCTTCCAAAATCTTTTGTGCTAATTTAAATCCAAGCTCTATATTTTCACTCTTCTTGCCTAGGATATCCTTTTTAATTATTTTTCCACCTACATCAAAAGTACCTATCATATATAAATCATCATTTTTTATCTCAGAGTAAACACCTATTACACTATGACATCCTCCATTTAACTTTTTCATAAAACTTCTTTCAGCTTCTACCGCTATTCTAACTTCCTTGTTATCTAACTTCTTTAAATAATTGTTGTATTCACCATTTTTTAATGCTTCTATACCTAAAGCACCTTGCCCTATTGCAGGTAAAAATTCTTTAGGATCAAAATAATCTGTTATTATATCTTCCAATCCCAATCTTTTTATTCCTGCTGCTGCTAAAATTATCCCATCCATATTTTCTTTTTTCATCTTATCTAATCTTGTTTGGACATTCCCTCTTATTGGGACAACATTTAAATCACGTCTTATTTCTTTTAACATCGCAGCTCTTCTTATGCTACTTGTTCCAATAATAGCACCTTCTTTTAAATCCTGAAAATGAATACCATTGCTTGATACAAATACATCTCTAATATCATCTCTTTCAGGTATAGCCACTAACTCAAAATCTTCTGATAATTCAAAAGGCACATCTTTCATACTATGTACTGCTGCATGTGCTTCTTTATTTAAAAGTGCATATTCTATTTCTTTAACAAATAATCCTTTTCCACCTATTTTATCTAATGTTACATCTAGCCTTCTATCACCTTCTGTAATCACTAATAATTTTTTAGCATTTATATTATTTTTTTCTTTAATAAGTTCAATTACTTTATCAGCTTGCACTTGTGCTAACTTACTTTTTCTAGTTGCAATGATTAATTCCATAAAATATCTCCTATAAATTTTTATATATTTTATTTGATACTTCTTTTCCAAAAAACATATCTATTACTAATTTATCTTTTCCCTTTTCATATATGTATTTAAAATCCTCACTACATACAAACTTTATTATATCACCCTTGTTTTCTTTTAAAGATTTTGCCTGCTTCCTAATAAAAGATGAATAACCAATAAAATCATCATAATTTTTTAATAGCTCCGCTACTTTATCTGCTATCATAAGTGATCCCTTAGGATTTCCATGCTTTGTATTTATTGAAAAACTTATATTGTTTAGATTTCTTTGTACTGGTGCTACTGCCATTCCCTTTAGATGTTCAGAAGCAAATATGTATATTTTATACTCATCTTCACAATCTTTTTTTATTTCTAAATTTTTATTATAGTCATCTGTTGCTATTATTATTAAATGCTTATCTTTAATAAAATCCTTATAATATTCTCCCTTAATTAAGTTAATATCTTTTAACTTTGAAAACTCCTCAACAAAATCTAAAGATAAAACATCAACATTACAGCCTTTATATATAAAATTTTTGCCTTTTATATAACCAACCTTTCCTCCGCCAACTATCCCAATTCTTAATTTTTTAGACATTACAGAAAGATAAGTGTACTCTAAACATTCTTCAGGAATATCTTTTCTAGTATCTTTATACATTCTTCTCCTTGCCCCTTTAGTTGTTCTTCCTTTAAAACTTCTATTGCTCTATTAACATAATAATCTGATGTGCTCTTTATAAGTTTTTGAGCAATTTCTATATCTTTTTTATCATTACATTTATTCTTTAATGTAGTTTGCCTCTCTTTTATAACTTTAGAACTATTTTTTTTCATATCTTGTATAACAGGCGCTATATTTCTTATATCCTTCCAATTAAAGTATTCTTCTATATATGCATTTATAATATCTTTAAACTTTAGCATTCTTTCTTTTCTGAGCTTTTTGTTATCATCATCAATTGAACTTATATCATCAATATCATAAAGATTTACCCTTATATATTCCTTAACTTTTTCATCAATATCTCTTGGCAATGCTAAATCAAATATTATAATTTTATTTCCATTTTCTTTTATATGCTTTTTTTCTATGATTAAGTGTGGAGCAGACGTACAAGAAACTACACAGTCCATATCATTTATTATGTTTCTCCCATCTTCGTAATTCATTATATTAACTCTTTTATCTTCAATATCTTTGACACTTTCAACTTTTCTAACTACAATATTTAATTCCTTTATATCATTAGAAAGAGCATATTTAACAACTAGTTTTCCTACTTCTCCATATCCTATAACCATAATCCTCTTGGAATCATTTTTTATTGCTTCACTAATTGCAATTGATGCTGAAGAAACTGGAATTTCGTATAATTTTCCTTCTGTTCTAAACTTCTTCCCACAAGTTATTGCTTCTTGAAATAACCTTTGTAATTCATGTTTAACTGATCCTAATTCATCTGCTAAATGATATGCATCTTTGATTTGTCCGAGTATTTGATCTTCCCCTAATATTTTTGAATGAAATCCACAAACAACTTCCATCAAGTGTCTTACAGTTTCTTTTTCATTTAAATAAAAACAGTATTCTCTTAAATTAATATCCCAATTTAGTACTTCAAAAATCTTTTTTAATCCTTCTTCGCCTTTTAAAGAACCATTAAAATAAATTTCTGTTCTATTACAAGTACTAAGAATAACAACTTCATCAAAATATTTTAGTAACTCTTTTGAATATGCTTCTCTTTTTTTTTGAGATAAAGCTAATTTTTCTCTTATTTCTACTTCAGTATTCTTTTTAATCCCTAAAAGCTGAATCATAATTTTGCTCCTAAACCATCTTATTACTTCATTTATTTTTATAATAACCCTATTATACTCTTATTACAATTTTTTTGCACATTCCATATACTTAATATTTAAATTGAATTTAAGACCGCTATAACATAGCGGTCTTAAATTTTTCATTATATTAATTTTACATATTTAGCTAATACTTTGTCTAATAGATTATATTAATTTCATTTATAAGTATTTACCTATATTAATATTTTATTCCACTCCAATAGATATTATCTTTAAGTATAGCTTTATCTGAAAGTTCTACTCCTTCAAGAGCCCATTTCTTGAATTCCATAAATCCTGTTCTATCTACAATATATCCAATATGCTCTTTTCCACCTGGAGCATCTTTATCAATATATTGTTCAACATATTTATAAGTATTTAATATTATTTTTATAATACTTTCTTCATCCACCCATACTATAAAATCTTCAGCTAATCTTGGATTCTTCTTTCCTGTTCTACCCATTATAGCTAATCTATAATATTTCTCTTTACTTCTTGTCCATGCTCCTGTTGGACAATTTATAACACACTCTCCACAACCTATACACTTACTATGATCTCTTACTGGTCTATAGTTTTCAGGGTGTAATGCAGCTGTTGATTTTTTCTTACAGGCTCTAACACATGCACCACATGATATACACTTATCTCTATCAAATTGTGGCTCTGTCATTCCTATTATTCCAAAATCGTGCATTCTAGCTTTGATACAGTCATTAGGACAACCTGTTAATGCTATTTTAAAATGTAAATCATTAGGGAATATAGCTTTTTCTATCTTCTTTGCAAAGTTTGTAGTATTATAGTTTGCATATGGACAGACTTTATTACCTATACATGCTGATACGTTTCTTGTTCCCGCTGCTGTATATCCCTTTCCTGGGATTTCTTGATTTATTTCTAATCCTTCTATTATAGGTTGAAGGAGAATGTTAACTTCTTCTATGTCATTCATATCTATACCTGGAATTTCAAATCCTTGTCTTGTTGTTAAATGGACTGTTCCATCACCATATTTATCTGCAATTTCTTGGATTAATCCTAGGTATTCAGCCTTTAAGAATCCACCTGGAACTCTTATTCTTGAAGCTGTTATTCCTCTTCTTTTTGTAACTCTAAAGGCATTTTTTTTCAGCTTTTTAGTATTGATATCCATAGTGTCTCCTCCTAATCTATTAAATCTTTTCCTTTTGAATAATTAAATACAGGTCCATCTAAGCAAATATATGTATCGTCTATTCTACAGTGTCCGCATTTTCCGATTCCGCAACACATCTTTCTTTCTTGAGAAATCCATATATTTTCTTCCTTAATGCCAAGCTTTAAAAACTCTAATACAGTAAATTTCATCATCATAGGTGGTCCAACAACAACTACTTGTACATTTTCCTTATCTTTTATATCAAGCTCTGGAACATATTTTGTTACAAGTCCAACTTTTCCTTCGTAACCTTCTTTTGCTCCATCTACTGTTATTATAAGATTCATATTCTTTTCCCAAGCCTTTATATCTTCCTTAAACAGAATATCTTCTGGGGATTTAAATCCTGAAATAAGAGTGAATCCTTTTGTATCATTTTTATTTTCTGAGAAGTAATCTACAATTCCCTTAACTGGTGATAATCCTGTTCCTCCAGCAACAACAACTACTTCTTTGCCTTTATAGTTGTTAATATCAAATCCATTTCCATATGGACCTCTTAAAAACAGCTTGTCTCCAACATAATTATTAAATATTTCATCTGTTACCTTACCTACTCTTCTTATAGTTAAATCAACATAATTTTCACCTATTCCACTTACTGATATAGGAGCTTCCCCATACTTTGGAAGTGATACTTCAAAGAATTGTCCTGGTTTTACATCTCCCTTAAAAGCCATTCTAAAAGTATATTCTATTTCTGTATGCTTAATAACTTCTAATATTTCTGACATAAATGGTATATATTCGTTTGTACTCATATTACTTCACCTCTTCCATAGCCTTTTCTAATTTATTAACACAATTTGAGAATGAAATATATTCTGGACATGCATCATCACATCTTCCACAACCTACACACATATGATATCCCCATCTCTTTTTGTAATCATAAACCTTATGAAGAACTTTAAATCTCATTCTTTGTCCTTTTTCTTTTCTAAAACTATGTCCTCCAGCCATATCTGTATATCCATCAACTTGGCATGAAGCCCAAACTCTTCTTCTTTCTCCTGCTTTTCCATTATCTTTGTAGAATATATCTTGCATTGTGAAGCATGTACAAGTCGGACAGACAAAATTACATCTACCACAAGCTATACATCTTTCTGAATACTCATCCCATACCTTTGAATTCATAACTTTTAATTCTAAATTGTTTGGTATGTTAACTTTAATATCATTACTTTCAACAAAATCTGGAGTTACATTTATTGATTCATTATTTAATTTATTAAATACACCTTCTAATTCTTCATCTTTTATATCTAAATATACTTCTTTACCAGATTGTTTAACATATGCATTATATTCATCAGTTTTATTTGTTTCCATACTCACACAGAAGCAGTTTTCAAAGCTTTTTTCACATCCCATTAAAACAAACTTAGCTTTTTCTCTTAACTTTTTATAATATGGATCTTCAAATTTATTTCTTAAATAAATATCATCTATTCTTCTTAATGAATGCATATCACAACTTCTTAGAAAAATTAATATAGATTTTTCATCAACATTTGGTTCTTTTATTTCATCTTCTGTAAAGAAAAATACTGTTTGTGTTATTGGAAGTAAAACTTCCTTATATGAAAATTGTGATTTTTTATCAAATTCTATTTCTTCAATCTTTGATATCTCACCATATCTAACAATATCAGTATCTGAAAAAGTTCCCTTTCCTTCAAAAACCTTTGGTGCATATATCTTATATTTTTTTGATAGTTCTTTTAATCCCTTATTAAACTCTTCTACTTTAAGCTTATATCCCATCTTAAACACCTCTTAGTTTACTTTTTTCTTTCTAGATATTATGTAATAAGGTATTGCCATAAATACAATTCCTCCAACCATATTACCTAATGTTACCATTATAATATTATACGCATATCCACCTATACTTACAGCAGCACCAGCTGGTGAAAGTAATCCTATTGTTAATAAAGTCATATTTGCAACACTATGCTCAAACCCTGCTGTTATAAAAACAAATAAACACCAGAATATCATTATCAGCTTCGATGTTTCTTCTTTACATTTAAAGCTACACCATACAGCCAAACAAACTAACATATTACATAATATTCCTCTAAAAAATAAATCACTTACTGGTAAAGACATTTTAGTAGCACTAGTCTTTGCTATGAACTCTCCAACTGGACCATTAGCTAATCCAGCCATAAAAAACAACGTTCCTGCAAGTATTGAACCTGTTAAGTTTCCAATAAAACTTACTATCCAAACTTTAATAGTATCTAGCCAAGAAACCGTCTTATTTAATGATCCAACAGCCATCACAAAATTATTTCCTGTAAATAATTCAGACCCTGCAAAAATTACTAGACTTAAGGCAACTCCAAATGATAATCCCATAACAATTTTTGTTGCAGGTGAATTAGCCGAACTAAGTAACCCTCCGATTGTAAAAATTAACATAATACCTAATCCAACGTAGATACCTGCTAGCATTGAACTAATAAAATACCCTAGCTTATTAGTTTTTAAAAGTTCAACCTTTGCTTTAGCAGCAGATGCAACTTTATTAAACTCTTCATTGAACATCTTTTTCTCCTCTCGCAATTGTTATTATTATCACAATCTTTATGCTTAAATTATAAATGCTAATAAAAATAAAAACTGTGACTTTCATCACAGTTTTTATTTTTATTTTATTATGATATTCCCTTGAAAAATTTAGCTAATTTATCTTTATCTTTTATTTTTATTTTTTTCTTTTCATATATTATCAAATCATTTTCTTGAAGTATCTTTAAAGCTCTAGATATAGTTTCTCGTGGTGCTCCAAACATATCTGCTAAATAAGTTATACTTATGTTCATATCTATCACTGTTCCATCTTCAACTTCTATTCCGTAATCCTTAGATAACTTCCATAACTTTGCTGCTACCCTTTTTTCAACCTTTATAGGAGTGGAATTCTTTAACTGCCTATATAATCTTCTTACTTTTATACTTAATGATGAGATTACTATTTTAGTCAATTCAAAATCATTCATCATAATTTCTTGAAACTTCATTCTATCAAAAGATAGAACTTCTGCTTTTTCAAATACTTCACAGTTTATAGAGGCTGGCAAATCATCTAAAACTACTGCATTAAGTATAGATTCATTACCTAATATAAATATTATCTTTTTTTGAGCCGATTCATTTAATTTATAAAGTGCAACCTTTCCGCTATATACTATATAAACTTTATTAATTTCATCCTTGTCTCTAAATATATGGCTACCTTTTAAATAACACTTACTTTCTCCTAATTCAGATAGTGCATTTATTGTAGCCTGATCCAAACTATTAAATAACTCCATTCTTCCTAATTGACATTTTACTAACTCTTTCATATATACGCACCATTCCTATAATTAAAGTACTTATATTTAAACTATATATTAAATTTTACAAAAGTGCAAAAATAAAGGAGGAATCATCCCCCTTTATTTTTACCATGCTTTTTAATAATTATTATAACTTGTTATTCTTTTATTGATTTATTGACTATAACTATAAACCATATCATTGCAATTCCAATCATAGCATGTCCAAGTCCAGCTATATGACTTAATCCAGCAAAGTCTGTTCCTAACACTTGCATTATCCCTCTAGCTGTGAAAGTTCCTAAAACATATATTAATGATACATTATAAAGTACCAACCATTTTCTAAAATGTTTTATCTTCGATAATCCAAAATTTTTCTCTAAAAGTAAAACTAAAATAAAGAAAATAAATCCTAATGTTATTGAATGAGTATGTACAACTGATAATACAGTTTTTCCTTCAAATCCATTAAACTTTGTAAATTCTCTATAAAATACTCCCATTACTAACCCTAAAACTAAATAAAATGTTGCAAAATTAAAATATTTTTTCATATTATACCTCCTAATTTAATATAAATTGTTAATTAATAATAATTATATAATAAAGGCTATAGTCATAAATTTCAACCCTTATTAAATATATAAAAAATAATAAAGCTATAATGCTTTTTAAGCATTATAGCTTTATTATTTTAAAAACTATAGAGTTTTCCTAAATCTAAGTTTATATCTCCAGTTTTAAATACAATGGACGAATCTATTGAGTATATATTTTTATAGAATAAAATAATACTTTCTAAAGATTTCTGAACAGCAGAATATAAATCTAATGAATTCTCTTCTTCATCAATTTTACCTTTGCTTACTAAATTAATGAATTTTACATTTCTTGCTGTTGTAAGAGCCTCTAAAATTAAAATAACATTTATATAATTAATATTTACAAGATCGGTTATTTCATATTTATCCTCTCTCTTTAACTCATATAAATTATATATTACCTTAGGTTCTATAGATTTTAATAGTAATTTTAAGTACTCTATATTTCCATCAAATCTTATTACTGTTACATCTTTTTCTATATCGTTTATAATAGGAATTTCTTCGTTCTTCCTAAGTATTAAATAAACTTCTACATTATTTAATATAAGATATTTTACAAAATATATTAGAAAGTTATCTGAAGATCCAAATATAATTGCCCTATCTTTCATAAAATCCTCCGTATATATGCCTTTCTAAAATCATTATATTATTTTGTATAAAAAAAAGTGCCTTTATGAATTAACATGCACTTAACTCATAAAAGCAAAACTTATTTTATATTTAGTAACAATAATTACTTTATATTTTCTAATTTGAATGGAGTATTTTGATATACACAATAATTTAACCAATTACTAAAAACTATGTTTGCACTTCCTCTCCATCTGACGGTAGGAATTTCTTTTACATCATCTTTTGGAAAATAATTTTGGGGAATCTCTATTTTAATTCCTTTATTGTAATCTCTTAAATACTCATTCTTTAATGTATCTCTATCATATTCTAAATGACCAGTAATAAATATTTGTCTTTTATCTTTTGTAGCAATTATAAATACACCAGCTTCTTCTGACTCTGCTAATATTTCTAATTCTTTAACCTTATTTATATCTTTCTTTAATGTAGTAGTATGCCTTGAATGTGGTGCATAAAAAATATCGTCTAACCCTCTTGTTAAATCCTCATTAATCTTATTCACCTCGTGAGAAAATACTCCAAATATTTTCTTTTCTAAAGGCTTTTTATTTATATTGTAGTGATAATATAGTGCTGCTTGAGCTCCCCAACATATGTGTAATGTAGAAAAAACATTTACTTTGCTCCACTCCATTATTTCTTTTAGTTCATTCCAATATGATACATCCTCAAATTCCATAGTTTCAACAGGTGCCCCAGTTATTATTAACCCATCAAACTTTTTCTCTTTTACTTCCTCAAAATAATTATAAAACTTTTCTAAATGCTCTATTGGTGTATTTTGAGAAGTATATGTTTTGGTTTGTATCAATGTTATTTCTACTTGAATTGGAGTATTAGATAAATATCTAAGCAATTGATTTTCAGCCTGAATCTTTATTGGCATTAAATTTAAAATTGCTATTTTTAAAGGTCTTATATCTTGTGTTTCTGCTCTTTCAATATTCATTACAAATATATTTTCATTAGATAGAACATTGTATGCTGGAAGCTGTACTGGAATTTTTATTGGCAAATATACCCCCTCCTTATAAAAATATTAAATCATAAAATACAATAGTTTAAAAGTTCATTAGTTCTTTATTTATAGATAAATAAATTTATATTTTATACAGATTTCCCTTTGACAGCTTGTACTTCATTGCATATAATATATAAAAATAACCTTCCTATAAGCTTGATAATATGGTTCGGGCGTATCTACTATACTACCGTAAATAGTATAACTAAGAAGTTTTAATCCAGGTGAGGTTGTTTATTATTATATTTAAATATACTCAGAGGTGGATTTATGAATAAAAAAGATTTTATATCTCAAATTAAGGCTTCAAGTAAAGCCGAAATATGTGACTTAGTTATTAATAATATAACTATTGTTGACGTATTTCAAAACAATTCTTTTATAGATAATGTAGCTATAAAAAATGGAGTTATTGTTGGCTTTGGTGATTATGACGGGACAGTGGAAATTGATGGTACTGGTAAATTTATTTGTCCTAGTCTTATAGATGCTCATGCTCATATTGAATCTTCACTGGTAACTCCAAAAGAATATTATAAAGCTGCATTATTACATGGAATCACATCTATAGTTATTGACCCTCACGAAATTGCTAATGTACTAGGAGATAAAGGTATCAAACTTATCATGTACCTTGCTAAAGATACACCATTTGATTTTTACTTTATGCTTCCTTCATGCGTTCCAGCTACTTCTTTTGAAACTTCTGGAGCTGTATTAGGAAGTTCAGATTTACACCCAGTATATAAAGAAGCTAATGTATTAGGACTTGCTGAAGTTATGAATTTTCCTGAAGTTATAAATTGTTCTGATGATATGATTAATAAGCTTTGGGATGCAAAATCAAATGGTTTTATAATTGATGGGCATTGTGCCGGCTTTACAAATGATATGCTTAATGTTTATTCAACAGCAAATATAGTTACTGATCATGAATCGCATTTAGCTGAAGAAGTTGTTCAACGACTACGAAGAGGCATGTATGTTCACATTAGAGAAGGATCTGTTGCAAAAAACCTAAAGGAATTAATAAAAGCTGCTTCGATTTCTAATAGTAGAAGAATTTGTTTTTGCACAGATGATAAGCATATTGATGATTTAATAAAAAACGGAAGTATTGACAGTTCTATAAAAATGGCTATTTCTTATGGTCTATCCCCTGAAACAGCTATTCAAATGTGTACATTAAATCCTGCAGAATGCTATAACCTAAAATACAAAGGAGCCATTGCGCCAGGATATATAGCTGACTTTTTAATACTAGATGATTTATCTAATTTCAAAATTAATTCAGTTTATAAAAATGGAACATTAGTAGTAGAAGAAAATAGAGTAGTATATAATAAATCTGATACACAATATGAATTCCCTAAATTAAACAACATCAATACAAGAAAAATTACTTGCAAAGATTTAGAAATAGATATAGACGAAAAATCAATACTTAATGTAATTGAAATTAATCCAAATAAACTTGAAAGTAATCATATAAAAGTTGATATAAGCACTTTAAATAATGCAAAAATCTTTCAATCAGATACAAGTTTAGATTTATTAAAGATAGCTGTAATTGAAAGACATAAAAATACTGGTAATATTGGTCTTGGAGTAATAAAAGGACTCAATTTGAAATTTGGAGCAATTGCTACAACTGTTGCTCATGATTCTCATAATTTAATAACATGTGGAACATCTGATGAAGAAATATTATTTGCAGTAGAAGAACTAAAAAAAATAAATGGTGGAATTATAGTTGTTAAAGATAAAAAGGTATTAGCATCAATTCAACTAGAAATTGCAGGATTAATAACCTCAAGAAAATCGCAAGAAGTTGTTGATGATCTTGAAAAACTTCACTTAGCTATTAAAGAAGTTGCTCCAGATATCAACTTCAACCCATTTTTAACTCTATCCTTCTTATCACTCCCAGTTATTCCAGAACTAAAAATAACTGATAAAGGATTATTTGATGTAAGTAAATTTAAATTTATAGATAATGCTTATTAATATTTTTTTAAATTACAAAAATAGTCTATAGACTTTTTTGAAGGACAAGTCTATAGACTATTTTAACTTCTATAAGAAAACATCTTTCTTATAAATTCTTCATCTTGATATAAATTATATGCAATCATTCCTCCTTGGGCTTCTTTTAAATATCTATTTCCAGTATATTCGTTATAACTTTTTGAACTAGTTTTAGTTGAATCATCAATTAATTTCATAAAATTTCCATTATAAATTATAGTTCTAAATATAGGTTCTCCTTCTATTGTAAAAATAATAAGTTTAATAGCATCAGGTCTTTTTAACGTAACATTATCAAAAAAATCGCATATTCGCACTTTATTATCAATTTTTCCTATAGAATCTATTATTGCATCAATACTATATTTTTCTTCTCTCCATATCATATTAAATATATAAATCACTCCAAACTAAAATCCCCACTTAATATATATTTATCATATGAAGAAAGATTCATTATGCACCTATATTTAATTAACTAAACTATATTTTTTATTATATTTATTAATTCTTTAAAACTATTAGTTTGTACTTTTCCTTTATAAAAAACAATATGATTTATATTAGATAAATTAAGCTCATTAACTTTAATTTCAACAAGATTTCCTAAATTAATTTCATTTTCAACTAATACCCTAGGTAATACTGTTATCCCTAAATTTTCTTTTGCAGCTTCTATTAAAACTTGAGAATTAACACTTGTCCAACTGGGATTTACTCTTATATCATGTAATAGCATGGCACTATCAAAAATATCTCTAATAGAACTTCCCTTTTCTCTTAATAGTAACTTTTCTTTTACTAACTCACTTAACGTTATAGATTTTTCTTTTGCAAATTTATGTTTATTAGAACAAGCTACTACTAATTCATAATAAGAAAAAGGTATTCTTTCAAGTTCTTCATTATAAACAACTCCCTCTATTAACCCTAAATCAATTTCATTCTTACATAACATATTTTCAATACTTCTAGCATTATCGACTATAATTTTTGTTGGAGTAGATTTACAAACGCCTTGAAATTTCCCTATTATAGTAGGCAAAATAAAATTTGCAATAGTTATACAAGATCCTATCTTAATAATAGCATTATCTTCTAATTCTTTAATATTTTTATCTAAATCATCATATAAGTCTAATAGCTTTGTAACCTTTATAAGAAATAATTTACCTGTCTCATTTAAATAAACTTTTCTTGAAATCCTATCAAATAAAGATACTCCTAAATAATCCTCTAACTCACTTATAGCATGGGAAACTGCTGGCTGTGTCATAAATAACTTTTCAGATGCTTTAGTGACACTTTCCTCTTCACATACTGTTTTAAAAATACGTAAATGCCTAATCTTCATTTTCCCCTCCTAATTCATTACTAAATGTTTATATATTATATAAAATTATACTATTATACTTATCCTATGTCCATGCTATATACTTATAAGCATAAGAGTAAATCATAAGGAGTGCATGGCATGAAAATTAAAAGTTTTAAGCTATATTTTTCACTTTTTAAGGTGACATTTTTAGTAAGTTGCTTTAGTTTTGGTGGAGGATATGTAATTATTCCCTTATTAAGAAAATATTTAGTTGAAGATATGAAGCTTATAAATAATGAGGAACTACTAGATATGGCAGCAATAGCTCAATCGAATCCAGGAGCTATTGCTGTTAATTTATCTTCATTAATAGGTTATAATCTTTTAGGTATAAAAGGAGCTATTATAACATGTATAGGTACAGTTTTACCTCCTTTGTTAATATTATCTGTTATATCTTTCTTCTACGAAGCATTCAGAAGTAATATGATTATTTCTGCAGTTCTTAAAGGAATGGAAGCCGGTGTTGCAGCTACAATTGTAGATCTAGTTATTGATATGAGTGGAGATGTGTTTAAAGAAAAAAACTTATTATTATCCCTTTTAGTTCCTTTATCATTTATAGCTAGCTTCTTCTTTAATATAAATGTATTAGCTATTATTATTTTTGGAGTAATAGTTAGCCTTACTCAAGTATATGTTAAGAAGAAAAAGTTAGGAGGAATTAGAAATGATTAATATCCTTATTACTTTATTTTTAAGCTTTTGGCAAATAGGTTCTTTTAGCATTGGTGGTGGCTATGCTATAATGCCTCTAATTCAAGATCAAATGGTAAATAAATATGGTTGGCTTACTATTCAAGAATTTACTGATATTATTACTATATCTCAAATGACACCAGGCCCATTATCAATTAATGCTTCAACTTTTGTTGGCCTAAGAGTAGCAGGAATTATTGGAGCAATAATAGCTACCTTTGCCTGCGTAATTACTGGCGTAATTATTTCTATTTTCTTATTTAACTTTTTTAAAAAACATAATGATATTGAAGAAATTGCAAATATTTTAAAAGGCCTACGTTCAACTTCAATAGGTCTTATTGCATCATCTGCTTCTTCTATAATTTTAATTACATTTTTAGGAAGAACTACTCTAAGTGGAAATCTAGATAATATTAATATAATTGCGGTTATTGTCTTTTCTATTTCATTATTTTTACTTAAAAAATATAAATTTAATCCATTAACAATTATAGCATTAACAGGATTTTTAGGCTTATTTATCTACATGTAAATATTATGTAGATGGACATATAAATAATCATAAAAAGGAACCTTAACAAGATATTTTAATACTTATTATGGTCCCTTTTTAATTTTAAAATCATTTCTATTAATAAATTTTATTTAATCAATTTATTTTACTATTCATATATAAAATATAAAGGAAAGTAGCTTCCTTAAAGTTACGTATATCAAATCCTGTTTCTTTTTTAATCTTTTCAATTCTATACATTAGTGTATTTCTATGAATATATAAATTTTTAGCAGCTTTTGTTAATGATAAATCACATTTCAATATCTCCTCTAAAGTTTGTATTAATTCATGATTAAAGCCTTTAAATATATCCTTATACTCTTCTTTTAACTCATTTGAATATTCACTTGATAAATTGAATATGGATTTTTCTAAATACATATCTTTAAGATAGTATATTTCAGGCTTAATTTTAAATTTTCTACCTATCTCAAGGGCTTGTACAGCTCCATTATAAGCCTTTTTAAATCCATCAAAAGTATAATCTAAATCACTTATACTTATTTTTGCATTTACACCCAAATCTTGTATTACTGTTTCTTTTAATGAAAAAGCATGATCTTTCTCATCTTCTAAATTTCCTATAACTATTATTCTGTCATATATCTCTCCAACATATATATCATTATCTATATATGTATCTCTAACTATTTCTAAAACTTCATCTTCCTTATTAGTTTCTATTAATAACATTTTATTTGATTTTGTTATTAAGGATTCATTTAAAACATCCCATTGTTTTCTTCCTTCTAATAATTCCTGTATTATATTTTCCCTTTTTATACATTTATTTAATACATATTCAACTATAGGTATTATTTTAATATCATCTTGCTCTAGTATAATTTTATATGCTTTACTATTTACAGATATTTTTCTCATAACCTTAGATTCTGTTGCAGGTAAATTGTCATATATTTCATTATTATTAGCATCTAACAATCTTATTTTTAGATTAGCTTCTTTACATACTTCATTTAATAATTCTACCATTGCTCCCATAAAATCCTCCGCCTCACTTTTAAATCCTTTTCATAATTATATTATATATTAAAATTCAGAGAATTAAATATTTTCTTTTCTTTTATAACAATAATTTAACTATATTTATAACATAAAATTAAGTAGTTCTTTAATATTGAAGTATTAGAAAATTTATATTTTAAATAGTTCTTTAATATTTATAAAAAATTAGAGGTTATATCTCTATAACCTCTAATTTAACTTTCCATATCTATTGTCTATTTTGCAATATATACTTTTCTATTTCATCTGCAACTATCTTAGCATGTGATGCTGCTCTAACTACAGTTTTAGCTCCAGTAACTACATCTCCTGATGCAAAAACGCCATCTCTTGTTGTATGTCCAACTTCATCAGTTAACAAAAGTCCCCACTTGTTTGTTTCAAGCCCTATTGTGTTTGAAACAATATTATTTTTAGGCGATTGACTTACAGCAATTATTATTGAATCACATTCAAATAATCCTTCTTTACCTTCAATAGTTACAGTACTTATTCTTCCATCCTCGCTTATGACATTTTCTGTTTCTATATATTTTACTCCTTCTTCTGTTAATTCTAAAGGAGATTTAAATAATTCAAATTTAATACCATCTGAAATTGCTCCCTCCAATTCAGATTTGGTAGCAGGTACATTTTCCATACCTTTTCTATATAAGACATATACTTCATTAGCTCCATTTCTCTTTGCTGTTCTTGCTGCATCCATTGCAACATCTCCAGCTCCAATTACGCATACTTTATTTCCTAAATTATAAACATTAGGTGATTTTAAATAGTCAATTGCATAATGAACATTACCTAAACTTTCACCCTTTATATCTAAAGTTTTAGGATTCCATACTCCGGTACCTATAAATATAGCTTTATATCCATCATAAAAAAGCTTGTCTAAAGTTAATACAGGTCCAACTAATGTATTTGGTCTTATTTTAACCCCTAGTTCAATTAATCTCTCTTCATAATGATCTATAATACTCTTTGGCAATCTAAATTCTGGAATACCATATCTTAATACTCCACCAATTTTATCATGTGAGTCAAATATAGTTACTTTATATCCCTTTTGTGCTAATATAAATGCAATTGTTATACCAGCAGGTCCGCCTCCAACTATTGCTACTCTTTCATCTAAATCATTTTCTTTTTCAAGTCTTATATTCTCTAAATAGTATTTTGATATGTGTCTTTCAATATCACAAAAACTTACTGGTTCATCCTTAATTCCCCTGATACAGTTCCCCTTACATTGATCCTCATGAGGACAAACTATAGAACATACTAAAGATAAGGGGTTATTCTTAAATAGTATTTCTCCTGCTTTTGCTATTTGTCCCTCTTTAAATAGTCCTATTATTTCCGGTACAGGTGTATCTATTGGACAATTTACTTGGCATCTTGGATTTTTACACATATAACATCTATTTGCTTCTATAACTAACTCTTTCATGATCATATCCCCTTTTTCCTTTGTTAATTTTAACTTTTAAATTATATCACCTTTTTTAGTATTAAATAAAGATAAACTTCTTTCCAATATACCATTTAAATATGCTAATACAATACCATAATTAGTTATTGGAACATTTTTTTCTTTACATTGCTTTACTCTATTAATCACAGTTTTTCTATTTATCATACATGCTCCACAATGAATAATCAAATCATATTTATCTATATCTTCAGGAAAGTCATGGAAAATACTATGATCATATGTTAAATCAGCCCCAACATATTTATTTAAAAGTTTAGGAATCTTAACTCTCCCAATATCCTCATGTGAAACATTGTGAGTGCAACTTTCTGCAATTAAAACTCTTGAGTCTTTATTTAAATCTTTAATCTTTAAGGCTCCTTTTATAAACTCTTCAAAGTCTCCCTTTTGTCTTGCAAATAACATTGAAAAACTTGTAAGCTTTATATTTTTAGGAACAATTCTATCTACCTCTTTAAATGCTTGAGAATCTGTTATTACTAAATCTACATCTTTTAATTCTTCAAGTGCACTTTCAATCTCTGTATCTCTAACAACGTAGCTCTTAATTCCATGATCTAAGCAATCTCTTATACATTGTACTTGAGGTAAAATTATTCTTCCTTTAGGTGCTTCTGAATCTATTGGTACAACCAATATAACCTTACTATTATAAGGAAGTAAATCTCCTACTATTGGTAGTTCTTCCTCTTCTTCTTTTAAAATTTCTATAAGCTTTTCTTTTAATAATTCAATTCCCTCCCCTGTATTTGAAGATAGAAATATTGAATCCTTAAATTTAATTTGTAATTCTTCTAAAATATTTTCATTAACACTATCAGATTTATTTATAACAACTATATAAGGTATATTATATTTTTTAAAATTCCTTTTAGCTTCTTTAAATTCTTCTAAATCAATGTCATTTATATCCAAAAGATAAATTGCAACATCTGTTCTTTTAAGTATATCTAAAGTTCTTTTAACCCTTACTTCTCCAAGCTCACTTTTATCACCAAAACCAGCTGTATCTATAATTAAAACTGGTCCAACGGGTATAAGCTCCATTGCTTTTTGAACTGGATCTGTAGTTGTTCCTTCTTTTTCAGATACAAGTGAAACTTCTTGTCCTAAAAATCTATTTATTAAAGATGACTTTCCTGCATTAGTCTTTCCAAAAACAGCTATATGCTTTCTATTAGCATTTGGTGTTGAATTCATACAGTTATCCTCCTATAGATATAAATCTCTTTCTCCAGCTCTAAGTCTCTCTAAGTTTTTATCTAAAAGCTCTTTAATATCATCTCTCTTTATTCTTTCTCTTTCAGTCTTTATAACAGTTTCTGCCTTTTTTAATATTTCCTTATCACCATAATCTATTGCAAATTCTAAAAGAGTAGTCATTGCATTAGGTTCACATACATTTTGAATTTCACCACTCTTTGCAAGCTTCATAAATCTTTCTCCAGTTCTTCCTCTTCTATAACATGCTGTACAATAGCTTGGTATATATCCATCATCTAAAACTGATTTTATTACTTCTAATGGAGTTCTATCATCTGATGTTTTAAATTGAAGAGCTTCTTTTCCTTCTTCTCTTTCCTTATATCCTCCAACTCCAGTACTTGAACCTGCACTGATTTGAGAAACACCATATCTTAATAACTCTCTTCTCATTTCTGCTGTTTCTCTTGTTGACATTATAATACCTGTAAATGGTACTGCTATTCTTATAATTGCAACTAACTTTTTAAACATTTCGTCATCAACTAAATTAGGGAATTCTTGTAGAGTTACTCCTGAAGCTGGTTTTAACCTTGGCATTGAAATTGTATGGAATCCAACTCCATATTTTTCTTCTAAGTGTCTATTATGCATCATAAGCCCTATTACTTCAAACTTAGGATCAGAAAGTCCAAATAAAACTCCAGCACCAACATCATCTATTCCAGCTTCCATAGCTCTATCAAATGCAGTTAAATGATAATTATAATCTCCCTTTAATGACTTTGGATGCATTTTATCATAGCTTGGTTTATAGTATGTTTCTTGGAATAATATATAAGTACCTATTTTAGCTTCTTTTAATCTTTTATATTCTTCTACAGTTGTTGCAGCAATATTAACATTAACTCTTCTTATTTCTCCATTATCATTTTGAGTTTTATAAATAGTATCTAAACATTCTAATACATAATCTATTGGAGCATTAACTGGATCTTCTCCAAGCTCTAATGCAAGTCTCTTATGTCCCATTTTTTCTAGTATTCTAACTTCTTCAGCTACTTCTGTCATACTTAGCTTTCTTCTTCCAAAGCTATTGCTTCTTTTATATCCACAATAAACGCAATTATTTACGCAATAATCACTAACATATAATGGCGCAAAAATTACTACTCTTTTACCATAAATTGAATCTTTAATTTCCCCTGCTAATTTGTATATTTCTTTTAAATCTTCCTTATCTTCTACTTGAAGAAGAACTGCTATATCTTCATAAGATAATCCATCTCTTTTTTTAGCCTTTTCTAAAACAGCCTTTATATCCTTACTTGTGGCTCCTTTGGCTTCTTCTAAAATTCTTTCAATATACTCATGATCAATAAACATATAAAACACCCCTATAATCTATAAATTATTTATTCAATTTAATTATTTGTATATTTTCTGATTGGATTCTCTTATCAATAACCTCAGTGAATTTATGAGCATTTTCTTTTCTCCATGCCATATTATCTCCTCTTGTTACCTCAACCTTAAATCCAGCTTTATTTATCCTCCCCTCTATACAATTTCTACATTCTGCCGCCTCATCTCCAGTACATATTTTTCCATCATAAAGTGAATACTTTTCTCTGACACTTGTTGGCGAGAGATTTGGCATAACTACATTTCCTCCTGCTTTAATTCCCTTTTCTCTTCCTGTAGGATCAATACTTCCAAGAGCTGTAGTAGAAGGTAATAATACATTTGGTAGTAATAATCTTATTAAAGCTAACATTGTAGTAGTTTTCTCAACAGTTCCTGCCTTTTCATTCTTTAGTGGGGTATCTTTATGCGGTATAAATGGCCCAATTCCACACATATGTGGTTCTAGCTCCTTAACAAATAATAAATCATTAACTAAATCCTTATTTGTTTGTTTTGGAAGCTCAACCATAAAACCTGCCCCTATTTGATATCCTATTTCCTTTAAATTTCTTAAACATTGCCTTCTTTCTTCAAAGCTAGCTCCTGGATGAAGTTTTTCATATAGCTCTTTAGTAGCTGTTTCATGCCTTAATAAATACCTATCTGCTCCTGCTTCATACATTTTTTTATATGAATCATAACTTCTTTCACCTAAAGACAATGTTATAGCATTGTTTGGATATTTACTTTTTATCATTTTTATTATTTCTACCATTCTTTCATCGGTAAAATAATCATCTTCTCCACCTTGAAGTACATAAGTCTTATATCCAAGCCTATCTCCAATGTCCACGCATTCCATAATATCTTCCATTGTAAGTCTATATCTATCAGCATCTTTATTACTTCTTCTTATGCCGCAATATATACAATCTTTTTTACAAAAGTTTGTAAATTCAATAAGTCCCCTCATATAAACTTTATCTCCATAAGTTTTCATTCTAGTTTCATGTGCTTTTTGAACTAGATAAATCTTATCATCTTCATTTAAGTTATCTAATAAAAATAATAACTCCTCTCCACTAGCATTGTTAGACTCATAAAGCTTGTCTATAATACTTTTAACTTGCATATACAATCCTCCAAATGATATTTATAACACTCTTTGCAATAATTTTATGTTTAGCTATGTACTTATAAATTATTTTCCTTATTACATCTCTTTTTTACTAATTGCTGTTTTTACTGTTACTCCTTCAATATTGCCTAACTTTCCTGTTAAGCTATTAATTTCGTTTAAATCACCTGTAACAACTATAGATATAATTGATATGCCATCTTCTAATGGTATTCCCATCCTTCCCCTAATGTTCCCTCTGAAACTTGCAACAACCTCATTAAATTCAGAATTACACTTACTTGGCTCTTCTAAAATTGCACTTATTACACCAATCTTCATATCTTATCCCCTATTTTTTTTATTATTCTGTAAAATTATCATCCCAAATTGACATTAATTTATTTTCCACATAGATCTTTACATTATCAATTACTATACTTTCTTTAAGATTGAGATACTTAAACATTATATAATCATAATTTAAATTTTCTTAAATATTAAAAAGAGCCTATTTTCTTAAATACAAAGAAAATAGGCTTCTTATATTAATAATAAAAATTACAGTAATTAAAAGCATTACAAAATTAACTAAGCTTATAACTTAATTTTATAATTTTTATTATTAATATATTATTTACTATTCTCTTTCAAATCAGATTTCTCTTTTTTGTTAGATAATAACTAATTATTTTAAATGAATATTTAAACATATGAATAAAGATTTTCTCTAAACAAATGAATTAATTCTCACCTTTCTATTTATATGATAATTATTTAACTTTATGATGTCAATAGCTCTAATTTTTATGTAATACAAAAGTTATAATTTTCTTTATATTAAAATAAAGAGCTATGTTAATTAACATAGCTCACTTCTCTAATAATTCTATCTATTAATATACATTAAAATTTTTTCTTTTTCTCCTTGTGCTAAATCACATTCATCAATTTCCTTTGCACTTAACCATTTTCCATCAAATATATCATTTCCATATGTTACTCTTTCTTTAAGCTCTCCTTTATAAACAGCACATATTTCATCGCGTTCTTTATTTAACACTTCACCTATTCTTTCTAAGTTAAATATTATAGATTTCAAATCTTCTTTTACAGCTCGTGAAATACATTTTTCTTCTGATTCTTTTCCTCTTACTTTTTTACCAACACTATACCAAAGTTTTGGTTCATTTTTTTTAGTCTTTCTTTGAACAATAAATACATTGTTAAAATCATCTTTAATTATTATTGAGCATTCTACAACTTTAGCCATTAACATTTCCCCCTTAAGCCTAACTCTTTATGTTTTATTAATATTTGATTAAAGGTGATATAAAAATTAATCAAAGAATCTTATTAATATTCTACCTCTACTATTCTACAAAAACTGAAATTTACCTCTAGAAATTTTTACAAAATTTATTTTTTTATATCTATCAAGTATGACTTTATTACAGCTAAAAATTCCCTAGAATACATAACAGGAATTAAAGCTGGAAGGGTACTATTTGTATAGAAGGTTATATTCCTATATCCTAGCTGTTTGGCTATCATGTTACTTCTAAATGCATGAAAATCTGATGTTATTATCTTTATATTTATATCTCCTATATCACTTTTTGTATAACTTTCTAATATTGCTTTTGAAAATATTAAATTTTCATTTGTACTTGTAGACTTATTTTCCATTATTATCAATTCTTCTTTTATACCATTATCCACCAAGTATTTTTTCATTGCCTGTGCTTCTGATATATCTTCGCCTCTCCCTTGTCCCCCAGAAACTATTATTTTAGATTCTTTTTCTTGATTATTAACATACTCAATAGTTTTATCTAATCTTTGCATCAATGTAAGGCTAGGCTTTTCTCCTTTAACCCCAGCTCCAAGAACTATAACGTAATCTGAATAATTTTTATTATTTTTAGGGAATATAATTATTGCACTTTCTACTATTATAAAAATCAATAATATTATTGCTATAAAACACTTTATAACATTAAACATTCCTTCAATACTTTTTTTATTATTAATAAATTCTTTCATTTTTTCTTTTATGAAGTGATAAATAATTAAAGTAATTCCAATTCCTAAAAATACTTCACTAAAACTGATCTTCCCAAAGATTAAATTTATACTTATAGAATATATAACTATTAATATTCCTATTATTAAATCCATTTTCTTAATCATAATTTTCTCCCTTCAATCATTTTTAATTAAACATCATCTTATAAAAATACTTTTAATTATACTTTTTACCTCTAACTAATAACCTAGTATCATTCAACTATATATTATCATATTTACCACATCTTATTACCATTAAACTTCCAATTTTAAGTATTTTATAATTTATTAATACGCAGCTTACATAATATCAGTATAAACTTATATATACACTTAATAACTGGAGTAAAGAAATTATAGAAAGTTATCTACATAATAAATTTTTATAATTCCTATAAAACAAAAAGATAGGTAAAATTAATCTTACCTATCTTAAAACCGAACTATTTTATTGGCTTACCATTGAAATCTGTATATTCAGCTCTACTCTCATCATTACCTACATTATCTTGATTTTTATGTAACTTTTGTCTTCTTGTACCTTTTTGCAAAGGATTTATATCTTTTTCATTCTTTGTCATATAAAACACATCCTTTCAAAAGTATTTTATACCCTAAATAAAATTTAATACATCAAATATTATACTTTATATATTAAAGTTCAAATTCTTCTATTTCTATAGAATATGTTCCACAATTTTTACAAACTATAACTGTAACTAAGTAACTTTTATCAACTATTCTTTCTCTATTTAATCTAGTGAAAGATTTTTTGTCGTATTCATTATCGATACTACTTGTAATAAATTTATTATTTTTTCCATACGCATAAAAATAGAACTCTAAAAAGTCAAAAACCTTCTTTTTTTCTTCCTTTCCAGCTTTGCAATTACTACAACAACTTTCATAATATGCATTTTGAAACTCTACTTCATCACTATTTGAAAGTAATTCTAATATTTTTTCACCATCAATACCTTCTAATTCCTCATTTTCATCATTAGCAAAGTATTCTAAATTATCTTCTCCTAAGATATATTCTTTTTCATCAAATTTAAATTTATATTCCATTTGTATCTTCCTTTCAAAGCTAAAACTTTTATTTTACCTATCTAAGTTATTCTAAGACTAATTCTAATTAAATACTAGTAATTTGTAATATTATTTAATTAAAGATATAATCTTTATGTTAGTTTATATATTATATCACAATTAGACAACAAAGGAGAGTCGAATGGATAGCAATCTATCTTTAAAAAAACAATTTTTTAAATATTTAGTCCCCTCAGTTACCGCAATGTGGATATTTTCATTATATACAATGATAGATGGTATTTTTGTTAGTAGAGGTGTTGGAGAAACTGCTCTTGCAGCAGTAAATATAGCAATGCCTTTTGTAAACTTTATATTTGCAATATCTATGTTATTTTCAACTGGAGCTTCTACTATAATTTCTATTTATATTGGAAAAAATAACATAAAAAAAGCTAATGAAATTTTTTCATTTAATTTATTTTGTATGTTAACTATATCACTACTAATAACTTTATTATGCTTATTAAATATAGATAGAATATCATTATTTCTTGGAGCTACTGAAAATACTTTTGATCTAGTAAAAGATTATTTAAAAATAATTATAAGTTTTAATGGATTTTTCATCATTTCCTATTGCTTAGAAGTATTAACAAAAGCTGATGGATATCCTTATCTTGCAATAGTAGGTATGATTATTTCTGCCCTTACTAATATAATTCTAGATTTTCTATTTGTTATTGTCTTAGATTTCGGGATTAAGGGTGCTTCTTATGCAACTATTATTTCTCAAGGAGTATCTTTTATATTCTTTTTATCACATTTTATGAGTAAAAAATCTAAACTCACTTTAACTAAATTTGAGTTCAAAGTAAAATATTTAAAAAGAATATTATCTATTGGATTTCCAGATGCAATAACAGAGCTTACTTCTGGAATTGTTATACTTCTTTTTAATCAAACTATATTGAGATATATAGGAGAAAGTGGTATCGTTACATATAGCATAATTTGTTATGTAAGTACTTTAGTAATAATGACTATGATAGCAATAACTCAAGGAATGCAACCATTATGTAGTTATTATTATGGAAAAGAAGAATTTAAAACAATAAAAAAGTTAATAAAAATGGGCCTAAAAGCTGTTTCTATATCATCAATTGCAATATTTATAATTTGTATAGTTTTTGCTAAAGAAATTGTTTATATATTTATAAAAGATTCCTCATCACCTTTATTTACATATTCAATTTCAGCCTTTCGTTTATTTTCTAGTTCTTTTTTAGTTCTTGGATTTAATGTATTAGTTTCTGGATATTTTGCTTCTATAGAAGAAGCTTTTAAAGCAACTATAATATCTATATCTAGAGGACTTATTTTTATTTCTTTAGCTTTATTTTCGTTATCATTCTATTTTGGTGATACTGGAATATGGATTGCTACTTTAATTTCAGAATTGATTTGTCTTTTATTATCTTCATATTTATTATTAAAGAGAAATAAGATAGTAACCTAATTTTAAAAATGAAAAGAAGATAGATGAAAAATTAAAATTCAACTATCTTCTTTTCTCTTAAATTCTTATCAATATTTCATTAATATCTTCACTTACCTTAAGTCTTTCATCATGAATCCATTTAAAATCAAATTCCAAATTAAACACTTTACAAAATGAATAATACATATTTATCCTTTGATAATAGCATTCGAGTTCATCTAAGTTTCCCTTAAAACATTGAGGTCTACTTATTACTTTATTCTTCAGTACAAATAATTCCTCAACATAATCTAAGAATGTATTCATAAGCTCATCTTTTGATATATCAAATGGTATTTTTAATAACTCCCATTGTATTTCTTCTTTTAATTTATATTTTTTAATACTATCTAATATAATTAAATATTCATTTATATCCATTTTTCTATAATAATCTATTGAGTCTTCCCTTGTTGCCCATAAAGCCAATTTTTCATTTAATGGCAGATTTTTAATATTTAAAATAGCATCTGATGGACCTAAAACTGCTGCCTTTATTATTTTATCTTTCTCTTCAAGCTTTTCTTTTATAAACTTTTGATTATCTCTTACAGTAGCAACATAACCAACTTCATAAATTCCTTTTCTTCCTGCTCTACCAGCAACTTGCTTTACTTCTTGTGAAGTAAGATATCTAATTTCCTCACCATCAAATTTTTGTATATCTAAGAATACTATTCTTTTTATAGGTAAATTCACGCCCATTCCTATAGCATCTGTTGTTATAAGAACTTTATTTTCTTTATTAATAAACATATCATATTGTTTTCTTCTTACTTCTGGAGGTAAATCTCCATAGATTATACTAGCTTTTATTCCCATATCAGAATACTGCTCTGCTATTTGTAATACTTTCTTCTTAGAAAATACTACTATTGCATCTCCTTCTTCTGCATAGTTATAATTAAAATTACTTTCTTGGACTTCTAATGGAATACTCCTCTTATATTCTTTAAATTCATAACCATCATTACAATCTTCTATTATCTTTTCTACTACTCTTTTTGCATTTAATGCACCACAAATATGAATTTCATTACATCTAAGTCCAAGCAAAGCTCTTGTCCAAGCAGCCCCTCTTTGTGAATCATCTATCATTTGAATTTCATCTATTATGGCTATATCATATTCTTTTTTTAAATCTGCCTTTTCTATTGTACAAGATGTATGCGTAGCCCCTTCTTTTAATATTTCTTCCTCTCCAGTTAGCAAATTGCATATAACTCCACTATTATTTAATTTTTCATAGTTCTCTAATGCAAGAATTCTAAGAGGAGATAAATAAACTCCATTTTTTGCTACTTTTAATCTTTCCATTGCTGTATAAGTTTTCCCAGTATTTGTTTCACCTAAATGTATATATATCTTTCTATTAATATTTCTTGCTAATCTATATTCATCTTTAGGGTTATCTGGAAAGTTTTCTTCAAATTCCTTAGAAATTAACTTAGGAATATGCTGCCTTGTTAATACCGACATGAATCCTGAATTTATGAAGCTATTATAATTCCCTCTTATTACTTGATAAAAGTCAAAATCTGTATTATTCTTTTTATTGTAATCATCTAATAATCTTTTAGATATATACTCTAAAAGTTCCTCATATCTTTCATTTATACTTGAAAAATCCTTCAAGCCTTCATTTTCCATATCCTTAAGCTGTCTTATCTTTTTTCTTAAAGAAGATTCTTGTTCAATTAAAGCACCTACTTTTGAGTTATGTGCTATTTCCTCTATTTGATTAATTTGTGATTTTAGCTTCTTAAACTCTCTTTGCATTGCATTCTTTTTCAAATAATCACCTCTCGTATTAAATACCTATTGTAAAAATCCCATTTGTAAATTATAATAACTTATCCTTAAATATATTTCTAGTTTATATTATTTTACTAGAAATTATTTATATTTATTGTATCATAATTGCTATCTTTCAATTTTATTAACATTTTTTTAATTTTAAGTTTATTATTTATTAATAATTTTAATAAAATTTATATATTTTTAGGTTTTCTTAAGGATAAATTAAGTTTTATACTATATAATTTATTTAATGTATTTATTTTATGTTTTTATTTTACTTATTATTTTATATTTATTTATTCGGGGGATGATTTTACAAAATGAAAAATAAAGATATTTATTTAGTGTTTTCAAATACTGGAACACTACTTGCTAGATGTATTAATTTTTATACAAAAGATCCATATGTACATGTTTCCTTGAGCTTTGATAATTCATTTAAAAAAATGTATTCATTTGGAAGGGTTTTTCCTCTAATTCCTTTTATAGGAGGCTTAGTTGAAGAAAACTTACAGGATGGTGTTTATAAAAGATTTCAAAATAGTAGATGTGTTATTTATAAAATTAGTGTAGATAATGACCAATATAATCTATTAAAAAAAGAATTAGAGAGCTTCTTAAAAGAACAAAAAAAATATAAATATAGTTTATTAGGATTAATAGGTGTTGCTCTTCAAAAACCTATTAAAAGAGATCATCATTATTTTTGTTCTGAATTCATATCACATCTTCTAATTAAAAGTAATATTTATGACTCTGATAAAATTCCTGGTCTTACAAAACCAAGTGATTTATTAGATATAAACCATAAAGAATTTGTATATGAAGGACTAGCCTATGAATACCATAGTAAATATCCAAATTTAATGTACTAAAAAACTGAGAGTTATAATCTCAGTTTTTTTAGTTATCACTTATATTAATATTATCATCTTAATTAGATTTACATAGGCTTTTTAGAAAACTATATAGTTTAAATAGCTTTGGAAAATTTTTCTCCTCTTCTATTTTACTCTTAAACTCCGCCATTTCCATTATAGGCTCCAAAAGTGCAATCGTATTTTCATATCCTTCTTTTATTCTATTTCTTTTTGCTGCTTCATCTAAATTTAAAGTTCCATTTATAACACTTTCATTTAAATTTCTTGGATATATTTCTATAATTTTTGCATTTGGATATAATGATCTATCAATTCTTGCTTCCCTTGACAATAACACAACAATTATAATATCACATCCTTCCCCATATACGGGCTGTATAGGCGTATTATCACTTATACCTCCATCTATATATTTACATCCAAACAACTCACTTGGCTCATATATTAGAGGTAACGATGCTGATGCTATCACAATTTCTTTTCCTATTTCATCATTAAAATCATTTATTTTAAAATATTTAACTTTAAAATCTGCTAATTCAGTACAGGCTGCGTAACAAATCTTGCTGTTCTTTTTAATTAAGCTTATATCTAAATACTTATTCACTATTTCTTTAGCTCCATCTTTTGAAACTGCACCTTCTTCTATCTTTTGACTCATATACTTTTTTGCTATATTTAGATTTTTTCCACCAAGTATAAGCCCGATCCCTTTTTTAAATAATTCAAATTTACTAATAGGAATAAGCTTATCTATAGTTACTTCCTCCCATAGTGCTTCTGCATCTTTCATATTATTTTGCGCAAACAATACTGCATTAAAAGCTCCAATTGATGTACCAGAAAATACTTCTATGTACTTATCAATTTTAAGTTCCTTTAACGCCTTCCAAACTCCAAGTTCATATGCTCCTTTTCCTCCTCCTCCAGACAATACCAACCCCATTTTCATTTTGATCCCCTCTTTTTAAAAACTTTGTAAATCTTATAATTATTATATAACTAATCTTCAATTTTTGTTAATTATACTTTCTCATTTAATTTTATAATGCAAATTTACTTTTATATAATTACTAATTTTTCTATTTTGATTTATTTAAATTAATAAAGATCTACACTATAATAAAAAAACACCTTAAAATTTTCATTTTAAGGTGTTTTTTAATAGTATAAACTACTTAATTGAGCTTTTTGCTAATTCTACTAAATCTGCAAATGCTTTTGGATCGTTTATAGCTATTTCTGATAACATCTTTCTGTTCATATCAATTCCAGCTAATTTAAGTCCGTTCATGAATCTTGAATATGAAAGTCCATTCATTCTTGAAGCAGCATTAATTCTTGCTATCCAAAGTCTTCTAAAATCTCTTTTCTTTAATCTTCTTCCAACATAAGCATTTCTTAAAGCTCTTATTACTGATTCATTAGCAGTTTTGAATAATCTGCTTTTTCCACCATAGTAACCTTTTGCAAGCTTTAATACTTTTTTATGATTCTTACGAGCATTTACCGCTCTTTTAACTCTAGCCATGTTTAATCCTCCTAAAAACCTCTATATTATAGGTATGGTAATAATTTCTTCATTGCTTTTTCTTGAGTAGTTGAAACATAAGAAGTTTTTCTTAAGTTTCTCTTTCTCTTAGAACTTTTCTTTGTTAATATATGACTCTTAAAAGCCTTAGCTCTTTTTAATTTCCCAGTTCCAGTTTTCTTAAATCTCTTTGCTGCACCTCTGTGGGTTTTCATTTTTGGCATGATACTTATCTCCTCTCAAGTTACGCTTTTTTAGGGCCTAAAACCATTGTCATATTTCTACCTTCATGCTTAGCAGGCTTTTCAACAACACAAACGTCTTCTAATTTAGAAACAAAGTTATCTAATATTTTTTGTCCAATATGGCCTAATTGTGCTTCTCTTCCTTTAAATCTAACAGTGATTTTAACTTTATCCCCGTCTAATAAAAACTTTTTAGCATTTTTAGCTTTTATTGCAATATCATTTTCTTCAATAGTAAGACTACATCTTATTTCTTTAAGAGTAGTTATCTTTTGCTTTTTCTTAGCTTCTTTTTCTTTCTTTGATTGCTCATAAATATACTTACCTAAATCCATTATTCTACATACTGGTGGATTAGCATTTGGAGAAATCATAACTAAATCTAATTCTTTCTCATCAGCAATTCTTTGAGCTTCTTTTGTTTGAAGTACACCTAATTGATTCCCTTCTGAATCAATCACTCTAACTTCCTTAACTCTTATATTTTCATTACAAGTAAAATCCTTACTTATACCAGGTCACCTCCAAAATTTTAAATATAAACACAACAAAAATAGAGGACATATTTTGCCGCCCTCTAGTACTTATAAAAAACTAGTTAAAATAACTAGCAATTATTACAAAACTATATTACCCTACTAAGCATAGCCGTAAGGTGAGAAACGGCAGTTTCTTCTTAAATATGTTATCATTTTATCATTCTTTTTTTATTGTGTCAATGCTTTTACATTATTAATTATTAACAATTACATTATATATTATACCATATAAGTATTCATTTTTATATAAGTATTTAATTTAAATGAAAATTTCTTATTATTTTTTTATGATAATATGTATGCTATCATTATTAATGCTATTATACTACTCTAATTCACCTGTATAATCTAAAATTCCACCTCTTAAATTATATAAATTACTAAATCCTTCTTCTTCTAATATAGAACAAGCAACGCTACTTCTCATCCCTACCTTGCAATAAACTAAAATAGCCTTTTCTTTATATTCTTCTATCTCCTCTAGTTCCCACTCTAATTCATCTAAAGGTATATTTATAGAGTTTGTTATTTTTGACTCTTTAACCTCATTCGGCCTTCTTACATCTAATATTAATAATTCTTTGTTATCTTTAATTAAATTTTGAGCTTGCTCATTATTAATTGATTTTATCTTACTCATATGTTTACCTCTTATTTTATTATTTTCTACTATTATAATCCTTAAATTATCTCTATACAACTTATTATGTAAAAGTAATTATTAACTATTTATAAATAAAAAAATAAAGGAGATTATAAAACATATTAGCTAATATATTTTCTCTCCTAAATTCTATAATTATTAATTAAACTCTTCTATTCTTATTAAATTATTAATCTTATACACAGAATTTAACTTGCATATACTATCTATAGATTCAATAATATTTTCTTCCTTAGTATAATGTGTAACTAAAACTAAAGTTACCTTATTTTCCTTATCATTATCTATTCCTTTTTGTATAACTGAAAGTAAACTGACATTCATCCCACCAAAGACTGAAGTAATTTCACCAAGAACACCAGGTCTATCTTCCACTGTTAGTCTTATATAATATTTACTTGTTATATCTCTTATACTACCTATTTCTTTATCCCATAAATTATTTTTAACTACTGGATTTAGGTTATCTATATCAATATTACTTCTTAATATTGACACTATATCTGATACCACTGCACTTCCTGTTGGTAAGTCTCCAGCACCTCTACCATAAAACATTAAATCTCCTACAGCATTTCCTTTTATAAAAACTGCATTAAAAGAATCATAAACATTAGCTAATGGATGATTTTGTGGTATCATCGTTGGATGCACCCTTAGTTCAAGTCTTCCATCATTTTCTTTAACTATAGCCAATAATTTTATTACCTTTTTAAATTCTCTAGCGTATTGTATATCTATTGATTCAATCTTTGTTATTCCTTCCCTATATACATTTTCGACTTTTATTTTAGTTCCAAAAGCAAGAGAAGATAATATAGCTAATTTATATTGAGAATCAAACCCTTCAATATCTGAAGTTGGATCTGCTTCAGCATATCCCATTTCTTGAGCCTGATATAAAGCCTCATCAAAGCTTAAATTATCAAATTCCATCTTTGTTAATATATAATTAGTTGTTCCATTTATTACTCCATATAACTTTTCTACTTTATTAGCTGTTAAACTCTCATTTATCCCATTTATTATTGGAATTCCGCCTGCAACACTAGCTTCATAGTTAAACATAACACCTTCACTATCAGCTTTTTCAAAAAGTTCATCCCCACCAGTAGCTAAAAGCATTTTATTTGCAGTAACAATATGCTTTTTTCTTTTCATAGATTCTAGTATATATTCTCTAGCTGGTTCAATTCCTCCCATTACTTCTACTACAATTTTAATTGAATCATCATTAATAATTTCATTAAAGTCTGTTGTTAGAAGTTCTTTAGGTACATCTACATATCTATCTTTTTCCAAATCTCTAACTAGTATTTTTGCTACATCTACTTCATAGCCTGATCTTTTCATAATTTCTTCTTTGTTTGAATTTAATATCATCCAAACTCCACGTCCAACATTGCCTAGCCCCATTAAAGCAATTTTGACTTTTTTCATCTTAATTCCTCCCTTATTTAATTTGCTTATTGCTAATATATCCATTATACTAATTAATCTATTTTTTTACTATTACTAGTTATAATTTTCAAGAAAAAACTCATTCTACTTATATATATGTAGAATGAGTTTAAGACTAAACTTATTTATTCATCTATAGGATCATCAAAACCTAATAATGCTGTAAAGAAATATCCCGCAACATAAGAAACTAATACTCCTATTAAGAATACTAACATTTTCCCATCTGCTATTAATAACGCTAAAGGTAAACCTGAAACCCCTATTGCTACAGAACCAACTTTTAAAAATGCCATTACAGCCCCTCCAACTCCAGCGCCTAAGCACGCTCCTAAAAACGGCTTACCTAAAGGTAAAGTAACACCATAAATTAAAGGTTCTCCTATTCCTAGAAATCCTGGAATCAATCCATTATGAGCTGTTTTCCTTAATCTTTGATTTTTAGTTTTAACCACTACAGCAATAGTTGCACCAACCTGTGCCATACCAGCAGTTGCAAGTATAGGTAATAGCACTGTATATCCTGCATTTGCTATTAAGTCAGCATGTATAGGTGTTAATGCTTGATGCATTCCTGTCATAACTAATGGTAAGAATAATGCCCCTGAAACTGCTCCTGAAAGAACAGAAACTATAGTATTATCAGAAGAAATTGTTTGAGCTACTATGAACCCAATTCCATCTGAAATAAATCCACCTACTGGTTGTAAAATAAATAGTGCCGCTAAAACAGATAATGTCAAAGTTATCAAAGGAGTTATAAATAAATCTAATACATCTGGAACAAATTTTCTACAAGCTTTTTCAATAAATACAGATAATAATACAACTAATATAACAGAAATAATTCCGCCTCTACCTGGAGTTAAAGCTTTTCCAAATAAAGTTATATTAGCTAAAGCCGAGGATGATAGTATTCCACCTAAGACTCCACCCATCATTGGCATTTGTGAACCAAATTCTTTAGCTGCATTTACTCCAACTAGTATAGATAATATTGAAAACACTCCGTTTCCTATTAATCCTATAATTTGACCTGCTGATGTCGCCTTATATGAATCTCCAAATTGAACATTGCATATATTATTCACAGCTAGAACAAGTCCACATGCCACGAATAAAGGAATCAAAGGAATAAATATATTTCCTAATTTTCTTAAAGCATTTTTTACAGGTGTATTATTTTTGCTCTTTAAATTAGCTTTTGTAGCTTTCACAGCCTCATCACCAATTAACATTGATATTCCAACAATTTTCCTTACTTCTTCCGCTACCTTAGATGCCTTTCCTGGTCCATATATGACCTGTACTTGTCCATTTGATATAACTGCCCCTAAAGCCCCTTCAGATTTCTTAATTTTTGCTATATCCACCATTTCAGTATCTTCAAGTTCTAATCTGCAACGTGTCATACAATTATTAACTGATTTTATATTGTCTTTTCCTCCAATTAATTCGATTAATTGCTTTGCAATCTCTTGATTTGTCATAAAAGACATCCTCCTTATAAATAATAATATAATTCCCAACTAAATAAAAAAATTGTTTTTTTCTCTATCTCTCCTCCTTATAAATTGTTTTCAAAACTATATCCACTCTTTTTTTCTTATTAAATTATATGATTTGTAGATTTAATATATAATAAATAATCAAAATAACATTTTACTTATCTATAAAAAAATTGTTTTTTCATTTCATTAATATAGTAAGATTTATAATTATCCTAATTTGTTACATATATTATAAAAAAGAAAAAAGGTAAAAAGTTACTAACTTTTTACCTTTAATATATTATCTCTTACCAGCGTCAAATGGTTCCCCAGATGCCTTTGGTGCTTGTGATGATTTAGAGAATAAAACTAATGCTATTAAAGTTACCACATATGGGAAAATCTTTAATAATACACCAGGTATTGCTGCTAACGATGGTATCGCTTGAGATACATTAGCTATTGTTGAAGCAAATCCAAAGAAGAATGTTGCTCCTAATATTCCAAGTGGTTTCCATTGTCCAAATATTAATGCTGCTAATGCTAGGAA